>JBEDTZ010000026.1:0-11556 GCA_040119265.1 Pseudomonadales bacterium | reverse complement strand
GTTGGTATCGAAAGATGCTTTAGGTTTCGAAAGAAATCGTCCTAAGTCCCCATCGTCTAGAGGCCTAGGACACCGCCCTTTCACGGCGGTAACAGGGGTTCGACTCCCCTTGGGGACGCCATATTAACCCCAGTAGCAATAAGCTGCTGGGGTTTTATTTTGTCTGCAATTCCCCCGAGGGGAGCAAATCAGCCCTACAGATGATTTTCACGCGAGTATCTATAAACGTCATCGGTTACCCACTTCGACTGAAAATTTAAAGCTGTGTTCAATCGGCGCCCAATCAATGGAGTGCTTATTGAATTCATCCAACGGTACATGTAGAGTTTTTAAATCCCTCACTACTGACTCTATTAGGATGATATGAGCACTCCGGAACACTCGGGCTATTTACCAATCGGTACCCGCATCGGCGAATATGAAATCACAGGTATTCTTGGTCAAGGTGGCTTTGGTATCACCTATAAGGCTTGGGATCATACTTTACAATGCGATGTCGCGATTAAAGAGTATTTTCCAAAGCATTTAGCCTCTCGCGACAACGATACGGTGAACATCCGAACGACGGTCGCGGGCGATTTGTCAGCTTATCGAGGGGGTCTAGAAAGCTTTGTTAAAGAAGCGCGTATTCTTGCGAAATTCCTGCATTCTGCCATCGTCCCGGTTAAGCGATTAGTTCAGGCGAATAACTCTGCATATATGATCATGGGATTCGTAGAGGGACAATCACTAAGCGAATACCTTCACGCACACAGTAACCGCGTAGAATCAGACACGCTGCAGGACTGGACAAATCAGCTCATCAGCGGCCTCGCCGTTGTGCATGCAGAGGGACTGCTTCATCGCGACATCAAGCCCGGTAATGTTTACGTTAAATCAAACGGTGAAGTGATGTTGCTGGATTTTGGTGCCGCTCGACATGCCGCGGGCGAAGCCTCAATGACGGTCACGGGGTTAGTCAGCGGCGGTTATTCACCACCCGAGCAGTACTCCGAGCGCACTACGAATCAGGGGACTTGGACTGATATTTACTCGCTATCGGCGACCTTGTACCGCTGTATCACCGGTGTGAAGCCAGCGGCATCTCCAGATCGACAAGACTCGATTAATGATGATGAAGGTGATTTGCTTGAAACGCTGAGCTCAGCAACGTACCCGGAGTACCCTGACAACTTCCTTGCTGCAGTGAATCAGGGGCTAAGTATTCGTCGCAAGCAGCGTTTACAGTCCGTTGAAGCCTTTGAGGCGTTGATTTCATCACCAACACCAACTAAAACTCAGACTCAATCAGCGGCACGGCAGGAGCGAGTCACTAACCCTCCGGCTCAGGAGAGTCCACACGCCGCCGTTAAGATCAGTAAAGTAAGTCAGCCGCAGGAGCAAGCGCATCAAAGCGCGACGATAGCGCCGCAATCTCCCGCCAATAACAACACCGCGAAAGTACTAGTATCCCTTGCTGTGCTAATTCTTGCTATTTCCGCAATCGGCTTTCAACAGGGTTGGTTTGATACAGTGGTTGGTGAACCAGGCAATAACGACTTGGAGGTTGTTCAGGATGATACATCACCCGACGTTGAAGTGGAGCTCCCTGTACTTCGTGATGTATCGATTCAAATTACTCCCAGTAACGGCTATCAATTAGCGCTAGTCGATGGGCGCCGAGTGGATCTAAATAGTTCGCTTCAATTGGTCGACGGGCGTTATAAACTAGAGACGATTGGTAGAAATGACTACCAAAGCTTAAGTGGCGAAATCATTGTATCAAGTTCGCAAACTCGATTTAGTTTTGAATTAGTAGCCAACACAGCTCCGCTCTGGATCAGCACGAATGTGAGTGGTGTGCGGGTGGTGTTACCGGACGAACCCGCAGGCGTAACGTATTTTGATGGAATTGAATTAGCCAAGACAACACACCGTATTCGTTTGATAGCGGTTGGTTACGAACCCTTAAATACAACGGTGGATTTGAGCGAGAAAAGCCGTTGGTCATTTACTTTAGCGTCTAGTCAAACCACCCTGGCTCAGCTTGGAATTACCCTCGCGGATATACCCGCAGGTAGCTTCCGCATGGGTGATTTGACGGGCAATGGCTATGAGAACGAAAAGCCCGTTCACGCGGTTAGCGTGTCGGGGTTTAAACTAATGACCACGGAAGTGACCTGGAATCACTATCAGCCCTGTATTGACGCGGGCGTCTGTGCGAATCCAGTTGATAAGCGTTGGGGGCGAGGTGATCGACCCGTGATAAATGTGTCCTGGGATGACGCGCAAACCTATATTAACTGGCTTGAGGAAGATACTGGGTTAAGCTGGCGTTTACCGAGTGAGGCTGAATGGGAATACGCCGCGCGAGCCGGCACGACCACAGATTATAACTGGAACAGTAATAGTATTGCTGCTAATCAAGCGAATTACTATGAGTCTGGGAATAGCAAAACGGTCGAGGTAGGCCGTTATTCGGCAAACCGCTGGGGGCTGTATGACATGCATGGCAATGTTTGGGAATGGACACAGGACTGCTGGAATGCGAGTTACCAGGGCGCACCGAGTAACGGATCGGCCTGGGAGCTAGGAGATTGCTCGAAGCGTGTCTTTCGTGGGGGTTCTTACTTCGGCTATTCTATGGCTTCGACCTCGCGTTCGTCGAACCGTGGTAGGGGCAATGCGGCGGGCCGCGTCAACGGCCTCGGTTTTCGTCTCGTCCAGGGCCAATAGGCGAAGCCTAATGGCACATTCCCTTTACTTTTTATTCACGAGCGCAGCGAGTGTTTCGTCCAGTGTGGGGCTTTAAGCAAATAATACGGAGCCTAGTTTTAGGTTGTGCCGAAGCCTTCAAGAGGCTGCCATCGGGCTTATGATTCAAATACTCGTTGCTTAGCGCTCGATTTCTAGCCAGACGCTTTCAATATCAAAATGTAGCTCGTCTCCGATATAAAATGACTGATGTCCTGCATAGACAGCATATTCTACAGAGGCTGAGGTTCGTACTGTGTATTGAATCCCAAGCTCTAACTGAGCCATTTGTAAAGATTGCCACATAGTGAGTTGTCCTTTGTCAGCGGGTAACCAATTAAAGCGCAGCTTGTGCCTTTGAATCTACTACCTAAAAGAAGAGAAGATGGCGGCTCGCATGGTTGGTTGGGGAGAAAGTTGGGATTACGATTCGCTTAGTAACGGGCTACTAGCAGCTGTTCAATTTATTATATCCTCTTAGAGAGTGATGGTGATTTTTGGTGGTGACTGCTGAAAATTGAATCACGCCGACTTGATCGCTCTTTTCACGCCACTTCGATATCCGGCTATTTGAGATGCTCGCCAAAGCATCGACGCCGAGGCCTACGAATAGTCGATACGCAATCTAATGTTGAACAATGAGACCTTTCGATCTGCCGCGAAGATAATAAGCACGGCAGTCAATTTAAGGTCTCATTGCCAATATTGACCGCCGGTTAAGATATATTGCTCAAAGTCCTTCAGTGTTGAGACACTTGAGAGGGCGTCAATCGATATACTGAGAAAGTCCGAAGCTTCCATGGTTACCGCGCATTGAATAATGTCTTGAATGCTCGCCATATAAAAGGAGGGCTCATATGAATCGTTATTATGGAAGGCGATATGAACCTCTGGCGTACCGTAAGCTTCCTGGCATCTGGAAAGCATGTCGACTTCTTCCTGTCGAATGATGAATCGACGATAGGTGTGATTGAGTCGATAATTTTTGACATCTACGAGCAGATTGTTCTGAATACCTAACGTGGGATTACTCGGAAGTACAAAGTCAACGCGTTTAGCACGAAGTTCCCTAATTTTTAGCGGCTTAGTAGAAACTGACTGTTCGAGGCGCATGTAGCAGATTCGCCATTGATCGAGCATTTGAGCGAATAAATTTTCGCCGACTAACCCAAGTTGAACTGAGTTGATTTGAGGGTGATTAATGAGTTTGGTCATGATAGCTCCGTTGGCTTCTGGATTGTTGATAAGCTTTTGTTGGCAGTATAATTTGCTTGGGTTGCTCCACGAGGTGGCAATAGACTTTGATCGACATCCGCGTGTAGTCAATGTGTTTTACTAATGACGCGACGAGCGCTCGTAGAGTGGGGTAGTCGTTGTCTTCTAAATTATTCTTGAGGCTGTCGAAGTACGCTTGTACTTGGTCTCTTGTCATGCTCTCAACGACCGTATCCGGTGATGGTAATGTAATGTCGTTCGCCACATTCTCCAGCTGCGTTCGTTGGCTTTCCAGTGAATCGATTCGGTCGAGGAGGGGGCGTTTGTGCTCGACTTCGGTTAACAGTGCTACCAATTCGGTGATTTCAGTATTTAACTCGGCGACTTCACTAGCTAGCTTGCGCTGCTGACTTTTTAGCCCCTTGGTGCGTTCGTCTAGTCGTTTCTTCGCTTCAGCATACACACCGTCAATCGTTGAATCGTCGAGGAGTTCTTCCACGAGAAAACGAAGGACTAACTGCTCCAAAGTCGACTGTTTAATCCCAGACTCCCCACAGCGAGCACTACAGCGATAATAACCGCTGTCACCATGTAGCTTCGCACCGCACTTACATTGCATGAGTGGTGAGAGGATGTAGCTGGAGTAGCGGTCGCGCTCATCTCGACCACCATTTTTGGCGGATAGCGCTCTTTGGTTCTCAATCTGAAGTCGGATGACACTAGCTTCGTCTTCTGTGATCATTGCCGGATGAGTATCCCGCTGAATAACCCACTCAGATTTATCACGAACTCGTCTACCGCCCACATAGTTGCCGTCGATCGTCTCGTTAAGGCGATTCCAAACCGTGTGTCCGCAATAGATTTCGAGCCGATCTTCGACATAGGATAGGGTTGAGTATGCTATATCAAGATTTAATAGTTCTATCGCAGCGCGCCGAGAAAGTCCCTTGGCGCGTTCCTGTAGGTAGCTTCTGACCCGTTCAAACTGCGTGGGGCATTCTTCAAGTTTAGATTTTGTGATCGGCAGTCCATCGCGGGTGCCGACAACATGCTTGACGAGTTGGTAGCCAATAGGGGCTCGTCCGCCAGCGCGCCATCCTTGAAGAATGTTTTCTCGCATCCCGCGGAGCCCGTCCATCTTTGATTTTTGACTGTGGAATTCATCGAAGATTTCCATTATCGATTCGATGACAGGATCAAGCATTGAGTCTGTCTTTGGTAGCTTCAAATATTCCAGGTCGATAGAGTGTTTCTTTAGCAGATGTTTATACATCTGAGCATGATACTGTCGCCGACTGAAGCGACTGGTGTCATAGCAATAGATCACAGAGAATCGACAATCATCGTGCTTAACTTCAGACATGAGCCGTTGGAACTCAGGTCGGTCATCCGTCTTAGCGCTCTCGACCTTGTCTTCAAAGGTATCGATGACGACGCAGCCTTGCTGTTCTGCGAGCGCCTGGAGTTCGCGTTTTTGCGACTCTATTGAAACGTCGTGTCGATCCTTAGAGGATCTTAGGTAGAGGACGGCGCGTCTAACCATGCCAAGAACCCATCCGCTAGTAATTTCACTGTAACCTCGTTATAGAGCGGCTGCTGGCTGTTAGGCAGCTTCAAGGTGTGTTCTCGATCGCTTAGCCTCAAATCGAGCAGCGGAATCGGTGGGGTGATAGAGCGTTGAATCTCAAGGTCCATATTTCACTCCTAAATGATAAAATGACATCCTGAATAACAATATAGTATTCAGTTTGATAAATTGCAAGTCAAATTGTTATTAAGGATAACAATTTGTTAAATTTAGTGTCATATTGCTGATCTGGTCGGACAACTTGTTTATTAGTTAAGACAGTGATGACTTTGACAACGAGGCTAAAAATGGCGCAATATTTAGCTTTGGATATTAGGCTGCGGCGTCGTCGAGCACATAAATAGGTTGGGGTTATTCATGATCAAATGTCATCTTTCTCGCTTGATGGGTGAGCGCAAGCTAAACATCGCAGATGTCGCAAGAGAGACCGGTCTGAATCGCAGTACGGTAACTGCTCTTTATAATGAGACAGCCCTTAGAGTTGAACTCGATGTGATTGAAAAATTGTGTAAGTTGTTTGATTGCGACGTTGGTGACCTACTGGAACGACTTTAGTTTTTCCAACAGGATGAGCGTTATAGCTTTTCGATATTTACGATTCAGTGATCTTCGGTTTGATTGGTTTCACTAACTTCTCGTGAATTACCCCTCCTAACATTTTTCAGCTATCTCTGCCAATTTTGTTCGTGATGGGCAAGAGCGGATTAACCAAGGGCTTTAGATGCTCTCAGTAGCAAAGTTTCGCTAATTCAGCTTCTTAATCTAATAATCTTCGTGTAACTGTCACTCTCTTAGTGATTATAAATGCTGTAATTAGCGACTCGATGTTAACTCTTCTAGTTTTCCTAGTCGTATCGCTTCAGCTCGGAGAATGATATGAAGGCTGTGAGCGTATGTATTAAACAGTGTAGACGTACTCGAATGACCCAGTTGCCGGAAGACCTCAAGCAGGCTTTGAGTATTTGAACCAAGCGACGAAAACTCTTCGATAAATCGCTGATGGAGCTCGTCACCGAATAGAGGGTGTCCTCGTGAATACATATCTTCCAGCACTATCGGATTAGTCATCGCGTAGTATCGAACTATAAAATGACTAGCAAAACTATGGCGTAAGGTATGAAGAGTTACATTTTTCCCGTACGCAAGTTTTAGATTGTGATTAGCTATTTGAATTACTTCATCACGCATACTGTCAAGGTCACTCAAAAAGTAAGAACTATAGGCCGCCCGGTGATTACCGATTTCGGAGACTCGTTGATGCTTGTATTGAGCGAGTTCATTCAACACATACTTCGGTGCGTGAATGTGTAGAAGGATTCTCCGACGAGCAGATGGGGTCTTTCCTGCAGTAACATCGACATAAAGGTTGTCACCGAAGATCGTGACATTTGGTAGCTTGAGGTTTGCTATTTCAGCTGACCTAAGTCCACCATAGAAGGCCAAGGATATTGCGACGGAAGCAGCTTGAAAAGAGGGTGAACTTACGTGACTTAGTGCGTATCTCATGTCGTCAATATGTGCCGGCGAAACGATCACATTTCGAGAAAACTTTATAGCCTTTCCAGAGGCGTTTAGTTGGTAGACAGGAACGGTTGGAAATCCGTTTTTCCTCAAGAAGTCGAAAAATCGAAGCGCTCGCCTAATGATTTTTGCAACGTCGAGTCGTTTTGAATTTTTGGCGAATAGATCCGCAAGATACTCGTCAAAGTCGCATTCGCTCCAGGTTGTTAGAGTCCCAGCATTATGTGACCTAAGTATGGTTCCCCGAGTCAACTCATCCAAATAGACTGTAGCTGTTTTCGCATTTATCTTTCCTTTTTTAAGCACCTCATTAAGCAGCCAGCTAGTTAAGGCAACGATAGCAGACGATCTTGGCATACATTCTTCTAGCTGTTTGAACGTATCCCTGATTGCAGCTTCAGCGATTTCACTAGATTGCGCTTTCACCTTCCTCTTGAAGCGACTCTCGATAATCTTGAAAATCCGTTTGCAAGTAAGAAGTGCCAGTCCTTCACGGTGATGCTGAAGAGGGCTCTTTTCACCTAATTCTGGTTGTTCAGTATTCTCCTTTGGCTTCGAAATAGTTGTACGTCTTCGCCCGGTTGGGGGTAGAGGCCTAACAAAAAGAATTGGCCGAATATCTTCTAAAGACGGGCCTGTCAGCGACAAGAAATCATGGCTATGACACAGAGGTAGCGGAGACGTTGACATCGCTGCGCAGAGGAATGGCATTCCTCCCTGAACTAAAGTATTTGCTTTGATAGCTGAAGCCAGTCTGCTCGGCGAAATATCGGAAACGAGCCCCATTGAACACAGTAAGTATCTTAGTCCGCTGTTTATCCGTGAATTTACAGCTTTTACACTATTCACGCACTGTCCGATTTTCTTTATGCAGCGGCGATAATTTTTTCCAACCAACAGAGACGCTGCCCCATTGGGAGTCTCGATCACTACGAAATTACTGGCGATTCTAGGGCGTTGTGAAATGAGAATAAGAATAGTTTCAATTGCTATCCTCGACTCAATGAGATTTAGATTTACCAGATCGAAATATAGCCAAGTTAGTGCCAGCTCTGATGAAGAAATTGTTTGTCTCTCCATACGACGTAACTGCCGAGCTATGGCATCGACCATGTCCAAATCGTAAGCCCTTAAGGTGTTCGGGATAACCGAA
Organism: Pseudomonadales bacterium; assembly: GCA_040119265.1. Taxonomy (GTDB): domain Bacteria; phylum Pseudomonadota; class Gammaproteobacteria; order Pseudomonadales; family DSM-25080; genus Umboniibacter. The sequence goes on along the minus strand of JBEDTZ010000026.1, from coordinate 3,346 downwards.
GGCCGATATGGGCGAATTAATCTTGGCTCAGTGGCTATTTGTATACTCGACGATAGGTTTTCCACCGCAATAAATTTATTCAGCCAACTTACAGAGGTTGCGTAATCAATGTCGAATGCTTCAGCAATTAGTAAAGATAACCGTGCCAGCTCGTTGTCTACTGACGACCCACTATCACATGAGTGGAATTTGTGATGAGAGCTAATAAATCTGAAAATATCTTTCATAGTGTTATTTTTCTCCGATTAGAGGTGCTGTGATAAGGGCTGACACGTCGTTACTAATATTTTCTAGGCGGCTGATGTCGGCGGATGAGAAAAATGCGGTCGCATCGTAGCCCGAATTCTTGTGATGCATGAATTCATCGACTAATGATGCGGAGTATCTTTTCCGTAAGAAATTGGCTAGAAAGTGACGGTGGCTGTTAGATTTTTCGGGAGTCCGAATATTCCATTCCTCGAGGATCGTGTGAGCTCTCGAGGTACTTAAGCGCTTTTTATTTATTTCTTTGAGATAGAGCTTCTGTACTGCTTCGAATGGAAAGAAATCATTGCTGCTAGGAGTTACTCTAAAGTTTTGAATTTGAGCGATCTGGTAGAGGCGACGTTCGGCCGAATTCATGATCTCGATCAGCTCTTTCACTCGAGGAGGTATAAAAACTAACGATTTTTCTCGATGTATCTTTGAATCCTTTTCGTAAAGAACGGCAACGGAGCTGCTTAATAGCTTAATTTCAACTCTGTCGCCGATCGACCTCAAGTTAAGGAAAAATAATAGCGCCATATGGAGCTGAACTTGAACGATCAAACATAGTTCAAGGTTACTCTGAAGGTTTGTTTGCTTATCGATGTCGTAGGTCATTTGTATGAGCAGTTCAGTATAGCGGCTGGTCAGAGATGAGAATATTTCGTTAAAAATATCTGGCGTTGAATCTGAGTAGAATACGGATCCAAAGTCTGTTTCGATTCTTATATCGTTAGGTCCTAGCGAAAGAGCCTCGAACCAATGATCAGTTACATGAGAAAATTCGGCATTTAACTCACTTTCGGTAAAGTAATAGTAAGATTGTTGGGCGATCGCATCGAAAGTAAGTTTCGCCCTAAGTATCTTGGGGATCAGTGGGTGGGAGTAATGAGGTGCAATTAGGCTCTTATTTGAAGCGCGAATTCGATCAAAGGTCGGCCTCATACATAGATATGTTTCGGCAAACCTCCTAGCTAATTGATTTATTTCGCGTTTTACTTCGCTTGGTACACAGGTTACGAGCGAGCGAGCAAGGCTTTCGGATAAGCTCAGGACTAACTGAGATTTATCGATAGTATTCACGATACCAAATCTAAGAGTGACACGCGTAGATACTTTAGAGAGGGATTGAGTAATCTGCTGAAAGATTTCATCAGGATCTAAGCCGAAGAGGAATGGAAAAGCTAAGAATCTAAGGAGCTTTGGGCTCAGAAAGCTAAAGAAATTAGACACAATTTGGCTAGGAAGACGATTTAGTTGAGAAGATGAAGATAGTTGTTCGAAAGCGCTGACTTCCAAATAGTTTTTGGCGAAATCAGCATCTCGTTCAGGAGAATTAAAAGACCGGCTTTTGCGTTTTAACGTTATTGTCTGCGATTCGCGCTGATGAACGACAATAATATCTTCGTCACCGATGGATTGACATTCTCCAAGTTGGTTATTATCGACTTTGACTTGGAGGGAGTTTTTAGGCACCAAAATTCGATTTATTGGTACTTCTGGATCTAGTTTTAATGATTTCTCTGTTCTCTCAATAGCCGTAGTGACCTTCTTGCCGAAGTTGTCTTGGACTGCCACAACGCTCAGTTTTCGGGTAGTCTTTTTCTTACGCGTTACCAGAGAACGTTTATCGAATAGTTGATTAAACCCTCTCTGTAATTCTTGAATAGTGTCGCTGTCTAAACCCTCCGATCGAATCATACGATTTAGGCTAGAAACCGCGATGGAAGAAATATCGTCGGTAAGTAAGTCATCTTTTGTCGCGAAGGCTAGGATATTGAGGATAATGTTTCTGCATTGCCTAACTGCCGTAGATAGGAGTCCATGGTCGTTATGGCTGGTAGGCTTCTTTCTTAAAATCATGCTTAGATATACTTTAAACAGCGCTTGTTTAAGAAAGTCGAACTCGATCTCCTTTAGGCTGCCACGGGGCGCGCTTTTTAGAATTATAAAGGCGGAGTAGAAAACCGGGTGGCGAGTCCCATGCCCTTTGACCTTCAGTCTCGGGTTTTTAATAGTGTCTATATCAGAGGACTTGAAATTCCGAATAAACTCGCAGCTGTCGTCGAGGAATGTTCGATTAAACAGAAAAAGTACTTGGTTGATAGCCGCTTTATCCGCAGGCGCCTCAAGTGCGTGAAGCAGTTCTGTGGAGGATGACGAATAGCGATGAATTTGCAGGTAATCTGCCAACTCACGCTGAATTACGAACGTGTCGTCTTTTGTAATTCTAGTCCTATTCATAACTGAATGATGTCTGCCGAGGTTGTACTTGACGCCATTTACCTCGAGACTCTCTGTCGAATTGACCAAACTGTTCTGTATTTACCAAAAGACGCAGGTAATACGCCGTCTGAAGGTCTTTTCGAGAAATAGAGCGAAGCCAATCATCGAGCTCCGACAACGTGGACTTTCGTTCAATAAGCCAGTTTTCAAGCTGATGGGTTGGAGAAATAGCTAGAAGTGGAGAGTTAGCTCGAATACGCTGGAAGGTTCTTCGAGCTAGATTGTTGAAGGGAGTCCCAGAAAAATCATCATAAGTCGGCCCGTGGAGTGGCCGACGTGCCCACATTGAGGTAATTTGTGATAATAAAGTGGGACTGGAGAAAATGGAGGTTAGGGCTTTTTTTGGGTCGTCGTAACCTTGTACCAAGACTTGAATAAGAATCTTTAGACTCGGTTCTAGTTTTTCGTTAAGCACCCAGAATGAATGACGTTGTAGAAGGTCAGTTAAATCCACCCATGATCGCTTTACGAGTAACTCCACAGCGTTCGGGTCGTTAACGGAGCGAATAAAAATCGCATCCTCAGAGATTGGTAGTAGTCTGCGTCCTTTGAGTCGAAAGCCGTTATTTGTGGTGGTGATTTGGCAAGCATCGGCTGAAACTTTAAGCTTGCCAACAAGGTAATGTGTCATGATAGTCAGTTCCTAAATTTAAACCGACTACTATTTGATAAGATTTTAAGGATGAATTTTTCGTTATCTCTGCCCAATAGGGGTGTAATCCCCCCGAAAAAAGACAGCGGTTTTAAGTAGAGAATTCCATTAAAATGAAGGAAAGGAGTTTTCTATGAGAAAGTCACGTTTTACCGATAGTCAAAT
>JBEDTZ010000025.1:0-12177 GCA_040119265.1 Pseudomonadales bacterium | reverse complement strand
CGAAACATTCGGGCTGCAAGCTAGTGCGAAGAGATTGTCGCTCCGGATCGATGACCTCTACCATGTCAATAATTGGTAGGACTACCCAGATTCGAACTGGGGACCTCTACCATGTCAAAATTACTAGCTGGAGGCCCTATTCCTTCGTTTAAATCACAAAGTGAGGCATGCATTTGGCTTCAATCAATTTGACTGATTTGACAATCAACTTGTTGGCGTCAATTTCCGCTAGGTTGACGTATTTCGTGGCCCACAGCGTTGCGCGCGATAGTGACCTCTACCCAATATTCTGAAATTTACGCGGTGGACATCTGCGTTTGGTCAATTTGCCACATTGTAGTGTCAAATTGAGCGCCGAAAAGGTCAAACCGACGCCGGACTGTGTCAGTTTGACTAAGCTCATCTCTCAGCACCAGGGTATCAATTATCCGTTAACCGTTACAAAAGAGATCGAGTTTGCGACATGAGGCTGGGTATTTTTTCACTAAGACCGTGTTACCTTAGCTGTGTCCTTGAGCTAAGGCTAAATTTGAAGTTCGCCCAAACAGCGAACTGAATGACATCGGAAGAAAATCGGTGGCATAGATAGATACTCATGGGTAAACTAGCTCGGAGACTGAGTCAACTTACCAGTACCCATAAAGAGTGGATTGTCTGGCAGCAAATTATTCAAAGAGAGTCTAAAATTTCCTTCTTCTCAGCTGTATATTCTGATTCATTTATCAAACCTTGATCATAAAGGTCCTTCAAAACCTGTAACGCTGAAGCTGGATCAACACTATCCGAAGATGATATTAAGGGGGGCGGCTCGACAACAGATGTTGGGTTTCGATCAAGCGGAGTCAGCTCGGAATACGCATACATTTCATCAACTAGCTCTAAAATCTTACTTCGTGCATTAATCCATTTATCTGGTCCAGTCCCTGCTTGGTAGGTAGCCTGAGCAATCTTCTCCGTCATACTGACATCTGTAATCCAGACATTTGCAAAGTACATGTACAGCGCAACATCCCATGTCCAGTTTGCTACGTAGAACACTATGGCATCGCATCCTTCAGTTTCGTCGGGATAAATACTAGGGATCCAAGTAGCATGCTTCTCTTCATAAATTGCTCTAATTACCTTCGTATCAGTTCCATTCATACGGAACCCTTCTTCCAAGGCATCAAGCACTCCGTCTCGAACCGCCTCGTGCTCTGCGATGCATACCGTTTTCGGTAATGTTTGATCGAACTCAGAGACAGTTTGAGTAGCTGCACAACCCGACAAAAAGAGCACTGCGACAATCACTGCTATAAAAAAATTATTCATGTACTGAGCTCCTTGGCGTGCCCCTAGAATGCGCGCACGCTCCACTTGTTTAAAATTTTGCACCTCGAGTAACTCAGCGCCCGACCTTTTACTTTGCCCATGGCCTTCCATGGGAATTTAAAAATTGCGACAGCAAATTACTTCCAGTCAGGAGGCTAACGCTATTTTCATTATCCATGAGGAGATCTTCCTCTAAGTAGATTAACTGGAAACCTCATGGATGTCGTGGTTCGAATTACCGGGGAAAGGTCAGTTTTTTGACAAATATCGTTCCCACGGCGACTAAATAATCCTCAATGAGCCACGACCCACCCTTAGAATTTATCGGCATCAAAGTTTCGTATTGCTTGAAATATAAGCAACATAGCTAGATATAAAACTATCTTCCAATATCGAGAGCTAGTTTTAGAAGTTTCCTCTTCTATATCCTGCTTAACCTTTGCGTCAATGGACTTCGGTAGAACATTAGTTGGTACATTTTTTTTTGGAAGCGCCAGCTTATCTTGGGACGAAGTTCGTACTAAGTCATCAAGCTTCCTATCATCATTATTCACGGTAGAAACCAATCGTGATGACCGAGCAGAAGTTGAGGCGGCCGTTATATAGCCTTGCCCGTCGAGAGTGCGATTGAACAATTTTCGCCCATCAACTTTTAATTCTCTTAGAACTCTCTCCTCCCTCTCGTTAAGTTCTTGCTTAATTTTGTCTCTTCTAGATTTTGAGATATTCTGTGGGACTTTAACACTCCAGATCGGGGTAAAAATAAAATCTCCAGAATCGACAGAGCTAAAATCTTTCTGTAAAGCAACATTGTGATGCAAATGCGACATCAATAAGTGTCTATGCTCTTGGAAGCGCTTCTTCAGCTTTAGCGAAGAACCTATGTACAGCCTCTTTGTTTTTAAGCTCTCAATCTGGTAAATACCGGCTTCACTCGGTTTCAGGACTGAGCCGGTTTTAAGTAGACCCTGCGATTTACTTTTGGATATAGAGTCGGAAAAATCGACCCTTATTATTATCGAAGAATGGTCGGCCTCGTCGTACGATAAGACGTGAGCACTAACGATTTGATTGCTCTTAAGCCGCATACCCCATGTTCTATTTGTCCTAGCCGGAAGATGTCCTAGCATGGCATTACTCTCCTGAAGATAAACTTCAATCGCATTCTCATCATGCTTGTTAAGTGGATTCGCCTTCAAGTAGACAGGTGCACCCTTCTTCAGCGCTCCATTTATATACAGTCTTTTAACGTCGTAGTAGTATCCACCCACAACTTTTAGGTTTTCACAGCGATGACTAGCGCCCGTGAAAGTATTTCTAGGGCCCTTTTTGTCTCTATTTTTCGCTAATGTTGACTGACTTTTTAGACTAGTATCTTTAGGAATTCCTAGACTTTCGAATGCTCGAATAGCCTCGGCTGGAGAGACACTAAATATTTCAGTAGCTAGCTGACTATGACCCGATTTTTCGTAAAATCTGTCTTTAATTGCAAAGGGTTGTAGCTCGCTCTTCAGCGCATTTTCGTATTGCCCTGCATTCCCTTCAACATCAAAGACTTTAACAATTTTCCAATCGGAGCAACCCGCATATTTAGTGCTATTCAAAGTAGAGTTTCGAGCAGATACATTCGAAGAAATGCCGATTTTAACAATACCCTCAGTGTCAGACACCGCTATATACAAAACTCCAGACTTTTTGTAGTTTCTGACATAGGCAATTCTCGAAGTATTACATTGCGCACAGTGGCCAGAGCGCGTTTTCAGCCGATGCTTAGCTTTGCGACAAGGGCTGGTGTTTGCGACGATAACCACATCTGGCATTTCTTTAACTATTGGTTGCCAGACCTTTTTTGGAGCGTGGGAGGCATCATAAACAGCAACTAGTTCGATATTCTGTTCCCGCAGAAAATCCTGTTCAGATGCAGACAATTTAGGTTTGGTAGACAATAGAGTCACTTCTCCTTTATTTCAAACGCTCCTAAGCATTCACACAGTCTAAAGAGGCGAAAAGTGTTATTCCAAGAGTTTTAGTTCCTTTAATCCAAGCACATATGACTAAGGAATGAAAGTACAAGGTTAACTTTTAGCTACCTGACTTAAGCGGAGCCGCGTACACGCTCTGAGCAGTGACTAAGGGCCCTACTTCAGTCGTATCTGAACCCACTACAAAGTCAGTCAGTTTATCTAAGTCTGAAGATGAAGTACGCCCACACTGCAATCAGTAACCAACGGAAGAAAGTCAGAATTGTTTGTGTCCATCCTTAGGCTCCACAGATCGAAGACGGAGAAAACCTAACAATAGCCGCTACAGCTCTTACTCTCTCAACTCCAATAAACCATCACCTGCGTCTATTACTTCGCCCTTCGCTAACAGCGAGTCTAAAACGCTATTTATACCTCGCACAGATTTTGCTGACGCGGTGCCAAACCCGATCTGATCCAACGCTAATTTCGCTATATCGTCATACTTGATTCGATAACTAAGCTTTATGGTTTCTGTAATAGCTAAGGCAATTTCCTCAGGAGAGACAAGCTCAATATTCCGCTGCGACTTATTGAGCTCTCCCGAACGGCGACGGAGAGTGACCTCAGCAGTTGAACTATAGATAAAGTCATCGGTAACCCTATTGAGCTCGTCGTAAACAAGCCTTCGGACCGTATCGCTGAAACGGTCGAGAAGCCGTCGTCCAACCCGCGATACCCCACAACCATTTGCGATGCGCTTTGCGAGTTCTTTTATATGAATGGGAGCCTCAACCTCAAGAATATTCAAAATTATCGCCCGAAGCTGTGACTCATCAATCTCTAATAGATCCTCTGCAGACATTATGCCCAGTGATGCATCACTTCTTCGATATTCAACACCAGAATCATCCTCAACGCGTTCTCTGCGGACGACCTTAGCGGTTGGTATCGACGCTTGAGTGGGCGGCGAATGTAGTTGAGGTTTCCCACTATCAAGTGCTTGGTAAAAGGCGACCGACTTTTCAATAGCTCCCTTCAACAACTCGGTTTGTCGCTTCGGATCGCGAAACCAATCTGTACTCCAAATCCGATGAAATCTCCAACCAAGCCCTTCCAACACGTTTTGTCGAATACGGTCGCGATCTCTAGCTGTCGCTGAGCTATGGTAGGTTGCTCCATCACACTCGACTGCCAAGATGAATCTGCCCGGTTTGATGGGATCCCGCACCGCTATATCAATGAAAAAGCCCGAAGACCCGACTTGCGGCTCTACCTCATAGCCTAGACTTTCAATGGCGCTGATTACTTCATCTTCGAAGGGTGAGTCAGTATCTCTGCCCGTCGCACGTTTATTTTCAAGTACACCTGTTTCGGCGTACTTTAGGAATGCGTGAAGTGATCTAACCCCGAACGGTGTCTTACCAGTAATCTTTAACTCATCAGCCGTGAAATTACAGAAAACTACCATTGCCATTCGTGCGCGAGTAATTAGCACGTTTAGGCGACGCTCGCCTCCCTCTCTATTAAGTGGCCCAAAGCTACTCGCCATATTTCCCGCTTGAGTACGACCGTAGCCAATACTAATCAAAATAATATCGCGCTCGTCACCTTGAACATTTTCCAAGTTCTTAACGAAAAAATGTTCATCATCGTGCTTTGAGAAAAAGGACTCAATCTCCGGTTCTTCGCGTCGAATTCGTTCAACCTCAAAGAGAATGGCATCGCGTTGAGCGGTACTGAAAGCGACTATTCCGAGCGTTAGCTCTGGACAGGTTTTAGCATGATGAGCGACTTCTCGTGCCAATGCCTGAGCTTCCCCTAGGTTGGCTCGGCTTCCACCGCGATCATAACTGGTTTCTGGGAGGTGGCGAAACGATAAACCCGTAGCGTTAGGATTCGCACCGGGGCTGGGAAAGATCATAAGCTTATTGTCGTAGAACTCTTGATTGGATACCGTAATCAAAGAGTCGTGTCGGCTTCGATAGTGCCATCGCAGCATAGATTCCGGCGCGCCCTGAGCAAGAAAAAGGCTCAGCACCGACTCGATATCTGCAGTCACTGATCCCTCTGCCTCCTCATCATCAAGCTCTAGCGCCTTGCCAAAAAAATCTGTGGGAGGCATTTGCTTCGTGTCGCCAACCACTACGGCTTGCCGCCCTCTTAATAGCGGCGGTAATGCATCGGCCACCTTTACCTGAGAGGCCTCATCAAAAATGACTAAATCGAACGAGATTTTGCCTGGTGGCAAATAGGTTGCTACCGACATAGGGCTCATCATAAAAATAGGCTTAATGTCTTGAATGACCTTCGCCGCTTGATCAATAAGCTTTCTAATCGACAACTGGCGGCGCTTTTTATTCATCTCACGGCGCAGTAAACCTAGCTGCCCGCCTCCGCCCGATGTACTTGGTAGACGTTCGTATAGTTGTTTGCTTAAACGCTCTTGCGCTACACTAAATAACTCATGATCTAACTGCCGAAACTCCTCGCGCATTCGATTGTGGATAGTGACGTCAAAGTGCTTCAAGATATCGCTAGTACGGAATGCTTCTTCAACTAGACCTTCGAACCAAACGCGCTCGAAGTGCGCTGAAATATCGCTAAAATCCCCAGAATACACCTCAAAGATCTGGCTAAACGCGTCTAATTTCAAGCTAGTTAATGACGCTAACATCCGTTTTAACTGGGTATGTCGATACAATCCTTCTATGTCTTCTGGCCACATCGATAAGGTTGTGATTATCTCGTCCCAGGTAACCTCTCGATACCAACCCGGAATCGCTTCAATACTCATCGAAAACTCATTAATCTTCGCCTCAAAGAGCGCTATTTCACTGACAGTTCGTTCGATTTCCTGTGCCTCCACTAACGGTAAGTCGGAGACACCAATCTTTGAGAGGACGTCTTGAGCAATGCTACGATCATCAAATACATCAACGGCACGCGTTATCCAGGCTCTAGTATTCGATAATTGCGCCAGCGACGAGGTAACGCCTTGCCAAAGGGAACCATAGAGCGATTCGAGCGTTAAAGCATTCTCAGCGACCCGCCTTTTAATTGCTTGAAACTCCATAATTTGATCAACGAGATTAATACACTCGTCAATAGAAGGAAGCTGCCCTGTTTTGATAAGACCTCGCAGTTTTCGTCGCGCTGACCGATACTCTCCCGACAAAAGACGCCACCACTTCACGCCGATAGTATTGAGGGCGCTACGACACGCTAGGAGATCTGTATCCCAAGCTTGATCAATCAAAGTGGCATCGTAATCAGCCCTTATACCCTGAGCAATTGTTATCTCCTCTAATACTTGATCTACCCTTCTAGCATTCTCGAGCCAGGTATTTAGGGTCAAGTCGACACCGATAGTAGCTGGCGCATCGAGTATCCACGAAAGATAATCGGCTATTTTTAAACCCTGAGATATTCGTGAATCAACCGTTAGGGGTAGTTTACTAGCCACCTGTTGGAGACGTTTTTGTAGCTTGATCATTGCATCGACAAGTTGCTTGCTATCTGCGAGTAGAGTCCTCTCCTCTAAGGGGGATAAAGCTTGCTTTCCAAGCCAACGAAACTTCGATTCGCGTGGTGGTCCTATCTTTTCAATGAACTCGATAATGGCGTTGATTGCTGCGAGCTTTTCGTGAAAGTCGGCGCCAGTGTCGCTTGATAACTCTGGAAAACAAACAAGTGGCTTCTCGAGCTCTTCGGGCGACGGTGGCAAGCACAGCAGTCTTCCCACAGCTTGGTTATAGCTAACGCCACTCGATAGAATCGGGGTATTAATTGTCTGCGCGTATTGGTTGAGATAATCCTTACGTTCTTGGTGCTCCACCAATCGTCGTGAACGATCGACGAGTTCGGGCTCACCGAGCTCCAACGTAGCGCGCAACGATTCATAAACAGCCTTCTTGTTACTCTTATGCGAGTGAAGTTCGAGTAACGCACTACCAAGCTGACTCGTCTCTAAACGTCGCGCCACAACCTCTAGCGCCGCCATTTTTTCTGATACGAATAAGATTGTTTTGTTATCTGCGATGGCTTCAGCAATGATATTTGTGATTGTCTGTGACTTACCGGTTCCAGGGGGACCCTGAATTACAAGACAGCCACCGTCCTTAACCGCTCTAACTGCACTGGATTGGGATGAGTCAGAGTCCATAACGTGATGCAAATCATAAACGCTTCGTTCCTGCCTATCGGATACCGCTGAAAAATCACTTAAAGCAGTAACCTCACCCAACCCATCACGAGACTCAAAGCCATCACCTAACAGTGAGGATAGAATTGGATTCTCGTAAACAAGCGCCTCTTCGGGCCACTTATCAAGATCCATATCCTGATACATTTGGAATTTACCGAAAGAAAAGAAGCCCACCGCGATTTGGTTTAGGTGTACCTTCCAGCGAAGCTGCTTTGAAACGAGTTTGTGAATGTTGGCAAGATAATCGCTAATTTCAACATCATCACTGAATTCGGGTAGTGATAGCTGAAAATCAGACTTTAGTTTCGCCTGAAGGCTCAAATTTGTACCTAAATCAGCCTCGGTGTACCGAACATTGAACTTCTCTCTGGCGGTTGACCGGCGCAATTCAACTGGGATTAGTACGAGAGGAGCTAGGCGTTTTTGCTCAGACACATCGCTTTCATACCACTCTAGAAAGCCGAGGGCGACATGTAAAATATCGATACCCTGCTCCTCAAAGAAGGTCTTTGCCTCATTCTCTACACGGACTAAACGCTTATCCAACGCCTCACCCTTTAAGCTAGTCTGCAGTTTGAGGTCGGTGTGGCGATTAGTTGCTACGCTTTCACTCCATACCTTGGGCAGCGCGCCAAGAGGATCGACTTCATCCGACTCGTTTAGCGCGCTTGGAACCGGGAGGAATGACATCGACTTCGAATCAGTAACGAGTAGCTTAAAGATCTCAGCTGACAGCTCGTCTACAATAGGAATCGTTTTAGCGGAATGCTTAAAATGAAGTAGCGTATTTCCGCGAAGCCCGATATCCAGAAGCTCTTTGCGAGTCGATTCAATACTCTTCTTTAAAACGTGATTCAAACTGCGTCTCCCAATTTGACCTAATTGATTCCACCGTATGCCGTAATGAGAAACCGCTTGCTACTGCCTTTGTTGGCAATCTTGTTTGCGCCACTCAATCGCACATCTACGCTAATGTGTAATCTGAGCGTAGCTCAAACTGGAATAGACAACCCATAAAATTCGGGCTTCTAGTGTTCGTTTGAAGGGAGGGCATTCAGCTTAAAACTAGCTTTAATTGAGCTATCGAGCGTAGTCCGAAAATGAACGCTGGCGGGGACTAGATATTGGATGTTAGAGCCGGTGAAGCTATGGTTCGACCCTAGAATTCTAGACACTTTCTACTCTTAAAGTAGCGCTATTCGCGTACGGCAGGTAGCTAAAAACTATAACGAATTATTCAGGTTTAGTTATATTGAGTAATTCGTAGTCTTTATCATCGAGTGGCAAGCCAGTGGATTTCGCATTCTTTTTGACTGAGTAGACAAAAAATGTGATAAAAGCGCAAAAGAAAATGGCTGGCAAGAAACTAAGCAGAACCTCAATCCAATTCAACATAAAATCCTCCATGTGGCATCGCTCTGATGATAGCATTCTTTTCAACATACATCCGAAGTGCTGATTTTAGCGACGAATTCGAAGTGATGAATAGTTCAATTAACGCTATTTCTTCTACTTACTTTTTCTGGTTCGGCAGCTAGCGAGATAACGAACGTTTGAATAGCTCGATAGCTTTTTGTTTGTCCGATTCGTAGTCCCTATCACTAGATTCGATTTTCCTTGGACGATCGAGAGCCTTGTTAAGATTTTTAATAGCAGTTGGATTTGAAACTACGAAATTTTTGTAAAATGAGCTAGTCGCCATGACATCTAAAAAAACCTTGTTAAATCTAATTATTACAATGATAGCGGAATTGAGATTATGATTGTAGTAAGGTGCGTACCTTGGTGCTCAGAACGTTACAGTTGAAGTTGTAGATAAGTGAAGTGAAAAAAACAGCAAAACTATCAAATTGTCGGACTTATCGCTATGAACTTTGGCGGGTATGGGATGAGTCAAAACCTTACGTCGTGTTCATCGGACTCAATCCATCTACTGCAGATGAAACAAACGATGATCCCACTATTCGGCGCTGTATTAACTTTGCTACCTCCTGGGGATTTGGCGGTTTATGTATGGCCAATCTTTTTGCCTATCGGGCGACTAAACCAGAAAACATGAAGAAATCTCCCAACCCGATTGGCGACAAAAATAATGAAACGCTGTTATTACTTGCTCAACACGCGGGCCTGATCATTGGCGCGTGGGGTAATCATGGAACCTTTTTGAATCGCTCGAATGAGATTCGGTCTCTACTTCCGGAATTAAGAGCATTGAAAATAAACAAGTCCGGTGAGCCAGCCCATCCGCTTTATTTGAAGTCGACCTTAAACCCTATCAAGCTCAAGTAACTTCTCTACCCAAACAAATTTACGCCTGATTGAGCGTCGGACCGCTCTTTTCAAAAGTTCAATGACACATAAAAGCGTTTCAAAACCGAGGGACTACACGTCGTCTTACAGTCGCAAGGTCCACTAAGCCACCGCTTAATATAACGTCAAGAGGCGTGCGGCCACAAAAGTAGTTATTATTGTTTTTCATGCGCATAAACCCATCAATATTTTGGGGATTGTTGAAGGTCCGCCGTAGTGATTCGTCGATTCGTACAATATGATTGATGCGCTCTAGCTGTTCGCTATCAAATGACACTGAAGAGCCTGCGCTCAGAAGAGCGTCGTACTGGGAATGGTCAATCGACAAGATGACACATTTCTCCTGAGTGCTACAGTCCCACCTCGAGAGAATACCATCCGCTACCTCGAAATCATTTTCATCTACTCCCGAGCTTACCCTAGTCTGATTACTCATTCTCTCCAGCCCTCGTGATTTGGCAACTTAGATTGCGAAGACTCTATTAACGCCCAATCCTCCTTATCGAGGAGCATCGAGATCGAAGCATCGCTCTTTTGGATTGAATAACCAAAGACCGAGGCAAAGAATACGATGAGTGAAATTCCGAATAATGCGTCAAAAATAGTCATTAACGTGCCTTCTTCTATTAGTTATTTCCAGACCTGATTTTCGAAATTACAGTGCAATACTGTCCAGTACCTGATAACCGAGTATACGCCATAATGGAAGAGCCACATATAGCGACAGACAGGAGAACTTAAGTCTTTGCTCCAATAGGCTAAGTAACTCATACAAGAGTGGTAGAACGGTGGTGCTCACTAAAAACACGACTCGCCCTATTCAATGGCTGTGATTAGAAGTAAGAGAATGCGCAACCATCGGCGTGCCATTCTACCCCGCTTCATAAGCTCCCGCGGTATAAACAGTCTCTTTCTTTCGCTCCAACGGTAGGTCGTGAGCTAAGTTGTCGTAAAGTAATCTCATTAACTGACGAGCCTCATTTTCATAAAAAATAATTGTATAAATCGTGTTTAACCTTTCCCTTTGATGGATTGTTTTCTGTTTTAAAGTTAAAACCGTGGAACAAACATTATTCAGCCATTCGATAAATACTTTGGAGGCAGAAACTACTGCGACTGAGAAACGATTAGTCCGAAGATTTCTTACGAACTGCACACTTCCATCACCATCAATTACTCCGCAAACAAAAGCCATTTGTAGGTTAATGGTCTCCAAGGAAGGCGGCTCTAGAGTAAGACTTTTATGTTGGGTAATATTGAAGTTCTTCTTTAGATCGTCGACTATTTGCTTGGATGTAAAGTTTACACTAGCATACAGCTTTTTATGATTGGTTATTGACATTGATCGATACGCAATTTTAGCGTTCGATTGTAAGAAACTTAGTAACTTCGCGAGGTGCGTCTCATCAGTCCCTTGAAGCTCGAGCGAAAAACCACGTCCATTCGACTTGATACAACCGTCCGCTGCCAAGAAACCGGCCCAATAGGACGATTCTAAGGTTACTTCGTTAAACGATTGGTCATTCAACGAGTATATCCGCTTATAATGTTCGTCCTCATCATTTCTAAGGCTAAGCCTCCGCGCACGCTGCTTAACAGAACCGTCGCTCCGACCAAGCAGACTGGCTATTTCGAAATAGCGTAAGCCGTCTTTGATACTCCGTCGAAGCACCGCGTCATCCGCCTTGGTATAAGGCAGCCCGTGGTTAATTCTATCCACTGATCGATCGTTCGAAGAAGAGACAAACCCCGATAACGAGCGCGGAAGACTCCTTACTAACTCCAGGTAGCTACCATTAAAGTGTTGCTCACTTTCGTGACTGAAGAAGACCGCTTGTTCGTTGACGCTCGATATCGACTCCTTAAGAAAGTATCCTCTCGTATTCGCCAAAGTTACCTCGATTTCCCTATCGGTTTCCTTAGTCGAAGAGTTTACTCGACAGGTCGTACACCCGAAAAACTTGGTGTCGAGGATCTTTTTTACGTTCCCGCCAAATTGACTTCCGCAACCGGAACAGAGAAATTCGAGTGCCTGACTTTCGTTCTCGGGGATAATTGGATTTAAAAGCGATAATAAACCCTTAGTGACGAAATTAACCCACCTTCCCATAAGATTTACGTCCTCACCTACTAAGAGATGGGGAGAAAAAAAATCGCAGTACGGACATCTATGACTATGTTTGTTTTTAATATAGTGTTGTGCGGAAGTATAAATTAGCTGACCGCAGCTTTTATGACGATACCAGTATCTTTCGTTAACGGTCCGAAATATCTCCGGCTGGACTAGTTCCTGGTACGGTCCTAGTGAACTAGACATCTCATAGTTATATAATCTGAACAGATTTATGAGGTGTTGTCATGCGCGGAAAGCGTTATCCAGAAGAATTT
>JBEDTZ010000024.1:0-146194 GCA_040119265.1 Pseudomonadales bacterium | reverse complement strand
GCTCGTCGGTGTAGCCGTACTGCAAAGCATCCTCTCCTCTTAAGGTAATCCTTGCCCCCGCGATAGGGTTACCCACCTCGTCAATCACTCGACCATGAACTTCTGGGCTTTGTGTGTAGCTAACAATGGAGGGGACACAGCCACTGAGCATCAACAGCCCACAAATTGTGAGAATGAATGAAAAGGTGTTGAGATATTTCAAGTGAGCTTTAATGCCTAGGAGGCATTCCTTAAAAGCACACTGTTCGCTAAGTTTCATGAATTATTGCGTCCCTTCGTTCACTAATTCCCTGTCAAAGGTGTCACTCACCCTATTAAGCCAGCCTTACAATTCCCGAAGCGCCCTGCCAGTCACCTACCATCCAAATTTGTTCAAACGGGGTATCCGTTGGCACTTCAATAACGTCCGTCGCGGCTTTGATATCAGCGGCATCCCAAGCGGGATTTGCGTTGCGGATCACTAGCCACACTCGTTCTGAGTCGTAGTGCTTTTGAGCCTTGCCGGCTAGGATTCGGTTTAAGGCCGTTACCAACTTTTTTTGGGTTTCATCCAAGAGATCGATAACGACTAACTCGGCCCGAGTGGCAGCAGTCAACTCCCTGCCTAATATTTCCATGGCTTGTGCTTCAGATCCGTATAAGTGTGCGATTTCGAGATCTAACTTCTCGTTACCAAGATAACAACTTACATCCGGGCGCCGAGGTTCGTTGTGCCATATATGTCGGACCTCTATACCAAAGCAAAGTTCGTAGGCACGCATAAACAACTTGGCTGCGTCGTGCTCTAAAGCAAGTTTTTCAACCTTCGATGGCCGCATTGATGACTCCCCGAGACTCATTAGCAAATGATAGCCTACTCAATCAGATTCGAAAAGCAGCGCCAGTTCCATTTAGAGTGCAATACAACAGATTGTCGACAATGAAGGCCAAGGCCATTGTAAAAAGGTGTATTTAACTATATATTGTCGACAATCACGCAAAGAAGATATTTTAATGACTTTCGAAGCAATCACCAACGCCGATAAGACCTTCGTGCAGATTCGTAGTGACATCATCGCTGGTCGGATTGAATCTGGTGCGAAGCTAAGTGAACCAGAGTTGTCGACAAAGTACGGTGTCAGTAGAGCTGTTATTCGTGAAGCGATTAACCGATTAGCTGCGTGCCATATTGTTGAACGCAAAGCTAATGTTGGTGCCAGAGTGGTGGCACTAAGTCCCGAGGGCCTTATCCAACTCTATCAGGTTCGCGAAGCCTTAGAGGGCATGGCAGCCAGATTAGCCGCAGAGAATATGAGCGCTGACGAAGTGGCCCAACTTCAGGATTTGTTGGTGAGCCATAAGTCATCGATTGCCGGGAGTGAATCCTACTATCAGGAAGCTGGCGACGTTGATTTTCACTACCGAATCATCATGGGTTCGAAAAACGAGCAACTCATCAACGTGCTGTTTAACGGGCTCTATCATCTGGTCCGCATGTACCGAGTTCAGCTTGGTATGGCTGGACCAAGGGTAACCAAGGCCTTTGATGAGCACCTGCATATCGCTACGGCAATCGCCAACCGTGACGGCGAGCTAGCTGAAATATTAATGCGCCGACATATTCATTATTCAAAGAACACTATTGAATCACTATTAAACAACGAACTAAAAGGCTGAGCACACAGCTGCTGCGCCGAACTTACGTTCCCCTTTATAAGAGGTTGCTATGACTCCAGGAAAGAAATTTCGCAACGCCCTTGCTGCGAATAATCCCCTCCAAATTGTAGGCACCATCAATGCCTACAGCGCAATGATGGCTGAAGAGATTGGTCATCAAGCCATCTATCTATCTGGCGGAGGTGTCGCGAACGCCTCCTATGGGCTTCCGGACCTCGGCATGACTTCGCTCAATGATGTCATCGTTGATGTACAGCGGATAACGTCGGCCTGTCAGCTACCGCTGATGGTTGATATCGATACCGGCTGGGGTGGCGCATTCAATATTGCGAAGACTATTCGCGATATGGAAAAAGCGGGCGCCGCGGCAGTGCACATGGAAGACCAGGTTGCTCAGAAGCGCTGTGGACACCGTCCGAATAAGGAAATTGTCA
Organism: Pseudomonadales bacterium; assembly: GCA_040119265.1. GTDB lineage: Bacteria > Pseudomonadota > Gammaproteobacteria > Pseudomonadales > DSM-25080 > Umboniibacter. The sequence continues at coordinate 144,104 of JBEDTZ010000024.1, read as the reverse complement.
GCACTGAGGAAATGGTAGATCGTCTTAAGGCGGCTGTAGACGCCCGTACTGACCCAGACTTCTTCATCATGGCGCGCACGGACTCCTTCGCCCAAGAAGGATTGGCAGCTGCTATCGAACGAGCCAAAGCTTACGTAGCCGCTGGTGCCGACGGCATCTTTGCCGAGGCAGTAAAAACTGAGGAGCATTATCGCGCATTTGCTGAGGCACTTGATGTCCCTATCCTCGCAAATATCACCGAATTTGGCCAAACCGAGCTTTGGAATACCGAACAGCTTGGTGAATGGGGAGCCGCAATGGTGCTCTACCCGTTGAGCGCGTTCCGAGCCATGAATAAAGCTGCCGAGAATGTCTACCGACACATTCTGGCAGACGGCGACCAAAAGGCCGTAGTGGATACCATGCAAACGCGCATGGAACTATACGACTACCTGGGCTATCACGATTACGAAACCAAACTCGATCAACTTTTCGCCGAAGGCAAGAATAAATAATAGGAGCTCATCATGGTTGATAAAAAATTAGGCGGCGCAGGCCTTCGCGGTCAAAGTGCTGGGGAAACGTCACTCTGTACGGTTGGGAAGTCAGGTTCAGGGCTCACCTATCGAGGTTATGACGTCTCAGATCTGGCGGAGAATGCCAGCTTTGAGGAGGTTGCCTACCTACTTTTCTACGGCGAGCTTCCGAATCAGGAGCAGCTGGACGAATATCGGGCGCTACTCAAGACAATGCAAGATCTACCTGCCGATTTGAAAAGCGTCCTAAAGTTGGTTCCGGCTAGTGCCCATCCAATGGATGTTATGCGCACGGGTGCGTCGTTTCTAGGTAACGTAGAACCCGAAACAAGCTTTGATGATCAGTTTACCGCAGCGAATCGCCTCCTAGCGGCCTTCCCTGCGATCATGTGCTATTGGTACCGCTATAGCCATGATAGCGTAGAGATTGACTGCACCTCAGATGAAGATGGTTTAGGCGGTCACTTCCTTGCCTTGCTCACCGGAAAAACGCCATCGGATCTTCACCGCCGCGTAATGGATGTTTCGCTTATTCTCTATGCAGAGCATGAGTTTAATGCCTCTACGTTCACCGCCCGAGTTTGTGCATCAACACTCTCCGATATGTATTCCTGTATTACCGGAGCAATTGGTTCCCTACGTGGCCCGCTTCACGGTGGAGCGAACGAAGCAGCGATGGAGATGATACAAGGATTTAGCTCTCCCGAGGATGCGAAGATTCAGATGGCTGGCATGCTAGCGCGCAAAGAAAAGATTATGGGCTTCGGACACGCGGTATATCGCACCTCGGACCCGCGCAACGGTATTATTAAGCAATGGTCGGAAAAGCTTGCTGGCGAGTTCGGCAATTCGTCGCTCTATGACATTTCAGTTGCCTGCGAAGAATACATGTGGGACACCAAGAAACTCTTTTGTAACGCTGACTTCTTCCATGCTTCGGCCTATCACTTTATGGGTATCCCCACGAAGCTGTTTACTCCGATCTTCGTATGTTCGCGTATCACCGGATGGGCAGCTCATGTTATGGAGCAACGGTCGAATAACCGTATCATTCGCCCCAGTGCAGACTATGTTGGTCCTGAGCCGCGCACCGTCGCGCCTATTGCCACTCGCTAACTATTGCGTTGAGCGCGAAGCGCCCGCTTTGCGTTCAACACTCACATGGATTGATTGCCTATGAATACCAATTATCGCAAAACGCTAGCCGGTAGTAACGTTGACTATTTCGATGTTCGCGCCGCCGTAGATGATATAAAGTCAGGAGCCTACGATACCCTACCCTATACCTCGCGCGTGCTAGCTGAGAACTTAGTGCGTCGATGTGCACCGGAGACGCTCACAGCGAGCCTTGAACAGCTGATCTACCGAAAGCGTGACCTAGACTTTCCCTGGTACCCTGCTCGCGTGGTTTGCCATGACATACTCGGACAAACCGCATTAGTAGATTTAGCCGGTTTGCGAGACGCTATTGCCGCTGAAGGAGGTGATCCGGCAAAGGTAAACCCTGTAGTCCCAACTCAGCTGGTGGTCGATCATTCCCTAGCAGTAGAATTTGGCGGCGATGATCCAGACGCCTTTGCCAAGAACCGAGCCATTGAGGATCGTCGCAACGAAGACCGTTTTCATTTCATCAATTGGACTAAGACAGCATTCGAGAATATCGACGTGATCCCTCAGGGTAACGGCATCCTTCACCAGATTAACCTTGAACGTATGTCGCCAGTCATCCAAAACCGAGATGGGGTCGCTTTTCCGGACACGCTGGTGGGTACCGACAGCCATACGCCAATGGTTGATGCGCTAGGCGTCATCGCGATTGGCGTAGGTGGTTTAGAAGCCGAGAGTGTCATGCTTGGCCGAGCCTCCTACATGCGCCTTCCGGAGATTGTGGGTGTCGAGTTAGTAGGACAGCGTGCTCCAGGAATCACCGCAACCGATATTGTATTGGCCTTGACCGAGTTCCTGCGCGAATCAAAGGTCGTCTCTACCTACCTTGAGTTTTACGGCGATGCCGTCGACCAATTAAATCTTGGCGACCGAGCCACTATCTCAAATATGACGCCAGAATTTGGCGCTACGGCGGCAATGTTCTCCATTGACGACAAAACCATCGACTATCTCAAACTCACTGGGCGCGAGGATGATCAAGTTGAGCTGGTTGAGCGCTACGCAAAAGCTGCGGGCTTATGGCGCAGTCAGCTAGAGAACGCTGAGTATGAGCGAGTGCTTCAATTTGACCTTTCGAGTGTAGTACGAAACCTTGCTGGCCCTTCAAATCCGCATAAACGCCTGCCAACCTCAGCGCTAGGCGAGCGTGGCATACTTGGCGATTACCGCTCCAACGATGGCGAGATGCCGGATGGCGCTGTCATTATTGCCGCTATTACCAGCTGCACCAACACCAGCAACCCTCGTAATATGATCGCGGCGGGCCTGATTGCCCGAAATGCCAATCGCGCGGGGTTAACGCGCAAACCTTGGGTTAAGAGCTCTCTAGCACCGGGTTCAAAGGCCGTTCAGCTCTATCTTCAAGAAGCGGGCTTAATGGGTGACTTAGAATCGCTAGGATTCGGTGTTGTTGCCTTTGCCTGTACTTCCTGTAATGGCATGAGTGGTGCGCTTCGTCCCGAGATTGCGAAGGAAATCAAGGATCGCGATCTCTACACCACGGCGGTGCTATCTGGTAACCGCAACTTCGATGGTCGAATTCACCCCCACGCTGATCAAGCGTTCTTAGCGTCACCGCCATTGGTGGTTGCCTATGCCATTGCGGGCTCTATTCGCTTTGATATCGAATCCGATCCACTGGGTTTCGATGATTCTGGCAACGCAATAACGTTAAAGGATATCTGGCCGAGCGATGAGGAAATCGATGCCGTGGTTGCTCAGAGTGTTAAGCCTCAGCAGTTCCGCGATGTCTACATACCCATGTTCAATCTGGACACTAACGAGGAGCGTGCCGCTAGTCCACTTTATGATTGGCGCGAAATGAGCACCTATATTCGCCGACCTCCCTACTGGGAAGGCGCGTTTGCAAATGCCTGTGCGCTGAAGAACATGCGCCCTCTAGCAGTCCTTGGCGATAACATCACTACTGATCACCTATCACCTTCAAACGCCATTATGGCAGCCAGTGCCGCCGGCGAGTACCTAGCTAAAATGGGGCTTCCTGAAGAGGACTTCAACTCCTATGCAACGCATCGAGGCGATCACCTTACTGCCCAACGGGCAACCTTCGCTAATCCAAAGTTGCTAAATGAGATGGTTATAGAGGACGGAACAATTGTTCAAGGCTCGCTCGCTCGCGTTGAGCCTGAGGGTAAAATCACTCGCATGTGGGAAGCGATTGAAACCTATATGGAACGTCAGCAACCATTGATCATCATTGCTGGTGCCGACTATGGTCAGGGTTCATCTCGCGACTGGGCCGCTAAGGGCGTTCGTCTGGCGGGCGTTGAAGCAATTGTCGCTGAAGGCTTCGAGCGTATTCATCGAACGAATCTTATTGGTATGGGCGTACTGCCGCTTGAGTTTAGCGCCGGTGATACCCGACACACCTATGGTATTGATGGTACCGAGAGCTTCGATGTTGAGGGCGAACTCGCGCCTGGTGCTGCGCTTAAACTCATTATCACGCGTAGCGACGGTAGCCGTGTAGCAGTCCCGGTAAATTGCCGTTTGGATACGGCTGAGGAAGTTTCGATCTATCAAGCCGGCGGTGTGCTGCAGCGCTTTGCCAAAGACTTTTTAGCCGGCAGCGCTAACTAGGAGACTGAATTGACTTACTTACCCCAACAACGCGTTGCCGCAACCTACATGCGAGGCGGCACGAGCAAAGGAGTATTCTTCAAGCGTTGTGATTTGCCGCTTGAAGCGCAGCAACCCGGTCCCGAAAGAGATGCGCTACTTCTCCGTGCTATCGGGAGTCCAGATCCCTATGGCAAACAAACCGACGGTATGGGTGGTGCTACGTCGAGCACAAGTAAGACCGTTATCGTTGATGTGAGCCAGCAGCCCGATCACGACGTAGATTATCTCTTTGGTCAAGTGGCCATTGATCGGGCCTTTGTGGACTGGAGTGGTAACTGCGGTAATCTCAGTGCTGCAGTGGGCGCCTTCGCCATCGCTCAGGGGCTTGTCGCGCCTGAGCGCGTGCCTCAAAACGGTGTTGCAGAAGTTCGAATTTGGCAGAAGAATATTAGTAAGACCATTATTACCAAGGTTCACATCCATAATGGTGAGGTAAAGGAGCTCGGGGAATTTGAGCTGGACGGCGTGACTTTCCCTGCCGAGGAAATCGAAGTTGCCTTCTTAGATCCCGTCGATGGTGGCGGCCAAATATTTCCTACTGGCAATGCGGTAGATCAGCTAACGGTCCCAGGACATGATTCGTTTAGCGTAACAATGATCAATGCCGGCATTCCCACGGTCTTCTTTAACGCTTCTGATTTGGGTTTTAGCGGTACCGAACTACAGGACGATATCAATAACGACTCGGAACTACTCGAGAAACTGGAACTATTTCGCGCTCACGCGGCACTGCGTATGGGGCTAATTAAAACCTTAGATGAAGCCAAGCAGCGTCAACACACGCCTAAGATAGCCTGGGTCGCGCCACCAGAAGCCTATACCGCTTCGAGTGGTAAGCCTGTTAAGGCTGACGCGATTGATGTCGTGATTCGCGCTATGTCCATGGGTAAATTACACCATGCCATGATGGGAACTGCCGCGGTAGCAATTGCTGCAGCCGCTGCCATTGAAGGCACCTTGGTTAATATCGCAGCGGGAGGAGCAGCGCGAGAATCCATCTGCTTTGGACATCCATCTGGTACGCTGACCGTAGGTGCGCGCGCTGAGTTTTGTGACGGCGCATGGTACATCGAACGAGCTGTCATGGGGCGCAGTGCACGAGTACTAATGGAAGGATATGTGCGGATTCCGAAGGTTTGGTAGAAGCTGAACAGCTACGCGGGCCGGTATTCATACTGGCCTGTTTCACCACCCTCTAACTGCTTTATAGTGGGTTATCGTTTAGCCAAACGATCAAACTAGCTCTCCTAGTTTAAAATAACCACACTACGAAATAGATCAGCGCAATGTTAAAGATCATTGCCAAGTAATAGCGCCATTGAAACGACCACTTTGAGGTCTTGTGATGAAACTGTACTTTAGCAATGGACGCGCCAACCCAGCCTCCTGCCGCCGCTAGCAGTAACAAGAAGTTCTCTGGAATACGCTCGCCACCCCGCTCTGCAAGACGCTTATCTAAGTAGTAGATCACGTAGCCAATTAGGCCCATGACCAAAATGTAAGCTATGACCATTGGAGAAACTAGTTCGATCAGATGCGCTGCCAGCACTACTCCTATAAACGCAGCGCTAATAACTAGCAGAAACCATTTTTTCATCGCTTAATCCTCAGCGGTAGTCTTTTTATTTAGCCTTTAGCTCAGGAACCGCTAAAAACAGTCATATGTCGGTAGTTTAGTTGATCCGCCAGCGAAATTAGTAACTTTTAACGCAGTCTTGCTAATTTAACTAGGTTTGCTACAGTTCGCGCATCAAAAATTTAGGTGATTTTTTATGAAACTGATTAAAACTTTAGCGGCGTCAGCCGTAGCTTCATTCGCTATTTCTTCTGCGGCTAATGCCGATATGATTCTTTGGAGTGACGTGAGCGTTACAGGCCTTTCGGGCTCAGGCTATGAAGTTGATGCTGACCGTCAGCATACCGCAACCTTCGAATATGTAGCCGGTACTACATGGGGTGATGTGTTCGTATTTTACGATGCGACTTCTTACGACTCTAAAACACAGGACAACATCGGTTTCTACGGTGAAATCTCTCCACGTATCAGCATGAACAAAGCGTTTGGCGCCGAACTTGGCGGTGACGTTCTCGCTGACGTACTCCTAGCGTTCACACTAGAGAATGGCCGTGGTGATGTTGAAACCTTTCTTTCAGGTGTTGGTTTTGACTGGAACGTACCGGGCTTCAACTTCCTCCAAACTAACGTTTACTACCGTTCTGGCATCAATACCGATTCAGATGGTTTCCAGTTAACGCCTGTTTGGAACATGGACTTTAAAGTTGGCAACTCAAAAATTGTTTTTGATGGCTTCGCTGACTGGGTTTTCAACACCAGTGATGATCAGTATGCAACCAACCTTCACATCAATCCACAGTTGAAGTATGACTTGGGCATGGCACTTAATGGCGAAAGCGGTGCAAACAAGCTTTACGTTGGTGTTGAAGTAGACTACTGGAAAAACAAGTACGGTATCGAAGATTCAGAGTTCTTCACTACTAACCAAACAGCAGCAAGCCTATTGGTTAAGTACCACTTCTAAGCGTCCCCGCTGAAAAGTGAAAAGAGAATGGGAAGCTGTTGAGGCTTCCCATTTTTTTGTTCTGGCAGAACCACAATGCGCTTTCAAAAATTCATGCTGCAAAAATCCACATCACCAGAGGGCTAAAAACTCTTCCTCCGCACCCACACGATAACTGAATAGCTGACATGAAATCACTAGCCACTAATTACTGACTAAGCTGCAGCTCCCAGTCCTGAAGTGCTTCAATTCGAAACAGGGTTCCACGTGCTTTAAATATCACACCCTGCTCTACTAGCGCTTGAATCTGAGCAATTCCTAGGAAGCGACCAGCCTCTAGACGTTCACCGTTAATAAAAGCGAAGCCTTCGCCCGATTCAGGATTGTAAACGTGGGCACTGTAATTAATTGCTTCCAGTTCTAGCATCAAGTCTAGCGGCAACTCAGCGATGGGTGTAGCCTCCTGCCAAAGCGCCTCAGCAGCCCTATTAGCCTCAGCAGCCATATTCACTGTATCAACGTCCTCAGCCTGCCCCGCCTCTGCGTAAAGCGCCTCGGTTTCTGAACTAACAGGCGTTGCAAGTAGAGATTTATCGTCCTGTGAAGGCTGCGGTATCTCTTCAAGCCATATTGCCGAATCACCCACAGGTTGACTACCACTAACAGGTGCAGGCGCGATGCCGCCAGCTAAAATGTCCTCAGGGAGGTTCAAGCTTATATACACGGCGACGCTAACGATAACACTCACACCCACCAACGCTATGCTACTCAAAAGCCTCGGAAATCTACCCTTCGAGCCTTTAACGTCGCTGATGGATTCGGAAGCATAATCGGATAAGTCCACGTTCTGCGCTGGATTCTCCCCCTGCGCTTTCTCGATAGCTTTGAGTAACGAAGACATACTATTCCCCTAACGCTTGCTGGAGATAGAAGTAACTCAAGGCATCCATATCACCCGTTCCTTCTAATTCATACTGTTGTTGGAATAGCCGAATACGTTGGCTTAGCGCCGCGTTAAATTCGCCGTCACTCAGCGCGCTATCTTGCTGGTCGAGTTCTGCGAACATCGTGGCTAAATGTCTAATATCGTTGGTGGAGCTCGCGCTAGAAACAGGCAACGACGCTACACCTAAAGGCTCCCAAATTAATACATACCTACCACTTAAATTAGCGACCAATGAAACTCTATCTACGGCTTTACTTCCGCTCTTTGTATGTAATTCGCGCTGAGTGTTGTTTCCGTTTCCAAGCACTAAATAGCTACCATCTGTAGTTTCTACCGCAATGGGTGCTTGAAAGAAGGCTAACTTCGTTGGCGGAAGAAATCCCTCATCACAACGCTGCGGTAAGACGATGAAGTCACAGCGGTTTTCGCCCCGATACACACCCATTGAGCTCTGCAAGAGCTCCACGGCCTCCGTCTTCAAAACACTGTCACTGGTTGTAAACTGCCACCCCAGCCAGCCCGCTGCGATTGCAAGCAATACAAAGCTAAGCGATACGACTAAACCAACACGCGATGAGGTAGACTTTTCAGTAGTAACCTCCCAGTCGGCAACTTCAGCCGCAGCATCCAGTAGATGCGACTTCTTAATACTGCGTTGATGTTCGCCGTAGCTAATGAGTAACGAGCGCTCTAACAGACTGTTAATCGCGCGTGGAACACCGCCGCTTAAGCGATGGATATGAGGAATGAGCCGGCTGGGAATAAGATCGCTTGGATTAGTAACGCCTACTGTTTGTAATCGGCAATATACATACTCCTTGCACTGTTTTTTATCTAACGCGCGGAGGTGAGGTCGATAGGTGATTCGTTGTGCAAGCTGGCGAAGTTTCGGCTGTTGTATCAACTGACGGAGCTCAGGTTGGCCCACAAAAATGATAAGTAATAGTTTTTGCGAGTCCGTTTCAATATTAGTCAGGAGGCGAAGTTGTTCTAAGGCGTTAAAACTCAAATGTTGAGCTTCATCAATAATTAACACCGTCTTCTTGTCCTGGCTAAAGTTTTCGATGAGTTGGTCACGAAGCGCATTAAAGCAGCGACTCTTTAATGATGAACCGTCGCTCTCTGGAACCTTCACCGCGAACTCACGGCAAATTTCGACCATCAACTCTTCATCATTGAGGAGAGGGTTAAGGATGATTCCATATTCAACGGCATGATTTGCATCGCTGACTAAGCGTCTAATGATGGTTGTCTTGCCGGTTCCCACCTCACCACTAAACAAAACCAAGCCACTGCCGCTGGCAATGCTCAGTTCAAGATTTGCCAAGGCATCACGGTGAAGGTGACTCCAATAGAGTAGCGATGGGTCCGGCGAAATAGAGAACGGCGTCTTCGAGAAACCGAAGTACTGGCAGATAATATCCTGCATTGCCCGTTGCTCATTCATTACTAGATTGCCCCCGATAGGCTTAACGCGTAGACACCCGGTCCTGTTCTACGGCCAATTAGCGCTAGACCATCATGAATACGCTCATCGTTAATCTGCTGAGCACCAACAATTAAATTGCAACGATAGCGGTTACCGCGAAGCTCACATTCACCGTCAATTTCATACAGCGACTCGACACTCGTTGGAGCAATAACAAGCGCCCCATCGTTGGCACTTAGATCGCCAGCAAAATCGCCTAAATCAAGGGAGAATTCTCCGGCATTGACGGTGAGGTTAGTGACGAGAACTCTGCCGACAAGTGCTTCAATCCGCGTACCCATATCCCAAACTGCAGATTCCACCAACAGCGTAGTATCGAAGGAGTAATTGGGCTGTGAAACGCTGTAATCACCCTGAAATTGATGAACGCCTAGCTGTTCAGCAGTGTGATAAATCTGCGCAGTCGCGAACCCCGCGGAATCTTCAACGCGGAGGCTGACATGAGGGCCTATTTCGGAACCCATGCCAGTGGAGATACTCCATGTTAAGGAATCAATAGCTAACCCGTAGCCAGAACTCGAAACCAATCCATTGCTAGCCTCTCCCGACCACATCGATCCTTCAACACGTTGGAAACTGCAATCTACCCGTGCAAATTGACAGCCTGATAGAATCAAGCTGGCTGGGGTTTGCAGAACGATGAAGGACGCTAAAAGCGAAACAAACCCGGTGATTAGTAGCGTAATTTTTAGCTTGGTCATTGAGTACTCAGTTGCATGCTAACCGCTAACTGCCCCTCTTGGTCAACGGTAAGCGATAGCGCTGTAACATTAAGGCTATGTACCTTGAGCTTGGTGAGCCAAGCGCCGAAATCATCTTCCGTTATATTGCTAATCGTCAACTGTAGGCCATTGGCGTTCGGTCGAATGGAGTCGTATTCAACATCTTCATCTCGACCGATTCGATTTACCAACGTGGCTAGATTCCCGCTAACCCTTGCGCCATCCGCATTGCCTTTGATTACCGGCAGTAGCTGTTGCATCTGTGTTAACTGCGAACGTAACTGTTGAATCTGTCGCTCGGTGTTGGCGTTAGTCGTGAGCAACGAACTCACACCGCTGATCAGTAGCCAGGCAACGATTGCTATAGACATTAGGGCCAATGCTCTGCGATCGCGTGTACTCAGTGAACTCCAGTATTGCTGTAACTTTTCCATGTTTATTGCTCCACCTGAATACGGGCTGAAGTCACCCCGTTTCGTGACTGTGAAGATTGAACCTGCACCTGTAGGCCGCGGGCCTGCAAGGCACTACTAAATCGATCGAGCGCTGCAAAATCATCAGCTTCCAAGACGATGTTAAGCGCGCGAGAACCGGCGCGCAGATCAACACGTTGGAAACGAATGTCACTATGGTTCGAAAGAATATCAGACAACTCCGTCAACGAGACATAGACATCGTTGACCGATAGCGATGAGGATTCCGAAGCAAGTGCTTGGAGCTGGCTATAGGCATTAACGATTCGACCTTGAGGCACCACCTCTCGGAAGAGCGCAACCTGCGCATCCTGAAGCGCGTATTTCTCCTCGTTGAGTTTCCACGCACTCACACCAAACAGTAGAATTTCGGCACTGACTAAGACCGCCGCCAATATCGCAACGCGCTGATACTTGCGCCAATATTTTTTGAAGTTGATTGCCGGTCCGTAGCCGCGCACAGCAAGATTGGTTCTCAAACGAGGTAATAATGACCAATAACTGGATTCACTCACTTCGGCTATCTCGGGAAGCTCGTCTTCCGCGTACTCAGTTTGTACCAGAGCGCTTGCGACGGGTAACGCATTCGTCGTGACTAGCGCTTGATAGCTAGAAGCTTGGAGTGGCAACGTAACCCCATTTCGCCTCAGTAACAGCTCAATGCCCGCAATCATTACGCCGTCCTGCACTGCTAACTCAGATTCACTGTATAGCGCTAAAACGGATGCATTCTTCGACCTTAATTCATCGACCCAACTGTTAAGATAATTCTGCTTAACACCGAAGATCTGCTGACGATCATCTGCCTTTTCGCCCAGTACCAGATGTAACTCACTCAGGTCAGTCGCTAACTGATCTTCGGCAAGATAACCAATACCCTGGATATCCAGCTTAACGCCCTCAGGAAGCCTCACCCAGCATTCTACGGTTTGTGCACTTGGCACCAACAAACGTAGCTCTATTTGCTGACCTTCCCATTCCACAGGCCAATCGTCGCGATGACAGTGCCCACTGAGCCCTAACGCGCTATCGTGCCAGTAAAAGAAGTCTCCATGTGGACGGAGCCATTTCTCCGTTCCTGCTAATGTCATCACAACACTCCGTAGCTGCGTTGAATTACGTTTAGTTCTGACTCGCGCCGTTCTAGCAACGCGGTATATAAATAGGTTCTGGCACCAAACTGCATATCCGTTTCCAATTGAATATATTGGCTACTCACTGCTAGACCCTCGGTACTGATAGTTTGGTCGCCTACCTTGAGAGCCTCGCTAGTCGGCGACGCTAAAAACTCATTGATATCATTAAACGGTGTCGATTCTCGCTCCAACACCCAACCATCTGCCTGAGACGCTTCAAGCGGTGATAGCTGATCCGCAGTATTTAACGTCCGTAATATTCTCGAACTCGTCAAATTCACATTCAATATCGGCTCCGCTGACGGTAACGCCACCAACCAAGGGCGCAAACGCTGATAAAGTTCCGGGGTCACATGCCTAACAAGTTGTAGCTCACTGACACTCTCGAAGAACTGATTTGCAGTGCGGTACGGTACCGGCGACAAAGTCGTGTAATAGTTATTTTCTGCGCCATCCAAGCCGGAAGTAAACGAATCTGGATCAAGCCAATCCTTCACCGCCACGCAGATTGCCTCAGCCTCGGCCTGACTTAATGGCAGATCATCAAAGGTCTGTAACAACCGGATGAATCTTCGCTGAGCCACGGTATAGCTCTGTTGCTCACCAATATCACCGCCAAGAGAATTAATATTAAATCTCGCCGTCGCGTCATAAAGTGTGGCTTGAAGCGAACCACCATCAAGTAACATTGGCCCTGTTGGTTGTAGCCAAATATCCTCGGCGGAATCAACTTCGGCGTCATCATCATACGCTATCAACATCTCAGCCAGTGGAACAGTAGAATCTAACAATATTCGTGCCTGTTGCCGACTCAAACTCGTTTCGACACTACTCATAGTCCGAAAGAAGTCACTTTGAATTCGGCTTGCAATGACGGTTACCAAAACCACCACAACCAGTGCCGAAATGAGCGCTGCTCCGCGTTGAAACTTTCTAGTTGAGGTTAACAAGTAACTTAACCTCCCCGAGTGCAGCGGTCAAAATAGTGACTTCAATAGCTTCCGGGCGATCAATGTTTAGGCGCCCTGCTACGTTACTATCCCAGGCGTCGTAGGGAACAATTCGACCATTCTGATTGACTAAAAAGTTGAACTCAATCTCTTCAATACCCGTTAATAATTCTCGCTCGGTACTCGGTTCAGCTAATACACGGTCAAGTTGATACCAACTATCCCGCCATAGTGTGCCGTCTTCAATACGATAACGAACGCGCTCTAAACTCGTCGCCAGCTGTCGTGGAGATCGATAGCGACCACCGCGGCTCAGCTCTAAGAGCACCTCTCGGTCAATACCGCCCTCAATCGCCGCTCGTTGCTCGCCGTAGTTATCAGTAATCCCCCGCGCACGAAACTCGCTAATATCATCCTCTAGTGCGCTCATCGTCAGCTGATAGGCAACTAGTTGGTCTGCCGCCTCACCAACGCTTTCGCTGCTATTCGCTGCAGCGACGAGACTCTGGTAGCCGATCATTGCCATGAGCGAAGTGATCACCAAAGCCACTAACACCTCAACCAGTGTTAATCCGCGCTGGTTCAAGGCACTTATTCCTCTAGCGCTACTCGCCATAGCGCTGAACCTCTAATAGCGGAGTAGATTCTTCGCCACGATAGACACTCAGTGTTAGTCGATCAAAACCATCGAGTTCAGTCGATTCACGGACTACTTCCCAGCGCCACTCCTGACGCATCATCTCTAATTGACCTTCGTCGCTAGACCACTGGCGCTCGGTCTCGCCCCGTAACCGTTGATTCGCAATAACATAGCTAGCCACCCACTGCGCTTGAACTTTCGCTCGCGCGGCACCCACACCATCTACCTGAACACTAATAAGCCTTAGCAGCGCGGGAACGGCTACCGCTAACACTAATAGCGCGACTAATACCTCTATGAGAGAGAACCCCGAACTATTCCGTTTCATCGTACCAAGCCAAGGTTTGTCCGGTTTCGGAGCTTATTTGGTAATCCTGCGAGCCCGACACCGTTACCATAAACGGCGTAAACTCGCCCGATGGCTGTACTATGACATCCGCAACGATGCTGGCTAAGCGTTCCTCACTGGCAAGCTGAATCCCAATGCCAGCAACCTCGACTAGTACACTGTTATTACTACCAAATGACTGAGTTCGTAACTGAGCACACTCGCTCACCGACCACTGCTGCATCCGCTGATTTAACGCTAGGGCTTCAACTACCACACTATCTTCCTGCTCTAGCCAGCGAAGTCCAAGTACCTGCCCGGACAGTCTCGCCTCGTCTGAGCAACTTAATAACCAGTCGAAAATCGCTTTACGTTGGTCGGCTTCATTGTTGGTATTTGGAATCGCCAACGATGCAGCGGATACCATCACCGCAATGATAACTAGGACCACAAGTACCTCTACGAGGCTAAAGCCCTGTGCGCGACGACTAGACCCGAGCATCTGAATACTTTACTCGTCGGTCCAATTACCGATGTCAGCATCAACGCCTTCACCGCCTTGCACGCCATCAGCACCGTAGCTAAAGATGTCGAATTTACGCCCATCCTGTCCAGGGCGAAGATAGAGGTACTCATTCCCCCAAGGATCAACGGGCGTCTCCTCCAAATAACCTTCCTCGCGCCAATTTGCTGGCTCCGGAGCCATAGTTGGCTTTTCTACTAGCGCCATTAACCCCTGTTCCGAGGTGGGGTAGTTATAGTTATCTAAGCGGTACAGAGCCAGCGCACTCTCAATAGCGGCGAAATCGGCTTTAGCTTTACTAACACGAGCTTCGTCCGCTCTGCCTAATAAATTGGGCGCCACCACGGACGCTAGGAGGGTTAGGATCACTAACACGACCATGATCTCAATTAAGCTAAAACCTGAGGATTTTGAATACTTCATAACTTCACCATATTATTCATTTCTAACATTGGCATGAGTACTGACATCACAATTGCCAGTACCACGCCTCCCATAATTAAAATCATTGCCGGTTCAATGAGCGTCATTGCTGCGGCTAATTTACCACTTAGTTCTCGCTCTTGATGCGTAGCAGCTCTATCTAACATTGGGGCTAAGTCACCACTGCGTTCGCCACTGCCCACCATATGAACCAACAGCAACGGATACGATTTACTATCGTTAAGCGCCTTGAATAAACTACTTCCCGCGATAACCTGCTCGGTAACTCGTTGGTTGGCACGCTGCATCTCTAAATTGCTCATCACCTCGCCAGCAATTCTCAACCCATCTACCAAATTGACACCTGAACCCACAAGGATGCTCATGGTAGAGGCGAATCGAGTACCTTCGATACTGCGGATGAGCGGGCCGACTACTGGCAGACGCAGTAGTTTGGCATGGTACACAGGCTTGATAGTCGGGCGATTCAACCAGCGCTTAATTGCAATACCTACGCCTACTAGCACTATCAAGGTAAGCAGTCCGTAGCTCACCAGGTAATCACTCATCGCGATAACAATTTCCGTTAAGGCCGGCAGTGCTTGGTTGGATTTCTGAAATACTGAAACAATTTCTGGCACCACCGAAGTCATGAGGAACACCACAATGCCCAACGAAACTACCATCAGGACAATGGGATATGCCATTGCGGACTTCAGTTTCTGCTGAGTATCCATGCGATTTTCTAAGTAATCAGCAAGCTGCTCTAGTACCTGTCCGAGTAATCCTGAAGACTCGCCAGCTCTGATTAGTGCACGGTATAAGGTATTAAAGCTCTTGGGGGCAACCGCCAAGGCTGCTGCCAAACTATGGCCCTCTAGAAGTTTGGCGCGTATAGACAGCACTAAAGACTTAGTGACCGCCTTCTCAGATTGTGCTGCGACGGTAGCTAACGCTTCATCTAGCGGCATTCCTGCATCCACTAGCGTCGATAACTGGCGGGTAAAGAGTGAGAGCTCTGAACCCTTCATTGGATTACGCCAAAAACGCGTCTGACTAGTTCGCTCTTCCGCCGCTTCGCTCTCTATCAGTTTTTCGACGAAAATACCCTGCTCACGAAGCTTGAGACGTGCGCCGCGGGCCGTATCGGCCTCGATCACGCCCTTTACTCGGCTTCCCTTAGGAGACCTGCCCGTATAGCGATACGCACTCACTGCTTCGAGTCCTCAACAACGCGTGCTACTTCGGCTGGCGTTGACCGTCCTGCGAGGACCAATTCGCGACCACGTTGTGAAATAGAAACCGAATTCAATCGCGCCGCTTTCTGTAGCTCGATATCACCTACGCCATCGTGAATGAGCTGCTTCATTGTTTCACTGACTTCAACGAGTTCATAGATAGCTTGGCGACCGCGATAGCCAGTATGACTGCAGCGTTGGCAACCCTCGCCCTTCTGCAAACGCAGTTCAACATCGGTCGCTACACCAAGCCACTGTTTGTCGGTTTCACTGGCTTGGTACTCGTGTAAGCAATCTTGGCAGTTTAGTCGTACTAGACGCTGTGCCATCACAGCGATCAGACTGGATGACAACAGGAAGGGCTCTACGCCCATGTCAGCAAGTCGGCTAATAGCACCAACCGCTGAATTAGTGTGCAAGGTTGAGAGCACTAAATGACCGGTTAAACTCGCTTGCACGGCAATCTCCGCCGTCTCCACATCGCGAATCTCACCCACCATTACCACGTCGGGATCCTGTCGCAGAATGGCTCGAAGTCCTGCCGCAAAAGTCATTCCAACTTTAGTATTAACTTGGGTTTGGCCGATGCCATGAAGCATGTACTCTACTGGGTCTTCAATGGTCATAATATTGCGACCTGGCGCATTAATATGACTTAGCCCAGCATAAAGTGAGGTTGTTTTACCTGATCCCGTTGGACCGGTTACCAAAATGATTCCATGCGGTTGAGCTAGAAGATGTTTAAAGCGAGCTTCGTCATCGGACGGCATTCTTAGTTGATCGAGGTCTAGCTGACTGCTTTGCTTATCAAGAATTCGTAATACAACACGTTCACCATATGCGGAAGGTAGCGTCGACACACGAAGATCAATGGCATGCCCTGCAATCTTGACGGAAATTCGCCCATCTTGAGGTACTCGTTTTTCTGCGATGTCTAGCTTTGCCATGACCTTCAGACGTGACACCAATAAAGGTGCGAGTACACGCTTAGGCGAGAGTACTTCCGTTAACACTCCATCAATACGGAAGCGAATCACTAAGCGTTGCTCAAAGGTCTCTACATGAATGTCGGATGCTTGAGAGTTAATGGCTTGAGCCAGGACGGCGTTAATTAAACGAATAACCGGCGCATCATCCTCCGAGGACATCAGTTCTTCGGCATCAGGCATGGCATCAACCAAAGCACTGAGGTCTTCATCTTCACCCATGACATCGGCAACTTCTTCAGCGCTATTCTCGCCCGCCTGATAAATCTTGGTTAAACAAGCCTGAAACTCAGCTTTATCTATCCGTTCGGCCGAAAACTTACCGGCGGTGAGGCGACTTGTTTCTCGGAGCACTATCTCACTAACCTGATCATGAAAGATCAATGTAGGTATGTCAGCTGCCCAGTCTAATACACACTGATATTGCTCGGCGAAATGATAGGGAAACAGCCGCGCCCTAGGCTTGTCGACCAATAGACCGTCTTCGGACATGGCTACTGTCCCTCTTGCTCATATTCAGGAAGAACGGGCTGCGCCATATCATCAAGGAACGTTGGATCGGCATTCGGCATTTCCTGCTGGCGCTCCCGAATATACTCGTATCTTCCTTCGGTAGTTTGCTGAAGCTGAGTACTATCATCAATAACGGTAGCGCGGATAAACACGAGCAGATTGGTCTTCACTAATCGATTGCCGTTAGATCGGAAGAGACGCCCCAACAGCGGGATATCGCCAAGGAAAGGAACCTTTTGCTCATATTGCTGCAGGTCATCCTGTATCAATCCGCCAAGTACCACGACGCCACCGTTATCAGCAATCACTTGAGTGGTGATATCACGTTTATTGGTAATCAGGTCGGAGGCATCTACCCCCGTGTTTCCAGACAGGCTTGAAACTTCCTGCGCGATATCCAAGACAATACGGTTATCACCGTTAACCCTAGGCGTGACAGTGAGTTTAATACCTACGTCTTCGCGCTCAATGGTTTGAAACGGTGAGTCGGGATTACTACTACTTCCCTGTGAGGTATAAGAACCGGTCACAAACGGCACATTTTGACCAACATTGATAATCGCTTCACGGTTATCCATGGTTAGTACACTAGGCGTAGAGAGAATATTTGCGCCATTCTCTTCCTGAAGTGCATTAATTAACACATTGAAGTTAAAGGCACCATTAATACCTGCTAAACCAAGGGTTTGTCCCTCAACCGCTGATAGAGCTGCGCCTAGCGCCGGAATATCAGGCGTGCCACTATTACCTATGGCGGCGGCCGTCACATTACCAATGCTGGCGTCGCTACCCGGGGTTGCAGAACTTCCGTAACCGCCATTATTCGTATCGGCAAACAGCCACTGAACGCCGAGCTCTTTACCCGCCGTATCCTGAAGCTCAACAATAATAGCTTCTACTAAAACCTGTGAACGTTCTACGTCCAGGCGCTGAATAATATCTTCAAGCGTTGCCAGCTCAGTAGGCTCGCCGGTTAGAATCAAGGCGTTGGTTTGCTCGTCAGCTTCAATTTTGATCTGTCTACCGTTGGATTCGCCAGCGTCGCCCACTACCCCGCGAACCGCGGCAGCGACATCTGCTGCAAGTGCGTACTCCAAGTAAATAACACGACTATTACTTTCTGCCATCACCGCGGTATCAAGTTGAGCAACGAGTTCACGAACCCGCTGACGTGCCATTGGGTCACCCGTGACGAGTAGTCGGTTCGCTCGAGCATCCGCGGTGACATTCGCCATCTTCACGCCAGCGTTGCTCTCATCGCCTAACAGTGCCGATTGCACGAGATCAGCCATAGTTTGGGCATTGGCGTGGGTCAAACTTATAACTTCGGAGCTATCTAGCACGCTTCGATCGAAGGCCTCAATAAGATCGCGTATCCGCGCTGCATTAGCAGCCGAATCAGTAATCACAATTGAGTTACTCGGGTCATAGGCTGCGAGGTGAGCCTCTGGTGGCACCATTGGCCGTAGAACGGGTAACAACTGCGTGGCCGAGACGTTATTCACCTTGATGACCTGTGTGACTAATCGCGCTGACTGAGCATCACTACTTTGACTATTGGAAAGTGGCACACTCGACATCCGAGTTTCTGCTTTCGGCAGGACTCGCACCACTCCATTGTTCTCAATGGCTACGAAATTGTGCACTTCGAGAACGGAAAGAAAGAGCTCATAAAGATCATCGGCATCTAACGGCTGTTCCGAGACCACCATTACGCGCCCGTTAACTAACGGATCAACAATAATCGTTTTGCCGGTAACGTCAGCGACAAAACTGATAACTTCCTTTAGATCCGTGTCTCTAAAGTTGACCGTTAATTCTTGCTCTTGGGCAACCATTAAGCTTGGCGCTAATAGCAGTCCTGCTACGCAACCTTGAAATTGGCGTTTGAAACGCATGTATCCTCTCCTAGTGGAGCTCTGATTATTATTGTGTAAGCAAAGAGCTCAGTAATTCTTGTGTAAACGCTACCTGGCGCTGATTACCCTTACGTGAGATGGTCAGCTCTAATCGCTCAGCGGTTTGTAGCGCGGACTCAATTGATGTCATTGATGTCATGCCGCGTAGTGATTCACCATTAATAGCAACCACCATGTCGCCAGCTTGGAGCTCAAACAGCTCAAACAAGCGGGTATTTCGTCCCGGAGCTATCACTAAGCCCGATAGTGTACGGCCGTCGAAGCTAGGCGTTATTTGCACAAACTCATCAAGCTTAGCCCTGACCTCGTCTTCATCGATGCTGCTACGGTCATTCGGCAATTGAGCTAGGCTCGGGGTGCTCAGCCTTACATCTATACCGCTGAATTCTTCATCGTCTAGGCTAATCTTTTCACGAACGCCGTTGTTACTTATGACAACGGTCTTATCGTAGATTTCATCTATTAACACGGTTCCAGACACGGGTAGCGTGTCATCAATTTTATAAACTCGTTGAGTACCATTTATGTTCAGGATCGCCCCGCTCAGCTCAGGATCCGTGCTAGCAATCACAGCGCTCAAAGTAACCTGTAAATTTGACTCTCTTAGCGCATCCAGATTGGTCATGGCCGTAGATTGAATACGTGCTTCATCCGTCAGCTGGGCATTACTAGCAGCTTCATCAGCAAAGATATCAATCTTCGTTCCGCTACTTCGCTGAGTGGACTCGTTAGGTGTATTCACAATAACAACTGACTGGGTGTTAAATTCACTTACGGGTGTTGCGAACAGCCAGAATACATGAGCTAAACGCCAGCAAAGCCATACCACGGCCGTTACTGTTAGCAAAATCATGATGTATCGTTTATTTATAATTTTTGCTGTGTTCACCGGATCCCTTTGTCAGCAAAGCTTCATCTCGCTGTAACATACACATCAATTGTTACAATTTTGTGAGCTAATAATTGCCGTTTCCGTTTGCGTAATGCTTAGTTATAACGAGGCTCATTAATTTTTTTTAGCGGCATGCTTAATGTGTTAAAGCAACCTACTGAGCTCAATTATTTTAGTGCTTATAGTGCAATCAATGAAACTTAGATCATTGCCTTTGCAACTTAGTTCTAATTTATAGGGCTACCCCCTTACATGCAAGTAAATCAATGCTTTTGGAACAGCTTACATTGAAGGCTGTCGGAGTTTTTATGGGTACGTACTAGTACTTGCAGTCACCTTCGAGACCCGATAGACTAACCGTAAAAATGAAAAGCATTCAAAGTTAAGCTTTATCGCTTTGACAATAAATATAATAAATCAACGAGAGCCCATATGACCGAGAACCAAGGTATCGATACGCCCAAGCGTCCGCGAGGACCTAACCTGCGCAAAAGAGAGCGGACCCGAAATAAGCTTATTGAAGCTGCGCAAATGCTACTACTCACCAAGCCTGCTGACGAAATTACCATCCAAGAAATTACGGTTACCGCTGAAGTAGCGCTTGGTACGTTCTATAACTACTTTAATAGCAAGACTGCAATGATGAGTGCCGTGGCCGATAAATTAATTGGTGATGCGGTATCACGAATCATTGTAGAAATTAATGAAGTAAGTGTGAGTGATGCGAGTGCTCGATTACGCATTGGTTTTGATCTGTTACGTGACAATATCACTAATGATCCAAACCTAGGATTTTTGATGCTTGAAGCGGGCTTACCGCTGCATAACTTCATCGCAGGGATTGAAGTCCTCGTAGATCGCACCATTGGCAATCTTCACTTAGACTCGGCACAATCTAGCCTCGTGAGTGGCGCTGCAGCCAACCTATTAGTTAAACACTACACTGGGCATTTAAAAGGTTCGTCTGCTGACATGCTTATCGGCGTAGTGGAATCGCTAAGCAAACGTGAAGCGGCATTAGCCTAACTAGCTTGCAGGTCTAGCGCTTCTTACCCAGCGCTAGATCTCTACAACTTCGCCGTTTGCAGTTCGCGCCTTACGTCTCTCTTCTCACGCTTCACGCCTTTCTCGCCTTTCCCGCCACCGATGAAATTACTGACTCTTGAGGGTCATCGTAATGTGCGGGATGCCATCTTCCAGATATTCATCAGAGCTTTGGATGAAGCCCAGCTTCCCATACATCCCCGCAAGGTGCGACTGAGCGCCAATTTTGATGTCCTGATTACCAAATAGCTTTCGTACTTCAAGAATGGAACGCTCCATTAGCTCATAACTCAAACCGGTACCTCGAGCTCCTGGCGCAACCACTACACGCCCTATCGATAAAGCGTTAGGGTAGCTAACTCCGGTATCAATTAAACGGGTATACGCAACAACTTCATCGTTGTTGACACCGTAAAAATGCCACACCTCTGGATCAATTCCATCTATATCCGGAAAAGCACAATCTTGCTCAACGACGAAGACATCCTGACGCAGCTTAAGAATTTGGTACATATGCTTTGCGCTGAGCTCCGCAAATGACTGGCAATACCACTCCACTGACTTCTCCTTTCACTAACTGAGTGCTTCACCTGGCTATGTTGCCTAGGCGAGAAATTAAATTGGCGACTATTTAATTGAAAAGCTATCGCCTATGGTTCGCTAGCGCTAGAATAGCGCTATGAATCTACTTTTACTATTCCCAAGCGATCTTTGCGATAACAACGTTGTTCGTATTTCAGATCACCGCCTGCAACACATTCTATCGGTCCACCGAGCGAGCGTAGGCGATTCAATACGAGTGGGAATGGTCAATGGGCTCATTGGTAGCGGTATCATTGAACAATTGAATGAGCAGTCTGCAGAAATTCGTTTTACCCTGGACACTCCCCCGCCACCCAAAAAGCCGCTGCGTATCATTTTGGCTCTGCCACGCCCAAAAATGCTCAAACGGATTCTACAAACTATTACCTCAATGGGGGTTGAAGAACTCTATCTCATCAACAGCTATCGTGTTGAAAAGAGTTTTTGGCAAACTCCAATTCTGTCGGAGCAGGGTCTACTAGAGCAACTTACTCTTGGCCTTGAACAGTCCAGGGATACCCAACTACCAAAAATTGAACTTCGCAAGCGCTTTAAACCATTCGTTGAAGATGAGTTACCTGCCCTAATTGAGAACAGCTACCCCTTAGTGGCTCATCCAGGTGTAGAAGCACCAATACCTCATTCGCTGAACAAACCCTGCACGCTAGCTGTGGGCCCTGAAGGCGGCTTTATTCCCTATGAAATAAGCAAACTCAAAGAAGTCGGCTTTAACTGTGGTCATATGGGACCGAATATTCTGCGCGTTGAGACGGCTATCCCGGCGCTTATTGCCTCACTCTACAGCTGGTAGCAATTCTTCATTCGCTCTCTAAGCCTAACTACGCCACTGCAACTTGCCGGCCTAAGCAACTCAACTACTACCTATTAGCTAGTTATCTATCAGACCCAATCGCCACTCGTAGCTAGAGGCTGGAATTCTGAGACCCTAAGCCTCAACCTTACAGCCTTCTGTTAACGCCCTATTTCCGCCCCCGCCGCTTATCTCTTGTGATATATAGCGAAGCGCCAGTCTTAAGCGCTTTACATTAGTAGTGCCGAATCATTGTCCTCAAACAAAAAAGTTTGCAATCTTCATTTTATACTGTATAAATAAACATACTGTATATAAAAACAGTTAATGGAGATAAGCATGAAAGCAGAACTTAAGGACATTATCGACTCTAGGCATGACATCTGGTGCGTAAAGAACCAAAGCGCCCGATTGACACTCAAGGCTGTCGATACCCACTACCGCCCGCTTAACGATCAACTAGAACAAGGTGGTTGGCCAATGTCTGTTGCTACGGAACTATTATGCTCTCAGCATGGTGGTGGCGAGTTAAGCTTTTTGCTTCCTGCTATTGCCAAACTGAGTCAGACTGAAAAATGGGTGGCATTTATTGCCCCGCCATTCACCCCCTACGGCCCTGCCCTAGAGGCAGCTGGCGTAGATAGCAGCAGAATCCTCATGATTCACCCACGTAACAGCAAAGAACTACTCTGGGCTACTGAGCAAGCTTTGAAAGCGGGTACATGTAGCGCAGTGATCTCATGGTTTGGTAGTCATGACATCGCAACTAAGGACCTTCGCCGTATCCAACATGCTGCTAAAAGCAGTGACTGCCTGCATATTCAGTATCGTGACAGCCGCTTTGCAGAACAGCCATCCCCAGCAAAACTACGCCTTAGCTTAACGCCTACTGATGGGCAATTAGCACTTCAAGTCTTGAAGCAAACTGGCACCTGGGCAGGACAGCAGATAGGGCTACCTATAGACGAAGAAATTAGAGATAAGCAGTGCAATGTCATTCAACTTGAGGTGCCTAAGAGCAATCGTAGAAATGCTCTTCCTATGCCGTCACACAATGACCCCGCTCAGCGTCAGATTGTATGGCAGTGACCGATGCTTTGGCTGTGCATTTATCTTCCATTACTACCTGTAGAGGCTTATCCGCATAGTACCAAGGCGCCACTCGCAGTATCTGAAAATCATCGCATCAAGTTCTGTAATGCCCTGGCATCAAGTCAGGATATTCGTACTGGGCAATCTTTAGTCACGGCTTGGGCGCTATATTCCGAATTAGAAATTAAAGATCGAGATCACCAGAGGGAGTCTCTACGACTCCAACAACTCGCCGACTTTTGCCGAGATTTTACCCCACACGTGAGCATTCCATCCGGTGATCGTTTGTTACTAGATTTAACAGGCTGCCTTAACGTCCATGGTGGCTGGCCTAAACTAAAGGAAAAAATCCAAACTAGTCATCTGCTGACTACCCATCACCTGCAGCTTGGCTTAGGCAATACGCCCGAAGCCGCCATACTACTTAGCCACAACCTTAATTTTGAAAGCGAAACAGTTATTCGAAATAACAGCATTGATATCAGCAAAATACAGCATCTTATCAATGAGCAAACTATCGCAAACCTCAACTGTGATTCGAAAACCATTCAACGATTAGCTAATTTAGGGTTAAAAACCGTTGGCCAAGTTAAACAACTTCCCTCACACGCCCTCGGACACCGGCAAAGCCATTTTTTCATGGACTACCTGAGCCGCCTGTATGGTCTAAAGGGAGATGTGCGAAAACCCCATATCACTCCGCCTCAGTTTCACGAGGAAAGCTACAGCTTACAATCGGTTAGTAACCTCAGTGAGATACAACCGGCATTCGAGCTTCAGTTAGAAAAATTGCAGCGTTTTTTACGCCAACACCAGCAGCATTGTATCGAGCTACGCTGGCAGTTACGTAATGAGCAACGCTATCTACATCGCCTTCATGTAGGGGTAGAAGCCTGTAAAAATAACGTGGCTTCTATGTTGAAGCTAACCCAGTTACAAAGTGAGAAACAACCTATCAAACGGGCGATCAATCAAGTGGCATTAGAGTCTATCCATAGACCGTTAAGCCTTGAGATTGCCGATGATTTATTTCCAGAGTCTTTATCAAGGCCATTAGACCAACAGCTTGTGGAAACCCTTGAGGCAAGACTTGGTAGAGACCGAATCAGTTACCTTAAAGCCCCAACGAGTCATCGCCCGGATGATCTAGGAGCCGTTGATCAGGACGATTTAAATCATGCTAAACGACCTACTTGGTTATTTAAGTCTCCCAAGCTCATTCTTCAACGTGGCAAACAAATGATCTTTGAAGGCCAGGTATTAAGCTTGCTTCAGGGCCCTGAACGTATCGACACCCAATGGTGGAGTTCACGCTGTCAAAGAGACTATTACATAGCTAAGAGTGATCGAGGGCTGCGCTACTGGGTCTACAAGGACCTTGTTAACCGCAGATGGTTTGTTCAGGGTATCTTCGCGTAGTTAGCCATGCAGTATGCCGAGTTATTTTGCCGTAGTAACTTCAGTTTTCTACAAAGTGCATCACACCCCGAGGAGCTGGTCGATCAAGCTGATGACATGGGCTATGACGCCATCGCCATAACGGACGAGTGCTCACTAGCTGGTGTGGTAAAAGCCCATGTTGCCGCAAGTAAGCGTGACATTGACTTAGTTATTGGTAGTTATTTTAAGATTGGCGACCATAACGCCCCAATTGCCGAACTCATCCTACTTGCTCCTAACAGAGATGCTTACGGTCAGATTTCGGCACTGATTACTAAGGCTAGAAGGCGTTCCGAAAAAGGTCATTATCAGTTAGAGCTAGAGGACCTAAAGCATGGCTTAAAGTCCTGCTTAGTAATATGGTTTGTCAGCTCGGTTAGCCAGCATTGCTACCAATTAGCTCCTGTACTGCTGAAAGCATTTCCCAAGGGGCTCTGGGTGGGCGTGCAATATCACCTTGAAGCGCAATTCATTGCCCATTACCAACAGTGCTTACACCTTGCTAATGAATACGGTCTCATGATGACCTGTGTCGGCAATGTCCGCATGCATCATGCTAACAGGCAGCCCTTACTTGATGTCTTAACTGCTATCCACAACAACACCACGTTGGCTGAACTAGGCTTCCAAGCGAGTAAAAATAGAGAATGCGCCCTACAGAGTCTCCAGCAAATCCATCGGCGTTTTCCTGAAGCGCTTATCACGGAATCTATTTATATTGCCCAGCAATGTCACTTTTCCTTGGATGAACTACGTTATAACTACCCCGCCGAGTTAGTACCCCATAGCAAAACACCCAGTGAGTGGCTAAGCGAACTGGTTCACGACGGTTGTCAAAAACGTTGGCCTACCGGCACCAATGATAAAGTGATGAAACAAATCAGCTATGAACTCAAGGTCATTCGTGAGCTCAGCTACGAGCATTACTTTCTTACTGTTCATGACATCGTCCAATTCGCAAGAAGCCAAGGAATTCTCTGCCAAGGACGAGGCTCAGCAGCTAACTCTGCTGTTTGCTATGCGCTCTTCATTACCGAAGTTGACCCTGCGCAGTCAGACTTGCTGTTCGAACGATTTATCTCAAAGGAGCGGAATGAACCGCCCGACATTGATGTGGATTTCGAACACCAGCGTCGTGAAGAAGTCATTCAATATATCTACAAAAAATACGGCCGTGACAGAGCCGCGTTAGCAGCCACTGTGATCACCTATCGGCCTCGCAGTGCGATCAGAGATGTAGGTAAAGCCATTGGTCTAGATGCCGTAGTAGTTAATAAACTAGCAAAGAGTTTGGCTTGGTGGGATCGATCTGGCGATTTAGAAAGCAGGCTAAGCGAAGCAAATTTATCAATACGCTCCCCTATCACTAAGCACTACGCCTTTTTGATTAAGGAAATCCTGGGAATGCCGCGACATCTATCCCAACATGTAGGTGGTTTTATTGTGACCGACGCGCCCGTTTATTCCCTGGTTCCCATTGAGAACGCAGCGATGGAGGGCCGGACAATTATTCAATGGGACAAAGATGATATTGAAGCCCTGGGGCTTCTAAAAATCGACGTGCTGGCACTGGGTATGTTGAGTGCCATCCAGAAATCTCTCACCGCCATTAATGCTTACAGCCCAAATCCCATCAGCTTGGCAAGTATCCCAGATGACTGTGCTAAAACCTATGCCATGCTCAGCAGAGGCGATAGCGTCGGGGTCTTCCAAGTAGAATCGCGGGCTCAGATGAATATGCTGCCGCGTCTTCAGCCGAGTTGCTTTTATGATCTGGTCATTGAGGTCGCCCTAGTAAGGCCCGGACCAATTCAGGGCGATATGGTGCACCCCTATTTACGAAGGCGTCAGGGCTTGGAGCAAATTGATTACGCTAATCAAGCGGTTAAATCAGTTCTCGACCGAACACTTGGCGTGCCCATATTTCAAGAACAGGTTATCAAGCTAGCTATGGTTGCAGCGGGTTTTAGCGGCGGCCAAGCCGATCAACTCAGGCGTGCAATGGCTAATTGGCGACGCAATGGTGAGCTGGCTAAATTCAAGGAGCCAGTGATTACAGGAATGCTAGAGCGAGGGCATAGTCTCGATTTTGCCGAACGCTTATTCCGCCAAATGGAGGGCTTTGGCGACTATGGCTTTCCAGAATCTCACGCGGCTAGCTTTGCGCTTCTCGTTTATATTTCTGCATGGTTAAAGTGCCACTACCCCGCGGCGTTCTACCTCGGCTTACTAAATAGTCAACCGATGGGTTTCTATAGTCCATCGCAACTCTTACAGGATGCAAAGCGCCATGGTGTAGTCATACTTCCAATTGATATCAATCGTAGTGACTGGAATTATCAGTTAGAAATTCAAGCTGAGCCTCTACACCACCCAACCTCTGCGGAAACTTCACTAGTAAGCCCCGGAGATACGCATCAAGGTGGTCCACTACCGCCATCACTTAGGGTTGGTTTTCGGCAAATTAAAGGCTTTTCTCAGTCCTCTGCAGAGGAGATTATTAGCCAACGGACTAAGCAGAGTTTCACTGGAGCTAATGACACAAAGAAACGCTGCCAACTGGCGGTTGATCAGCTTGAAAAATTAATTGCAGCCGGTGCTTTCAGTAAGCTTGATGGTAATAAGTATTTGAGTCACTGGTTAGTACAGGGCGTATCCGAAGCGGTACTCAACCATGACAATATTGAGCGAACTCAGGTTAGCTTAGCGGAGCCATCGCAGTGGGAACAACTCGCAGATGATTATCAATACACCGGTATCACACTAAAGGAACACCCATTAGCCTTGCTGCAACAAACCAGTCCGGTGAGTTGCTGCACGAGCGCTCTGGACAGCTATTCCCTCCACCAGGGTAGATGGGTACAAATTGCCGGCATTGTCAGTTGCCGACAACGCCCAAGCACTGCATCGGGCCTAGTCTTTCTTACATTGGAAGATCACACGGGTAATCACAATGTCATTGTAGAGAAAGCGGTTCAAGAGCGATGCAGAAAGGCACTTCTTGCCGGTCAGCTCCTGCACATTAAAGGGGTAATTGAGCGAGTTGATCCTCCCCAGTTAAAGCCCGAGGGCGACACCAACACCTTAATTCATATTAAAGCGGGGCATATTAGCGATATCAGCCACTTACTGAATTCAGAGCATCGCTCTCGTGACTTCCACTGAGTAATAAGAGAAATAGAGAAATAGAGAAATAGACTTCAGAATAAATAATTGATTTTCGCTAACTAATCTAAGCAGTTTGCCGCCATTCTCCAAATGGCAGCAAACCGAAGCCCTCAACTTAGAGCTGAATGGCTTTTACCTCAATGAACTCGTGCATCGCTTCACGACCCCACTCTCGCCCGTTACCCGATTGCTTATAGCCACCGAACGGCGCGAGGAAGTTATACTCACCACCATTAACATAAACTTGACCTGCACGAAGCTTACGCGCAATGGCTAAGCCCGCTTCTTTAGATCTAGCCCAAACCGCCGAGCTCAAACCGTAGGGCGTGTCGTTAGCCACGGTGATAGCCTCAGCTAGGTTTTCATAGGGCAAAATACACGTCACTGGTCCAAAAATCTCTTCGCGCGCTATACGCATCTGATTATTAACCTGGGAGAATACGGTTGGCGCAACATAGAAGCCTTTTGTAAATCCAGCAGGCCGATCAACACCACCTGTCAGTAACTCAGCGCCTTCATCAATTCCCAACTGAATATAGTTCAACACCGTATTACGCTGCTGAGCCGAACTCATTGGACCTAAAAATGCCTCTTCGTCGGTCGGCTCGCCTACCTTTAGACCATCAACGTAGGCTTTTGCAACCGCATTAGCTTCCGCCAATCGAGAGGCCGGCACCAGCAGGCGAGTCAATGCGGTACAAGTTTGACCGCTATTAAACATTACGTCTCCCATGGCATATTCCACTGCCCCAGCAAATTCCTCAGCGCTGAGGTCTTCGGTAATGATCATCGGTGACTTTCCGCCAAGCTCTTGGCATACACGCTTTACCGAAGGCGCCGCCAACTCAGCAATGCGAACACCTGCACGGGTAGAACCAGTGAAAGACACCATATCAACCTCAGGATGGACACACATCGCCTCACCCACCACAGGCCCAAGCCCAGATACAAGATTGAAAACACCAGCCGGAACGCCAGCTTCGTCCATAATTTCAGCAAGAATGAATGCGTTTAACGGCGTGACCTCGGACGGTTTGACGACCATGGTGCAACCCGCAGCCAGGGCCGGCGCGACCTTACCAACAATCTGTAGCAGCGGATAATTCCAAGGGTTGATAAACGAACATACGCCAATAGCCTCTTTCACAATCAGACTATTTCCCTGTTTCTGGTCTTCATCCATCATGGAACAAAAATCGGCGTACATGCGCATGCCAACGATGGGTTCTTCACTCTGAACCTCTTTCGCGTGAGCGATGGGTGAACCTAATTCCGATGAAATAACGGTCGCAATTTCGTCGACTCGTTGCTCAAGAAGATCTGAAACGCGATGGATAATAGCTGCCCGCTCCGCTGAAGGCGTATTGGACCAACTCTCGAATGCCCCGCGTGCTGCCATGACCGCATCATGAACATCCTGTGCATTTCCCTCTGGTACAGTCGCGATCTCCGCTTCGGTGGCCGGGTTGATCACCGACGTCAAAGTTTTGGAATGGGAATCTACCCACGCACCATTGATATAAAACTGACTATAACTCTTCATAAAACTCTACCTACAACTATTTCTACCAGGCAAAATATGCCGTCATAAGTGCAAAATAACGCCCACACTTTGCTAAGGCTACTAACGATATTGTCTGCCAGAACGAGAGCTTAAACCAGCCCGCTAAACCAGGAAAGGCATCACCGATTATCGGTAGCCACGACAACAACAGTGTCCATTTACCGAAGCGACCATAAAGCTCCGAGGCCCTAGGGGAACTGGGTTTTAGCTTAAACCCAAATTTGCCATCACGCGCGAGCCCTGCCAACCACCAAGTTAACATTGCACCAAGAGTGTTACCCGAGGTAGCGACGATGAGAACGACAACCGGACTAAGCCCATCATCCAGCGCAGCAATAAAGACCACCTCTGAAGCAAACGGGAATATACTCGCAGAGATTAGCGCACTGAAGAAAAGACTTAGTAACAGCATAAAAAAACGGCCGCCTTAGCGACCGTTCCGTGAACCAACAACGACCGATAGGTCGCGTATCGCTCGAATTTAGATTTAAGCAGGAACTACGCTCTCTGCTTGAGGGCCCTTTGCGCCATTCGTAACTGTCATAGTTACTGGCTGCCCTTCAGTAAGTGTACGACGACCCGTACCCTCAATTGAACTGTAATGTACGAAAACATCCTTTTCGCCTTCACGCTCGATGAAACCAAAACCTTTTTCGTCATTAAACCATTTAACGGTGCCTGTTAGCTGCTCGGCCATACTCTCTATATCCTTATTTTTGTTGCCCTAATACGGGTAATCTTAAATCCATGGGCGCCTACCCAAAGCTCTGTAGGTTATTACGGCCTACATTAGTAAAAAGACTATCTAAAAATCTATGCTTAAACAACAATTCGAAACGAAATTATCGAGTAAATTTGTAAAATAAGGCCATCTGGTTAGTTAACGTACAACCAGAAGTCTGATTGTCAGGCCAAAGCCGCTGCTAGCAGCACAACACAACGAATACCCGTTATAATGATTTCATTAACTTAAAGGGGTAATTCCGTGAAGTCAGCACTTGAAGCTACTAAAAATTGGTTAGAAGATGCCGTTATTGGCCATAACTTCTGCCCATTCGCTCGTCGTGAATTTGTGAACAACCGAATCAAGTTTGCCATCGTGGAAACCGAAGTTGGATTGGAAGAGGCGCTTGAACGCTTAGTGGATGAGTTACGAGCGCTAGACGAAAGTGACATGGAAACTACACTACTTGTCTTTGCTGCTGATTTTCAACACTTTGACGTTTTCATCGACTTGATGGAGCTGGGTGATCAACTTATCGACGCACTGGAATATCGTGGTACCTACCAACTTGCTCACTTCCACCCAATGTATCTGTTTGAAGGCGAAGCGCCCGACGCCGCAAGCCATTTCACTAACCGCTCGCCATACCCCACCTTACACATTCTTCGCGAAGCGAGCTTGGCCACTGTGTTGAAGGACAAAACAGAAAGTGACGATATTATTGCTGCGAATATCGCCACCTGCGAACAGTTAGGGAATGCCGCACTACAGAATGCGCTGCACCGCTACAAAGAAGGCTAAGGTAGCCTCATGGCACCATCAATTCTGAGGGTTGAACCATTCATTAGCCGGTTAGTAATGAGAAATACTACGGCATCGGCAAACTCAGCAGGATCTCCAAGGCGCTTCGGAAATTGAGTCACCGCTAATAACGGCGCAAGGACTTTTTCATCCGCCTCCATAAGCATTGGTGTTGCCATTACCCCCGGCGCTACCGTATTCACACGAATACCAACACTGGCGAGATCTCGAGCTGCGGGAAGCGCCAACGAAACGATGGCACCCTTACTGGCCGAATATGCCGTCTGCCCTTTCTGACCGTCAAAGGCCGCGACACTCGCAGTGTTAATCACCACACCACGCTCACCATCATCTAGGGCCTCGTAAGCTGCCATACGCGCAGCGACAAGACGCATCACGTTGACGGTACCGATTAAATTGATATCGATAACCCGCTGAAACGCATCAAGATCATAGGGGCCTTTTCTACCCACTAGCTTTGCTGCACCAATGATTCCAGCGCAATTTATGACCCCACGCACTGGACCAGAAAATTGTTCGGCCATATCGAGCGCAGCATTGACTGAGTCCTCAGCACAGACATCGCAACTAATCCCTTTTACCGCACCGGAGAATTGCGCCTCAAGTGCTGACAAAGCCTGTTCGTTGATATCCAGCCCAGTAACTTTCGCGCCATCGGCAACTAAGCGCTCAACCGTAGCGAGTCCAAGCCCACTTCCAGCACCCGTCACCAAAAAATGACTATTTTTGATAATCATCCGTCCATCCTCTCAATCAATGTCGCGTTGGCGGTGCCGCCACTTTCGCAAATAGCAACTAAACCGAAGCGCGCCTTACGTCGCTCTAACTCGCACAGTAAGGTAGCGATGAGTTTGGTGCCCGTAGCACCTAAAGGATGACCTAGAGCAACGCCGCCGCCGTTAACGTTTAGCTTATCCATGGATGCGTTCAACTCTCGAAGCCAAACCAGTGGAACCGGAGCAAATGCTTCGTTCACCTCATAGAGGTCAATATCATCAATCGAAATCCCCGCCTTCTCCAAGAGCTTCTTGGTGGCAGGAATTGGGCCCGTGAGCATCTTAACTGGGTCATCGCCAGCAATCGCCATAGTGTGCACCACCGCGCGTGGTGTGAGGCCATAACGTTTAACTGCTGCTTCCGACATCACCAACACCGCCGAGGCACCGTCAGTAATCTGCGATGCGTTACCTGCCGTAATGGCGCCATCGCTAATTGGCTTGAGACCAGCTAATCCCTCTAGACTACAAGTATCACGAATACCTTCATCGCGTTGAAGGTCTATTCCTGCCGACAGATCAATATAGGGAACGATTTCACGATCGAAGTGACCAGCGTCGCGAGCTTTAACAGCACGCTGATGAGATAGTACGGCGAAGGAGTCAATCTCCTCGCGACTTAACCCCCACTCTTCCACAATGAGTTCGGCGCCAATAGTTTGATGAAACCAATCAACTCCGTAATTTGCGTTGATACCTTGAGCGCTATATGGCTGTCCGTGTCCTGCCGCTTTGCCGTCGGCAACGTTTGCGCCAATTGACACAAGTGACATTGATTCAACACCGCCCGCGATAACGATATCTTGGGTACCGGACATAACCGCCTGAGCGGCAAAATGCAGTGCCTGCTGTGATGAACCACATTGACGGTCTACGGTAACAGCTGGAACACTCTGAGGAATTAGCCTGCTGGCGAGTACGGCGTTTCGCGCTAGGTTATTCGCCTGAGCGCCAACTTGGGTGACACAGCCAAAAATCACATCATCGATGGCCTCGGTATCAAGTTTGTTACGTTCAACTAACGCATCCAGCACATAGGCGCCTAAATCAACCGGGTGAACTGCTGAGAGCGAGCCATTGCGCTTCCCGCCAGGGGTACGAATAGCATCGACGATATAAGCCTTGGACATAAAAAATACCTTGTTGTTTTTATTTGAGCATATTTTAGCTTTCTAATTGCCTTTCAGTGTAATTCCTAAATGTTATCCCGTAAAGAATTTAGCCGCTGAAAGTTCTTTTGATACCTTCCTTAGGGATACAAAAATGCCGCTTCAGAGAGCGGCATTGTGTTAAGGGCATCAGTTAGTGGCGGTCAAATCGCTAACTAGCCAGTAGCATTTATTAATCAGTCTTAGTCGGCGTCCAATTCCATCCAGCGCTCTAGGGCTTCATCAAGTTTTGCTTGAACCACGCTGATCTTTTCGAACTGAGCTGTTTGCTCTGCAACATCACGATCATAGAACGCAGGGTCAGCGACAACACCTTCTAATTCCGCAATCTCAGCTTCCAGCGCCTCAATAATACCCGGTAGTTGCTCTAACTCACGTTGAACTTTATAGCTTAGCTTCTTAGCAGGTTTTGCCTTCGGCTTGGTTTCCGCCGAGCTTTTAGCAGCGGCCGTTTTAGCGGGACGTTGCTTCGCCACACTCAAGGTGCCACCCTGACGGATCCAATCATCGTATCCACCAACGTACTCTCTAACTTTTCCGCTGCCATCCAACGATATCGTTGAGGTAATGACGTTGTTCATAAAGGCACGATCGTGTGAAACCAATAACAAGGTACCTTCAAAGTTAAGTAAAATTTCCTCGAGCAGTTCAAGGGTTTCTAAATCCAAGTCGTTGGTTGGCTCATCGAGAACCAATAAGTTAGCTGGCTTTGAGAACAACTTGGCTAGGATTGCTCTGTTCTGTTCACCCCCACTTAGAGCGCCAACTGGAATACGGAGACGCTCAGGGGAAAATAGGAAGTCAGACAGGTAGCTAATGCCATGACGCTTATGACCATTGATCTCGATAAAATCTCGGCCTTCACAGACGTTTTCCACTAGGTTTTTGGTAGGATCCAAACTCTCGCGCAGCTGATCAAAGTAAGCCACTTCAATCTTCGTACCCAATTTAACCGAGCCTGAATTAGGCTGAAGTTTGCCTAGTAACAACTTAATAAGCGTTGATTTGCCCGCACCATTGGCTCCGATGATACCAATCTTGTCGCCACGCATAATGACCGTACTGAAGTTGTCAATAATGGTACGTCCATCGTACGCAAGGCTAACGTTTTCAAGTTCGCTAACAATCTTACCGGACCGATCAGCACCTTCCACTGAGAAGGTGGCCGAGCCCTGCCTTTCACGGCGCTGCATACGCTCGTCGCGCATGGCTTTCAGCGCTCGAACACGACCTTCATTACGGGTACGACGGGCTTTGATACCCTGGCGAATCCAGACCTCTTCTTGCGCCAACTTCTTATCAAACAAATCATTAGCACGTTCTTCTGCCGCGAGTTCCGCTTCTTTATGGTTCAAGAATCCCTGATAACTGCCTTCCCAAGCAATGAGGCTACCGCGGTCTAATTCAATAATATTATTGGCAATTTGCTGAAGGAATTCACGATCGTGGGTGACGAACAACATTGCCCCACGGAAGTTCTGTAACTGCTCTTCAAGCCACTTAATAGCTTCAATATCTAAATGGTTAGTCGGCTCGTCAAGAATGAGAATATCCGGCTCTACAACCAATGCCTGACCCAGAGCCACTCGTCTACGCCACCCGCCAGACAATTCTTTCATCAAACTGTCTGCCTTGAGTTCTAGCTGCGATAACACAGTGCTAACCCGAGTTTCAACGGACCAACCATCTAGACTATCGATCTGCGCCTGAACCTTTGCAAGCTCATCAAAATCGATATCATCCTGCGCGGTTAACCGATGAAATTGTGCGAGCAAATCCCCTACCGGATGAAGCCCCTCCGCGACAACCTGATAAACGGTCTTATCGTCCGCGTCAGGTAATTCCTGTGAAAGCGTTGCAATTTTAGTTCCTGGGCGAACCCAATAATCACCCGAATCAATGGTGTTCGTACCATTTATAATCTTTAGCAAACTCGACTTACCGGCGCCGTTGCGCCCTAGCAGACCAATCTTTTGGCCGCGAAATAGCTGGAGATCAACATGATCAAGAAGAACGTGGGTACCGTACGCAAGCGAAGCTTGGTCGAGGCGAAGTAATGGCATAGTGACCTACAAAAACGAAATTAGTTGAGGCGCGACGCAAGAAAACTCAGTGTGCGATTCCAAGAATCGGCCGCGTATTCACTATTATAGTGGTTACTCCAGCCCAGAGTGTCTTTAACGTCGAAGCCGTGTGCGGCGCCTGCATATGGGACTATGTCAATAAACTGGTCGCTCGAGTGCGCCTGTAACAGATCATAGCAAGGTTCGATGGCGGTGATTGTATCAGACTCTGCTAAGAACACGAGTAAATCACTCTGCTTCTGCCAATCGCTACGAGCGCGATTGGGGAATTCACAAAACGGATAGTAGGCAACCACCGCCGACGGGGTACGATTATCGGGCCAATTGCCCGTATAAGTCTCCAACGCCGCCCACGCCCCATGGGAAAAACCGATCACCGCGAAGCGGCTTAGATCAGCCCGCGGATCCTCGGCAACAATATCCATCGCTGCGGCGAGGTCATGCAATCTTTCGCCCGCCCAAAGCTCACGACCACTACATACCTTAGATACCTCAACCTCGCGAGCACCAAAGCTATCGATCGCAACCGCGAAATAGCCGGCCTCACTCAACAAGGTCAAGCGCTCTTCGCGCAGCCAGTCCCTTTCGCCACCACAGCCATGCATCAAGAAGACGACCGGTGCAGATGTGACATCAGGGCTCTGGACATGAGTATGTGGCCTCATAGACTCTTGCCACGTAACGGAGTCATACGCCGGTGGGAAAAGAGCCGAGTATAAGTAAGCAACTGCTAAGACGCTGGGGATAATGAGAACGAGCGACAGAATAATAGTAAGGCGCTTTAACATGATTAAGACAAATTCCGTGAAGCGAGCACACGCTCAACCGTGTTTACAATTGCCTGGGTCTGTCGATCGATCTCAACATTCGTGAGTCGTCCTACCTTAAGGCTGCCATGCGTAGTTTTCGTGAGTGTATCTGGGATATAAGCCACGCTAAAGCGATCTGTCTCCGCATCAACAATGGTTAGGCTACAACCATCTAGCGCAACAAAGCCCTTCACAAATAGATATTTACTGAGCGTTTCTGGTAGCGCATACCAGACTTTCACCGCATTCTGCTCTTGATCCACTCTAAGGACTTGTACCGATGCGTCTACGTGCCCCGACACAATATGACCGCCCAATTCCTGACCCATCTTAAAGCTGCGTTCTGTATTAACTCGATCACCAATACTCAGTTCGCCAAGATTGGTTAGGCGTAGGGTTTCCTCGATGGCATCGAAGACCACTCCGCTGTCATCCCAGGACACAACGCTCAAGCATACACCGTTGATAGCTACTGAGGCACCTTGCTCCAAGCCCTCGCGGTTACTGAGGTTGATGGTAAACCGATAGACTCGATCGATAATCTCGATGCCGGTAATTTGATCGTAACCTGAGACAATTCCACTAAACACTTAACACCACCTAAAACCGATTAATTCTCGCTTCTAAGCTTAGCGTCATTTAGCTTCAAATTAAATGTCAATCACCGCAAAAAGCACCACGTTTAGGTATTTTACGCTAAACTGATGAATGACCAATTATGGACGATAGGTCACAAATAAAGTTGACCGTAGGCGCCAAAACCTTAGACTGCGCAAGCAAATTACAGCACCACCCTAGTGGTATAAAGGGAGAAAGACCATTATGAATATGAAGAAAATATCAGCCGCCATCGCGCTGACAACAATGAGCTCAGGTACGCTTGCTGCTGGTTTCCAATTGGCAGAGCACTCTGCGGCAGGCCTTGGTCGTGCATTCGCAGGTGAAGGCGCAGTCGCCGACAACGCAGCGGTAATCGCTCGTAACCCTGCAGCCATGTCTCTATTCAAAACTGTATCGCTTAGCGGTGGTATTTCCTATGTTGATCCAAACATCAACATTGAAGGCACAAACACTTACATGACTGCAACAGGCCCTCAGTCTGTTGCCGCCAACGCGGATGATGTTGCACCAACAGCTATCATCCCGAATGGCTACATTATCGTTCCGTTGAACGATCAGTGGGCATTTGGTCTTGCGCTAAACTCACACTTCGGTCTTAAGACTGACTACCCAACTGATTTCGCAGCGTCGGAATCAGCGGGTGTTGCAGATATCGCAACCTACAACATCAACCCACAGGTGTCATACCGTATCAATGACATGATCACTCTGGGCGCTGGCGTTAGCGTAATCTATGGCCACGCTGAATTCGGCGTAACCAACTCGCAGGCTTCGCAAGCGAACATTAGTGGCGGCATCTACCAAAGCACTTACGCTGCCGGTATTGCAGCGGGACTGACCCCTGCCCAAGCAGCAGCCTCGGCAGCACAGGTAGCTGGCGCAGCAACACCAGCAGTGGGCACCCCACTTGCTCATGTTGAAGGCGATGGTTGGACTTGGGGTTATAACCTCGGTGCAATGTTCGAGCTTAGCGAAAGCACTCGCATTGGCTTGACTTACCGTTCAGAAATCGACATGGAATTTGATGGCGATCTTGAGGGCTGGTCTCCGGCTAAGCTTGATCCGTCTATGGGTGAATTCGATGGCTCTTACACTTCAGGTGGTTCGGCTCAGACTGATCTTCCGAGCATGCTCGAGCTGTCTTTGCACACCTACCTAACAGACACCATCAGCATGCAAGCTAGCTGGCAGCGTATTGGTTGGAGCAGCTTCGAAACACTAGAAGTAGAACTGGATAACGGTGATCCAAATATCGTACTAGCTAAGAACTACTGGGATGACACGAATCGTTATGCCGTTGGTTTCGGTTACGATATGAACAGCTCACTTACGTTCCGTGTTGGTTACGCGCTTGACGAGAGTCCAGTCAGCGACACCTACCGCAACCTTTCAATCCCTGATGCAGAGCGCACTTGGATCACGGCTGGTATGACTTGGAACATCTCCAACAATTCATCTATGGACCTTGGTTTGGCTCGCGTTACCGGTGCTGACGCAACCATCGACTACACTAGCTCTACTTCAACCGTTTTCAACGGCGAGATTGCTAAGGGTGATGCTAACATCGCTTCGGTATCCTACAACTACAGCTTCTAATTTAGCGTAAAGTTGTTCAAATAAGGCGGCCCTAGGGTCGCCTTTTTTATGCTCGATAAGTAAACCCTAGGGGCAAACTTCAGTTCTTAATTGCAGGCTTCCAGATTGCTACCACTTCAAGCTTATTTACTAGCCACTTGATGGAACGAGACCCTCGTGGGGTGATACTTGTCTTTCGCCTCTGTCTGAAACTATTCATTTCCCTCCACTGCACCGCCGCGCCAACGCCAAGGGCCACAGCCATAGCCATGGCTAGACCCTCACGCTAGACAGCATAGAAACCATTGGAGTTAGACAAAAAAATGCCCCGCGTGATAGCGAGGCATTTTCGTTTAGCTTTGGTAGAGATCAGAAGTAATTAGCCTGCAGCTAACGCCTCTTCCTCTTCCTTAACTTCTTCGTGCCAACTGAAAATATTCAATTCAATCATGAAGAAACCAAGCAACCATAGGAACGAATCCCAGAAGTCTAAGAAGTCACCGTAGAAACCCCAGTAGGCTGCGCAGGCAAACAAGGTTGAGTAAAGGATACCTTTGATGAAGTAGCCCACACGCATACCGTGGTCAGTTAACTTGTTCGCTAGCTGAAGGCGTACATCAACTTCCAGAACGATAACAATCACTACCCAAGTAGCCGCGTTGATCACATCAATACCCGCCAACTTAATTGCGTCGGCAAACGTGAGTTCAGGTGCGATGATCGAGGTACCGTTGATTTGCAGAAGATTGCTATTCGCAATTGCAGCACAACTTTCTGCTGTCAGCGAAGTATACTCGTCGAGGTCAGTCATAATCGAGAAATTCTGCCCAACCAAAGAACAGGCATTCGCAATTTCAAACGGCGAAGTATTAAGGAGGTACATAGCCTTCGAAACATAACCCCAGCATGAGTAGACAATGAAGCCATAACAGAGCGCTTTAACAGCGATAAGTATAACTTTGTAGCGTTTAACTCGGGCGTCACTCATCAAGAAGGTTTCGGCCTCGAAGAGATATAGTAGTAGAACCCAAGCCGCGGTATCAATCGTTGCCGTAAAGGCTTCGATCAACTGCGATGGGCTTGTTAGCTCGCCACCGAAGGTGTGATGGAACGCTGCCCACTCTTCTACGAAGAATGCGTAAACGTTATAGGTTAGTGCTGCGTAAATAAGATATTTGAAACACTGGTAGAGTAACCTTCCAGTACTCATTGTGGACTTCGTTGTCATCATTTGTTCACTCATAGTATTTCGCAATTACATTGCGCCTCTCAAACAGTTGTTACTTTATTATTAAAAAATAAAGCCCGAGCTGTAACGTGGCCCGGGCTTTAGCATTAAACGCTCAATAGAAGATATTCACGCTCCCACGAACTAATTACTTGCTGGAATGCCTCAAACTCAGTCATCTTAACGGAATGATAGGCTTTACAGAATGACTCACCGAACACACCTTTAACTTCGTCACATTCGTCGAGCAAACGAAGCGCTTCTTCCAAACTGCGCGGCAATCCAATTGGCTCATCATAGGCGTTACCTAAATAAGCATCGGTAGTTTTAAGCTTTTCTTCCATACCTAATAAGCCAGCGGTCAAGGTCGCGGCAATGGCTAGGTAAGGGTTGGCATCAGCTCCCGGGAAACGGTTCTCGATACGACGAGCTTCAGGGCCTGAAAGCGGCACACGAAGTCCTACGGTACGATTATCGTAACCCCAGTGAAGGCTTGTAGGCGCAGAGATTTCTGGCGCGATACGACGATAGCTGTTCACGTTTGGCGCAAAGAATGGCATCAATGCTGGGCTATACTTCTGCAAACCGGCAATGTAGTGGTGGAACAGCTCAGTTTCTTCACCGTTCTCATCAGAGAAAACATTTTCGCCTGTTTCAACGCTCAAAAGGCTCTGGTGAAAGTGTAAGGCTGAACCTGGCTCATTCTTCATCGGTTTAGCCATGAAAGTGGCATAGATATCATGACGCATTGCCGCTTCACGCATAATCCGCTTGAACATGAACACCTGATCCGCCGCACGCAGCGCATCGCCGTGAAGGAAGTTAATCTCCATTTGCGCAGCGCCACTTTCGTGAATCAGTGCATCAACGTCAATGCCCTGAGCTTCACAGTAGTCGTACATGACCTCAAATACTGGATCAAACTCGTTAACCGCATCAATACTGTAGCTCTGACGAGCCGTTTCAGGGCGACCTGAGCGACCAATGGGTGGCTTAAGTTCGAAGTCAGGGTTACTTTCCTTCGCTACCAGATAGAACTCAACCTCTGGTGCAACAACCGGACGAAGTCCAAGCTCTTCATAACGCTTTAGTACGCGACGAAGCACTGAGCGAACGGCCAACGGATGTAACTCACCTTCTGGAGTGTAAGCGTCATGGATAACCTGAGCAGTAGGCTCCTGATCCCACCAAGGAACAAGACAGAGAGTGTCTGGATCTGGACGCATGATCATATCGCGATCTGTTGGATCAACGAGCTCCCAGTAGTCATCACTCCACTCACCGTGCACCGCTTGAATAAGGATGCCTTCGGGTAGTTTCATTTCTTCGCGTTCAAACTTTGACGCTGGCATTACCTTGCCGCGAGCGTTACCCGTGATGTCAGGCATTAAACACTCAACTTCGGTAATACGGTATTCTTCAATCCACTTAGTAATAGATGTCATGGGAAATTCTCACTTATTGCTTGTCTGGTATGAACGAACGGTTTGGCTAAACGCACTAAATATCGCCGTGTAGAATTCGTTCTCTTTAACTCGGTATTCGGGGTGGAATTGCAGCGCCAAACAGAACTGATCATCGCTATCTAAACGAATAGCTTCAATCAGTCCGTCAGGCGCTCGTCCCTCGATGAGTAGACCCTGCCCTAAGTCTTTGATTCCCTGCTCGTGAATCGAATTAACCTGGACCGTATTGCCAAGCTCAAAGCTTGCCAATAAACCACCTTCTGTTAATTCTAGATCATGAACGGGGGCGTATTGCTCTGCGAACGTCAGCGACTTATCGTCACGATGATCGAGCATACCCGCTTCGTTGTGCACAGCTTGATAAAGCGTACCGCCATACACAACATTTAATTCTTGAAAACCTCGACAGATACAAAGAATAGGCATCTTTCTAGCTATCGCTCCCTTTATAAGCGCCATACTCATAGCGTCACGAGCGGGATCGATAAGCGTACCAGCTGGAAGTGCTGACCCGTCATAGTGATGTGGCTCTAGCATTGAATAAGAGCCGGTGATCATTACGCCATCAAGGCGATCGAGGAGTTTTTCGACATCGATTTCGTTTGGTAGGGCCGGAATAATCACCGGTAAACCATTAGCGCCATCGACAATAGATTTGACATATTTTTCACCAACTTGGTGAAGGTGGTGAGGAGCCTCATTACTTCGATCTGAGGTTACACCGATTAGTGGTAAAGCATCACACATAAAGTCCTTACGCTGGTCCAACATAAAGTGAAGGCCAACTGAAATTGCTAATTATTATTACTGCGTTTTCGAAGTTACTACTGCCGTAAATTTTTTTCAACACTTTCCGTTGAATATTTAGCGATTTTTAGTCAAATAGTTACGAGACTAGTCAAGTTTGTCGCTCAGACCCTCACAATATAGCTTATCTCTCTTGAGTGAGCGCACCATGGACTGCAATGATTTAGATCTAAACTCACGTCTATAGAGAACCAAGACGACGATGATCGCCCCCACCAACATGGCGTAGGGTGAAATAAACCAACCACAAAATGCTAACGCGAAGTACCACGCTCGCAGTCCAAAGTTGAACGCATGCCCCGCTCTATCTGCTAAGCGGGCTAGATCGTTCGCCACTTCTTCGATCTCTTCCGCCGAGTAATCGGGAATCTCTTCAGGCATTGGCGCGCTGCCTAACAGCACAGAGAAAAAGCTATATTGCCGAACGGCCCAGGTAAATTGGAAAAACGCGTGGATAAAGATGAGCAACACACAGACCATCTTGAATTCGCGCGGCACTCCCACCCAGCCACCGGCGGCCTGAATGTTAAGCGTTGCGACGTCTACCATACCTTCACCAAATAGCACCGTGAGCATGGCACCAATCACAAGTACCGTGGAGGATGCGAAGAAAATGACACTATGCTCTATCCCTCGAAGCACACCCACATCTGCAACACGATTATCGCGTTTGAGGAGTCGCTTAATCCAGTACAAGCGCTGAGTATGAAGCGCGCGCGATACACTGAAACTAGTCCTAGCCCTAAGCTTCGCAAATCGGGCGTAGCCAACCCACAGCATCAGCACTAAGACTGCACAAATAACATCCACTTGCGTTGTATCCAAAGGAACCCCCAGTCAACTAATCCTTGCCTTTCCAGTCCATATCATAGCCTCTGCGAATGAACAAAACATGACGAAACGCAGTAAATATGCACGTTTCAAAGGAATTCAACGAAACTAACTTTGGACTAATCGCTAAGGTGTAAAAAAAACTAACAATCGAGTGTAAAAGATATTGAACACTAATCGAAAAATGATTATGGTAGCTGTCAAATAAATCAAACACTTGAATCAACATTATGAACACCCTAGCTATTAGCAACCGGCGTTTATTTGTACTTTTGGAGAGAGAGCTATGGCGATTAACCTAAGCCGCGAGGAAATGGAATCCTTCTGGATGCCGTTCACAGCTAACACTGCATTTAAAGCGGATCCGCGCTTACTTACCCACGCTGATGGTATGCACTATACAACCCACGACGACCGTCAAATTATTGATGGTACGGCGGGTCTATGGTGCTGTAACGCGGGTCACAACCGCAGTAAGATCACTGAAGCGGTCACTAAGCAGCTAAGCACGCTGGACTTCGCTCCTACTTTCCAAATGGGCCACCCTATTGGCTTCGAGCTCGCTAACCGCCTTACTGAGATCAGCCCAAAAGGTCTCGATAGCGTTTTCTTCACCAACTCAGGTTCTGAATCAGTCGAAACCGCGTTGAAGATCGCTCGCGCATACTGGCGTATCAAAGGTAAGCCAGGTAAAGCCAAGCTAGTTGGCCGTATTAAAGGCTACCACGGCGTAAACTTCGGTGGTATTTCCGTTGGCGGCCTAGTAATGAACCGTAAGCACTTCGGCCAAACTCTAGATGTTGACCATCTTCCGCACACGTTGCTTGAGAAAAACCGCTTTAGCAAAGGTCTTCCAGATCACGGTACCGAGCTTGCTAACAACCTTGAAGACCTTGTTGGCCTTCACGACGCCGAAAACATTGCAGCCGTAATTGTTGAGCCAATTTCGGGCTCAGCGGGTGTTATCCTGCCACCTAAGGGCTACTTGAAGCGCTTGCGTGAGCTGTGTGACAAGCACGACATCCTATTGATCTTTGACGAAGTAATTACCGGTTACGGGCGTGTT
This sequence comes from Pseudomonadales bacterium, assembly GCA_040119265.1. Classification (GTDB taxonomy): domain Bacteria; phylum Pseudomonadota; class Gammaproteobacteria; order Pseudomonadales; family DSM-25080; genus Umboniibacter. The sequence continues at coordinate 100,403 of JBEDTZ010000024.1, read as the reverse complement.
GGTGCAGCATTTGCGGCAGACGAGTTTGATGTAACGCCTGACCTGATTACTACGGCTAAAGGCCTAACCAACGGCGTAATCCCTATGGGCGCGGTATTTGTTCGCAAGGATATCAACGAAGCCTTCCTCGCAGCAGGTAACGGCGCTATTGAGTTATTCCACGGTTACACTTACTCTGCGCACCCAGTAGCCTGTGCTGCTGCAATCGCGACCCTAGATGTTTACAAAGAAGACGATCTATTCGCTCGAGCTAAGTCACTGCATCACTATTTCGAAGACGCGGTACACAGCCTTAAGGGTCACAAGAATGTGATCGATATCCGTAACTATGGTCTGGTTGGTGCTGTTGAACTTCAGCCGCGCGAAGACAAGCCTGGCGCACGTGCTTACGAGGTATTTAAGAAAGTCTATGAAACCGGTGCCCTAGTTCGTCAAACCGGTGACATCATTGCAATCTCTCCTCCGCTTATCATCGAGAAAGAGCAGATTGACCACCTTATTAACTTACTTGGCGACGCGATTAACTCCGTCGACTAACACATACATCAGCGGCTTCGGCCGCTAGACTTGAGGTACTTATGTCTACTATTGGTCATTTTATTAACGGCGAGCACGTCTCCGACAACAATCAGCCAAAGCCGGTAACCAACCCGGCAACTGGGCAGGTTATTCACGAAGTTGCCATGGCAACGGTGGAAACAGTCGAAACTGCAATCAACAACGCCTACGACGCCTTCCCAGCGTGGCGCGACACAACGCCACTTAATCGTGCACGCGTTATGTTCAAATTCAAGACGCTTATTGAGCGTGACGCAGACAAGATCGTTGCCCTTATCACTGAAGAACACGGTAAGGTTAAGTCTGATGCGGCCGGTGAATTGACGCGTGGTCTTGAGATTGTTGAGTTCGCAACCGGTATCCCACACCTACAAAAAGGTGAGCACTCTAGCCAAGTTGGTCGTGGTATCGACAGCTGGAGCGAAATGCAGCCACTTGGCGTGGTAGCGGGTATCACTCCGTTCAACTTCCCAGCAATGGTGCCAATGTGGATGTTCCCTATCGCGATTGCGTCGGGTAACACCTTTGTACTTAAGCCATCTGAGAAGAACCCTTCGGTTGCGCTCAAGCTTGCTGAACTATTGAAAGAAGCCGGTCTTCCTGATGGCGTATTCAACGTAGTCAATGGTGACAAAATCGCGGTTGATACACTACTCACTCACCAGAAGATCGAAGCGGTCAGCTTCGTGGGCTCAACACCTATTGCTGAATACATTTACGCAACAGCGAGCGCACACGGTAAGCGTGTTCAGGCTCTTGGCGGTGCGAAGAACCACATGGTTATCATGCCAGACGCAGACGTTGACTCAGCCGCTAACGCATTAATGGGTGCAGCATACGGTTCTGCTGGCGAACGCTGCATGGCGATTTCGGTTGCGGTATGTGTAGGTGATGAGGCTGCTGAAGAACTAAAAGCTAAATTGCTTCCTAAGATTGAAGCCATGACCGTTGGTAATGGTGTTAACGATCCTGACATGGGTCCACTTGTCTCAGCCGATCACTACGCGAAGGTTCGCTCATACGTTGATCTAGGTGTTGAAGAAGGTGCTGACCTAGTTGTTGATGGTCGTGATCTAAGCATCGAAGGCTACGAAGATGGTTTCTTCCTTGGCGCTTGCTTGTTCGATAACGTTACTGACGAAATGCGTATCTACAAAGAAGAGATCTTCGGTCCAGTTCTTTGTATTGTGCGCGTACCTGACTTCGAAACTGCGTGTCGTCTAATCAACGATCACGAATACGGTAACGGAACCACTATCTTTACCCGTAACGGTGACGCTGCACGTAAGTTCACTCACTACATCCAAGTGGGTATGGTTGGTGTTAACGTCCCCATCCCAGTTCCTATGGCCTTCCACAGCTTCGGTGGCTGGAAGCGTTCATTGTTCGGCCCATTGCACATGCATGGCAAGGACGGCGTTCGTTTCTACACTAAGATGAAGACCATCACTCAGCGCTGGCCTTCAGACATGCCAAGCGTTGCTGAATTCTCAATGCCTACATTGAAGTAATTCAAAGCGTTTAATAGAGGGCCGCAATCATCTGATTAGCGGCCCTTTTTATTTCCCCTCTTAATCGTCAGCTTTTGATCTGCGTGCTTGACCCGCCAACTACGAAATGGCTATATTCCCCTATCAATCCAGAACCAAGCTGCCTAATGACTATGAAGCTAATCATCGCCGAAAAGCCCAGCCTAGCCCGCGCTATTGCCGATGCACTTCCCGGCAAGAGCAGCAAGCAAAAGGGCTATATAGAAGTCGGCGACACCACAGTTAGCTGGTGTATTGGTCATCTTCTGGAACAGGCACCGCCTGATCACTACGACGATAGCTTTAAACGCTGGAGCCGAGACACACTTCCGATTGTTCCCAATCCGTGGGCCTATGTGCCAAAGGCGAGCGCTCGTGGCCAGATCAGCATCCTCCGAAGTCTACTAAAGAAAGCCTCGCTTGTTGTTCACGCTGGAGACCCGGATCGAGAAGGACAACTGTTGGTCGACGAAGTGCTCCACTACCTTAAATGGAAGGGCCCTACTCAACGACTGTTGATCGCCGATATGAATCTTAAAGCGGTGCGCAGATCACTGGCTAAATTGGAAGATAATAAAGACTACGCGCCACTCAGTACCTCAGCACTGGCACGCGCCAGAGCTGACTGGCTTTACGGGATTAATCTGACAAGAGCCTGGACACTAATTGGTCGCAAACAGGGGTTGCAGTCAGTGCTGTCGATAGGACGAGTTCAGACACCGATTCTTGGTTTGATTGTGAAGCGTGATAACGAGATCAAGGAGTTTGAGTCCCACGAATACTTCGATTTAACGGCGCGCATTACAGACCGGCTCAATGATCACGTTGAGGCGCAGTGGATCCATCACCAACACAGCAAACTTAGCGTGGATATTCATGGTCATGCCATAGATAAGCTTCAGGTTGATAAGTTCGTTAACGAGGCTGCCGCTCAACCGGTACAGCTGCTTAAAAACGATTCGCAGAAACAGGCAAAGAGCGCCCCTCTCCCCTTTAATCTATCTCGGCTCCAGGTTTACGCTGGATCCCGCTTTAAGCTCAGCGCCAAAGCCGTACTAGATGCCTGTCAGTCCTTGTATGAAAAGCATCGCTTGCTCACCTACCCGCGCTCGGACTGCCAATATCTGCCAGTTGATCAGCATCAGCAAGCTCCCGACACCTTAGCGGCTATTCAAAGGTCCTTAGGCGCAAGAGACTGGTTCGCTCAGTTGGACACCGCAATAAAGAGCAAAGCCTTTAATGACAAAAAGATTAGTGCTCACCACGCCATTATACCCACTGAGAAGCCAGCTAACTTTGACCTCCTGACCCCGACAGAGCGAAATATCTATACCGTGGTGGCTGAGCACTACGCCGCTCAATTCCTTGGCGCGTATGAGTACACCGACAACATCCAGCTATTCAACTGCCTAGACGAACACTTCCAAGCGAAAGCCCGTGCTGTTCATAACATAGGCTGGCGTGCAGCATTACCCGCGAAGGATGATGTCACCACAACACTCGCAAACTGGCAGCCTGATACCCCCCTGTGGGTTAATCGGATTATGAGCGATGCTAAGCGCACCAGACCCCCCAATCACTACACCGATGCAACCCTTATTCAGGCGATGTCGAACATAGCTCGTTTCGTTGAGGATAAAGCGTTAGCTAAAGTTCTCCGCGACACCGATGGAATTGGCACCGAGGCAACGCGAGCAAGTATGATTGAGACCTTGGAGAAGCGCGGTTATATCCTTCGCAGCCAGCGGCTGCTGCTACCCACTGAACTTGGACACTGCCTAATTAAGAGTTTACCCGAACGTGCGGTGGCGGCCGATTTAACAGCCCAGTGGGAACGCCAACTCGACGACATTGTGAACGAGAAAGGTGGCTATCAAACCTTTATGGATACCCTATTACGCGGCGTTAATGAGTTACTTATCGATAGCGATCACCGCAATTTGCTAGACCTACCCGCTAAGTATCAGGCACCAAAGTGCCCAAAATGCGACAATTCGTTAAGGCGAGGTAAAAGCAAGCGTGGTTGGTTCTGGAGCTGCACCAATAAGGACTGCGATTATACCGCAACAGATCGGAACGGTATGCCAGGTGGGCCGCGTCGTTCAGCCGCTAAGAGCACAGCAAAGAAAACGCAAGTGAAGTGCGCTGACTGCGACGGCTTTATGATGCTGCGAAAGAGTAAGCGGGGCGAATTTCTTGGCTGTGAGAACTACCCTAAATGCAAGAGCACGCAAAAGCTGACACCCGCTACGAAAATCTCGAGTTAACAACGCTTCTTATTAACGCTTATTCGCGCAGTCAGGTGTTTCCGGGCTTATACCCTGCTTCTTCCATTCATCGGAGGTGTAGGTATAGAGTGCTAACGCGTGAACTTGCCCTGCTAATTCTTCGCTAAGAACGGCGTAAATGGCTCGGTGACGGGCCACCTTCATCTTCCCCTCAAACTCAGAGGTCACTAAGGTCACCTTAAAGTGCATCTCGGCAGCCGCTCCGGCGCTATGTTTATCACCTTCGTTTTCTACCTCAAGATGATCGTAGCTAAACGCTGATTGCAGCTTATCGATAATTGTTTTTTGCATTGGTCCCATGAGCAACTCCCCTATTCACTAATCCCGATATTGTACGCCATCTTGGTATACTTAGCAGTGACTAAGATACGCCAGCTAGACGCTAGTAAGACAAAAGAAGTACAAACGAAAAAGTACAGACGAAAAAAAGGGCAGCGACTGCTGCCCAAATGTTTCAGCGTATTCTTTACAGACCGAAGGCTTTAACTACGGCGATCATGACGCCCGCCGCAACGGCCGATCCAATCACCCCTGCCACGTTCGGGCCCATTGCATGCATAAGCAAGAAGTTGTGCGGGTTGGATTCTAGGCCAACCTTATTCGCCACACGTGCTGCCATAGGTACCGCGGAGACTCCCGCCGCACCAATCAGTGGATTCACCTTCTGCTTCGCGAAGACGTTCATCAGTTTGGCCATTAGAACGCCGGCAGCGGTACCAATAGCAAAAGCGACAATACCTAGCGCCAAGATACCTAGCGTTTTAGGGTCAAGGAACTTATCGGCGGCTAGTTTTGAACCTACCGACAAACCAAGGAAGATAGTAGTAATGTTGATCAACGCATTCTGTGCCGTATCGGACAGGCGATCTACCACACCACATTCCTTCATGAGGTTACCAAGACAGAACATACCTAGCAGCGGTGCTGCATCGGGAATGAAGAAGCCAACAAGAATTAGCACAATCACTGGGAAGGCAATCTTTTCTCGCTTTGATACCGTGCGTAGCTGCGTCATCACAATCTGACGCTCGGCTTCGGTAGTCAGCGCGCGCATAATAGGCGGTTGAATTAATGGCACAAGCGCCATGTAACTGTATGCTGCCACCGCGATAGCGCCCAATAAATCCGGTGCTAACATGCTGGCTACGTAAATCGCCGTTGGGCCATCGGCGCCGCCGATAATACCAATGGCCGCAGCCTCAGCGATGCTGAAGTCCATGATACCGAAGTAAGTCATTCCCACCGCACCAAGCACGGTAGCGAAAATACCGAACTGAGCCGCTGCACCTAACAGTAGCGTCTTCGGATTTGCCAACAGCGGACCAAAATCCGTCATAGCGCCTACACCTAGGAAAATCACTAACGGAGCAACACCCGAGGCAATCGCCACCGAGTAGAAGTTGTACAGCGCACCATTGTTATAACCGGCGTCTTTAGCAACCGCTGCAAGCTGAGCTTGAGCTGAATAGGCGCTGTTCTCAATAGCGTGAAGTACCGCATCGATATGCGCTAAGGGCATTTCGAACAGCTCTCTCGCCTTCGCGATCACCATTGGATCCTGCGCATAAATAGCCAACTCTAGTCCCGAGCTCGCTAGCCCTGCTCCTGGGATATTGGCCATAATGCCGCCAAAGCCAATGGGTACCAACAGTAGCGGTTCGAACTTCTTACGAATTGCTAAAAATAGTAATACTAAGCCTACAAGAATCATGATGGCCTGATTCATCTGAATCTGGGCTAATCCCGAGGCTAACCATAAATTTTCCATGTTAACTCCCGCTTAAGCCAGTTCGAGCAGGCTATCGCCAACCGCTACTGAATCGCCTTCTTTAACCTGCACAGAAACCACCTGTCCGGCACTTGTAGCGCGAACTTCGGTTTCCATCTTCATCGCTTCGAGGACTAACACTAAGTCACCAGCAGCTACCTGATCGCCAGGCTTTACCAGGACCTTAACAATGTTGCCTGCAAGTGGTGCCGGTAGTGGCGTACCCGAAGTCGCGGCCATTGGCGCCGCGGATGCATCCGAGTGGCGAACATTTAGATCCGCAATACCAGTGATGTCGCCACCATCGTTGACGGCAACGGTGTAGCTCTCGCCGTTTAAGCTAACGGTATAAACTTCATCACCCTGCTCATTCGTTACCGCAGGTTCCTTGCCCGGTGCAGGCTCAAAGGCACTGGCGTCACCACGATTCTTCAGGAACTTTGCGCCTACCTGAGGGAACAATGCATAAATAAGCGCATCGTCAACGCCCTGATCGCCGTCGCGAAGACTAAAGCCCTCATCGGACGCTAGCTTCGTTACATCGCTAACTAGCTGGTCAAGCTCCGGCGCTAACAAATCAGCTGGGCGAACGGTTACTTCTTCGTCCCCGTTAAGTGCCCGAGCCATCAGCTCTGGATCCTTAGCAGCTGGGGTTGCACCATACTCGCCACGAAGCACACCCTGAGCTTCCTTGGAGAGCACTTTGTAGCGCTCACCGGCAATTACGTTTAATACCGCCTGGGTGCCCACAATTTGGCTAGTCGGAGTCACTAACGGCAACATACCTAAATCTGCACGAACCTTTGGTATCTCGGTAAGTACTTCATCAAACTTGTCGGCCGCACTCTGCTCTTTCAACTGACTTTCCATGTTGGTCAACATACCGCCTGGAACTTGCGCTACCAAAATTCGTGCGTCAACGCCTCTCAACGAACCTTCGAACTTAGCGTACTTCTTACGTACGTCACGGAAGTAGGCTGCAATAGAATCGAGCTGCTCGATATCCAAGCCCGTATCCCATTCCGTGCCCTGCAGCATGGCAACCACTGACTCGGTTGCGCTGTGCCCGTAGGTCATCGACATAGAAGAAATAGAGGTATCTACATTATCAATACCTGCTTCGATACACTTCAAAATAGTACTGGTAGAAAGACCAGTAGTTGCGTGAGCATGAAGCTGTAGCGGAATATCTACCGCCGACTTCAGTGCTTTAACTAGCTCATAACCCTCGAACGGACGAAGTAAACCCGCCATGTCCTTAATGACAATGGAGTTTGCTCCCATATCCTCAAGGCGGCGTGCTAGATCCACCCAGGTCTTAGTGTTGTGTACCGGGCTTGTGGTGTAACTCAAGGTGCCCTGAGCATGCTTGCCCATCTGGTTAACCGCTTTGAGTGCTGTCTCGAGGTTACGAACATCATTCATTGCATCAAAGACGCGGAATACGTCAATACCGTTAATCGCCGCGCGCTCAACAAACTTGGTTACCACATCATCCGCGTAGTGGCGGTAGCCTAGAATGTTCTGGCCACGGAATAGCATTTGCTGTGGCGTGTTCGGCATCGCCTTCTTTAGCTCACGGATGCGATCCCAAGGATCTTCGCCCAGGAAGCGAATACAGGAATCAAAGGTTGCACCACCCCAGCTCTCAAGTGACCAGTAGCCTACTTTATCCAGTTCTGCTGCAATCGGCAGCATATCGTCAATACGCATACGCGTAGCGAATAGTGACTGGTGGGCATCTCTTAGGACAACGTCGGTAATACCAACGGCTTTCTTAACTGTAGTCATAGTTATCTCTCTACTCCGCTGCGGCGCGGCCTTTGGCCACACGATGCTGGGCAATGGCTTGCTCAATAATCGACAAGGTTTTTGAATTGATTTCGGTTGATGGCGCCGGCTTACGAGTCACAACTTCTGGCTCAGCTTCTGGCAACCAACGATTGATAAACCACGACATTGCTGTTGTCGCTACCACCAAAACGCTTAGAAAAACGAACACCGACCCCATGCCAAGCATGAGTAGATCAGCGCCCTGTTGAAGAATGTCATTTGATGACATAGCACCCCCTGTTGCTAAAACAACTGCATTAGAAACAACCTATCGTTGCCCTGACGCAGCATTGGCATACCTAAAACTGTACGTAGACACACGTAGCGAATTAGCCACTATCCGCATTATATGAAGAGGAATTCAAGAAAGATAATTCATTCGCGGAATAGTACCAATTACATAAAAGACACCCCCTAACTAGCTGTAACCCTTGCGACATCTAGTTTCCAGCGAAACCGATCAGCTCAATACAGACTAAATCCAGACCTAAAGTTGCGATCGCATGTCCCTGGAAGACAGGCTATAGCGCCTCTATACGCTTCTGCAGTTGCTTATATATAGCTACAAATAATTGGCGGTTTAAGTGAGCCTAGCAGCGAGTAATTTTCAGCGCTGATTAAGCGTTTGCCGGCAATGGTCATATCCGGTAGCTCCGGCTAGCGCCATGTCAGGCTGCCTTTAACCTATAAACAAGCATAGCTATCTTTCTGGGCGAAGATAAATAGCCCCACAAACTCGACTTGTCGCAAGTGGAGCCTTGACCAAAAACTACCTTTCGCCCCAAAGACAAGCTGATTACATCTAGGCACTGGCCATAGGTAACTCCAAACAGCCGCTATAAGAAAGATTGAAGGCATTCTGGGGCTGGGTTGATTAGACGCTAATTTTCACCCTTGCATAAAAGCTCGGTAAATACCTAGAGCGTAAACCACTAACTTAGACTTGGTGTGTATTTTCTTGGGATCTCTTCAGCGCTGGTTAAATTTTATACGCGGTTATGACCATTCAGTCAGAAAATAAGTACCATTTATCACCTATTTATCGTCTCGAAGTGGAAAATTCACTTGCTTTCTTTCTTTCGAATCCGTAACGTGAGGATAGTTTTAGTAATCCAAGGTCCGTATCTTGGTTGGAAATCTGTGAAATAGATCACACTTTCCAGATCCTTAGGACAGGGAATTTTAAATTATCAGAGCAGTCGCTCTAAGGGGAAAGAAATGATTTTACGTAAACTTGCAGCAGCAACAATTGCTTCTACGGTTTTGGCTTCGGGTGCTTTCGCAGCGACTACTGACAGCGCTGATGTGACTCTAACAGTTGCTCAAGTAACTGACGTAGCAATCGAGGCTGGTACTATAGCATTTACCGGAGCTGCTTCTGGCGCTACCGCTAATCACGCAGTTTGTACCTACTCAAATGCCAACGACTACGAGATCACTGTTACAACTACTAATAGTTTCACTATCGTAAATGGCGATGGAACTGCCGTAGGCTACTCACTAACGGTAAACGGAAATGCGCCGGATGTGAATGGAAAGATTGCTAAGGCAGACCTAAACACCGCTGCAGCTTCATGCGCAGGCACACCAAGCTACGACAATGCAATGGTAGCTACGTTGACAGCAACGGCGACCGAAGCTGGCTCGTACACAGACGAGATTACAGTATCTATCGGAGCTATCTAAGAACTTGTAATCTTCTCTTGCTTACAATCTTGATTCTTAAAAAAGCCTGACGGGTAACCCGTCAGGCTTTTTTATCGTCACTCAAAGTTAGCGTTCCCCAGCCTAAGTTGAGACTCTTAACCGAATCTCCAACGCATTAACTCGTCAGTGAAGACTATTAACCACTAGTTAAACGACCAAATTACTCAACCCCACAAACCAGCGCCCCCAACGACCCAACACCGGCCCTGCTTCTATACTCTGGCACCTTCGCCGAGCAAGTAAACTCCCGCGTCTGGAACGTTAGCTCAGTCGTGCCCTGCTTCATCTCAGCCTGGAACAGGCCAAACTCATCCGTAACAGAGAAACCTGGAATACCACCCACTACTGCATTCGCAACGGGCTCCCCATTTGGTAGCGTAACCTGACCAAATACGACATCGACCATGGCGACATCCCAACTTAGATCAACCACGTTACCTGGATAAAGCGTCACTGATCTTACATCACCTTGAACATCCGCAAAGCCATTACCGCGGGCTCGAAGCTCAACCTCATAGGTTTCGAAAGGACGTAAGGTCACTACGGTTGCCGTACCTGCAATGGCATAGGCTACCGGACGTTTATCAACGAGGACATCAAACCAAACACCCTCTAGCTGACCATCTAAATTAATTACCACCGCAGACTGACTCTGTTGCTGTCCGCCGACAGCGACGTTTTCATCGGTGACAATGAATGAGGTAGAAGCATTGAGGTTAAAACTATCAGTCTTCTGGCCGTTACGATCAATCTGCTCCACTTCGGAGCGAATACGACCGTAGCGGAAGGCATGATCATAGCCTAACGAAACCCCAGAGATATCCGGCCGAGCGAAGGCATTGGCGTTCAATCTTAGATCAGAGATGAAACGGTCGCCATCGTTCCAATCGGCGTTAAGCTCTAAGCTTGGCTCATCCTCATAATCGTCGGTCGCCGCTATGTAATCCTGGCGATACCCCGGCTCTACTCGGTAGCTAAAGTTGCCATCGTCGAGACGAAGGGTCACGGTAAATAGCGCCAGCCAATCGTCGTTCTCTTTGCTAAGCTCCACCCGGCCATACAGATCTGACCCAAAGAAGTCATAGGCTGGCGCAGTATAGCGGAAAGTGTAGGTTTTCAATTCTTCCTGAGCGAATCGATCGTTATAGCGCGCCTGTAACGAGAAATACCCGAAGTCCGTAGAGCGCTGGAGTGACAAGCTACCTTGAGTTAAGGAGTTACCAAGTAGTGATCGAGTAAGATCTGGGTTGATATCATTATCAAAGTGCGGGTTGTCCACGTAGCGGAGATTTGCCGCCATCGACCAACGGTCGACACTGAAGTTGGAGTTTACATTAACACCGTACGCGTCATTATCTGAGTACGCCAACGAGGTCTGCACCTCGTGATAACGGCCAATATTAAAGAGGTCGAACTCGGCCATGGTTTCATCTTTGTGCGCCGCCACACCGCCACCAATACCTATGGTGTCCGATAATCGTGTGGAGTAACCACCGCGTGTAATCCAATCTCCATCCGGCTGTCTCAACACTTCATTCTGAACTATTTCGGTGGCTTCACCCAATTCAAAGTACCATTCAGACTCATCCTTGGGCGGTAAACGAGAGGACTTCACGTAGAATCGAGTCTCCACCGTGGAGCGGCCGGAGGCATCAGTGATCTCAATATCAATGTCGTAACTACCGCCAGGTAACGCGGTTGTATCAATAATCTGGTTACCCGCGTCATAGTTTTGTGCCGAGACAAGTCGCCCATCCTTATAGATAGCTACTCGCGAGCGGGACGACAGGAACACCGTCACCTCATTACCCGCTGATTGCCTTAAATCAGTACGAGTATCAATACTCGTTCCCATACTGACACCACGAATACTTCCGCCATAACCGAAACTTAGTAGCGAGCTATCGGTATTGAAGTAGCCCGCACGATAACTCAAACCCTCATAGTCGCGCTGCAGAGCAAATTCATCAATGTCCAACTCATCGTTGGCGTAATTAAGATCGGTTACCAAACGGTTTTCACGCCAAGCAATGGTATTGGTTCCCGCTAATGAGTAGACCGCAGCGGGATCATCAATATCACCAGACATCGCCAAGTATAAGCTTTGCATCATTGACCACTGCGCTGAACTCGGAGGAAGAAACTTCTGCACACCTGCTGATCTCACAGCCAACTGCTCCGGGTTGATGAATACATCTACTCGGAACCGTGATTCATCGAAAATCACACCGGCAACCGTAGGCGTTGGCTGAAGTTCACCACAGCCCATAGTTCCGCGTAAGCCACAGGCGAATACTGAATTGGGATCTAAAGCGCCGGATAGAGACTGCATGACCCGTGCAGGCTCAAGAAGATCCGGCAGGCGCTCGACAATGAGTTCTGGATTCTGAAATTCGACTCTATCAGGCGTATAGATAACCATATAGGAACCAATTCGCCGTCCACCAAAGAATACATCAGCACGGGTAACCTGAGGCTCAAGCAACGACTCAAATCCGGGTGGAACCCACGCGGTAACCTCAACGGGCACTTCGTCTAGGGTCTTATTAAGAATTTCGGCATCATTAAAGCCGAAGCGGCGGGAGCGCTCTAACCAATTGAATGCGATAGGCAGGGGAACTTCAGCTGAACGCAAACAGCTAAGCGGCGATTTGCCGCCAATATCAAGATACCAACCGTAAAGTGCTGCCATGCTGTCCCGCTGAGCTTCAACGACGTCCTTCTGGAGTGAACAAAAAAATTGTACGCGGACGTTTTGATCGCTGAAGTACTCGCCACCGGGGGCTGTAGCTACGTAGTCGTCTGCGTTTTGCGCAGCAAGACCAGCAGCCAGAAAACTGCAACACGCAAAAATAATGGCGCGATACACAAACAACTCCCTGCCTAGGTTGAAAAATCGTCTATCAATGCGATTCTTATAATTATCTTCCTAACTTGGCCTCTCTACCAAGTTACAGTGCGGCTACCCGCAAAGGTAGTTAGACGATAGGATGCTTCAACATCGCTGTTTTCAAGTTCCACTTCCCACGTATTACCCGCGTAGAGGCGAGTAGTAGGTAGATTTGAACAATTCTCAGCGACGCACTGTTGGCCATCTGCCAACAAAACGTAACTATTACCTCGATTCTCAAATTTAAGCGTATTACCCTCTCTCGATACAACTAAGTCTTCACGTGGATTCTCCGGAAGAACTAAAACCAAAAGCTGATAGGCTACAACCACTCTAACAACGGATGACTCGGTATCTGCAAGCGGCGGGAGTATTGGGGTAACATTAACGCGATAAACCTGATCGACATCACCAGGCTCGGCTAATGCTACTAAACGAACCGCCCTCTCACCCTGAGGAGGAAGAACGAACTGCTTAGGTGTGGCTAAAAGCGTCATATCAGCGAGGTTAGTCACGGCCTCGCGAACTTCCTGTTCAGTCCCCGGCTGTAACACATCTAACACCTCAACCTGGACGTACATCTGATCATTACCGCGATTACTAACACGGATATCCTGTTGAGGAGCCTGCCCGGCTACAAACTCTACGATAGAGCGATCGACGAACATGTTGGCGTTTGCATAGCCTGCCATCAAAAACAAAAATAAAACTGACGAAACAACCTTCATCATCTGCATGATTCCTTTATATTTCTACTGTGTTGCTACTGTCAACGAAACGGCTCCGGTGAATAAACCAGCCGGTGACAACACTAGATCTTCACTACGAAACGTAATTGAAAAACGAGCATTTGGTGCTCCATTACAGTCTAGGCCAACGTTATCTAATTCATACGGTGCAGATTCAATACCTGCGTCTAAAGGCACATCTACCGGCTGAGCCAGATCTCCGTTGAAGCTAAACTGATAGGGTAAAACACTTCCATCTTCGCCAACAAGTTCAAAGGGCGAACCTTCTCCAGCCGCACCCGAAGCGGTTAAAACATAATCGGCGTTAGTATTCCCAACCACACAGAATTCCTGAGTAAATACAACATCCTGTGTTCGATCATTAATATCTAAGACAATATCAGTGACGTCAGTGATCAGGATATTCGGCAGGATACTAATTTGAATTGTGGTATACGCCGTTGAGGTTTCACCCCACTCCCCCTGCTCTGCGGCATTAACGCTAGCCACCGCAAAAAGCATTAAGAGTAAAAAATAGTTTACAGTTAAACGGGGCACGGCATTTCCCTCAACAACAACAAAAATAGTCAATATGTGAAGTGTGCCACAGAAATGAACTAATGAGTAGTAGATAGGACAACGAAAGCAACGCTAGATACCACTGATGGTCACCAAGGTATCGGCGGCGAGCTCATCGATGAATAGATCGTTAGTTTGCGCTATTCCTAGTGCATCAGCTGACTCGAGGTCTAGAAGTGCCGCTAGGAATTCGACGCGCTGTGGAGCGGAATTACCAGCCGCTTCATCGCTGAACGTCAGCATAGAGGCCATCAGCGCAACCTGGATTGACTGCCCTGAGTCCTCTGAACCCTCCCCCAAAAGCTGACTACCAACTTCAGGAAGAATGCCATTGGCAGAATCATCCTCTGTACCACTAGATGAAACGCTTACCGAGGACGATAGCGAGCTTTGAACGGCAAACTCTTCACAGACTGGATAATCGCGATACTTAGCGCGTTTGCATAGTTCAATACGCATCGCTCGCCCATTTTCAGTAATTGTGAGAAGGTTGACGGTAATTTGAACAGTCTTAGCGTCACGCGCACTCGCATTGGCGTCCGTTACGCAAAAAAAGCATGCTAAAATAACCACAGATATCCATTTCACCGGGCGTCCTCCTTGTAAACTGAGGATAGCTCAATTTTATAAAATGACGAGATACCCTTTGACCACTCATCCAGTTAAACCCACCGAGAACTATCCAAACGTTCGCTTTAGCCTTGCTCCAATGGAGGGCGTTGTAGACGCAACCATGCGTCACATACTGACGCGCGCCGCAAAGGTAGACCTCTGCGTTACTGAATTTCTAAGGGTGACAACACAGCTATACCCGCCGAAGGTCTTCCATAAAAACTGCCCAGAATTACTTTCCGGTAGTCATACCGAAAGCGGCGTACCCGTCTTTCTTCAACTACTTGGCGGACAGGCTAGTCCTATGGCGGAAAATGCCGCTCGTGCCGTTGAACTGGGAGCAATAGGGATTGACATAAACTTTGGCTGCCCAGCAAAAACGGTCAATAACTCCGATGGCGGTGCGGCGCTCTTACAGTACACTGAACGTCTCTATGAAATTGTTAACGCTGTACGCAGCGCCATCCCTACCGAAATTCCCGTTACCGCGAAGATGCGGCTTGGATTCAATAATCGCGAGCTGATGTTCGATAACGCTCGCGCTATTGAAGCTGGCGGTGCCGAAAAGCTAACCATCCATGGACGAACTAAGAAGGATGGCTATAAGCCACCTGCTGACTGGGAAGCCATTAAGCAAATTAGCGATACCATCTCGATTCCGGTTGTTCCTAATGGTGATATCGGGTCGGTGGCCGCCTTTGAGGCGTGTCATGCAATTCATGGCGCCTCCGAGTACATGCTGGGGCGTGGGCTTCTTGCTAACCCAGGACTAATTAGAGAGCTCCGTAGCGACAACGGTGAATTCAGCTGGGGCGAACTCCTACCGTTCATTCTTGAATTTCAATATGCCGAAATGACCATTGGCCTACGAAAGCATCAGGGCCACCGTCTCAAGCAGTGGCTTGCCTACTTAAAGACACACTACGATGAAGCCGCTGTATTTTTTGAACAGATCAAGCGCTTAAAGGAACCCGAATTACTCGAAGCTGCGCTGCTGGCTGAAATAAATAAATATCCTTCTTAGCTTAACTACGAGCGAGTCTAACGTACTGTCATCCCAACGACTGATCATCCTGATTTCGTTGCAAGGATAAATTCCACCTCGCTTTTAGATAACGGTATAAAGTATAGCAGTAATTAGACGGCGTTGGTAAACCCAAAAAGTCGATCGCGAATGCGTGACGAATCGAAATATTCAAAGACCGAAGTAAGTTAAGAACATTTTGGTTGGGGTGTTAGCGCAGGTTTGGTAGAAACAAAAAAGGCCTACCAAATGGTAAGCCTTTTTTGTTTGATATGGCGCGCTCGGGAGGATTCGAACCTCCGACCGCCTGGTTCGTAGCCAGGTACTCTATCCAGCTGAGCTACGAGCGCGTTGTTCTCAAGTGGGGCGAACTATACGGTTTCAATGTCCCGTCGTCAACACCAAAAACGAAAAAAAACATGAAAAAACAACAACCTATGAGTAACCCCCTACTTGGTGGTTATCAAACAATCAAGTTCTGATCAATCACCGACCATTAGCCGACGACAACACTCCTCACACGATTACAGCACCAAGCAATCTCTCCTAAGCATAGAAGACCGCCAAGCACCTTACAGAAGCAACCGAAAAGCTTTTAAAGATTTATTCGGCCTCCAAATTTGCTGACAAGATTACTCTGCGGATAGTAAAACTTTTGTGATATCCCTGTCCCCCGCTAAATCGCCAGCTATCACTATATGATTAGCCCCGCCCCCTAAAGCGGCTTCGCGAAAAGCTCGCAGCTCAATGTTTGTATAGCCACCGTCATCAAGCCCAAACATCTCAATGCAAATACTAACGGTCGACCAACGGGAGGATCTTAGTTGGGTTATAACTGCCTTGAATTCCCCCTCTAATTCATGAAAGCTACCAGTTAGTGAACGTGGGTGAACGTTGTTTCGGACCGGGCTATAAGACTTGCTACTGAGCAGGTGTCGGGCATTGATGCGATCCGGTCGAACCTCAATAATGATCGCATCGATCATCCCCAACCACCCTTTTATTCGATGTACAAGCCGTAGGGAAACAAAAGCGAAGTGTAAGCTTGTCAACGCAAAGGTTAGGTACACCGCTATTAATCCAGGATCAGTCAATCGTCTAACACCTAGATACAGCTGCCACCAACAGAAGAGGGAGATAACGAATAGCGTAATACCTTTAGCTGTCGACTTCATATTACAGTTCCCCCTCAAAAGCATAATTATCTTTTTAATTGGACAAATAGTATTACAGAAACAAAAAAGGCTTACCAAACGGTAAGCCTTTTTTGTTTAATATGGCGCGCTCGGGAGGATTCGAACCTCCGACCGCCTGGTTCGTAGCCAGGTACTCTATCCAGCTGAGCTACGAGCGCGCAATTGCGTTTCATCCTTAATTAAAAGATGGCGGAGAGAGAGGGATTCGAACCCTCGATCCAGTTTCCCAGATATACCCTTAGCAGGGGCACGCCTTCAGCCACTCGGCCACCTCTCCAACGCGGAAAGAATAATACCATAACGTTTTTAAAATCAAAGCCCCGAACGTTAAAAAAATGAAAATATTTAATAAAAACAACGAATTAAGTTACTTGACAAAACTAAAGCTCATAAAAAAAGCGACCGAAGCCGCTTTTTACCAATAATATCAGTGAGTTAGCTTGAGGATTACTCTTTAGTACCACTCAATTCAAAGGCTGAATGGAGGGCACGAACAGCCAACTCCATGTATCGCTCTTCAATGACTACACTGGTTTTGATCTCAGAGGTCGTAATAAGCTCAATATTGATATTGTCATCCGCCAACGCACTGAACATCGTTGCCGCTACACCAGCGTGAGAACGCATACCCACACCAACGATAGAAACCTTGGCAATACGATCATCGGTCTCAACCTGTTTGGCTCCTAAACGCTCAACAACCGCCTCTAAAACTTCTAAGGTACGCGCTAAATCGCCTCGAGATACCGTAAAGGTTAAATCCGTAGTGTTATCAACACCCGAGTTCTGCACTATCACATCAACTTCAATGTTCGCTTCGCTAACCGGAACTAAGACTCGTGCAGCCACACCTGGCTGATCCGGCACTCCGCGAACTACTACCTTTGCTTCATCACGTGTGAACGCAATGCCTGAAACTATCGCTCTTTCCATATCTTCCTCTTGATCTAGCGTGATCAGTGTACCGGGGCCATCCTTAAAGGAGGACAGCACGCGTAGCGGGACGTTGTATTTCCCTGCAAACTCTACTGATCGAATCTGTAGTACCTTCGAACCCTGACTTGCTAATTCCAGCATTTCTTCGAAGGTAATCTTCTCTAAACGTCGTGCGCCTTCGCAGATGCGAGGGTCGGTGGTATAAACCCCGTCCACGTCAGTGTAGATTTGGCATTCATCGGCACGTAACGCGGCCGCCAATGCCACTGCTGTAGTATCCGAGCCACCGCGACCGAGGGTTGTAATATTCCCCTTCGAATCAGCGCCCTGAAAACCAGCCACAACAACTACCCTTCCCTGCGACAGCTCACCATTAATTCGCTCGCAATCAATTTGCTCAATACGCGCTTTAGAGTGCGATTCATCGGTTAGGATTCGCACCTGTGAGCCAGTGAAGGAAATTGCTGGCACGCCACGCTTATGTAGGGCAATTGACAGCAATGCAATGGTGACCTGCTCGCCGGTTGACAGCAGCACGTCCATCTCACGTGATGATGGTCGATCCGACAATTCGTTCGCCAATCCCAGCAAACGGTTGGTCTCGCCACTCATGGCTGAAACAACCACTACAACGTCATTACCCGCCTGCTGCGTCGCGGCAACGCGCTCGGCTACCGCTTCAATGCGTTCTACGGTACCAACTGAAGTCCCACCGTATTTTTGTACCAATAAACTCATTAACTTATATTTCCACTTCTTCGCTCTAAATGAGTCGATCAGTTATTTAGGAAGTCTGTTCCTCAACCCAATTTGGCACGGCCGCGAGAACCTGTGGGAGTTTCGCGAGTCCAGTACCGCCGCCCTGAGCCATGTCAGGTCGACCGCCACCCTTACCATCAAGTTGAGGGGCTACGAACCTCATCAAGTCACCCGCTTTCAGCTGACCTGTAAGATCCTTGGTTACACCTGCGATGAGGGCAATTTTGTCGCCATCGTTCGCAGCAAGTAGTAGAACACCACTACCTAGTTTGTCCTTTAATTTATCGCTTAAGTCGCGCAGGGCATCGGCCGGTGTACCCTCTACATGGATAGCCAGCACCTTAATGCCGCCCACTTCAATCGCGCGATTCGCGAGATCGCCACTGGAGGCGGCTGCTAACTTAGCCTTAGCTGCCGATAGTTCTTTCTCTGCGCGCTTAGCGCCCAGCAATACCTGATCCAACTTATCCGCTAGGTTTGCTGGCTGAGCTTTAAGTTGCTCTGCCAACTGTGCCAAGAGTGCTTCCTGGCTAGCGACTAGATCATAAGCCGCTTTACCCGTTACCGCTTCAATACGGCGAACGCCTGAGGCAACACCCTGTTCGTTAACGATCTTGAACAGTGCAATATCACCCGTTCGATCAACGTGCGTACCGCCACAGAGCTCAACGGAGAAGTTGTCGATACCCATCGACAGCACACGGACTTCATCCCCGTACTTCTCGCCGAATAACGCCATCGCTCCCTCGGCCTTCGCTTCATCCATTGACATGGTCTGCGAACGAACTAAGGTATTAGCGCGAATATGCTGGTTTACAATGGCCTCGACCTTGCGCAGCGTCTCAGTTGAAAGCGCCTCATTGTTTGCGAAGTCGAAACGCAAGCGATCCGGATTCACCATCGAACCCTTCTGCATCACATGATCACCTAACTCAGCACGCAATGTCGCGTGTAAAAGGTGCGTAGCCGAATGATTCAATGCGGTGGCTCGGCGCTTAATTGAATCAACTTCAGCCGTTAACTCGTCGCCGACCTTAACACTGCCGGTTTTCACCGTAATGTGATGTAACTGATTGCCAGAGGCTAAAGTTGTGTTGTTCACAACGAGCTCGGCGGCATCGGAGAATAGCACTCCAGTATCTCCTACCTGACCACCCGATTCACCGTAGAAGGGCGTAACGTCCAGCACTACAATGCCTTCATCACCAATGGACAAGGATTCAAGCTGCTCGCCGGCACTCAACAAAGCAACGACCTTGGTGGTCGATGCTAAGGCATCATAACCACAGAATTCCGTCTCACTATCGAGTTTGATGGCATCCGTGTAATCAACCTTGAACGAACCTGCTGCACGGGCGCGTTCACGCTGTGCATTCATCGCCTGCTCATAGCCTTCAAGATCAAGGGTTAAGCCGCGTTCTCGCGCTAAATCATTGGTGAGATCAGTTGGGAAACCATAGGTGTCATACAGCTGGAAAATTACCTCACCGGGGATCACGGACCCGTCTAGCTTAGCTAGCGCCGTATCAAGCACTGACAATCCTTTCTCAAGAGTACGCGCAAACTGCTCTTCTTCTGCCTTAAGGGCCGCCGCGATTTTGTCGTGCTGTTCAATGAGTTCCGGGTAAGCGTCGCCCATCTGTTCCGCCAAGGCATCAATCAGTGTGTAAAAGAAAGGCTTTGACTGCCCTAACTGATAACCGTGACGAACAGCCCTACGAATAATACGGCGCAGTACATAGCCGCGACCTTCATTTGATGGCATCACACCATCACAAATTAAGAAGCTACAGGAGCGGATATGGTCAGCGATAACGCGTAATGACTTATTCTCAAGATCCGCACAGCCCGTTGCTTTAGCCGCAGCCTTCAGCAGCCCCTGGAAAATATCGATGTCGTAATTATTGTGAACGCCCTGCATCACTGCAGCGATGCGCTCTAGGCCCATACCGGTGTCAATTGAGGGGTTTGGCAACTCTACCAATTCACCTGACGCCTGACGTTCGTATTGCATGAAAACTAAGTTCCAGATTTCGATATAACGATCCAAATCATCGTTTTCACTGCCTGGTGGGCCACCTGGTACATCTTCGCCGTGATCGTAAAAGATCTCCGAGCTTGGGCCACAGGGCCCAGTGTCACCCATCTGCCAAAAGTTATCTTCATCTAAACGAGAGAAGCGTGACTTATCGATACCAATCTCGTTGAACCAGATATCAGCCGCTTCGTCATCGGAGACGTGAACCGTTACCCACAGTTTTTCCTCAGGAAGACCGAGTTCCTTTGTTAGAAAGTCCCAGGCAAAGCGAATCGCATCTTGCTTGAAGTAGTCACCAAAACTGAAGTTACCCAACATTTCGAAGAAGGTATGATGGCGAGCCGTATAGCCCACGTTCTCCAGATCATTATGCTTACCACCAGCACGGACACAGCGCTGCGAGCTAGTCGCTCGATTATAACTACGCTGTTCATCGCCCAAGAAAACATCTTTGAACGGAACCATACCGGCATTAGTGAACAACAACGTTGGATCGTTGCCAGGAATCAGCGAGCTACTTGGCACCACTTGATGCGATTTAGCTGCGAAATAATCTAAGAAAGCTTGACGAATATCGGCACTTTTCATTTTGAGAAAAACCACTCTTTTCTTTATCAATGGAGTATAGCGACCTGTAAGTCGCCAAACTATTGCTATTACGAATAGCAATCATAAGTTTTGAGCTTGATTAAAGCCCCTGCTCGGTAAGCGTTTGGCCACCTAGCACATGAATATGGAGATGAAAGACAGTCTGCCCACCTGCTTCGCCGTTATTAACGATAAAACGACAACCCTCGGCAATACCGAGTTCCTTGGCCTGCTGACGAGCAACTAATAGCAGATGCCCCAACAGTGACTGATCACTGGATTCAGCATCGGTCAGCATTTTAATTGGTTGCTTTGGGATAACCAAAACGTGCACCGGTGCCTGAGGCGCAATGTCATTGATGACAATACAGTGCTCATCCTCAAATATTTTCGGCGCGGGTATCTCGCCACTAATTATCTTTGCGAAAATAGTATCACTCATCAGGCGTCCGCACTCATCTCGCTCGTGTCAATACGACGAGCTTCGGCTTCTAGCATAACCGGGATGCCATCGCGAATTGGGTATGCCAATCCTGCAGCTTTCGAAATCAGTTCGGCTTTCTCACGATCATAAACCAGCGACGTTTTAGTAACGGGACACACTAAAATACTCAACAACTTCTCATCAATCATAATCTTCTTCACTCTGCTAATGAACGACTGCCGGTATTCGGCCAACTCGCTTCTAGTAATAATTGTGTATCGACCCGCTGGTTCATCCAGTTCATTCGCCAATCGAGATGAGGGCCGGTTGCACGACCACTAGCACCAATCAGGCCAATCACTTCACCCACTTCAACCACGTCACCTACCTCAACACTGACAGCTGAGAGGTGTAAAAAACTGGAGGTGAGATTTGCACCATGGGCTATGATAATCGTCCCGCCCGAATAGAACAAATCGGATTCAGCTAAAACCACTTCGCCCGCGATAGGTGCTTTAACAGCTGTACCCGTAGGCGCGGCAATATCAAGACCATAATGGGGCCTACCAGGCGTGCCATTATAGACGCGTTGGCTACCATATACACCTGAGATCCGTCCCTCGGCAGGGAGTATCGCGTCCGCCTTCCAGTAATCACCGGAAACCGGCTTAGCCTTGGCTGCAACTACCAGCGCGCCCTCTGCGCGAATACGGGCCATATCACTTTCACTCGGCGTAACCGTGCGCTGCGGCACGCCCTCGATAACCGATACGTTATACTCTCGCGGCTGGACTAGAATGGCAGCTACTGCTTCATCACCCGAAGCTGTTTTGCGCCATAAGGTATGCTCGCCAACAATATCTCGACCAAAGCCAATAACGAATTGCCCGTTGTCATCCGCGCTAAAGGCTTGCTCCAGAAAAATAAGCTGATCACCGGGGCACGTCTCCCCAGACAATAACGCCCCGGAAATAGTTTCTTCAGCAATTTGGACTGGTTGCTCACAGGCGAATGCCACAGAGTTCAACGAAACTGCTGCGATGAGTGCGAATTTTAACATCCTATTCCTCGTGCTTTACCTAGAGATAGTTAATTAATTACTGATACAATAACACCACTCCAACGGAACCGCGAAACGATGTTAAATATTGTACTCTTTGAACCGGAAATACCGCCTAACACGGGCAATATCATCCGCTTGGCGGCCAACACTGGCTGCCGACTTCACCTCGTAGAGCCGCTTGGCTTTGAGCTAGACGACAAGCGTCTGCGAAGAGCAGGATTGGACTACCACGAGTTTAGCGACGTTCAGATTCATGCTAACTGGGATGACTGCCTCGCAGCCCTTGGCGACAGCCGACTCTTCATGCTTACCACTAAGGGGACGCGTCAACCCGACCAAGTGGGCTTTATTGCCGGTGACACCCTAGTTTTTGGTCCCGAATCACGGGGTTTACCTGATGAGGTGAGAAATTCGGTGCCTGAGGATCAGCGCCTACGTCTGCCGATGATGCAGAATAGCCGCAGCTTAAACCTCTCTAACGCCACCGCAATCATGGTTTATGAAGCATGGCGCCAATTAAATTTTCAAGGAGCTGAGTAAACCATGGCCCAAGTACTCGTCGCCGTAGCCAGCGTTACTGGCACCGCTCGCGATATCGCCAATGACATCATTGCCACCAGCGAACACATTATCGAAGTTGAAGCCGCTGAGCTTATTCGTAAATGGAGCGATGACGCTGAAAATATTCTGCTTATCATCACTTCAACCACCGGCGCGGGCGACATTCCCGCCCCACTCAACGGTTTCCATCAAACGCTCACCACCGAGTTCCCTCGTATCGCTGGGCAACGCTTTGCGCTCATTGCCCTAGGCGATAGCAGCTATAGCACCTTCGCCGAAGCGGGTAATGCGCTTGAACACGCGCTCGAAGACATCGGCGCAGTGCAACTTTGTCAGCGCTTAACCTTAGATGCTACCGAGCACTTCGAACCGAATAGTGATGCCCTAGCGTGGCTTAATACGGAGCTCTCTCAGTATGTCGGTTGATAAGGTGGGGCTGTTCTACGGTTCGAGTACCTGCTATACGGAAATGACCGCAGAAAAGATTCAGCAGGCTTGGGGAGACAAGATTACCCTACATAATGTTGGCGAAGACTCAGTACAGCTGATGGAAGACTACCAATTCCTTATCGTCGGCATTCCAACTTGGGACTATGGTGAACTCCAGGAAGATTGGGAAAATGTCTGGGACGAACTCAGCGAGCTAGACTTAAGTCATTGTCGCATAGCCTGCTTCGGCCAGGGTGACCAAATTGGTTATCCGCAGTGGTATCAGGATGCCTTGGGTTATCTACACGATAAACTCACGCTCGCGGGGGCCACCATGTTTGGCTATACCGCCACCAGCGGCCATACCTTCGAGGAATCCCAGGGTCTCACCGATGATGGTACTCAGTTCCTCGGCTTGGCGCTGGACGATGAGAACCAATTCGAGTTAAGTGAGGCGCGCTTAGCAAGCTGGTTGCAACAACTCGACACTGAATTCAATGGTTAATGCCTCGTCCGGCACTGCGGGAGCACTGAGCTAAATGGAATGGCGTGATGGTGCCCCGTTTAATCGTCAGTTTGATGACGTTTACTTCAATACCGAAGGCGGTTGTGAGGAGTCCGATTACGTCTTTATTCAAGGTAACGAGCTCCCTCGTCGCTTCAGCGAACATCAATACGGTAGTTTTAGCATCCTGGAAACGGGCTTTGGTACTGGTCTTAACTTCTTAGGTTCGGCCCATCAATTCTTAGCAAATAACACGAGTGGACACCTCAACTTCATTAGTATTGAAGCGTTCCCGCTTACTCGTGACGAACTTCGCGCCGCCCACCAGTCCCTAAACCGCTTCCAGCAAGAAGCCGAATGGCTGCAACAGGCTTGGCCTAGCGCCTGCGATGATACCCAAACCATGATCATCCATCCGCGCATCAGCTTAACGGTGATCTTCCTACCCGTTGGCGAAGCCCTGAGCCAGTTAATTGTGTGCGATCAACCGCAGACTCAAGCCTGGGTACAACCCTGCTTCGACGCCATTATGCTCGATGGCTTTAGCCCCGCTAAGAACCCAGACATGTGGTCAGCCTCGGTGATGCAGCAACTTGCCGTGCTTAGCCACTCGGATACCACCCTGGCCACCTTTAGCTGTGCGCGCATGGTGCGTGATAATTTGCAGGACGCCGGCTTTTCGCTGCAAAAACGCCGCGGCATCAATAGTAAACGAGAAGTACTTAGTGCCAGCGCCGCCACTAGGGAGAAGCCAGCTATTCCTCGCGCCACAACACGCAGCTCAAAGCACGAGGCACCCTGGTGGAGCTACCCCACTCTTCCACCCGCTCAACGCGTAGCCGTTATTGGAGCGGGCTTGGCAGGTTGTCAAACCGCCGCTCGACTTGCGGCAAGAGGTCTATCGGTAAGTCTATTCGATCGCCATTCAGCACCGGGACTCGCTGCATCCGGCAATCCTCAGGGAGTGCTATATACCAAGTTCTCACACCGTAGAGAACCCCTGAGTGATCTAGCACTGCAGTGCTATCAGTTGGCGCAGCCCTATTATCGCCACCAGCTTAAGGTTGATGCGCCCTGGAGTGGCGTCTTACAACTCCCTAAGAACCAGAAAGACGCCAATTTACAGTCCTTGGTAGCGGAACGCTTCGCCGAACAGCCTGAACTAATCAGCCTATTAGATCCACAGCAAGCCAGTGACATAGCAGGTATTGATATTCAATCCAGTGCGCTCTGGTTCCCCAGCGGCACTTGGATGAGACCTCCTGAGACCTGTCAGCAGCTAATTGATGATAATCCGCTCATAACGTCCCACTTTAATACCCCGGTAGAACGGCTGAGCTATTGCTCGGTTGATCAGCAGTGGACGGTTCATTGCCAAGCGGCACTTAACGAACACGCGTTCGATCAAGTTGTTTTATGTAATGCCTATGAGGCCCAAGCGCTCCTAGATCCCGAGTTACCATTAAAAACTCGTACCATTCGGGGTCAGATAGACCGAGTCCAAGGCCAAATTCTTAACCAGTTCAATACCACCTTAACCGGTGAGGGTTATATCGCGACCGATAACCATTCCCAGGGAACCATCGGCGCAAGTTTCGTCGTTGACGATGTGGATGCGAGTATTCGCGCCCAGGAATCCGAGCAGAACCTAGCGCTCGTGGGGCAACTTTCACCGCAACTCCAGTCTGAGCACTCGGGTTTACAGCTAACGGCTAGTCGAGTCGCATTTCGCTGTGCCTCGGCTGATTACATGCCTATTGCCGGCCCCGTTCCTCAGTACCGTAAAATGGTTGAAACCTTCGCGCCGCTGCGCAAGAATCGACGCATGGATATTCGCAACTATGGGCACTACTACCCTGGACTATGGCTTAACATCGCCCACGGCTCTAAGGGTTTGAACAGTACGCCATTGATCGCTGAGATGGTCAGCGCAATGGTCTGCGGTGCGCCCGCGCCATTAAGTCAGCGTTTGCAACGCGCGGTTCATCCTGCACGCTTCCTGATGCGCGATATTTTCCGTGGGGTAGCAGAATGATGCTTAGTCATTCCGCCCGCTGGCTATGTTTAGCCTGCTGGCTACTTGTTGGTAGCGCCGTTCAAGCGCAGATCGCTGGAAACGCTAACTGGCAAGCTACCGCTCAATACCCGCATCCTAGTCATGCCTTTACCCAAGGCTTGAGCTATGTCAATGGTGAACTCATTGAAACCACCGGTAAACGTGGCTTATCCCGAGTCCTTCGCTACGTCCCAGGAGAACTCCCCGATGGCGCTATCGCCACCCTTCCACGACAGTACTTCGGCGAAGGATCAGTGGTCATTGACGACCAACTCCTATGGTTGAGTTGGCAGCGCGGCCAGGCATTCTGGGTAGATCTTAGCACTGGCTCTCGCTCTACCGCGTTCCGCTATGATCACGAAGGCTGGGGACTCGCATTGAGTCCCAACAAAACCGAGCTCGCCGTCTCCGATGGTACCGACGTCATCCGTGTTTGGAATCATGAAGGCGAAGTACTACGAACGATTTCGGTCCGCCAAGGCGAGTACAGCTGGCATTACCTCAATGAATTAGAATGGATTGGCAACACCATCTTTGCCTTTGTCTGGATGAACGAGAAATTACTTGCCATCGACGCAGACAGTGGCGAGGTAAAGCAAATTTATGACTTAGCCCCGCTCAGAGACATTCAGAGTGAGCAACAGCGTATCACTCGCCATCACACCCTTAACGGTATCGCCTATGATCCCGAGGATGGCCAGTTCTTTGTCACGGGAAAAAACTGGTCCACGCTCTACAAGCTAGAACTTGAGGGTTGGGAGTGAAGCAGTGGTGCAAGCAATGCCGTGGCTTCCGCTGTATCTGTCAACTGACAACGACAACCAGCTCGGCGCTGCAGTGGATTATTCTGCAACACCCCACTGAAGCCAAACATGCCAAAAACACGGGACGTCTCCTGGCTCTAAGCCTTGGCGTAACGCCCTATATCGGTGAGGAATTTAATGACAACGCGACGCTTCAGCAGATGATACGCGATGACATTCCGCAGGCGCTGCTATTCGTTGAGCACCCGCTGATTAGCAACCCGACATTAGATCTAAGTGATGACACAGCTGCAACACTGCAACGCATTTGGGTTGTCGATGCTACCTGGCGAAAAGCCCTCAAGATGATTCTGGCGAATCCGTTTTTACAGCGATTGCCAATCATCACCGTTAACAGTACTACTCAGTGGTCCGTTCGTTCAGCTCCTAGCGAGCAACA
The DNA here is from genome assembly GCA_040119265.1 of Pseudomonadales bacterium. Classification (GTDB taxonomy): domain Bacteria; phylum Pseudomonadota; class Gammaproteobacteria; order Pseudomonadales; family DSM-25080; genus Umboniibacter. The sequence continues at coordinate 73,129 of JBEDTZ010000024.1, read as the reverse complement.
CTTAGCCACTATTGAAGCCGCCGCCGCACTGTGCCAGCAATTTGGCGAGCCAGCCGTAGCGCAAACGCTGAGCCAAAACTTCCTTCGTTGGCAGGACGAAATATCCCGTTTCCGCCCTGATTGAGCGTATCTTTTGCGCTGAAGCTTAACTACAATATGAGTTAAATCTAAATAATTCCAATAGGTATCTATGAACCATCATCCGGCGTTTGAACTTGTTCGCGAACAGCACCTTGATTCGCTCAATATTACCGTCCAAGAATACAGCCATCTAAAGACTGGCGCTCAGCACATCCATATTCAGGCGGATAGTGACGAGAATGTCTTCCTAGTGGCGCTGCGCACCGTGCCAACGGATTCAACGGGTGTCGCGCACATTCTCGAGCACACGGCGTTGTGTGGCAGTGAAAAGTACCCGGTGCGCGACCCGTTCTTCATGATGATTCGTCGCTCATTAAATACCTTCATGAATGCTTTTACGTCCTCAGATTGGACCGCCTACCCGTTTGCCAGCACCAACACCAAAGACTTCAGTAATTTGCTTGACGTCTACCTTGACGCGGTCTTTTTCTCTCGCCTTGACGAGTTAGACTTCCTTCAGGAAGGTCATCGTTTAGAATTTGAAAAGTGGGACGATCCGAGTACGCCGCTGCAATTCAAAGGCGTGGTCTACAACGAGATGAAGGGTGCCATGAGCTCCGTGCCGTCGCAGCTGTGGCAGTCATTGTGTAAGCATCTCCACCCTAGCAACACCTACCACTACAATAGCGGTGGCGATCCGGTAGAGATCCCGAATTTAAGCTATGAGCAGTTAAAGCAGTTCTACCGTACCCATTATCACCCCAGTAACGCCATCTTCATGACCTTTGGCTCTATTGCCGTAACCGAGCTGCAGCAGCGCTTTGAAGATCAAGCACTCAGCCGCTTCGACAGGCTAACCACGACCATTCAGGTAGAGAGCGAAAAGCCGTTTTCGGCACCGCTTCGTGTTACTGATCACTACACCGCCGAAGGCGATGATGACAAAAGTCATGTGGTAGTTTCGTGGTTGCTAGGAGAATCCACCGATCCCGTTGAGGCGCTCCGTGCACAACTTATGGCCAGCCTACTCTACGAAAACAGTGCGAGCCCGCTGCAGCAGTTGCTCGAAACCTCAGAGTTGGGTAAGTCACCGTCGCCATTAAACGGCATTGAGGATAGCCAGAAGCAAATTATCTTCGTCGCAGGTATGGAGGGCTGTGAAGCCGCAGATACGGATGCCATTGAAGCGGAAATTCTTGCCACGATCCAAACCGCGATTGACGAGGGCTTTGCGCCTGAGCGTATAGACGCGTGTCTGGATCAACTCGAGCTTCAGCAGCGAGAAGTTGGCGGTGACGGATATCCCTATGGCCTACAGCTCATTCTCACTTCGCTTGGCAGCGCCACGCATCGAGGTGACCCAGTCGCTGTGCTCGATTTGGACCGATCCCTCAATCAGCTTCGCGACGACCTCAGGGATCCAAACTTCGTGAGTGCTACGCTGAAGCGCCTATTTATCGACAATCCACATCGATTGACCCTCTGCGTTGAGCCCGACACCCAACTCGCCGAGGCGCAAAACATCGCCGAGCAAGCCCGTCTAGACAAGCTTGCAGCAGAACTGACTGAGCAGGATGTCGCGGCGATTGTTGAGCAATCGAGACAACTTCAGGCCCGCCAGAACGCTGAGGATGATCCAGGCACATTGCCGAAGGTCGGTATTGCCGATGTTCCTGCGAGTGTTCATGAGCCGGCACGTAACGATTTCCAGGGGAAGACTGTAGCAGCCTACGAGTACGAAGCCGGAACCAATGGTCTGGTGTATTTACAGGCTATTATTGCACTTCCTGAACTGAGTGAAGCAGAACGCCAAATCCTCCCCTTCCTGTGTAATATCCTCTCGGAACTAGGCTTGGGTGATGACGACTATCTCCATGTGCAAAACCTGCACACCGCCTGCAGCGGTGGCTTGCATGCGTTCACGAGCATTCGTAACAACGCTTTTGATGAACAAGCATCATCGGCTTACCTCGTACTCTCAGGAAAGGGGTTGCGTCGTTATGTCAACGATCTCTCGATCCTCATGCAACGCACCCTAACTGAGGTACGCTTTGACGAACAGGAGCGTGTTCGTGACCTGCTGTCACAGACTCGCTCACGCAAAGAGTCCAGTGTTGCCGGTAACGGCCATGCGTATGCCATGGGTGCCGCGACGGCTACTGCTAATGGTTTGGCAGCAATGCAATTTGCCACCTCTGGCCTAGCGGGGATCCAGGCCACGAAATTGCTGGACGAGCGTTTGCAAGATCCAGCTGAATTGGCAGCCTTCTGCGCCGAACTCGAGCACCTTTACCGCAAGCTCACGGTTGTCACTCCCGTTGTCGCCGTGGTGGGCGAACAACAGTACTTATCTGCCTACCGTGATGCGCTGGAGAACTTTGAAGTCACCCAGCAACAACAGCACACCAGTACTTGGTCACTACCAAGTATCAGAACGACCAATGCAAGCTTCTGGGCCGTAAATGCCCAAGTGAACTTCTGTGCACTGGCATTCCCTACGGTAACCTCTGCCCACGACGATGCAGCGGCCTTAACTGTTCTGGGTGGTGTACTTCGCAATGGCTTCCTGCATCGAGCACTCCGAGAGCAAGGCGGAGCCTATGGTGGCGGAGCGAGTCAAGACAACGCCAATGCGGCATTTAAGTTCTTTAGCTATCGAGATCCCCGAACTCAGGAGACCTTAGATGATTTCTACGCCTCAATTAACTGGCTAATCGATACGGAACTGAGTTTCGACAAGGTGGAAGAGTCTATCTTAGGTGTTATTAGCTCGCTGGATAAACCCGCTTCGCCTGCCGGTGAGTCGAAACAGGCGCTATCGCAGTATCTTCATGGCCGCTCGCCTGAGCACCGTGAGGCCTTTAGAACCAACGTTCTGAACGTAACGGCAAGTGAGCTTAAGCGTGTTGCCGCAAAGTACCTTAAAGACGTTACGCCATCGGTGGCCATCGTTGGCCCCAAATCCAGCTATGCAGGCTTCGAAGGTTCACTCGAATTCTTTAGTCTCTAATTAGAGCGCAGATTGAAGCCGTAAACAGAGTAAGTTCGTCAGTGTAATAAGTGCGCTGGCGAACTTTAGTTTGACCTCAACCCCTCTACACGCAGAGAACTCAGCAAACCAAGGGTCTTAAAACTAGTCGTTTAGAAAACGAGTACCTTACTAAACGCTCGACTCAGAGCTTTTCTTAATGATTACCCTGCTCTAGCGTCTTCTGCTCGGAATGCATGAGTGGTCATCGACTCTGCAAAGCGATCGAGTAACTGCATGGGTAAATCATGTCCCATCCCCTCAATCACAACTGGCTTAACACCTAGCGCCTTAGCGGTTCTCAGGCCACCTTTTAGCGGCACCAGCAAATCACAATCACCGTGGATAACTAGTCCCGGCACACCTGTTTGCTGCAACCCCTTAAAACGAGGCGGGCTAGCAATTATGGCGGCTAACTGACGCATGGTGCCATCGGGGTAGAATCCGCGATCATAATTCGCGGCGAGGCGTTGTCGAAGTAACTCATCGCCTGTAGGAAAAGCCGGCGAGCCGATAACCTGCCAAAACTTCAATGCCTGTTCGATACGCCCTTCCCGATCTGTAGGTTGAGGCGCAATAACGGCCCTGCGTACCGCCGATTTCGGGACGCTATAGCGACGTTCGCCCGTTGTCGACATGATTGAACAAAGCGACAACACACGTTGCGGGTAATTGATGGCGACCGTCTGAGCAATCATCCCACCCATAGAAACGCCAGCCACATGAAATTGTTTGATGCCGTGAGCATCACAGCAACGTACCACGTCATCTGCCATATCGGCTAAGGTATAGCTGCTGGATCCTGCGCTCAAACCGAACAGCTTACGCATGATCATTTTCGCCACGTTTGGAGATCCGTGGTGATGAAGAATGGAAGAGAGACCGCAGTCTCGATTATCCAGCAGGAGTACCGAAAACCCCGCCGCTACAATAGAATCCACTAACTCTCGATGCCAAGATAGCGAGGGCAAGCCAAGCCCTTGTACTAATACCATCACTGGCTTGGCGGGATCGCCGATGAGTTCGTGGAACAAAGTTATATCATTATTGGTCATGTGCTCTCCTTGAAGTGACTACTTTAAGGCATTCATTCAGAGAGCTCCAGTCTCAGGAGATAGAAGTTGAAGGTGTGACTTACTTGAGGAGCTAGAGTTGAAGGTGTGAGTTGGCTAATGAACTAGCTGACGGCCTGATGGTCAGAGCGCTGGTCTCGGAACATTAAATTTGTATGAGGTAACTAAAAACTATTCTGATTAGGCAAGCTGTGCGTAGCGAGCGCGAATTCTGCGGCTTGATTGCTCGAGCTCTGCGAGCCCTATTTGGCATGTCTTACCCTGGGTAACACGTCGACTAAAGCGAATAGCTTTATAGTCCGCCATAAGCTGAAAATGGGCAATCATTCGAAACCCGCTCTCTAACAGCTGACGGATCGCCTCACTTCGAGGATTGATTTGCAAATAGGTTTCTTGAGGGAGTGCTAACGTTAGATTCACGTTGTCGTCGAGGTTTTCCTGAGCGGCAGTCAAGTGACTCGACAGATCATCCAATGATTCAGCAAAACAGAGTACGCTGCTGACTTTCTCCTGCCCCTTAGCAAGCTTGACTCCCTTCGGTAGTTCCTGAGCATCAATCGTTAGGCCTGAAGGTACGTAGAGAGCCCGAAGGAGACCTCCCTCTGGTACGCGCAGTTTTTGGATCACCTCACGATTCATAACAACCCACCCAATATAAGAATCCGTTTAAAAAGATAATTTATACAACTACCTTAATAGACTCCTTCGAATTGAGCGACCTGTGGCTGACGATTTTGTGATCAAAAAGCTAGTTTTGTGAAGTAGTCGATAGTTACAGAGTGAACGAAGCGTTCAATCTGCTACCGACTGAACGAGGAAGAGCTCGCTAAACTCGAGTGAAATCTGCTCACACCATTCATTAATCCGCTGGCCACTCATTTCCTCTTGCTGATCTTCATCCAAGGCAAGACCAACGAAGTGTTGCCCGTCCTCAGTGAGAGCCTTTGAAGCCTCAAAGTCGTAGCCCGTAACCGGCCAGTAACCAACAATCGTCGCGCCTTTGGCAATGATTACATCATGTAACATGCCCATGGCATCAAGAAAATAATCACCATAGCCAAACTGATCGCCCAGACCGTAGAGCGCGACTTCCTTTCCAGAGAAATCAACGTCGCTAATATCGTCCCAGAATTCTTCCCAGTCCGATTGAATTTGACCGAAATCCCAAGTCGGAATACCTAGGATTATCGTCTCGTAACCCGCAAACTCAACTTGAGACACATCGGCAATATCAAATATATCAACCACATCATATTCAAAACGCGCAGCGATACGCGTGGCAACCGCCTCGGTATTACCTTCGTCACTTCCGAAAAACAAGCCAATCTTGGACACGAAACACCTTCATATAAAACAGAGTGTGCCTAATTATCTCAGACACCCTCTATTGAGCCAAGTAAATCCTGTGGCTTGATCGCTAATTTTATCCTACAGAGGTCAGCTTAGCGCCCCCGACGCGCCGCTAACTCAGCGCGCTGCTCTTCGTTAAGAACTCGCTTTATCTCGTGAAGCAAATTGATTCGTGCCACTCGCTGTCGTGCCGCAATCATTGCTAACTCATTAGCCGCATCAGTTAGTGCACTTTGATCCAACGGCACTAAAGGTAGCGACTTACTTTACGTCACTAAAATTAGCACTTCACCATCCCATGACTTCACGAACAAATGGAATCGTCAGCAGCCGCTTCTGTTCTAGCGTTAGCGAATCGAGTCGCTCGAGTACCGCAAAAATGACATTCGCGTCGCGTGGAGCCCGATGAATGATATAGGTCGCCAGTTCATCACTAAGCTTCATACCACGGTTGCTGCAACGCTGCTGCAGCGCACTAATTAACTCCTCGTCAGTCAACTTCTCAAGGTGGAAGATGCCGCCCCAGGTCAACCTAGATTTTAGATCCGGTAGCGCTGTGATTAAATGACGCGGTGAAGACTCAGCGGTAACTAATAATCTTCGGCCGCTATCACGAAGCCAATTATAAATTTCAAACAGTGCTGTTTCGATTAGCTCGGAGCCTAGATAGTTTTCTAGGTTATCGATAATCACCAACTCATGAGCCTGCTGCTCGATGTAAGCGGCATAGGCAACAATGTCTTCTGGCGAACGAAGAAAGGCTGCGGCCCGCCCCGCTTGAGTAAACTCCTTAGCGGCGGCTTTGGCTAAGTGAGTCTTACCAACACCTGCAGCCCCCCAAAGGTAGATAAGAAAGTCACCAATGGCCGCAGGCTGCTGACGCACGCTTTGCACAGCAATACCTCGGGTCTGGCTAGCTCCGATAAAGAAATTATCGAGCGTAGGTTCATCATCTAGATTCACATCCAGCGCGAGTTGCTGAGGGCGTTCACTCCACATTCACAGCAACCCATTGATAGTGTTCGTCGTCGATTCGCTGCAGCATGCCGTCACGCGTTAATCGTTGGCGAAACTTCGTAATGTCGTCCACTAAATTCAGTTCAAGCTGAAGCCCGGCAGCACTAATCGATTGGATATTGTAGCTCTGAACCTGAAGTAATTCGTCTAAATAGTTGCGTAGCAAGACGACTGATGAATAGGTCTCTAGCCCTGCCACTTCAACTAACAGCGACTGTGCTGAGCCACTGAGATCCACTGCCTGTTGTGCCACTAACTGACCAACCACTAGATTACGGCCCTGATTGGCGGCACCTTCAACATCTAAGGCGCCGAGTTGGCGGCGAACTAATTCCCCGGCACAATCCAGCGTCCAGTTGATACGGTAACGGGCGCGCGAATCGAAATAGGCCGCACCCATTAGCACGCAACTCGCGCCATATTTATCAGCCATCTCAACGGCTCGCTCACGATCCTGATCCCAGATCTGCTGCGGGCTAGCAATGAGACGATCATCGAGATCCCAAATTGGTGTGATCATAGTCAGGTCATATTGATCAAACGCCGCAGCCATCGACGCGAGCAGCGCCTCGTCGGCATCCGCCACATAATGCGGAGCGCGATTAGTGGTTGTGACCTGCGCTAACAACACGAGTGTTTTCGGTCGCTGATCCGGCCAATAGGAAATCTGTGCTGCCATAACGGCTTGGCGTAGTTTCTGCTCTTGGAAGCGAATATCGAGCTGAGTTAATCCTTCGTCAGTGGTCGAGTAGGCATAGTTATCCACGAATTGAGCACTGTTTGCTAACAACCTCTCTAAGGGCTCAGCCAACACACTGGTGCTGCCCGTTCGTGAGCGAATCACTTGCTCAAACGCCTGAGTGACCGCCATCGCACGAACCCGTTGGCTTCGATCCTCTACGACAACACTTGCGTCCAAGACCCCAGCCTGAGCGCCGAATGAGCAAGCGAACGACAGCAAAACTACGATAATCGCATTAATGAATGCTTTCACAGAAAATATTCCTTATTTATCATGCCGCTAGTTTAGCAAGCTTTAAATCAACGCAACAGCTCGTAAACACCTCAAAGCCAGACTTTTCTCTCACTTTCGTCCGTGCTTCATGCATCTCGGTAGTATTACCCAATCACTTCAATATTGGCTATCTCACGTTAAACTTTGCGCCATTAATCATATTTTGCTGCGCCTATGCTGCGCACTCAACACGGAAATAGCTATGTCAAACAAGACCCCTTTAAGTTATCGCGATGCCGGTGTAGACATTGATGCAGGTAATCAGTTAGTCGATCGTATCAAAGCTACCTGTGCCGCCACATCTCGTCCAGAAGTACTCGGGGGTCTTGGGGGATTTGGTGGTGCATTCGCACTTCCTGAGGGCTACCGAAAGCCAGTGTTAATCTCCGGCACAGATGGTGTTGGCACTAAGCTTCGCCTAGCTATTGATGCCAAGCGTTACGACGGCATCGGTATCGATTTGGTTGCAATGTGCGTCAACGACGTCGTTGTTGCAGGTGCCGAACCACTTTACTTCCTCGACTACTACGCTACCGCAAAACTTGACCTCGATGTGGCCGAGCAAGTGGTCAAGAGCATCGCTGAAGGCTGTATTCAAGCTGGATGTGCACTAATCGGTGGCGAAACCGCAGAAATGCCAGGCATGTACGAGGGTGACGATTTCGACCTAGCTGGTTTTACTACCGGTATCGTAGAGCGTGATGAGGTGATTGATGGCAGTCGCGTCGCAGCGGGTGATGTCATTATCGGCCTCAAGTCGTCGGGCCCGCACTCTAACGGTTACTCGTTAATTCGCAAGGTTCTAGAGCGAAGCGAGATGACCTTGGATTCTGCCTTCGACGGTGGAACGCTTGCCGATGCGCTACTTGCACCAACTCGTATCTATGTTAAAGCACTGCTTCAAGCTCACCGAGAGCAGCCCTTCAAAGCACTCGCTCACATCACTGGCGGTGGACTATTAGAAAATATTCCACGCGTACTACCTGAAGGCACACAGGCTGTGATCGACTGCAGTAGCTGGACACTTCCACCGGTATTCGAGTGGCTTCAGCGTGAAGGCAATATTGAGGCGAATGAGCTCTACCGCACCTTTAACTGTGGCATTGGCATGACCGTTGTAGTAGCTGAGAATGAAGCAGAGAAGGCGCTAGCCCTTCTAGCTGCTGCGGGTGAGCCCGGTACAATTATTGGTCGAATTACCACGGATGCTGCTAGCGAAGTGGTGCTGGAGAACGCTTGATGAAACGTATCATCGTGCTGGCTTCGGGCAGCGGAACGAATTTGCAGGCCATTATCGATGCAGATAAGCGTAACGCGTTTGCGGGCAATGTGGTGGGCGTCATTTCGAATGTGCCCACCGCAAAGTGTCTAGTTCGAGCGGAGGATCATGGCATCAAAGGTGTGGCGATCGACCACACTCAGTATGGTTCCCGTGAAGAATTTGAAGCTGAACTTGCGGTAGCCGTTGATTCATTTGCCCCGGACCTGATCATTCTCGCTGGATTTATGCGCATTTTGACCCCAGTGTTTGTCGACAAATATCTTGGTAAGTTGATCAATATCCACCCCAGCCTCTTGCCCAAATATCCTGGGTTAAACACCCATCAGCGCGCCATCGACGCGGGCGATGAATATGCCGGAGCTACCGTTCATTACGTAACCGCTGAATTAGACGGCGGACCGCCAATCATCCAAGGCAAGACAAGTATAGAAGTGGATATGACGACGAAAGTGCTTGCGGAACGCATCCTCTTCAACGTAGAACATCACATTTTTCCCGTCGCGGTTTCGTGGTTCTGTGATAATCGCTTGCGTTATGAGAACGGTCGCGCTTTACTCGATGATAAGGTCATCGATAATTCGGGAATTTTATGGGAAACCTTAGAAAACGTGTAACTGAGTATTCCAAAGTTCCACTACTCAGTGCCCTACTGCTGAGTACGCCGGTTAGTATTGCCGCTACCACTCAACCCTATGAAGCGACCTACGAAGGTCGCTACTCGGGACTTGAAATCACCGCTACGCGACGATTTTCCTGTGAGCCGGAAGCGAGCGCCACCGCGACTCAACGCTGCGCACTCTCGACCGTTCTAGAGGCTGCCCTGGGCACAATCTCCGAAGAGTCATTGTTCAACATCGACGATGATAACATCGCGGCCCATAGCTATCGCTACGACCAACGTTTTTTCCTATCAAAGCGGAGCCGTTCGATTGATTTCAGTAGCGCTGGTACAGTGCTGTATGAAGACCGTCATGGCACAAAAAACATCCCTGTCGCTGAGCCATATCTAGACAACTTATCCTACCAGTACGCGCTTAGCTTGGCCTCAATTAACGGGGATGAAGTGGTCGAAATCCCCATTATTCGCCGCGGAAAATCCGACCTGCTCCGCTTTGTTCGTGAGGGGACTAGCGAACAGCAAATCAACGGCGAGACCATTACAACAGTGCTTTTCGTCCAGCGCCGACAGGATAAGGATAAGACCATTGAAGTTTGGCTAGCACCCTCTTTAGCGGGCGTGATGACTGGTATTCGTTATACCGAAGACGATAGTAGCTATTCGCTTAACCTCAGCTCACTCAAGTTTGACTAACGAACAGCTTTTCTACGAAGCCTTGTGAACAGGCTTTCTACGATGCGTTGTTTAACTTGCCACCGGCGGAAGAATTTTCAAGCGGCTCGGTCCATTGCACTAGCGCAGAGCACGCTTCGCCTTGCAAGCTGCGCGCCGCAAACAGCGCGCAGCGCAACGATTAGTCATCCAGTGAGACAAACTCCGGCATTGAAGCCGCCGGCATCATCGCGACACGCTCCCCACAGCGCAGCGCCAGTTGCTGGTAGGCCAATTGTTCAGGACCACTCTCAGCGAATAAACGCTCCCCGGCATCGCCAGACTGCCTAATTGCCAGGGATAGCGGCAACTTAGCCAATAGTTCAGCATCATAGGTGGACGCTAAGCGTTCGCCGCCGTTGCTACCGAAAATAGGTTCCTGATGTCCGCAGGCAGAACAGGTGTGCATACTCATGTTCTCAACTAGACCAACAATAGGAATATTCACTTTGCTGAACATTTCAATCGCCTTCTTCGCATCGAGGAGTGCGATATCCTGTGGCGTCGTCACAATTAGCGCCCCCGACACGGCGATCTTCTGCGCCACGGTTAGCTGTATATCACCGGTGCCAGGTGGCATATCAACCACTAAATAATCCAGATCATCCCACAGCGTCTGCTCTAAAATTTGCATTAGCGCTCCACTAGCCATCGGGCCGCGCCATACCGCTGGCGTCTTATCGGTGGTGAGGTAGCCCAAACTCATGGTTTGTAGCCCGCGAGCGATCACTGGCTCAAAATGCTTTGACGCCTGAACTCGTGGTCGGGTCCCCTCGGCCACGCCCAACATCATCGGAATGCTCGGTCCATAGATGTCCGCATCTAATATTCCTACGCGAGCTCCTTCAGCCTGCAGCGCCAAGGCAAGGTTAACGGTCGTGGTGGACTTGCCGACACCGCCCTTTCCCGACGCTACCAGCAGAATATTCTTAACCCCAGCTACCAAGGGGCGCTCAGCCTTAATAGCTAATTGCGGAACGGCAATCGTAAACTCAATTGAGAGATCTCGATGCCCGATAACGTCATCAAGCGCTACGGAAATTCGCTGGCTTAAACCCTCCCACTGCGACTTGCACGGCCACGGAAAAGCAAACACTAAGCGACACGACGACTCGCTCACATCAACGTCTGAAAGCCAATTGGATATCGGTTGTTGACTGTTACCGAATAGGAGTTGTGACAGGGACTCGGTGAGTTTTTCGCGGCTAATCATAGGTCGCTCCGTGGAAAATTTGTTAAGACTCTCGCCATAATGGCGTCGCACCGCAAAATTTCAACCTTTAAAACCGTTAGTTTTGTTTCAAGCAAGGCGCAATTAGGCTAAAATCTCGCTTAAATTGTCCTGCCCTATTATCGAATGGAGTTACCCGAACGCATGTCAACGTCACCCCGTAAAATACTTGTCACGAGTGCCCTTCCCTATGCCAATGGTTCAATTCACCTTGGTCACTTGGTTGAGTACATCCAAACGGACATCTGGGTGCGTTTTCAAAAAATGCGAGGCCACGAATGTACCTACGTCTGTGCCGATGATGCACACGGTACAGCAATCATGCTTAAGGCCGAACAGCTAGGTCGGAGTGCGGAGGAGCAAATTGCCGCAGTAAAGGCGGAGCACGAGCAGGATTTCGCCGATTTTCATATCGCCTTCGATAATTTTCACTCCACCCATTCTAGTGAGAATAAGTCGCTCTCAGAGAGTATTTATTTATCACTCGAGGCTAACGGGCATATCACTCGTAAAACCATTACTCAGGCCTTCGATCCAGAGCGAAACATCTTCCTAGCGGATCGCTACATCAAGGGAACTTGCCCTAGCTGTAAGACCGAAGATCAGTACGGTGACAATTGTGAGAGTTGCGGCGCAACCTATTCGCCAACTGATTTGATCAATCCGGTTTCAACGCTCTCTGGCGCTACGCCTGTTGAGAAAGAATCCGAACACTTTTTCTTCGATCTACCCCAGTTCAGCGATTTCCTTAAAACCTGGACCCGCTCAGGCACACTTCAAAATGAAGTCGCCAATAAGCTATCCGAGTGGCTCGACGGCGGCCTGCAGGCGTGGGATATTTCCCGTGATGCGCCGTATTTCGGTTTCGAAATCCCAGGAGCCCCCGGCAAGTTCTTTTACGTTTGGCTGGATGCCCCAATCGGCTACATGGCAAGCTTTAAAAATCTCTGTGACCAACGTAGTGATTTATCCTTTGATGAGTACTGGTCCGCTGATTCCAAGACTGAGCTCTACCATTTCATCGGCAAGGATATTGTCAACTTCCACGCGCTGTTTTGGCCGGCAATGTTACATTCGGCTAACTACCGTCTACCAACGGGCGTTAACGTCCACGGTTTCCTAACCGTTAACGGTAAGAAGATGTCGAAGTCTCGGGGCACGTTTATCAACGCCCGTAGCTATCTCAATCATATGAATCCTGAGTACCTTCGCTATTACTTCGCAGCAAAGCTCTCCGCGGGTGTTGATGATATTGATCTAAACCTTGAGGACTTTATGCAGCGGGTTAACTCTGACCTAGTGGGCAAAGTCGTTAACATTGCCAGCCGAACGGCCAAGTTCGTTCATAAGCTAGGTGCAGGGAAATTAGGTGGTACACCTCATGATTCAGCGCTGTGGGAGCAATTCATCACCGCCGACAGTAGTATTGCAAGTCATTACGAAGCACGTGAATACGGCAAGGCAATGCGCGAAATTATGGCGTTGGCGGATCTCGCCAACCAGTACATCGCCCAGCACCAACCATGGTCGTTAGCGAAGAGCGAAGACACCCAAGCTGACGCTTTAGCTGTGTGTGTTCAGTCACTTAACATGTTTGCGGCACTTTCCACTTGGCTGGCGCCGGTATTACCCGTCACCGCAACCAAGATTTCAGAGTTCCTTCAGCTACCGCTCTCTTGGACAAGCGCTCCAGCGTGGCTGGGTGAGCATGAAATTGCTACGTTTAGCCCACTATTGAAGCGTTTAGAGCAACCCGCTATCGATGGCATGATGGACGATGCCAAAGCAGTATTGGAGGCACAACAGCCCGCTGCGGAAGTTGAGACGCTAGCAAACAATGGTCAGCTTGAGGCAGACCCCCTCGCAGCGGAAATCAGTTTTGACGATTTCGCCAAGGTTGATCTGCGCGTTGCTAAGATTGTTGCCGCTGAATCCGTCAAAGGTGCTGATAAACTTCTGCAATTGACCTTAGACTTAGGGGGCGAGCAGCGTAACGTCTTCGCCGGTATTAAATCTGCCTATAACGCCGAAGATCTAGTCGGCCGCCTGACCGTAATGGTAGCCAACTTAGCGCCGCGCAAAATGCGCTTTGGTTTATCGGAGGGTATGGTTGCTGCAGCAGGTCCGGGCGGTGATGAAATCTATCTCTTGAGTCCCGATAGCGGTGCCATTCCAGGCATGCGAATTAAGTGATTCGTAGAGTTTAAATGGTTATAAGGCAATAGCTTTTCTATTATTGCTAGGTATAAGGCTAGGCGCTAAACTTAGCGCCATACATCACGGATTCTAACAGGGACTCATGGCAGATTTTTTCGTCATCTTAATTGGTGCCATCTTAGTTAATAATTTCGTACTGGTGCAGTTCCTAGGACTTTGCCCGTTTATGGGCGTGTCGAATAAACTAGAGACAGCTATCGGTATGGGCGGTGCAACAACGTTTGTACTGACACTGGCTGCTATCTGCTCCTACGCCGTCAACACCTGGCTACTTATTCCCCTGGGCCTCGAATACCTGCAAACCATTGCTTTTATTGTTGTCATTGCTGGTGTGGTGCAATTTACCAAGCTATTTGTCGAAAAGACTTCACCCCTACTCTATCGAGTACTCGGTGTATTTCTTCCGCTGATTACCTCCAATTGCGCCGTTCTTGGTGTGGCGCTGCAAAATACTCAGAAAGCGCATACCTTCTTGGAATCAACGCTGTATGGCTTTGGTGCCGCAGTTGGCTTTTCGTTAGTGTTAGTGTTGTTTAGCGCTATGCGTGAGCGCCTAGCCGTGGCCGACGTGCCTGCGCCCTTCCAAGGCGCCGCAATCGGCATGATAACCGCTGGTTTGATGTCGCTCGCCTTCATGGGCTTTGCGGGCATGGTGTAACGATGTTCGATTTCCTCAGTCAATCAACCCTATCCAGCGCCCTCTTTGCGCTGTCTTTACTGGCTATTCTGTTTGGCCTCGTGCTGGGCTACGCGGTAGTGAAATTTAAGGTCGATGGCGACCCTATCGTGGATCAAATTGACAACCTTTTGCCACAGACCCAGTGTGGTCAATGCGGCTTCCCAGGCTGTAAGCCCTATGCGGAATCTATCGCGAATGGCGATGCGATTAATAAATGTCCTCCGGGCGGACAAACAACGGTTAATCAGCTGGCAGAGCTGCTAGGTGTTGAAGCACCGGAACTGGACGAGAGTCACGGTGAAGAGAAGGATAAGCGGATCATCGCCTATATCCGTGAAGATGAGTGCATCGGCTGTACGAAGTGTATCCAAGCGTGTCCGGTAGACGCCATCTTAGGCGCCGCCAAACAAATGCATACGGTAATTGTTGACGAATGTACCGGGTGCGATCTCTGCGTTGAACCCTGCCCCGTGGACTGCATAGACTTATTAGAGATTGACGAAGATATCAATACTTGGAGTTGGAAGCAGCCTGATCTTATTGCTACCGATAAACGGGGAGTCATTAGCTAATGCGAATTATCCATGACATCCCTGGGGGCGTATTCCCGCCGGAACAAAAGTCGCTCTCTAACCAGCAGCAGATAGATACTTTGCCGCTGTTTGCAGAATACATCATCCCGTTGAAGCAACATATTGGCGTGGCCGCTACGCCATGCATTAGCGTTGGTGACCAGGTACTCAAAGGCCAGCAGATTGGTGTTTCAACGGGGTTCATGTCCACCGCGGTGCATGCTCCAACCTCGGGCATCGTTAAGGCGATCGATTACCATCTCGTTAGCCATCCAAGTGGACTCAAGGATGTTGCTATCACGCTCACCGCCGATGGCCAAGACACTCCCATTGACAGCAATCCGCGAGCGGATTGGCAAGCGCTAGGAAAACGCGAACTCCTCGATATCATCCGTAGCGCCGGTATTGCCGGTCTTGGGGGCGCAAGCTTCCCAACGGCGGTCAAACTCGATGGGCAACGACCTATCGATACGCTGATCATCAACGGTACCGAGTGCGAGCCTTACATCACCGCTGACGACATGCTCATGCGTGAACACGCCGACGAGATTAGAACCGGCGTAGAAATCCTTGCTCATTTACTTGGTAATCCGCCAACGATTGTTATCGGCATTGAAGATAATAAGCCTGAGGCCATTGCCCTCATGAAGATCGCCTGTGCTGGCACGAAGATTGAGATCGCAAGTTTCCCGACTAAATACCCCTCTGGTGGCGAAAAACAACTCATTCAAATTCTCACCGCTAAGGAAGTCCCCAGTGGTGACATCCCCGCAGCGCTGGGAATAGTCATGCAAAACGTGGGTACCGCCAGAGCTATTAAGCAGGCCGTGGTGGACGATAAGCCGTTGATAGAACGCATCACCACAGTCACCGGCGAAGGCATTGAGCAACGAGGCAATTTCCATACTCGGATTGGCACTAAAGTCGAAGACCTACTGCAACATCTCAACTTTGACGCTCAGAATACCAAGGTGGTGATGGGCGGACCTATGATGGGCTTTGAGTTGCCCTCACTGGATGTTCCCGTGGTGAAGGCAACGAATTGTCTGCTAATACCAGGTTACGATACTTCATCTGCCACTGCGGAGTGCATTCGCTGTGGCCTATGCGCAGAAGCCTGCCCCGCCCAGTTATTACCGCAACAGTTGTATTGGTATAGCAAGGCGGACGATCACGACAAACTTAACGCTTATCACCTCAGTGATTGCATTGAGTGTGGTGCCTGTGCCTATGTCTGCCCCAGCAAGCTGCCTCTCGTTCAACATTATCGCGCGGCGAAGGCTTCAATTAAGCAAACTGCCGAAGATCAACTTCGCTCCGACCGTGCTCGTGCACGCTTTGAGTTTAGAAAGCAGCGTATGGATGCAGCCGAGGCCGAGAAAGAAGCTAAGCGCTTGGCAAGAAAGGCCGCTACCGAGAAAGCCAAGCTGGCAAAACAAGCTGCTGCGAACTCTCCATCAGCCAACGAGAAAGCAACCAAGCCCGATGCCGTCGCAGACCCGCTTGCCGCCGCAGACCCACTCGCCGCCGCAGACCCACTCGCCGCCGCAGACCCACTCGCCGCCGCTCGAGCCAAGCTTAAACAAACTAAAGCGGGCGAGGCAGACCAGCAGTCGGAGCGACTTCAAAAACAACTGAAGAGCATTGCGCAGCGCATTGAGTTCATTGATCAACAAATCGCTGACACCCTCTCCGAGCATGGCGAGGAAGCCAGCCTGATCCCGCAGCTGCAATCTAAGCGCGCAGCGAGTGTCCTTAAGCAGGAGCAGTTACAGGCTAAATTAGCTGAGTGTTCATCTACGAGCAAACCAGTTGAGTCCAGTGGACTAGCCGCAACGGCTTCCCGTGATGCATCACAGGGAAACGCACCAGCGACAGCGACAGCGACAGCGACAGCGACAGCGACAGCACCCGAATCAACTTCAACTTCAACGTCAGCGCCAACCGATATTGAACGAGCGGAAAACGCCATTGAGTCGCTTACCGTAGCACGAGCTGCAAAGCGTCCGGATGATCGGCAGCGCGAAGCCCTAAAACGTATTGATGACAATATCGCTCGTTGCCAACAGCAACTTGAGGACAGCAGTGATCAGCAGCTTCGCGATAAGCTTAAACTTCGCATTAGCAAGTTAGAGGCTAAGCGCGCAGAAACACAGAGCAGTGAAGCGTTTACGCCATCAGCACAAGAAGTCAGCACGGACAAGGCGCTTCAAGCCATTGAGCGAGCTAAGCAGGTTGCTGCCGCTCAAGCAAAGCTATCGCCCGAAGAAAAGCTTCAGCAACAGTACCTTGGCTTACAGGCAAGACTGGAAAAGGCCAAGGCACGCCTCAGTAAGGCTGAAGCCGAGGATAGTGAGCATATCGACGCGTTTCGAACGGCCGTAACCAAAATTGAAGTCAAGCTATCAGAATGGACCCGTGATCATGACGCAAACTAGCCCCCATCTTCAGTCGTCATTATCGACAGCACAACTCATGCGACTGGTGATTTTCGCCTGTATTCCGGCAACGGTCGCGATGACGATGCTCTATGGTGTTGGCACACTCATTAATCTCGCGTTAGCGGCCGCAGGTGCTGTAGTCGCCGAAGCTGCAATCCTAGCATTGAGAGGAAGAAAGGTACGAAGCGCGCTACTCGATAGTTCGGCATTACTGACTGCAGTTTTGTTGGCGTTAGCGATACCTCCCTACGCGGCTTGGTGGCTGCCATTTGTTGGCGCAATAATTGCCATTATATTTGCCAAACAGCTTTTTGGCGGCTTGGGAATGAATCCGTTCAATCCAGCAATGGTCGCGTATGTGGTGCTATTGATTTCTTTTCCACTGGCCATGTCAAGCTGGCCAGAAGCACAACAACTTTCGGCGCCGATTCCTAATGAGGTAGCACTGGCTGCCATATTCGGAGGTGAGACGATAGATGGTTATACAGCGGCCACCCCACTCGACATTGTTAGAAATCTCCAAGGTCAGACCTATACCGAAGCGGTTGCAGCGAACCAAGAGTTAGCGATGGGCAAAGTTGCAGGTTACGCGAGTGAGATTATCAACGTAGCGTTTCTGATTGGCGGCCTCTACTTGCTGAAGCGTCGTTTGTTTAGCTGGCACGCACCTGTAGCGATGCTACTTGCTCTGGGAATTATGTCATTGCTGTTTTGGACCGGAGATGGCTCGGATAGCCGTGGTTCACCGTTATTTCACTGGTTCAGTGGCGCTACCATGATGGGCGCATTCTTTATCATTACGGATCCAGTAAGTGGTGCAACGAGTAATCGTGGCCGCTTAATATTTGGCGCCTTGGTAGGGGTAATGATCTATCTAATTCGCGCCTTTGGTAACTACCCGGATGGCGTCGCCTTCGCGGTATTAATAGCCAATCTCGCGGCGCCGTTTATTGATTACTATACGGTGCCTCGCTCCTACGGACGCGAAAATGCTACCTCGGTGATTGCCAAGGATTCGGATCAATGAAAACGTCACGCTCAATCTTCGACGCGGTAGCGAGATTGCTTACCTTCGGTATCGCAACGGCACTGCTACTCGGCGGAACCTATTCTTTCACCAAGGATAAAATCGCTACGCAACAGGAGCTCGCGGCGCAGCGCTTATACGGCCAGCTTATTGCGACTGATAGCTACACCAATAATTTGAATGAAACCGCGATTGCGATGCCCGAATTTTTAGCGAGCGTCACTCATAATGAATCATCGGTTCTGCTCGCAACGAAGGACAATGAATTAGTAGCCGCCTTAATCCCGAGTGACGCCTTAGATGGGTATTCTGGGCGAATTAAGCTGTTAATGGCTATTGATAAACAGGGTCACCTGCTGGCCGTGCGCGTTTTGGCGCATAGAGAAACGCCGGGGCTGGGCGATGCCATTGAAGTGAGCAAGAGTGATTGGATTTTCAGCTTCGATGACCTGGCCTATTCACTTGAGGATAGAGATAGCTGGGATGTTGCCAAGTACGGCGGAAACTTCGATCAGTTCACGGGAGCCACCGTTACCCCTCGTGCCGTGGTTCGCCAAGTTGAACGAACATTAAACGCCATCGCAGCAGAGGCCATTTGGCTAGAGGAGCTACAGAATTATGAGTAAGCCTGCATTTAGCGATATTAGCCTTGATGGCCTCTGGCGTAATAATCCTGCGCTAGTGCAGCTACTGGGCCTCTGCCCGCTGCTTGCGGTAACAGGCTCCGTGGTCAACGCATTGGGACTTGGCCTCGCCACGCTCTTCGTCTTGTGTGGATCCAATATTGCAGTAAGCCTGTTTCGCCGCCAGGCAACCGAAGCCATTCGTTTACCAGCATTCGTCATGATTATCGCTAGCTTCACCACGTGTATTCAACTGTTGATGCAAGCCTACACCTATGAACTTTATGAGATTCTTGGCATCTTCATTCCGTTGATTGTGACCAACTGCGCCATCCTCGGCAGAGCGGATGCCTTCGCTAGTAAACACGGTGTGGTGAGAAGCGCGGTGGATGGATTAGCGATGGGCATCGGCTTTCTCATCGTCTTGGTTATTCTAGGCGGCCTTAGAGAACTTTTGGCCTACGGGACCCTTTTCCATAATATGCATCTACTGCTGGGTAACATAGCACTGAACTCAACGGTCAATGTGTTCCCTGAAACTTACCCCGGTTTCCTACTTGCAGCCCTACCCCCGGGAGCATTCATCATTACTGGATTGCTTATCGCTACCAAGAACTTTATCGATCTGCGCTTAAACGCTCGACGGTTAGCGAATACCACCAACGAGAAAGGCAGTAAGCGGGTTCGTACAACCGGTGTCATTAACTAACCGGTTAGTCCTCGTAGCTCTTCAGATCAGTCCTAAACTAGTGCTACCGAGTATTATGATTCAAATCAACACGCTGTCATTTCCCAGCTTCAACACCGAACGTCAGACACAAAAAAGCCCAGTAATCACTGGGCTTTTTTTAGATACGTTGTAAATCAAACAGTAGCGATTAACGAATACTCAGACGTTGGAAGTCAGGCATTGCGAACATATCCCACAGGATAACGGTTGCACCCATAGTAGCGACCACAGCTACTAATCCTACTGCTACGATAGCCGTTGCATACATAAAGCCGCGATCTTCATCAATGCGAAGAACCCGCGGGATCCCCAAATAAAGTAGGTAGACCGTGTGGGCCGCAGCAAAGGTTGCAGCAAGTAGTGCAATCCAAATTACTGGGTAGATAGCAACTACACCAAGGATAAACAATGGTGTGGCAGAGAACGCCGCAATCATCACACCCTTGGATATGATAGTGGTGGCGCCATAGGTTTTTGACATCCAATGAATCATATAGCCAACACCCACCACTGCCGCGACGAGCGCTGCATAGTAAAGTACGCCAATCTGTAGCGCGCTATCAACCGTCATTAGAAAGAGATCACCACCACGAGTAATTTGCCAACCCGTTTGGGTGACGCCGTAAACGAAAGCAATGGGTGGAAGCATGGCGAGCAAAATTACATAGGGAAGACAACGCTTTAATGCGCTCTCATCTAGATTAGCAATCTTGTTCCAAGTAGATTCTGGGTTGGTATAGAAACCCCAAATATAAGCAAACATAAAACACCTCGACTTCTTATTTTTATATAGGTATTGCTGATGTGCATACCCAATATAAATCTAAGAAATCAAGGATACAACCTTTTTTTGGTTGATTTTCCATCGATGTGTTTAGTTTTCAATCAAAATGACTAGTGGTGCTGATGGTGATGTGAATTGTCAACCGAATCGACCGTTAATTTGGCCACCTGCTGAAAGGCATTGAAGGTCCCAAAAAGAATAAGTAAGACACCCAAAACGCTCCGCACCACGGGGCTTTTAAACCAACTACCTAAGCCACCCAGAAGCGCGACACCTAGCATTGCCGGAAAGGTTCCCAACCCGAACGCGAGCATAGTCAACGCGCCTGTTAATGGTGAGGCACTTGCAGTAGACCAGGCCAGTGCGGTGTACACCATGCCACAGGGTAGCAATCCCCAGATTGCGCCAGCAACGAGGCTACCGCGATGGCTACGGATTGGCAGGAATTTTCTTGCGATCGGGCGTAGAGGTTGCCAAATCGCCTTGGCGCCAAGTCTTTCTAGCCAACCTAAAACTTGCTTAAAGCCAAGTAAATAGACGCCCATTGCAACAAGCAGCGCGGCGGCTATGAAACGTAAGACAATTCCGGTCTCGGTGCTGAAGGCAATTAATTCACCTAAGAATCCAACGAGGAAGCCAAGAAATAGATAGCAAGCTAATCGACCTAGGTTATAACTTAGCGCCAGCCAACGATTAGCTTGATTACCGCCCGCCGTCACGGCCATCGCGATACCACCACACATAGACAAACAGTGAGTGGAGCCAGCTAAACCGAATACAAAGGCAGCAAGAATTGCCTCAATCATCGCGTTTGCTTTCCTCTAGATCGTCATCAAACAGGATTCGTCCGCCTTCTCGCTCTAGATCGTCGAACTGGCCTGAGCGAACAGCCCAAAACAGTAACGCTATAATGAGTGCAAAGATGACTAACGCGATGGGTATTAACAGGTACAGACTTTCCATTTATCTACTCAACTTCAAAGCATTTAACACCACAATCAAACTCGACAGGCTCATGCCAATGGCTGCCGCCCACGGTGGGACAAAGCCCATCACTGCAAGCGGTAATGCTACCAGATTATAGAGCAACGCCCAGCCTAGGTTCTGTTTAATGGTCAGATTTAGACGCTTCGCACTCTTAAATAGATTTGCCAAGCCAAAGCCTTTGTCTGCGTTCAATACGACATCGGCATGACAGCGAGCTAGCGCAGCGCCGGAACTCATCGCCACCGACACATCCGCGCCACCTATCACTGGGACATCATTCAACCCATCGCCTACCATCAAGACCCTTCGCCCCTGCCCTCGGTAGCGTTGCAGTAAACGGTACTTATCCTCGGGTTTTTGTGCCGCATAGAAGGAGTCAATGCCCGCTGCTTTCGCGACACTCGCCACGGTATCTTGATGATCACCAGAAACTAGTACAACTTCCATGCCCTGGGCTTTGAGCGCGGCTACTTCATTAAAAATGTCCTCGCGAAGCGTATCAGCAATCACAAACTTGGCAACTAATGTTCCGTTGACGCTCATCGCGACCACCGCTTCGGGCTGCGCCTGAGGATCACAAAAGCCAGGCTGGCCAATGCGCCACTCCTGGTCATCAATCACAGCCTTCACACCTTCTCCCACGACGATCTCTAGGTCACTTGGGATAATGGCAGTATCGCGACCGTTAAACGCTGACGCAATGGGATGCGAGGATTCACGCTCTAATGCCGAAGCAATATCCAACACCCTGTCCACGGAGTACGAAGCGTTTAAAATCTCGTGTGACTCTACCCTTAACTCGCCCGTCGTTAACGTTCCCGTTTTATCCAAGAAGAGCGTATCAACACGATCAATGGCCTGTAGAGAGCGAGCCTGAGTAACCAGTATCCCCTGCTTCTTGAACCCTAGGATTGACGACGTTATCGCTACAGGAGTAGCCAAACTCAGGGCACAGGGACAGGTCACTACCAATACCGAGAGCGCAATCCAGAAAGCATCCTGGGGTGCGCTTGCGGACCAATACCAATAGCTACCGGCAGCAATAACGAGAACACTCGCAATGAAAGCCCCTGCAATCCTATCTACAAGCTGGGAAATTGGTGGTTTATCATTCGCGGCAGCACCAAGCAGCTCATTGATCTTGGCCGCTTGAGATTGCTCGGTAGGCGTATCCATGCGATAGCAAAAACTTTCACCGGTGTTAATAGTCCCCGCAAAAATTCGGTCACCAGCGAGCTTCTTTAGCGCGAGGTGTTCACCCGTGAGCAAGGACTCATCCAGGTATGCGGCGTTAGATTCCAACACCCCATCCGCTGGTGCGGTTTCGCCCTTAAGAACCTGGATGAGATCGCCTTCGCGAATCGCCATCGATGGTACCCACTGGAATCCGCCATCAACAAAGCGTAATGCTGAAGTCGGCAGCCAGGCCGCCAAGGAAAACAGTGTTTGTCGCTCACGATGCTGCGCTCGGTGTTCCAAATACCTTCCCGAGAGAAGGAAGAATACGAACATCACTACCGAGTCAAAATACACTTCTCCGGAATTACTAATGGTCGCCACGATACTGGAACCCCACGCTAAGCTAATCGCAATAGCAACAGGCACCTCCATAGTTAGGGATCGGCCTTTAAGCGCCCGGAATGCGCCGCTAAAAAACGGCTCTGCGGAATAGAATACTACGGGTATTGATATCGCTAAGCTAAACCAGCGCATGAGCGATCGGTGCGACTCATCAATACCGCTCATTTCACCGGCATAAAGCGCTACCGCAAACATCATAACCTGAAGAAAGGCGATACCTGCAAGCCCAACCTTAAACAGTAGGGAGCGAAGTTCTGTAGCGAAGTGTTCCGCAGCGTTTTCTTCATTCCAAGGCCGAACTCGATAACCCAATGCGCTCAGTGCCTGTAAAATTACACTAAGCTTGGCGCGACTAGGATCCCAGCTAAAACGCAGGCGATGGCTTGCGGTCACAACCTGCGGATCAACGGCGCCCGATGTTTGCTCTAGGCGTTTTTCTATAAGCCATGCACACGCCGAACAGGTAATCCCTTCGACTAATAGGTCGACGCGATAGGACCCGTTTTCGAGTTGACGACAAAAATCCTTTTGGAAAGCGGGGTCATCGAAGATTTCCCAGTCGAAACGATGTTCATCTGGGCGGATCGCAGGTTCGTCGCGATGTTTATAGTAGGCGCCGAAACCGTCGCTTAGAATCATCTCAGCAACCGCTTGGCACCCAGCACAACAGACGGGATGGGACGAGCTATCAAAGCTCACGAAAAGGTTTGTGCCTTTGGGAACAGGCTCGTTACAGTGAAAGCAACTAGTTGTCATTTGCCTCTAGCCGCACAGTATTTCTGACGGAAAGGTCTAATTCGCCGTTCAGCAGCCAGGAGCTGCGAGTAAGTGGCTCAATTTGAATGTACCAACGGTGAGATAAATCACCTTCGCCAAGTCCTTCAAAATGCAAATTACCGTCTGCACGCTGGAGAATAAACTGTTGATCGAGATCCTCGGATACAGGGTGAATCAAACGGAGGATCACGGTGTCCTCTAGCTCTGAGAGCTTATTGAAATCGATGGAGACCTCCACCACCTCACCTGACTGTTCAAAGGCTACCGCAGCCTTTAGATCTAGCTCCTGCGCACGATCTTCCTTGGCTATACGTTCGTTGATGGCAAGACCCTGTTTGTAGTAGTCACTCGCTACCACGTCGTCGGCGCCACTAATCGAACGACCGACAAAGATTAGCGCAAATACCACATCAACTAGCAAGATCCCCAAAACAAAGAGTGCCCAAGGCTGTTTAAACCAACGGGTATCTTCAGGAATGTCGTCTACCTTAGAATCTTTCATTACCGTACCTGTGGCGCCATAAAGCGCGTCTCTATGATCTTCACTAAGCTAGGGTCATCGATTGCTCTGACTTCAACCTCGATGTCGTAGCGAAGACGATTGATATCAGCTGGATCAACAGTAATCAGAATGATACCTTCTTTTACTTCTCCGCCTGCAACCTCAATTGAGGTGTCACCAGATAAGACAAACTGCTCATTACCGATTATACGTAATTCATAACGGTGCGTATCACCCAACATGTTGACGATTTTCACCCGGTACGGATTCTCGATAAAGCCGGAGTTGTTGATGCGGTGCATGACGTTTCTATCGCGTTCGATATCCGCTTCCATCGGAACTCGCTGAACTAACGTGGTTACCAGAGCGCCCGTCATCAGCAGAATGAAGAATACATAGCCAATTAATCGAGGACGAATGAACTTAGTTTTACCGCCGGCTATATTTGTTTCAGTTGTAAAGCTAATCAGCCCTCGCTCATAGCCCATCTTATCCATGATCGAATCACAGGCATCGACGCATAAACCACAGTTGATACACTCGTACTGTAAACCGTCACGGATATCAATATCTACCGGGCAAACCTGAACACACCAGGTGCAGTCAATACAATCTCCAAGCCCTTGCTCCTTGTAATCGACCTTCGGCTTACGTGGCCCACGATTTTCACCGCGTTTCTCGTTGTAAGTAACCACTAAGGTATTGGCGTCATACATCACCGACTGAAAACGGGCATAAGGACACATGTACTTACACACCTGTTCACGGAGAAAACCAGCGTTGGCATAGGTAGCAACCAAAAAGAACATTACCCAGAATACCGCAGAGGGTGAAGCGCTAAAGGTGAAAATATCTACCACAAGCTCACGAATGGGGGTGAAATAGCCGACGAAGGTTAAGCCAGTGAGGAATCCAACCAATATCCACGAGCCATGCTTGGCGCCTTTTCTTGCTATCTTCTCTGCATTCCAAGACATCTTATCGAGTTTCATTCGCTTACCGCGATCACCCTCTGTCGTGTACTCAAGCCACATGAAGATCTGGGTCCACACAGTCTGTGGACAGGTAAATCCGCACCAAACACGCCCAAAAACATTGGTCACAGCGAAAAGTACGAAAGCAGAAATAATGAGGAGGAACGCGAGTAGGATGCCGTCCTGCGGATAAAACGTTACCCAAAAGATGTGAAACTTTCGCTCTGGCAGATCAAACAAAACAGACTGACGTTCCATTAAGTTCAACCACGGCGTGAGGAAATAGGCTAATAATAGAGGCCAAACAAATAAACGGCGAAGCTTGAGAAACTTACCATTCGATAAGTGACGGTTGTACACCTTATCGTGATCACCCGCCAGGTCAACGTAGAGAGTCTCTTCATTCTTGGCTGGAATACGTTCACCCATATTAGTTCACCTCTAAATCATTCACACAATAAAAAGCGGTAGCCCTGGCCACCGCTTTAAGACAGAGTACGTCAACGTCACAACTAGTCTTTCGAGAGACCGTAAACGTAAGCAGCAAGCAGATGAATTTGTTCTTCACTCAAACTATGACCGAATTTCGGCATCACACCGTTTCGACCACTGCGGAGTGTGTGTTTGATCATGCCTTCCGATCCACCGTACAACCATATGTCATCCGTTAAATTCGGTGCACCTAACATTTGATTGCCTTTGCCGTCAGCGTTATGACAGGCCGCACAGAACATACCAAACTTCTGCTCACCCGCTGCTACTGCATCATCATTGGTCGAGCGATCGGTAAATGCGAGCAGGTACTGGGTTACTTCATCGATACCCTCTTCACCTAGCGCCGCACTCCAACTAGGCATTGCTGCGACACGACCGTAGTTTAGCGTAGCAACGATATCATCCGGCTCACCGCCGTATAACCAATCATTGTCGGTAAGATTTGGGAATCCAAAATTACCGCGCGCATCTGAGCCGTGACAAACTGAACAGTTGTTTGCGAACAAGCGACTACCCGTTTGCTGAGCGCGCTCATTATCAACCAACTCTTCCACAGAATACTGCATGTATTCCGCTAGCACCGCGCCGTAGCGTTCGTCGGCAGCCTGTTGACGTTCTTCAAGTTGGCCGATCTGTGTCCACCCAAATACACCCTTGTAATTACCCATCCCTGGATAAACAATCAAATAAGCAATACTGAAGATAAACGTTGCGACGAACAGGCCAAACCACCAGCGTGGCATCTCGTTTTCAAGCTCGTAAATGCCGTCAAACTCATGCCCAGTAGTCGGGTCATCAGGATCTTGATTAATCCGTGGCGTCTTGCGATTGGCGAATAAAATCCAAGCTTGGATTACCAAGAAGACACTAGTCAGAATAATGATCCACCAACTCCAAAAACTATCCATCATTTCTTCCCTTCTTCATTCTCTGGTAACTCGTCGGCGAACGGAAGGTTCGCCGCCTCGTCGAAGTCACGTTTGCGATTCTTGCTAAATGCCCATGCAAAGATGAGGATCATGGCAAGAAAAGCCAAAACGGTGCCGATTCCCTCTAAAGTACCTGTCGACATGATTTAGCGCCTCTCAGTAATTGAAAGTCCAAGACCCTGCAGATAGGCAACTAACGCGTCAATTTCCGTCTTGCCAGCCACATCTTCCTGTGCTGAGGCAATCTGCTCATCAGTGTAAGGGACGCCTAACGTGCGCATTGCCGCTAATTTCTTCGGCGTCAGTTCGCCGGTAAGCACATTTTCGAACAACCACGGGAATGCAGGCATATTTGACTCGGGAACTACATCACGCGGGTTGTACAAATGCGCGCGATGCCATTCATCCGAGTACTTAGCACCTACTCGAGCCAAATCAGGTCCAGTACGCTTAGATCCCCAAAGGAATGGGAATTCATAAACGTGCTCGCCGGCTACACTGTAATGGCCGTAACGCTCTACTTCGCCACGCAGCGGACGAATCATCTGCGAGTGACAGGTGTTACAGCCTTCGCGGATGTAGATATCACGCCCTTCAAGCTGAAGTGCAGTCCAAGGCTTTAACCCCTCAACTGGCGTGGTAGTTTCCTCTTGGAAGAACAATGGCACAATTTGCACCAAGCCACCGAAGCTGATCATGACAGTAACAAGAACTACCATCAGCCCGATATTTTTTTCGATAACTGAATGATTCATTTCTCTAAATCCTTACGCTGCTGCCGACTGAAGAACGGGGCGACCATTATCAGCAGGTGTTCCAATCTTAGCGGTTCGATAAACGTTGTAGAGCATGATTAACATACCGGTTAGGAACAGCGCGCCGCCAACGAAGCGAACAAAGTAACCCGGACCACTTGCTACTACAGAATCAACAAAGCTATAGGTCAATGTACCGTCGTCGTTAAACGCACGCCACATAAGGCCTTGAGTAATACCATTTACCCACATTGATGCAATGTATAGCACCGTACCGATAGTTGCTAACCAGAAGTGACTGTTAATCAACGCAACCGAATACATCTCAGTACGACTGTAAAGGCGCGGAATCAGGTGATAAAGCGCACCAATTGAAACCATTGCTACCCAACCGAGTGCACCCGAGTGAACGTGACCGATAGTCCAGTCCGTGTAGTGAGATAGTGCGTTAACCGTCTTAATGGCCATCATCGGACCTTCGAACGTTGACATCCCGTAGAATGACAGCGATACCACTAGGAAACGAAGGGTTGGATCCGTGCGAAGCTTGTGCCAGGCACCGGATAGTGTCATCACACCGTTAATCATACCGCCCCAGCTAGGCGCAAGTAGAATTAGCGACATCACCATCCCAAGCGACTGAGCCCAATCTGGAAGCGCTGTGTAGTGAAGATGGTGTGGACCCGCCCAAATATAAATACCAACTAACGCCCAAAAGTGAACAACGGACAGGCGATAGGAGAATACTGGACGCTCTGCCTGCTTCGGAACGAAGTAATACATAATCCCTAGGAAGCCAGCAGTCAGGAAGAAGCCTACTGCGTTATGACCGTACCACCACTGAATCATCGCATCGGTTGCGCCACTATAGATGGAGTAGGATTTGAAGAGCGAGACCGGCAATTCAAGGTTATTCACGATATGCAGGATAGCAACAGTTAAAATGAAGCCACCAAAGAACCAGTTGGCCACGTAGATATGCGTTACTTTACGTTTCACGATGGTACCGAAGAAGACGACCGCATAAGCTACCCAGACAATCGCGATGAGAATGTCGATTGGCCATTCAAGCTCGGCATACTCTTTTGATGAAGTAAAACCCATTGGCAACGTAATGGCTGCGGCGACAATAACGAGCTGCCAGCCCCAAAAGACAAACCACGCGAGCTTTTCCGCAAATAGTTTTACCTGGCTAGTTCGCTGAACAACATAGAATGATGTGGCCATAAGCGCACAACCACCGAATGCAAAAATCACCGCATTAGTGTGAAGTGGGCGCAGACGACCAAAGTGAAGGTAAGGTCCGATGTTTAATTCAGGCCAGTACAGCTGTGCTGCAATCAACACCCCTACGGCCATCCCCACGATACCCCAAACCACCGTCATGATGGAGAAGTAGCGTACAATTTTAAAACTGTAATCTACTGTGAGGTTCGATGTTGCTTGAGAAGTACTCATAAAATTTATCCGATCTCAGTAACATTTTGATTAGTTGAAAAACCACTAGAGGTTTTCCGTAGCTTCCATTTTAAATAGTAGAAGATAATTTGTATTTAGCCCCCACTAAATAACCACAAAATTTATACGGTTTCTATCAAAGTCATAATGCCATAAATTTCGGGCAAAAAAAATGCCTTTAGTGACACAAAGTAAAAAATTTATCTAGCAACGAAAGAAACGGAAAAGCCCAGATTAACTGGGCTTTTGATGATTAAAAAATCAGCAGATTTAGCTGTGAGAGCGACCCTTAGCAGCGCTAATCTTTAAACGCAGCGCGTTCAATTTAATGAAGCCTTCTGCATCCTTTTGGTCATAAGCGCCTTCGTCTGCTTCAAACGTTGCAATTTTCTCATCAAACAGCGACTGCTCACTGCGACGACCCACTACCGACACACTACCCTTGTAGAGTTTTAGGCGAACATCACCATTGACATACTGCTGGGTCGAGTCAATAGCAGCCTGCAGCGCCTCGCGCTCTGGCGACCACCAGTAGCCGTTATAGATCAGTTTTGCGTAGCGTGGCATCAACTCATCCTTCAGGTGCGCCGCTTCACGATCTAGTGTTAACGACTCAATCGCACGGTGCGCCTTCAACATGATGGTGCCGGCAGGTGTTTCATAGCAGCCTCGTGATTTCATGCCCACGTAGCGGTTTTCAACAATATCAAGACGGCCGATACCATTAGCACCACCCAGTTCATTCAATCGCTCCATAACCGTAGCAGCGGAACAGGACTCACCGTCAATGGCAACAACATCGCCCTTTTCATAGCTAAGCGTGACATAAGTGGCTTCATTCGGCGCATTTTCTGGTGATACACTCCAACGCCAGATATCCTCTTCAGGCTCCCACCAAGGATCCTCAAGATTGCCACCCTCGTAAGATATATGTAGCAGGTTCGCGTCCATTGAGTAAGGAGACTTCTTACCGCGCTTCATCTCAACCGGGATATTATGCTCGGCACAGTATTCCATGAGTAGCTCACGAGAGTTCAAGTCCCATTCGCGCCACGGCGCAACAACCTTAAGGCCCGGCATTAGTGCGTAGGCACCTAGTTCAAAACGGACTTGGTCATTACCTTTGCCCGTTGCACCATGAGAAATCGCCCCAGCACCAACTTTCGCGGCAATTTCAACCATACGCTTAGCAATCAACGGTCGTGCGATGGAGGTACCAAGCAGGTACTCGCCTTCGTAGATCGCATTCGCTCTAAACATTGGGAACACGTAATCTTTGGCAAACTCTTCGCGAAGATCTTCAATGAAAATCTCTTTCACACCCAAAGCCTCGGCTTTAGCGCGTGCTGGCTCAACTTCTTCACCCTGACCAATATCAGCGGTAAAGGTTACCACTTCGTAGTCATAGGTTTCCTGGAGCCATTTAACGATCACGGAGGTGTCTAAGCCCCCAGAGTATGCTAAAACAATCTTTTGTTTCTCTGACATCTTCCTACCTAAATAAAATTGACGAGTAATCTGCACAATTTAGCGTCCAGATTGAAATAAAGCGAATGAAAAATAGCTGAGGTTACTATAACCATAAGTTGCAGACGTCTTTTCAGCATTTTTCGATGCGTAGAATTAATAATGAACATCTTAGTAGCATTACGCTAAAATAGCGCCAAACAAACTATGGAGCTTGCTCGAATGGAACTTACTATTACCCGCCCGGATGATTGGCACCTTCACTTTCGTGATCACGAAGCTTTGGAACTAACGGTTCCAGACACAGCGCGATATATGGCGCGTGCTATCGTAATGCCTAACTTAACTCCTCCGGTGGTAAATGCTGAGCAGGCACAGGCTTATTTTGATCGTATTGTCAGCGCTACCCCTGCACACACACAGTTCAAGGCGTTGATGGTTCTCTATTTAACCAACGCCACCACGGTGCAGGACATCATTGATGCCAAGCGCAGTGGTGTGGTAGTTGCCGCCAAGCTCTACCCTGCCGGCGCCACCACCAATTCAGATTCGGGCGTCACTGACATCAAAGCGATGTATCCGGTCTTCGAGGAAATGGCCAACCAAGGCCTTCGGCTCTTAGTTCACGGTGAAGTTACCCATACTGATATTGATATCTTCGATCGAGAAAGCGAGTTTTTAAAAACCTATCTAGCCGATATCGTTGCGAGCTTCCCCACGCTTAAGGTAGTGCTTGAACACATCACCACCGAAGAGTCGGTAAACTTTGTAGAACAGGGACCGGATAATCTCGCGGCAACCATTACCGCTCATCACCTACTCTATAATCGCAATGACATGCTAGCCGGTGGCATTAGACCACACCTATATTGCTTACCCATCCTAAAGCGCAACACCCACCAGCGAGCCTTGCTCCGCGCTGCTACCAGTGGCAACCCGAAATTCTTCTTGGGTACGGATAGCGCTCCACATGCTAAGGGCGCGAAGGAAGCCGCGTGCGGCTGCGCTGGATCATATACTAGCTTTGCTGCAATTGAACTCTATGCGATGGCATTTGAGCGCGAAGGTGCACTCGACAAACTCGAGGCCTTCGCTAGCCATTTCGGACCCGATTATTACGGCATGCCGCGAAACACTGACACTATCACCTTAACGAAGAAGTCCTGGACGGTTCCTTCATCGTTCCACTTCGGAGACACTGAGCTGGTGCCCCTGATGGCCAACGAAGAAATTGAATGGAGTGTCAGCTAAATGGCCATAGCAGACCGATTTCGTGGATTTCTCCCGGTGGTCATGGATCTTGAGACTGGGGGCTTCGAAGCCTCCACCGACGCCATTTTAGAAATGGCGTTAGTCACGCTTAAGATGGAAGACGGGCAGTTAGTCCGTGATAAATCCTACGAGTATCATATTAAGCCATTCGCCGGTGGTCGACTTGACCCTAAGGCGCTGGAATTTACAGGGATTGATGTCACCGACCCAAACCGCGAAGCGATCCGGGAAATTGAGGCATTTAAAGCAGCCTTTGAAATAATTCGCCAAGATGTTAAAGCAAAGGGATGTAACCGCGCGGTGCTAGTAGCCCACAACGCTCACTTTGACCTAGGGTTTATTAACCAAGCCATTTCACGCAATAACATCAAGCGTTCACCGCTACACCCGTTCTCCTGTATGGATACGGCAACCTTAGCTGGCTTGGCCTACGGCCATACGGTACTTGCAAAGGCGTGCAAATTATCGGGAATGGAGTTTGATGGCAAACTTGCACACAGCGCCCTCTATGACACCGAGAAGACAGCCGAACTATTTTGCCGAATTGTTAACCGCTGGCATGAACTAGGTGGCTGGCCACTACCAACAATAGCTGAAGAAAGCACAGCAGAGGCTTAGGCCTCTGCTGTAATCATATCCGCATAGGTTGCTTTCAAAAAGTCACTCAACCACTGCATCTCGGCGCTATATCGTCTATCTGGCGCCATATACAACCAAAACTTAAGCTCTGGCACCACCAAGCCTGGTGGCATGCCAATATTAACGATGTCATTCAGATTCGAACCGGGTAACTGCATTAAATCTACGCCGGAATACACGCAATCCGTCCTGCGGATAATCTCAACGATCGAGCCGACATCCGGGGTATCATAAACCACTTTGCGGCGAAGATTCTGTGCGGCGAGCCATTCATCAACAAGGCCACCGGTATAACGGGTCATTGCGGGCACAAGATACCTAACATGCGGATAACTTAGAAAGTCATCCATGGTTATCTCTGAATTCGTTAGTGGGTGCCCCTTCTTCACCAACGTTGCGAAGGGCACTGGACCTAGAGCCTCCCCTGCAGTGGGACGCGCTCCGATTCGCGGAGGGAAAGCGATAATCATATCCAGCTCGCCCTGATCCATTCGACGCCAACTGTTATCCGTGACGCCTTCCGAGATGACTCGGATACCCGGTGCTGCTCGCTGTAATCGCGCGAGAAATTCCGGCATAAGCTGCTGCCCTAAGTACGATAGAACCGCTAGGCGCAATTCGATATCCGCAGTACTGGGGTCAAACGAGCGTAGGTCAACAAAATCCTCGATAGACTGCAATAGTTGGGGCAGTTCCTTAGAGAGGTTTGAGGCCAGTGGTGTGAGCTGCATCTTAGTTCCAACGCGCATCAACAAAGTATCGTCAAAGAGTTCCCGAAGGTTGGCCAAGGTTTTAGACATAGCCGACTGGGTTACGAACAGCTGTTTTGCCGCTTGGCTTACTGAGCAGGTTGTCAGTAACACCTGAAGAGCAACGAGCTGATTGAGGTTAATTCGAGATAACTCTACGCGTTTCATATTTTACTCATTGAAATTTTTGCCAATCATAGCCTACTGATAACGCCTAACGCAAAAAGGCCTCGCATAAGCGAGGCCTTTTTTGACTAACTAAGACAAAACTTTATAGCTTGTCAGAGTTACCCGCTAGGAATGCCGCTACGCCTGTTGGCGATGCATCCATACCTTCGTCACCTTCAGTCCAACCCGCTGGGCAAACTTCACCGTGCTCTTCATGGAATGCTAGTGCGTCAACAAGACGGATAAGCTCATCCATGTTACGACCAAGCGGAAGGTCATTAATGATCTGCGAACGAACAACGCCGTGCTTGTCGATTAGGAAAGCGCCACGGAATGCCATTCCGCCTTCAGACTCAACGTCATAGTCTTTAGCAATCTGGTGAGTCATGTCTGCAGCTAGCGTGTAGCGAACCTGGCCAATACCACCTTGATCGATTGGCGTGTTGCGCCATGCGTTGTGAGTGAAGTGTGAATCGATTGATACACCAACAACTTCTACGCCTTTCGCTGTGAACTGATCCATACGGTGATCAAGGGCGATTAGCTCTGAAGGACATACGAAAGTGAAGTCTAACGGGTAGAAAAATACTAGACCGTACTTACCTTTGATTGCTTCAGAAAGCGTGAAAGAATCTACGATTTCGCCATTACCTAGTACCGCTGGTACGGTGAAGTCTGGTGCTTGCTTACCTACTAAAACTGCCATGAAAAAGCCTCCATTGAAAAAATGATACAACTCAATTTGAGCTGCTTAATAACTTGAGAGTATTCTCTCTCAGAAAATACCATAGCGATATTAAAATAAAACTATGATCAGCTATAGCAAATAGCTATCAACTAATCAGCGCTATAAATTACTCTGCTGTAGCTGTGTCGAGCAGGGTTTTTAGCTCACCACTCTCAGCCATTTCAGCAACGATGTCACAACCGCCTACTAGTTCGCCGTTTACCCAAAGCTGAGGGAAAGTCGGCCAATTGGCAAAACCCGGCAAAGTCTGACGAATTTCTGGATGCGACAAAATATCAACATAGGCGAAACGCTGCCCGCACGCCATGACATTTTGAACAGTTCTCGCAGAAAAACCACACTGAGGAGCCGTTGGCGAGCCCTTCATGTATAAGAGAATGTTATTGGTGCTAATCTGATCTTTGATGGTATCTAATATATCCATTGTTACAACGTCCAGTTAAAATGCGATGAGCTATTTTAGCCCGTTTTTATCCCAGTGTGTACCAACAAAGAGGCAACTAAGTGATAACCACAGAGAATTCTCCTATCATCCAATCGGCCGCCGTCGCAAATTCCTATGGCCGCCCTAGTCTTAAGTTCGTGAGTGCCGACGGCATCCGTCTAACTGACGATCAGGGAAAACAGTGGTTTGATGCGCTCTGCGGTATTGGCGTTGCTAACTTAGGCCATTGCAATCCTCAAGTTAACAAAGCGGTTTACAAGCAAATGCAAACGCTTGACCACATTTCCAATCTCTACGCGAGCGAACCACAAAATCGCGCGGCGGAAATGCTCTGTAATGCTGCAAACATGGAAGAAGTCTTCTTTTGTAACTCCGGTACCGAGGCTAACGAGGCTGCTATCAAGCTAGCTCGTCTTCACGGAATGAAAAAGCGCGGCAGCGCAGGTCGAATCATTTGTTTTAGTGGCGCATTCCACGGTCGCTCCTTAGGCGCATTATCAGCGACCGCTAAGGAGGCAATCCGAGCACCCTTCTACCCGCTCCTCGCCAACATAGAGCACCTGCCATTCGGCGACATCAACGCGGTTCGCGCCGCGTTGGTATCCGCCGATGAGTACGACGCGGTTTTACTGGAGCCCATTCAGGGGGAAGCTGGCGTAATTTGCCCACCCAATACTTTCATTCCCGAATTGGCAGCGCTCTGTTCAGAGCACAATTTGCTATTGATGGTAGATGAAGTGCAATCAGGCAATGGTCGAACAGGGAAATACTTCGCCTTCCAACATAGCGATATTCAACCCGACGTTGTGACAACTGCCAAAGGACTCGCTAATGGTTTCCCTGCCGGCGCCACACTTCTGGGGGGCAAGGCCACTGGTTTATTCACACCGGGCACGCATGGCTCCACCTATGGCGGCAACCCCATGGCCTGTGCCGCCATCGAAAGCGTTTACAGTATTTTGAGTGAGCCTGGATTCCTAGATGGCGTAACCGCGCTATCTCGTTACTTTCAAGCACAGCTAGTTGAGCGCCTCGGCAACCGGTTAGCCCATATTGACGGCAGAGGATTGATGTTGGGCCTCCAGCTGAGCGAAGCTAGAGAGGACCTTGCTCAGCGAATGCTTGACCAGGGCATACTCGTCAATGTGAGCAACGCTTCGCGGATCCGCTTGCTACCTCCGCTTATCATGACCCACGAAGAAGCTAAGGAGCTTGCAGCAGCTATCGCACTAGCTTTAGACTGAGCAAATGATTGAACTAACTAATATAAGCAAGCGTTACGATAACCTGAAGGTCTTGGAGCAAATAAGCCTAAGCATTAATTCAGGAGAGATCTTGGCGCTTGTGGGATCCAGTGGTAGCGGAAAGAGTACCCTTTTGAGGGTCATCGCTGGGCTTACTGACGTTGATTCGGGCGCTGTGTCTATCGATAATCAAGTTGTCCTAGATGCGCAAACCCACCTGCCTCCAGAAGCGCGCAAAGTAGGCTTAATCTTTCAGGATCATGCCCTCTTTCCGCATTTGGATGTCTTCCAAAATATCAGTTTTAGCGGCGTAAGCTCTAAACGCGAAATCCAAGAACTCGCGCAACAGTTGCAGATTGACGATCTACTGCAGCGCTTTCCGCACGAACTTAGCGGCGGTCAGCAGCAGCGAGTTGCCATTGCACGCAGTCTTGCTGCACAACCTAGCGTTTTACTCTTTGACGAGCCCTTTGCTAGCCTAGATGAATCCCTTAAGCACGCACTTCTCAGCGAGCTTCAACAGCTAATCAAAGCTCGTCATATGACCGCAATTTTCGTCACTCACAATCATCGAGAAGCCTTCGCGCTCGCTGATCGAGTCGCCTTCTTACATCAAGGTTCATTAGCTCAGGTCGATAGTCCCGAAAATATCTTTACTCGGCCCACTACCGAGGCTTGCGCTGAATTTTTCTCGCGGGGTCATTGGTGTAGCGAAGTTGAGTTATCAAAGCTAGCCGGTAAAGCTCCCGCCGCTGGTCGATATTTCTTGCGCCCAGACTCGTTGAACCTATCCGCCGATTTCGTTAAAACGAATGATTTCAATTCAGCTACGGTAAAAAGCAAGACTTACTTAGCCCCCGGATTCCAATATGAGGTCGAGTTGAAAAAAGCAGGGATTTTGAATTTACGAGTCAACAGTCTCGAAAACCTAGAAATAGGACAAACCGCTGGAATTTCTTTAATTTGGGAAAAAGTGTTACCGTTTATCGACTAATCATTGCGTTCATCTGCAATATTTGATTAACTACATGTGATCACAAAGCAGGTCTCGATCATTCAATAATAAATCGGAATTACTATGCTAATCATTAGTCGCCGCTGTGGCGAATCCTTCATCATTGGTGACGACGTCAAAATCACTGTGCTTAGTGTTAAGGGCAATCAAATCCGTATTGGCATTGATGCGCCAAAAGAAACTACTATTTTACGTGAAGAAGTACTTGATCGTAGAATATCCTCAACCTCTTCCGAGGAAAAGGCCAGTTCAAATTCCTAGTAAACTGGCCTACAACAAGACTCTTTAATACACTAAAAAATCTAGCTCGCAGCGAATACAGCATCAGTTCGCGCTGCCATGATAAAATCATTTCTGTGTAGACCACCCATTTCATGACTCCACCAAGTCACCGTGACCTTGCCCCATTCCGTCAATAAAGCCGGATGATGGCCAACTTCTTCTGCAATCTCACCCACCCCATTCGTAAAGGCTATCGCCTGCTTGAAGTTGCGAAATTTATACACTCGTTCAAGTTGCATCACTCCATCACGAACCTCTGGGGTCCACTCCGGAATCTCTCGAATAAGCGTAGCTAACTCTTCATCACTAACCTGCGGGGCGTCGGCTCGACAGGCTTCACATTGTTGTTCCGCTAATGACATGATTCATCCTCCATAAAAAAAGCGTCTACAGTTTGCACCGAAGACGCCTCTCATGTCCAGTAGTTACAACTGTAACTACTTATGTTTCTCGCTATTTTTTATTGAGGGCTGCTTGATTAATCTTTTCCGCCCAGATCTTCGGCCCTGTCTGGTGCACTGATTCACCGTTAACATCAACGGCAACCGTCACCGGCATATCTTCAACTTCGAACTCGTAGATAGCTTCCATACCTAGTTCAGGAAAACCCACTACCGTTGATTTTTTAACAGCCTGAGAAACCAAATAGGCCGAGCCACCAACGGCCATTAGATACACCGCTTTGTGACGCTTGATGGTCTCGATAGCAACGGGACCACGTTCCGCTTTACCTACCATGCCAATCAGACCGGTCTCTTCAAGCATTGTGTCGGTGAATTTATCCATCCTGGTTGCGGTAGTTGGGCCCGCGGGGCCAACCACTTCGTCGCGAACTGGATCAACTGGGCCAACGTAGTAAATGAAACGCCCGCGCATATCTACTGGCAGTTCCTGACCGCGCGCGAGCATATCGACCATCTTCTTATGGGCGGCGTCGCGGCCAGTCAGTAATTTACCTGAAAGTAAGACCGTCTCGCCGGGTTCCCACTCCAGTAAATCTTCAGGTTTAATCGTATCAAGATTCACCCTGCGAACAGATTCGCCTAATTCCCAAGAAATCTCCGGCCAATCTTCCAGTTTTGGCGCTTTAAGCTCAGCCGGGCCACTACCATCAAGCGTGAAGTGGGTATGACGCGTTGCCGCACAGTTAGGAATGATGGCCACTGCTTTGTTAGCTGCGTGAGTAGGGAAGTCACTGACTTTGACATCAAGAACTGTAGTCAGTCCGCCCAAACCCTGTGCACCAATACCCAGATTATTGACCTTATCAAATAACTCGAGGCGAAGCTCTTCGGCACGTGTTGAGGCGCCCTTTTCCTGGAGTTCATGAATATCGATACTCCCCATCAAAGACTCTTTTGCCAGCATCATTGCCTTCTCCGCAGTACCGCCGATGCCAATTCCTAGCATCCCCGGTGGGCACCACCCTGCCCCCATACGAGGCACCATATCCAACACCCAATCAACAACCGAATCCGACGGATTCAGCATCGCAAATTTGGTCTTCGCTTCGGAGCCGCCGCCTTTCGCCGCCACATCAATCTCAACCTTATCACCCGCGACAATCTCATAGTGAACAACGGCCGGTGTATTATCGCCCGTATTCTTACGTGCGCCGTCAGGATCCGCTAACACCGAAGCACGAAGTACATTATCGGGATGTGCGTAAGCTCTGCGAACGCCTTCATTGACCATATCTGTAACGGTCATCTCGGCATCCCACTGGACTTTCATTCCGACACGGACGAAAACGTTCACAATACCCGTATCCTGACAAATGGGGCGGCGCCCCATTGCACACATCCGAGAATTAATCAGAATCTGGGCCATCGCATCCTTTGCAGCCTTTGACTCCTCTCGCTCATAGGCTTCATTGACCGCATCAATGAAATCCTTAGGGTGATAATAGGAAATGTACTGCAACGCGCTTTCGATGCTCTCGATAAAATCGTCTTGACGGATAATCGTCACTGCTTGCTCCTTAAATAACTCGACTGTTCACTAATTCTAATTAAAGTGTAGCTTATTGGCCCGCTGGAAGTTGATTGCGAAGCTCATTCAATTGCCTGTTTACCGTCTGGCGATAGGCATCAAAGCCCGTAGCTAATGCTTCGGTCTGCTCAATACGACGACTCAATTCCGTATTCGCTAGCGCGTTTTGACGCTCTAAGTCCGCGATTCGATCTGACAATTGCTGCATACTGGTCTGCTGCTCTTGAATAACTTCACCTAATAGCAATGCGCGTTGATTGGCTTCATTAACTAGGACGTCTTTACTTGCCAATTCACTTTGCAGTCTCTCAACTGCCGAACCACTTTCCCCGGCGCTTCGCGCCGCCTGCTGAACCTGAGAAGAGGTAGATGCTAATGACGTTTCAAGGCGGGCAATCGCAGTAGTATTTGAGGCGATAGCAGTGCGGTTACGATCATAGGCAACCCCCCACAGCTTGCGAATCTCGGAGCTAGCAAATTGGTGGGCTTCCTCCGCCTCCTCAGTCAGCGCTGCGGTATTGACCGTTAAACTTTGCATCCCCAGTGAGAGTTCTGCCAACTGGGCTTCAAGTGCTTGATTTTGCAGCGACTGTTGATAGAAGAAGTAGCTTGAGAGTGATGCAGTAATTATCGCAAAAAGGAGCGCTATTAAGGCCAATTTACTCATCATTGCACTACCGGTAGTTACGGAAGCAGGAGTCTGCTTCTGCGTGGCAGTCGGCGCAGAGCGCTTAATGGCGGAACGCTGAGGCTTAGCTTGTCCCGAACGAACATCATCTTTATCTAACTTCATGCTGGGAACGACTATTGGGTCATTCATATCGCGATCTGACATTGTTATTATCACCCTGTGAATACATCGGCTTAAGTTGGTCAATTTTACCCTCTTTAAGCCCAGTGAACCAAGCGATTGCACACACTCTTGCGGAAATTCATTCCCGCAATCCACTATTCTTCGAATTTACCCTAGTAGAAACCGTAGAAAAACGTGCTATTGACACTCGGCCAGTGCCATTTTGCTTCACTTTGTTCTACAATCGCGGAAACAATTTAGTCAATAAATACTGCAAGGAGTCGACACATGTCACATGTACTTCCAGAACTACCGTACGCAATGGATGCGCTTGAGCCACATATCTCAAAGGAAACCCTAGAGTTTCACTATGGTAAGCATCACGCTACTTACGTCACTAAGCTAAATGGCCTCATTGACGGCACCGATTTCGCTGGCAAAGACCTTGAAACTATTGTTAAAAGCTCTTCTGCAGGCGTATTCAACAACGCTGCACAAATTTGGAACCACACGTTCTACTGGAACAGCATGAGCCCAAATGGCGGCGGCGAGCCTACTGGCGCCCTTGCTGACGCAATCAACGCTAAATGGGGTTCTTTCGAAGACTTCAAAGCGGCTTTCAACGATATGGCTGTTAACAACTTTGGTTCATCTTGGACTTGGTTGGTAAAGAACACTGATGGTTCACTTGAAATCGTCAACACCAGCAACGCAGCAACGCCGCTTACTGGCGACGCTAAGCCGTTG
Source organism: Pseudomonadales bacterium (assembly GCA_040119265.1). Lineage (GTDB taxonomy): Bacteria > Pseudomonadota > Gammaproteobacteria > Pseudomonadales > DSM-25080 > Umboniibacter. The sequence continues at coordinate 32,630 of JBEDTZ010000024.1, read as the reverse complement.
TTCACTGTCGATCTTTGGGAACACGCCTACTACATCGACTTCCGCAATGTTCGCCCTAACTACCTGGCGGCATTCTGGTCATTAATCAACTGGGAATTTGCTAGCGCAAACTTTGCTTAATCGCCAGTTGTAGAGCACTTCGCTCTAATAGAAAAGCCGCACAACGTTCGTTGCGCGGCTTTTTTTTACGCCAACAAATATCGCCGTTGGAAGGCAGCCATTCACTCCAAAGTGAAGTAAATGGCGAACAACCTCAACCCACGAACTTACGCGCATTTAAGAACATCTTCATCCACGCGCCATTTTCTTCCCAGCCAGCAGGTTTATGCGAGTTGGTAATGGTACGGAATACACGTTCCGGGTGCGGCATCATAATTGTTGCACGACCATCCAATGATGTGACCCCAGTTACCCCCTCAGGCGAACCATTAGGGTTTAGTGGATACTGCTGTGTCGCCGCGTCATTATCGTCAATATACTGAAGGCTTCGAGTAACATTCTGCAACGCTGATGGCGAAGAAAACTTAGCCTGTCCCTCACCGTGAGCAACGGCAACCGGGATGCGAGACCCCGCCATACCACTCAACAGAACGCTTGGCGAATCCATCACCTCAACCATCGCTACTCGCGCCTCAAACTGCTCACTCGCGTTACGATGGAAGGTGGGCCAGTGTTCAGATCCCGGAATCAATTCCTGTAACTGCGCCATCATCTGACAACCGTTACAGACGCCTAGCGAGAAGGTTTGCTGGTTTTGGAAGAATGCACTGAATTCATCATAGGCACGGGGATTATTCAAAATAGTGCTTGCCCAACCACGTCCGGCGCCTAATACATCTCCGTACGAGAAACCGCCACAGGCAGCTAGCCCAGACATGTCAGCCAAGCTCAAACGGCCTGAGAGAATATCAGACATATGCACGTCCACAGCCTGGAACCCTGCTCGGTCGAACGCTGCGGCCATTTCATTCTGACCGTTCACACCCTGCTCTCGTAGAATTGCGACTTTGGGTTTATTCGTTCCAATCACTGCCGGCGCTGCAAGATCCGAGAGGTCGAAACTTAGTTCAGCACGAATTCCACGAGATGGCTGCTTAAGCGCTGCAAATTCGGCCGTTGCGCACTCCGGGTTATCACGAAGCGCCTGCATCCGATAGGAGGTCTCCGCCCAAATGGTTTGCCATTCGTAGAGTGAGACTTTAGTCACGACATTTCCCTGATGACACAACTCAAGCTGATCATCTGCGCGCGTTGTACCTAACACCACCAGCAAGTCGGTAGCGTCAGCCTGCTCAATCAGTGCCAACACTTTAGGTAGATCCGCGGTGGCAACTTCCAATACCGCACCCGCCTCCTCGCTAAACAATGCCGCCAGTAAGTCATCAGCGTCGACGTTTACGGACCAACCTAAGCGACCAGCAAAAGCCATTTCTGCAAGGGTGGTCAAGACACCACCGTCCGATCGGTCATGATAACTGCGAAGTAAGCCAGCTTTTAACAGCGCTTGGACACTATTAAATAACGCTTTCACGTCAGTACTTGCAACATCTGGGACGATATCGCCCACCTGATTAAAGACCTGTGCCAACGCAGAAGCAGCTAGGCGATCTTTACCTCGTCCAAGATCAAGTAATAGCAGCGTTGAATCAGCCGCCTGCAATTGCGGTGTCACGGCAGAGCGAACATCCTCAACGGGGGTGAAGCCGGAGACGACTAGCGATAACGGCGCTACAACCGCCTTGTCCTCGTCACCGTCTTTCCATTGGGTACGCATTGATAAAGAGTCTTTACCAACCGGAACAGTGAGACCCAACTCAGGACAGAACTCCATACCTACTGTTTTTACCGCCTCAAAGAGCGCTTGATCTTCACGGTTGTGGCCTGCGGCACACATCCAGTTGGCTGAGAGCTTAATATCCGACAACCGCTCAATAGCGGTCCCCGCCAAATTAGTAATGACTTCGGTAATACTCAAACGCGCTGCGGCAGCGCCACTAATTAGCGCTACTGGGGCTCGTTCGCCCATCGCCATGGCTTCACCGGCAAAGGTGTTATAGCCTACGGTTGTCATGCCGTAATCCGCGACGGGAACCTGCCAAGGCCCCACCATCTGGTCGCGGACAACCTGACCGGTAATCGAGCGATCACCAATGGTAATGAGGAATGACTTACTGGCGACTGTTGGCAAGCTAAGAACGCGTTTGAAGGCTTCATCCAATGCCACGTTGCTAAAATCAAGTGCCGGCGTAGTGACTTGTTGAGTGCTAACATCGCGATGCAATTTAGGGGTTTTACCCAGCAGTACATCTAGCGGAAGGTCCACCGGTGATTCATTAAAGTGTGAGTCCGTTACCGTTAAATGGCGCTCCTCGATAGCGGTTCCCACTGCACTGTACGGACAACGCTCACGCTCACAAATAGCTTCAAAACGAGCCATTCGCTCAGGGTGAATCGCCATCACATAACGTTCCTGCGACTCGTTACACCATACCGCCAACGGTGTCATACCAGGCTCATCCGAGGGTACTTTACGCAACTCAAAGTCACCGCCAACACCTAAGTCATCAACTAACTCAGGGAACGCGTTAGATAGACCACCCGCGCCAACGTCATGGATGAGGGCAATGGGATTCGCCTCGCCCAGTGCACAGCAGCGATCGATGACTTCCTGAGCACGACGTTCCATCTCTGGGTTCTGACGTTGAACGGAAGCAAAATCAAGGGCCTCACTCTGTGCTCCAGAGTTCACGCTTGACGCAGCGCCACCGCCTAGGCCAATTTCCATAGCGGGGCCACCGATAACTACCAACTTCATGCCGGCCTTACCGGACTCAGAAAGAACATGTTCATCGCGAACATTACCGTAGCCACCAGCAATCATGATGGGCTTGTGGTAGCCACGCACTTCACTATCCAAATCCGTATCGAAACGCTGTTCGTAGGTGCGGAAATAGCCATTAATATTGGGGCGGCCAAACTCATTGTTAAACGCAGCACCGCCGATAGGGCCTTCTTGCATAATTTCAAAGGCCGAGCAGATTCGCTCAGGCTTACCGAAATCCACTTCCCAGGGTTGATTGAATCCAGGAATACGGAGATTACTGACAGAAAAACCAGTCAAGCCTACCTTTGGCTTCGAACCACGACCAACCGCGCCCTCATCTCGAATCTCGCCGCCGGAACCTGTACCAGCACCAGGGTGCGGTGCAATGGCCGTTGGGTGATTATGCGTCTCTACCTTCATTAACATGTGCACTGGCTCATTACTGTAACCGTACTCATTACTATCCGGTGATACCCAAAGGCGATCAACCACTGGGCCTTTCGTTACCGAGGCATTATCACTATAGGCTGACAACACATTGTCGCCCGATACCTTATAGGTGTTACGAATCATGGCAAACAGCGATAACGGTTGATCTACCCCGTCAATCGTCCAGCTCGCATTAAATATCTTGTGGCGACAGTGTTCAGAGTTCGCCTGCGCGAACATCATAAGTTCGGTATCTACTGGATCGCGACCTAGCTCGCTGTACTTGGCCACTAAGTAATCTATTTCATCTTCACCGAGCGCTAGGCCTAAATCACGGTTAGCCTGTGCCAACGCAGCAACACCATCAGCACCCAGCGTTACCTGGGTAAAGGGCTGAGGTTCGGCATGAGAAAAAACCTTCGAAAAATCATCTAGAGAAGCCAGAATTTCCGATGTCATGGGATCAAATACTTCAGCCAAAAGAGCTGCATTGGGTGTCAACGCCGCTCCCGTTGCATCGAAGAACTGCCATGCCTCGCCGCGCTCTACTCTTGCCAATCCCGACACACCACAATTACGAAGAATATCAGTCGCCTTCGATGACCACGGGGAAATAGTGCCAATTCGCGGCACGATCAGAGTACCTTCAACTTGACGCCCCGTTACCTGCAACAGACGGTCAATAGTTTCCTGACTGGCCGCTAGGTCTTCTCCTTCGAGGAGCAGTACGAAGTGAGCAGAGACAGCAGCTACGCTTGGATCTATTTGCTGTAAACGAGTAAGAATTTGCTGATTTCTAAAGTGTGATAAGCAGGACTGAGCAGCTAATAACATCGCGAAAATAATCTCTATAGATAAAAAGTTAACTCATTGTACTGCATGACGGCAGATCTGATAGTTCGAGCGTAATTTTCACATTATCTGACTGCTCGAAGCTTACCTGCTGACTTGTCGTGAAAGCGAGAAATAAGATACGCCGACGGTTTAAGCCCTCCAAGGCAAATCTATAGTGATAGTTAAAACTAACTATGGCAAAGGCGGAAATTACAGCTACTATTGAGTGATCAACTTCACATAATAGATGAGATCTAGCGCACATTATGACCATCGATTCCCCGATAAAAGTTATAATTATTTTGGCCGCTTCCTTCCTCTGGACCAACAATTCGTCAGCTATTGAACCTGCTGCTGAGCTCGGCTCGCCGCTAACCTCACCGGTTGCCTCCCCGCTAATCGTTTCCGCCAGTAACGACCGTCAGTTAAGCGCTGAGGCCATCGTAATTGGCAGCATCAATAAACGGACAACTTGGTACGCAGATCATAATGAGTTCCGAGGAATCGAATACTTTCTCGCCAGTCAGTTCTCGCAATTTGCCAACCGCCCTCTTGAACTCGTCGCCTACCCAAGCTTGAACGAACTTAGAGTGGCCCTGCAAAACGGCGAAGTTGATGTTATTGCTGCGGGAGTTAACGATCACTGGATTGATACCACGACGTTCGTCGCCGGACCAAGCTACCGCACCGTTTTCCCGATGCTAGTGACTACTAGTGATTCGCTCAACCATTCAAGCGAGCAGTCTTCGCTTCAAAACACGCCCGCCGAAATCGTAGTCATCGACAATGGATATTCTGAGTACATCGCTCGTCAGCAGTTTCAGACCCACATTAGAGTTGATCGCTACGCTACCATGCCGGCTCTGGTTGATGCGGTAAGTCGAGGCGAGATTGAAGCGGCTGTCGTTGACTTGCACTCCTTCCAACAGGTATCAACGCTCTATCCGGACTTACAAGCGCGTTCCATCGATGGATTAACCGCCACTCACTCGTGGCTAACTAGCCACAGAGATCCAACGCTATCTGCCATGATGCAGCAGTTCTTCCGCGATCACCTAGACTACCAAGCACTTGATAACTTGATGGCCGCTGAACTACCTAGAGTAACTGAATTCTCTAGTGCAGATGCTCGCTCTTTCCGATTTCTAATGCGCGCCCGCTTACCGGCATTCTCCCGAACTATCGCTGAAGCGGCCGCAACCGTTGATCTTTCACCAAGCCTCGTAGCAGCGGTCGGATTTCAAGAGTCTCACTGGTCTGCGAACGCCACCAGTCCAACCGGCGTGAAGGGCTTTATGATGCTGACTCAAACTACCGCAGCCGAGCTGGGAGTAGAAGATAGAACCAATGCGACCGCCTCAATTCACGGGGGCGCACAGTACCTCCGAAAACTCTATGACAATCTCCCCGATCGTATTCAACACTCAGATCGCATTGCTTTAGCGCTCGCCAGTTACAATATGGGGCGTTCGCACGTAGAAGATGCTCGTATCCTTGCACAACGAGCAGGCTTCAACCCGGATCGTTGGGACCACGTAAAACCCTTTGTAATCAAGCTTGAAGATCCGAATGTTTATACCACTACTAAGCGCGGTTATGCTCGAGGACGCGAGTGTGCTACCTACGTTGATAATGTGTTGCGCTATGAAGAACTCCTAAGCACCACACCCTACCTGTTAGCGGACAACATTCAGAGCCATACTCGATACGCTGTAGCGCCTTAAATATGGCGTGACAATTGGTCAAAATACGACTAAATTAGGCGTTTTAGACACTGGACCAACTACTTGAACGAGTTATCGGACAGCTTTCTGCTGGCGACCCTGGCAATTCTCATCCTCACTTCGGCCTTTTTCTCGGGTTCCGAAACTGGAATGATGGCACTGAACCCCTACAAGCTTAAGCATCGTGTAAATAGCGGCAACAAAGGCGCTAAGCGAGCGAGCCGCTTACTTGAGAAGCCTGAAAAGCTGATTGGCATTATCCTGATAGGAAACAATCTGGTTAATATCGGCGCGTCTGCCATTGCAACCGTCTTGGCTATGCGTTGGTTTGGTGACGCGGGTGTGCTTATCGCGACCGGTGCCTTAACCATTATCATCCTAATTTTCGCGGAGGTGACGCCGAAAACCTTGGCCGCCCATCGCCCTGAGTTGATTGCCTTTCCTGCATCAGGCGTGCTAACGCCGCTTTTAGTCGTCTTTTCACCCTTTGTCTGGCTCGTTAACCATGCGTCGAAGCTACTACTTCGAATCCTCGGTTTAAAAACGTCCGACGGACAGCGTAACATCCTCAGTACGGATGAATTGAAAACGGTAGTGGAAGAAGGCGGTAAACAAATTTCCCCCACTTACAAGGGAATGCTTCTGAACATCCTAGACCTCGATAAGATGACGGTTGAGGATATTATGGTACCGCGAAACGAAGTCCAGACCATTGACACCAATGATAGTTTCGCAGAGATCGAGCGACAAATTTCGCAGAGCGAATACACTCGTATCCCCATTGTGAACGGTGACATTAATGATGTCGTTGGCATTCTCCACCTTCGAAACGCTTTGAATCTATTCAAACGTGGCGATTCTATTCAGAAGGACCAGCTTATTGCTGCCGCCCACGATGCCTACTTCGTACCCGAAAGTACCCCACTATCTACGATGCTGGTTAACTTTCAAAAACAGCAGCGTCGCATTGGTTTGGTTGTCGATGAATATGGTGATGTTCAGGGTTTAGTAACGCTTGAGGATCTTCTTGAGGAGATCGTTGGTCGCTTTACTACCGACACCAATGATGATGACGACATCACCGTTATCGCCGAAAACAACTTTTCAATTGATGCCACGGCACTCGTCAGAGATGTAAATAAAGCATTGGATTGGGAACTGCCCATTGACGGTCCGAAGACGATGAACGGGCTTATTGTTGAAACACTTGAGCAAATTCCAGAGGCCCCAGTTGCCATTCGAGTTGGCAACTACATCCTGGAAGCTCAGGTAATCGATACACAGCGTATCAAGACGATTAGCGCGTACCGACTCGCTGATTGATATTAGAGGCTCATACCCAGAGCCTGAGCGCGCTCATTCGATTCCTTGATACAGGCGATCTGCTCTTCTTCGCTATACAGTTGCCATTCGGTAATATCATCGGCAGTGCGAAAGCAACCGATACAGATGTCGTCATTATCAAGCGCACAAACGCCGATACACGGTGAAGCTACGCTCATAGAACTTCCTCTAATTGATCAAGATAGCGCTCGGCATTGTCCACATAATGGTCAGCGGAGGCTTTGAGCAGCTCGTAGGTTGATTTGTCTAGCTGACGGACAACCTTAGCTGGCGAACCCATAACCAGAGAGAAATCCGCAATCTCGGTTCCCTCAGTGACTAATGAATTCGCGCCGATGATACAGGATTTACCAATCTTGGCGCCATTCAAAATAGTAGAATTGATACCAATCAACGAGTAATCCCCTATCTCACAGCCGTGTAACATTACCTGGTGGCCAACCGTGACCCCGCGACCAACACGCAGTGGGATCCCCGCATCCGTATGCAGCACCGAACCATCCTGAATATTACTATCCTCGCCAACTTCAATGAGCGCGTTGTCGGCACGAATAACAGCCGAAAACCATACCGAGGCTCGCGGGTGTAACACCACCTCACCAATCAACGCTGCCGTAGGGGCAATAAAGTGCTGTTCACCGTGAATAAGCGGTGACTTATCATCTAGTTTAAATAACATTCAAATCTCCTTAAGTCTAATATCGCTATCAAACAGCTGCTGGGCTACGTCGGTGATGATATACGACGTCATACCCCATATCCGATGACCGTGATAATGATACTCAGGCACGGCTACCGCCCGCTCTTTATGTCGGCTTCGTGTTGTTCCACTAATATTCTTACTAACGAAGTAGCTCATGGGTACGCTGAAGATCTGATCGATTTCCTCAGGATTAGCAGTAAGGGGAGGAAGCGAGTCGATAACACCCAGGACCGAAGTGACGTGAACACCCCATTTGGAAACCAGTGATGACAGTGGCCGAATTACCTCTACGCGAGACGGTGGCAAAGCAATCTCCTCCCAGCTCTCTCGCAAAGCGGCTTCAATAGGACCCTCTCCGGGCTCGATAATACCACCGGGAAAAGCGACTTCACCGCTATGGTGCTTGAGCTGCTGGGAGCGAGTAGTTAGCACCACATTCCAATCCGAGTCGCCTTGATGCAAGCCGAATAACACGGACGCAGAACGGTTATAGGGTAACGCGAAAAATGGCGCTGTCTGGTAAGCTGCTGCGCGAAGTTTTAATGTTTGATAATCCAACAAATAGCCATATCCCTTAGTATATTCACAGGTACCTCGGCACCCTGATGATGACTATAATACGGTAAATTAAGAGGCGCCCCTATGAAATTTTGTAACTTTTGCGGGTCTGATTTGGCACAGCGCGTTCCTGATGGTGATAACCGTCCGCGTCATCAGTGTACTGAATGTGACGAAATACACTATCAGAACCCTAAAATGGTAGTCGGCACCATTGTTAGTGACGAGCAGGGACGGATTCTTCTCTGCCGCCGAGCCATCGAACCCCGCCATGGATTCTGGACCCTTCCCGCTGGCTACATGGAAAATGGCGAAACAACATTACAGGGCGCACTTCGAGAAACCTGGGAGGAGGCCGAAGCCAACGTTAGCTCCCCCGCCCTATATCAAATCTTTAATGTCCCGCGGATTAATCAGGTCTATTTCATCTATCGCGCATCACTTGACGGAACATTCGGCTGTGGTGAAGAATCACTTGAGTGCCAACTCTTTCATCACGATGAGATTCCCTGGGAAGAATTGGCGTTTAGCACGGTTTATCACTGCCTAAAACGCTGGTTCGAGAACCCTGACGATCATCAGGTGATGGAGCGAACCATTGATTATCCAGCCAGAGCGTCAAGCTAATGATTTGCCCCTGTGATACCGGAAAGCCCTATCAAGCATGCTGTAAGCCATTGCACGAGGGAACGCTAGCAACCAACCCGCTCGCACTGATGCGTTCCCGCTACAGTGCCTTTGCATTGAGCTTAGTGCCCTATCTGAATAGCACGCAAACCGTTGAACCCATTGATGCGCTCGATAGTTCTCGCTGGACGAGGCTACTCATCCATGATGCCGGAGATAACTGGGTGCGATTCTCCGCAAGATGGGAAGCGAACGGTCAATTCGGGACCCTCTCTGAACATTCGCTCTTTGAACAACGAAATGGTCAGTGGCTTTACACCGAAGGAGAACAACTAGCGATTCCTGAGTTAACCCTACCAACCCGAAACGCCTATTGTTGGTGCGCCTCAGGGAAGAAGTACAAACGCTGCCACGGTTAGCCGCCCGCTAGTTTTACGGCGTACCCTTTAGCTTCGAGCAACTGCTTCAATCGCTCACGGTGATCGCCCTGTATTTCGACAACACCATCCTTTATCGCACCGCCGGTGGCACACTTTGCCTTCAATTCCTTGGCAAGCTTCTTTAACTCCGCGCCAGCGATACCTAGCCCTTCAATTTGGCTGACCCCGGCACCTTTTCGCTTACGATCCAAGCGGACTCTGACAACTCCATCTGTTAGCGAAACTGCCTCAACCGCCTTACATCGGCACTTTGCCTCAGGTTGTTGGCATTCGGGACACATTCGCCCTGAATCGGTGCTATAAACTACTCGTGACATGACCTTCTCCCTGTTCAAGAAAGCGCTCTAGCATCACAATCATCTCCCTATTTGCCTCGGGAAAAGTTCGCGACGCCAACAAATCGACTTCCAACCAATCTATCAACTGACCTTCTCGAGCCAAGGCGTGTTGATTCTCCACGTTGAAAACAAAAAGGCTGAATCGAAGCGCTAACTCTGGATACTGATAAGCTAGCTCGCCAATGCTAATTGCTTGATGCTCGGCTAACTCTAGCCCCACCTCTTCGACCAGCTCACGAACTACTGCCTGACTTGCACTTTCACCTTCCTCGACTTTGCCGCCGGGGAATTCCCACTTACCACCTTGATGTTTAGCTACCGGGCGCTGGGCAATTAACGCTTTGCCGTGGCATAACACGATACCAATGGCAATATGTTGCTGAACCATCCTCAACTCCGATAATCAGCGTTTATTGATACGTAATCGTGGGAGAAGTCGCAGGTATAAACCGTATCCGAATTACTACCTCGACCAAGTGAAATATCGATAGCTATTTCACTGAGATCCATGACGGCTTGACCAGCCTCTTCGGTGTAGTGCGGAGAGACCGCTCCATTGCGGACAATCTCAACCTCGTTGAGATGGATAGACACTTTCTCGGTGTCTAGGTCATCGATACCGGCACGTCCCACTGCTGCGAGAATCCGGCCCCAATTGGGGTCGCTGGCATATAGCGCAGTCTTCACTAACGGAGATTCGGCTACTGCATAGGCAACTAGGCGCGCTTCCTCGGGAGAAGCTGTTGTATTAACCTTAACGGTAACGAACTTGGTAGCTCCCTCCGCATCGCGAACAATCGCCTGTGCGAGGAATAGTAAGACCTCACTCAACTCCTGTTCGAATTCAGCCCAGCCGGGAACGCCGGGAGCTAACTCCACACCACTCGCACCGGTAGCAATTAGCATGGCGGCATCATTCGTTGACGTATCGCCATCTACGGTAATTCGGTTGAAGCTCGGCTCAATCAACTTCGACGCAAGCGTATCGAGGTGTTCTTGAGCGATCTTAGCGTCCGTAGCAACGAAGCCTAACATAGTTGCCATATTAGGCTTGATCATCCCAGCACCTTTGGAAATGCCAGCAATGGTTACTTGACTACCCGCAACATTGACTGTTCTACCTGCGTATTTGGGTACCGTATCCGTGGTCATGATTCCGGTGGCGGCCTGCAGCCAAGTTGCTGCAAATGATTCTGCAGTGATCTTCTTAACGCCCTCAGCAAAACGTTCCATCGGCAGCGTCTCGCCAATGACACCGGTAGAATAAGGTAATATCTGTTCCGCGGAATAGCCAAGCTGAGTAGCGACAAGTTCACAGCTTATCGCCGCATCATCCATACCCTGCTGGCCTGTTCCGGCATTGGCGTTGCCCGTGTTGATAACTAGTGCTCGGATGTCGCCTTTGGCAAGATTTGCCTTGGCAACATGAACCGGTGCGGCACAAAATCGATTAGTTGTGAAAAGCCCAGCAACCGTCGCGCCTGCCTTAAGCTTCAACACCACAAGATCCTTGCGATCTGGATAACGAATACCCGCCTCCAATACTGCGATCTCTAATCCTGCTACGGATAGCTCTGGGCCGTCCTGGGTCTTACCTACTGGCATTATTCTACTCCATAAAAAAGGCTGCCAACGGCAGCCTTAACTTATTTATTCAACTGACCATGACACTGTTTGAACTTCTTACCCGAGCCACAGGGACACGGATCGTTTCGTCCAACACGCGGACCTCTGGGTGCCGCCGGCTTTTGATTAAGCGCTGCATTAGCGCGCTCTTTTTCAGCTGCCTCAGCACGCTGACGCTCTAACATTTCGGCCTCATCCGGGCGCTTAACTTGCATCACCGACAGGAAGCGGATCATTTCAGTTTTAATATTGCTCAGCATTTCCGAGAACAACTCGAAGCTCTCTCGCTTATATTCCTGCTTTGGGTTCTTCTGAGCATAGGCACGAAGGTTAACACCTTGGCGAAGGTGGTCCATATTGGAGAGGTGATCCTTCCAATGCGTATCGACTACCTGCAACATAACTTGCTTCTCGATCAGGCGCATCGTCACACCTACTTCAGCAGATTTTTGCTCATAGTGCTCAACGGCAGCACTTAGTACACGCTCGGCAATGCGCTCTTCATCGATATCCTTTTCCGCCTCAACCCATTCAGAGATTGGCAATTTCAGCGCAAATTCAGCCTCGAGCACTCGTTCCAAGCCCTCTACATCCCAGTTTTCCTCAAGTGACATAGCGGGAATATAATCCGCTACCGTTTCTGCCAGAACGTCTTCTCGGACTCGAAGGATCATCTCTGAGAGATCAGTTGACTCTAAAATCTCGTTGCGGACCTGATAAACCTCTTGGCGCTGCTCGTTAGCAATATCATCGTACTCGAGCAGGGATTTACGAATGTCGAAGTTACGACCTTCAACTTTACGCTGTGCTTTTTCAATAGCATTGGTCACCATACGGTGTTCAATCGCTTCGCCCTTCTCCATCCCCAAAGCCTGCATCATATTCTTGACGCGGTCAGAGGCGAAGATACGCATCAGATCATCATCTAGTGACAAATAGAAACGCGATACACCCGGGTCACCCTGGCGTCCAGCACGACCACGCAGCTGGTTATCAATACGACGCGACTCGTGTCTTACCGTACCGATAATGTGAAGACCACCGGCGGCAATGACGGCATCGTGACGTTTCTGCCATGCTTCGCGAAGCTTGATAACGTCCTCTTCCGAAGGGTTGTCTAACTTCGACAGCTCAACTTCGTAGTTACCACCCAACACAATATCTGTGCCTCGGCCAGCCATATTCGTGGCTACTGTTACCGAACCAGGACGGCCTGCCTGAGCAATAATATCGGCTTCACGCTCGTGCTGCTTAGCGTTAAGCACTTCGTGCTTGATTCCCGCTTTCTTCAAGGACTTAGAAACAAGTTCCGAATCTTCAATTGAGCCAGTACCGACAAGGATAGGCGAGTCAGTTTTTAGAAGCTCTTTAATATCCGCTACAATTGCCGCGTACTTATCTTCAATCGAAAGATAAATTAGATCATTCAAATCCTTACGCTGCACGGCAGTATGGGTAGGCACTACGATCACATCCAGTCCATAAATAGAACGGAATTCGAAGGCTTCTGTATCTGCGGTACCTGTCATACCTGAAAGCTTCGGGTAGAGACGGAAGTAATTCTGATAGGTGGTAGAAGCCAGCGTCTGCGATTCCTGCTGAATCTTCATTCCTTCCTTTGCTTCAATCGCCTGATGCAGCCCTTCGCTTAGACGACGCCCCTCCATTGTCCGGCCAGTATGCTCATCAATGAGAACAACCTGCCCTTCAGCAACAATATACTGCTGCTCGCGATGGAATAGGTGGTGCGCCTTTAAGCCGGCTAAGATAAAATGAAGTAATTGCAAATTCGTTGGCGAGTACAGTGAGTCTTCAGCCTTAAGGAGACCCGCTCGAATAAACATTTGCTCGACTTTTTCGTGACCATCTTCGGTCAACTCAACCTGGCGATGCTTCTCGTCAATAACGAAATCACCATGTTCGCTTTCGTCCAGCACCTCATCACCTTCAACAGCACGTTGCGGCTTCAGCGCTGGAACCATCTTGTTAACTAACTGGTACATCTTTGACGAATCTTGCGCTGCACCCGAGATAATCAATGGGGTCCGCGCTTCATCAATCAGAATAGAGTCAACTTCGTCAACAATCGCAAAGTTAAGTGCCCGCTGGACACGCTGCTCGCTTGAATGCGCCATGTTATCGCGAAGATAATCAAAGCCAAATTCAGTATTCGTGCCGTAGGTAATGTCAGCTTTATAGGCGTTACTCTTCTCCTCATGGGAGAGGCCCGGCACATTGACACCAACGGTTAGCCCCAAGGCTTCGTAGACTGGGCGCATCCATTCTGCATCGCGAGCCGCGAGATATTCGTTGACCGTGATCACGTGTGCGCCACGCTGTGCAATAGCGTTGAGGTATGTAGGTAGCGTAGCCACCAGCGTTTTACCTTCACCGGTACGCATTTCGGCGATATTAGCGTTGTGAAGCGCAATACCACCTAACATCTGGACATCATAGTGGCGTAAGCCTAAGGCTCTATCGGCAGCTTCTCGCACCGCGGCAAATGCTTCCGGTAGAATATCTTCGAGTGACGCACCGGCTTCGATACGGTTTCTAAAATCAATCGTTAAATCTTTGAGCGCTTCGTCGCTTAGCTCGCGATAAGCTTCTTCATAGGAATTGATCTGCACAACGGTCTTGCGCATTTTTTTAATTTGACGATCGTTCTTGGTACCAACGATCTTAGTAACGAATTTAGTAAACATGAGCCACTGACCCTGAAAGAGTTATAAAAAATGAAAAACGGTTGGTTACAGCTGTGACTAGACGTCAGCGGTGAGTGCGATTTACGTAGGAGGCAGGATCGACAGCGCGACCGTGCTTATAAACTTCAAAGTGAACATGAGGCCCAGTAGATCGGCCGGTTGAGCCCATTGAGGAGATAACATCACCTCGACGAACTACATCGCCAGCTTGGACTTTCAGGTCTTTGTTATGACCATAGCGAGTAACCAAGCCATTACCGTGGTTAATCTCAATTAAGTTTCCATAGCCGTGGCGCGAGCCCGACCAAGTGACGACCCCTGCTGCCACACTAATTACATCGGCGCCCTCGGCACCTGCAAAATCAACGCCGTTATGCCATGCTCGACGCCCAGTGAATGGGTCAGTACGATAACCAAAGCGAGAAGACAGCCAGCCCGAGGTAATTGGGCGTCCGGCCAAACGAGTCTCACGCTGCTGATTCTCATTAAGTAATAGTGATTCTAGAACGTTTAGCTGATCGCTGCGGTGGCTTAGAAGTGCTGAGAAGTTTGCAACCTCATCCTCCACTAGGAAATCCACGTTAGGCGCATAATCATGATCGTTGTTCGGCGTGGAGAGAGGCCCGCCTAACGCTGGTGCTTGACTGAAATCGAATTCGTCGCCGTCAATGCCAGCAATGTCCGTTAAACGTTCACCTAATGCATCAATACGGAGTAACTGAGACTGCATTGCGGCAAGTTGAACTTCGACCGCATGCTGATTAAGACCTTCTTGCTCGGCCAACTCATCCATCTGGCGGCGTTGTTCGGCAACTTTAGATTGCCACGCCTGAATGGTCTCAGCGTTTAATAGCTCACTTTGTTCACCTTCGCTGAGGTATTGACCTACTACGAAGCCGGCCCCTGCCGGAACACCTAAGAAACAAGCAGACAGTACAAAGCTCGACCACATTCCGATGGAAAGGTGTCGTGAGCGATTATGTTTACTGTTTACTACAATTAATTTCATGGTGTTTTGTTCAACAACTTGACTAATACCAATGCGTAGACTACCCAAAGCTTAATGTAAAGAGAAGTACTTATTCACTCAAATTTTCAATTCTTTTGCATCAGCTAATAAAAAAGGCCGCTAATTAGCGACCTTTCACTATAACGCTATTTGCCCATTACGCAGTGGTCAAAGCACCCGGAGCGTAGTGAATAGGTTCCGATGCACCCGTATCAAACGTAACGACCTCAAACGCGTCCTCCTGAGCAAACAGCTCACGGAGAATCAGGTTATTTAGATAGTGCCCTGATTTATAGGCGCGGAAGTCCGCCAATAATGCGAAACCTGCCGTATAAAGATCACCCACTGCATCCAGAATCTTGTGGCGAACGAACTCATCATCGTAGCGCAGGCCGCCCTCATTAAGGATTCGGAATTCATCGACAACGATGGCGTTATCAACGGAACCACCTTGTACAAGGCCTTTAGAGCGAAGGTATTCGATCTCGTGAGTAAAGCCAAAGGTTCGTGCCCGACTAATCGCCTCAACGAATGAGGTATTCGAAAAATCGACCTCACAATCCATTCGCGTGTTCTTTAGTACAGGGTGATCGAAATCAATTTCAAAATTGACTTTAAATCCTTCGTAAGGGAGCAAGGTTGCTTCTTTACCATCTACCTTAACGGATACTTTTTTCTTGACGCGAATAAACTTCTTAGCCGCATTTTGCTCTTCAATTCCAGCATTCTGAATCAGAAAAACGAAGGGCGCCGAAGAGCCATCCATAATAGGAACTTCTTCAGCCGAAAGCTCAACAATCAAGTTATCAATACCCAACCCAGCAAAGGCTGACATCATGTGCTCAATCGTGGAAACCTTAACGCCATCTTTAACCAGCGTTGTTGATAACGTAGTTTCGCCAACGTAAAGCGCTGATGCAGGAATATCCACCGCGGGTTCTAGATCCACGCGGCGAAATACAATGCCAGAATCTGGGGCAGCAGGCACTAGGGTAAAAAATACTTTTTTCCCAGTGTGAAGGCCGATTCCCGATCCTTTAATAGCGCGCTGTATCGTGCGTTGTTTGATCATCATAAATTCCTTTAAAACGAATAAAGCTCATCCAATATTAGGATAAGCTTATACGAATTCGATGACAGGAGTATATGGGGTATTCCCCTAATAGTCAAAAATGGACCAGTTAATCAGCCTGACGACGCAGGAATGCAGGGATGTCTAGATAATTATCCTCATCCGATTCTGTCGTAACGGCTGGCTCCTGAGCTACGGCTGCCGAGCCCTGCTGAACTGTCGTTGACGATGGTCGCGCCGCCTCTCTTGCTTTATCCCCGGCCATACCTGTCGGTGATTTCGCTGAAGTTGAAGTGCTACTGGCTGATGTTTCCGTTGCTGAAGCAGTCGATTTAGCTCGAGTGTACGGTGGACGATCATAATCAACTGAACGCTGAGGAGACGCTGGACGAGCCGTTTCAACGGCAGGCGTATCTTGAACTGGCGCTACCGAACCCAAACCTGTCGCAACAACGGTCACACGAACCTCGTCACTCATTTCCGGCTCCATAGCGGTTCCCACAACTACTGTGGCGTCTTCAGCAGCAAGCTCCTGAATCATCTCACCAACTTCACCGAATTCACCCATGGTAAGATCGATACCAGCCGTAATATTGACCAAGATACCGCGCGCACCACGAAGGTTAACATCTTCAAGAAGTGGTGAGCGGATAGCAGTTTCCGTTGCCTCAACAGCGCGATTTTCACCTTTACCGGTTCCTTGACCCATCATTGCCATACCCATCTCAGACATGACAGTGCGAACGTCTGCAAAATCGACGTTGATAAGGCCTGGGCGAATAATCAAATCAGCAATCCCCTGGGTCGCGCCCAAAAGAACATTATTTGCTGCTTTAAACGCATCAAGAAGTGTAGTTTGACGACCCAAAACACCGAGTAGCTTC
Source organism: Pseudomonadales bacterium (assembly GCA_040119265.1). GTDB lineage: Bacteria > Pseudomonadota > Gammaproteobacteria > Pseudomonadales > DSM-25080 > Umboniibacter. The sequence goes on along the minus strand of JBEDTZ010000024.1, from coordinate 15,513 downwards.
TCGTTTGGAATAGTGATTAGTGAATCAACCTGCTCGCGAAGCTCTTTAATGCCCTGCATGGCCACTTGCATACGCTTTCGACCTTCGAACGGGAACGGCTTAGTAACTACTGCTACCGTCAGAATACCTAATTCACGAGCGATTTCTGCAACAACAGGCGATGCACCAGTTCCGGTACCACCACCCATACCAGCCGTGATGAAAAGCATGTCAGCACCTTCAAGTGCTCGCGCGATGTTCTCACGATCTTCCATCGCCGACTGACGACCGACATCAGGATTAGCTCCCGCGCCCAGGCCCTTGGTGATATCACCACCAAGTTGGATAGTCGTACTAGCCGGCACGCGTTGTAGAGCCTGCGAATCCGTATTCGCAACAATGAACTCAACGTCTTCCAACTGACTGTCAATCATGTGCTGGACTGCGTTACCGCCGCCGCCACCTACACCGATGACCTTGATTACTGCATTTTGGTGATCGTCATTAACGATGTCGAACATGTCATCACTCTCCTAACTGTTTCAACCCCAACGTGCTTAAACGTTGCTGGCCATCCAATCCTTAATACGAGCCCAAACGCCAGGACCCGAAGTTTGCGTATCGGAAATTTCATTTAATCTGTTTTCAACGCCAAACTGAATCAGTCCAACGCCAGTGCTATATATTGGGTTATCCATAATATCGGTCATGCCTTTCATGCCCGATGGACTGCCTAGGCGAACAGGCAGATGGAAAATACTTTCGGCAAGTTCCACCACGCCTTCCATCTTCGCCGTACCGCCGGTAAGTACGATACCTGCAGGCAATAAATCTTCGTAGCCAGCGCGTCTTAATTCGCGCTGAATGAGCATAAATAGCTCCTCGTAACGAGGTTCAACCACTTCCGCGAGGGTAAGACGCGATAAATCTCTTGGTTCACGATCGCCGACACTTGGGACTTTGATAGTCTCATCTTCACGAGCTAATTCAGTCAACGCGCAAGCGTACTTCATCTTAATTTCTTCGGCGTGTTTGGTTGGGGTACGTAAGGCGTGGGCAATGTCACTGGTAACTTGATCGCCAGCAACGGGTATATTTGCCGTATATTGCACGCCACCCTGAGAGAAGACAGCGATATCACTTGTACCGCCACCGATATCTACCAAACAGACACCCAGATCTTTTTCGTCTTGAGTAAGCACTGCGTAGCTTGATGCGAGTTGTTCGAGCACTAACTCTTCGACTTCAAGGTTGCATTTTTCGATACATTTGATGATGTTTTGTGCGGCAGTTTGCGCACCGGTTACCAAATGAACCTTCGCTTCCATTCGCACACCGCTCATACCGAGTGGTTCACGAACGCCATCCTGAGAGTCAATCAAATACTCCTGTGGCAAGGTATGAAGAATCAGTTGGTCCGCTGGAAGTGCCAAAGCTTTAGCCGATTCGATCACTCGATCGATATCCATTTGGCTAACTTCGCGCTCTTTGATAGCCACTACGCCCTGAGAGTTATAACTGCGAATATGGCTACCCGCTATACCGGCGTATACGCCATGGATAGAACAGCCAGCCATGGTTTCAGCTTCACTGATTGCCCGACGAATTGAGTCTACGGTGGCGTTAATATCCACCACTACGCCTTTCTTTAGGCCGCGTGACTTGTGATAGCCAAAGCCAATAATATCGATCTCGCCTTCGTCGTTATATTCGCCGACGATTGCCACAACTTTTGAAGTTCCGATGTCGAGACCAACTATGAGGTTGTCTTCTTGAGACGTCGCCATTCAATCACTCTTCTTATTACAAGCTAGTAAATTATTATGTATCGCTATTATGCCATGCGATTGCTGCAGCATTATCATACCGCATATCGATACGGTGCACATTGCTTTTTTGCTCATTAGATAGTGTGTTCCACAATGCTGCAAAGCGCAATATCTTGTCATCAATATTATAAGTACCGAATAGCACCTGTACATCGTTATTTAACTGAATTGTGCGCTGCCCATCTTCCGCAGCAGAGAGTACCTTTACCGTCACGCCTTCGTCGCGCAAGGTATCATTGAACACTCGATATTCACTCAACAGTTGATCTAATAGAATCGTTGGTCCAGAAAGCCGAGGAAGTGATGAAAAGGTCTCGAGTTGACGACCCTCATGGGAGAAGAGTTCGCCGTGGCGGTTTAACAGTGCGTCGTCGTTCCACCGCGCAATTGGACGTTGTTCAGTAAGATGCAAATAGACAGTTCGATTTGCACGGCGCTGGACATTCGCCGACTCAATCCACGAAAGACTCATTATAGATTGCGCAAAATTATCCAACGAAACGCCCCAAAATGAGTTTTCCTCTAGAATTGGGTTCACCAACTCCTGAATCTCAATTGGATTCACATATTTCAGACTACCGACTACGACGACTTTCCTGACTGGCTGTTGGTATTCGATATACGCCAAGCGCCCAATACCGAACACAACCAGCCCTAATCCGGTCAAAATCAGCCAGCGTCGCCAGTTACTCACTAAACAGCCTCAACAAGATTCAATATACGCTCTACGACCGCATCAAATTCAACCCCGACACTTGCCAATGACATAGGGACTAGACTGTGATTCGTCATTCCAGGAACTGTATTTAACTCTAGGAGATTTAATTCACCCTCTTCACTCTCGATAAAGTCTACTCGCCCCCAACCTTTACAACCAATAGCCTCAAAGGCAGTTTTAGCGAGTTCTCGGATAAGCTGTTCTCGGTCAGCAGTTAAGCCACTGGGGATTAAATAGCTAGTGTCATCGCGGAGGTACTTTGATTCGTAATCATAGAATTCCTTAGTCGGCACCATCGAGATAGATGGGAAGGCATCACCGCCAAGGATAGGAACGGTAAACTCGCGTCCCGACATAAAGGCCTCCGCCAGCATGCCACCTTTGAAGCGATCGGCGTCAGCTAGCGCCGTGCTAAAGCTTTGAGCGCAATTCACCTTAGTGACACCAATACTTGACCCTTCACATGCGGGTTTAACGAAAAATGGCAGCCCAAGCTCAGCCGATATACCTTCAAAGCTTGATGAGGCGCTGAGGAGCTCGTAGTTCGCTGTGGGTAGCGCTAAACCTTGCCAAATCAGCTTACATTTAACTTTGTCCATTGCGATGGCGGACGAGGCGACATCAGAGCCCGTGTAGGGGATCTCTAATGCCTCCAAGAGGGCTTGAATGCGTCCGTCTTCTCCACCCGGACCATGTAATACGATAAACGCGACATCGGGCTTTAGCGCCGTTAACTGAGTTATCGCATCATACTGCGTATCCACGAGGTGCGCATCGTAGTTTAAGCGTTTTAACGCGTCAAAAACCGCCTGTCCGCTATTGAGAGAGACCTCTCGCTCTGAAGAGTTACCGCCATAAAGAACAGCAACTCGCTTAGATTGCCAATGACTCATGATTGAAACTTCTTTTCCAGCAGCGTTGCGAGCTGGGTTACATTACCAGCCCCTTGCGTTAATACGATATCGCCCGGCCTGAGAATATCATCTAGAATAGCCGGGACCTGCTCCAGTTCTGAACAGAGTATGGGATCTACTCGGCCTCGGGTCCGAATACTGCGCGCCAAGGACTTTGAGTCAGCGCCAACGACCACCTCTTCACCAGCCGAATAGACATCGAGTAAAATAAGTTGGTCAACTGCACTTAAGGCCTCGACAAATTCATCGAAGAGATCACGTGTTCTGGAGAAACGATGCGGTTGATAAGCCATAACAAGGCGACGATCTGGCCAACCTTCACGTACCGCAGAGACAATAGCGCCTACTTCCGTTGGGTGATGACCATAGTCATCAACTAACATGATCTCGCCGTCGTTGAACGGAAACTCACCTTTAACGGTAAAACGACGACCTACTCCCTCAAAACCGGACAAGCCCTGTTCAATATCTTCGTCGCTAAGGCCCTCTTCAGAACTGACAGCAATCACTGCGAGCGCATTTAAAACGTTATGCCGGCCTGGAATGGTCAAGCTGATGTTGAGCGATGAACGCTGGTCTGGGCGTTCTACGACGAAATGGGTGTTATGGCCGTCAAATTGCAGCTGGGTTGCACGATAATCGGCTGGGCTATCAATTCCATAGGTAACGGTAGGACGAGGACAACGCGCTGCCAATTCCGCCGCTTCAACGTCATCAACACAAATAACTGCTAAACCATAAAATGGTAGATTTTGAATGAAATTATCGAAGGTAGCCCGAAGCTTATCAAAGTCGCCCTCGTAGGTATCCATGTGATCAGCTTCAATGTTAGTAACAATAGAGACCATGGGTTGCAGATGTAAGAACGAGGCATCGCTCTCATCCGCTTCCGCAATGATATAACGACTGCGCCCGAGCGCCGCATTGGTGCCTGCATGATTTAGCTTACCACCTATCACATAGGTTGGATCGCAATTAGCGCGCTGAAAAACGGATGCTAACATGCTTGTTGTTGTCGTCTTACCATGTGTCCCAGCTACGGCTATCCCATGGCGATTGCGCATCAACTCAGCCAGCATTTCAGCTCGCTTAACGATTGGGGTACGCGCTTCTCTCGCCGCCACCACTTCAACATTCTTTTCATTAATCGCCGATGAAACAACCACTACATCAACACCGTCGACATTAGCCTTATCGTGACCATAGAAGACCTGCACACCCAATGTCTCAAGTCGTTGCGTAACTTCGGTTGCATTTTGATCGGAGCCAGAAACTTGGTAGCCTAAATTCTGGAAGACTTCGGCGATACCACACATCCCAACACCACCAACGCCAATAAAGTGCATCCGCTTTATTCGTCGCATAGGCGCTAACTCGTTCATTTTAAACTCTCTATTATATCAACCGCTCGCGCCGCAGCATCGCGGATTGCGACCGCGCTGGCCGCTTCCGAATACGCTTCGCGGAGGTCTGGATTATTAGTTAATTCGTCCAGAGACTCGGCAATTTGAGCCTCGCTCCAATCGCTTTGCTGGAGAATCTTCGCTGCTCCCACTGAGGCTAATACATTCGCATTAGCCGTCTGATGATCATCAATGGCGAAGGGAAATGGTACTAGAATTGCCGGCAGACCTGCGCAGGCAATCTCACTAACGGTCAATGCACCCGACCGACATACAATAAAATCCGAATCACGATAACGTTCCGCAACCCTGTCAATAAACTCAACCACTTCGGCGTTAACGCCCTCTCGGCTATAAGAAGCCTTGGTTTCGTCAACACGGCCCCGACCACATTGATGCACAACCGTGGGGCGCCTATCTACCGGTAACTTCCCTAAGGCCTTAGGAATCATCTCATTTAGTGCTAGCGCTCCAAGACTGCCGCCCATCACTAACATTCGCGCATCGTTACCCACTCTGGAGCTGGGCGACGCCTTAATGCTGGCCACCGACTCTGGAACCGGATTACCAATAACCGTTGCTGCTAACTCATTCTCAAATGCCGATAAAACCTTTGACGCAAGACGAGCGAGCATACGATTAGTGGTGCCTGCTACCGCATTCTGCTCATGGATTATTATTGGCACACCTCGAAGTTTGGCTGCCACGGCACCCGGACCGGAGGCAAAGCCGCCCATTCCTACTACCGCCAAAGGTCGAATCTGCCCTAATAACTTAAACGCCGAAATGATCGAAATCATCAGCGCGAACAGCGCCTTCATCAGCAACAGAGGATTCTTTCCTCGAATACCAACTACTGGGAATTTATGTAAGGTTATGCCCTGCTTGGGTACCAGCGTTGACTCTATGCCACGCTCACTGCCTAACCACTCTACTTGATAGCCTCGGGCCACCAACTCAGCGGCGACCGCAAGTGCTGGGACAACATGTCCACCGGTGCCGCCAGCCATCAATAAAACAGTCTTATTCTGTTGATCTTGCTTCATAGCGCTTCTACACCCTCAGGGGTTTTACCCTGCCGCTTGCGGACACGTGTTGCCGATTGATTCATCGCTGCACACAAGCGCATCACTATTCCAACCATAACTAGTGAGACTAACAAACTGCTACCCCCATAGGAAATGAACGGCAGGGTTAATCCTTTGGTGGGTAACAGCCCCGATGCTACGCCCATATTGATAAATGCCTGCCCCGAAATCAGAAAGCCAAACCCTGCCGCGGTCCACGCAATAAATGGTTGATTTCGTTTTAGTGCCTTACGAGAGATTATAAATAATCGCGTAACCAACAACGTGAACAAAGCGATGACTAGCGCCGCCCCAAAAAAGCCCGTCTCTTCCGCCCAGATGGCGAAAACGAAATCAGTATGCGCCTCCGGCAAAAACATCAACTTCTGAACGCTGTTACCATAGCCAACTCCTGTCAAGTGACCACGACCAAAGGCGATCAACGACTGAGTGAGCTGATAACCCGAATCAAATTGGTTCGCCCATGGATCGGCAAAGCCCGTCAATCTAGCTAGGCGATAAGGCGAAGATATCGCTAACAAATAGGCCGAACCCAGTACCCCAATCATCAGGGAAATAAAAGGCAGTAATGGCGCACCCGAGAGAAATAGCATACCTATCACCGTTGCTGAAATGAGGACGGTCGCACCGTAATCAGGTTCAGCCAACAGGAGGAGCGCTACCAGAGGGACGGCCAATAGCGGTCGAAAGAAATACAAAGTACGAGTTGAAAGATCCTGCTGAAACTTTGTTATATACCTAGCGATGAACAGTACCATTCCCACCTTCATAAACTCAGAGGGCTGGAGGCTAAACCCCGCTAGGCGAATCCAACGCTGACTGCCATTAACACTGGTACCAAAAAACAAAACTGCTACTAGGAGCACTACCCCAGCGATAAAGAGTGGAAACGAGAGCGCATACCAATCCTTAAGCGGAATGAACGCGGCGACGCTAAGCCCGACGAGGCCGATCAAAAGGTAGATAGCGTGACGGATTGAAAAGTAATAAATAGTGCCATGATGATGAGCAGAGTAATCGGAGGATGCCGATGCAACCATCGCGAAACCGAGGGCCACGAGCGCAACCACCGCCGCCAAAAACCAGCGATCTTGGGCCTGCCAAAAACTCCCCCAGTTAGTCGTCCGAAACACCGAGCGCCTCCACTAGCTGTTTAAAGGCATCCCCGCGCTGCTGATAATTCTCAAATTGATCCAAGCTTGCACAGGCTGGCGATAGCAACACGATATCGCCTTGTTCGGCGGCTGAGACAGCAAGGTGAAAAACGCCCGCTAGCGTAGGTGCTAAATTCTGCTCTGGAATACTCAGTGCCGTTTGCAACTTTGACTGGTCAGCACCAAAAGCATACCAGCACACTTCAACGGGCGACTCCCTCACAGCTAAATCTTTAAAATCAGCCCCCTTGCCATCACCACCCACTAAAACATGAAGTTTTCGTGCTTCAATACCGCTTAGCGCTGCGCGAGTGGCGCCCACATTGGTGGCTTTAGAATCATTAATAAAATGAATACCGCGGAACTCAGCCACAAGCTCCGTGCGATGAGCCAGCCCTCGGTAGCCCTTAAGGGCCCTTGCGGCTGTGGCCGATTCGAAGCCTAAGGTCTTCAGCAACCCGATTGAGGCCAATAGATTTGCCCAGTTATGGCGTCCATAAACATTAAATTCAGAGACCAATGCTAGGTTCTGAATACCATCTGCTAAGGCATACCCCTGATCCAACCTGCGCAACCCAAGTTCTTTGAGATCTGGGTTAGAAAGTCTAAAGTGAAGCTGCTGGTTCTCAGGTACCGATAGCGGCGTACTGAGAGGGTCGTCACGATTGACCACCGCCGCTGCGGCACCGTAAAAGATGCGCTGCTTAGAACGGTGATAGGCCAACATTGTCTGATATCTATCCAAATGATCTGCACTAAGGTTGAGTAACACTGCGACATCGCTGGGAACCTTGGGCAGGAGATCTATTTGAAAGCTACTAAGTTCAATTACCGCATAATCTACCTGCTGCAATAGGACATCTAAAACGGGCAGGCCGAAATTGCCACAAGCTACCGCCGTTTCACCCATCTCACGAAGGGCGAAAGCGGTCATATCCGTGACGCTCGATTTGCCATTAGAACCCGTGATGGTAATTACCTTGCCAACGAAGTCGTTGAGGAATAGCTCTACATCACTCGTTATGGCTCCGCCCGCCTCCTGATATTCGCTCCAAGGTGCTTGCGTCGCATCAACACCGGGACTAATAACAACCTCATCGTAATTCTTTAGCAGCTCAATACTGAGTGTTGCCTTGACTCGACCTCTGCAGCGCTGAAGCGCTAATATCGACGCCTCGTTCGGCGGATTAGGTCGCGTATCAAAAACGTCAAAGGGTAACTCTTTACGGTCGAAGTAGCGGGCAACGGAGTGACCTGTTACTCCCGTTCCAACGATCAATCGTCGTTTACTGGAAGCTATCATCATCGCAGTTTTAACGTCGCCAAGCCGGCTAGTACCAAAATCAGCGTAATAATCCAAAAACGAACAATAACCTTCGGCTCAGCCCAGCCCTTTAGCTCGAAGTGGTGATGTAACGGTGCCATTCGAAACACGCGTTTTCCTGTCATTTTAAAGGAGGCGACTTGAATAATGACGGACAGTGTCTCCATAACGAAGATCCCCCCCATTACGAAGAAGACGATTTCAGCTCGGACGATGATAGCGACAACACCCAATGCCGCCCCCAACGCGAGCGCGCCCACATCGCCCATAAAAACCTGCGCAGGGTAACTGTTAAACCAGAGGAACCCCAGCCCGGCACCGACCATGGCGGCACAAAATACTATCAACTCTCCAGTATCGGGAATGAATGGCATAAACAGATAGTCTGCCATAACGCTGTTGCCAGAAACGTAGGCGAAAATACCCAACGCAGCCGCTACCATTACTGTCGGCATAATAGCTAAGCCATCTAATCCGTCCGTAAGGTTTACCGCATTGGAAGAGCCTACCAGTACGAAATAGGATAAGACGATAAAGAAGATGCCGAGATCAATGGCGACATCCTTGAAAAATGGCACGAATAATTGCGTGGAAGCGGGTACATCAGCTATCACGTAGAGCGTAATTGCCGCGATCAGTCCCACGACGCTCTGCCAAAGGTATTTCCATCTCGCTGGAAGGCCCCGCGGATTCTTCTCAACGACCTTGCGATAGTCATCAACCCAACCTATCACTCCAAAACCTAGCGTCGTGAAAACCACCACCCAGAGATAAGGGTTACGTAAATCACCCCAGAGTAGTGCCGAACTACAGACGGATAGCAAAATAAGCGCGCCACCCATTGTTGGCGTACCAGACTTCACAAGATGAGTTTGCGGGCCGTCATTCCGAACCGCTTGACCAATCTGAAGTCTGACCAGATAGCGAATCAAAGCTGGGCCTAAAGCTAATGAGATAAACAGAGCAGTACCTGCACCCAGAATCGCACGTAGCGTCAAATATTTAAAAACGCCAAAAACTGCGTAGTGCTCCGAAAGAAGCTCGGCAAGCCAAAACAGCATGTATTAATCCTTAGATAAAAGGTTAGTAATTATTTGATCCATTCTCGCACTTCTTGAACCTTTAACCAATATCACCGATTGATCTTGGTCAAATTTGCGAAGGAATTCCGTCGCCTCAGTATGCGAGTTAAAACTTTCAGCGCTTACCGGTGCTTCCTGGGCACTCAAACGAGCACTATCACCTACTGTAACTAGTAAATCTAGTCGTTCGGCTGTGCAGTAACGTCCAATATCTCGGTGCATCGCGTCGCTATCAGGGCCTAGCTCGGCCATGTCCCCCATCACAAAAATACGCTTCCCCTGCTGCATCGCCAACGCATCAAGTGCTGACTTCATTGAACCGGGATTCGCGTTGTAACTGTCATCAATCAAACGCGCTCCTGAGGAGCTTCGCTTAACCGACATTCGACCATCAACTGCCGTAACACGCCCTAACCCCGTTTCAATCGCATCAAGCGACGCACCTACCGCGCTACATAACGCCGCTGCGACGAGTGCATTGTGCACATTATGCTGTCCCATTACCTGCAAGTTGATGGGCGCTATCCCGTTAGGGGTATGAAGCAAGAAACTCGACTGACCGTCGCGGTTAACTGACACCGAGGTGCTCCAAATATCGGCTGTCCTGTCTTCGTTATCAGCAACTCGAATCACGTCGCCCACCGGGTATTTTCGTTTCCAATCATTGAAGTAAGGGCTGTTTACATCTAGGACACGCACCCCCTTCGGACCAACGTGATAGATAGCCCCTTTTGTTTCTGCTACGCCGTCTAATGAGCCAAAGCCTTCGATATGAGCAGGGAGAACATTATTAACGACCATTACATCGGGCGAAGCGATGCCACACAAATAGGCGATATCGCCGCGCTTACCTGCTCCCATCTCCACCACCGCAAAGCGATGTTCTTCGGTTAATTCGAACAGTGTTTTGGGGACGCCGATCTCATTATTGAAATTACCTTGCGTAGCGTGAGTACTGCCCTCTAATGATAAAATAGCTTGGCACATCGCTCGCAGGGTCGTCTTGCCCGCCGATCCCGTGATGGCAATAACAGGCCCTCGAAAACGGCTACGAACCACCGCAGCCATCTGCCCTAGGGCTATCAGCGGGTCGTCAACCACCCACTGAGGAATTGTTAAGTCATCCTGCGCTTCCGAAACGACCACCGCACAGGCTCCTTTCGACTGAGCCAGTGAGGCGAATTGATTACCATCGAAATTTTCGCCACTAAGCGCGACAAAGAGTGATCCCGACTGCTGCGTTCGCGTATCGGTGCAAATAGAGTCGAACTCAACAGTTCCACCAATTAGCGCCCCACCGAACGCAGCTTGTAAATCAGCAAGAACTAGCGATCCGATCACTGCGAAGCCTCCTCTCTGAGTGCAATCGCCTTCCGGATTTGTTCGAATTCGGACCAGGGAAGCTTCTTACCGCCTACATCAAGATAATCCTCATGCCCTTTACCGGCTACCACCACTAGATCATTCTCTGCAGCCTGCTTGATGGCAAACTGGATGGCTTCTGCGCGACTTTCTATGACGTAGTGATCATCGGAATTAAAACCCTGTTGTGCGTCATTGATAATTTGCCGTGGATCTTCGGTACGCGGATTATCCGACGTGAGAATAGCGATAGCGCCACTCGCCTCAACCGCTGCGGCCATCTCGCTGCGCTTACCGCTATCGCGATCACCACCACACCCAAAGACACACCAAAGCTTGCCATTGGTATGATGTTTTAACGAAGCTAAAATTTGCGTTAGTGCATCAGGCGTATGCGCGTAATCTACGATTACCGATAAACCTGCGGAACCAGCCTGCTCCATTCTCCCAGAAACGGGTTTCAGAACTGCCAGTGCCTCGGCGATCTTTGCCAGAGGATAGCCGTCACTATCAAGTTGAGCAGCAACCGCCAACAGGTTTTGAATATTAAAGCGCCCAAGAATGGCTGTGACAATTCGAACTGACTGTCCAGCAATAACAAGTGAAAATTCCATTCCCGCTGGATGAAACTCTACGTCGCTTGCGGAAACCCTATTCGTTGGAGCGAAACCATAACTAATCGCTTCCGGATAACGTTTCAGTAGGCGCTGACCGTAGTCGTCATCGCCGTTGATAATTCTCGTTTGCAAACCTTTAGAGGCAAATAGCTTAGCCTTGGCCTCAAAGTATTCGTCCATCGTAAGGTGATAATCAAGGTGATCCCTACTCAAATTAGAAAAGATCGCCGTCGTAAAGGGGAGATCAGCAACGCGACCTTGATCGAGCGCATGAGACGAGACCTCAAGGCTAACGCTATCCGTTTTTAGCTGTGATAATTGCGCCAACACCGACTGCATTTCAACCGCACCGGGTGTTGTTAAACCCGTTTCAAAGGTAGTTTCTGTGGGAAGGTGATGAACTCCCAGCGTCCCGATTACTGCCGAGGGTAAGCCTAAGTAGTTCTGCGCCGTCGCGATCCAAGTCGAGATCGTCGATTTCCCATTCGTTCCCGTTACCCCAACCAATGGCGGGTAATCGAAGTCGAGTATTCGGTGGGCTACACCACTCGCCTGATGGCGGATATCGGCCATCACCAAGGTGGGCAAGGTGCAATCGACAAAACTTTCAGTGACTAACGCTATTGCACCACGACGTTTAGCATTATCAATATAGCTATGGCCATCTTCAACATGCCCGCGAATAGCAAAAAATACACTTCCTGGGACTACTTTTCGGCTATCACTGGTGATTGAGGTAATCTCAATCTCCTGAATCGCGGCTCTGAATTCGTCAATATCGGTGTAAAACATAATTCTCTCTAATCAATCGAAGTCGAAGTAGACGGCGCGACGTTGAGTAATCGCATTGCGTCGGCCACAACCTTACCAAAAGCTGGTGCTGCCACCTCACCGCCGAAATGCCCACCTGCGGTAGGTTCGTCGATCACTACGACAACCGCAAGCCTTGGCTGCTCTACTGGCGCGACCCCTGCAAACAGTGAGCGGTATGACGCCCCCATATATCCTTCTGCACCAACTTTATGGGCGGTGCCAGTTTTACCCGCAACATTATAACCGGGGACCCGTGCATTCCTTCCGGACCCTTCAGGGGTTGTGACCGTGGCCATCATTTCCACAATCTGTTGACTGATTTCAGGCGAAAGAACACGATTGCTCATTGAGCGATAATCAACGTCATTCTGCTCTAAATGTACTGGCACATGAACGCCACCGTTACCTATGGTTGCATAGGCGCTTGCTAGCTGCGTAGCCGTCACACTCAACCCATAGCCGAAGGCGACATTCGCGCGACCGATATCAGACCAAACCATCTGACTTGGGAGCGTGCCAGCGGATTCTCCGGGAAACTCCGTCGCCGTCCGCTGACCCAAACCATATTGATAGAGGCGATCACGAAGCTCATTGGGGTCGAGTTGTAGCGCTACCTTGGTAGTACCAACTTGACTAGATTTCGTGATGATCCGCGTGAGAGAAATTTCACCGTAGTTCACGGGATCCAAGAGTGTCTTCGAGCCAACGCGAATCCAGCCAGGAGACGTATCGATCATCGAATCTGGGGTAAACATACCGGTCTCAAGTGCATAGCCAATGGAAAGCGGCTTAACCGTTGAACCCGGTTCAAAGATATCCGTTAGCGCTCGATTCCGGGTCGTACCGGGGATGAAACTAGCACGGTTGTTTGGGTTATAACTGGGCTGATTGGCCATCGCCAATACCTCACCCGTTGCCACATCTACTACAACAATTGAGCCGCCCTCAGCTTGGTGCCGAATGACAGCAGCTTTGAGTTCACGATAGGCGATATATTGAAGACGCATATCGATACTTAGCTGGATGTCTTGGCCCATCTCAGGAGAACTCACCACACCTAGGTCGCGGATAACGTTACCGAGTAGATCACGAGCAACTCTCCGACTGCCATTAGTTCCAGTTAACTCATTGTCGCGAAGTAACTCTATACCTTCCTGACCGCGATCATCGGCACCAGTAAAGCCAACAATATGAGCAGCCACCTCACCGGCTGGGTAATAGCGCTGATATTCGGTAATTGCACTAACACCCCGAATATTGAGCGCAAGTACACGCTCGCCCTCGTTAGGGGGCATACGTCGTTTAAGATAAAAGAACTGACGATTACTAACCGACTTGAGACGACGAAGTAATTCTTGGGGGTCGAGCTCCAGGGCGACGGCCAACTGTTCTACCAGAGCTACTTCTTCCGCAGACTCGCCATCATTTGGAAGTAGTAGACGGGGATTCGCGATAACGGTCGTCATGGGCGTCGAAATAGCTAAGGGCTCGCCGTTACGATCAGTAATCATCCCGCGATGGGCAGGAATAGCGACCTCTCGTATACTACGAGCATCGCCTTGATCCTGTAAAAATTCGAACCCTTGGTCACCCTCGGGCACAACCTGCAAAACACCTAGCCGCCCTATCAATGCTAACGGGAGGAGCAACAGCACTAACACCACAAAGCCAAAACGACCACTATACAACCGCTGCTCGGCAGAGTTAGAAGCGCGTTTTACCGACTTTCGCTTACTCTTCACGGATTGATTACCCTAACTTCATCTACGGTCGGCACACGCATCTGCAGTTCGTCGCGAGCCTTCGCCTCAATCTTCGCAGGCGTCGTTAAGCTAGAGCGTTCAATAAGCAATCGCCCGCGTTCAACAATTAACGCACGGTAGTGTTGCTCTAGTTCATGGAGCTGACTAAACATTTGGCGCGAACTATAACTACCGGCAACAACCTTTACACTCGAAAGGATGATGGCAATTAACAAACCAAATACTAGTATGTATGACTTCATTCCACCCTCTTGGATGCTATTCTCATGACCGCGCTTCTGCTGCGAGCATTTTCGGATATTTCTGCTGCAGACGCTTTGATAGCCTTCGATTCAATCGCCAGGGGCCCTAATTCAGCATCACCCATTACAGGCACACCTTTAGGAATTTTTTTGCCCTTCGACTTATCACGGATAAAGTGCTTTGCGATTCTATCCTCCAGAGAGTGGAAAGAAATAACAACCAACCGCCCACCGAAGCTCAAAAGATCCACCGACTGCTCTAAGACATCTTCGACATCACCGAGTTCATTATTTACAAAAATTCTGATTGCTTGAAAAACGCGGGTAGCGGGATGCTTATTTCGATCCTTCTTAGGGGTTGAGTCTTCAATAACCTTAGCCAGCTGCGCCGTAGTAGAGATTACTTCCTTCTCGCGCGCTCGCAGAATTCCGGATGCGATTGTTCCCGAGAACTTCTCTTCGCCATAACGCCTAAATACCGAGGCCATTTCACCATGCTCTGCAACCGCTATCCAATCTGCTGCAGACTGTCCGCGTGACGTATCCATCCGCATATCTAGCGGGCCGTCTTTCATGAAACTGAAGCCGCGTTCTGCTTGATCTAGCTGTGGCGACGACACACCAAGATCCAACAAAATTCCGTCGACTCCTGGCAAACCTAACTGGGCTATCACGCTAGACATCTCAGTAAACGAACCGTGATGAATGTAAAAACGCTCATCAACAAAGTGTGTCGCGGCATATTCGATCGCCTGAGGATCTTTATCGAAAGCAATTAACCTACCGTTAGGCCCAAGATTATCAAGAATCTTACGCGAATGTCCGCCACGGCCGAAAGTGCCGTCCACATAAACACCGTCAGGTTTGATCGCAAGCGCAGCGACCGATTCCGAAAGCAGTACCGAGTAATGAGATGTCTTAGTCATATTCACCCTTTAGTTGTAAAACCATTATTACCCGAAGCCGCCGAATTCGCTAGTCGGCAATTCTGATCAATTATTATCGCTCATTCGTTATTCTTCTGAGCTTACCACTCAAGGTTTGCCACATACAAAAAAGAAAACCCCAACCCGCTAAGCGGATTGGGGTTTCTTTTTAATTAAGTGCCTGGCGGTGACCTACTCTCACATGGGGAAACCCCACACTACCATCGGCGATGAAACGTTTCACTTCTGAGTTCGGGATGGGATCAGGTGGTTCCATTTCTCTATAGCCGCCAGGCAAA
>JBEDTZ010000023.1:0-172905 GCA_040119265.1 Pseudomonadales bacterium | reverse complement strand
AAGATGGCAGCATCACCTTCAGTCAGGATCAGCTGCTAGCCAACACCAGTGATGTGGATGGTGACGCGCTCAGCGCGGCTAACCTCAGCGCAGGCGCGAATGCGACGGTTACCGACAACGGTGACGGCACCTTCACCGTGGTACCCGATGCGGACTACAACGGTGATATCGCCCTTAGCTTTGACGTCACCGATGGCGCCGAGACAGTCGCGACCGCGGTGGATCTCACTGTTAATCCAGTGAATGACGTTGCGGTTGTGAGTGACGCCGCCTACAGCGTTAACGAGGATGGCAGTCTAACGATAACTGATGCGGCACTCTTAGCAAATGCGTCAGACATCGAGGGTGATGCGCTTAGTATCGATAATGTAAGTTACATTGGTACGGACGGCGTTCTTACTAATAACGGTGATGGTACACATACCTTCGCGCCGAATGAGAACTTCAATGGCGATGTATCGCTTAGCTTTGGCGTGAGTGATGGCTCGGCCGTCACTGCCGCGGCTATTGATGTTAGCGTAACCGAGATCAACGATGCACCCATAGCTGGTGCCACGAGTTATACGGTCGACGAGGATGGCTCTATTACGATTAGCGATGCTCAGTTGCTCGCAAATAGCGCGGATGTGGATGGCTCGGTAGAGGTTCATGCGCTGTTCTATACCGGCAACGACGGTGTTCTTGATATCAACAACAATGACGGTCTTTATACCTTCACTCCTAACGAAAACTTCAATGGTGAGTTAAACATTGAGGTTCAGGTGATAGATGATGAGGGCTTAATTAGTTCAACTACTGCGACCTTAGATGTCATTTCTATCAACGATGCGCCTCAAGTTGAGTCGTCGACTGCTGCGAGCTTCGTAGCCGACGAAGATGGTTCGTTGATGTTATCGACAGCAGAGCTACTAGCTGCAGCGAGTGCAACTGATATAGAGGGTGATACTCTGAGTGTTAGTCTGGTGTCAGTAGCCAGTGGTGGCGGTACAGTGATCGATAATGGTGACGGAACCTTTAGCTATTTCGCCGAGGCTGATGCTAACGGACTGGTTGAATTAACTTACTCAGTAACGGATGGTAGTGACACCACCGAAGCTCAGGCGGTTATTCAGCTTAATGCAGTCAATGATGCTCCTGTTGTCACGGCACCGGTGGATATCCATAGCGAAACAAATGCGGTATTAACGCTAACGCTTGAGGAGCTGATCGGAAATGCAGCCGATGTAGACGGAGATACGCTCAGTGTTGCTAACTTCCAAGCGACCAATGCGATCGTGACGGACAACGGCGACGGCACTTACTCGGTGATTCCTGATACTGATTTCATTGGTGTGGCCAATGTCACCTATGACGTTTCGGATGGCTTAACTACCGCGACAGGTCAACTTAATGTCACTGTTGAGGCAACGGTAGACGACAGTGTTGATCTAACCGCTGCACCGGGTGACTTGCTGGCTATCAGTATTCCAGACGGTTTGTCTTCCAATCCAGATCTCGCCTCCATCACACTGAGTAACCTTCCTGAAGGCGCAACAGTGCTAAATGGTATTGAGAATATAGATGGTACCGTCACTATTGCCGGTAATCTAGATCAAGCTATTCAGATAGACCTTGGCGATTCCTTTGAGGGTCAAGCGAGTATCAGTGTGACGGGCTTCGATGAGAATGATACGGCGATAGCAAATGGCCATACCGATATTGTGGTTGAGATTGATAGTAGCTATGCATTCTCTGATGGAGCAGGAGGATCGCAGGAAGCTCTGGTTGAGTATGACGGTAACAGCGACAGCGGCGACTGGACAAACTATCAAGCAGATAACAGTGTCGATCCGTTAGCCGATGGATCAACTGATGAGGGCCTTGGGGGCACAGATACTTCATCAGGCTCCGATAGTCTTCCAGATGAGGGATATGGAGGCTAATAGCAATTATATCTGTTGTTGTATAGGGGGTGGTTTGAAATTTTTAGAACCACCACCCATAGCTTGTATATATTGACTAGGCAATATTTTTGATCGATTACAACGCAAAGCTAATATTGAGGTCTATAATTCGATTAATATTAATTCAAATGGGGCGCAGTTTTAATGTCGGTTATTGATCAAGAGCATGCGATATCGTTGTTAGGCGGGCACGAGGTTATCTACAAAAAGATCCTCCAGAAATTCATCGACTCGGTTGAAACAGGAAGTTACAGCTTCACCGCGAGTGATGTAAATGGAGACTTCGATGCAGTTGCTAGAATTATCCACTCCGTTAAGGGTGTGTCAGAGAATGTCGGGGCCATGAAGGTAAAGGAATTAGCAGTGGTGTTAGATCAGCAAGCAAAAGATCAACGTGCCAACGACATAATAAGTGGTATTGAGAGCTATGATGCGGCGATGACCGAGGCTTGCGACGAGATTCGTCAAATTTTGTCATCATAGGCCGAGTTAACAATAACAAAATTACTGACTTCATCGAGAGAGCATCATCTCGCGCCTAAACAGTCTAGGAGTATGCGTGCCTTATATTCACTTCGAGTTTGAAACTAAGATGCAGCTAAGGCAAATAATTAGAGCTCTTTACTGCTGCGTAATTCTTCTTGCGCTAGCTCCTTTGCAATCAATTGCCAGCCAAATCATTCAGGTCGAATTCTATTCACAAAGTATTGATGTTTCTGAATTAAATGGGCTTCAAGAACAGCATTGGCGACCCCTTTCAGAAGCGGGCCCCAATGACCTTCAGTGGCCAGTCTGGATGCGAGTTACCCTGCCAAACATTGAACGCTTGGATGATGAAAATCTGAGTCAGGTGGACGCCCCAGCCTGGGTGTTAAATCTACATCAATCCTTTCCCGGTAGGGTTAAAGCTTATCATTTGGCCGATGGGAGCTTGATTAACCATTGGATCATAGATAGTTATCAAGGTTTTGCGAGTAGGCCGGTTAGCTATCGCAATGCGGTTATTCGCTATAGTCCTCAGCAATCAGCAGCTAATGTGATGATACTTCACTATAAACAGCAGGCGCGAATGATGCGATCTTTCACGCCTGAGGTCATGCAGCTAGCGCAGTTCGTCACGGAGAGTCAGGAACGGTCGAGTTTTCTCCTTGTCGCGTTTGGTATTTTGCTCGGACTGATGATTTTCCATCTGGTCCTATTCTTCGGCACGCGAGACGTCAGCTATGTTTGGTATAGCGCGCTTATTGCCTCAGTAATATTGTTCTTCTTGGCTTCATCGGGTTTTGGTTTTCAGTATGTCTGGCCGAACCATCCAATATTTAGTGCTGGGCATCAGTCTCTCTATGCGGTGTTGACGGTAGTTATATCGGCCAATTTCTCAATAAAATTCCTGCGCTTAGAAGAGGTCGCTCCCAATTGGCGGAAAATCTTAATTGGTCATACTCTCCTGGTTGTGGCCATCGGAATATGGAGCATTTTCAGCGACTTCGCCTTCGCTAGAGTGATTCCGCTAGTTAGCTTAGTCTTCTATATTCTGAGTATTTGGGCCGCGGTTAGGGCTGTACAGCGAGGCTTAGCATTCGCTCGCTACTTTGCGGTTGCCTGGGTAATTTTTGGCGTCTTTGTTGCTGGGCAGGTGGTGCTTATTACCTTCTATCCAAGTTTGACGGAAGCATCCTACACCGTTTCCTTGATTGGCTTCCTTGCGCAAATGCTGTTGTTTGCCGCGGCGCTTTCGGATCGGATACGTTTGATTCGTGAGGCGCAGATTAATGCCGAAAACAGCAATCTTTCTAAACAGCAATTTTTGGCAAATATTTCCCACGAACTACGAACACCTATGAACGGAGTGATGGGGCGCTTAGATCTATTGGGGAGAACGTCGCTATCGGCCGATCAAAGTAAATTGGTCGATCAAGCAAAGCAAAGCGGCGGTGAGTTATTGATTGTTATTAATGATTTACTCGATTTTTCTTCCATTGATTCGGGAGAATTAGAACTTGAACAGAAGGTCATCTTAGTACAGTCAATAGTAACTAGGATCCAAGAGCGTTTTAGTGACCCGGCTATAGAGAAAAATTTACGGTTGAACGTGGAGTTAAAAGCACCCGGCGACCTGGCAATATTAGCTGACCCGGATCGAATTCAGCAGGTGATTGATAACCTGGTTGCGAACGCAGTTAAGTTTACTCATCGAGGCAGCGTCACGGTTTGTCTAGCTGTAGAGGAGCTTGATGACGAACTAGTGCTAGGAGTAAGTGTAATCGACACAGGGATTGGGATGAGTGAAGCAGATCAGTTGGGCTTATTTGAGGTATTTCATCAACTCGACTCGAATACAACTCGTGAGTATGGTGGCACCGGCCTAGGTCTCGCCATCTCGAGAAAACTAGCTCGATTGTTAGGTGGCGATATCACGGTCAAAAGCCTACTGGGCGAAGGCAGTCAGTTCACCGCTAGCTTTCGAGTACAGCCTTTGGCTCGCCTCGATGGAGTAAAGCTTCTCGTTGTGGAAGATAATCTAATTAATCAGGAAATTGCGAAGGCGCTCCTTGAAGAGCAGGGTGCTGAAGTCACTCTTGCCGAAAATGGCATCGAAGCTTTGGACGTATTGAAAGGTTTCACTGGTCGAGAATTCAGCCTAATTTTAATGGACTGTATGATGCCCGAGATGGATGGCTATGAAGCCACTAGGAATATTCGTTCAGGAGCTGGGGGGTCGTGTTTTCAAGATATTCCCATAGTTGCCCTGACAGCCAATGCGATGAAAGGCGATAGAGAGAAATGTCTTCAAGCAGGTATGAATGATCACGTAGCGAAACCTATCGATATCATGAAGCTCACGGCAACCATTCATAAATGGTTGAAATGATCATCTCCTGAGCCTTATTGGGCGAGAGCTGATTTGCGGCAGTAGTGCGCTGAGCTACATAATGCAGTTATGAATCAACTCTCGGAAACTTATTGCACAGCGTCTCAATAATCGATACTAGGAGATAGTAGTTAGAATCTTCTTAATCAATACTTCAATCTCGTAGGGCTTGTGCACAATGGCATCCATACCGGCGTCAAAACAAGCGCTCACATCATCATCCAAAACACTAGCAGTGAGCGCTACAATTGGAGTTGGCACACGGCCCAATGCCTTCTCTTGAGCCCTAATACCCTGAGTAGATTGGAACCCATCCATAATTGGCATCATACAGTCCATTAGAACAATATCGAAGGGGGACTCATCGGTGTTTGCTTTGACCCACTCATTAATCCCCTCTTGGCCGTCATCTGCGAGTACAACCTCAAAGCCATGCTCCTCAAGCCCTAACTGAGCAACCATCTGGTTGACGGGATTATCTTCTACTACGAGGACTTTTACTCCGTCACCGCGAATGCCAACATCAGTGGCTTCAACACTCTTGTTGCTAAATTTAATTAAATGTTGCGCGAGAGTTTTACCACGAACTGGTAGTTTATAAATTGAACCGATTTTTGACTCATCAACCACTTGATCATCGATCTCTAGCGATGAGTCCTTAAAGAGAATTGCTCTATCAGCGAGGTGCCTCTCAGCCACTGTATCAAGCAACGTACCTAGGTGATCAGGGTCTTCTGGTTGAACTGCGATGATGGCATTTTCAGGGATGTCGTCATTACCTAACTTCTTCAGTCTAGGGCAGAAATGGTTGAGGCTTTGCCAAGTTAGTCGTGCCGACGGGTTATCTCCAGCCAACCAGAAAATTGGGATGTCATTCAACACAGAGCTATCAAAGGTGTCTGAACTACCTGAGATGGGTACGGAGACCGTAAAGGTGGAACCCTTCCCAGCCTCGCTCTTCAAGCTAATATCACCGCCCATCAAACGAGTTAACTGGCGCGATATTGCCAAACCTAGACCCGTCCCTTGGAAATCACGGGTAATCGAGTCATCGGCCTGTTTAAAGGGCTCAAAGATCTTTTCAGCAGCCTCATCACTGATACCAATCCCCGTGTCTTTGATATGGCAGTGCAGCCACTGCTGCTTCTCTTGCTCGTCAAAGGGGTATTCAATGATTAAAGAAACAGTACCGTTCTTGGTGAATTTCACCGCGTTTCCAAGCAAGTTAAGTAGGATTTGCTTTAGCCGGTGATCATCCAGGATTAGTGTTGACGGAAGATCGTCGGGTGCCTGAAACTCGAACTGGTTATGATTCTGCTGTGACTTTGGAATTACAATGGCAGTGATATCGGTGAAGAGCTGCCAAATCTCCGATTCAACCGGAACAATAGTAAGTGACTCGGATTCGATCTTAGAGATGTCGAGCACATCGTTAATGAGATTTAACAAATGCTTTGACGAAGTAAGAATGGTGCTTAGGTGCTCTGCCTGGGCGGTACTCAGATTTGAACGGCGCAGGATATCACTCATGCCGATAATTCCATTCAGCGGCGTACGAATTTCGTGAGACATGTTTGCCAAGAAGATGCTTTTTGCAAAGTTAGCTTTTTCCGCCTCCTCTTTAGCTTTTAATGCTCTATCGCGCTCTTCAAAAATAACCTGTTCACTGTGTTCACGAGCCTCAATCAGAGTATTCACTTGCTTGCCGAGTGCAGCAAGTTCATCGTTACCCGGCACATTAACGCGACGGGAGAAATCCCGCTTAGTTTCTACGTGGTCTAAACATTCACCCACCGTAGTGATCGCCCGAAGCGTTCTTCGTGTAATAAGAAAACCTAGAGAAACGGTCATCAAACCGACAAGGGACATCAAGGTTAAACCCAAATACGTCTCGGTGAGAATCTCGCGCGAACGTAATTTGGCATCGTCAATAATTCCGGCCTCAGTTACTTTGACCAAATTTTCAATCAGCGTATCGCGGGTCCGCAGTTGAGCTATATCTTCAGCCGAAATGCTAATCTGTGCTCCATCAGCGTTGACCGCTAGATTACGGAGTTCCCTCGCACGACTAAATTCCGGCGTCTGAGTAACCTCTAAGAGGGCGCTAATATCTTCTTCGCTGGCGTAACGGGATAGATATCGCTGGAAGGAGAGTGATTGTTGCACATTATTCCGCGCGAGTGCCTCGCTTAACTCACTGCTTGGCCACTGAGAATAGGCTACGATGAGTAGTGTCTCCAACGCTCCTCGAGCGCCAATGTCAAAGAGTTCGGAAAAGGCATTGGCTCCCTGTCGAAGCTGATCGTCAGAGATATTTATCACTAAGTATTCCACTAGGGCATCGCCGTTTTCAATTTCAGCTCGCACGAGCTCAACAATTTCTTCGTTACTAAACTCTTGAGCAATAACAAACGAAGCAATGTTGTTGAGATCCTCGAACCAAAAGTTAAATTCCTGTTGGATCTCTGGTGTCCTACCGGTAGCGGTGAATTCTGTAACAAGCTCTTCATTGATCATCAATTGGTTTGCCAGCTCAATTAGATTGTCCTGAGAACCAGCAATAGCCTCGATCCCGAGCGCTTCTAATCTTGATATGCGCTCACCAATTACCGAATAGGATTCATAGGTGGTAGCTAGATCTTTTACCTCTTGAGAGCGTGTTAGATTCTGCATCACTGAAGTTGTGATAAAAAACAGTAGCGCGATCATGGGAACGCCAGCAACTAATGTTAACTGCCAGCGAAATGGTAGGGAGTAGAATCTATTCATTTTGAGTGCAAGCTCACTTTGTTTTTTACGTTCGTATAACAAGACTCTAGACGATTTTTTTCAGGTTAATGGATTCAATTGGCGACAACGCAAAATTAAGATTGATGGTTGACAATATTGCGTCAAGAGTCTGCTAATTCTTCAGGCAGACTGGATACTCAAGAGGGCGAGTCATTTTGACCATTGGTGCGCCAATAGTTGTCAGGTCACTTCTAGCTTGACTCTCTCAAAATCTAGCTATACTGGGTTTACTTACAATTAAAAGAGTCCATCAACTGAAATGAGACTTGCACTTACATTGCTTGCGTTGCTGACGTTGTTCTGTGTCACCTCACTCAAAGCTTCTACTGAACAGATTGTCATTATCTCGATGAATGAGACGATGCCACAGCTTTCTGAAGGGAAGGCGCGAATGCTGTTTACCGGAAGGTCTAAATCGGTCAAGGATGTTGGTCGAATAAAACTTCTTGATCTTGATGCAGACAACCCTCTGAGAATCCGCTTTTACGAAACGCTCACAGGCCAAACTATTGCGCAGGTAAACAGTAAGTGGGCGAGTTTGGCGTTTTCCGGTAGGGCGGTTCCGCCTGACGTGACAGAAGATGATAGTGCAGACGCTATTGCAGCTTGGTTGCAGGAAAACCCCAATGGACTGGCCTACACACTTGCAAGCGAAATTCCCGAAGGAGCAAACGTGATTTTTAATTTAGGGGAGGGTGAGTGATGAATAAGATATTTCCTAGCATTGCTCTGATGTTACTGGCATCGCAAGCCCAAGCAGTTGAACTGATTGACGATCACTTAAGGTTGTCGGGTTTTGGTACCTTTGGTGTCACACAATCGGATAACCCTACGCCCTATTATCTAAATCGAAATATCGTCGATGATGTCTGCTATGACTGTGACACAATACTCGGCTTACAGCTCGATGCGCGCTTCCTGGATTCATTCAAAGCGTCAGTGCAAATAGTTAAGCGCCCAGAGGACAGCTTTAGTGATCCGAGTTTTGAGTGGGCCTACCTAGGTTGGGAGGCCACCGATAATCTTGAATTACGGGCAGGACGACTCCGAATTCCGCTACAGCTGGCCTCTGACTACTATTTTGTGGGTCAAAGCTACCCGTGGCTACGATTACCTTCGGAAGTTTACAACGCTTCAGCGGGAGTAAATTACTTTGAAGGGGTCTCCGCAAGCTACCGATTTGAGCTAGGTGAACTGTGGACAGGTACCTTTATCCCCTTCTATGGTTTTGAGCAGACGAATGAATTGGATCGCCTACATGAGTTTTGGGAGATAAAAATTGATTATCTTCGAGGCTTTTCCATTCGAATTGAAGATGACTCGCTGACTACTCAAATCAGTTACCTTGATACCCAGCTCATCAACGAAACCACTTATACGGGCGGCGGCATTTACGAGCTCGGTCAGATTACTGGTATGCCCACTACGATTTCAAGCGAGTTCGAATTTCAACTCTTGAATTTAGGGGTAATTTACACCGTTGGTGCGTGGGAATTATGGAGTGAGTGGGGCGCTAGTAAGACCAAGAGTGACTTTGGTGAAGGGAAAGGACGAGTTGGTTATGTGGGTGCTGGTTACCATATTGGGACATTGACGCCCTATGCGTTGTTTGCCAAGGACTACTCCGAGGGGGCTGCAGCCAGCGCCAGTACCACTGCTGGCTTACGCTGGGATGTCCAGTCAAACGTGAGCATTAACCTAGAGTACACCTATACAAAATTGGATGGCGAGTTTGACCCTACCAATCCGTTTGCGCCGCAACCTCATGGTCAGTTTGTCTACTCGCCCTATGATTACTCGGTAGGCTTTAACCCTATCTCAGGGCCAAGTTTCGATTGGTTCACCTATGGACAGGATCACGCCAATGTCTTTTCTCTTGGAGTTAACTTCACCTTCTAAGTACATAGCTCAAGAAACATAGTAAAGGCGACTCAGAGAGTCGCCTTTTTTGATGAAATGGTTAATGAAAGCCACAAGTAGTTGTTAGAAAGTTGCTCAAACCTGTATGCCACATCATAATGCCTGTTAATTATCTATTTTTGAGGATGTACTATGAAAATTGCCAAGGATTCTGTGGTTAGCTTTCACTACACAGCTAGCGAAGCTGGAGCACAATTGGAAACGTCTAGAGAGACTGACCCAATACTTTATCTTCACGGTCACAACGGTATGTTCGATGGTATCGAGAAGATGCTTGAAGGGCAGGAGAAAGGCGCAAAGATTACCGCGGAATTAGCGCCAGAAGATGCGTATGGTGAGCGTGTTGAGGGGCAAACTCTTCGGGTACCGCTAAAGCACATCCAAGGGGCAAAGAAAAAGAAACCTAAGGTTGGCGATACCGTGGCTGTAAATACCGCCAACGGTGTTAGTGAAATGGTCGTACTTAAGGTAGGGTTGAAGAACGTAGATGTTGATGCCAACCATCCGTTTGCTGGAAAGACCTTGACCTTTGATCTAGAGGTTATGGATGTCCGTGAAGCTACCGCAGACGAACTAGCACATGGTCATGCTCACGGTGTGGGCGGACATCAGCACGACTAAGCTAATTCAACTAGACCTAGTTACACCATTAGTTATTAAGTTCAGGAAGAGCTCGAATGTCACTCGCTACAGCATCGTTATTCAGTCCTCTCAAGCTTGCGGGGACAAGCGAAATCAAGAATCGTTTCGTTAAGGGCGCCTGCCAAGAGGGACTGGCTACCGCGTTGAATGATCCAAGCCAGCAGCTAGATGAACTCTACGGCCGTTGGTCACTCGGCGGTTCGGCGATCATAGTTAGCAGTACCGCATGGATTAATCGTAGTGAAACAATCCCTAATGGGGACCTAGTTCTGGATGCTGAGAGCGATATGGTCGCCTATCGGCGCCTTGCCAAAGCAGGACAGAATAATAATAGTCAGTGCTGGCTGCAGCTTGGTTATCATTGTGCTCCGTCAGATCCTAGTATTAATGACTTGAGCTCGGATAGGATGATGGCAGTCATTCAAGAGTTTGTTCAAGCCAGCCAGCGAGCTGAGTTAGCTGGCTTTGCCGGGATTCAAATCGCCGCCCATAGCGGTCACTTCCTAGGCGACTCACTGGATGGAACTCTGAATCAACGCAGTGATATGTGGGGCGGCGATGGCGGTAGGCGCGCATCCCTTGTTGTTGCTATTTTGACCGAAATCCGCAAAACGGTTCAGCCTACGTTTTTAGTGAATCTAACACTCGACGTTACGGCTTTAGCGAGCGATGATAGCGACCGCGAATCAACGAAGCAGTTTATCCGTCTTCTGGATCAACAGGTAGATTCTCTGCAGCTTATTGGCGAATGGTCACTTGAGTTGTTGGCGGAGCGATTTGCCCAAACCGCCATTATAGGTTCAGGCGAGACTTTATTCAGTCAGCAGGATGCGAAAGTACCGGATGCTGATCAATTCGACCTAATTGCCTTTGATCATCAATGTGCGCTGATGCCAGACTTGCCAGAGAAAATGTTAGCGAACCCGCAATTCCAATGGCCGTCAGCTTGGCCGACTGGTCAGGGTCATACTGCTAGCGCGAGCTCCAAATTAATCCAGTGGTATCAAGACCAGATGTATTTGCTCTCAATGGGAGAGCAAAGCCACCCAGCTGCGGGGAAATTTACTTTAGGCCTGCGCGTCGCGTTGCTTCGTTGGCGAAGCGAGCGCTCTCGACGACGACTATTCGGCTATCGTTGAGAGCGAACTTTCTTAAAGAACGGCTACAATGCTGTCGGCTAGATACTCTAGATTCGACGAGCTAATCCCCGCGATATTGACTCGCGATGAACCAACCATGTAAATCGCGTAGTCGGTCTTCAGTTTCTCAACCTGCGCTTCGCTTAGACCCAAAAAGCTGAACATTCCCTTTTGCTCTTCGATGAAATCGAAATTATTGGCGCCGCGAGCCTTCAAGGCTTCATTTAATGCCTTACGCAGACCTGAAATCCGTCCATGCATTTCGGCGAGCTCATCAATCCAAAGTGCCTTTAGCTCGGAGCTAAGGATCTCGGCAACAATTGAAGCCCCATGAGACGGTGGCATAGAGTAATTTGCTCGAGTTGCCGCCAATAGCTGACTAAGTGCTTTGGTGGTAGCCGCTTCATCCTGAGTAATGAGCATCGCCAGGCCGGTGCGTTCGCGATATAAGCCAAAGTTTTTGGAGCAGCTTGCAGCGATGAGTACTTCAGCGCATTGCTCGGTAACAAGACGGAGGCCAGCTGCATCCGTTTCAAGGTCAACGCCGAAGCCCTGATAGGCCACATCAATAAACGGCGTAAAACCATTCTTGTTTGCTAGGTCGGCAAACATCTGCCACTGCTCTAACGATAGGTCAGCGCCACAAGGGTTGTGACAGCATCCGTGAACTAAGACTAGATCTCCCGCTTTAGCCTGTTGGAGGTCCGTCATCATCGCGTCGAAGGTGAGTTGGCTATTGGTCTTGTCGTAGTAGCCGTAATATTCAACTGTTAAACCAGAACCTGAAAAAATTGCCTCATGATTGGCCCAAGTAGGGTTACTGACGTATACCGTTGCACCAGGTTTTGTCCGGGCAATTAGATCGGCTAGCGCTTTGAGGGCGCCACAACCACCTGGTGTTTGAATTGCCTTGACGCGTGAAGCAGTGAGCGCAGGATGATCTTGACCAAGGAGCTCAGCGCTCAATAGTTGGTTGAACTCGGGGTTACCTGCCGGCCCAACGTAGGATTTGGTTGATTCTGACTCAAGTAGTCTGGCTTCGGCAATTTTGACCGCCTTGAGGACAGGAGTCTCGCCCTGTTCGTTCTTATAAACTCCCACCCCCAAATCAATCTTGTGGGCGCGAGAATCCGCTTGATATTCGCCCATTAATTTGAGGATTGGGTCCGCGGGGAAGTTTGCTAGCTGTTCGAACATGACGTGTCTCTCTCCAAAATTTAAGCTGCCTTAGTGTAACTGTTTTTTTCTAAGTATTGCGTTATTAGTTTCACTTGTAACCAAAAAATATGCGTTAATAGTTACCGTTCTCGAAGTGGGATAGGCTCGCCTTAATGTATGAATTGATTCTCTACTTCAGTGAGTTGACTAGCTAAAGGAATTTGTTGCTCCGTAATTAAGAAGGTACGGACAGTGATTCGGTGCCCATGAGGATGTGAAGATCGAAAACCTAGAGTCTGTGCGCTATCAATGGTTGTTTGATCTATGCTCCTATGTTAGAAAAAGAGTTACGGTTTGGTGAATAGGCCATTAGTAAAATTAAAATGATCGCATAATCACAAGCAGTCGTATGCAAATCATTAGGTGGTGGCGCTGAAGTTGCTGTCATTAGGATTGAGTTTTAGGGTATCCCTACATGAAGTTGTACAGTTATTACAGATCGTCCGCTAGTTATCGGGTTCGGATTGCACTGAATTTGAAGGGCGTTCGATATAGTCAGGTCCCTGTTAACTTGAAACAGGGCGATCAGTTGCTAGACGAGTACAAGTCGGTCAATCCGCAGCGTCTGCTTCCTGCGTTGGAAACTTCTGACGGTCTGCTAACTCAGAGCTTCGCAATTATGGCTTGGCTTGATGAGAAATTCCCCGAGCGCTTGCTCGTTCTGGGCGGGCCTGAGCAGCGGGCCAAGATTCGCTCGTTGGCGGCTATTCTTGGCTGCGACACTCAACCCCTGCAGAATTTAAGAGTCCTCAAATACCTGTCGTCGGAGATTGGTGTCACCGACGCTCAGCGCCTTGAGTGGTCACAGCACTGGATCCGCGACGGGCTGAGTGCATTTGACGCTCAGTTGATGGGCGAACAGTTTAGTGTGGGTAAGATTGCTTCGTTGGCGGACGTTTGCTTGGTTCCACAGCTATATAATGCTCGGCGATTTGGGATCAATGTTGAAGCTGAGTTTCCTCGATTAGCTGAAATTGATCATCATTGCGCCACACTCGAGGCGTTTCAGCGCGCTTTACCTGACAATCAACCTGATTATCTACCCGACTAGCAGCTTATTTAACTCCGAAGGCGATCAGAATATATTTGACTGCTGAAGGGGCATAGAGGACAGTTTCGTCCTGAGGGAGCGTAGAGCAGATTTTACCTCCGACTTGGTCGAGTAATTGCTGCTGTAGTAGTCTTCAGGTCAACTATTGCTAGCTAAATTGTTAGAGCCTTAGCCCTAATTGCTTTATGCTTTCAGAAACTAGGACTACCCTCTATAGTTAGTAGCTAATTGAACTTAACCTTTGATCTAATCATTTGGAGCTTTGAATGAGATATTCCACCCCAGTTTCCTTGGCAATTATGTTTGGTTTTCTCTCTGGCTGCGGCGGCCCAGAAGACGTTGATATGCCAGTGCCTCAGGTGTTTGTCCAAGAAGCCAAAATGATCGAATATCGTCCCATTGGTAGCTTCAATGCTCGCCTAGAGTCACGTAATGAGGTACAGATTACAGCTCTGGTATCGGGTGAACTGCAGGCCATCCACTTCGAAGAGGGTAGGGTCGTTAATGCTGGAGACTCGCTATTTGATATAGACCCTTCAAGTTATGCGGCGAATGTCGCGGCGGCTGATGCTGATCGTATTCGCGCAAAGTCTACCTTGGACAATAATCAGAAGACCTTAAATCGTGCGCTCGCGTTGATTGATGATGGTTATATCTCACAGTCAGAGTTCGATCAGATTGAGTCAGATGTAAACAGTGCCGCAGCTCAGCTACGGAGTGCCGAGGCCAACCTCCAACGAGCTCAAGTTGATTTAGATCACGCAAGTATTAAGGCGGCAACCACCGGACGTATGGGCCGTTCGAACTTTAATGTTGGCGAAGTGGTTGGCCCAGAGAGTGGCCCGCTGGCGACACTTATTGGCGGAAATATGATGGACGTCATCTTCCAGATTAGTGAAGCCGCCTGGTATCGCGCTGCGCGAAATGGTTTGCCAGACGTCTCGTTATCGGAAGTTGCAGATGTCGAATTAGTCTTTAATGACGGGGATGTGTTTAGTGAAGTGGGTTACATTGACTACATTGCCAATCGTGTTAACGAGAGCACTGCGACTGTCGAGGTAAGAGCTACCGTACCTAACCCAGATGATATCCTCCGCCCCGGTCAGTTTGTGACGGCGCGACTAACACTAAAAGAGTCGCAGTCGGCTTTGGTCGTTCCACAAGCTGCCGTGCAGGTTGATCAACGTGGTACCTATGTTTTAGCCGTTCGCGAAGACGATATGGTGACGCGAGTCAATATTGTCACCGGGCAGCGACTGGCTGAAAATGTGGTAATTCAAGAAGGTCTCGACGAGGGCGATCTAGTGATTATCAACGGCATTCAGCGCGTACGTGCTGGTCAAACCGTTTCTGCCAAGATAGCTGGGCAGGAGTAAAACGATGATATCTAAAACCTTCATTAACCGTCCTAAATTTGCGATGGTGATAGCCATCGTAATTAGCTTGGCGGGTCTAATTGCCTTGCGCGTATTGCCTGTTGCTGAATTTCCTGAAGTGGCTCCCCCTCAGGTGAGTGTCAATGCTTCGTGGCCCGGTGCATCGGCAGAGGTCATGGAAGAGAGCGTTGCCCAAATCATCGAGGATAAGGTGAACGGGGTAGAGGGCATGACTTACATGACCTCCCAAAGTGGTAACGACGGCTCCTACGCACTGAGCGTAGTGTTTGATGTAGGGACTGATGTTGATATGGCTCAGGTTCTAGTGCAGAACCGAGTATCCTCTGCGGAGCCGATGTTACCGCAGGACGTCAGAACTCAAGGGATCACGGTTAACAAGAAGTCTCCCGATATTCTCTTCACCATTAACCTTTTTTCTCCGGACGGAAGTCTTAGCGACCTCTTCATTGCCAACTACACCAAAATCAATATTCAAAACGCCATCAAACGAGTATACGGAGTATCGAGTGCCGATACCTTTGGTGGTTCCGATTACTCGATGCGTATTTGGTTAGACCCTTTCAAAATGGCAGCTTATGGAATATCACGTGATGATATTGCCAATGCACTTCGAGAACAAAATGTGCAAGCACCTGCCGGTAAAATTGGGGCACCACCCTTCGAAGGTGAACTGGTTACCGAATACACACTCAGAGTGCAGGGGCGGTTAGCTGACGAAGAAGAGTTCGGGAACATCGTTCTGCGCGTTGATGAAGACCGTTCGATGCTGCGTTTGAGGGATGTCGCTCGCGTTGAATTGGGTGGCCTTAGCTACTCGATAACCGCCGAGAAGGACGGTGAGCCGAGTGCGGTCATTATGATTTATCTGCTGCCGGGCGCGAACGCCCTTGAGACTGCCGATAATGTTAAGTCCCTTATGGACGATATTAGCAAGGATTTTCCTCAAGGAATGGAATATTCCATTGGCTACGATACAACTCGCTATGTTGAGGTTTCTATTCAGCAGGTGATCATTTCATTAATGCAGGCGGTTGCTTTAGTCATTCTGATTACCTTCATGTTCATGGGTGATTTGCGCTCAACCATTATTCCAGCAGTTGCGGTACCCGTAAGTTTGATTGGTACTTTAGCGGTAATGTTTGCTATCGATATGAGTATCAATACCGTGACCCTATTCGGCTTGATTCTAGCCATTGGTATTGTTGTGGATGATGCGATCTTGGTGGTCGAGAACACGGATCGACATTTGCGCGAAGGCAAGATGTCTCCCAAGGAGGCCGTCACTAAAACAATGGAAGAGGTCTCGGGCCCCGTAGTTGCCACAACTCTGGTTCTACTTGCTGTCTTTGTTCCTACTGCCATGCTGCCCGGTATTACCGGTGTTATGTACAATCAGTTCGCGGTTACTATTTGTGTGGCGGTGGTCATCTCCTCCATTAACGCCCTAACGCTATCGCCCGCCCTAGCGGGATTATTGCTTCGAAAACAGCAGAACGATGCACGTTGGTACGCGAAGTTTAATGAAATTTTTGATCGAGTTACCAATGGCTATGTGAATTCGGTGAAGCACTTTCTAGGTCGCGGAAAAACCGTGGTGATCTTCTTCGTCCTAATCCTGTTTGGCGCAGGTTGGTTGGCGAAGACGCTTCCTAGTGATTTTGTGCCCTATGAGGATAAGGGTGTTCTGATGATGAACGTCCAGCTGCCCGATTCAGCCTCAATTTCTCGAAGCGAACACGTGATGGATTCAATCACGGAAATTATTAGTCAAGAGAGTCGAGTTGAGAGTAGTACCACCATTACAGGCTTCTCGATCTTTAACGGTGCCGCGCAAAGTAACGCCGGTGCAGGCTTCTTGGTTTTGACTCCGTGGGATGAAAGACCAGGCTATGAAAATCTCTCGGCTATGGTTGGTATGTCGCTAATGCAAAAGGCGGCGGAAACAATTCCTGAAGCGGAGATCTATTTCTTCCCGCCACCAACTCTACCCGGTATGGGCTTAACCGGCGGTGTGGAGTTTGTTGTCCAAGATACCACCGGCGGGAGCTATGAGGAGCTAGCAGGTAACCTACAGACGCTTCTCGGTGAGCTTAATGCTTCGCCATTGGTTGGCAATGCTTCTACCTCCTATCGAGCCAACGTACCGCAATATTTTATTGATATTGATCGCGATAAGGTCAAGAGCCTCGGTATTGCGCTAACGGAGGTGTTTGGAGTTCTGCAAACCAATCTCGGCTCAATGTATGTCAACGACTTCTCGGTCTTTGGACAAACGTATCGTGTGATGATGCAGGCGGAGCCTGAGTTCAGAGACGAGATTAGCGATATTAATTCACTTGAAGTGCGGACTAATAATGGTGAGATGGTGCCGCTGGGGTCGCTTGTTGAGATCGAACCAATCTTAGGACCCGATGTAGTGACGCGCCACAACAGCTTCCGAGCTGCAACCATTCGCGTGAATCTAGCTCCCGGAGCTGCATCGAGTGCCGCCATGGACATGATTAAAGAGAAGTCGGCTGAATTCCTTCCCGATGGCTATCGAACCGAATGGACGGGGATGAGCTATCAGCAGGCGGCGGCAGGTAACTTAGCTATTGTTGCTTTCGCGCTGGCAAGTATCTTTATCTATTTGTTCCTTGTAGCTCAGTACGAGAGCTGGACGATACCCATCGCCATTATTTTGGTGGTGCCGGTCGCGATTGCGGGTGCATTACTTGGGCTGAAAACCATTGGCATATTCCTGGGAGTGAGTAAGATGACCCTCTATGCGCAAGTTGGCTTTGTCCTGCTCATTGGTATGGCTGCGAAGAATGCCATCTTGATTGTGGAATTTGCCAGAGAGCGCCGCGAGCAAGAGGGTGACTCAATTCGCGATGCTGCCATCAACGGAGCTCACTTGCGCTTCAGAGCGGTGTGCATGACAGCTATATCCTTTATCTTGGGTATTATTCCGCTAGTTATCGCTTCAGGTGCAGGTATGTTCTCCCAGCGAGGACTTGGTCTTACAGTATTCTCTGGGATGTTGGCTGCGTTAGTGATTGGTACCGTACTCATCCCAATTTTCTTTGCTGGTATTCAGTCTGTGCGTGAGCGAGTGAAGGGAATTAGTGACGAAAAATCGTCCTAATTAACGTTTAGGAAGTCGCCATAGCGTTTTTAGCGTGGCGAACTTCGGCTAAAGGCGTTAGAATCTGAATATTGGTTTTAGTGACATATTTAGTGACATATTTAGTGACTTTTTAGTGACATAGTTTTGAGGAATTCTCAGTGAAAGTATTAGTCAAGTTAAGTGCAGTTTTAGTTGTTGTCTTAGGTTTTAATGCCAGTGTTGCTGATGATATCGCTGATAGCATCAAAGAGCGAACTGCTCCGGCCGCAGATATTTGTATCGCGGGTGATCCGTGTGCTGCAGCGCCAGCACCTAGTGCACCAGCTGAGCCTCGTACCGGTGAGCAGGTTTACAGTGCTGCCTGTGGCGCTTGTCACGCAGTGGGCGTAAGTGGCGCACCGAAACTGGGTGATGCGGCTGACTGGGGAAATCGTCTAGCTAGCAAAGGCCTAGAGACGCTCTACAGCAACGCAATCAACGGTATCAATGCGATGCCAGCGATGGGCTTGTGCATGGACTGTTCGGATGATGAAATCCACGGTGCCATTGACTATATGCTAGAGAACTCTCAGTAATTCCGAATTTCGATTTAGTTCGAATAGGGAAACGTTAAATGCCGCGGGTTTTATCCTGCGGCATTTTTGTATGCGGAGTTTGATGGTTGAAAGTAGGAGGTCGCTTGTTGGGCCTAACGGCTTGCGGACATGCTGATAGCTAGTGTCATACTAAAGCCTCTGAAACGTCCAAAGACTCCGAAACGTCTAAAGACTCCGAGACGTCTAAAGACTCCGAGACGTCTAAAGACTCCGAGACGTCTAAAGACTCTGAACCCTCTAAAGACTCTGAGAACTCTAAAGCCACTGAAGGCTCGAAAGGCACTAAGCAAGGTTGAGCCCCTAAAGTCTATAGGGGCTCAAGAGTTACTTGGAAGACGCCCTAAATTTTACGAGCTAGATGGACGAAATAACCATGCTTTTCGCAGTGGTTAAGCATGTCATTGATAATCTGCTGTTCGCTATAACCCATCATGTCATAGTGTTGGAAGCCTTCGCGCAGATACACTTCACAGCGAGCTGTCGACATATCGGTTTCGGTTAGCGCGTCCTCATGGTCCTCAACTTCGCGCAGTTTCAATTGATAAGCGAAGTTCGTGCCGTCATCCAGCTTTACAGCCAGAGTCACGGCATCTTCTTCAATAGATACCTGACTATCCACAGACTGTTCATCGAACGCATCATGAAGTTCCTGCAGTGCCGGGACGCCTACCTCCTTGATGAATACGCGAACTTCCTCAGAAGTGTTAGTGGTATTCAATCGACTAATACGCTCACGCCAGTCGATATTCACATCATGAGGCGTGGTATTCATAGAGCTAATCATACTTTTGCGTTTTAGTTTCTCAGTGCTTAAGGACTTCATTAAGGAAATTACTATCAGCAATAGCACAAAGGAGAAGGGGAGTGCGCTCATAATGGTCGCCGTTTGTAAACTTTTCAAACCGCCAGCGAAGAGTAAGATCATCGCGACTAGCCCAATAGAGCATGACCAGTAGATACGCTGCCAAACAGGATTATCCTCATTGCCCTTCGCAGCTAGCATGTTGACGACGAGCGCACCGGAATCAGCCGAAGTCACAAAGAAGATTACAATCATCGCAATGGCAATGAGCGAGATGATTTCATTCATCGGGTAATATTCGAGGAATTTGAAGAGTGCAATGGCATTATTTTCAAGCACGGCTTCCGAGAGTGATGGCCCATGGTCACGAATCAAGTTGATCGCACTATTACCAAACACAGTCATCCAAGTAAACGTAAAGCCGACTGGGACCAGAATCACGCCTAGAATAAATTCACGAATGGTACGGCCGCGCGAAATCCTGGCAATAAACATGCCCACAAATGGCGACCACGAGATCCACCAACCCCAATAGAATAGCGTCCACCCGCCAATCCAATCGTTAGGGGCATAGGCGTATAAATCGAAGGTTTTACCTACTAAGCCAGAAAGGTAGATACCGATGTTCTGCATCAGTGTCTGCATGAGTTGCACGCTTTCGCCGGTGGTAAAGACGAGTATCAGTAGCAGCACTGCCAGTGACATGTTGACCTGGGACAGGATACGGATGCCTCGATTAAGGCCTGATAAGGCTGAGGCAGTAGCGAGAATAGTGACTGCTCCGATAATTCCCGCCTGAATGCTGACCAAGTTCGGCACACCGAAAAGGTAGTGAAGGCCCGCGTTAATTTGTGCTACGCCGAAACCGAGTGATGTCGCTACACCGAGTACGGTACCTATGATAGCGAAGATATCAACGGAGTCTCCGATGGGGCCATAGATTCTATCGCCCAGCACTGGGTAGAGGGTGGAACGCAAGGTAAAGGGTAGGTTGTGGCGATAACCGAAGTAGGCAAGGCCCAAACCAACGAGTGCGTATATTGCCCAAGCGTGTAGGCCCCAGTGGAAGAAGGTAATTTCTAGCGCCTGCTGTGCTGCCGCGATGGTTTCTGGGGTGCCTTCGGGCGGCATTAAATAATGCATCACCGGTTCCGCTACGCCAAAAAATAGTAAGCCAATACCAATACCTGCAGAGAACAACATAGAGAACCAAGTTGGGTAGGAGTAATCTGGCCGGGAGTCGTCGGGACCCAGACGAATATCACTTAGGCTACTTGCAGCGAAATAAATTAGTGCGATGGCGATTGATGCGACAACCAGGACATAAAACCAACTCGCTGAATTAACGAGTTGGGTCTGAGCGGTGACAAAGGCGTGTTCGGTCCAAGAGGGCGCGGCAACGGCAAGTACTATTAGGGCAACTAACAACGCGCTTGCAATGATGAAAATATTACTGACGCTATGTTGTTGAGGGCGCTCTTTATCTGGGCTTTCGGGGATATTATTCACGGATTTTATCCTTGTTGTCTAAAGCAGTTTGGGGAATCCACTATCCAATTAGGTAGAACTCAAATTGTTTGTTGGACCGGAAAACGTTAGACTTGCACCATTAATTATCTATCGTTATTAGATGTTAGCTGAGTTTCGCAGGAAATTCTTCATTAAATCTACGTATAGGACGCTTCGAAAAGTTAGATGTCAAAGGGATATTATGAATAGAAGTATTATTATTACAGCAGCAATCACTGGTTCTGGTGATACCGCCGAGAAAACGCCTCATTTA
Source organism: Pseudomonadales bacterium (assembly GCA_040119265.1). Classification (GTDB taxonomy): domain Bacteria; phylum Pseudomonadota; class Gammaproteobacteria; order Pseudomonadales; family DSM-25080; genus Umboniibacter. The sequence continues at coordinate 151,643 of JBEDTZ010000023.1, read as the reverse complement.
CCAATCACTCCAGCGGAGATCGCTCGAGATGCGATTGAAGTGGCTAAGGCTGGGGCTGCAATTGCTCATATTCATGTTCGTGATCCGAAGACCGGGGCACCAAGCCGTAAGCTTGAACTCTACCAGGAAGTGGTTGAACGTATTCGTGAAGCCGATACTGATGTCGTAATTAACCTCACCACGGGAATGGGCGGTGACCTCTACCTTGGTCCTGATGACAACCCGTTAGATCTTGGTGTTGAAACAGACCTAGTTGGTCAGATTGAGCGCCAAGCTCATATCGAAACGTTACTGCCTGAAATTTGCTCTTTAGACTGTGGTTCCTTTAATTACCCAGCAGGTAACTACGTTTACGTTTCTACTCCAGACATGCTTCGCCTAGGAGCGAAACGCCTGTTAAACCTTGATGTAAAACCAGAGCTAGAGGTTTTTGATCTTGGCCATGTTTGGTTTGCCAAGCAGATGATGGAAGAGGGCCTGCTTAAAGCTCCGCCGTTATTCCAGGTATGTATGGGTGTTCGTTGGGGTGCAGAGGCTAGCACTCAGAACTTCCAAACCATGGTGGCTAACTTGCCTGCGGAAGCTAACTGGGCAGGCTTTGGTTTGGGCGCTATGGAAATGCCAATGGTCGCACAGGCTGCTCTATTAGGCGGAAATGTTCGCGTTGGTCTTGAAGATAACCTATTCCTAAGTCGTGGTCAGTTGGCTACGAATGCTCAGTTGGTTGAACGTGCTCGTAATATTGTCGAGCTTATGGGTGCTAGCATCCAAACTCCAGCCCAAGCGCGAGAGCAGCTAGGTTTGCTTAAGCAAGAAGCTAAGATCAAAGCCTTTAACACGGCTTCGGCGCTAGCAAGCTAATCCTTTTTGGATTAGGCTGCTGCGTTTGAACCAGCTTTAGGACAAGATTAATGGCTATTAATAACGTTGTTTTTCAGGCGGTCGCTCATCCTTGGATGTGCGACGCTATGCTGCATCTTACCACGCGCCACTACATGGCGATGTTTGATGACGCGAGTTATCACTTCTTGCATAAAGTATTCGGCTGGACCGCTACTGAAGTTAAAGACAATGGAATTGGTTTCGCTGATGTAAAGCACGTCATTGAGTACCAAGCCGAAGTTGGTAGTGGCGAATTGCTATCGGTGTCCGCTCAGTTAACGAAGCTAGGTGGTAAATCGATGACGGTGTTGTACAGCATGTATAACAGCCAGACGGAAGAGCTAGTAGCAACGCTTGAGAGCACGTCGGTCTTATTTGATACGAATGCTCGAAAGGCAATAGCGTTTTCTGATGATTGGCGGTCGCGTGCTTCGGACTATTTAGCCTAGAAGACTTTTTAGTCTAGAAGCTTTTTTGGTCTAGAAGCTTTGGCCTAAAAACTAAGCTAGAAGTCGGCAACAAAAATTGATTTTAGGATGGCGAGTTATCGATGTGATACTCGCCATTTTTTTAGGCTATTTTTTAAGTAAATCTCTCAGAGAGGCCAGTGTTTCTCTCCCGCGCTCTTTATTTTGCGCTTTTTCGGTATCCGTACCAAAGCCGAGTTTATCAATATCTTCTTCGGGTAGCTCATCAAGGAAGCGAGAAGGTTGGCAGCTTTGCCATTCGCCGAACTGTTTACGCTTCGCCGCTAACGTGATGGTTAAGTTTCGCTTAGCTCTCGTAATTGCCACATAGGCTAAGCGTCGCTCTTCCTCAACATTACCTTCCTCGATTGAGGAGCGGTGCGGGAGAATTTCCTCCTCCCAGCCTAGCAAGAAGACGTTGGGATACTCCAGACCCTTAGAAGCGTGAATAGTCAGCAACTGGACTCGATCTGAATCATCTTCTTCCTCCTGTTGTTCTAGCATATCGCGAAGAAGAAGCCGGTTGATCACCGCTTCGAGGTCAGCGTCGGGGTCGTCTTCCTGAAGCCAACCTAGGGTCTGCTTAAGCTGGTCTACCAGAGAGTGAACATTGCCCATCCGCTTTTCCGCGACATTGGGAGACGAGGCATTTTGGTGCAGCCAGTTTTCATAATCTGATTCGTCGATCATTGCTCTGACTGCAGCAATAGGGTCACCGTCATCGGCGCGCTGACGCACGCCACTTATCCAGTCGTGAAAGTCGAAGAGTCGTTTAGCTGCTTCTGGCGCAAAGTTGTGATTCAAGGCCTCAGCGTCACCGCAGGTATTAAACAGGCTCTGCTCCCGCTGTACGGCAATTCCCGCCAACTTCTCTAGCGTACTGGGACCAATTTTTCGGCGTGGAACATTGATAATACGTAGAAACGCATTATCGTCCGTAGGGTTCACAAGTAAGCGCAAATACGCCAGCGCATCCTTTACCTCTTGGCGCGAGAAAAAGCTCGTTCCTCCGGACATAACGTAGGGAACCTGGAACTGCTGAAGCTTCATTTCCAAGAGGCGAGACTGATGGTTGCCGCGGTATAAAACTGCGAAATCACTATATTTCCCGCCGGTGCGTAAGCGTTGATCCATGATCTCCGTTGCTACTCGCTCGCATTCAGCGTCTTCGTTAGCGGTGCGGATTACTCGGATGGGGTCACCGTAACCCATTTCGCTCCAGAGCTTCTTGTTGAAGTCGTGAGGGTTATAATCAATAAGGTGGTTAGCGGCCTTTAGAATGCGACTGGTGGAACGATAGTTCTGCTCCAGTTTAACCACGTGTAGGCCGGGGTAATCCTTACTCAATTGGGCTATGTTCTCAGGTCTTGCCCCGCGCCACGCATAGATGGACTGGTCGTCATCACCTACGACAGTGAGTCCACCGCGGTTACCTAACAACGTTTGAATCAGTTGATATTGGGCACCATTGGTATCCTGGTATTCATCTATGAGGAGGTAGCGAAGTTTGGCACGCCAGCGTTCAAGAATATCTGGGTGTTCGTCGAAGAGTAGGCTCGGCTGTAAAATAAGGTCGTCGAAGTCGAAGGCGTTGTAGGCCTTCAGGGCGCGATTATAACTCTGATAGATGATGGCAATCTGCTGCTCCCCTTGAGAGCCAGCCATCGAAAGGGCCTTCTCAGGGGATATGAGTTCGTTCTTCCAATTGGATATCATATTCTGAATCATCTCTACGTGATCCATATCGATATCACCATCTTTCATCATGAGTTCCTTAAGCAGAGCTAAGGCATCTGACTGATCAAAGATGGAAAACCCAGGCCGATAGCCTAGGGTCTTGAGTTCACGCCTAATAATGGTCAGGCCGAGGGTGTGAAAGGTACAGACCATTAACCCACGAAGCTTCTTTTTGTCTACCAGTTGGCCAACGCGTTCCTTCATTTCTCGCGCTGCTTTGTTGGTAAAGGTCACTGCAGCAATGGCGTGCCCAGGATAGCCGCACTCCTCGATTAAGTAGGCTATCTTGCGGGTGATAACACTTGTTTTGCCGGACCCAGCGCCGGCCAGCACCAATAGAGGGCCATCGATATATTTTACGGCTTCGGCCTGGCGGGGATTTAGTTTAGACAATGGGCTAGCTCCTTCGGGGAACGTTATTGTAAACTCAAAGGGCTCGTTAAACGAGTATCAGATACACGAATTTATGGGAAGTTACCCTTGTCTAATTACTTGGCGTTACAGTTATCTCCGCCGCCTGCCTATGCGATCCTGTTCGCCATGGAGTCTGAGGCCGAACCCTTCCTTGCGCTTGGACAGACCGAAACCGTTGAGGTGGACTTCCCCTCAACAAGTCGATTTCTAAATTGGACCTCTGGAGGTGCTTGTTGTTTAGTGGTCATAGCTGGGGTGAGTTCACGCCATGGCTGCGATCGCATTGGGCAAGTCGCCGCTGCCGTGATGGCGAGAGAGGCGCTGTTACTAGCGCCAACTAGCTGTCTAGTCTCTGCAGGGACCTGCGGTGCGGTATGTAGCAGTTTAGCCGTTGGCGATGTGATTGCAGCAGGTGGCATAGCAACCTTTTATGATCATCGCATTCCACTTGAGGAGTTCTCCTCCTACGCTGATGGCAGCTATCCACTGTGCGATCTTTTACCCTTTCTTCCGGCCTCGACTCGCAGCGCGCGCATATCAACAGGGAGTTCTCTGGATATGAGCAAGCGAGACATTAGTAATTTACAACGCTTAGATATTGCAGCAAAGGAAATGGAGTTAGCTGCCATTGCTCAAGTGGCTTTTGAACTCGGTGGCCAAGCGGCTGGTTTAAAGGTGGTCGCCAATGCAGCCGGCGATCAAGCGCATGGCGAGTTTAGTGAAAATCTAAATTCCGTGTCAGCAAGCTTGGCATTGATGTTAAAACAGCTAATTACCAATGCGTAACCGCTGTCTGTCGCCAGGTTGTAATTTTCTTTAGGCGGCGCGGTCGCTTAACAAACAAACAAGCTAACTAACAAGCCAGCTAACAAATTAACTAAGCGATTAGTTATTCTGACCGAACGAGGCTGAGCGAAAGTGAATAGCCTGCATCAAGTGCTTCAACTCAATACTCTCGCTTTCGTGAAAGTCAGCAATGGTTAGAGCGAGACGGTGGATTCGATCCCATGCGCGCATGGACCACCCCCGCTGTTCACAAATAGTGGCCAGTTGCTGCTTTAGCTTCAGCGTTAATGGAGCATATTCAGTGAGTTGCGCAGAACTCAAATCGCTATTATAGCACCCCTGTCGATTCAGTTGCCGAGTCCGCGCTAGCGCCACCCTGCTGCGCACTTCCTCCGTTGACGTTGGTGTACCGCCTTCACCATTAATCCATTGGCTCATAGCAACCGGCTTCAATTCAATCAGCAGATCGAATCTGTCTAGCAGTGGTCCACTCAACCTCCCTTGGTAGCGATCTACCTGTGCCTTCGAACATCTGCAGGATGAGGTGCCAAAGTACCCGCAGGGGCAGGGGTTAGTAGCGCCAATAAGCTGGAAGTTGGCGGGGAAGTTTACTCGGCTACCGGAGCGTGAAATTTGGATCTGACGATTCTCAAGCGGTTCTCTAAGGTGATCGAGAATATGACGAGGGAACTCGGCGAGTTCATCAAGGAAGAGCACACCGCCATGAGCAAAGGTGATTTCGCCCGGTTGAGGCGGGTTTCCGCCGCCAATCAACGCAGCCGCGGAGGCAGAGTGATGTGGCGCCCGAAACGGACGAATGCCAAAGGGGTGAGTCTTACCCACCGCAGAGTAAACGGACTGAATTTCAAGCGATTCAGCCAGCGTGCACTCAGGTATCAGAGGTGCTAAGCGCTTAGCTAACATCGACTTTCCGGCCCCTGGTATGCCGTGAAAGAGTAGGTGATGCCTGCCAGCTGCTGCCAGTGTTAAGGCATATTTGGCGTCACTCTGTCCTACTACCTCACGCAAATCTGGCTGGGCTTCAGTGCATTCATTGACGGCTTCTGGACAGGGCGTTAGCGGTTGCTGAAGGGCTATCTGATCGCAGAGTGATCGGAGTGAGCTAGCGTGAAAAACCTCATTGGCGGAGAGTGAAGCAGGCTCATGCTCCTGGCTAGGGCAAACCAGTGTTCTACCACTTGATCTTGCAGCGACGGCGGCGGCAAGGGTTCCATGAACCACTCGCAAACTCCCATCGAGAGCCAGTTCTCCCAGATATTCTCGGTTGCCAATAGCGTGAGGGGGGAGTTGTTGGCTGGCAGCGAGGATCCCGAGTGCAATGGCAAGGTCATAACGCCCACCCTGCTTAGGGAGATCAGCTGGAGCTAGATTGACGGTGATCCGCTTAATGAGAAATTCAAAGCCACTATTCTTTAAGGCGCTGCGAACCCGCTCTCGCGATTCCTTTACTGCCATCTCGGGGAGACCGACCAGACAAAATTAGGTAGGCCATTGGTGAGATGAACTTCGACACTCACCGATTCGGCTGTTATCCCCCGCATCGCGCGAGTGAAGATTGTTGCTACGGCCATCGCACCTTCCTTGGTAATTGGCATAACAGATACTGATTATCAATTTGGCCCCTCCGGCCTTTAGATAATATAAGTCTAGCGCTTCTCGAGGGCTTCGAATTGGCGCTCTAGCTGTTGTAAGCGTTCGCGAGTGCGCAGAAGTACGGCGCTTTGAGCGTCGAACTCCTCCCTGCTCACCACGTCCATTTTCCGCAGTTGAGACTGAAGAAGCGACTTAACGTGGGCTTCAGTATCTTCAATAGCGCTGCTATTAAAGACTTCCCTTAGTTGGTTAGTAATAGCTGTGAAGTTGGGCTTTTGCATAGTGGCTCTCCTAGTTACAGCCACTTTAGCAAATCTATGGCTCATTGGCAGCTCAGCTAAGGCGTAGTTTCATTCGAAATTAGGCACCGCCGCTTGCATGGCGAGCTGTTCATTGTGGTGCAGCCTTTCCAAATTGGTGCCCGAAAACCATCAATATGGTTTGAAATAAATAGTCTAAGTTGGTGGCTAAATCGACTGTAGGCTACTAAAACATTGGTGTGGAGCAAGTTGGCACGGATTCTGCTTTGTAATCATTGAGTGGACAGGGAAGTGCGCTCAAATGAGCCAAAGTAGCTCAGAGGAAAGACTAAATCGCATAGGGTAAAGATCGAACAAAGAGTCGATCGAATGAAAAAACATCTTCAGGGAGAGTAAACATGTTTTCAAAAAAAGCGTCAGTCGTAGCATTAACAGCAGCACTATTAGGTTCTGTATCAGTAAATACTCAAGCCGAGGAAAGTGCATTTAGCGGCTCAGCAGGTTTATCAACTGCCTATTTACTTCGTGGTCTAGATCTTGATTCACCTCAGTTCTGGGGACAGGCTGATTACACCGCCGGAGGTTTTTCTACCTCTGTGTGGATTAGCAGCTTAGCGTCCACTAGCTATGAGTTGAATCTTGTACCGAACTATAACTTTGCGGTATCTGAGAATGTCTCCATTGATGTGGGTGCCATTCTCTACAAGTACGAAGATACTGACTTCGGCGATTACGTGGACTTAACTGCGGGCGTTGGCTTCGGTAACTTCTATGTAGGTTACATGCATACGATTGGTTCGGACTACGACGATATCGATTGGGATTACCTTACTTTCTCTGGGGAGTTTGGGGCATTTTCCGCGTTGGTAGGTTATGACGCATGGGATGACGGTATGGACGATGGTAGCTATGTTCACCTTGATCTGAGCTATGCAATGACTGATGAGCTGTCTTTCACGGTTTCGAAAATTGTGACTACTGATGGTAGTTACGGTGACAGTATCGTGACCAACTATTCTGACGACGTTCAGTTCCTAGTGGGCTACAGCCTTCCTATTGGCAACTAATAAAAGCGCGAAACAAGCGGGTGCTTAGGTACCCGCAGAGAGGGAGAAAACTATGAAGTTAGTTACTGCAATTATTAAACCCTTCAAGCTGGACGATGTCCGAGAAAGCTTGTCTGAAATTGGTGTTAACGGCATTACGGTGACCGAGGTTAAGGGGTTCGGTCGTCAAAAGGGGCATACCGAGCTATATCGTGGCGCAGAGTATGTTGTTGATTTTTTACCGAAGGTGAAAATTGAGATTGCGGTGCCTAATGAATTGGTGGATACAACCACCGAAGCAGTGGTTCAAGCAGCAGCTACGGGCAAGATCGGCGATGGCAAGATTTTTGTCAGCGAACTAGAAGAAGTTATCCGCATTCGTACCGGTGAGACCGGCAACGAAGCAGTTTAACCTAATTTAACAACGAACCATTGGAGGCTCGTAATGAACGAGATCTATGAAATCCAATATGCATTGGATACCTTTTATTTTCTAGTGTGTGGTGCATTAGTAATGTGGATGGCAGCTGGCTTCGCTATGTTAGAAGCTGGTCTAGTTCGCTCAAAGAACACCACTGAGATCCTAACTAAGAACGTGGCGCTATTTGCTATTTCTTGCACTATGTACCTTATCTGCGGTTACGCCATTATGTACGATGGTGGCTTCTTCCTATCTGGAATCGAAGCGTTTAGCCAAGAGGAAGTTCTTGCCGCTTCAGCTGAAGAAGGTTTTGCCGGATCGTCGGTTTACTCGGCCGCTTCGGATTTCTTTTTCCAGGTAGTATTTGTTGCTACGGCGATGAGTATTGTTTCTGGTGCCGTAGCTGAGCGCATGAAACTTTGGGCTTTCCTAGCCTTCACTGTAGTTATGACGGGTGTCATTTACCCGCTTGAAGGCAGCTGGACTTGGGGTGGTCAGGACGTATTTGGGCTATTCAGCCTTGGTGATGACTTCGGTTTCTCTGACTTTGCTGGCTCGGGTATCGTTCACATGGCCGGTGCAGCAGCTGCACTGGCAGGTGTACTACTTCTAGGTGCTCGTAAGGGCAAATATGGTTCGAACGGCCAAGTAAACGCTATCCCGGGTGCGAACCTTCCGTTAGCGACTTTGGGTACCTTCATCCTGTGGATGGGTTGGTTCGGATTCAACGGTGGCTCAGTACTTAAACTGGGTGATGCTTCAAGCGCACACAGCGTAGCGATGGTATTTTTGAACACCAACGCAGCAGCAGCGGGTGGCTTGGGAGCGGCGTTGGTTCTAGCTCGAGTACTATTCGGCAAGGCTGACTTAACCATGGCATTGAATGGCGCGCTAGCTGGATTGGTTGCCATTACAGCAGAGCCTTCAACTCCAACCGCACTTCAAGCAACACTATTTGGTGCTGCAGGTGGCGTACTAGTTGTACTTTCAATCTTAGGATTGGAAAAGTTGAAGATTGATGATCCTGTAGGTGCTATTTCGGTTCACGGAACGGTAGGTCTACTTGGTCTGTTGCTAGTACCGATCACTAACGACGGAGCGACCTTCGTTGGACAGATCGTAGGTGCATTAACCATCTTCGCTTGGGTATTCGGTGCAAGTCTTGTGGTTTGGATGCTCATCAAAGTAATTTTCGGAATCCGTGTAACGGAAGAGGAAGAGTTTAGCGGTGTGGACATTGCAGAATGTGGTATGGAGGCATACCCCGAGTTCACAACGAAGTAAGTTTGACACGTCCCAGTGTGTTGGCGCTCTTTGAGCGCCTTTTTTTTTGCAACGAAAAAAATCAAGTATTCTGTGCGTTAAGTGGTGGATTTGTGATCACATTAACAGTTAGAATCCCTAGAATAATAAATTCTGTTGTTTGCTGTAATAGGTAATTTTATGCGCTTCAAAGTAAAACTAGGAGGTATCGCCTTCCTAGCTCTCGTGCCGTCGCTTACGCTGGCGGAAACTCTTCGAGTATACAATTGGTCTGACTACGTTGCCGAAGACACCATCGCTCAATTTGAAGCGCAAACCGGTGTTACTGTGATTTACGAGGAGTATGAGTCAAACGAGCGCTTAGATAGAGAGCTGCGTACGGGTTCAGATGCTTGGGATGTGGTATTCCCGTCCGATAACTTTTTTGTCTCGCAGCTTCGCGATGGGCTCTATATGCCGCTCAAGAAGCGTAATATTCCTCACTATTACACGAACTTGGATCGAGGCTTCTTGGCTCGCATGCAAACGGATATTGATCCGGGTAATCGCTTTGGTCTGCCCTATTTATGGGGTACCACTGGTATCGCCGTAGACAAGGCTAAGGTAGCCGAGGTAATGGGGCCTGCGTTTAAGTTTAGCAGCTGGGCGCAGCTGTTTGATCCGATGAACCTCCGCAAGCTTCAACGTTGTGGGGTCAACTTTTTTGACTCTTACGATGAGATGCTTCCCCTAGCTATGTTAGCGCTGGGTAAATCTCCTAATGCGAATTCCACTGAAGATATTCAGGCAGGGATAAACCTTATTAAGCGTGCCGCTAACTACGTACAGTTTTCAATGGAGGACTTCGAAGAAGGGCTCACGTCTGGAGAAACCTGTGTGACCGTAGCGTGGAACGGAGATGTTATTGCGGCGTTTGAAGAGGTTGATAATGCTGATAACTACGAGTACATCATCCCAGACGAGGGCAGTATCCTCTGGATTGATATGGTTGGAATACCCGCCAACGCGCCTAACCCAGAGCGCGCCCATGAATTTATTAACTACCTGTTGGATGCAGAGGTGAATGCCACCATTGTGAATGAGATTGCCTATCCTTCGGCGGTTAGGGCTGCTGAAGAGTTTGTAGATCTCGAGGTACAAACCAATGAGGGTATCTATCCGCCTGATTCGGTTCGGTCTCGACTCATCATTCCGGCTGCCGATAGCGATGAAATTGCCCAATTGAAACTTCGCGGCTGGCTATCTATCCGTGGTGCGGATTGGTCTGCCGAATAAAAAATATACGGCTTGGACTACGAACAAGTAGTTCAAGCCCTAGTCATCTTGAAACGTCCTATTCTCCTTTCAGATTTGCATTCGGATTCTGTGCATAAAATAACCAAATTTAGCGGCAGCATCCTATTTTCATTGATCTATAAATCATTTACTTGCGTAATCAATAGGCTACTGCTTAACAGTGGTACTTCTATTGGGCTCATTCGAACAGCTTGTAAGTTGTCAGGAACCTAGTATTCCATTGTCTGTATTTTGAAAGGATCTATACATGAAAATTAAGGATATTTTGACGCCAAGCCTTCTGGCATTGGCGATATCACCATTCGCGGTTGCCCAGGATAATCTCGACTTCTCGCAGCTTAAGCTAATAACTGATGATTGCGGCGGGGCTGGTTGTTTTGACAGACGTAATCTCACCGCTGATCAACTTCAGTTGGTGTTGGATAGCGCCCAAGCTCAGGCAAGAAAGAGTTTAAACAGCACCGGCAATAATGGCGGTTCGGCTTCGAATGGCCAGGGGCTCTCCATAGGTAACGGCAATAATGATACGCAGGTTGTTTACCTTGACTTCGAAAACAGCTCGCCGTTCTTCTGGGCAGTTATCTTTGGCGGTCAGTTGGCACAATTTCCAAGTTATGAATTTTCCGCCGACGAACGTGACGAGATTCAACGCCGTCTAGAAGCGGATTATGCAGGCTTCGATATTAGTTTCACCCAGTCAGCGCCTGAGGAAGGAGAGTTTTCGATCCTTAACTTCGAATGCGAAGACCAAATCTGTATTGATTTCACAGGTGGAATTCTATTTGGCCGAGCTCAGGGAATTGATATCGGCAACCAGGTTCGCAACGACTCTGCGTTTGTCGATGCTAACCTTTGGTCGGTATTCGCACAGCTAGACCCTTCCGGTAGTTTCCTAACCTCACTGTCGGGTATTCCCGTTGAGAACGGTGACGTTGCTGCTGCTCTATCAACGGCCACCGTTAACCAAGCTTCGAATACAGCGGCTCATGAATTAGGCCACAACCTTGGACTCCGTCATCATGATTCCTTTGGGTCGCCCGGTACAGGCATACCTACTACGGGAGTTCCATCTCGCTTTGACTTCTTCCCCGTTTTCGAAGGCCTAGCTGAAGGTGATGAGGCGCAGCTACATATGATGGCGTCAGGAGCCAGTGTTGGTATCGGTCTATCAGATAGCACATTACGAGATCGTTTCTTCTCAGAGCGTTCAGTAATTAAACTTGCGGCGGGCGAGAGACCTCGTTTAGTCGCTGAGGCATCGGTAACTGGTGGCAATAAATTAGTTCAGCTTCGCAAAGTTGTCGCGCCTAACACCTTAATTGAGGGTGAAAATGCAGAGGGTAAGCTAGATATACGTGAAGCGCTTATTCGCGGCCAAATTAGTCAGTCTGGCGAAGTTGATAGCTATCGTTTCCGAGGGAAGGGCGGATCGTTTGTGAGTGCAGAATTTAACGGCTTTGATGTTCCCGTTGGTGAACCCGTTATCGGAGCAGTTTCACTCTATCGTGAGCTCGGAGACGGTTCAAGCGAGCTAGTTGCTGAGAACTTCCAAAACTTCGAAGGTTTTGATGCTCTGCTGATTGATGCGGAGCTTCCAACTGATGGGATTTATCGTCTTGAAGTTAGTGCGCCAAATCTACTGAGTTTTGGCTATGATGCTGCCGGTAATCCACAGCTCTTTCCGCTCGACGAGACGGGTAACGGAGCGCTACGAACTGGTGATTATAACTTAAGCTTGTATCAAGTTGATGGTAAACCGGGACAAGGGGTTAGTTCAGTCCCAGGAAACTAAGCTTCGAAGAATATTCACTATTAGACAAGGGCGGCTCCAATCGAGTCGCCCTTTTTTGTCGAACCGCTTCTAGGTCAAACGTAACTCTCTCAGCAGCGCTGAATAATAGCCGTCCTCGGCTATAGTTTGATGTTTGTAACGAAATAGCTTTAGTTTAGTGACTCACACATCCCGCCTGTGATTAATAGCGGCAATAGCTGAAGCTCTAGTGTCTAGATTTCTAGGGCCTAACTAGTCCCTCGGTTTATGGCAAAAGTAACGATACACTTGCTACCCCAGCGTGCTCAGTTATCCTGCCCACATTAAGGATGTTTTTTTGAGGATTTCGCATGACCATCGCCCAGCAGGTTCTGGCCGTCAATGATGACTTACCCATTCGTACTGATGCCCCAGTTCACTCGGGTAAGGTTCGCTCAGTTTACTGGTTAACGGAAGCAGATAGTGCTCGCCTGATTAGGGAGCGGGGCTATGATGTGCCAGCCGATACGCCATTAGCTATCATGGTAATTAGCGATAGGCTCTCGGCTTTCGATTGTATTTGGCAGGGCGAGGGTGGGCTAGCCGGAGTGCCTGGTAAGGGCGCCGCACTAAACGCTATCTCGCACCATTGGTTTGAGATGTTTAAGGCAGATGGCTTGGCGAATAGTCATATCCTGGAGGTTCCTCATCCTTTGGTTTGGATTGTGCGAAAAGCGACCCCAGTTAAAATTGAAGCCATTGCAAGAAACTACATTACCGGCTCAATGTGGCGAGCGTACAGTAATGGCGAGCGCAACTTTTGCGGTATTGAACTCCCTGAAGGTTTAGAGAAAGATCAGAAGCTTCCTGAACTGCTCATCACACCTTCCACAAAGGGTGTTCTAAAGGGAATTCCTGGTGTCCCTGAAGCGGACGATGTAAATATTAGTCGGGCTGACATAGTGGCGAATTATGGGGCGTTTAATTTCCTGTCTGTTGAAGACATCAGTACCTATGAAGGTTTCTTGAGTGATGGCTTTACATTGATTGAAAGCGCCCTCGCAGATGCGGGTCAGATATTCGTCGATACCAAGTTTGAATTTGGCTATGTGACGAACAGCACAGGTGAGCAAGAGCTGATCTACATGGATGAAGTGGGTACTCCTGATTCATCGCGGATGTGGGATGCTCAGGCTCACGCTAACGGGAAGATCATTGAAAATTCAAAGGAAGGTTTCCGACAGCGCCTGCTCAATCACTTTCCTGATGCGGATATTCTTTTGAATAAAGAGCGAATGGATGAGCGCGAGAAGCTGGCTGCCGAGAATGAGCTTCCAGCGGAGTTTTTGCTGGATGTTTCCAATACTTACGTGAGTACGGTAGAACGGATTATCGGTCGAAAGTTGGACCTCTCTAAAAATCCTCGAGCCGAGATCATTGAAATTCTGGGTGCCGAATTCGGACTGGTTGACTGACAGAGTCACGTCATTCAGCTTTGCTAGAGCCTAGAGCCTAGAGCCTAGTGCCTAGTGCCGTTGTAGCAAGCTTTCAGCGCCTTTCAATATAGACTTCTTGGTATGCTATCCCCCCAGAGAAGGGGGATAGCAACACGCATTGCCTTTGCTACACTCGAGAGCGATTAACCGCTTATGGAGAGGCGAATAGTGCGATTATTAATAGCCGGTGTTTCTTTACTTGGTATGCTTAGCGCATGCGATAGTTCTCAACCTGACCAGCCTGAAGATGTTGTTCTGTCGGTTGAAGCCGCTAAAAACCCTGAAACCCCAGCACCGCAGCAAGACTTCGCCGCCCCTCCTGAATGGGCGCTAGACGCGATTTGGTACCAAATATTTGTCGAGCGTTTCTATAATGGAGATCCTGAAAATGATCCTCGCCTTGAGGATATTCAGGGCTCCTATCCAGGCACTGCTCCGCTAGATTGGCATATAACGCCCTGGACACAGGATTGGTATCAGCTAGACGATTACGCCACCGGCAGTGACCTAGGTCAGGATTTCTATGGAAATGAAATCACCAGTTTTAATCAAAAGTCTGCGTGGCGACGTTATGGCGGTGATCTGGAGGGTGTCCGCCAAAAGCTAGATTACATCCAATCTCTTGGCGTTAACGCCATCTATTTTAACCCCCTTAATGATGCGCCATCGCTGCATAAATACGATGCTGCCAGCTGGCATCATATTGACCGCAACTTCGGCCCGAACCCGGCTGCAGACGTGACGATGATGCAACAGGAGGATCCAGTAGACAGTGACAATTGGATATGGACCAACGCCGATAGAGATTTCGTACAGTTAGTGGATGAGTTTCATCAGCGAGATATCCGCGTCATTATGGACTTTTCTTGGAATCATACGGGAATCAACTTCTGGGCATGGCAGGACGTTCTGCAGAGGCAGGCAAGCTCTGAGTTCGCAGATTGGTACTGGGTTAAACAGTTCGATGATCCAAACACGGATGAGTCGGAATTTGAATATCGAGGTTGGATAGGAGTTCATTCGCTGCCGGAAATTCGTGAAACTGAATACGCCGATCACAGTGACCGTACCTTCGCCTTTGAAGGGAATATCTATAGTGAGCAAGCAAAGGAGCACATCTTTGCCGTGGCCAGCCGTTGGCTTGACCCTAACGGTGATGGCGATCCAAGCGATGGTGTGGATGGATTTCGCTTAGATGTGGCAGCGGAGCTACCACTGGGTTTCTGGAGGGAGTTTAGGACCCATGTTCGAAGCATCAATCCGGAAGCCTATTTGATTGGTGAAGTTTGGTGGGAGAAATTCCCTCACGAGCTATTAGACCCAGCACCCTATTTAGAGGGTGATATGTTTGATGCGCATATGAACTATCGCTGGTATCGAATTGCTCGCCACTTAATAGCGAGTGCTCCGGATGAGCTTGCTATCTCATCGGCGGTTAATGGCTTGGAGGAGATCAAAGAGGGGCTTTCACCTGCGCAGGTGATGAGCTTTATGAATATGAGCGCCAGTCATGATTCACCTAGGCTCTCCACCTCACTTTATAACGATAATCTTTATAAGCTAGACGCGTCTCCGGCGCCCGATAGGGACTATCGGATTGAGCGACCTAATAGGGATGCCTTTAATGACGTTCGACTGCTAATTACGCATCAGTTTAGTTATATCGGTGCCCCGCAGATCTGGGCGGGCGACGAGATGGGAATGTGGGGCGCAGACGACCCGCATACTCGAAAGCCGCTAATCTGGCCAGAATTTGAATTTGATACCGAGGTTAGTCATCCGTTCGGCGCTGCTCGACCCCACGACGAAGTTCGCTTCGATGAATCATTACACAGTTACTACCAGCAGCTTTCAGGGCTACGTAATCAGCGAGCTGAGCTAAGGCGAGGCGAAGTTGAACATGTGTTGGTTGACGACGAAGCACGAACTTGGGGCTATCGACGTTGGATTCCTGGAACGATGCAAGATAGCTATGCCGTGTTTAACCTCGCTAACGAGCCAAAGCGTGTTGAGTTGCCGTTAGCTATTGAGGCGTTGAATTATCGCAATGCATTTACTGATGTCGCTTTAGAAAGGCGGGGTAGTGTGTTGGTGCTAACGTTACCGCCTAGATCCGCAAGGATGATTATATCGGAGGCTCGCTAGTGGCTAGTGGCTAGTCGTTAGGCGAAAAAAAACCTCGTCATAGACGAGGTTTTTAAAGGTGGTGCCCAGAGGCGGAATCGAACCACCGACACGCGGATTTTCAATCCGCTGCTCTACCGACTGAGCTATCTGGGCAAGGTGTAACAGGGTTGTAAATTCGACGCTAATACTAGGAAAAGAAACGAATATAGAAAGTGGTGCCCAGAGGCGGAATCGAACCACCGACACGCGGATTTTCAATCCGCTGCTCTACCGACTGAGCTATCTGGGCAATCATTAACAACGGGGCGTATTAAACGAATTTTAGCCTTTATCGTCAACCTATTTTTTCAAAAAATTCATTTAATTCAATCTGTTAGCAGTCTGTAGGCCTTGATTTTAAGGTTGTCTAGTCAATAGCGGCCGTAATGCTTAAATATTGTTCAGGAAATAGACAGCTGAAAAATTCTCTATATTAAGGCGCATTGCTGACGCTTCAGTCCGTCCTGCTTTAATTTTCTTCAGGAATATAGCCATCGGCCTGATCGTAATTGTCACCGCGCATATAGGCTTTAAGTTGCTCTGTGAGGTAGCCGCGATGTTCTTTATCCATTAGGTTGAGACGCTTCTCATTGATCAATCGGGTCTGATGCTGAAGCCAGCCGTCCCATGCTTCCTGAGAGATCGTTTCGTAAAGCTCTTGACCCAGTGCGCCGGGCATTGGCGGTCTGACTAATCCGGGCAGTTCACGTTGTAATTTTTGGCAGTGTATTAGTCTACTCATTTGCTTATCGGAGCCTCCGCTAACAGCGTGCTGAGAATTCGCTCAACAGGGCGAGCGATACCTACTTGTGCAGGAAAAGCTGGATCATACCAAACCCCGCTACTTTCAGCTACTTGCTGGGGCTCATGGATACTCACTAGCAGTGGCTTCATGAGCAACTTAAAATGACTGAAAATGTGCTCGATACCGTCAAGCTCGGTTGCGTGGAGCTTCGCTGAGCTGGCAAAGGGATGGGATTCAAGCTCATCGGGATGGCTGATTTCCGGGAAGCAATGAAGCCCTCCCCATATTCCAGTTGGTGGGCGCTTTTCTAGCCAAATAGCGCCATCCTGACGTTGGAAGAGCACCGGGTAGGTTTCCCGTGTGGGTGATTGCTTCTTAAGTTTTTTATTCGGATAGTCAGTTTGCCTGAGCTGCTGGCGAGCAAGGCAATGGTCTTTAACGGGGCAGGTATCGCAGTCCGGCTTCGAGCGCGAACAGGTGGTTGCGCCTAAGTCCATAATGGCCTGGGTATAATCGTCGCAGCGAGTCTTTGGTGTGGTTGCTTCGGCAAGTGACCAAAGTAGCTTTTCCGTTGCTCTAATACTCGGGTGTCCTTCAACCGCGAATACCCGGCATAAAACTCGTTTGACGTTGCCGTCCAAAATAGCTGCATGCTGGCCTTGAGCAATACTTGCAATGGCACCTGCGGTAGAACGCCCAATGCCAGGCAACGCGCTTAGCGCTTCAACACCAATAGGGAATTCGCCCTGGTGTTGGCTACACACTAATTCAGCACAGCGGTGCAGATTCCTAGCGCGAGCGTAGTAGCCCAGACCACTCCAAAGGTGAAGAACATGATCGATGGGGGCCGCAGCGAGTTCTTCCACGGTGGGAAACTCTGCTAGGAACTTGAGGTAGTAGGGGATAACAGTTTTCACCTGCGTCTGCTGCAGCATGATCTCAGAGAGCCAGACCCGATAGGCGGTTTTATTTTGTTGCCACGGGAGGTCTTTGCGACCCACCTCGTCATACCACGATAAAACGGAACGGGAGAAACTGTTAGCCTGCTCCAGAGAGATTACTGTTGACATATCTTCGCGCTGAATTATTAATTGAGTGAACGAGCCTAACAGAGGCAACAAAAAACGCTAAAAACTTTTTTATTAAGGTGATCTTTTTCCGAGTTTAGGACGAACAAAGCTCGGGCCAAAAAGTTACTCGATTGTACATACAATTGAGTCATACTAATTACAATACATTCGACTACTTCAAGCTGATGCATCGGTTATAATTGCTCAGTCGACAGGGGAGAGATAACTCATGCAGCGCAGCGCAACAGTCACGCGTAATACGAAAGAAACTCAGATTGAAGTTGAACTCAATATTGATGGGACTGGCCAAGCAGATTTAGACACCGGTGTGCCTTTCTTAGACCACATGCTAGATCAGATAGCTCGCCACGGTTTGTTTGACCTGCGAGTAAAGACGGTAGGCGATACCTATATTGATGATCACCACTCGGTTGAAGACACCGGTATTACCATTGGCCAAGCGCTAGCAGAAGCGGTTGGGGATAAAGTGGGTATTACTCGTTTTGGTCACAGCTATGTGCCACTCGATGAAGCTTTGTCGCGGGTTGTTATCGATTTTTCCGGGCGTCCAGGATTGTTTTTGAATGCCGAATTCACCCGAGGTGCCATTGGCCGCTTTGATACACAATTAGTTTGGGAGTTCTTTCAGGGCTTCGTGAACCACGCTAACGTAACGCTGCACATTGATAATCTCAAAGGGCAAAACGCCCATCACCAAGTTGAAAGTATCTTTAAAGCCTTTGGTAAAGCCTTGAGAATGGCTCTGACCGCCGATGCACGTCAGGCAGGTCAACTTCCTTCTACCAAAGGTGCTTTGTAAATAGCTATGCAACGAATTGCAGTCATTGACTATGGAATGGGCAACTTACACTCTGCGGCGAAGGCCTTGAGCGCGGTTGCTCCGAATGATGAAGTCATAGTAACTCACGATAGTGCGTTAATTAGTTCGGCGGATCGGATTGTCTTCCCTGGTGTGGGGGCAATTGGCGACTGTATGGCGGCCATTAAACATCACGGCGTAGACGAAATACTCGGCTCTGAATGGAAGAGTAAACCCATTCTAGCTATCTGCGTGGGGATGCAAGCGCTATTCAATCACTCAGATGAGAGCGGTGGCGTTGATTGTCTAGGACTCCTAGATGGCTCGGTTAACTTCTTCAACCGCTACCCCTCAGTGGTTGACGCGGGACTAAAGGTTCCACACATGGGTTGGAATCAGGTAAAGCAGAAGCCGCACCCGCTGTGGAACGGTATTGATGACCTAGCTAGGTTCTACTTCGTCCATAGTTATTTTGTTCATGCGCAGGATCAAAGCTTAGTGGTTGGGCAGACCGAATATGGCGAGGTTTGCGATGTGGCGGTGGCTACGGATAATGTTTTTGCCGCTCAGTTCCATCCTGAAAAAAGTGGTTCAGATGGCCTCAAACTATTAAGTAATTTTGTAAATTGGAGTGTTTAAGTGTTAGTAATCCCAGCAATTGATCTGAAGGACGGCGCCTGTGTTCGTCTGCTTCAGGGGCGAATGGAAGATGCCACGGTGTTTTCAGATGACCCGTTGGCTACGGCTTCACGTTGGGTAGATGAGGGTTGTCGCAGACTGCACTTGGTGGACTTAAATGGCGCCTTTGAAGGTAAGCCGGTAAACCATGATGCTATCACGTCCATCGCTAATGCTTACCCGAAGTTACCTATTCAGATTGGCGGCGGTATTCGCGACTTAAAAACGATTGAGGCCTATTTAAAGGCCGGTGTTAGCTACGCCATCATCGGTACTCAAGCCGTGGTAGATCCAGATTTCGTCACTCAAGCCTGTAAAGAATTTGCCGGCCACATTATAGTTGGCTTGGATGCGAAGGACGGCTGGGTGGCAACTGACGGCTGGGCGAAGACTTCAGACGTTAAGGCAACTGATCTAGCTAAAAGATTCCGTGATGATGGCGTGGACTCAATCGTCTACACAGATATTGCCAGAGATGGAATGATGCAAGGTGTCAATATCGAACAGACGGCTGCAATGGCCGATGTGGGTATTCCCGTTATAGCCTCGGGCGGTGTTAGTCATATTGACGATATTCAGGCTATCTTGAATCGCAAACACAGCGGCATTGTGGGGGCTATCTCGGGGCGAGCAATTTACGAAGATAAGTTGAATCTCGGTGCTGCTCAGCAGCTCTGTGATGAGTTTAAATAATGGCACTGGCTAAACGAATTATTCCCTGCTTGGATGTAGAAAACGGCCGGGTGGTAAAGGGCGTTAACTTCGTTGGCATCCGTGATGCGGGCTGTCCCGTTGAGATCGCGAGGCGCTATAACCAAGAGGGTGCCGATGAAATCACCTTTTTGGATATCACGGCTACCCATGAGGCGCGCGATACCACCTATAAAACTGTGGAAACTATTGCGGGCGAAGTATTCATTCCGTTAACTGTAGGTGGTGGAGTTCGAACGGTTGATGATATTCGCCGTTTGCTCAACAGCGGAGCCGATAAGGTAAGCATCAATTCCGCAGCTATTAAAACACCTGATTTGGTAGATAACGCGTCGGCAAAATATGGTGCCCAGTGTATCGTTGTAGCAATTGACGCAAAGCGCGTACCCAGCTCAGATGGCCAGCTAAAGTGGGAGATCTTTACCCATGGCGGTCGTAAATCCACCGGTATTGATGCGCTGTGGTGGGCAGAACATATGGCTGAGCGCGGTGCCGGTGAATTATTAGTTACCAGTATGGACAGAGATGGTACCCGAGACGGCTTTGATTTGCCGCTGATGAAGGCCATCAACTCACGAGTGAACGTGCCGACGATTGCCTCGGGCGGTGTTGGTAATCTCCAGCATCTAGTGGATGGCGTTCTTGAGGGCGGTTCCGATGCGGTACTTGCCGCAAGTATCTTCCACTTTGGTGACTATCGAATTGAAGAGGCGAAAAGAGCATTAGCCGACGCGGGCATCGAAGTTCGGCTGTAATAGCCTTCAGCAGCATTTGATACCGGTTTCTGCATACCTCTCATAGCTTTAACGAGCGGACCTACGTCCGCTTTGAGCGTTTGGATCATTAATCTTCATAGCGGCATGTAGCTATAACATTTCTCTAAATTTGTACCATCCTCTTAGCTCGGAGGTGGACATTATGACTCAATTATATTTTGTTTCTCAAAGTGATGACTCAATTCTATGGGCTGACCGCAAACTACGCGCGTTAGGCTTTAACGACCATCAGATAGAACTCTACCGAACACCCGATCGGACGCAAGCATCCCTGAATGGTTTCTTACACAGCTACTGGTTTAGGTACGGAATGGCAGGTTTAGCGATTGGTCTGCTGCTTAGCGCCACGCTCTATGTCATTCTGCCCAACGCTTTTTTGTCTACAGTAGGTTGGGGTTTCTTTATTCCCATCGCCGCCTTGATCATCGGCTTGGCAACGTGGGAAGGCTCCTTCATTGGCGTGCAGAAGTCATTTCAATCAGTCCAACGCTTGAGTTCTGCGTTAACTGAAGGCTATGAAGCAGTTGGTGTGGAAATTGAAGAGCAAGACATCGCCACGGTCATTTCAGCAATGGATGACCGCAACGATATTAAGCTGTTGTGAAAAAGCGTTAAGCTGCTCGGCCAGGGCCAAACCACTTTGTGAATTGGTTGGGACTGGTCGCAGCGAAATTCAGGTACTCGTCAAGGCCTTCGCAAGCAGCTTCGAAGGTATCGAACGGTCCGATGTTTACGTGCTCGCGAGTGCGGAAGAACCAAAAGTTATCCTGCGTGTAGAAGCGGCTAGGAACGGCTACCAATTTAGACATGTTAAATCCCTCTATCTTAAAATCACACTTCATGCGTGATGGATGTCTCTGTTACGCGCATTTTAACCAGTCGGCTCGCCTGAAAGCGTGATGCGCGTCACATCCTAAAACTTTTTTGAACCGCATGGGCTGCGTGCGGTACTTACTGATAATCGCCGTCTGCTGCTGGATCCGCCAAGCCACCGTGTTCAGGGTGGCAAGAAGTAACTGTTAGTGGGAGCGAGTGCCCCAGCTCGAAGAGCCTCTTATCAATTAGTCTCCAACGAGTCGCTTACTTCTGAGTTAATAATCATCCCCTGCATAATATTTAACGCGCTAAACAGTTGGTTGTCGCGTTTAAACAGCGCGGTGGCTGTTTCCGTAGTCGAGTCATTTAGTCGCTCTCTCTCGCCGTAGTCTTCCTGTCCCTCGCCGTTTGCCAAATGGCCGCTAAGGTCGGCCTCTGATGGCCAGAGGTTGCGCGGTTGAACGGCCTCAACGCGAGCGCGCTCAACCACAACGTCCGGCAGAATTCCATAAGCTTGAATAGATCGTCCATTAGGGGTGAAGAAGAGTGCGGTAGTGAGTTTAACCGCGGTGGTATCACTTATCGGTACCACGGTTTGCATTGAGCCCTTTCCGAAACTGCGAGTACCCACCAATAGTGCACGATTATAATCCTGTAAAGCACCAGCAACAATCTCAGACGCTGAGGCAGAACCTTCATTGATGAGGATAATTAGCGGTCGGCCGCCAATTTGATCTGGAGTTGAACCTTCTAAACGAAGCTGGTTTTCCGTCATCTGACCTTCGGTATAGACAATCAGGCTTGGCGGCAGAAAAAGATCGGCCATATCCCTTGCCGCGTTAACAACTCCTCCCGGGTTATTGCGAAGATCTAAGATGAATCCAGCTACCGGTTGTTCCATGAGCGAGCTGATAGCTGCTTTGACTTCGTTCCCCGAGTCCTCTTGAAACTGGCTGACGCGGATATAACCAATATTGTCACGGAACACCTGGTGTCTAACACTCGGGACGTTAATCCGCGCTCGCTCTATGGCGACTTCCACTAGGCCTTCGGAGCCCTCCCGGATAATCTGTAGTGTCACGGTTGAGCCCGGTTCGCCGCTCAGGGCATCGATAGCTTCCTCAACACCCAGCTCGCGAACTGTTTCCTCATCAATCTGAACAATTAGGTCGCCCGCTTGAATACCGGCCTTAGCGGCAGGGGTTTCGTCGATAGGGGTGATCACTCGTACACCTGACCCCTCTCCAACAATCTCTACACCAATGCCGCCGTAACCACCCTCGGAGCTATTACGAAGGTCAACGAAGTCATCCGCGTCCAAGTAGCTAGAGTGAGGGTCAAGATTACTTAGCAGCCCCTTGATGGCGTTTTCTAGCATGGTCTTGTCGTCGAGTTCGCTGACGTAATTAACCCGTATCTGTTCGTAGATCGCCGTGAATCTTCGCAACTCCTCCATGGGGAACTCGGCTTCTATTTCAGCCTCTACAGCCGCATCGCTTTGCGGCTCCTCGGCGAGAACGTTGTGGCAGGTGAGTAGGGCAACAAAGAGCGGGATAATACGGTTCATAGTGTAATTCCTAATTTGAAAGCCATCTTCGAGGATTAATAGCTTTACCGTTATGTCTGATTTCGAAGTAGAGCGCGGTTTCATCCAAGCCGCCACTATTACCAACAGTGGCGATGATCTCTCCTGCCTCTACCCATTCGCCAACCGAACGCAGTAGGCTTTGATTATGAGCATACAAGGTAAGATAGCCGTCACCATGGTCAAGTGCCATCAATAGGCCTTGCCCGCTTAACCAGTTCGCGTAGACAACTCGGCCGTAGGCCACAGCGGATACGTCATCTCCCATGCGGGCGAGGAATCGATGTCCCTGCCATTTAATAGAGCCTTGGCGAGTTTGACCGAAACGATTGATAACGCTCCCGGCAACTGGGTTTGGCAGCTTACCCTCTAATTCTGCAAAGGGGATCCGAGAGGCGGGCGGCTGTAGTGATGCGATCGCCCGCTCTAGTTCTCGGACTACCCGCTCGAGTTGAGCTCTCTCGGAACTGAGTTGCTCTAATTGAGTTCCTGAGGTGGATATTTTCTGCGCCAGCTCAGCTCGGCTTCGCTCTCGTTGAGCTTGGCTACCTCTTAGTTCCGTCAAACCATTGTTGACTTCGTTTCTGCGACGGCTAACTTCGCCTAAAGTTCGAATCCGCTGACGTTCGATCTCCTGTAACTCCGCCAATTCCTTTTGATAGGCTAAAAAAGCTTCCTGTTGCGCCGCGTTAAGGATTTCGAAGTGCGTAATCTGACGCTGTTGCGCGGCAGGATCAGCGGATAGTAGTGCGGCGAGCCCGTTACTATTTCGATTGCGCCACGCCTGCTGGAACACCGTGGCCATTTCGAGCTCAGTTTGACTAAGTTGCTCCTGTGCCCCTCGTTGGGCATCCAGAATTTCATCAAGGGCTTGCTGGGCGGTATTGAGATTAGCCGAAAGGTTGCGCAACTGAACTGCCAGTCGGCTTACCGCTTGCTCGTCTTCGGCGAGCTTTAATTCGAGCTCGCCAAGCGAGCCGCGATCAGCTTGGAGCGCTGCTTGAAGCTGTGCAATATGACGGTCTAATTCGGCCAATTCGGCCTGTTCATCGTCGGAATCTGCCCAATTAGGAGAGGCGCCGAGAGCGCTTAAGCAGATAATGAATATCAGTGATCGCATAGTTGAATTGAGCTTTTATTAAGATACCTTAATGTACCTTACTCCGCGCTGCTTTGTCAGTGCCTAAGGGAAACAAATCCTTGCATTGAATACTTCATCGCTGCCCGTTATAGTGCGTGTTCTAGATAAGTAGTACAGCTAAATTTAGTGCTACAGCCTTTTTGATAGTTTGGAGTGATATTCACGTGGATCATTTTTTTATCTTCATTAGTCAGCAGTGGATGCTGGTCAGTGCCCTGTTGGTGTTGATTTATCTGTTTGCAATGAATGAGCGTAACCGCGGCGGCACGGTGATTAATCATCACCAGCTAACTACTCTGGTTAACTCGCGTGATGCAGTGGTTGTGGACTTGCGCGACAAGAAAGAGCGTAAGGCGGGCTTTATTGTTGATTCCAAGCATATTAGCTTCAGCCAATTTGATGCGAAGATGGCCGAGTTAGAGCAGGATAAAGACAAGCCAATTATCTTGGTAGATAAGATGGGTCAACACACCGGTAGTGTCGGTAACAAGTTGAAGAAAGCTGGTTTTGAGGTATTTCGACTCAATGGCGGTATCGCCGAATGGAAAAATTCAAATTTACCCTTAGTTAAGGGTTGAAACTGAATTAAGGTGTCCCCATATCTCTTAATAGAGAATGGACGAATTGCTTTCCCGTATAACGCAGCCTTCAAGTTGGCGTCTGGGAAGGCAGAACTCGATTCGAGTAGGGACCTCTAGGAGGCGAAGCGGCTATATTAAATTATAGTGACTTGCCCCAATCGCAGACTCACCCATTGGTGGATAAATACAATAATCGACACGAGTCGAATTAAGAGAGTTAGGTAATTATCATGGCAGACAACGAGAATACAGTAGCGGTAAACCGAGAAGCCGCAGGATCAGAAGCTCCTCAACAGCAATTCGTGATGCAGCGCATTTACGTCAAGGACATTTCCTTTGAAGCCCCACAGGGTGCGGAAGCGTTCAAAAAGCAGTGGCAGCCAGCTATCAAGCAGGATATCAATACGGCGTCCACCAAGCTTGACGAGAAGAATCATGAAGTTGTATTGACCTTGACTGTCACGGCAGAAATTGATGATGAGACCGTGTTCCTCATTGAAATCAAACAGGCGGGTATCTTCTTTATCGATGGCCTAGAAGGTGTTCAGTTGGCTCAGACTTTGGGCGCGGTATGCCCGAACATTCTGTTCCCGTACGCACGTGAAGCGATTGATAGCATGGCGGTCCGCGGTTCGTTCCCACCAGTCCAGTTGCCACCAATCAACTTTGATGGTCTATTCCAGCAGGCAGTGGCGCAGCGCGCAGCTCAGGCCCAGGCCGAAGCTCAGGCAGCCCCAGAGCAGTAATTATTATTGTTCCATGAAAAAGCCCAGCGATGCTGGGCTTTTTTTTGTTCGGTATTCGCGTTCCGAAGTTATGATCGCAGTTCAGCTAGCTTGCGCGTCAAGGTATTACGTCCCCAGCCGATGAGCTCCGCAGCTTCAACCTTTCTCCCGTCGGTAGCCACCAACGCTTGGTCAATTAAAGCCTTCTCCACTGCGCTAACATAAACTTTCGATAAGTGGCGTTTTCCTTCGCCAAGGTCTTTACGAATTGCTGCAGTAAGCAAGTCTTGCCACTGTTGATCGCCAGCTACCAACTTGGGGTTGGCGCTTTGACCGCTGAGCTCAGGAGGAAGATCATTCAGGTGAACTTCTCTGCCGGGAGCCATCACCGTTATCCACCGACAGGTATTCTCAAGCTGCCTGACATTGCCGCTCCAAGGCAGCTGTTCCAAAAACGCAGCGGTTTCGGGTAGTAAAACTTTACATTCCGTTTGCAGTTCTTGCGATGCCTGTTGAAGAAAGTGATCAGCAAGGGCAGGAATATCGCTAGCTCGGTCTGAGAGCTTCGGGATATGGACCCGAATAACATTAAGGCGATGGAATAAATCTTCGCGAAACTGATTTTCGACAACCAGCTTTTCCAAGTCTTGATGCGTCGCCGCAATAATTCGGACGTCTACGTTGACGGGTTGGTGGCCACCTACGCGGTAAAACTCGCCATCGGCAAGCACTCGTAGTAAGCGAGTTTGGGTGTCGGCGGGCATATCCCCAATTTCGTCGAGAAATAGGGTGCCGCCGTTAGCCTGTTCAAAGCGACCTTTACGCTGGCTTTGGGCGCCCGTGAACGCACCTTTCTCGTGGCCAAAAAGCTCCGACTCAATGAGGTCCTGTGGAATAGCGGCCATGTTAAGTGCAATGAACGGTGCCTCGCGACGCGGCGAATGACGGTGCAAGGCCTTCGCCACTAGTTCTTTGCCGGTACCCGATTCGCCGTTGATAAGTACGGTAATATTAGACTTTGCTAAGCGACCAATTGCGCGAAACACCTCCTGCATTGCAGGAGCCTCACCGATAATTTCCTTGGCGGCGACCGCTTCATTTTTAGAACTTGCCTGTTGGTGTTCCTTGGCCACGGAGAGGGCTCGTTTGACCATGGCTACCGATTCGTCAAGGTCGAAGGGTTTGGGCAGATAGTCAAAGGCGCCACCCTCGTAGGAGGAGACGGCCGAATCAAGGTCCGAGTGGGCGGTCATAATGATTACTGGAATATTGGGGTGCTGTTCATTAACAAGCCCCAAGAGTCCTAAGCCGTCGGTGCCGGGCATACGGATATCTGAAATGATAACGGCCGGAAGGGAGCTATCTAACGCATTGAGCGCGTCGTCGGCGCTGGCGAAGCTCTTGGTACGGATATCGGCGGCGCTAAGCGATTTCTCAAGTACCCAGCGAATTGATTTGTCGTCATCAACGATCCAAACAGTTTCTTTAGGCATGGTCATCCTCAAGCGGTAGATAAATTAGAAAGTGGGTGTCACCGGGAACGCTACGGTATTCGATGGTTCCATTATGCTGGTGAATGATTGATTGGGTGATGGATAAACCAAGACCGCTACCCTGAGCGGAGCCGCTCACCATTGGAAAAAAAAGCGTTTCTTTCAGCGCATCCGGTACGCCAGGGCCACAGTCAGAAATATCAATACAGACCATCATTTGGGCATGTTTGGAATCTATGCGGTGGCGCTTGATCACCCGTGTCTTAAGTTTAATTTCGGCATCGGGCGTCTTGGCGCTGAGCATCGCCTCGGCGGCATTGCCCAGCAAGTTGAGCAGCGCTTGAATCAATTGCTCCTTATCAACGGAAACGTCCGGGATACTTGGGTCGTAGTCGCGAGTGATGAGTAATTTTTCTTCGTGCTCTGAGCTAACGATTCCCAGCGTTCGCTCTAGTAACTCATGTAAGTTAAGCAGCTCAAACTCAGGTGGACGACGGGGGCCTAGCATCCTATCAACGAGATTTCTCAGCCGGTTAGCTTCCTCGATAATAATGTTTGAGTACTCGTGGAGGTCACTGTCATCATACTGACGCTCAAGGAGTTGCGCGGCACCAATGATTCCGCCCAGAGGATTTTTGATTTCATGGGCCATACCTCGAATGATGGAACGGCTTGTTGCGTGTGCCGCCTGCATGGCTTCTTCTTTAGAGATTTTTAACCAGCGATCAATCTTTTCTACTTCTATGAGCAGCTCAGTACTAGTGCCGTTACTTAGTGGAGTAATGGTGTAATCCACAACACACGAGTCGCCGGTCATAAGCAGCGACCACTCCGCAGCGCGCTGAGAAATGACCTGAAGATTATTCACGGACGTCGAGAGCTGCTTCTCCAGCGGAATGGGGCTTTCGATCACTAGCGGCAGGGCAATATTGTCAACGCGCGTGTTCGCTAAGCCTATGAGCATTTCGGCAGCTGGATTGAGGAATTTAATGTTGAGCTTGTCACCTAAGATGATGACTGCAACATTCAGGTTCTCAACCAAATGTTTGTAAAAATTAGACTGTTGCTGAATCACAACGCCGACCTCTGATAAATGATAACTGTACTTAAGCAAGAACCGTGCACACTTTAACGCTAGGGTTTATGTGGCGGTTGCAAGAACTTGGTTATCATTATGCACCAAATTGGTGCATAAAGCACCTCAGGTATTCGTACTGGACGTATGCGGTGCCTCAGGACTTTGTTGCGGCTAAGGATTCGGCAACTAAATGGCTTTAACGGAAGACTTAATAGACGGCTTTAGATGCCGCTGCTTGGAAGATTCGTAATACGTCGGCTCGCTCGCTTTACGTGAACGGTCACCGCAACCGCGGTGGCGAGAACATTACCCTCGGTGTCAATGGCTTCAGCGGTTAGCACTAATTCGCCACGATAGAGTTGTTCAAGTACAAAACTACTTTGATTCCCCTGGGCGATAGGCGAGCCGTTAGCGAGCAGGCGGTAGGTGGTGTCAACGGGCGCACTTGGCGTTAAGGCTAGATTGACTGAGAGCGTTTCCTGGCCCATTGGGACAGTTGAGTCATGAACGGGGCTGGTAATTGCTAAACTGTACGTAATAGGCTCATCGCTTGAGGTACTGTGTGGGTTGTTAGGGGTACTCTCAATGGTGGCTGGAGATTCGCCCGGCGTTGCGGGATTGTAAACTACGATATCTACCCGTTCGGCACCTTCTACCGGCGTGTCCGAATAGACAATGTTACCGTTGGCATCGCGATACTTGTAGATATCTGCAGACGCTGTGGCGGCAGATAGGGAACAGAGTGTTGCAATAAGTAGTAGGTAACAGGCGCGAATCATGAATTCATCTTCCTAAGGTGGTGGCACGGCAATTGATTCTGATGAGTGTAGTTTGAGCCCAGAATCACCAGATGTCGAGTATTTGCTGCTCACTTTGGGTGAGGACTTTATCACAGGCGAAAAAAAACGAGGCCATTTGGCCTCGCTTTTCTTTATCTCAGTAGAATTAAACTGAGTAGTACATGTCGAACTCAACAGGGTGAGGAGTCATCGCTAGGCGAGTAACTTCTTCGTTCTTAAGTTCGATGAATGCATCGATCATGTCGTTGGTGAATACACCGCCGGCTGTCAAGAACTCACGATCAGCATCAAGCGCAGCGAGAGCTTCGTCGAAGCTGCCAGCAACCGTTGGGTAAGCTGCCGCTTCTTCTGGTGGTAGGTCGTAAAGATCTTTGTCAGCAGCGTCGCCAGGGTGGATCTTGTTCTTAATGCCGTCAAGGCCTGCCATCAACATCGCAGAGAACATTAGGTATGGGTTAGCTGTTGGGTCACCGAAACGAACTTCTACGCGCTTGCCCTTAGGGCTAGGTACGAATGGGATACGAATTGATGCAGAGCGGTTACGCGCTGAGTAAGCAAGCATAACTGGTGCTTCGTAACCCGGTACAAGACGCTTGTACGAGTTAGTTGAGGCGTTAGCGAAAGCGTTAAGCGCTTTAGCGTGCTTGATGATACCGCCAATGTAGTAAAGCGCCATCTCAGAGAGACCAGCGTACTCGTCACCAGCAAACTGGTTAACACCGTCTTTAGAGAATGACTGGTGTAGGTGCATACCAGAACCGTTGTCACCAACAACTGGCTTAGGCATGAAAGTAGCTGTCTTACCGTATGCGTGAGCTACGTTGTGAACACAGTACTTAAGCATCTGAACTTCGTCAGCCTTACGTACTAGGGTGTTAAAGCGAATACCGATTTCACACTGACCAGCAGTACCAACTTCGTGGTGATGAACTTCAACTTCTAGACCCATAGCGGTCATTGCTGAACACATTGCTGCACGGATGTCATGTAGTGAATCAACTGGTGCTACTGGGAAGTAACCGCCTTTCACGCCAGGACGGTGACCCATGTTGCCGCCTTCGTAGTTCTTGCCGCTGTTCCAGGCAGCTTCTTCTGATTCAATCTCGTAGAAACAACCGCTCATGCTGTCGTTCCAACGGATGCCGTCAAATACGAAGAACTCAGGCTCTGGACCGAAGTATGCAGTGTCGCCAAGGCCAGTGCTCTCTAGGTAAGCTTCCGCACGCTTTGCAACAGAGCGAGGATCGCGCTCGTAACCCTGTCCAGTGTTAGGCTCAACAATGTCACAACGGATGATAAGCGTAGGCTCATCGGTGAATGGGTCCATAACGGCAGAGCTATCATCAGGCATAAGGATCATGTCTGATTCGTTAATGCCTTTCCAGCCTGCGATTGAAGAGCCGTCGAACATTTTACCTTCTGAGAAGAAGTCGTCGTTGAGTTCAGTTACTGGGATAGATACGTGCTGCTCTTTACCGTGTGTGTCGGTAAAACGAAGATCGATCCAAGTTACGTCGTGCTCTTTAATGAGACCTAAAGTGTTATCTGCCATAAATTCCTCCAAATGGATAAAGGCGAGCCAAGGTGATTGGGTAAACTCAATACACCTTCTTTTCGGTTTATTTTAATATTGTTGCTACGCATTAAAGCAATTAGTGTGCCAGTTATGACTAGTGAGATATCTTGCGGCGCTCAGCTCGATGGCGAAAATAGCCTTCAACTCAAATGTGCCATTTTGGTGCAGGGCGGATTGGTTGCTTGACTTACGGTGCACCATACTGGTGCGTTAATGGTTGTTCGACTGTAGCGGTGACCCAAATTGATATTTATGCCGCTTGAACGTGTGCTTTGCGGTAGTTGGTCTTATAATTAGAGCATATTTACTAGGCTCAGGATTATCATGCAATTCGTCGTCAAGCTATTCCCCGAAATTACCATTAAAAGTAAGCCCGTTCGCAAGCAGCTTATCGCCAAGCTACGCACTAATATCACGCGTTCGCTTAAATTGATTGATCGCAGTGTAGTGGTTAAGAGCACCTGGGATAAACTGGATATCTTTACCGAAGTGGATGAGGTGAAGGGGCGAGAAATGATTGACGTGCTTGCGCACATCGCCGGTATCGCTAATTTCATTGTTGTTAAGGAATACGAGTTTGTTGACTTGGACGACACCATCGAGAAGGTGGCTGAAGTTAATAGAGAGCGTCTACGCGATAAAACATTCGTAGTTCGAGTGAAGCGGGTGGGTACCCACGACTTCAATTCCCACGAGGCTGAACAAAAGATTGGTGGTGGGCTGCTCGCTAAGCTCGACACCGCGGGAGTGGACCTTCATAAACCAGATGAAACGGTTCGAGTGGAAATTCGTAAGAAGCGCTTATTTGTGGTGGAACAAGTTATTCAGGGTCTTGGTGGCTACCCTATCGGTGGCCTAGATCCAGTTCTTAGCCTGATATCCGGTGGATTTGATTCTACTGTCTCTACCTACCTAACCATGAAGCGCGGTATGCCTACCCATTTTTGCTTCTTTAACTTGGGCGGCAGAGCGCATGAGATAGCAGTGAAAGAAGTAGCCTATTACCTCTGGGAGCGCTTCGGTTCTTCCTATCGCGTCCGCTTCGTGAGTATTCCGTTTGAGGGAGTGGTTGATGAACTCCTCACCAACGTAAACAATCGCTACATGGGTGTGATCCTAAAGCGAATGATGCTGCGGGCGGCGGCGGAAGTTGCCGAACAGCTTGAGATTGAAGCACTCGTCACTGGCGAGT
Organism: Pseudomonadales bacterium; assembly: GCA_040119265.1. Taxonomy (GTDB): domain Bacteria; phylum Pseudomonadota; class Gammaproteobacteria; order Pseudomonadales; family DSM-25080; genus Umboniibacter. The sequence goes on along the minus strand of JBEDTZ010000023.1, from coordinate 120,258 downwards.
CGGTTGCTCAGGTAAGTTCTCAGACGCTACGCAATCTTTCCGTCATTGATCAAGTTACCGATATGCTAGTCCTTCGTCCGTTGGCGACCATGGATAAAACCGAGATTATTCGTACCTCCGCGAAGATTGGCACCGAGGAATTCTCCAAATCAATTCCCGAGTACTGTGGCGTGATTTCAGTTAATCCAACCACAAGAGCTCGGATGCACAAGGTTGAAATAGAGGAGGAACGATTTAATTTTGACGTGCTTAAGGACGCCGTAGCGTCTGCTAGGAACGTGGGTATTGAATCGGTAGTTCATGATGTGTTGGAGGGCTACGAAGAGGCTCCTGAGGTTGATCACGTTGAAGTCAATGAAGTCATTATTGATATTCGTCATCCGGATGAGGTGGAATTGCGCCCAGTTGACCTTGGAGCGGGGCATCTAGAGATACCTTTCTACGAGCTTTCAGCTAAGTTCATGGAACTTGATAGTAACCACCGTTACCTGCTCTACTGCGATCGTGGCGTGATGAGTGGACTGCATGCGCAGCAGTTGCTAGGCGATGGCTATGACAATGTCGCGGTCTATCGCCCTACCTCTAGCTGAATATCAACCTCTGCTGCATCTTGAAATTCAAGATGCAGCAACCGTCTGCCCTAGCGTTAGTTGTCCACATCTCTGCCTTAACGTTAGCTATCAACACCTCTACCTTAACGTTAGCTATCGACTTCTCTACCTAAACGTTAGTTAGCCGCCCTCGGGCGATTCGGGCTTTCCTACTTCCAAGTATTCTTCCGGAGCAAGGCGCGACGGCGTTGCCCTAACGGTTACCCCATCGAGTCTCAGTGAAACGGGCTCTTCAATGTGTCTCACTCGCTGCTCTTCAATAGTAGTCTCAATGGTCGAGGTTACCCTCGGCGCCGCAAACTCAAGTTCTGGAGAGGGTACATAGGTGTCAGGTAGCTCGGGTGCAATCGAAGGGAATTGTAATCGGTAGACGCCGAAGCCGCTGGGGCCAACGTCCAGATAGCGAGCATTTACGTTCGCGTTCGCGCTAACGTAGTGCTGGAATTGAGGGTCAGCATGCGTAGCAAATCCGGCGTTAAGTTGAAAGAACGACGGTACTGCCGCGAACTGCCAATGTGGATTAGCGACGACGGACACACCGGCTACACTCGCTGTCTCGAAGGTCTTTATGAGTTGCTCCTGCAAGGAGTTTGCAGCCCGGTGAATCAATTCAACTTCTACGTTGGGGAAAGTGCTTTGAATTCGAGCGAGCTGACTGTCCTCTAACACCAATAGCACTCCGGTTAAGGAAAATAGCGCTTGATCGGCAGCCGAGACACGGACTCGGTGTTCTGCTGTTGAGAAGGTAGCGCAGTCACTACTGTATCGTTGCGGCTTTGCAAGGTCTATCTCGTACGCCAAGCCGCTAATATCCACGAAATTCTGCGGTGCAAACTCTGAACTGAGCAACGGCTGTGCGTCATCACGCGCGCGACTGAGCTGCTGGTATTGTCCCGCAGAACATTCGAGTAACTCCGCCACTAAGGCCGGTGGCACCCGAACGATATTGAGCCTGGTGCTAAGGGGAAAGATACTTGCTGCTTGGCGGTAGGTCACTACACCGGTAGGTATCCAGGTGTAAGCTTCCGGGTCATTGCCGTTCTTGCCAACCAAAGGCGGCGAGACAATGGATAGCAGCGGTGTTGAATTGCCTATGGCTAGCTGCTCGGTGGCATAGCTAAGCTGAATTTGATGCAGGAGTTGGGTCGCCGAATCGGTTTGCAGCTGAGCTAACAGGCTACTGATGGTTTGATTGGTTCGGCCTATTGGCCGGTTTGCAAAGTGTCGGGTCTTGCGATGGGCGTCGGCTAGGCGAACGCTGAGGCCCTTATACTCAACCACGTTACGGCCAGCTCTCTGAACAGAGCGAAGTTCAACTTGGGAACGCCCCACAGTCCAATTTCCTCGGTGTTTTCGGAGCCATAAATCAATAACGCCAACCTGCTTACCGGCGCGCTCGGTAGCAACCGCCGGAGTGCCAAAGATCTTTCCGTGAGTTGAATCTACCCGATAGGGAGTCTGCAGATCGGCATCCGGAAAATGACCGTGGGGTTGATTGAATATGATGGCGTTAACCAGCGGCTCTCTCGCGAGCGACTCAAGGATGTTGCGCTGATTAGGTAAGCTAGAGTCTATTGCTGCCAGCGAGGTGTGCGCCATCACAATAATGATATCTGCTCCCGCCGCCTTTAATCGCGGTAATTCTTCACGGGCAGAGGCGAGAATTGATCGTGTTTCGATTCGGCGTTGCAACGCGCTATTGTCACGCAGTTGCTCGGGCTCCGTAAAGCCAATATAGCCAATCTTGAGGGTATGTGTGCCGCCCTGAATGTCGCGGACCTGCTGTGTTTCAATATACCAAGGTTTTACTAGGTGCGGTCCACGTTGACCATTGAGACCACGCCGATAAAGGTTGGCGCTAACAACAGGCAGATCGCTAAGCGATGCAGCGTGCATCAAGTAATCCAGACCGTAATAGAAGTCCGCTTCGCCTAACGCCGCCGCATTGAAGTTAAGATGGCTTAGCGCCTGATAAGCTGGATGACCGCCGTTTGCTTGAGTAAACGTTTGCTTTGCGGCCCACGCAGCCATCGGGCTACCCTTTATAAGATCTCCCGAATCAACGGTCACACTATTATCTGATTCACTTCTCGCTATACGAATAAGCGTAGCGGCACGGTCTAGCCCGAATTCATCGGACGGCTGGTCAGCAATATAGTCGTAGGATAGCAGTTGGCCGTTAATGTCGCCGGTACTAATAATTCTTAGCTGCACGGGGGCGGCAGCGAAGGCGTTGAACGATAGTAACAGCAGGCTGATTAGCGCAATGCGAGACAAGCTAGTTTTCCAATTTAAATAAGTGAGTTGGCTATTAAAACGGGTATTACAGTGCGGGGGATGAAGACCTCATCCTGCCGCGTACCCTGAGTTGTGAACTTTATCACACTAGCCCTGTTATTGATAAGACAGCTATGGTCGAGAAAGGTTTCTACTAATAGGTATTTTTCACGAGAAGCGACGATTGGTTAGGCTGGGCTTAGCGACTATTGGGGCCGCGTAATTCAGCGCTAGAGAATATCTCCAACGCCGAATCACGAGCTGTTCAAAGCAGTCGAAAATTAACCGCTTACCGGGCTGCTAACGGCGGTTTCTTCCTGATAGCTAATGCGGATATTAAAGATCCCATAGACGATAGCAATCAGTGGGTTGAGAAGACAAAAGAAACAAAACAGAAGGTATTCGAGTGTCGGTACGCCAAGCGTTCCTGCCATAAATACCCCGCATGCACCCCACGGAACTAATGGCGAAGTAATGGTGCCGCCATCCTCTAAGGTGCGGGTTAGGTTTTCCGGTTGTAATCCCCGTTTCTCGTATTCGTCTTTCCACATCTGTCCGGGGAGTACGAGCGATAGATATTGATCGCCAGTCAGCATATTTACCGTCACCGAGGTGCCGATGGTGGTGGCGATCAGCGACCCAGTTCCGCGAATGATCGTGCGCAGTTTATTCAATAGATACTCAATGTATCCCGTGGCACTCAACGTTGCCGATAGCATCATTGAACAAAGCACCAGCCATACCATGAATACCATGGATTCCATTCCACCGCGCGACAGTAAGTCATCGAGCTCGCTAACTCCGGTTTCTATGAGGAAGCCATCGTAAATAACCTTCCAGAGCGTCATCAGCATGGAGCCATCGGCGCCGTAGAGCAGTGTAATGGTACGAAGTATGAGTTCGTATTGGGTCATGAAGCTAACCAGAACTGAAAGGCCTACTCCGGCTGAGATTGCTAGCAGGGCGGGCTGCTGCTTATAGCTCATGTAGAGCAGGGCAATGATGGGGAGGGTGTTGAGCAGACTGAGGTTAAACTGCTGATCTAAGGTAGTTTGCATTAGGGCAATCTTGTCGCCCAAATCTGCGGGTAGTTCTGACGCAAGGCCGATCATAAAGAACGCAATTAAGCTGATCACAAAGCTTGGTCCTGAGACCCAAATCATATGTCGTATATGAACGAATAGGTCGGCACCGCCGATAGCGGAAGCTAGGTTAGTCGTCTCGGACAGCGGAGACATTTTGTCGCCGAAATAGGCGCCGGAAATAATAGCTCCAGCGGCAATAGGGAGCGAGAGGTCAAAGCCCATCGCTACACCAATAAGCGCCACCCCAATAGTTGCCGCGGTGGTCCACGAGCTACCGGTACAAAGTGCTACCACAGCGGTGAGTAGACACGCTAGCGGATAGAAGAAGGTGGGTGAAAGCATGCCCAAACCGTAATAGAGCAGCGTAGGGACCGCGCCCGAAATCATTAATCCAGCAATGAGGCAGCCCACCGCTAAAAATATGATGAGGGGCATTACAGCGCGACCAACAGTGGCTACAATGGTATCTTCAATATCATCCCAGCTAAGGCCGTTCTTTACCCCAATTAAGCCGGTGCAGATGGCGCTGAAAAAGAGGGCTACTTGGGTAGCGCCCGCAAGAGAGTCGGCTCCAAAGGTGGCAATGGCACCTCCGATGAAAAAGATGATCAGCAACGTGATGATGAGTGCATCCCACCCGTTGACTATTTTTCTTGGCATAGCAGTTTCCTTTTAGTTGGTTTTAGTCAACCATACTTGCCAACATTAATCGAGCGCTCAGCGGACATTCGCAGGTCTATTGAAGCTGGGCGTGATGTAAACGTAATAATATTGCTAGATAAGGAGTAACGCATGACGCAAAACTGCGGTCAGGCGATGGTGAAATTACTGGAAAACTACGGTGTAGATACCGTTTTCGGCATTCCGGGCGTTCACAATTTAGAACTCTATCGAGGATTAGCCGAGTCACCTATTCGCCATGTTCTATCCCGTCATGAGCAAGGGGCAGGCTTTATGGCCGATGGCTACGCTAGAGCAACTGGAAGAGTTGGTGTGGCTTTTGTCATTACGGGGCCGGGCGTCAGCAACATCGCCACGGCAATAGGCCAGGCCTACTCTGATTCAATTCCTATGCTGGTGATCTCCAGCGTAAACGAATCTTGGAGTTTGGGGCAGGGGGCTGGCAGGCTCCACGAATCAAAGGATCAGCTAGATTTTACTCGTCCCGTTACAGCGCTATCCGCACGAGCATCGTCGGTAGCTGAGGCCGAGCAACTTATTCATCAAGCCTTTGCAATCTTTGCTTCGCAGCGACCGCGCCCCGTTCATATCGAAGTGCCGTTAGATATATTAGGTCAGCCGGCGGGCGAAGCATGGCAGGCGAAGGAACTACCCGTTCGACCAGATAAGTTATCCCAACTTGATGCCGCGGTAGCACGCTTGAACGAAGCAAAGAATCCAATGATTATTGCTGGCGGAGGCTGCGTGAACGCTGCGGCTGAATTACAACAACTGGCAGAGCAACTGGGTGCGCCAGTATTTACTTCGGTAGCGGGTAAAGGCCTCCTACCCAGTCATCATCCGCTGTTAGCGGGCTCGTTACTCTGTGTTGAACCCGGCTGGCAAATGATTGCTGAGGCAGATTGTGTCATTGCCGTTGGTACGGAACTAGCGGATACCGATTTCTGGTGCGATCGTATCGAAATAAGTGAGAATCTTATTCGTATTGATCTGGATCCGCAGAAGATGACCGGTATCTATCCCGCAAAAATTGGGCTCGTCGCTGATGCTAGCGTGACGCTGGGTGAGTTAAACCAGCAGCTCGTAGCGCGAGGAAGCGTTAATGCCGAGGAGCGGGTCAAACAACTGAAGGCGGTGTTGCAAAACAATTTGCCACGGATGTATCAGTCTCATCAGCAGGTGTTATTCGCTATCCGCGAGGGCTTATCGGCTGCAACGGTTATGGCTACCGACATGACTCAATTGGCCTACTCGGGCAATATTTTCTACCCCGTGGATCAGCCCAAAAAATGGCTTCACCCCACCGGTTATGGCACCCTAGGCTATGCACTTCCAAGCGCCATTGGCGCCGCTATTGGTGCTGAGTTACCGGCAGCGGTGCTAGTAGGCGATGGTGGCTTACAATATACCATTAACGAACTGGCCACCGCGGCGGAATATCTCGCCGAGCAAAGTTTTGTTGTCCTGATGTGGAACAATAGCCGTCTGGGACAAATATGGGACGATATGGAGTTGAGAGATATTGAACCCGTAGCTGTAGCGATGCATAACCCCAATTTCGAATTACTTGCCCAGGGCTACCACTTTGGCTATCGAAAACTGACTCAAATTGCTGAGATAGCCCCAGTACTTGCAGAGCTTCAGAGCAAGTCCGGCTGCTGGTTTGTTGAGTTAGATGCCACTAGCTTGGAGCAGCGTGACTGATGAAATTTTCTAGTTTGACTCAGCGAATTGCCTCCGAGGGGGCGGCAGCGTGGGATATCCACTACCGAGCAATGGCTCGCCAAAGTGCCGGCGAGGATATCATTGTCTTATCCGTTGGCGATCCAGATGTAGATACGCCCAATGCCATCAAGGCTGCCGCGATTGATTCAATTAATGCCAACGAGTCTCACTACACGGATTGTCAGGGTGAAGTGGATCTGCGCACGATGATCGCTCAATGGGAGTCACAGCGACGCCATAGCAACATCACAGCGGCCCAGATTGTGGTGCAGGCGGGAGCACAATGCGGCTTGTTTAGCGTTGCGCAATGTCTGTTTGAACCGGGCGATAACGTCATTATTCCCGAGCCGATGTACATCACCTACGAGGCGGTATTTCGAGCAGCTCAAACTGAGATTCGCGGCACCGCGCTGAAGGCTGAGAATAACTGGGCGACTGATCTTCAGGATATCAAAGCAAAGATTGATGCGCATACGCGGGCCATTGTGATTAATACGCCGAATAATCCTACGGGAGCTATTCTTTCGCCGTCCGATTGGCAAGAGCTTGCGGAACTCGCTGTCGCCAACAGGATATGGCTGATCGTAGATGAGGTTTATAGTGAGCTTATCTATGAGGGAGAGCACCAGCTTCCGTTAAAGGTGGATGGCATTAATCAGTATCTCATTACCATCAACTCGCTTTCGAAATCGCATGCGATGACCGGTTGGCGGCTTGGCTGGGTGACTGGTCCACTGGAGCTAGCAGAGCATCTTAGTAACTTGGCGCTGTGCATGCTCTATGGCATGCCAATGTTCGTTCAGCGAGCAGCCCAAGCTGCTTTTCGCGATCATGAGGAAATTACTCAGGCTATGCGAGATACCTATCGCGCTCGCCGTGATGTTGCCGTGAATACCTTACGTGCTGCTGGAGTGCCGTTAGCCTTTGTTCCTCCGGCTGGGATGTTTCTGATGTTGGATATTCGTCCAACGGGTTTGACGGCCGAACGCTTTGCAGAACAACTGCTAGCGCAAGAGGGGGTATCGGTATTAGTAGGCGATGCCTTCGGCACCTCAGCGTCTGGTTTTGTCCGTTTAAGCTTCTGTGTGTCACGTAGCGATATGGAAAGAGCTATTCAGCGTTTGAGCCGTTTTTATCTTAGCCAAGCAGAAACTTAGCAGCTAAGCCTAATCTCGATTAGGCTTAGTAAACAATACAGGGAGTTTTTACATGTCAAACCAACGGCAGCTACCAGCGCTAAATTGGCCGCTGATTGCGCTACTCGGGTTTATTGCCGCGCTCACGCCCTTGGCTATTGATATGTACTTGCCTGCGCTGCCGCAAATTGGCTTGGCCTTTGAGGCGTCGGCCACCCAAGTTCAGCAGACGCTCACGTTGTTTTCCGTGGGTTTTGCGTTGGGGCAGTTGGTAGTAGGCCCAATCTCCGACAGCGTGGGCCGCAGAAGGGTCATGTTAGTTGGTTCGGTGCTTTTTGCTATTACCGCTATTTTGTGTGCTCGTGCTGAAACCATCAGTGAACTCAACGTTTGGCGCTCTCTTCAAGGTGTGGCCGGAGCGGCTTCTGGGGTAATGATTTCGGCAATCGTTAAGGACATGTTCGAGCAGGATGACTTCTCTCGAATGATGAGTTTCATTGTTTTGGTAATGACCCTAGCCCCTTTAGTCGCGCCACTTATTGGCGGTTATATTGCGCTGTGGTTTGGCTGGCGTGGCATCTTTTGGTCACTTGCTTTGCTGGGCTTGGCGGCGTGTGTGCTAGTGATGTTCTTCATCCCAGAGACTCTGGCTAAGGAGTACCGGCAGCCGCTTGCCATTGGCAGGTCTCTACGTAACTATCGGAAAATCTTCGCCGATCCCGTGAGCCTTGCGCTGATGTGCGCCGGGGCCTTTAGCTTCGCCTGCCTATTTTCCTTCCTGATATCTGGGTCTTACGTCTACATTGAGCTCTACGATATTGAGATTGATAAAGTAGGTTATTTATTTGCGTTTAACGTAGTTGCGCTGATGATTCTTACCTTCATCAACGGCCGTTTCGTGGGTAGAAAGGGTGCGCCACATATGTTGCGCTGGGGACTCTATGTTCAGTTCCTGGGGGCAATGCTGTTGGTGCCCTCTATTTTCATTGATGACGTTATCTGGCTGGTGGTTATACCGTGTATGGTGATTATTGGGGCGACCACCATGGTGGGCTCTAATTTAATGGCGAAATTACTACAGCGTCACTCCACCATGGCGGGTACGGCTTCGTCGGTAGTGGGAAGTTTTCGTTTTGGGGTGGGGGCTCTCATTGGTTCGGCGTCAACGGTGCTGCCATTCAATGTTCAGACCAACATGGCGCTCACCATTGTGATCAGCGCGGCAGCTTCGATGTTTTGCTACCGCCTGCACCGAGGCTTTAAAATTCGCCACGGCTAGTACGCTGTTAATTAATAAACTTCACAATGGACGTGTCAGAGTCGCGACTTTCGTTAGCGGCTTCAAGGTCCTGTAGATACTTCGCCCATCGCCTATCGAAAGTCTCAGCCAGCTCTCGTAAATACGTCCAGCTATAGAGCCCCGTATCGTGGCCATCATCAAAGGATATCTGCACCGCATAGTGGCCCGAAGGAGAGAGTTTACTGATGGCTACATCGCGTTTTCCTACCTGCAATACCTCGTTCTGGCCGCCGTGACCTCGGACTTCGGCCGAGGGCGAGCAAACTCGAAGATATTCGACCGAGAGAGTAAAAGACGCATCGGGCCACGTGAGCTCGAGCGTCTTTGAACGGCGATGATGAATGACTTTTTGCGGTGCGGTCACCTTAGGTATTTCCTCTTTACAGAATGAAGCGGCTGAGGTCTTCGTTGTTGGAGACTTCACCTAAAGCACTATCTACAAACTCAGGCGTAATCTCGATGCGGTCGCCATCTCGATCGGACGCTTCAAAGCTGATCTCTTCTAGCAACCTTTCCATAACAGTTTGCAGGCGACGGGCACCAATATTCTCAGTGGTGTCGTTAACCTTCCAAGATACCTGAGCAATCCGTTTAACGGCCGCCTCCGTGAACTCAACATCCACGCCCTCCGTCGCCAACAGCGCCTTGTACTGCTCTACTAGCGATGCCTTAGGTTCGGTCAGAATACGCTCGAAATCTTCCGGCGTTAGCGCTCGTAGTTCTACGCGAATGGGAAGTCTGCCCTGCAGTTCAGGAATCATGTCTGATGGCTTCGAAAGGTGAAATGCTCCCGAGGCGATGAATAGAATGTGGTCAGTCTTGATGGTGCCGTATTTCGTAGTCACGGCGCAGCCTTCAATAAGCGGCAGCAGGTCGCGCTGAACGCCCTCGCGAGAGACGTCGGTACCGCCGCCCTCAGAGCGCTTGGCCACCTTATCGATTTCATCGATAAAGACGATACCGTTCTGCTCGGCAGCATCAATGGCTTTGGCCTTGATCTCTTCATCGTTGACGAGCCTTACCGCTTCTTCGTCAATAACCTGTTTGAGTGCCTGCTTAACCGTTAGGCGGCGTTTCTTCAGACGATCAGAACCCATGTTGCTAAACATGTTTTGTAGTTGGCTTGCCATGTCTTCCATGCCCGGTGGGGTCATGATCTCGACGCCCATGGGTGCGGAGGCAACGTCGATTTCAATTTCCTTATCATCAAGCTCACCCTGGCGCAGCTTTTTGCGGAACAGTTGGCGAGTACTGGAGTCGCTCTCACTTTCATTGCTGTTACGAGCCGGTGGCAGTAACACATCTAGGATTCGATCTTCAGCAGCGTCTGCGGCACGATGGCGAACCTTCTGCACCTCCGTTTCACGGAGTAGCTTGATGGAAGTTTCAACTAGATCGCGAATAATCGATTCAACATCTCTGCCAACATAGCCCACTTCAGTAAATTTGGTTGCTTCTACCTTGATAAAGGGAGCATTGGCTAACTTCGCCAAACGGCGGGCGATCTCTGTTTTACCTACACCGGTTGGACCAATCATGAGGATATTCTTGGGGGTCACTTCAGCGCGCAGCTCTTCATCTAGCTGCATGCGACGCCAGCGATTTCGCAGGGCAACGGCTACCGCGCGCTTAGCATCCTTTTGGCCAACAATGTGGCGGTCCAACTCGTGAACGATTTCTCTTGGGGTCATCGATGACATAGTAAACCTTAGCGTTTTGAGTCGAGTGTTTCGACAGTGAAATTGTGATTAGTGTAGATGCATACGTCGCCCGCAATGGTTAGTGATTTGGTCACTACGTCTTCGGCGCTGAGCTCGGTGTTATCCAACAGCGCTCGTGCAGCAGACTGGGCGAATGAACCGCCGGAACCAATGGCGATGAGATCATCTTCGGGCTGAACGACATCGCCATTACCGGTAATGATCAAGCTGTCATTTTCGTCAGCAACGGCGAGCAGCGCCTCCAGCTTGCGGAGCATTTTGTCGGTACGCCAGTCTTTGGCGAGCTCAACGGCTGCACGAACGAGATGGCCCTGGTAGAGCTCGAGCTTAGCTTCGAAGCGCTCGAAAAGGGTGAAGGCATCAGCGGTACCACCGGCGAAACCTGCAATCACTTTGCCGTTGTATAGGCGACGAACCTTTCGGGCATTACCCTTCATGATGGTATTGCCCAGCGTGACCTGACCGTCGCCACCAATGACGACTTTACCGTTTCTTCTTACCGATAGAATGGTGGTGCCTCGATACTGTTCCAACGTCATATTCCTTACAAAATTGAGTCGTGTTTTATTTGATATGGGGGTGCTTTCGAATATTTCAATGGCTAATCAACATTGCCATGAGTCATTCATGCTTACGCTACCAATGCCAATGAAGATCTATCATTGGCGCTGGCACATACGTTCGAGCATAGCTGAAGAGAGGGAGTTATTGGGTATCTTCTTTCGGACGTTTGAATACGAGAGGTGTCATGCCGCGCTCAATGAGTTGGCGACGTGCCTCGTCCATGGGGCCATACTGCTCAAACGGTCCCACCATGATTCGATGCCAGGGGTTTCCTTCGGCGTCATTGACCGTTCGGATAGACGCATTAAGACCCGCTAGTAATAATTCAACGCGGGCGCGCTCAGCATCTTCACTTTGACGGAAGGAAGCCGCCTGAAGATTGTAGAAAAAGTCCTGTGGTCCGGCATTTCTCTGGCCCGGTTGAGCATCAACAATCACTTCTTCATTCGGCAGCGTGTCGTAGAATTCGTACTCGATTTCTACGGGTGCTTCTTCAACGCTAACGTCGGGCTCGGAGTTCGATACTTCCGCTGGCGTGTCGGTGGTTGAGGGCTCGCTAGTGAAAGAAGGTCTTGGAAGTTGGCTTAACCAGTAAATTCCTGCAAATAACACACCGGCGCCAATCAGCCCGCCAATAATCTTTGGCATAGGGCTAGCAAGATTGCGCTGATCGGCCTTTCGTTTAGCGCCACGCTGTGATTTCCGTTTATTCTTTTTAGCGACCATGATTGCAGGGATTACTCTTATAGTTAGGTCTGGAGTTTGAGGCTTTAGCATACCGATAAAAGGAGAGAGTGTTAAGGCGAAAGCTGAGAATAAGTTCGAAGTTTTGAGACGGCGTGGGGACGCCGTCTCAACTTTTTTACATCTGCTCTGGAGCAGACACACCTAGCAGATCTAGGCCGTTAGCAAGAACGACTTTACAGGCCATGACTAGCGCCAGACGCGCATCGCGAACCTGTTGATCATCGATGATCATTTTGTGCGCGTTGTAGTAGGTGTGGAATTCACCCGCCAATTCTCTTAGATAGTTAGCGATAGTGTGCGGCTCAAGACGCTGTGCCGCATTATTCACTACTTCAGGGAATTGCGATAGGCGCTTCATAAGCTGGTTTTCAGCATCCTCGCCCAGGGCATCGAGCTTTGTTAGCGCGTCGCTTTGATCCCAGCTTTCGCCTAGTTCAGCTAATTTACGCATCACCGCGCAGCAGCGTGCGTGGGCGTATTGGATGTAGTACACCGGGTTGTCATTTGACTGGGCAGTAGCCAAATCAATATCAAAGGTTAGCTGCGACGTTGCTGAACGCGCAGCGAGGAAATAGCGCGTAGCATCGCGGCCAACTTCTTCAACCAGATCACTCACGGTGACATAGCTGCCGGCACGTTTAGAGAGCTTAACTTCCTCACCACCGCGCATTACGGTCACCATCTGATGAAGCACATATTCCGGCCAACCCTTAGGAATGCCCACATCTAATGCCTGAAGCCCAGCCCGAACACGGGTGATGGTGCTGTGATGATCGGCGCCCTGTTCATTAACCACGCGCTTAAAGCCGCGCTGCCATTTGTTGTGGTGGTAGGCCACGTCGGGAACGAAGTAGGTATAGCCGCCTTCGCGCTTACGCATTACCCGATCTTTGTCATCGCCAAAGTCAGTAGTTCGCAGCCAGAGTGCGCCGCCATCTTCATAGGTATAGCCGCTATCGATAAGCGTTTGAACAGTCGCCTCAACAGAGCCACTTTCGTACAGCGAAGACTCTAGGAAGTAGATGTCGAAGTTAACACCGAAAGCCTTTAAATCTTGATCCTGTTCGCGGCGCAGGTAGGCAACGGCGAAATCACGGATTGCATCGAGGTCATCAACGTTGCGATTGGCGGTAACAGCTTTATCGGCGGCGGTGACGGTGTCACCCTGCATAAAGGAGTTGGCGACATCGATAATGTACTGTCCCTGATAACCATCAGCAGGCCAGCTAGCATCATCTGGACCAAGGTCCTTGGCGCGGGCTTGGACGCTGAGTGCAAGGTTATTAATCTGTTGGCCAGCATCGTTATAGTAGAATTCAGCGGTGACTTCATGGCCAGTCGCTTTCAGAAGTCGGCAGAGGCAATCGCCAATTGAGGCACCACGACCATGGCCCACGTGAAGTGGTCCGGTTGGGTTAGCCGAGACGAATTCGACCTGAACCTTGGTACCTTCAGCGCTGTTATTGTGGCCAAAGTTTGCCCCAGCCGCCAAGACATCATTGATCACTGATTGCGCTGAATCAGCGCTGAGGAAGAAGTTTAGAAACCCCGGCCCAGCAATCTCGACCTTACTGATCTTAGCGGATTCTGGCAGCGCATCGATGACCATCTGCGCGATGGCGCGCGGATTGGACTTGGCTGGCTTGGCCAACGTCATAGCGACGTTAGTTGCGAAGTCTCCATGACTCTTGTCTTTGGTGTGATCGACATTGAAATTGGGGCTAAGATCAGCAGGCAATTGACCGCTGGTCTGCATGTTAACTAAAGCCTGTTGGATGAGATCACTGATATGCTGTTTCATAGAGTCCTGTGGTACGTAAGTGCTGACGTTTAAAACGGTGAATTATCGTTGTATTTTAGCCGTCTAACAAGGACTCGTGGTGAAAATCTTTGGTATTTGCAGGGATTTACCCTTGTTTTCTAATTACTGTCCTGCGGGTCAATGTCAATTGACCATCGCAAGCCACCTACAAGCTTACTTTTTCTAAGTAGTTCATCGAGCGCTTGCATGGCGTTATGAAGTCCGTTGCGATGGGTTGCGAAGAACCATAGCTGGCCGCGTTGGCGGCCATTGCGCATCGCGAGCGGTGCGGGCATCGGGCCCTGACACTGAAGCGTACCGTGTTGAATGGCATTGGCACAGAAGTTTCGTGCCAAGGAGAGGCATTGATCAACTTGATGTTGGTGAGGGTGGTCGGCCCGCAATAGTGCGGCGGCGCTAAAGGGCGGTTGGCCGAATCGCTGTCGCTCCGCCAGTAGCATGGACGAGTACACTCGATAGGGCTGCGAGAGTAGGGTTTGCAATAGCGGATGATCGGGCAGCGTGGTTTGCACCAGTACCTGACCAGCGAGAGCGGCTCGCCCAGCTCTGCCCATCACCTGAGTTAATAATTGTCCCGTGCGCTCTGGGGCGCGAAAATCAGCGGCATAGAGCCCACTGTCAATATCGAGAACAATAACCAGTGTTACCCGTTCGAAGTGATGTCCCTTGGCGAGCATTTGAGTGCCGACTAAAATGCAGGGTTCGCCGTTATTGACGCGCTCTAGGTTTTCAGCAAGCTGCTGAGAGCTCCGAGTGGTGTCTCGATCAATTCGAATAGTTGGCGTGTCGGGGAATAGTTCACCCAGTCGTTCCTCGATACGTTCGGTACCTTCGCCAACACGATCTAACTGCTGGCTAAAACAGTGAGGGCAGCGGTGAGTGATTGGTTGTGCAACGTCGCAGTGATGGCAGACCAGCTGTTGGTGGCGCTGGTGAACCGTAAAGTGACGCGTGCAGGAGGGGCAGTCCGCTATCCAGCCACAGTGCTGGCACATTAGCGCTGGGGAATAGCCACGGCGATTGATAAAGATGAGCGCCTGCTCACCGCGAGCGATGCACGCGGCGACTGCGTCCAACGCAGCAGGTGTTAAGCCCGTGTCGCGAGAGGATTGCCGAGTATCGACCAGTTCAACCTGAGGCTTTGCTGCGCCGCCAGCTCGAGCGGAGAGTTCAAGCCGCTGATAAGCACCACGCTCGGCATTGGCTAGTGATTCAAGGGAGGGTGTGGCCGATCCCAAAATTACGGGGCAGTTGGCGTGCTTGGCGCGGACAATAGCTAGGTCACGGGCATTATAATGAAAGCCGTCCTGTTGCTTGTAGGATAAATCGTGCTCCTCATCGACCACAATTAGCCCTAGGTTGGGAATGGGGGCGAAGATGGCGGAACGCGTACCGATAATAATCCTGGCTAAGCCATCGGCGGCACTTACCCAGTCTTCGCAGCGAGCACCCCTCGCCAGTCCCGAATGCAGTACGGCAATGCGAGTGGCGAACCGGGCGCTGAAGCGCTCCAGGGTTTGCGGAGTGAGGGCAATCTCGGGAACTAGCACCAACGCCTGCTGACCCTGAGCTAAGCAATGTTCAATAGTTCGCAGGTAAACCTCGGTTTTGCCGGACCCGGTGATGCCATCAATTAACCAAGGTTTAAAGCCTGTACTGTGGGTAATGGAGTCTATAGCTATTTGCTGTTCAGAATTGGGTGCGGGTGGCTCTTGAGTGAGCCTCCATGGTGTCTCTGCACCGGTGTGGTCATATTCAGTAACAACCTTTAGTTCTAATAGGCGATTCAAGGTGGGCTTAGAAACCTTTGCCTCGCGGAGCTGTGACCATTCCATCGGGCCCGCCCTTAGCGCTTCGACACAGCGCTGCTGCTGAACGCCCTTTAAGGTTGCGTCCCCATCCAAGAGCTCGAACCAGTCTGCCCGATAGTCCGACAGCACTCGGCCATCGCGCAGGTTTTTGGGTAGGGCGCTATCAATGACATCGCCTAGCGGGGCAAGATAGTAGCTGGCAGTGAAGTTGATTAATTGCCACCACAGTGCGTTGCCCAGCGGCGTTTCATCGATAATGTCGATAACCGCCTTGATCTCGCCAGCATGGGGAGTATCGTTATCTTCAACCACCGTCCCAACTAACTCACGATTCGAGAACGGCACGCGCACGCGACAACCGGGAAGCACGGGTTTTGTGCTCCGGTAGTGAAAATTTCTTTTTAGGGGGACGGGTAACGCCACGGCAACGATGTGTGCGCTCAAAGTTGATTTCACCTATTCGTAAAAATTGTTGGCCAAGTTTTAGGCTTAGCTACTTAGTATACGCATTTGTAACCACATTAAATACGTTTGGCAATTATCAATTCTTCTGTTAGGATGCGCGCTCAAATTTCATTGACTTGGTGCGGTGCTTGACGAGAGATCAAGTGGCGGCACATAACGAGGTTCATCATGCAAAACGATATTCACCCAGCATACGATTCAGTTGTTGCAACCTGTTCTTGCGGCAACAAGGTAGAGACTAAGTCTACTATCGGCAAAGATTTCCACATCGACGTTTGTTCAAAGTGCCACCCGTTCTACACTGGTAAGCAGAAGGTTCTTGATGCAGGCGGTCGTGTTGATCGTTTCAAGCAGCGTTTCGGCGGTCGTTCTTACAAGTAAGACACCCCTCGCTGAAGAAAAAAGCGCTCTTAGAGCGCTTTTTTTTACACTAAAAGTGACTGGTTGGTCACGTTATCTTGACTACCATTACTAAAGTGCATAGTTACTATTGATTATTTGAACCCTCAATGGGTTCATCATTTGTTATATTGGTTGGCACTCCACATACCTTTTTAGGCACACGACATGACAGACGAAAAGCAAGCTGCGCTAGATTACCATCAGTATCCAACCCCTGGAAAAATTAGTATTGAGCTGACTACCTCAGCTGAAACTCAGCGAGACCTGGCGCTAGCCTATAGCCCCGGCGTTGCAGAGCCTGTTAAGGCCATTGCCGAAGATCCTGAGGCAGCCTATCGCTATACCGGAAAGGGTAACTTGGTGGCGGTCATTTCAACGGGGAGTGCCATCCTCGGTCTAGGTAACCTAGGTCCACTGGCATCGAAGCCGGTAATGGAAGGCAAGGCATTACTGTTTAAGCGCTTTGCGAACATAGATTCTGTCGATATTGAAATTGACGCCTCTGATCCGCAGGAAATCATTGATACGGTAGTGCGTATCGCTGGTACCTTCGGCGGGATTAACCTTGAAGACATCAAGGCACCTGAGTGTTTCGAGATCGAAAAAGCCTGTATCGAAGCCTGTGATATTCCCGTCTTCCATGACGATCAACACGGTACTGCGATTGTGACGGTAGCGGGTATGCTCAGCGCGTTAGAAGTGCAGGGCAAGCGCATTGAAGAAGTGAAGATGGTGTGTCTAGGCGCGGGTTCTGCCGCCATTGCCTGTACTAATCTACTTATTTCGGCGGGCTTGAAGCGTGAAAACGTGTTCATGCTAGATCGCGGTGGTGTGATTCAAACAGAGCGCTATGATCTTAACGAATACAAGCAAGCTTTTGCCATTGAAACAGATCGCCGTACCTTAGATGACGCTATTGATGGAGCCGATATCTTCCTAGGCCTATCTGGGGCGAACCTATTAACAGAAGCGCAGATGATGAAGATGGCACCAAAGCCTATTGTCTTCGCCTGTTCAAACCCTGATCCCGAGATTGATCCAGTATTAGCGAAAGCCGTTCGTCCGGACGTCATTATGGCAACAGGTCGCTCTGACTTCCCGAATCAGGTAAATAACGTTTTAGGCTTCCCATACATTTTCCGTGGTGCTCTAGATGTTCGTGCCCGTGAGATTAATGAGGAAATGAAATTGGCGGCAGCTCACGCTATTGCAGCGCTGACTAATGAGCCAGTTCCTGAAGAGGTCCTGAAAGCCTGTGGTGTTGATAGTTTGACCAAAGGTCCAGACTACATTATCCCTAAACCTATGGATGCTCGTCTTTTGACAGTAGTATCGGATGCGGTCGCCAAGGCGGCGATTAAAACCGGTGCGGCGCGTTTACCTTATCCAGCTCACTACCCGCTATAACCGGGTATTAATTAGTCGTTCTAGTGTTAGCCTCACTAAACTAGGACGACTAAAGCTCGTTTTTCTCCGCTTTTCAGCAGTCGTTATTTTTCTCCTCACTCTCTAATCTAGTTCCTCGTCTTCTTGAGGGGGTTCTATGAACAACATCTTTCGCCAGCAAGCTATTGAAGCTAGAGATTCGCATTTCTGCGCACAGATTAATTATCGTCATCCTTGGCGACTTGAGCTGGCAGTGGTGAGTGTACTCATTGTCTTTATTCTTCTCGTGGTGATTTTCTCGGTATGGCGCTTCCCCGACTATCGATCTTTTCCAGCGAGGGTCTTTGCAGCGCAACCCGCCGTTGAGATTCGCAGTGACGCCAGCGCTTATATCAGTAGATTATCAATTTCACCCGGCGAAGAGGTTAACCAGGGCCAAATTTTAGCGGAACTCCGTTCCTGGAAGGTTGGCCAGACCGGTCTCTCCGTGGTCCGAGAGCAGCAGGACGCACTACTCAGTGAGATACACAGCGACTTAGCTCGGCTAGAACTTCAGCGCCAAGCTCGACTTAGACAATGGTCTACAACGCAGGCGCAAATCACCCAGCTGAACCGGCTCTTGGCAGACATGGCAAGACTCAGAGATCTTCGCGCCGATGAGCATCAACGCATTAAAGCGCGCTATCTCGCGGCGCAAACACTGAGTGAGCGAGGATGGTTAGCAAACGCAAGTTTAGATCAGGAAAAGGGCCTGTTAGATACGGCTGAGATACAACTTATCGAAAGCGTTAATAAGCTGCTAAATCACTATCAACAGCTTGAAGCATTGCATCAGCGACAATGGTTGCTGGTAGAACAGCAGGATAGTGAGCAACTGAGCTTTCAATCGCGGCAGCGGGAGTTACATCAGCAGATCTATGCACTAGAGCACAATGATCACCTTAGCGTGGTTGCGCCGGAGGATGGCGTTGTGGACTGGATGCCAGTGCGTGAAGGACAGAGAGTTGATAGTCAGACACTGCTTTTTAGCTTGGCGCCCGGCCATCGTGACTATCGGGTGAAGTTTATTCTATCCGCCGATGAACGCTATCGTGTTGCACTGTCAACACCCATCAAGCTGCGTCTGGGCGGTCAGCGGGGTCGGCAATTGGGTCTGATTGATGCAACGCTGATCAACCTCGCCTCATCGTCAGTTGTCACCGAAAGTGGCCAGGGTTACTGGGCCGAGGCGATAATTAGTGCCGATAGCGAAGCTACGTCGTATCTGGTGGATGGCTTGCCGGTAACGGTTGACGTTGAGCTTACTCAGGCAACTTTATTCGAACGAGCTTGGCAGCACCTGCCGCTTGAGCGGGTGAACCTATGAAGGTTTTTCTCCAGGCAGGTATGTCAGAGTGTGGTCTGGCTTCACTAGCGATGGTTGCCAATCACTATGACGCTAAGGTGGATCTGGCGGCTATGAGGAGAAGGTTCTCTAGCTTTCAGTCGGGCATGACGCTCATCCAGCTCTCGGAGACAGCGCAGCAGCTGGGATTCCGCTGCAGAGCACTGCGGCTGTCCAAAGGTCAGCTCAGTGAGTTAACACTGCCCTGTATTATTCACTGGGGTTTCAATCACTTTGTCGTGCTTGAAAAAACCAGCCGGAACGGTATCGATATTATTGACCCCGCTGTCGGTCGTCGGCGTTGTGATTGGGATGAAGTGGGTGAGCAGTTTACCGGTGTTGCGCTGGAGTGTTCAGCGGATAGCTCGGTGCGCCTGTCACTGCCAACGGGTGGCGGGTCCATTCGCGACTGGGTGAAATTGGGTGCTAGCTTTAACCGGGCGATGCTGTGGCTAATAGCCCTAAGTATTGCATCGCAACTATTAATGCTGACGGCTCCCTATTACATTCAATTGCTCATCGACCGCGGCATAATGCTAGGTGATACGCGTTTAATGTCGCTGCTGCTGGTCGCTTTCTCGTTACTGCTGTTGGCTCGTGTTGCCCTGCAGTACACCCGCGATTGGCTGTTAGCGAATATTGATAATAGTCTGTACAAGTCATTATCCTGGCAGTTGTTCCGACACTTACTCTCGGTGCCCGTCGATTTCTTTCGTCAGCGTAATATTGGCGATCTTATCTCTCGCTTCGAATCTATTCGTGAGTTACGCGGCGCGTTTAGTCAACTCTTGGTGCCCTTGGCAATTGCGTTGAGCTTTTCGCTACTGCTTTGCATTGTGCTGTTCTTCTATTCGATTATTTTAGCCCTTATAAGCTGCGCAATTAGTCTAGCGCTTATTGCCATCCGCTGGTGGCATTACGCCAGTGTGCGAGCGCTTCAACAGCGTTCTGTCATCGCGGCAGCAGAGGAGCATTCGCAACGGGTAGAAATGTTGCGAAGCATGGTGTCCATCCAATCATTGAGCATGGAGGCGTCGTTTCTGCAGCGCTGGAATAAGGCTCAGGAAAAGTCAGCGAATCTAAGCTATCAGGCAGGTATGAAACTGCTCAGGGCGAATCAATTACAACTGCTGATTATCACCTTAGAGGGGCTAATCCTAAGCTTCATGGGTTCTCATCTAGTGCTTGAGGGAACCTGGACTATTGGCCATATGGTTGCCTATGTGAGTTATCGAGGCCTGTTCTTTGAGCGTATTAATACAGTGGTGGATAAAGTATGTCAGCTCCGTGTGATGGGGCTTCACCTCGACCGCATCGATGACCTAATTGAGGCGCAACCCAAGCAGCTTAAAACACTACTTCGAGAAGGCCCCGGTAACCTCAGTATGCATGACATCGCCTACCGCATTGCTCATGGCTCTGAAGCCCTGTTCCAGAAAGTGGAGCTGCACGTTGAGGGCGGTCAGATGATTGTTATCACCGGTCCGTCAGGAGTTGGTAAGTCGACGTTGATGGCCATTATCGGCGGCCACCTGCGCGCTGCTAGCGGCGTGGTGTTTATCCATGGAGAAGAGGTTGGCTATGGCCTAGGCGTGGATATTCGACCTTACGTAGCGCAAGTTTTGCAGGACGATCGGCTGCTATCGGGAACGCTGCTGGAGAATATCAGCAGCTTTGCCAACGAAGTGAATGAGGCCGCGCTGGAGCGTGCGATGAATAGCTGTGGTATTCATGACCTGCTAACGCAGCTGCCAATGGGCTTGCAAACTATTGTAGGGGATCTCGATACGGCCCTTTCGCAGGGGCAGATTCAACGTGTTCTGCTGGCCAGAGCCATCTATCAAAAACCCCGAATACTACTGCTAGACGAGGCGACCAGTCATTTAGACGATGCCGCCGAAGCTCAAGTTCTCGCCAATATTAAGTTACTGCGCATCACCGTGGTGTCCATCGCTCATCGTCGAGCGGCGATTATCGCGGCCGATTCGATCTATGAATTAACAGCCACCGGATTGGTGGATGTAAGCAAATTGATGCAGGGTGCATCAGTCCCGGTCTGAGGTTCAGACAAAGCAAAGGAGTGCAATATGACTGAGTTATCTATCAGTGAAATGCAAGAAGTGAGTGGTGGTGAAGCACCACGATCAATCGTTTATATCGAACTGCCAAACGGCGTCCGACCAGAATTTGAAATGTTTGGTTGGACCCCTGAGGAACTTGTCTTTGATCAACGCGCCAACGGAGGTGCCTAGTAATGGAATTACTTAATACAGAACAACAGCAGGAAGTGAGTGGTGGTATCTTTATTAACCCCGTAACGGTAATGCTAGCGGTGCGCTTGGTGACTTATGCCTCACCATATGTTGTGTCGGCGGCCGCCGCGACTGCGACGGCAGTAGGCAGCGCTGTAGGCGGCTACCTAGCTTCTGATGGAGGCGAGTGAAATGCGCGAGCTGACATTGGAGGAACAAACTGAAGTGGACGGCGGAGGTGTCATCCTAATTGTAGGAGGAGCCTTTCTTGCGGGCGTGGCCCTGGGCTATATAGCGGAGAAGACAAGTCAATTCTTAGATGGCTTGGATGACCCAGCGCCCGCTCCCGAACCTAAAACCGAAGCGTCGCAACCGGCGTAATTCTTGAAGGAGTAACCGTAACACTGGGCTTTCCCAGTGTTACCTTCGAGCTGAGTTTAAGGCGAGTTCGAGCAGTAAAACGATTGCTAGTATTAGCTTTAGATTCAGTATTACTATTAGAACACGAGCACAAATATGAACACGAGATGGAAATCATCAACCGTTAGCAAGGAGCTACAATGAGACGAGAAACGCTGAATCAACTGGTCAGTTTTAAAGAGCCTGTCAGTTTAACCATTGCCACGGCAGCCTCATCGATGTTTGCAGGATTCTTTGTCACGCTATTTACCTGGAAGGCCTGGCTGTTAATTGTGGCGAGCTACCTGTTGCTAGTGTGGTTGTATCCAGCGAACCGCGAGGATGGTCCGGTGACAGCGCGGGTGGGAGTTCAATACCTTGTTGCCATGGGGGCAGCGGGAAGCCTTTACGCGTTACTTAGTCCACACTTGCATGCGTTTTTGGCGGGGTTTATCTGGCTCAGTGCAATACTCTTTGCGGTCTATTATTTCCGCGTACCTAAGGTCTATCGGTAGCCTGAGACGGATGTGGTCAAGCTACCAATAAAACTAAGAATAAAACCTGTGGACGCCTTAGAAAAGAACTCGACAGCGAATGGTATGTTCAACGGACGACAATTTGTCCAGCGCTTTCGACCCCTGACCATGCTCCACATCAACCACCACATAACCAATATCTTCAGCAGTTTGGAGATACTGACCGGTGATGTTGACGCCATTAGTCGATAACACTTCGGTTATCGCCGCTAATACGCCTGGAACGTTCTTGTGAACGTGTAGGATACGGTGGCTAGTATTATGCTCTGGCAGGGCAACTTCAGGGAAATTGACAGCGCTGGTAGTGGTACCGTTGTCACTATACTTAGCAAACTTTAGCGCCACCTCAATGCCAATATTCTCCTGAGCTTCTTGGGTAGAACCACCCACGTGCGGAGTGAGAATAACGTTGTCGATCCCCCGCAACGGTGACTCGAAGGTTTCGCTGTTAGAACGTGGCTCTACTGGGAAGACGTCAATTGCAGCGCCGCCCAAATGTTCAGATTTCAGTGCAGCGACTAAATCCTCAATAACCACTACGGTGCCGCGCGCGGCATTGATGAAGATAGAGCCTGGTTTCATCTTGACGAACTGTGCCTCACCAAACATGTCTTGCGTTGCCGCGGTCTCTGGAACATGAAGCGTGACAATATCACTCTCCTGCAACAGCTCATCGAGCGAATCAGCCTGCTCTGCATTACCCAGTGGTAGTTTCGTTACCACATCGTGGAACTTAACTTTCATTCCTAGTGACTCAGCAAGGACCGAAAGCTGACTACCAATTGAGCCATAGCCAACAACGCCCAAGGTCTTACCGCGAACTTCCCAGGACTTGGCAGCAGACTTCTGCCACTCACCGCGATGCGCTTTCATGCTCTTCTCGGGAACACCGCGCGCTAACATAATCGCTTCGGCGAGAACCAGCTCAGCAACGCTGCGCGTATTGGAGTAAGGTGCGTTGAACACAGGGATACCGTGGCGACGGGCTGCGGGTAGGTCAACTTGGTTAGTGCCAATACAGAAACAACCAATGGCAATGAGTTTGTCTGCGGCAGCGATCACCCGTTCAGTAAGTTGCGTTCTTGATCGAACACCTACGAAGTGCACACCCTTTAGCTTTTCAATCAGCGAATCTTCGTCCAGAGAGCCACTCAGCGCCTCGATTTCGTTGTAGCCTGCCGAATTTAGGGTGGCAATAGCTGAGGGATGGACACCCTCTAACAACAAAAACTTAATACGATTCTTCTCGAGTGACATACTAGCCATGGGTTACCTCTTTTTAATGTATTAAAACGGTGATATTTGCCTTGCCGATAAAGTGAGCTCACTTTAATCTAGCGGTCATCAATAATTACTAGCTACAGAGAGCCAGCCACGTGAATTTAAGCTTGCCGCAAATCGAGGCGTTACGCCAAATCCTAGGTGACACTAATGTACTGCTTGATGAGTTTGATTTACAGCACTTCGGCGGCGATTGGTGTAGGCAATATTCACCAAAGCCAAGTGCCATTGCGCTGCCAACCACCACCGAACAGGTTCAAGCCATTGTTCGTTGGGCAAATGCCGAGCAGGTAGCTCTGGTCCCTTCGGGGGGCAGAACGGGTTTGAGCGGCGGGGCAACGGCCTTGAATGGCGAGCTTGTGCTCTCACTGGAGAAGATGAACAAGCTAATAGCTACAGATGTTGCTAGCTCTACGGTCACCGTTGAATCAGGTATGGTAACGGCCCAGCTGCAGCAGCATGCAGAGGAGTTAGGGCTGTTCTACCCAGTAGATTTTGCGTCGTCTGGCAGTTCGCAGATTGGTGGAAATATTGCTACCAATGCTGGCGGAATTAAAGTCATTCGCTACGGGATGACCCGTGATTGGGTTGCTGGGTTAAAGGTAGTCACCGGGTCTGGTGAACTACTAGAGCTCAACAAAGGATTGCTAAAAAACAATACCGGCTATGATCTTCGCCATTTATTCGTAGGTTCAGAAGGCACCTTGGGAATTATTACCGAAGCGACCATTCGTCTCACCGCTCCACCCAAGCCAGCGACTGTGCTGGTGCTGGGTGTAAATGAAATGACGGATCTTATGTCGGTACTCGCTAGCTTCCAACAGCAGACCTCAGTGAATGCGTTTGAATTCTTCTCCCACAACGCCCTTGAGGCAAACCTTGCTCATTCAGGCGAAGCTCAGCCGCTGGCCGAAGCCGCTCCCTATTATGCCCTGGTAGAAGTGGAAACAGCTTCAGAGGCAGAGATTGAGGCGACACTCGCTTGCTTTGAACATTGCTTGGTTGAGGGCTGGGTGATTGACGGTGTGATGAGTCAGTCTGAGCAGCAGGCGTCATCACTCTGGCGATTGCGTGAGGGAATCTCTGAAAGTATCGCGCCGCGAATGCCCTACAAAAATGACCTGAGTGTATCGGTTTCTAAGGTGCCTGCATTCTTGGCTAAAGTTGACAGCATTGTGGCGGAGCATTACCCGGATTTTGAAGTGTGTTGGTTTGGTCATATTGGCGACGGTAACCTTCACCTGAATATTTTGAAACCTGAAGAGCTCTCGATTGAAGACTTCATGGAGCAATGCAAAGCGGTCAGTGCACTGATCTTTGACGAAATTGCTGCAATGGGTGGCTCTGTGTCAGCGGAGCACGGCGTAGGTCTGCTTAAGAAACATGCCTTAGGCTATAGCCGTTCCGACGAAGAACTGAGCCTGATGAAACAAATGCGGCAGGTATTTGATCCCGTGGGAATACTGAATCCAGGAAAACTGTTTGACTAAGGCTATGTACATCTCATCACGAGCTGCCATACTTAAGAAAAAAGTTGCTAAAGCAACTTCTTAATCGGCAGTAAATGCAGAGTTGGAGCCTAATTTGTCAATATACCAACACCGATGGTGGGGTGGTGAGTCCCTTGATCTCCCCAATGCTAAGGCCGTGTGCGTAGGGCGAAACTATGCCGCTCACGCACGCGAGTTAAACAATCCTGTCCCCACTGAACCGCTTCTCTTTATCAAACCCTCCTCGGCAATGGTTGAGATGGAGCCGCAATTTTCGATCCCTAGCAATCATGGGGAATGCCATGTGGAGACCGAGATTACGCTCTTAATAGGCCGCCGGCTTCGAAACGTAAGCGCCGAAGAGGCCGATTCAGCAATTATTGGTGTAGGCCTGGGATTCGATTTAACTCTCCGAGATTTGCAAAGTGAATTAAAACGCAATGGCCATCCCTGGGAGCGCGCTAAAAGTTTTGATGGCGCGCTGGTTCTCTCTGCCTTTGTAGACCGTGAAAGCTGTCCTTCTCTTGATGATCTTTCGCTGTCCTTGGAATTGAACGGCCGCCTTCAGCAGTCCGGATCGGTCGCCGAAATGCTATGGTCCCCGTTGGCTTTAGTGGCACAAATATCACGCTCATTCACACTCGAACCCGGTGATCTAGTACTAACCGGAACGCCAGCTGGTGTTACAGCTTTACGCCAAGGTGATCAGCTTGGTACCAACTTATGCAATCGATGGTCAGCTAGATCAGAGGTACTTTAAATGCGTTTAATGATTATTACTTTGTTCTTAGTGTCATCGCTAGCGAGCGCAGGCAGTGATTACGAAGCACAACTCAATGCCGTGTTTCAAATTCGCGTACTGGATGCGCAAGCCGATCAGAAGTCATCCATCGGCAGTGGCTTTGCGGTATCCACCGACGGTTATCTTGTTACTAACTATCACGTTGTGCAGTCGGTGGTTAACTTTCCCGACGGCTATCGACTTGAAGTCATTTCGGCCACTGAGCAAATCATTCCAAGCCAAGTTGTAGCGGTAGATGTTATCAATGACTTGGCGTTATTAAAAATTGACGCTGAAGTAGCAGGCACCCTGAAGCTTGCGGCCCAAGAGCCCTCTCAAGGAGAGCGGATCCTATCCTTCGGTAACCCCATGGATTTAGGACAAACCATTGTGCCAGGGACCTGGAATGGTGAAGTAGCCCACCGCTTTCATCGTTTGATTAACTTTTCCGGCGCGCTTAACTCCGGCATGAGTGGCGGACCCGCATTGAACAAAGAAAATGAAGTAGTGGGTGTTAATGTGGCCGGTTATGGAAATAACTTGAGCCTACTAGTGCCCCTCGATTCTGTGGCTAATATGGTGGCGCAGATAGGCGTTGAAGTACCGCTTGAAGAGCAAATTTCAGAGCAGTTGCTAGCGGATGAGAGCGCCAGAATTGATACTTTTCTATCGGGCGATTGGTCCGTTGAACAATTGGGTGGCAGGCCTGCGATTGCCGAGGTCACCGACTTTATTAGTTGCTGGGGGGCGTCTAATAACGACCAACAGGAACGCAGAACCAACGTAATCAGTCGCTCCTGTCGAACTCGAGAAGGCATCTATCTTAACCGACATCTGCAAACGGGTAGCATTATCTACAATCAGATGGTGGTGGAAAATATTGATCTCAGCCCGCAACAGTTTGAGTTTGAAGTACATGATGCTATGAATTTGGGGCGACAATCTCCTAGTGATACCGATTACGTGGGGCCGATGAGTTGCCACGAGGCGTTCTTAGATGGCGATTACGGTGGTCATAAGGCCATTGTGTGTGTTCGAGGTTATAAGCGTTTTGCTCCCCTTTACGATGTGTACCTTAAAGTGGGCTCACCGCCTCATGAGGGCAAGGTGGCAATGACGGCGTTGGCGCTTGAGGGAGTAAGTAAGGCCTCAGCGCAACAGGTTATTGATAAACTATTGGGGGCTATTCTATGAAATTTTTGCGTATTTATAGAACCCACCGACAGCATGAACAGCGCGTTCCCCTTACTAACAACCTGAGTATTGGTTCCGCGGCTGAAATGGATGTTTGTCTCCACGATAGTTATGTATCACCCGCTCACGCGAAAGTGCTCGAAGATGAGGAAGGTAAGTTTTGGCTGATCGATACGGATAGCGAAAACGGTATTCGTAATCGTTTTGGTAGCTCACTTGGTGATCGGATCCAGTTGGTTGCGGGTGAAAAGTTTGAGCTGGGCGAGCACATCTTTGAGGTGATCGATACGGCGCAGTCCATTCCGTCCACTCCTTCACTACCGCCTAGCCTAAAACGTGCAATGCCGGTGGCTCTTGCAGCGTATTTTCTGCTGGTGGTGAATAACGTATTGGTAGAATACCTCTACGGTTTTGAGGAGTTTAGCGTCTCGAATTCGTTTCATTCTGGCGCCTTAGAATACCTATGGATTCTGGGGGTCGCGGGAGTTGGCTACTCTGTTGGTGTGCTGCTGCGTGGTAAAGGCTATTTTTGGCAATTGTTAGCACTCGGTGCTGGTGTGATGCTGCTGATGGAAGTGGGTGCCTACCTGCTAGCTTGGCTCTCCTACAACGTGGGCGGATCAATAGTCTTGGTAATGATTGGCTTCCTAGCCAAGGTATTGTTGTTAGTTCTTACCTTATATGCGGCGCTCACCTGGGTAACACATTGGACGTTTGCGAAGCGCGCACTAGCTTGCAACGTATTACTGCTAGCAATTTGCTTCGATACCTACATCCATGTGATGGAGGATGCCACTAACGCTGAGAGTTCAGCGGTTTACAATGAGCTCCTATTGAGTGAAACGCTTCGTTTTGCCCCAATTCAGAATGTGGAAGAATTCCGCAGCTCGGTTGGCGATCTATTTATTGAGGCCGAAGATGAATCAAAAGAGGGCGAGTCAGAAGAGGACGAGTCAGGAGAAGATGACTAGCGGCTAAATTAATTGCCGTAAACAGCGAAGAGTACTTGGCACCTTGGCCTTGAAAATTTCGCTAGCTACGAATCTAATGCCATCAAGCAGCTAGCTTGATGGCATTTTTTATCATCGATCTTAATCAGTTGTTTTGGTTACTACACCGTCTTGAGTAGCCAGCATCAGAATGTCGGCAGGGCGGTTGGCAAATAGGCCGTTAGTCACTACACCAACAATTTGATTGATTGCCGTTTCAATAGCGCGAGGCGTAGCAATCTGAAAGTTGTAAAGGTCTAGGATGATGTTGCCGTTATCGGTGACAACACCTTCACGGTAAACTGGGTCAGCGCCCATCGCTACCAGCTCTCTCGCCACGTAGCTTCGTGCCATTGGGATAACCTCTACGGGTAGGGGAAACTCACCTAGGACATTGACGAGCTTTGATTCGTCGGCAATACAAATAAAGGTCTTCGACGCAGCGGCGACAATTTTTTCACGTGTTAACGCCGCTCCGCCGCCTTTGATTAGCTCAAGTCGTTCGTTGCTTTCATCCGCACCATCAATATAAAACTCAAGGGTGCCAGACTCGTTTAGGTCATAAACAGGAATACCATGGGCGCGTAATCTATCCGCTGAAGCTTCCGATGACGCAACACAGCCGTCAAAGGCACCTTTGTGTTCGGCCAAGAAATCAATAAAGAAGTTTGCCGTTGAGCCAGTGCCAATACCAAGAACGGTATCGCTGTTGAGTTGCGGAAGAATGTGTTGCAAGGCCGCCTGCGCGACGGATGCCTTTAACTGATCTTGGTTCATAAAGATTCCCGTTATGGTATGTCAAAGCTGGGCTAAGTATAACGCTAAGCCCAAGGGAATACGAAGAATTGTTATACACCTTGCGGCGTCAACACGTTACACTGAGAAGATCATTAGAAAGGTTGGCTGCTCCATGAAAGACGCGTTAGTTAAGAAAATCCTCGATGCGAGAATCTATGACTTAGTAATTGAAACTCCGCTCAATAAGGCGGTGGGACTATCAGAGCGTTTCAGCAGCCCAATTTATCTAAAGCGAGAAGACCTCCAGCCTGTTTACTCCTTTAAACTGCGCGGTGCCTATAACAAGTTACTTCAGCTCTCGGCGGACACTTTGTCGAAGGGCGTCATTGCGGCGTCGGCAGGGAACCATGCGCAAGGTCTCGCCATGGCGGCGACGCACCTTGGCGTTGTGGCTACTATCGTGATGCCGCAAACAACGCCCCAGATTAAGATTGATGGCGTGAAAGCACGCGGCGGTAATGTCGTCCTTCACGGTGACTCATTTGATCAGGCAGCGGCTCACGCGCGTGAATTATCGGAGCTTCAGGGCTTATTTTACGTTCATCCGTTTGATGATATTGACGTTATTGCCGGTCAGGGTACTGCCGCTGTTGAAATCTTGAAGCAGATGCCGGCCGAGGTAGACGCCATATTTTTACCAGTGGGTGGCGGTGGTTTGGCTGCAGGCTGTGCGAATTGGATTAAATTTTTGCGCCCCGAGATTAAGGTCATTGCAGTGGAACCTGAGGATGCTGCCTGTCTTCGTTATGCAATGGAGCAGGGTGCTCCCGCTACGCTGGACAAGGTTGGCCTGTTCGCTGATGGGGTCGCAGTGGCGCGTATTGGTGAAGTGACCTTTGAGTTACTGAAAGATACCGTAGATGAAGTGATCACCTGCACCACCGATGAAATTTGTGCGGCGATTAAGGATATTTTTGATGATACGCGCTCTATTGCAGAGCCCGCAGGCGCACTGTCCTTAGCCGGTTTGAAGAAGTATGCGGAGCGAGAGGGAGCCACTGAAGGGGCATTGATTGCTATCGAATCGGGGGCGAATACCAACTTTGATCGGCTGCGTTATATCTCGGAGCGAACCGAAATCGGCGAGCAGCGCGAGGCGGTTTTTGCCGTCACCATTCCCGAACAGCCTGGCAGTTTCGCCGCCTTTTGCGAAAACCTTGGCAAGCGCGCCGTGACCGAATTCAACTACCGTTACAATCGTCCTGATCAGGCTGTTGTGTTTGTGGGTGTTCAAGTTCGTGCTGGCGGTGAGGATAGGGCGAAGCTCAATCAACACCTGGTTGACTGCCAATACCCCGTCATCGATTTAACCGATAACGAACTGGCTAAGGTCCACACTCGCTACATGGTGGGCGGAGTTAGCCAACTTCCCAACGAACGAGTGTTTAAAACCCGATTCCCCGAGCGCCCAGGCGCGCTAAAGGACTTTCTCGCTGCCCTAGGTGGGGATTGGAGTATTACGTTATTTCACTATCGCAATCACGGTGCAGCATATGGACGCGTGCTATTTGGTTTAGCAATAGATGAAGCCGACATTCCAACCTTAAGCTCCAGACTCGCGAAGGTAGGTTTTAGTATCGATGACGAAACCAAAAACCCCGCTTTCCAACTCTTTATGAGCTAATTCGCTGCTAATGCCCCCGTTTTGCAGACTAGTTGGCACAATTAGTGCTAAACAGTTAGTAGTGAACTTTCTTGAAACTCAGTAGTCTTACTTATATGTTGCGATTCAGTCGTAATATTTGTATGTTGAGTGATTGAAGTGCACCAAAGAAGTGCAAACGCAACGACATAATAATTAAAAAGCACCGAAATCACGCAGAGGATAAGGTGAAGAGTCTAGGAGTAGAGAGATGAAATCCGATTTTTTAAATTGGGCAATGGCATTATTCGCAGTAGGGGTACTCATCACTGGTGGGTTGCATCTCCTCGATGGCGAAGAAGCTCGACAGCCTGTCGCTGCACTGCAGCAGGGTCTTATTAGTTCAACCAAATAAGCCCATTCTCAGTAGCAATCGCATCAAGCCGAACATCCCAAGGTTCGGCGGCGATTGCCTGGCATTCCTGAACGCTATGAGCACAGCCTATCAAAAGCGGTTTCTCGCTCAGCGTGCCTAGTGCTCTATCGTAATAGCCCGCACCCATACCAATTCGATTACCTTCTCTGTCATAGCCAACCAGCGGCAATAACATAATGTCAAAGTGGTCAGCCGCGGTGGCCGAAGCTTCTTGAGGCTCTCGAATTCCATAATCATTGTGATTTAGGCTGCTAAGGTCTACCGCTCCCCACTGCATGCCGTAATCCTGTGTGATGATGGGGGCGAACCAATGGTGAGGCGAACTTGAGCTAAACAGCGGATCAACCGAGATTTCAGGGCCAAAGGCAAGGTAGCTAGCGATGCGCTTAGCGGAAAGTTTAGTCAGGTAGGCATCAAGTGTCTGACAGAGCGCATGACTATTGGCAGACTGCCGAGCCTGAGAAAGTTCGCTTCGAGCTTGTTTACATTGTTTTCTTAAGAGAGATTTATCTGAGGACATAAGACCCAAGGTGCCGCTACTGACGTGGCCTCGAACCCGAAGTTCAAGGTGGGAAACGCTGAATTGGATCAGGCTTTCCGTCAAGCGGACATGCACACCACCAATAACGAGCATAACCCGTGTTTTCAATTATCGGCTCAGGGACGTGTCAATTGGCAAACACCCCAGGCTGAAATCATTATACGCTGAGTTAGTCGATATCACCAATCATCGAAGACAAAGAATGCAGTCTTTCGGCAATTTCTGCCAATGCTGCGCGATCGGTCTCGTTCCTTTCAGCGGAATGAGGGAGGCTTGATGCCGCCGCCTGTTTGTCCTCGGACTGCTTTGCAGTACTAGATTGATTTAGCGTCTCTAACTCAAAGCTTAAATTTAGCGCGGCCATTAGAATCACCGATTCACGCGAGGCGGTCGTGTTCTGATGAATTTCGGTCATTCGTTGGTTAAGTTTCTCAGCAGCCTGAGTTAGCATTTCGCGTTGCTCATTAGGGCAGTTGAATTCGTATTCGCGCTCTAAAAAAGTAAGTTGAATGGTGTTGCTAGAGGCCACTTAACCAATCCTCCTGGAGATGTTCATCTGAGGTTTTTGCTACGTTTACCGCGCGCGTTTTGCGGGCTGCAAGTTGCTCCTGAAGACGGGTCCGTTCATCTAACAGTTGCTCAAGCTTCCGTGTGAGTTGGTCTACACATTCTTGTAATTCGATTATCAGTTCGTCGTGCCCTGACATAGTTCATTTCCAGTTACCTACGGCTATTACTTACTATAGGGTTTCTAGGTTATTTTGGTCAACTCAAATAGCGGCTAAAAGCATCAATTGTTGGCGGCGAATTAGTGGCGAAATTGAGCCTGCAGCGTTAGGATACCAACATTGATGTAAGGAATTTGTAGTTATGAGTCAAACTGGTAAAGCGTTTAGCCTATTAGAAACCGCCCTCGAGGATGTCGGGGCAGTTTGTACCCCTGCAGAATTGCACGGTTATTTAACCGCTGGGCTGTGTGTTAAAACGGGCGGTGATACGCGCCGGGCGGTGGATGCGCTGTTAGAGGCCTATGGCGTTGAGGCCAACGAAGGTTTTATCACCACACTGAACGCTTTACGGGAGTTAGCTCGTAAACAACTAGAGGACGTTAACATGAGTTTCATGTTGATGTTGCCAGAGGACAATGCTGGACTCACTGCTAGGGCGCAAGCACTGGCACATTGGGCCGAAGCATTTCTCGCTGGATTTGGGATGCAAGGCGGCACAATCAAAGACGAGAGTTTCTTTGAGGATCTGAGCCAAATTGCCCAACTGGATACCACTAGTGAATTCAGTGAGGAAGATGAACAGGAATTAATTGAGATTAGTGAGTACGTTCGCCTAGGGATTATCTCCCTCTACATTGATGCTCGACCAAAGAAGGTACAGTAAATGAACGCAGAATTTTCCTTGGCTGAATTTGCAGCCCGCCGAGCAGCCTTGCTCGATAGTATGCCCGACAATAGCGTCGCGTTTATCGCCACAGCGCCTGAATTAATTCGTTCGAATGATGCCGATCACCATTTTCGCCCCGAGTCGAACTTCTACTACCTCACCGGGTTTCCAGAGCCCGAAGCGGTAGCTTTTTTAGTGAAGGAGGGGGATGAGGGTCGTTTTGTATTGTGCTGCCGTGCCAAAGACAAAGATCGCGAAATATGGGATGGTCGCCGCTTTGGTCCGGAGCTTGCTGCAGAAGTGTTCGGCGCGGATGATGCTTATCCAATCGGCGATCTCGATAAGATTGCCGTGGAATTATTGGCTGACAGAGATGTGCTATTAAGCTCAAATTTACGACAGAGCGAGCAGGCTTCGCTTATTGAGTCGTGGATGCAGGGTATCCGTCGCCAACGCAAGCAGGGGGTGAGAACGCCGGAAGCGCGTTTAGATGTGGATGCTATGATTGCCGAAATGCGTCTTATCAAGTCTGATTATGAGATTGAATTGATGCGCACCGCCGCCACAATCTCGGCGGATGCGCATTCGCGCGCTATGAAGTTCGTCAAACCGGGCTGCAATGAGTATCAACTTGAAGCCGAAATTGTTCACGAATTTGCTATGCGAGGCGCTCGCTTCCCCGCCTACAACTCAATTGTCGGCGGCGGCGAGAATGCCTGCATTTTGCATTATGTTGAGAACAACGCCGAGGTAAGGGACGGAGATCTAGTCCTGATTGACGCGGGTTGTGAATATCAAATGTATGCCGCGGATATCACGCGGACCTTCCCGGCGAATGGTAAATTTAGTCCGGAGCAACGGGCTATCTATGACGTTGTCTTAGCTGCTCAGCATGCGGCGATTGCTCAGATTAAACCTGGAAACGTCTACGATACTGTTCATAACGCGGCGGTTGCGGCGTTGGTTGATGGGCTAATTTCACTGGGACTATTGACCGGTGATGCGGACACTTTAATCGCCGACGAGGCTTACAAAGAATATTACATGCATGGTACGGGTCACTGGTTAGGTATTGACGTTCACGATGTGG
Source organism: Pseudomonadales bacterium (assembly GCA_040119265.1). Classification (GTDB taxonomy): domain Bacteria; phylum Pseudomonadota; class Gammaproteobacteria; order Pseudomonadales; family DSM-25080; genus Umboniibacter. Next base: position 86,377 of record JBEDTZ010000023.1, on the reverse strand, counting down.
GTGATTACCGCGTTGCCGGGTCAAAGGAATGGCGCAATTTTGAACCGGGGATGGTGTTAACCGTTGAACCGGGAATTTACGTCTCGCCGAATAATGACGCCGTGGACGCAAAGTGGCGTGGGATCGGGGTTCGTATTGAAGACGATATTCTGGTGACTAACACCGGCTATGAGAATCTTACTGCGGCGGTGCCTAAAACCATTGAAGCAATTGAAGCACTGATGGAAAGTCACTAATTATGACGCGAGTGGTGATAGCCGGCGGGGGTCTCGTTGGGAGAATGACAGCGCTTCAGCTCGTTCAGAGCGAGCGCGTGACGTCTGTGGAAATATTCGATCCAAACCCCGTGGTTTCCACCGAGACTAATGCATTAGATGTTCGTTCTACCGCGCTGTCAGCGGGAACCCTACATGAGCTTGCTCGCCTTGGTATCTCCACTCAGCAATTGGGCGCCCAGCCCATCTCAGGTATTCATGTGTCAGCCAGCCAGCACTTTGGTGGTTTAGCCCTGAGTGCGGATGAAATTAATCAGCCTTACTTTGGCGCCGTAGTTGAAAATCAGCAGCTCCTCAACGCCCTCAGCCGAGGTATCGAATCGCACGCTAAGATCAAAGCGAGTCGCCTAGAGGGGATTAACAGTTTCACTTTGGCTGAGCAGGGCGTCCAACTTAAGACGAGTTCCGGTGATGCTCAAGAAGCTGAATTGCTGGTTATTGCAGATGGCGCTAAGAGCCGGTTACTTAAGCAAGGTGGTATCGAAGTTCAAAAAACGGACTACCAGCAGGTGGCGTTGGTCTTTAATGTGGCGCTAAAGCAGCCTCACCAAGGCATCGCGCGCGAGCGTTTTGCTGACGGTAAGCCGTTAGCTCTGTTACCCCTCACCCAGCAGCGCTACGCGGCGGTTTGGTGTGTCTCGCCGGACGATGCAGCAGCGCTCACGGCCCTCTCGCCCGAGCTTTTCATCGAACGATTTGAGGCCGCTGCCACGTTACGCTTTGGCGGCGTTGAGGCGATTGGCGAGATTGCTTCGTTCCCGGTGGCAGCACAGCGGGCGCAGGAGATTTTTCGTCGCGGCGTTGCGGTGATAGGTAACGCCGCTCATACACTGCACCCGGTAGCAGGACAGGGGTTCAACCTGTGTGCGCGCGACGGCGCCAGACTTGCTGCCGCCATGGATAGCTTCGATTGGCGTCAGGCCTACTCGGCATTAGCCTCATGGGAGCAAGCGGTTCAGCAGGATCAATCGCTGGTATTCAGTGCCTGCGATCAGCTGGTGCGTACCTTTGCGCTATCCAGTCGTGTAGTTTCTATTGCTCGAACCTCGGCGATGATTGCGCTGGCTTCAGCTCCGGCGCTACGCAAGGAGTTCCTCAGTAGAGCGGCCGGACTCCATCCTACTCAGCAGGGGACCTTGATATGAGCGCTACAATGAATAGTATGCCTAGACAGTCCGTTATCGTGGTGGGTGGTGGCATTATTGGTGCCGTGACAGCGGCTCACCTGGCGCTATCACTTCCCTCCGAGCAACTTGCTGTAACGCTTGTTGATGGTGGGCCAGCGCCACAACCCAGCGCCGAAGATGCGCCCGCGGACGTTCGGGTAGTGGCGTTAACCGCCGCATCGGTCAGCCTGCTGAAGCAGACCAATATTTGGGATCGTATTCCAGCGCAGCGTCGTCAGAAGTACCAGCAAATGAGGGTATGGGACCGCGAGGGTACGGGAAATATTCATTTCAGTGCCGCGGAGGCCTCGCTTGATGAACTGGGTTGGATTGTTGAGAACGCAGCGCTGAATTATGCCGCTACTCAGCAACTTGCGGAGATTGGTGTTCGTTGCCTTTGGAATACCAGCGTTGAACGTTGCTTCGAGGACGAGCAGGGGGTAACTGTTCAGCTCGCCGATGGCCAACAGCTGCATCCAGATTTGTTAGTTGCCGCCGACGGTGCCAATTCTCGTATTCGCGACCAGCTTGATATTCCCGTGGCCAGAGCTTCCTACGAGCAGCGGGCCATCGTTGCTACTATCGAGTCAGAACAGTCGCACGCTAATACTGCCTACCAAAGCTTTTTAAGCTCTGGCCCCGTGGCCCTGTTACCGCTGCCGATACAAAATGAGAAGCACTTTGAGTCATTGGTTTGGAGCGCAGACAACGCTGAAGCCGAGCGACTGATGTCCTTAACGGAGGAACAATTTTCGGCGGAATTGGCACAGGCTATGGAAAGCGTCTGTGGTAAGTTAACGCTCGCTTCAAAGCGCTACAGTTTTCCGCTGCAACGTGCCCATGCCAACTACTATGTTGGTGCGGGCTGGGTGCTGCTTGGCGACGCCGCCCACACGATTCACCCTCTAGCAGGGCAGGGCGCTAATTTGGGCTTCAGTGATGCTTTGGTTCTTGCCGAAGAACTCAACAAAGCGTTGGCGCGAGGCGTGCCACTCTCAGTTCCCCTGAAGCGCTATGAAAGACGACGCAGGGGTGACAATCAGTTAACGGCGCTATCCATGTCTGGTTTCAAGTGGTTATTCGGCAATGATAATCCGGCGCTTCGAGTGGCGCGCAATTGGGGGCTAAGCCACGTTAATAAACCGGGTTTATTAAAACAGTGGTTGCTAAGTCAGGCGCAAGGGAGATAGAATGAATAAGAATCATTATCAATTAGCTTTGGTGATGAGCATTCCTTAGCGTGTTACTGAATTTAGGGTTTTCGATGAAAAAAATGTTAACTTGGCTGGCTTTTGTTGCCGCCACAATCTCGCTAGTTGGCTGTGAACAACCAACAAAAGAAGCTGATGTTCTCACCGTTTACACGGCGCGTAAAGAACAGCTAGTTAAGCCGCTATTCGACCGTTTTACAGCTGAGACAGGCATTGAAGTTCGCTATATTACGGATTCAGCAGGTCCACTGTTGGCCAGAATTGAAGCTGAGGGCGAAAACACGCCCGCAGACGTATTCATTACCGTAGATGCAGGGCATCTTTGGCACGCTGCACAAAGCGGTGTCCTAGCACCAATCAATAGCGATATCTTATCTGCGAATGTTCCGGCTAATCTTCGCGATCCGAACAACCTTTGGTTTGGCCTATCTCAGCGCGCGCGTACTATGGTGTATAACACGGACACCGTCAGCCCAGAGGAACTCTCTAGCTATGAAGCATTAGCTGGCGAAGCGTGGAATGACCGCCTGTGCCTACGAACTTCACAAAAGGTCTACAATCAGAGCCTAGTTGCTACCATGATTGAGGCGGATGGTGAGCAAGTAACTCAAGAGGTTGTCGCGGGTTGGGTCAATAACTTAGCGCAAGACCCTTTCTCGAATGACACCCAGGCGATGCAAGCCGTTGCGGCGGGAGCCTGCGATGTCACAATTGTTAACACTTACTACTTCGGCAGACTCCAGGTATCAAACCCGGAACTACCGTTAGCTTTGTTCTGGGCGAATCAGGGCGATGACCAGCGCGGGATCCACGTTAACATCTCCGGAGCTGGAGTTCTGAAATACGCGCCGAATCCTGAGCTTGCTCAGCAGTTAATTGAATGGCTCAGTCAGCCTGAGGCGCAATATCTGTTTGCCGAGATCAACCAGGAATTCCCCGTGAACGCATCAGTAGAGCGCAGTGCACAGGTTTCTTCGTGGGGCGACTTTAAGACGGATCAAGTGAATCTCAGCGTCGCCGGTGAGCGCCAAGCGCAAGCGATGAAGCTGATGGATGAAGCAGGTTACCGCTAAATGTTGAAGGGAGGTAGGCTGGCAATTAGCTACGTCCCTATTGCCCTAGTTTTGCTATTGGTTGCGGCCCCAGTGGTCGCGCTGCTTAGCAGTTGGGGTAGCGTCGATGTTGAGCTCTGGTCTCACCTTTGGCGGACACAGCTTCCTGAATTAATCACCAACACCCTATTGTTGATGCTAGGTGTTTCGCTGGGGGTCTTAGTCTTCGGTGTCTCAACCGCGTGGCTAACCTCGGTGTGTGACTTCCCCGGTAGGCGCTGGTTAAGCTGGGCGTTAGTGCTGCCCATGGCAATGCCAGCTTATGTGCTGGCTTTTGTGGTTTTGGGGATTACGGACTTCGGTTCGCCACTTCAGCAGTTTATCGCAACTCAATTTCCTGGGGTTCACCTAGATCTTCGCCATCCCGTTGCGGTGATGCTAGTACTTTCCTTGGTCTTCTATCCCTATGTGTTCCTGCTGGCGCGAACCGCGTTCCGCTACCAGGGCATTACCTCCATTCAGGCTGCCCGTACCTTGGGTAAAGGCCCGTGGAAGGCATTCTTTAGTGTCGTTCTACCTATGGCAAGGCCGGCAATAGCAGCGGGATTGGCCTTGGCGCTGATGGAAACCTTGGCAGACTTTGGTGCGGTGTCCGTCTTTAATTATCAGACGTTTACCACGGCAATCTACAAGAGTTGGTCGAGCTTCTATAGCCTCTCTACCGCCACTCAACTGGCCAGTTTACTATTACTCCTTGTAGCCGTGTTGCTGCTCCTAGAGCGTTTTAATCGCAGCGGTCGTTTTGCCGAAAACTCTGCACACCTCCAGCGTTTTCAGCTTGCGGGAGCCGTTAAGTGGCTAGCAAGTTTATGGTGCTTTGCAATTTTCTTTTTTGCCTTTTTACTGCCGCTGGTGCAGTTAGTTGTTTGGGCGTGGGATGAATTCGCTCTGCTGCGTGATCCGCGATTCGTCGGCTTTATTGTCAATACCGTTAAGCTAGGCGTCATGGCGATGTTGGTTGCGGTAGTGTTCGCAACGCTCTCCCAGTTAGCTAACTTCTATAATCGCAGTAAATGGCTTTCCTATTTGCAGGTCTTTGCCAGCCTTGGTTACGCGTTGCCGGGTTCAGTGATGGCAGTGGGGATGATGATCGTGGCCGCGCAGATTGACAGCCTGTTGGCACGGCATTTCCTGATGGGGAGTCCGTTCGTCTTGATTGTCGCCTATTTAGCAAGATTCTATGCGGTGGCTAACGGGCCCATTGAGACGGCGATGTCGAAGATTAAGCCCAGTCTACTCGAGTCCGCTCGGGTTCTAGGGGTATCTGAGGGGCAGCAATTTCGGCGCGTAGTGTTGCCGCTGCTGAGCCCCGGTGTATACGTGGCCGCGTTGATGGTGCTTGTTGACGTAATGAAAGAGATGCCCGCCACCTTGTTGTTACGACCCTTCGGTTGGGATACGCTGGCCATTAAGATCTTTGAGCTCACCAGTGAGGGAGAGTGGCAGCAGGCGGCCGTGCCGGCTTTAATTCTTGTCTTGATCTCTATTCTTCCGGTTATCTATCTGTTGAATAAAACAGCAAAAACTAATTGAATAGTGTGAATCTTAATGATTTTAAGAAATAACGGTTTCCTTTACGAAATTTTTCGGTAATCTATTCGCCATCTGAATAATTAACTACTATAAATAGTTTAAAAGACGCACCTGTTACGGAGAGAGAAATGAGCAATATTCCAGCTGAACTAAAGTACATTGATTCACACGAGTGGATTCGTATCGAAGGTGACTTCGCGGTTGTCGGTGTTACTGACCACGCACAGGATAGCCTCGGCGATGTCGTATTCGTTGAACTACCAGAAGTTGGCGCTGAGCTAAGCCAAGGTGAAGAGTCAGGTGTTGTTGAGTCAGTGAAAGCTGCATCGGATATCTACAGCCCACTATCAGGTGAAGTTGTAGAAGTTAATGGCCTGCTAGAAGATGCACCAGAAACTGTTAACGAAAGCCCTTATGTAGACGGATGGTTCTACAAACTTCGTCTTACTGATACGTCAGAACTTGACGGTCTGCTGGATGCAGAGGCTTACCAGGACATTTGCGAAGACGCTTAATTCATAAACGTCTGTTCGCTCGAAAGCAGGCTACGGCCTGCTTTTTCAGTTGTATACCCAGGAGAATTTTTCATCATGTCAGATAGCCTAAATACGCTCTTCCTCAAACGCGGTGCAGAGAAGCGCATTCGTGGTGGTCACCTGTGGCTCTATTCGAATGAAGTAGACAAGCAGCGCTCTTCGCTTAAAACCTTTAGTTTGGGCGAGCAAGTATTAGTCAAAGCTCATGATGACAAACGCTTAGGCTTGGCAGTGATGAGTCCCAACAACCTCATCTGTGGGCGCTTTTTGAGTAGAACCAAGACTACGGAATTTACCAAAGGTGATTTGAAGAAGCGTATTCGTCAGGCGCTAAGCCTCCGAGAGATGACCTATGCTCAGCCCTACTATCGTTTGGTTCATGGTGATGCTGATTGGCTGCCAGGGCTAGTCATTGATCGCTTCAATGATGTCTTCTCGATACAGCTGAATTCAGTGTTTATGGATCAGTTCGGTCCAACCGTTGTAAACGTGATTAATGAAGTGTTCGAACCGAAGGCTATTGTTTACCGCAATGACTCCATAGCCCGCGCCGATGAGGGGCTTGAGGCTAACGTGGAAGTTATTTCCGGGGAGCTACCTGAGGAAGTGCTTCTTATCGAGAATGATACCCAGTTCCGAGTGCCGATTATCGATGGACAAAAGACTGGCTGGTTCTTTGATCATCGCGAAAACCGAGCTCGCCTAAATAGCATGGTCAAAGGTAAGCGTGTTCTGGATGTCTTCAGTTATGTAGGCGGCTGGGGTGTTCAAGCGGCAAAGCATGGCGCCAGCGAAGTGGTCTGTGTTGATGCCTCGGCGTTTGCCTGTGAGGAAGTTCTCGCTAACGCAGAGCGCAATGGCGTAGCGGATAAAGTTACCGCAATGACGGGTAATGCCTTTGAAGTAATGAAGCAGCTAGTGGATCAGGGTGAGCACTTTGATGTCGTGATTGTTGATCCCCCGGCACTGATTAAACGTCGCAAGGACTTGAAGCAGGGCGAGCAGGCCTATCATCGGCTTAATCAACTCGCAATTCGTCTCATGGGGAGTGAAGGCACATTAGTGTCAGCATCCTGTTCAATGCACCTTGGACGTGAGCGTTTAGGTGAAGTGGTTCGCGTAGCGAGCCGCCATGTTGATCGTCAGGCGCAGATTTTCTACGATGGCCGTCAGGGCTTCGACCACCCGGTTCATCCGGCAATTCCAGAAACGGATTATCTCAAAGCTATTTTCTGTCGTGTAGTTCGCGAGCTGTCTTAACCGCAGTACTGTCGCGCCGATGAAGCTATTTAGTTGCGTCGGCGCAGCAATTCACTAAGTTAGTAAGTTGTTGCTAACAGGGGGTAAGCCGCAGAGTACGGCTAGTCTCTCAAGCTGATAATGGGGTGATCGTTGAGCAGCGCCCAATGGGTAAGTTGCTCATCCGGGTCCACCGCAATCGGCCATTTAACCGCGTCGAGTAGGGGGATATCATTGTGGGAATCGCTGTAGAAGTAAGCGTCCGACAAGGTACCGCCGTGCTGCTCAATCCACTGCTTCATTTTGATGATCTTACCATCGCGAAAGTTTGCCTCGCCCGCTAAACCACCCACAATAATGCCATCTTCGATACGCACGTCAGTGGCAATAAGATGTTCAACCCCTAATACCTTTGCTACGCCTTGCGCCAAGATTTGATTGGTGGCGGTAACGATCACTAAAGTGTCGCCAGCACTTTCGTGCGCCTCGATTAACTCGCGGCTATTCGGTGCGATAGTGGGGATAACGTTGGCAACGTATTCGTCCAGAAGTGGCTGTACTTCACTCAGCGATTTGCCGTGAAAGTGGCCCATGGCAAAATGCAGATAATCATTAATGTCGAGGCTGGAGTCCAGGTAGTCACGATAGTATTGATCATTCTTTTCTCGGTGCTCGGTTTCCGAAACTAAACCTTTTTCAATCAGAAACTCACCCCAGTAGTGATCGGAATCACCAACAATTAATGTATTGTCCAAATCGAAAAGTGCGAGTGCCATAGTTTAGATCCTTCAATTTCAAGCGTTTGCCGCGCAGGTTTACTGCCCTGCGTGGGCTCTAGCTTAACCACTAGCGACAAGTATCACTAGCAAAAAATAGCGAAAAAAGTAACAATGGTGGTAATTGAAAAAATTTAGAGGTGTCAGGTGATAGACTCGGATGGGTTCCGCCCAAATGTCGGGATCATAATCACCAATGACAGCGGTCAAGTATTATGGGCTCAACGAGCAGGGCAAACATCTTGGCAGTTCCCACAGGGTGGGATTGATGGCGACGAATCGCCGCGCGAAGCGCTTTATCGAGAGCTCTACGAAGAAGTTGGTTTACGTGAGGAAGACGTTGATATTATTGGAGAGACCCGAGGTTGGCTCCGATATCGTCTGCCCCATAGACTTATTCGTCACGGTCAAAAACCGCTGTGTATTGGTCAAAAGCAAAAATGGTTTCTGCTCCGTCTAACGGCGCCAGAATCGGCCATCAATTTGAGTGCCTATGGAAAGCCAGAATTCGACTCATGGCAATGGGTGAGTTATTGGTATCCGTTACGCATGGTGGTGAACTTTAAGCGCGAAGTGTACCGTCGCGCCATGGATGAATTACTGCCCTTACTGCATCGCTCACTAAGCAAGGATTAGCCCTAATGCTGAAGGCCCTGCGAAAACTTGTTCAACAGGTCAACAATGCGGAGACGCTCGATGAAGCGCTTCGCACGATTGTTGAGGGTGTGCGTTCAGCGGTTGAGACCGACGCCTGTTCAATCTGGTTGCGCGATGGTGACTCTCAGCAGTTAACACTGATGGCCACCGAAGGTCTGTCTAGAGTGCTCGAGAAGCAGTTGGTACTGGACTCCAATCAGGGGCTGGTCGGGTGGGTAGCTGAGCGCGAAGAGCCCATCAACTTAAGCAACGCAGCTAATCATCCTCGTTACCACTTCGTTAAAGCCCTAGGTGAAGAATCCTTTGATGCCTTTCTGGGTGCGCCAATTATGCACGCGGGTAAGGTGTTGGGCGTTATCGTGGTGCAGCATCGTTCCCGCAAGGCATTTGATGAAGAAGATGAGTCCATCATTATCACGGCATCGGCTCAGCTCGCTGGTGTCTTGGCCTATGCCGAGGTGGTGGAGAATGAAGACCTGCAAAGGGTCGGCGACCCGAGCAAGGAAAAGATTTATAAGGGTTTGGCGAGTGCCTCTGGAATCGGGGTGGGGCATGCGGTGGTATTGTCGTCCCAAAAGGATTTTCGCTCGGTGCCCAAACGCAAAGTTGCGGATCCTGAAGCCGAGCTCGCTGCCTTCCATAATGCATTAACCCAGCTAAGGGCCGAATTAGATAAACTAGCCGTATCGCTCGAAGAAGAGTTGAATCGCGAGGAAGTGGCGTTATTCGACGTCTATGCGCGCATGCTGGACGATCAGGCCATCGGTGGTGAAATTGTTCGCAGAATCGAATCGGGTGATGCCGCAGAGTATGCCACCGCCCGAGTCTTCGAGGGGCATGTTCGCGTATTCACCAATATGGATGATGAGTACCTGCGCGAGCGCTCCGCCGATGTCAGAGATCTGGGTATGCGTCTGTTGGCTCATTTGGCCCCGTCAGTGAGTGAGCGCAAAGATTTGCCTGAGCGCTGCGTACTGGTAGCTCGAAGTTTGGTTGCCACGCACCTGGGGCAAATTGATCATAAGCGCATTGCCGCGTTGGTATCGCTAAAGGGCTCAAGTAACTCTCACGTAGCTATTCTTGCTCGTGCCATGGGTATCCCTACGGTGATGGGTTGCGAGGAGCTCCAGCTCAAGGACCTCGACGGTCAGGAACTTATTGTTGATGGTTATCGCGGCCACATAATTCTCAATGCAAAACCACAGATTCGCGAGCACTATAATGAAGTGGTGGCGCAGGCGGCTCAGCTCACTAAGGAGTTGCGAGCGCTCAAGAATCTCCCGGCGCGAACGCCGGATGGTAAGCGACTTATTCTCATGGCGAATACCGGTCTTGCCACCGATGCGATTCAAGCTAAGGAAGTGGGCGCAGAGGGGGCGGGTCTCTATCGTACCGAGATCCCCTTTATTCTCAAAGAACGTTTTCCCAGCGAGCGAGAGCAGAGTCGAATCTATCGGCAGCAACTCATCGCCTTTGCACCTCAGCCGGTGACAATGCGCACCCTAGACATTGGTGGTGATAAACCACTGAATTATTTTCCTATTGAGGAAGATAATCCATTCCTAGGTTGGCGAGGTATTCGGATCTCATTGGATCATCCTGAGATCTTCCTGGGGCAGGTCCGCGCTATGATGTCTGCCAGCGAAGGCCTGGATAACCTTAAAATTATGTTGCCGATGATCGCCTCAATGCAGGAGTTTGATCGCGCTGAACAGCTTATCCTTCGCGCCCACGAAGAGATGATTGCCGACGGTTATGATATTAAATTACCTGACATTGGCGTGATGATTGAGGTACCGGCGGCCGTCTACTTAGTGGATCGCTTGGCTAAACGGGCGGCGTTTCTTTCAGTTGGATCGAATGACTTAATTCAATACCTGTTAGCGGTTGACCGTAACAACGAGCGCGTCTCTAATGTGTATGAGAGTTATCACCCGGCCGTGCTCAATGCGCTCCAGCATGTTGCCACGGCCGCTGCAAAAGAGGGTAAACCCGTCAGCCTCTGTGGCGAATTGGCGAGTGATCCCGGTGCGGCGGTACTGCTGTTCGCAATGGGTTATCGCTACCTTTCGCTAAACAGTTACGCTCTGCCTCGGGTTAAAGCGGTAATCCGACAACTGCCCTTTTCGGACATGGAAGAGATTCTTGCGCTGACGGCAGACTTCGATAGAGCTTCCGAGCTGAGGGCTTTTGTAGCGGCAGAACTTGTCAGACGCGGTGTTGACCCGCTGCTATTAAGCCGAGTAACTGACTGATCCTATGACGATAGAGTGGTTAATCTTCTTGGTTTTGGGTGCCTTTGCGGGTTTCGTTTCCGGCCTCTTTGGTGTCGGCGGCGGAACGGTAATGGTGCCGGCATTGGTTTTTGTCCTCCTAGGTTTGGGGGTTGATGTCACGGTGGTGATGCAGGTTGCAGTAGGGACCTCCTTTGCCTTAATTTGCTTTAACAGTGTCAGCTCAGCCAAACAGCATTCAAAGCGTAACGCGGTAAATTGGCGAGTCGTCAAATGGGCTGCTCCGTCCCTTATTCTTGGTGTAATGATCGGTTCATTCGCGGCGTCTGAAGTCAACAGCCGTTGGTTGATTGTACTGTTCGCAGCCTTCCTGTTATTCGTTGCGGCGCAGATGGCCTCCAACTGGTCTCCGCAACGCCATGCCGCTAAAGACCCGTCGGGCTTTTCGCTTGGGGGTGCTTCAACCACCTTCGGTTTTGGCTGGTTGTCGTCACTGTTCGGCATCGGTGGCGGCGCACTCATGGTTCCGTGGCTGAACTACCGGGGTTTTACCGCGCACGAATCTGTGGGCACGGCTGCCGCCTGCGGAGTGCCGATTGCCTTGAGTGGTACGCTCAGTTACGCCTATTTTGGCTATGGAGAAGTTGCTAATTTAAGTTATTCGCTCGGCTTTATCTATTTGCCCGCGGTGCTTGGTATGTTACTAACGAGTAGCTTGACCGTCCCCTTAGGTGTCGCGCTAGCGCACCGTTTTAATCCTTCTAAATTAAAAAAAAGCTTCGCGGCCTATCTGGTGTTTGTAGTAGCCGCCCTGCTAGGAGTTGTTTGAATGACCTATCCAGAATTCGATCCCGTTGCGTTTAGCCTAGGGCCATTAGAGGTTCATTGGTATGGGTTGATGTATCTATTCGGGCTAGCGTTTGCCTTTGGCTTGGCCTGGTCTCGCGCTAACCGTGCAGATAGCCCGCTGCAGCGCAATCAGGTTGAAGACTTAATTAGTTATGGTGCGCTAGGTGTGATTGCCGGCGGTCGACTTGGCTATGTGCTCTTTTATGGCTTCGACTATTTTCTCTCTGACCCGCTGTGGGCGCTACGTATTTGGGAGGGCGGAATGTCCTTCCATGGCGGTTTACTGGGTGTCATTGTTGCCATCATGATTTATGCCAAGCGTATTAATAAGCCGTTCTTCGATGTCATTGATTTTGTCGCTCCGCTTGCGCCCATTGGGCTGGGTTTAGGGCGCTTAGGTAACTTTATTGGTCAAGAGTTGTGGGGGCGTGAGGCGCCTGCTGATTTCGCCTATGGCATGGTTTTCCCCGCCGATCCTGCTCAGCTCTATCGCTACCCTTCGCAGCTCTTCGAAGCCGTTCTTGAGGGATTGGTGCTGTTCATTATTCTCTTCTTGGTGACGCTAAAGCCGCGCCCGCGTTATACCGCGTCGGGTATTTTCCTGTTGGGATATGGAGTGTTCCGTTTCATCGTGGAGTACTTCCGCGAACCAGACGAGGGCATTAGTTCGGTAATACTAGGAGGGCTTACTCGAGGGCAGGAGCTTTGCGTACCGATGATTTTGGGTGGTGTGGTACTGTTAATCATGGCAGCACGGCAGTCGCGCAAGTAGAATCGAAGTGGTGTTAGCTTGCTAACACCACTGGCTGTTATACCGAGAATGGGTAGGCAATAGCTGGATGGAATTCGTAGCCCTCAAGCGTAAAATCATCAACGCTTACCCAAGTTTCAATATCCTCTAAGCTTTTTATCTTTGGATTGATATGAAGCGTTGGGGAGCTTAGCGGCTCGCGCTTTAACTGCACGTCGCGCATTAAGGCTAACTGGTCTTCATAGATATGAGCGTTAACAATCTTGTGGAACGCCTTCCCGGGCTTATGCCCAGTAATCTGCGCCACTAGGGCTAACAATACATAAACCTGAACCATATTGAAGTTGAGCCCCAGCGGGACATCACAGCTTCGCTGGGTGCTGTTCAGATAAAGCGTGCCATCTAGTAGAGAAAAGTGATGGCTATACATGCAGGGGCGAAGGCAGCCAAGGTGAAATGCGCCCGGGTGATAGAAGGTGAGGATTTCACCGCGATTATCTTTCCCTGCGCTGAGGTCATCGATAATCTGCTTTAACAGATCAACGGAGCCGCCGTCCGGTTTGGGGAAGTTTCTGGCAACCTTGCCATAGATAAAGCCGCAATCGTCCTCACCTTTACGCACTGGGTTGTTTAACCATGCCTCATTGTCATTCGCGTTGGCATCCCAGGTTTTGGTACCAATAGCGCGAAAGTCGGCGGCATTGTCATAGCCGCGCAGGTAACCCAGTACTTCTGCAATGGCTGCTTTGTAAAAGCTCTTGCGCGTGGTGACTAGCGGGAAGGAGTTGGGGCCTACGGTGTATTCAAGGTCGGCATTGATTACGGTGAGGCAGCGCTTACCGGTGCGTTCGTTAGCAACCCAGCTACCTTCGTCAATAATTCGCTGACATAAATCTAGATATTGTTTCATAAGTTTTGTACGGTGCAATTAGCAAATGATTCGTTGATGGTATCAGTCTTAAAAGAAGCGATAAAGCTCTGTTGAACTTTCCTTAAGTATTCATAGGGCGGGGCACTTACGGGTACCTTTGGTCGCTTTCGTCAAGATCGGTGCTCTGACTATTTTTAGAGGAGTGGAAAACATATGGTGCGATGTGCACTCATGGTTGCGGCCGCGCAAAACGGCGTAATAGGGGTAAATAATAAGTTACCTTGGCATTTGCCTGAGGATCTTAAGTACTTCCGTAAAGTCACAATGTCTAAGCCTATCATTATGGGTAGAGCCACCTTCGATTCAATTGGCCGTCCACTTCCTGGGCGCAAAAATATTGTGGTGACTCGCAATACCGAATGGAACTTCCCTGGGGTGACAGTGGTCTATGATCTTGACTCTGCTCACCGAGTAGCTTCTGCTCAAGCCGAAATAGATGGGGTGGGCGAGTATGTCGTCATTGGCGGCGCGAATATCTATGCGCAGGCAATGGCAAAGACCACTAGAATCTATTTCACCGAGGTTAAAGCGAATGTATTCGGTGATGCGCGTTTTGAAATGCCTGATCTGAAGGACTGGCATGAAGTGGGGCGGCAGGATTTTGATGCTTCCGAAACCAACCCGTATCCCTACAGCTTTGTGACCTATGATCGTCATCGTTAGGTCATAAAACTGAGCTAGAATTGTATGGATGACCAAAATTTAGCCTTTGGTCGCATTTTTAATGCTGGGGGGTTGGATTTTTTACGTGGAGTAGGCACAATGTGTGGATACTTTTCCGTATTTTTTATACCTAAAGGTATTAGAACTACACAATGAACGGATCGGTGCTAGCCTCAAAGGTAAGTAGGTGATCGAATAATAAGAAAGCAGTCTCCGTCATTTTTTAAATGCCGTTGCTACTTTCGTAATGCTGTGTGTAGAATGCAGCTAACGCTGGCTGTCATCTCGGTGACTGCCTGTTCATCATATTCTAAATATGTAAACGACAATAAATTCCCAACATGGGGTTTGGATTCAAATGAAAAAACAGCGTATGAAAGTGGCGGTTTTAGCCGCAGCAGTATCAGGTGGTGCGCTTGTTGGTACTTCAGTACTAGCAGACGAACTTGATAATGTCCTCGAAGTTGGCAACGCCGTTGCGCAAGATGGTGCATCTTCGCAACAACGTGTCGACGCTATCCAAGAACAAGCGGATAGCATTATCTCAGAATACAAGCAGGTCAATGACTCTATCGATGGATTGAAGCTTTTCAACCGTCAGATGCAGCAGTCTATTGATCGTCAAGAAGCTAGCATTGCTAACATCGAAGCCTCGATTCAGCAAGTAACTGTAATGCAGCGTCAGATGCAGCCACTTACAGATCGTATGTTGGTCGCTCTTGAGAACTTCGTGGCACTTGATATGCCATTCCGTAAGTCAGAGCGTGAGCAGCGTATTGCTGATCTTCGCGACAACATGACTGACCCACGCTTAACGATTGCTGAGCGTTTTCGTCAGGTGTTGGAAGCTTACAAGATTGAAAATGAGTACGGTCGTAAAATTGACCACTACTCGGAAGTGATTGACTTCGGTCAAGGTCCTAAGGAAATGAACGTCCTACAGATTGGTCGCGTTGCCCTTATGGCTCAGTCTTCAGATCAGAAGACTTCAATCGCATTCAACAGCAATTCAGGTCAGTGGGAAGTTCTAACGGACGACGCTTACCGCTCTGCAATTATCCAAGGTCTACGTATTGCTAAGAAGCAGGCTCCTGCTGATCTTATGACAATCCCGGCTATCGCACCGGAGGCAGCACAATGAAAAAGAACTTCCTAGTATCAGCTGCCCTAGCAGTTGCAACGACATTTGGCGCAAGCGCGTTCGCTCAAGAAGCACCGCAGACTCCAGTAGCTGACAGTGCTGTAACATTCGATCAGCTTTTGAACGACATTCGTAACAATCGTTACGCATTGACTCAAGAGCACCAAGAGCGTGAAGCACGTTTCGCTCGCGAGCGTAACAATCAACAGGCACTTCTTCGCCAAGCTCGTGCTGAAGAAACGCGTCAGCAGCAGATCTTGACTCAGCTTGAAGCTGACTACGAAGAAAACACCCAGAAGATTCGCGATGCACGTTCACGTTTGAACGAAGCAAAGGGTGATCTTGGTGAGCTTTTCGGTCACCTTCAGGGTTTCGCTGGTGATTCACGTGAGATCTTCAAGAACTCAATCACTTCAGTTCAGTACGGTCAGCGCGAAGCGGCTATTACCGACATGATCGCTAAGTTGGATACAACTTCTGATCAGCTGCCAACTATCGCGGAAATCGAAGCACTTTGGTTCGAAGTTCAGCGTGAAATGGTTGCTACCGGTGAAGTTGTAACGTTCAACGCAGACGTAACTAACCCGAACGGTGAGTCAAACAACCAAGCAGTTACTCGAGTTGGTGTTTTCAACTTGGTTTCTGACGGTAAGTACCTCTCTTTCAACCCAACTACTGGTATCGTATCTGAGCTGCCACGCCAGCGTGATGACGCACTTGCTGGTGCTGAGAATCTAGGCGCAGCGACGTCTGGTCTCACCGCATTTAAGGTTGATCCAACAGGTCCTACTGGTGGCACATTGCTTAATGCATTGATCGATACCCCAACTATCGAAGAGCGTATTGCTCAAGGTAAAGAAGTTGGTTACATCATTATCGCTATCGGTGTTATTGGTGTGTTGATTGCGCTTCTACGCATGGTTGTTCTAGTTGGCATGTCAGCGAAGGTTAATGCTCAGGCTAAGTCTGAAAGCATTGACACTAAGAACCCACTAGGTCGTATCCTACAGGTTGCTGCTGATAACGGTTCTGCGGATCTTGAAACGCTCGAGTTGAAAATCTCTGAGCAGATTCTGAAAGAGCGTCCAGCTATCGAGAAGGGTGTAAACATCATTAAGATCATCGGTGCCGTGGCTCCGCTACTAGGTCTTCTTGGTACCGTTACCGGTATGATTATTACCTTCCAGGCAATTACTATCTTCGGTGCAGGTGACCCAACAGCAATGGCTGGTGGTATCTCGGCAGCATTGATGACTACAGTACTTGGTTTGTGTGTCGCGATCCCAATGGTTCTTCTTCACACTATCGTAGCAGGCCGTTCTAAGTCGGTACTTGCAGTACTTGAAGAGCAAGCGACTGGTATCGTTGCGACGCGCTCTGAGGCGAAGTAATTATGTTTTGGTTACAGATGCAAATGGAGGCTCTAGGCGGCTTCATCGACAAGGGCGGTCCGATGCTCTTGGCGTTGGGAGTACTAGTGTTCATCCTATGGACTTTGGTCTTTGAGCGCATCTGGTACTTCCAGACTGGTGTCAAGAAAGACATCAAAGCAGCAATCGACTCTTGGGAAGCGCGTAGCGAACGTACTTCCTGGGCTGCTCACCAGGTTCGTGAGATGCTTATCTCACGTGCCCGCCAACGCATTGAAGCGTTGCTACCAATGGTAGCAACCTTGGTTGCCCTAGCACCGCTACTCGGTCTTCTCGGTACTGTTACCGGGATGATTGAAGTATTCCACGTGTTAGCTGTAACCGGCGGTGGTGACGCAAAGGCAATGGCTGGCGGTGTTGCGAAAGCAACCCTTCCAACAATGTCTGGGATGGTGATTGCGATTTCTGGCTTGTTTGCTAAAACGTACCTTGAGCAGAAAGCTGAAGTTACGAGCAAGATGTTGGAAGACCATCTGACCATGGATCATTAACATAGCTGCCGCTCTCGGGCGGCTCTATGACCTAACGAGGTATTACCATGCGCAGAAATAGCTTATCGAAAGCGACCAAAGATGAAGAGCAACAAATTGATTTAACACCGATGCTAGACGTCGTGTTTATCATGCTGATCTTCTTCATTGTTACGGCGCAGTTCGTCAAGGAGCCAGGCGTGGATATTGAACGTCCAGCGGCACTGACAGCAATTTCGAAAGATAATGCGAACATCCTGATTGGTGTTTCTAAGGAAAACCAAATTTGGATGGATAAGAAAACAGTAGAAGAAGACGCACTTCGTCTTACTATCGAACGCATGCTAGTCGATAACCCGGATTCACAGGTTGTGATTCAGGCCGATGCTACTTCAGACGTCCGTTTATTGGCAGTAGTCAAAGACGCGGCGACGGAAGCAGGTGCTGTCGATATTTCCGTTTCAACGTTACATAATTAAGGAGAATGCGATGAATTTACGATTGTTACCGTCCATTGCGCTATCCGTTGTAGTGGCGTTTGGTCTTTTCATGCTTATGGCTAAGCTGATTGACCAAGAAATTGAAATGGACGACAAAAAACGTATGGCTATTCCAGATATCATGATGACCGAGCCGGAAATCAATGACATTGTGGAAGAAGAGAAGCCAGAAAAGCCGGAAGAGCCAGACCAACCACCACCCGATCTACCAGAGCCTGAATTCCAGGATCCCGATCTCGACGCGGGTTTGAATACGAGTGGCGCGGGTACAGGTCTTGAACTCGGGTTCGATGCTGGCGGTTTGAACGTCTCCGATGGCGAGTACTTACCAATTGTTAAGGTTGCTCCTCAGTACCCTCGTCGAGCTCAGTCTCGCGGTATTGAAGGCTACGCAATTGCTCAGTATACCGTTACCGAATCAGGTTCCACTGAAGACTGTGTGGTGATCGAAGCGGCAACGACTTCGGGTAACCCAACCACTATCTTTAACAGTGCAGCATGTCGTGCGGCAGCGAAATTTAAGTATCGTCCACGGGTTGTTGATGGTGTTGCCATCAAGGTACCTAACGTACGAAACCGTTTCACGTTTGAATTCGGCGACGACTAAGGAGTAAAAAATGACAACATTCGTTACAAAAATGTTTCGTGTTACCGCTCTAGCGTCGGCGATGATGGTTGGTCCTGTGGTACTTTCTCAGTTGCCACAAACAGCTGTGACAGGCTTTTCAGCGGTGGCACAGGAAGAGGAACAACAGGAAACACGCCGAGTTCCGGCGATGTCGCCGCGTGTTGGCCGTTACTTCGAGCCAGTGCTTGAAGTGTTCGAGATGGAAAACCCGACGACTGCCGATTACGAAGCAGCGTTAGAACTACTTCAGAGCTACGACATCGAACGTTGGAATGGCTACGAGAAGGCAATGTTCTGGCGTTACCAAGCAGGCATCTACGCCACGATGGAAGACTATAACAATGCTAAGCGCTGTTATATCGAGATGATGAACTTCCGTACCGATATTCAACCTCGCATGGAGCAAGAGACGCTGTTAATGCTCTCTAAGCTTGAAGCGGTTGATGAAAATTGGGACGGTGCACTCGGATTCATCGATGAGTGGTGGAATTTGATTCCAACACCTACTATGGAAGGTTACAAACTTCGCGGTACGTTCAAGTATCAGAAGCAGGACTTCCGTGGTGCGTTGGATGATATGAAAGTCGTTATTGCTGACTCTGAAGCAAAGCAGGGTAAGGGAAAGGAAGGCGACTACAACATGGAATTCGCCATCTACTCGGAGCTAGGTCAACCGAATGAAATGCTACGTGTAGCGGAAGTAATGGTTCGCCACTACCCCTCTGCGACAAGCTGGAAGCGTCTATATTCAATGTACCTAGATCGTGAGCGTATCCCTGAAGCGCTTGCAGCGATGCAGGTATGCTATGACCAAGGTTACTTTGACCGCGAGAGTCAGATCTCAACGTTTGCGTCGCTTTGGAACTCTGAAGCCAACCCTTACCTAGCGGCGAAGTACTTCCAAGAGGGAATCGACGCAGGGATTGTTGAGGAGAATCAAAAGAACTTTGAGTATCTTGCAAGCTGGTGGTATCAGGCTCGCGAATACGTGAAGTCGATTGAATCTCGTCGTCAGGCGGCAGAACTTTCGGATGATGGTGAAAACTGGTCACTACTAGCGCGAGCAGAACTCCAGGAAAGCATGTACGAAGAGACTATTTCTTCTGCACGTAAAGCTATCCAGGGTGGCGGTCTTCGTGATGTAGCGCAGGTTCACATCCTTCAGGGTCAAGCCTACATGGCATTGAAGCGTTTTGAGGAAGCAAAGGCGGCCTTCGAACGAGCTAAGAACGCAAGCGGTACAAGTCAGCGTTACGCTGATGGTTATATCAACTACGTTCAGCAAAAGATTGATTTATTAGCGTCGTTACAGAGCTAAACAATCCTTTAATGTCGAAGAAACCCAGTCTTAGTGCTGGGTTTTTTTATGTCCCTAGGAAAGTATTTGGCAGCAAAATTGCTGTGATAGCTGCCCTAATTCATCACCAAAGTGCCTTTAATGGCTTGACTAGCTATCCAAACCTAGCTACGTTTATGTTAATGATAGTCATTATCATTCAATCTTTATCGCTTTATCGCTTTATCGCTTTATCGCTTTATCGCTTTATCGCTTTATCGCTTTATCGCTTTACCGCTTTACCGCTTTACCGCTTTACCGAAGTTAGTGGAGTGTCTTTAGGCTCTCCGTACAGGGATAAGTAAGAGGAATTAAAACTATGGATATTTTACGGATTAGCAGTGTAGCGCTATTAACTGTTGCAATGGCCTCAGCGGTCGAGACGGTGAGCGCTAGTGAAGAAGTAGCGAAGGTAGAAACCTCGCCGCAATTTGACTACGAACCGCGCACAGAGGCCATACAGCGACATGTGGAGTCTGGATCAACGCCCCTGTATGTCTACACGCAACGTCCCGAACGCGGATATTCTCAACGGCAAGTGATGTCGCCTAAGGTTGGTCGCAAGTTCGAGCCAGTCCTAGAACTGTTTGTCGAGGATTCGTCCGAAGAGCAGTTTCACAATGCAGTAGCGGATATGCAAGAATGGGATATCAGCGCCTGGAATGACTACGAAAAGGCAATGTACTGGCGTTACCTTGGCGGTATCCAGGCTACGCTAAATAGCTTTGAAGACGCAACGGTATCCTACCAACAGATGCTAGCCTACAACTCAGCGATCTCAGAAGAAGCCGAGAAGGCAGCGCTCGTAAACTTAGCAAAGTTTGCTGCCGTATTGCAGAACTGGGAGGGCGCTAATGATTACCTCGGTTACGCATGGGATCTCGGTGAGGAGCCTACCGTTGATGAATTGCAACTCCGTGCAGCGGTAAGTTTTCAAACTGGTAATTTCCAGCGCGCTGTACAAGATATATCAGCGGTCATATCAAATCGCGAAGCAACAAACGGCATGGCCTATGAGGCTAATTACAACCTACAGTTGGCGTCATTCCTGGAGTTGGATAGCATTGACAGCGCGTTGTTGGCTGCTAATCGTCGCGCGGAGTTCTATCCAAATTGGCGTAACTGCATGGCAGTCGAAAAGCTAAGCCAATCTGTCAGTGTAAGCGTTGAACCCGTGGAACAGTGTTCCGAGATGGTGATTGAAGATCAATCATAACGTTGAGACTGCCTTTAGCCCGACTCTCAATTGAGTAGATATAGGCTAATTGCAAAGCAAAAAAAGCGGTACAGATGACTGTACCGCTTTTTTTATAGTGTTGGTGAAGAGGATTAGAAATCCAATTTACTCAGATCCCTCACAGCGCCCTTGTCCGCACTCGTCGCCAGCATGGCATAGGCTTTCAGTGCAGCACTGACTTTACGAGGTCGTGCCTTCGCCGGCCTAAAGCCGTTGAGCGCTTGAATCGCTCGGCGTTCCGCTAGCTCCTCATCGGATACCATCAAATTGATAGCGCGATTGGGGATATCGATAATTATCTTGTCGCCAGTGTTAACCAGCGCAATCGTACCGCCAGCTGCCGCTTCTGGAGAGCAGTGACCAATGGAAAGGCCCGACGTCCCACCCGAGAATCGACCATCGGTAAGCAACGCACAACTGGCTCCTAAGCCCTTGGACTTTAGATAGCTCGTTGGATAGAGCATTTCCTGCATACCCGGTCCACCGCGTGGTCCCTCATAGCGAACGATCACCACCGCGCCAGCTTTAACGCGATCATTCAGGATGTCGTCTACCGCATCGTCCTGCGATTCCACAACGTGAGCTGTTCCTTCGAAGTACCAGATAGATTCATCCACGCCACTGGTTTTTACCACACAACCGTCTTCGGCCAAGTTACCATAGAGGACCGCTAGGCCGCCTTCGTCACTGAAGGCATGCTCATGGTGGCGAATGCAGCCGTTTTCACGGTCAGCATCTAAGCTATTCCAGCGGCAGCTCTGCGAGAACGCAGTCTGGGTAGGAATACCCGCAGGACCGGCTTTGTAGAAGGTCTTGATCGCCTCATCGGCGGTGTTCATGATGTCGTAATGACTGATGGCTTCACCGATGGTGGGCGCGTGGACGCAGGGCACTGCGTCGTCAATGAGGCCAGCACGGCGTAGCTCAGCCAGAATGCCCATTATCCCGCCAGCTCGGTGGACATCCTCAATATGGTATTTCGGCGTATTCGGAGCCACCTTACACAGCTGCGGTACTTTGCGGCTTAGCGCGTCGATGTCGCCAAGGTCGAAGTCGAGCTCGGCCTCCTGGGCGGCAGCGAGTAAGTGCAAGATGGTGTTGGTAGAACCGCCCATCGCGATATCAACGACCATCGAATTATTAAATGCAGCTTTGGAAGCAATGTTACGCGGCAATGCGCCCTCATCATCTTCTTCGTAGTAGCGCTTTGCCAACTTAACAATGGTTCGGCCAGCTTCTAGGAACAGCTCTTCACGATCGGCGTGAGTAGCCAGCACTGTACCGTTACCGGGTAAAGCGAGGCCTAGCGCTTCCATTAGGCAGTTCATTGAGTTGGCGGTAAACATACCCGAGCAGGAGCCACAGGTAGGGCAGGCTGAACGTTCGTATTCAGCGACTTTCTCATCACTAGCGCTATCATCGGCTGCAATCACCATAGCGTCCACGAGATCAAGCTTATTCTCTGAAAGCTTAGTCTTACCCGCTTCCATAGGACCACCGGAGACAAAGATCACTGGGATGTTTAGGCGGAGTGCCGCGTTAAGCATTCCTGGGGTGATTTTATCGCAGTTAGAGATACAAACGAGGGCATCGGCGCAATGGGCATTGACCATGTATTCAACACTGTCAGAGATAATATCTCTTGAAGGGAGCGAATAGAGCATGCCGTCGTGACCCATCGCAATACCGTCGTCTACCGCAATAGTATTGAATTCCTTTGCTACACCGCCCGCGCGCTCAATCTCTCGGGCAACGAGTTGACCCATGTCCTTGAGGTGAACATGACCCGGTACAAACTGAGTGAAGGAGTTTGCCACAGCAATAATGGGTTTGTGGAAGTCGGCATCTTTCATGCCGGTGGCGCGCCAAAGGGCACGAGCACCCGCCATGTTGCGGCCTTCGGTAGTAGTTTTCGAACGATAACGTGGCATAAATCAACTCACACAATAACGATTAAGAATGCCTGAAGATTACCACAGTAAGGGGGCTTTAGCCGTCTTTTTGCACGGGGGAACTATGCGGATTGTTTATCGAACAGGCGAACAACTGGCTATAGCTAAGTTACGCCGATAACACAGCAACGGATACCTCAGCCTAATCCTAGGATGACGGGGTAAATTTTCGCCGTGCGGAGGCAGCTAGAGCGGCTTAGCCATGAGTTTAGAATTACGCTGGTAGTTATACATTTCCCGTCTTGAGGCTGGAAGGTCCTCCAATTGCGAGGGGATGAAGCCCTGTTCTAGGAACCAATGCATGCTGCCCGTTGTCAGCAGGAATAGGCGGGTCAGGCCCGCTACCTTGGCATTCGCCTCAACCTGCTTGAGTAGTTGCACGGTCACACCACTGCCCCGATACTCCGGTGCGGTGGCAACACAGGCCACCTCTGCACTTTGATCCTCAAAGGGATACAGGGCACAGCAGCTAATAATCATCCCGTCCTTCTCAACTAAATTGAAATAGGGGAGTTCTACCTCTAGGCGTTCTCGGGAGCGGCGCACTAGCGCGCCAGACTGTTCCAGCGGGCGAATTAGATTAATAATCGCGTTAAGGTCATCAACCCGTGCAGCGCGGATGACCCAGTCAGGCTCGCTGGAGACCATCACCCCCTGACCGTCGCGCGTGTAGAGTTCGGACAGCAGGCTGCCATCAATATTGATATCAATGAGGTGGGCGCGTTCCACGCCTAAGCTAACCGCCTTTGATAGGCTTGAGACCACCTGAGCCAATTCGCTGCTTAGCGCGTCCGAGTCCGATAAGGACTGCGCGTCAGCGACGCTTAAACTGGCGGAAATACTCTCTGGAACTTGATCGTAAACACTCACTAACTTCTCAGCCTTTAAGGCTGATGCGAGTTGCACCGCCAGATCATCGGCCTCGAGGTTAAAACTCTCACCACTGGGAGAGTGTCCAATGGGGCTAATGAGCACCACATTACCACTATCTAATTGTTGTTTTATCGCCGGGGCATTCACCCTGCGAATATCGCCGGTGTGCAGATAATCAATGCCCTCAACCACACCCAGCGGCTTAGCCACAACAAAGTTACCGCTGACCACGCTAATATTAGCCTGATGCATGGGCGAGTTAATCAGCCCCATGGAAAGCTTTGCCTCAACATAGTTACGCAGTCTGCCCACTTCCGCGGCAATCACCTCCATCATCTCTGTAGAGGTAAGGCGTTTACCCTGATGGAATTCGCTGTGAATACCCTGTTTCTCAAACGCTTCATCAATGGCACGGCGAGCTCCTAAGACCATGACAATCTTCACCCCAAGATTATGGGCAATAGCAAGGTCGTGGAGAAAGGCTCGAAAGTGATCGTGATTGATCACTTCGCTTCGTAGGTTGATCACCACCGTGGTTTTACGATGAAGATTGATATACGGAGACGATTGGCGAAACCATTGAACGAGTTCGTGTTGTTTCATAGCGCTGCAATACAGTAATGGTGAATAAGTTTGCTAATTAAAGCGTATGCGGGCTCAAGTTGCGAGAGTTCTATGAATTCATTGGGTTGATGGGCCACGTCAATGGATCCAGGCCCCATTACGACGGTATCCATACCCATGGCCTGCAGATAGGGTGCCTCGGTTCCAAATGCCACGGTTTGAGCCGAATTTTCGGTGAGTTGTTCACAAAGCTGGACTAGCTCGCTAATACCGGCGTCAAAGGATGGAACCGAATTAATCAGTGGCGCTAGTTGAATGATGGCGCCGGTTTTGGCAGCAAGCTTGGCGCAATATTCGGCTATCTCTTGGCGCAGTTGATCTTGGGTTAGGTCGGGTAGCGTCCGCACATCGAAATGAATATTCACTTCGCCACAGATCCGATTAGGACTATCGCCGCCATGGATACAGCCAAAGTTCATGGTGGGATAGGAAATCGCGAAACGCTCGTCCTGGTAGCGTGAGCGCAAGCTCCGCTTCAATCGCTTTAGGTAATTAAGCAACGTTACTGCAATATCCATGGCATTGAGACCCAGCTCAGGATTAGAGGAGTGCCCCGATTGACCGATAATTCGAATAGACTCCATCATGACCCCTTTGTGGGCGCGAATGGGGGTGAGTCCAGTGGGTTCGCCAATGACTGCTGCGCGGCTAATGGGATAGCTTTGGTCACGCAGCGCCATGGCGCCTGACATTGACGACTCTTCGTCAGCCGTGGCAAGAATAATCAGTGGTGCACGATACTCATCCGCTTTGAAGTGCTGCGATGCCGCTAGCGCGAGCGGGAAAAAGCCCTTCATATCCGTGGCACCTAAACCATATAGGGCGCCGTCACGTTGGGTGAGCTGCCAGGGGTCCTGCTGCCATTTATCGGGGTTGCAGGGAACGGTGTCAGAGTGCCCAGAAAGAATCAAGCCGCCACTGCCAGTTCCCAAGGTAGCCACGAGATTGAACTTGCCGGGGTTGTTTGGCACCGCCATTTTCTCTACCCGAAACCCCAGAGACTCAGTCCATGAAGCGAGCAGATCAATAACGGCTTCATTGGATTGATCATAACTACTGCTTGTGGAGGACACCGAGGGCTGCGCCACGAGTTGAGCCAATTGCTGGGTGTAGTGTGCTAAATCCATAACTTACTGGTCCTCGTGACTAACTGTGGTGGCGGTTTTGGTGGTTAATCATAGTGCCTAAGTTAACATGGAATGATAAATGAAACAGGTGGCATGAACGAAGTTCTGAGGTCGACGGCACCTCTGCGGTCTAGCGTCTGAGAGTCCGTAATACCGCTAAGCATAAAAAAGGGGCATCCGAAGACGCCCCTTTTACACCACTTAAGCGCTAGCTTCTTAAGCTTTAGCCGAAGATACCCTTCAGGGTGTAGAAGAACAAAATAGACAAGCCCGCACCGGCTGGAAGTGTTACCACCCAACTAATGCCAATGGTGCCTACTACTCGTAAATCCAGCGCGCCAATACCGCGGGCAAGACCTACACCTAATACCGCACCTACCAGACAGTGGGTGGTGGATACCGGCAAGCCAGTACCGGATGCCAAAACAACCGTTCCGGCAGCGCCCAGCTCAGCAGCGAAGCCACGACTTGGAGTTAGTTCGGTAATACGCTTACCAATGGTTGCCATAACCTTGTAGCCGTAGGTGGCTAGGCCAATGATGATACCAATACCACCAATTAGCAGAATCCAAGGTGGAACGCCTGCTTTACTCGCAATCACGCCGCCGCTTTGGATGGTGCTATATACTGCAGCCAAAGGACCGATGGCATTTGCCACATCGTTTGAACCATGGGCGAAAGCCATTGCCGATGCCGTAAAGATCATCAAGACCGCAAAGATCTTTTCAACACCGTCAAAACGATGTCCGGCCTCGAACTTCGGCTCTTCAACATTACGCATCAGGAATTTACCGAGAATCGCAATGCCCAGGCCAACTAATGCTGCGTAAAATGCCGCTTGGCCGTAGCTTAAATCCAAGCCCACATGCTTAAGACCTTTCACCATGGTAACCATGGAGATTAAGAAGCCTGTTAAAAACATATAAACGGGGATGTAGCGCTTCGCATTACTAAACGGAGAGTCCGTATTCAAGATGAACTTATGCGCCGAGAGGAACAGTAGGAACGCCATGGTCCCAGAGAGAACCGGCGATACCACCCACGAGGCAACAATTCCGCCGACCTTAGTCCAGGCTACGGCTTCGGCAGAAACACCTACTGCGGCGAAACCAACAATAGCGCCCACAATAGAGTGGGTAGTAGATACCGGCCAACCGAAGCGACTAGCGATAAGTAACCAAGTTCCCGCAGCCAATAGTGCAGCGGACATGCCGTAGACTAACCACTCAGGGTTATCTTCGAACACCAGCGGGTCAATAATGCCCTTACGAATCGTTGAGGTAACTTCTCCGCCAGCTAAGTAGGCGCCGGCGAATTCCATGACCGCGGCAATGATAATAGCTTGCTTGAGTGTTAGGGCGCGTGAACCGACAGAGGTTCCCATCGCATTCGCGACGTCATTAGCACCAATACCCCAGGCCATGAATAAACCAAAAGCACCCGCTAGAAGTAAGAGGGTAAAACCGTGATTTGCAATAATATCCATTAGTTAGACTCTTTTTAACCAGTTAACGAGCGGTGAGGATTTGTAAACGAGATCCAACGCTTTGCGCGCGATCTGACAAATCACCAACACTTTCAATCGTGCGATATAGGAAGATGACATCTACCGGAGGTAGATCTTTCTCAATTTCGAATAGTTCGTAGCGAAGGTCGCGCTGAAGCGCATCCGCATCGTCTTCTAACTGGTGAATTCGATCAACGATTTTATCGACAATGGCAAGTTCGCGACCACGGAAACCGGATTCTAGCAGGTCACCCAGTTCGTCAATCGCTTTGCGGGTCTCATTGACACTTTCAACTGACACGGCAACGAAGGCTTTGAACTTAGCTTGCAGCGGCGCCGGGATTTGCATACGGCGGCCAATGATGACGCCAGTTAAATCCTTCGCACAGTTCGCAATTTTATCTTGGCTGTGCAGCATCTCTAAGATGTCTGAGCGCGCAACGGGTAAGAACAGCGACTTGGGTAAGTTATTGCGAATGTCCGCCTTCAACTTATCAGCTTCTTTCTCTGATTCGGAGATAAATGTCCGCGTTTTGGTTGCTGCATCCCAGTCTTCGTTGATCACTTGATCAAAAAACGAATCGGTTGCAGAAACACATTTGTCCACTTCAACCATGTGGTTGCGGAGAATGTGCAGAGGTGACCGAGTGAATAGGTTACCTAGTGCTTGACCAATAGCCATAGAAGGAAAAGTCCTCATCTATTAATAAAGAGTTACCGAAGATTCATCGTCATTCGGAAGTTCGGCGCGATTGTTACAGGTTTGTGTCCGAAGGTCACTTTTTTTCAACCCTGAGTATAGTCTGTCACCCATAATCGGATGATAAATAAACAGAGATTAAAGGGAATTGTGACAAGCTAAGCGCAAATTGCAAATCTTTAGCCTGATATCGTTAAGGGGGTGGTGGTGGCGAATGGTTGAAACTGCTACATTTAAAGCATTAATAAAATAAGAGAATTAGCTATGAGTAGTGCAGCAATTGCCCCGCCCAATCGGCCCGTTGCGGATCTCGAATGGTTGGTGAGTAGTTTAACTACCGCAGGTATCTTCGATGAATTGTCGCTGCTGCGGCTGCGCTCGCGCACGCGCGATCCTGAGTTTGCTCATTCAGATGTCAGCTATCTCGCAAGTGCCGATATTATGGGCGCAGGCGGTGAAGTCCTCTCGGGCGAAAAACTCGCTCAGTGGTTAGCCGAAATTGCCCAGCTGCCGATTAAACAGATTAATCCATTGCAGGTTGATGTGGACCAAGTCACTTCGGTGATGTCTAAGGCCTACGCACTCAATCATGAAATTCTCTGCCTAGAAGTCTTAGCCGATGAGCTGGTTATTGCCGCTGCGGATCCATTTCGCACTGACTGGCAGGAAGGGCTAGTTCACACCTCTCGCAAGCGTATCCGCGTGGTGATTGTGGATGCCAATGCGCTGCTTCGTTATACGGAAGAATTCTACGCCTTGGCACGCTCCGTTGCGGGTGCAGGCGCTCAAGCTAAACAGGAAAATCGTCGGAGTGCGCCAAAGGGCCTGGAGCAACTTGTTGATCTCAAGTCATTACAGTCACCGGAAGCGAATGACCAACATATCGTCAACATTGTTGACTGGTTACTTCAGTACGCGTTCGAACAGCGCGCTTCAGATATTCATATTGAACCTAAGCGAGAGCAGTCGCGAGTGCGCTTTCGCATCGACGGCGAGTTACAGACGGTCTACGACCTGCCGAGTGAAGTGAACGCGGCGGTGACGTCGCGTTTTAAAGTCTTGGCGCGAATGGATGTCGCCGAGAAGCGTCGGCCTCAGGATGGGCGTATTAAGACCCGAACGCCGAAGCAACTGGAAGTCGAACTTCGTCTTTCTACGCTACCCACCGCGTTTGGGGAAAAGTTGGTGATACGTATCTTTGACCCAGAGGTATTGCTAAGAAGCTTTAGTAGCCTCGGTCTTCGTGGGGGAGATCTCCGAGCTTGGGAAACCATGACGGTGAAGCCGCACGGAATCGTCCTGGTTACCGGGCCAACGGGCTCAGGTAAGACCACGACGCTGTATTCATCACTTAAAAAGCTCTCTACGGAATCGGTGAATGTCTCGACCATTGAGGATCCCATCGAAATGGTGGAGGAAAGCTTTAACCAAATGCAGGTACAGAACAACATTGGCTTGGACTTTGCCTCCGGGGTGCGCACGCTGCTTCGTCAGGATCCTGATATTATCATGATTGGTGAGATTCGTGATCGTG
The DNA here is from genome assembly GCA_040119265.1 of Pseudomonadales bacterium. GTDB lineage: Bacteria > Pseudomonadota > Gammaproteobacteria > Pseudomonadales > DSM-25080 > Umboniibacter. Next base: position 57,385 of record JBEDTZ010000023.1, on the reverse strand, counting down.
AGACGGCAGACATGGCCGTTCAGGCAGCGCTCACGGGCCATCTTGTACTCTCTACGCTACATACCAATGACGCCCCGTCATCAATTACCCGCTTGATGGAATTTGGGGTCCCCCATTATCTGATTAAATCCACCTTGATTGGGGTGATGGCGCAGCGTTTAGTTCGGGTGCTCTGCGGCGACTGTAAAACCGCGGCAACGGTAAGCGATGAAGCATGGGATACCCTGTGTCAGCCATTTAAAATCAAGAAGCCGACGACCATTTTCGAACCCAAGGGCTGTAAATCCTGTCGACACACGGGCTTCCACGGAAGAGAGGGAATCTACGAAGTCTTGGAGTGGGAGGCTAATCTGTCCTCGCTCGTCGGCGCCGATGGAGCCACCGATCAGCTGCGACGAGCCGCCTATAAGAACGGGATGAAGTCACTTCGCGCTGCTGGAGCCCTTAAGGTTGCTGCAGGTATTACCACTTTGGATGAAGTGTACCGGGTAACTCCCGCAGAATAATGACACACGCTATGCAGAATAATGACACACGCTATGCAGACATTTGATACGGCTCGTCGGCAAAAGCTAGCTGAGCAACTGGCTGAATTACCCAATTGGAAGGGGTGTTCAGCACAGCTTGAAGTGGTCCTGATGGGGTCCGACTATGTTGCTAACTTACTCAGCGCAGAACGAATAGATCTTGATCTGCTTAACGCTATACTTAGCGAGACCATCCAGCTTTCGCATCTCTGCAGCGTCACTACGCGAGCGAAGTTGCTGGCCTATGCCAATGAGGCTGATTTCAACCGAGCCCTGCGTCAACTCCGTCAGCAAACGCAGACGCTGCTTATTGCGCGGGATCTAGCGCGACTGTCGGATACTCAGCAAACCTGTAAAGAGATCAGTGAATGTGCAGACTTTTTTATTGAGCTAGCACGAGATTGGCATCAACAGGCCGCCACGGCGCAATACGGCCAAGCCTTATCAAGTTCAGGTGAGCCGCTATCGCTAGCGATTCTGGCGATGGGCAAACTCGGTGGACGCGAGCTGAATCTGTCCTCCGATATCGACCTCATTTTTTGCTTTCGCGAGGCGGGCTATACCCAGGGTGAAAAACAGCTCGATCATCAACGTTTCTTTACCAAAATTGGTCAGGGGATTATCCGGAGCCTGGATCAGGCAACGGCCGATGGTTTTGTCTATCGCGTTGATATGCGCCTTAGACCCTATGGCTCCAGTGGCGCCTTGGTTAGCAACTTTGACTCGTTTGAGCAGTATCTACAATCTCAAGGTAGACCTTGGGAGCGCTATGCCATGGCCAAGGCACGTATTATTTCGCCGAGTGCTGAGGACCAGTTAACGCTACGTCAGCAACTTTCGTCGTTTGCGTTTCGCCGTTACATCGATTTTAGCGTGATTGACTCACTGCGAGAGATTAAGTCGCTGATCAAGAGTGAGAATAAGCGGCTCAATCGAGTTGATAACGTTAAGCTCGGTCGCGGCGGGATTCGCGAGATTGAGTTTATTTTTCAGAGCTTTCAGGTGGTGCGTGGTGGGCGGGAGATTCGACTGCAATCCCCCAGTTTGTTTACCGTGGCGCCACAGTTGGTTGAACTGGGGTTAATGACCGCAACGGACGTTGAAGCGCTGCTAAACGCCTATCGTTTTCTTCGTGATGTTGAACATCGGATACAGGCCTGGCAGGACGAGCAATCGCAGACACTCCCAGGGGATGAAAAGGGTCGAGCTCGAATTGCCTGGCTGATGGGCTTTGCTGAACTCAGCGAATTCGAGGCCGAACTCGCTCGCCACCGTGAGCTGGCCAGCACCATGTTTAGTCAAACGATTACCGACGAGCCTCGTGATCAGTCCTCGCGCTTTAAATTGAGCCCTATTTGGTATTCGCTATGGGAAATGGACATCGCCGAGGCCAACTTGGATGCCTTTGGTTATGACTCCATTCAAACCGTGGTGGAACAGATTCACGCCGTCCGGAGTAGCCGGGTTATCGAACAACTCACCCCCGAGTCAAGACAACGCCTAGACGAATTTGCCCCGCGATTATTAGCTGCCTGTGCGGCGGCTGAGCGACCGGATGAAACACTAGAGCGAACCTGGCCGCTGTTGAAGTCTATCATTCGTCGCTCCGCCTATATGGTGATGATGCTCGAGCATCCGCAGGTAATGGGCGAATTAATCAAGCTCGCCGCGCTCAGCCCGTGGATTGCTGAGCAGTTTGTTCGTCACCCAGCCCTGCTTGATGAACTGATGAATGCTCAGCGACTGTATTCACCGCCAACGCGAGAGAGCCTACAGAGCGAGGTGCGCGAGCAGTTGATGCGCCTTAATTGGGACGATCTCGAAGGTCATATGGAAGTACTTAGGTACTATCGTAGAGCGCATATTCTGCGCGTGGCCGCATGCGAGCTAACAGGGCGCCTGCCTCTGACCCAGGTGAGTGATTATCTCACTTGGCTGGCAGAGGTTATTTTAGAGCAGGTGGTTTCTATTGCCTGGGCGCAGATGACGGCTAAGCATGGCGCCCCAATTGTCGATGGCTCCGAAATTCTGGAGGGCGATCATTTTTGTGTCTTGGCCTATGGCAAGCTTGGCGGCATTGAGTTGGGTTACAGCTCAGATTTGGACATTGTGTTTATCCATGACACGGATTCCTTTTCCTCTACGCGCGGGGCAAAGCCGATTGACCACCAAACCTTTTTCAGTCGCCTAGGGCAGCGAATTATCCACATCTTGGCGACTGAGATGCCCTCGGGCAGGCTGTATGAAATTGATACCCGGCTTCGTCCGTCCGGTAATTCTGGTCCCCTCACCAGCAGTTTTAAGGCCTTTGAAAAATATCAGCGCAAGTCCGCCTGGGTGTGGGAGCATCAAGCGCTCGTGCGCGCTAGACCAGTAGCTGGTTCTGGCGTTTTGGGGCGAAAAGTGAATGCGCTGAGACATGAAATTCTCAGTATGGATCGTGATCGCTCGTCGCTGCGCCATGAAGTCGTCACCATGCGCGAAAAAATGAAGGCCCATTTAGCGAACCGAGACCCGCAATTATTTCACCTTAAACATGACAAAGGGGGGATGGTTGATATCGAATTTATGGTACAGTTCGTAGTACTCGCTTACGCGCACCAGCACGTAGAGATGGCTCGATACACGGACAACATTCGTTTAATCGAGTCTTTTGTGGTCACTGGGATTCTATCCGAGACGCAAGCCCAACAGTTAATTAGAGCTTACAAAGCCTATCGATCTGCCGGGCACCGCTTGGCGTTGCAACAACTTAGCCTGCAAGTATCTACGCAGGAATTTGACGCTTCGCGGGCAGTAGTAACTGCGCTATGGCAGCAGTATTTGGATAATGAATAGATTATTTTTTTTGGAGTGAAGTATGTCGTTTAGCGACCGCGATGGCGTTATATGGTTTAACGGCGAGCTAGTTGATTGGCGCGAAGCCAAGGTTCATGTCTTAACGCACACGCTTCATTACGGCATGGGCTGTTTTGAAGGCGTTCGAGCGTACCAAACTGACGAAGGTCCCTGTATCTTCCGTCTGAAAGAACACACCGATCGACTGTTTCGTTCGGCAAAGATTTTAGGGATGCCAATGCCCTATACGCACGAGCAGATCAATGAAGCGTGTCTGCAGGTGGTGCGAGAAAATAACTTGGAAGAAGCCTATCTTCGTCCTATGGTCTTTTTCGGTGATGAAGGCATGGGGCTGCGTGCCGAAAGTCTTTCAACCAATGTAATTGTTGCCGCGTGGCACTGGCCTAGCTACATGAGCCCTGAAGCGCTGACTGCAGGCATCAAGGTTCGGACTAGTTCGTTTACGCGCCACCACGTCAATATTACGATGTGTAAGGCGAAGGCGAATGGCAACTACATCAACTCGATGCTGGCGCTGCGTGAAGCGCTATCGGGTGGCGCTGAAGAAGCCTTGCTATTAGATCCTGAGGGTTACGTGGCAGAAGGCAGTGGCGAGAACATCTTCGTCGTTCGCGACGGTGTTGTGTATACCCCAGAGCTGACGTCCTGCTTGGATGGCATTACCCGTGCGACCATTATGCAGTTCTGTGGTGACTTGGGTATTCCAGTGGTTGAAAAGCGTATCTCTCGTGATGAAGTGTATATTGCGGATGAAGCGTTCTTTACCGGTACCGCCGCTGAAGTACTGCCAATTCGCGAGTTGGATGATCGTGATATCGGTGCGGGCAAGGCTGGACCGATTACCTTGAAGTTACAGCAGATGTACTTCGATCAGGTAAAGGGGCGTCGTGCTGAATATCCAGAGTGGTTGCACAACGTTAAAGCACAACGTTAAAGCCTAAGTCACGTTTAGGCGACCCTAAGTTGTCCGTTGTTGTCATGCACACAGCGGACATCTTTGTTTTGATGAGCACAATCTTTACAGAGAACTAATTCCCTATGGACAGCGTTTCGCACGCACAATCCGCTAGTTTTGATTTCGACTCGTCAGTGGGCGAGCTTCCTATGACGGCTAAGCCGTTGAAAATTTGCCTGCTCGGTTATCGAAGTGCACCACTAAGTGGCGGCCAGGGAATTTACCTTAAGTACCTGTCACGGGCGCTTGTGGAGCGAGGTCATCAGGTAGACGTCATCTCCGGAGAACCCTATCCCGAGCTTGACCCAAGAGTGAACCTCATCAAGCTTCCCGGGTTAAACCTGTTCCAATATTATCCTAAGCAGTGGCAGGCCTTTCGCTTAAATTACCTGCGTTCGCTAACTGACCTCAGTGAGTATCTATCGGTAGCGACGGGTGGCTTTCCAGAGCCGCGAACCTTCGGGCGACGTTTAGCGAAATACTTTCGCCAGAATTGCCCGCGTTATGATGTGATTCACGATAATCAAAGCCTCTGTTATGGGCTCTTAGCGGTGGCAAAACAGGGCTACCCCCTAGTGGCAACTTTTCATCACCCCATTACGCGTGATCTCAAGCTTGCCCTTGAGGCTGAAAACGATTGGCGAATGCGGGTACTCATCCGTCGTTGGCATAGTTTCTTGGGGATGCAAAAGCGGGTAGTCCCAAAACTACGGCATGTGGTTGCGGTCTCGCAGGTCTCTAAAGAGGATATCAGCAGCGATTTTAAGTTGGCCTCAGATCATCTTGGTTTGGTTTACAACGGTATCGATACCGAGGTATTTGTACCCAGCAAAGAGTTGCCGCGCTTGGCGAATACTTTAGTGTGTACTGCCAGTGCCGACGCCCCCCTCAAGGGGTTGAAATACCTATTGGAAGCCTTGGCGAAAGTGCGCCAGCACAATCCAGATATTCGCCTTATTCTGGTGGGGCGGCCTAAGCCCGATGGCGATAATGCCAAGCTAATAACGCAATTAGGCCTCAGTGATATTATCGATATTCGTTCGGGTATTTCCACCGAGGAGCTGGTGGGCTTGTATCAGCAGGCGAGTATTGTGGTCTGTCCATCGCTGTATGAAGGCTTCGGCCTGCCAGCGGGTGAAGCCATGGCTTGTGGCACCCCGGTTATCAGCGCGCGCGGCGGAGCCTTGCCGGAAGTGGTGGGCGAGGCGGGCGTACTGGTGCCGGTAGCGGATGCCGATGCCCTAGCACAGGCAATTAATACCTTAATGGCGGATCCCAGTGAGCGTGAGCGCTTGGGGGCGGCGGGACGAGCTCGTATTGAACAGCAGTTCAGTTGGCAGGTCGCCGCAAGTCAATTCGAACAGTTATATTTAAAAGCGATCAACGATGCTAACGGTTAATTTCAAAACGATGGGCCTAACAGCGGGCGATCGCGTGTTGGATCTAGGCTGTGGTGAAGGACGCCATGTGATTTCGCTAGCCTGCGAACCCGGTATTGAAGCCGTGGGTATCGATCTGGGCTTTGGTGACTTGAGTACCGCAAAATCACGGATGCAAGATTGCGCTGAGTTTCGCCATCCCGAGTCGCAGTTTCTCATTAGTCAGGCCAACGGTTTATCATTGCCCTTTGCCGACGCGTCCTTCGATCACGTAATCTGTTCAGAAGTTTTGGAGCATATCCCCAACTGGGAAGGCGTGTTGTTAGAAATCATGCGGGTACTAAAGCCCTCAGGCACCTTTGCCGTGAGTGTCCCGCGCTTCTGGCCGGAGCGAATTTGCTGGTGGTTATCCTCGGCGTACCATGAAGTCCCGGGCGGGCATATTCGTATCTTTAAAGCCAGTGAGTTGAATCAGCGTATTCAGGCGGCGGGGCTGAGCCGTTTTGCCAAGCATTGGGCACATGCCTTACACGTGCCATACTGGTGGCTGCAATGTTGGCGCTGGGAACAGCGTGAGTCCAGCTGGCTGGTTAAAACCTATCACCGCTTGCTGGTCTGGGACTTGATGAAGCGCCCGCGCACGACGCGCTGGGCCGAAAAGTTACTTAACCCAATCATGGGTAAGAGCGTAGTTATGTATTACACCAAGGATCAATGATCATGTCGCATGCGTTAATGGGCGAGTCGGTGGCCAACCTAGTGGCCGAATCGTGTGAATATATTTTAGCGAATCAATTAGCTGACGGTTCAATTCCTTGGTTTGAGGGCGGCCATCTTGACCCATGGGATCATATTGAAGCGGCCATGGCTTTGAGCGTTGGTGGCTATAAGAAAGAGGCCGAATTGGCTTACCGCTGGTTGCGAGACCAACAGCTTGAAGACGGAAGTTGGGGCATTCGCTACGAGCAGGGTGTGCTGGTGGATACCAGTAGGCGGGAGACGAATTTCTGTGCCTACATCGCCACCGGAATTTGGCACCACTTCAAAGTTACCCATGACTTCGGTTTTGTGGAGGCAATGTGGCCGTGCGTTCAGCGCGCTCTTGATTTTGTGGTGGCGCAGCAATCTGGCTTTGGTGAAATAAGTTGGGCGGTGAACGAGCAATCTGAGCCACTGGACGATGCCCTGGTTACTGGCTGTAGCTCAATCTACAAATCGCTCGAATGTGGGATTCGCTTGGGTGAGTTACTGGCGGAAAATTGTGGTGACTATCGCAGCGCCTACTTTGCGCTGGGCGATGCACTCCGATATCGACCGGAGCGATTCGATCGCAACTGGGAGAGTAAAGCGCGCTTCTCCATGGACTGGTTCTATCCTGTGCTCTGTGGCGTTTACGATAAGCCTACCGCCAAGGAACGCATCGCGGCGCGTTGGGATGAGTTTGTGGTGGATGGCATTGGTTGTCGCTGTGTTGCCGATGAACCTTGGGCGACGGTAGCCGAAAGTTGCGAGCTAGTCATGGCGCTGCATGCTGCAGGCTTAACTGAACAAGCGGAACAACTCCTCGGCTGGCTGCTTCAGTGGCGTGACGATGATGGCGTTCACTGGACGGGATGGCAGTTTGTGGATAAAGCCTATTGGCCGCTGGAGAAACCAACGTGGACGGCGGCTGCATTCGTCTTAGCGCTAGACACTGCCTATCAACTTACCGATGCCTCGGTATTATTCTGTTCTACACTGTCATCCAACGAGCACCTGTCCCCGCTTGAATACCACGAATAGGAGCAAACTTTGGCGAATTTAGTAGTTGTTGATCTGGAAGCAACTTGCAGTGAATCTCCGACGGAGATCTCGCTTGAGGCGATGGAGATCATCGAGATTGGCGCGGTTCGACTGGACGGCAACTTAAATGCCACCACCGATACCTTCAGTTGCTTTGTGAAGCCGAAGCAAAACCCGCAACTCACCCCATTTTGTCAACAGCTGACCAAAATAGAACAAACCCACGTAGATGGTGCTAATCATTTCGCTCTGGCGGGCGCGGAGTTTTTTCAGTGGTTAGGCGAGGACGCCATCATCCTAAGCTGGGGTGATTGGGATGCGGAACAGCTCGCTAAGGAAGCCCGTGATAATCAGCTCGTTTCGCCGATTAGCCAGAGTATTAATCTGAAACGTGAATTCTATCGGGTACGTAAAATGCGCGAGGGCGGCTTGCGAGCGGCTATCGATCGCGCTGGTCTAGCGTTTATTGGTCAGCCGCATCGGGCACTGTCCGATGCACTCACAACGGCACAACTCGCGCCCTTAAGTGGCTTGAGTGATTACGATCCCCTGTGGCAAAAACTGATGAAGATTTCCGGCAAAACAGCGCTCCAACTTAGACCTTGGCTCCGAGCGAAGCACCCGCTGTTAAACGGCCAGACGCCGATGCACTTGATGCTCAATGTGGCCGGTAGACAAAAAGTTGCTAATATTCTCGCGGCCATTGATCAGGAGTTGGGCGCTATCTCAGAACACACCGATAGCGCTACTCGCAGATAACGCAGTTCGTTGACGGCGCTGCTCGCCGATAACCCAGCTCATTGACAGCGCTACTCGCTGATAACGCTACTCGCCAAACAGCTCCCTGTTGGGTGAGCTAGAAGTGGTTGCCACATTCAAAGTAATTAGTTTGGTCCACCTGGGAGAATATAATGGCTCTATCGCCACTATAGCCGCGCTGCTTTAGCGCCTCATCCAGTATTTTGGCAATCTTATTTTTCACGTCCTGCCCGCGATCAAACCAGAGAAATTCCACAATGGGATAGCCTCCATCTACGGCACCATCAACAATAAACTGAGTCTGGGTAACTTCCCATGTAAGGTCCGTGATAGCGCATTGACAGAGCTCACTAATCTCTGTGCTGGTCATTCTAGAAAGCGTCTTAACATCGTCTAAGGTGGTTCCACGAGCACGAATATGAGGCATGTTAGTCTTTCCTTTCTACTGTTATTAAGATGAGTGATGCGAGTAAAGGGTACTTTGCTACTTAGCAGCCGTTAACTTTAGTTCAGTGTAGTTGGAAAATTTGCGATAGACTCAAGGAAAAACATGAAGCGCGACAATGAAACTATTTGATACCCATACCCATTTGGATTTCGCCTGTTTTGATGAAGATCGAGAGGCGGTACTTGCTCGCTTTCAATCTATTGGTGGTGAACGTATTCTGCTAGCGGGCGTCAGTCATAGCCAGTGGGCGATTGCCGCGGAGTTGTGTCAGCGACATGCCAAGCTGTGTATGTCAGTGGGTTTTCATCCGCATTTCCTAGAGCCGCAAGACCCGGTAGCGGTGGCTGATATTGAAGCAACTAGCGCTAGTGATGCTATTAGCAGAGGGATACTTCGTTTAAGCAACCTCGATGCTAACCAGCTTCAATGCCAACTTGCCGAAGCGCTGGAGCTTTATGCTGATTATGTTGTTGCCGTTGGCGAGTGCGGCCTAGATAAGATGGTGCAGACTCCCATGGCGGAGCAGCTACGGGTACTTGAAGCCCAGTTAGCATTCGCCATGCAAGTCCAACTGCCGGTCATCCTGCACTGTCGAGGGGCTCATAATGAATTGTTACAGTGCATTTCCCAGCGGGGTGTTCACTCGGGCGTGATTCATGCCTTTTCCGGGTCCGTGGAGTTAGCCCAGGAATACATCCGGCGAGGGTTTAAGATTGGCGTTGGCGGCACGATAAGCTATGCCCGCGCCGCAAAGACACGGCGAGCGATTGCCCAACTTCCCCTCACTGAACTTCTGCTAGAAACCGATTCACCGGATATGCCCCATGAGGGTTTTCAGGGGCAGCGAAACGAACCCTATCACTGTGGAAATACCATTAGACAGCTTGCGGTGTTACGTGATGAAGATGAAGAGACGATTGCCCAGCAGCTGTGGCAAAATGCGATATCACTTTTCGAGAAATAGCTATGAGCCAAGTTGAAGTTGATTTCAATGTTGCCAAACTGAGGCGCGAATTTCCCCAACTGCGAAAACGCCTGGGGGACCTGCCGCTGTGCTATTTCGATAGCGCTGCCACGGCGCAGAAGCCACGAGCGGTGGTGGATGAACTCAACCATTGTCTACAGAAAAGTTACGCCAATGTGCATCGCGCGGCGCACACACTTGCCGCGGAAGCCACACAACGCTTTGAGTCGGCACGGGCTCAAGTGGCTGAGTTTATTAATGCTTCGGCGAAGGAATGTATCTTTACTCGGGGTACTACGGATGCCATCAACTTAGTGGCACAGTCCTGGGGCAATCTCAATGTTGGGCGCGGTGATGAAATCCTGCTCACCCAAGCCGAGCATCACGCGAATATTGTGCCGTGGCAACTGCTTGCGCAGCGCACTGGGGCCAAGGTAGTTTTCGCGCGGGTAGATGAACAGGGGTGCTTAGACCTAAACGATTGGTTAGCCAAGTTGAATGCCAACACCAAACTGGTTGCCGTGGGGCACGCGAGTAATGTTACCGGTGTGGTTAATCCGCTTGCGGCGCTAACGGACGCGGCCAAAGCTAACGGCAGTAAGGTACTCATTGATGGGGCACAAGCCGTTGCTCACCTCAGTGTTGATGTGCAGGAGCTTGGGTGTGATTTCTACGTCTTCTCGGGGCACAAACTGTACGGCCCCAATGGTGTAGGGGTTCTCTGGGGGAACTATTCACTTTTGTGTAAAATGCACGCGGTCAATGGTGGCGGAGAGATGATTAGTGATGTGAGTGAACAGGGTTTCACTGAGCAACTGCCACCGTTACGATTTGAGCCGGGGACACCTGCTTGGCCCGAGGCCTGTGCGTTGGCAGTGGCCATTCAGTGGCTGCAAGCTCAGCGGGCAGCGGGCCTGGCTGCCTATGAGTCTGAGCTGTATAGCTATCTTAGACACCGTTTAACGGAACTCACCGCATTTCGCTTGCTGGGAGCCGACCAGCCGAACATTGGTATTGCTTCATTGGTTACGAAGGATGCGGTGCAAGACTTGGGGTATTTTCTGGATCAGCAGGGGATTGCTGTCAGAGTAGGGCATCACTGTGCCATGCCGCTCATGAAAGCCCTTGGGCTTTCCGGAACCCTGCGTATTTCTCTTGCCGCCTATAACACTCACGCTGAAATAGACCACCTAATGAATACCTTATTGCAGTGGGAACAGCAGACAACATCCACTACCGCACGGGTGTTCTCGCTCACGGACATAGCAGCGGCGCAGCAGCTAAATGCCAACGCAGTGGCGGACTATCAGCACTGCCGAGCTAACCGCTCAGAAGAACGCTTCCAGGCGCTCATGCAGTTGGGTCGCCGTGCCGCGCGCTTTGATGTGAGTGTTCGCACTACTCAAAATTTGGTGCCAGGCTGTGAAACTCAGCTTTGGTTAGCCATTGTCAGCAAAACGCCAACATTACAGTTTGCTGTGGATGCAGAGAGTGACACCATGCGCGGTTTACTGTTGTTACTCAGCGTTGAATTACAGGCTAAGACGCATGGTGACTTAGTTAACTTTAATCTAGATAGCTGGGTGGATGAACTCGGTTTAGGGCGTTTCGTGACCGCAACTCGGGGTAATGGGGTTAAAGCGGTAGTAGCAGCGCTTCACGGTGACGCGTGACTTTGAAACACGCCTTCCTCTTCAAGGCGAGTAGATGAGTAATGACATCCATCAATACCTCGTGTTCCCACGGATTAGATCTGTTAAAAACAGATTTGATCTGTCAAAAACCACATCATTGCGAAAAAAACAGAACAGGAAATATCTCTCTAATTCGGTTTTTACCGCTACACCACCCGTAATTAAGGCGTTTAGCAGGATTTTTTAAAAGTTGGCACGGCTATTGCTTTAAGGTAAGTAGCAAAGGATTGCGGGTTGAGCGACTTTGGGCATGGATAGCCCACCTAATACACGATGTATTAGACCGCTTACCAAGTTTGGAGGTTGTATAGGAAGAACCTTCAAACTTACTTGTCATATTTAGTAACACGGGCACTGTTAACGGATTAGTTTTCCCCCAAAGGAATGGAGCGCCTGTGATATCTCTCTCTGACCTAGACTTGGCCCCCTGTGGGCCATTTTTTTTGCCCCGTTACATTGTTGCTAGCGCATTCTGCTCCATGGGTCTTCCTCAAATTTCCTACCTACCTAGCTACCTACCTACCTAATTCGTTGTACAGAAGACAAATCAGCAAAAAAATTGAGAATATTCAACACAAATAGTTGTATGGACAATGGTATTATGTGACATTAATCACACATTAATTATGCATCAACTAAGGAAGAAGTATGCCTGCATCAAAGCCTGCTATATCAGTATCCGTCTGTATAAGCGTTGATCAAAGCCAGAATCGCGAGGTTAACGTGGCTTTATATCCCAATACCACCAACTACCCAAACGGTAATCCAACCTCGACCGGCAGTTGGCCTATGTCAATAGAGCTTGCGTCAGGAACAACCTTTATTGACGATTTCTCTATCATATACCCTGACGATAATCGCGGTAATTCAGGTGGTAACTATAAAATGAACTTCAGCTTGCCGGATGGCTTTAGCTTCGCGGCTGGCCCGGGTGAAGTGGCGGTGCCCGACGATTCCGAACCTACCCGCGAGTACGAGGACGGAATTGCTTGGCTCACTAACCCAGGTTCTAAGAAACAGCTTACCGCTAAAATCAAGCAAGGGGAATTGGAGCTGACATTCAAGAAAGCGACAAACGAAGATTGGGCCGACTGGCGCTACCAATTTGCCTTTGTGGTGGAAGATGCAAGTGGCACCGTCACGGCTTCACCGGATCCACAAGTACATACTAGTTCAGATGGTGCTAACCCCCCGTAACTAAAAACGGATGGCTAATAATTGCTCACTAAAACCCTGCGCCAAGCATCGTTCGCGAAGCTTGGCTGTATCGGGGTGGTCAATCGCTTGGTAGAGCCAAAAGAGAGTCAGGTCTATGCTGACGTCGCCGACTTGATCGGGATTGTCGATAAATTCCATAATCGCAGCCTCCGCCGACTGGGTGTGCCAAACAGCTTGCATCGCGGTACTACGAAGAACACCTGATTCGCCCGCGTAATAGCGCTCAAGTAGCTCTTCATATAAGAGCGTGCTGGCCTCTGTATTCCCAGTTTTACGTAAGGTATCGGCATAGAGAAGGGTTAAGTAATGGCTAACTGGATGACCCTCGTTCTGCTCAGCTTGGAGATGACGATATGCCGCTTCCGTTAATTGACGCGCCTGCTCCCAGTCATCGTCATAAATCGCAAGCCACGCCAAGGCTTGATTGCGCTGAGCCACTTGGTCTTTGAAGAACTCAGCACTTTCCTGGAGCCAATCCAGGCGACCTCGGATCACTGCAACATTGAGTTGTTGTACACGAATGGCCGAGTTATCGGGCTGGAAACGCAAAAGTGATTCAATGTGTCGTTCAATCAGTTTATGGTCTTCCAACACTTGGTTGGCATACCAGACGGCGGCACTTTCTAAGCGCCAGCTCGGGGCCATGTCAATGGCCCGTACCAGCTCGTTGTAGGCAGATTGTGGGTCGTTAAGATAAAAGTGTCGTGCTGCGCGTGTGAGCACGTCATCTTCGAGAGTGCCGTAGTCGAGCTCCAGCACACCCAAGCGATTTAGTTGCGATTGAATGTCGGTATTGCGGCGCAAATACACTTCATAAGCAATGGACAGTGAGAGCTGGTCACGCTCACTGATAGTATTTTCAATCGCTTCGAGTAACTCACCGAAACGCGTTATGCTGTTTGCATCATTCTGATTCTTCACCACTTCCAGTAATTTTCGGGTAATCAGTGGGCTTTGGCTGGTTTCGGACAGGGCAAACAATCGCTCCAGGCGCGGCGGCGTTAGCCCGCTGCGCGCGGAAATTGCCGCGTCGGCTTCGGTGAGTAGGGCATAATCGTCGGTGCTTAATGGCTCATCATTCAGCGCTAAGCTGGTGGCTAATAATGATGAGAAGAGGGCCCGAAGTTGTACCGGGTCCGGTGCGTTATAGCTAAGACGAACGGGCCCTTCGAGCTTTTGCAGCTGATTGTTGATGTCCGCAATGCTTGCCTCAAGCTGACATTCCTGGGCGCTCACACAGTTCAGTGTGGCGGTGATGCCAGACTCCGTACCTAGCGAGCGCCAAATCATCTCCTCTGGCACCCCACTTGGTAGCTGTCGGGCGCTTACAGCGGTAAATTCGGACGATTCATTTAGCAGGCTTACAAGCTGATATTCCAGTACCGTGCGCGCCACCTCAGTGGTGCTGTCATCTAGACCCGTAATGTTTATCTGCACCCCAATGCTTACTGGCGCTTTAGGTGTTGAGGGTAGAGTGAGCAAGGTAATGAGTGCCAGGCCCAGGGTTGTGACAGCCGCCACACTTAACCAGAGGCCCTTGCGAGATTTTGATACAGGCACGCTGTCGATGACCCGTGTTGCCGATTCATCTTTGGTGCCCGGCTCACGTTCGTTGAAGCTAATGGCCGTATTGCGCTGCTGATGATGCGCCTGAAGGTGGGTGAGTGCGGTCATGAGTTCAGCGGGCTCAAGTGCCGGCGAATCAGCTGTTGATTGGCTCAAGCGCAGTAGTAGACCATTTAGCACATGATCATTGGTTGAGGCGGGTGTTTCACCAAGACGACCCCCGAATATCGCTAGGAGGGTGGCACAGAGGCGATGCGCGTCACCTTGACGCAGGGCTTCGGTGAGCGCTGGTCCCACGGGAACAATCAGCAGCCGACCTTCTTCGAAAACGAGGCTATTTAGGCTTAGCGCGCGAGGTGAACAGCCGTGCTCGTGCAGCAGGGCAAGGTTGTGACAAACATCCAACGCGGCGGCCAAGCGGCGACTCGCGGTGGCCGTTGCGAACGCATCGTCCACTGCAATGGGCCGACCGTCGAAGACAGCAAATTGCCCCGAGTCACTGGCTTGCTGGTCAATAGCTAATAACGCCGGGTGTTGAATACAGCTGTCGTTGGCTTCGATGAGTACCGCAAAATGCGGCCGTAATGACCCTTCGGTGGCTTGCCAAAAAGGGGCGTGTATGGGCTCAAACGTCAGTGTGCTCATGTTATGCTTCTTGTTGTATCAACGGTTTGGATAGAAATTAGTGTATCCCTTTATTCGGCCAAGGTATATCCAGAAGTACTTCACCAATGCCATCGTCCAAAGCCTGTTGGCGGGTCGCGTCGGCGCGCTCGTCATTGCGGGCTTGGTAGAGCCAGTAGTGCAAAGGCAAACGCTCGTAGTTATTGAGGGCTTCGGCGGTAGCGCCAGAGAGATAAATGAGCGCATCGTCGGCACTTTGGGTGTGCCAAATCGCCTGTGCTTTCACGCTAACGTCAAGATCAGTGTGTTCAAGCAATGCCTGGTAAACCGTTAGCGCCTCGTCAGTTAACCCGGATAGCAGTAGGCTGTCAGCTTGAATAAGCATGATGGACTGCTGTTCCCATAATTCAAATTCGGCTAATTCGGTACGATTAATGGTTTGTAGAACCTGCTCGTATTGGCCCTGATAAAAGGCCAGCCATAGCTCCACAAACGTCCCAATTGCGACGGGTTCGCTGTGGCGCAAGAGAAATTGCTGAACATCGCTGAGGGAATTAAGATCACCCAAGATGATGGCGAGCTGAGCTTGAATTTCACGGAGTTCAAAATTTTCGGGCGCAGCATCTAGCGCGAAGCCTAGGTGCTGGCGCGCAGCATTAAAATCGTTCTTACCGTAAAGTGCGAGGCTCATTAAGTAACGATCAATGTGCCAGGAATAACCCTGATCTTGAAATTCGTAGAGATACTCGTAGGCGGCATTCAGCTGGCCCTTTTGCCAAAGATAGCGGGCTCGAAGAATAAGCCCAAACTCGTGGGGGATAAGGTTTTGCTCCAGTAAGTTTAAGCGGCTGAACTTGCTCTCAAGCGTATCGTTCCGCTTGAGGATAATTTCGCTGCCGAGCTCAACAAGTAATTGATCACGCGGTTCCAAACGCGCTGCGGCGGTTGGATATTCTTCGTCCCAGAGGTGTTGAGCGTCAGCACTACTGGCGCGGCGGATCGCCGAGATCGCATCGGTCGCCGTATCCAGGCTTGGGGCTTTCACAAATAACCCCACGGCCTGAATGGCATCTTGGGCCGTCACCTCAGTTTTGCTTTCAATGGCCTGCCGCAGTGTTGATTGAAAGGCGATATCGCCTTCTAGAAGGGGTGAATTTGCCTCCGGTGGTTGGTAATTTTCAATGACGTCGAAGAGCAACTGATTAATAGTGTTGGCCATGAAGCGGCGGCGCTGCGGATTAACGCTGATTTGGGTTGAGTCGATGAGGGCGCCATATCTTGACTCAAGGCGCACGAACAGTTCACACAAGGTTGATGAAGAACATACAATGGAGATGGACAGCCCTTCATCAACACCAATTGACTCCCAGTAACTCGCCCTATTATTCAGCGCTTCAGGGTCGCGACGCGCGTAGATATCAAGCCCAGGCGTGTGTGTTAAGGCATACGCGATATGACTGGTGTACTCCTCACTAAGTTGGTGCGCCGCTGCATCATCCAGCCCGCTTACCACCACTTGATCTACCAGCACCCCTAGACGCTTAGTAGGGGGCTCTTCGCTCATCATCAGGTTGACGCCAGCCAGCAGAACGAGGCTAATGAGCGCGCTGAGGGAGAGTGTCACCCACTTGGGGAAGCGAGGCTGTCGCGCTACGGAGATAGTGCCTGTGAGCTCAGTTAAGGTGCGCTCCCGGCGAATATTTTGCAGGCGAAGGGTGACCTCGTGCGCGGAGTTGATACGAGCCTTAGGGCTGATCTCCAGCATCTCGCTAAGCAGTTGATTGATCTCTTCGAGGTCGCTGTTCGGTTTGCGGAATTTACCCTTGAGGATGGCCTCTTTCAATTCATCGTCGCCCTTACAGTCACGATAGGGTGCGTTGCCGGTGAATATTTGATAGCAAATTAGGCCTAAGGAGTAGATATCCGAGGCCGGTGTTGCTGCCGCTCCGGTTAATTGCTCGGGCGAGATTGCAGAGAGTGTCCCCTTGACCTGTGCGGAGTGATTCTCATCAATTTTTCCCGTTAGGGCGATGCCGAAATCCCCAATTTTCACAGTGCGATCAAAGCCCAGCAGCACATTCGATGGCTTTAGGTCGCAATGAATAATTCGTTGCTGATGAATGGCTTCGATGCCCTGGGACAGTGCTATGGCGGTATCGAGTGCTTCATCCAGCGCCATCGGCGCTGAACTTAAAGCGTCGGCAAGTGTTTGGTTGGGCAGGTATTCGGTGACGAGCACGTAGTAGCCTTCGTGTTCGAATACATCGTACAGCGATAGCACATTCGGGTGATTCACGCTGGCCAGAATTTTTGCTTCGGCGCGTAAGGACTCGAATCCGGCCTCGGGAATGGAGAGTGTTTTTAGCGCCACTTTACGATCGAGGCGAGTGTCGTTTGCCAAATAAACGGTGCCCATGCCACCTTCACCAAGGCGACGAATGACATGGTAGTGACCAACCGTGCTATTTAACTCCAGGCTCATGTTACGGCGTCACCTCAAGCTGATGCTCGTTCATAAGCCTCGTGAGTACCTTCG
The DNA here is from genome assembly GCA_040119265.1 of Pseudomonadales bacterium. Lineage (GTDB taxonomy): Bacteria > Pseudomonadota > Gammaproteobacteria > Pseudomonadales > DSM-25080 > Umboniibacter. The sequence goes on along the minus strand of JBEDTZ010000023.1, from coordinate 40,074 downwards.
GCGTGATACGCAAGGCAAAGGCGACATCATGTTTGTCGTTACCATGTTTCACTAGGGCCTTGCGAATGTCATCTGCGGACAACTCGGCGGTATTAGGGAGGATAGCGTCATCCTTGGCGCGCTTGAGCAAAGCCGAACGAGAAATACCCAGTTCATCCGCGGCGTGCTCGGGGTGCCAGGCGTGTTTTCGCAGTGCTGATTCAATCTCGGTGGCGTTTAATTCACGTGGCCGTTTCTTGCGCCTAAACAAGCTTTTCTTCGGTGTGACCACGTCGAGGTGATCTTGGATACAGCGCGGGAGTATGATTTGCTGATTGCCTATCGCATCGGTAAGCGTTTGCCGAATGAGGTTGCCAAGTTGGCGCACGTTGCCGGGCCAGCTATAGCGGCAGAAGGCGTAGAGGAGCTGAGGTAATTGACTAGTCATGCCCGTGCTGGCTGCGAAGTCGTACTGATTCGCGAAGTCACGTTCGTGCTGCCGAATATAGTGCAGCGCTAGAATACCAACATCTTCTAGGCGTTGTTCAAGCGGGTCGAGCTTAATGGTGTAGCTTGAGATACGCTGCAATAGCGGCAAGCGAAAGGACGAGTTGTCGATACGCTCCTCTAAAATAGCGTCCGTTGCTGTAATGGCACGAACATCCACGTTAATGAGCCTATCGCCACCCACCGGCTGAATTTCACCGTATTCAAGCGCTCTTAACAGTGCCATTTGTGTCTTGTCGCTCGCGTCGCCGATTTCATCGAGGAAGAGTGAACCCCGGTGCGCTTTTTCAAACAGCCCCTTGTTATCTCGATCGGCCCCCGTAAAGGCACCTTTTTTATGACCGAACAATTCGCTCGCCACTAACTCTGGCGCAATAGCGCTAATATTCACGCTTACTATCGGCTGATCACTGCGGGTTGATTCTTTGTGAAGCGCCTGAGCAATAAGTTCTTTACCGGTACCCGACGGGCCAGTGATTAACACCGAGCGGGAATCAACCCGAAGATTTAAAATCGATTGTTTGGCGCTCTGAATACATTCGCTTACGCCAAGGATATCGTGCAGCACCCCGATGTCAGAGGTTGCTGAGTTTCGAAAGTGAAACAACAATACCAGTCGGTTGCCCCAGATGAGCGGCGTGCCGCGGGTGAGTACGTCGCTGGAGAGCAACATCGACTGTTCCAACCGGACGCCATCAATGTCAATGTCCTGCTTACAGTCGCCGCGATCAATAGTGAGGCCCTGGGATTCGCGGTAGCTAGTGTTAAAGCCGGTGCGTGAAAGGTAGGGATCATCGATCAGTACCTGACGGCCATCAAGATGTTTAAATTCGGCAAAGCCTCGACCCAACTGACGAGTTGTTGATACGTTGAGCTGCGCACCGACAAGTTCGGGGCGGTGCGCCCAAATAATGGTACACGTTGGGATGTCGTGATGGGCTATGGATTGACTGACATCCAAATCGATCGTAAGCGTTGAATCGCTCATCCTGTTAACGCTCTCTGTGATTCGCAAGTAGTTGTTTTTGTACTAGTAATTTAACCTAATTAACCACTAACGGGAAGCACTGAACGCTACGGATATGAGTGGCTAGAAAGTAAGCAGTGACTTCGGTCTAGCGCACCGATACAAAGCATGACGCGTTATCAACTTAGCATGAGGGTGTTATTGGGCTTCAGGGGTTTGCTTGGTCTAGCAATAATTATGCTATCTGCCAGGCAAAAAAAATCCCCACCGTAGGGTGAGGATTATTTATTGAGCGCTAAAGTGGCTTACGCCTTCTTAGCTTTGTCGTCACGACGACGCTCGTTCTCTTTCAGCTTCTTCTTACGAATACGAATGCTTTCAGGCGTTACTTCTACCAGCTCGTCATCATCGATGAAGTCCAATGCCTGCTCTAGCGTATGGCGAACGGGGGGTGTTAGCGTGAGCGCTTCATCAGTACCCGAGGCACGAACGTTAGTAAGCTGCTTACCCTTGGTAGGGTTAACCGTTAAGTCATTGCTACGCGAGTGCAAACCAATGATTTGACCTTCGTAAACTTCAACGTTTGGCTCAATGAACAAACGGCCGCGATCCTGAAGACCGAACAAACCGAAAGCCAATGCTTTACCCTTAACCATGGATACCAATACACCGTTATTACGCTGAACTTTATAGCCCGCGTTAACAACACCGTAGTGATCGAAGATTGAGGTTAGGATGCCCGAACCTGAGGTAAGGGTCATGAACTGGCTACGGAAACCAATCAGGCCACGTGCTGGAATAACGTACTCAAGGCGGATACGACCTTTACCGTCTGGCTCCATGTTGGCAATTTGGCCGCCACGGTTACCGAATTCTTCCATTACCGAACCTTGGTGATCAAGTTCGATGTCCAAGACTACGCGTTCGAACGGCTCTTGAGTTTCTCCGTCAATTTCACGGGTAACAACTTCCGGACGTGATACACCCATTTCGAAGCCTTCACGACGCATTGACTCAATCAATACTGAAAGGTGAAGCTCACCACGGCCAGAAACACGGAACTTGTCCGGTGAGTCACCGGGTTCAACACGCAGTGCTACGTTGTGAATCAACTCGCGATCAAGACGCTCAGAAATGTTACGTGACGTCACAAACTTGCCTTCAAGGCCAGCGAAAGGAGAGGTGTTAACCTGGAAGGTCATGGATACAGTTGGCTCGTCTACCGTAAGTGCTGGTAGCGCTTCAACATTGCTTGGATCACACAGGGTATCCGAGATGTTGAGTGGATCGATACCGGTGACACAGATGATGTCGCCCGCAGACGCTTCGGTTACTTCAACGCGCTCAAGGCCGTGGTAACCCATTACCTGAAGTACTTTACCTTTGCGCGAATGACCATTGTGATCAGACACCACGATTTGCTGGTTAGGCTTAACCGAACCGCGCGTGACACGACCAATACCGATAACACCGGTGAAGTTGTTGTAATCCAATGCAGAAATCTGCATTTGGAAAGGACCTTCAGCATCAACCTCAGGGGCGTCAACCTTATCAACAATCATCTGTAGTAGCGGCGTCATGTCTTCGCTAAGCTCGTCTGCCTCAAGACCTGCTACACCGTTTAGCGCTGAAGCGTATACCACTGGGAAGTCTAACTGCTCTTCGGTAGCGCCAAGGTTATCAAACAGATCGAATACCTGATCAAGTACCCAGTCAGGGCGCGCGCCAGGACGGTCTACCTTGTTGATCACAACAATCGGCTTCAAACCACGCTCGAATGCCTTTTGGGTAACGAAGCGAGTTTGTGGCATCGGGCCATCTTGCGCATCAACAAGCAGACATACACAATCAACCATCGACATAACACGCTCAACTTCACCGCCGAAATCGGCGTGTCCAGGGGTGTCAACGATGTTGATTCGGTAGTCATTCCACTTAATCGCGGTGTTTTTAGCAAGAATGGTAATGCCGCGCTCACGTTCCTGATCATTAGAATCCATGATACGATCGGTGCCCACGTCTTTACGATCAAGTGTACCGGACTGCTCAAGCAGCTTGTCCACTAGGGTAGTTTTTCCGTGGTCAACGTGCGCAATAATTGCGATGTTACGTAAGTTACTGATATCCAAGGTTTTTTTCCTTTTAAGGTGCCGCTTAATGCTATCCTGAATACCCACCGGGTATCACATCCGAACGGCGATGCGACCTTTCGCTGAGTGTAGTTGCGCGACAGTGTATAGCAAATGTCTAATTTGTGCATTCGCGTTTGTACCAACACCGCTATGAAAGTGAATAATACTGCTGTCTTCAGCCTTGTTCAGACTAAGTACCCAGCGCCAACCCAATGCATTTCTTGCTAATTGCTCAGCTTCATCCTTAGGCTTTCGCCTATCCCCTAGTTGCTCCTCTACCGAAACGCAGTAGACTCGTCCACTAAATAAAAACTAGCGTAGCGTCGATTAGTTCGTGAGCGTCGGAACCACAGGGACGCAACTTCAGGGACGAAACCAAAGGGACGGGTTCATATTCACCATGGCTTTAATAGAGTTAAATAATATCGACAAATTTTTCAGCATGGGTGACCAACAGTTACACGTGCTGAGGTCACTTGATTTATCCATTGAAGAGGGTGAGTTTGTCGCCATCATGGGCCCTTCGGGCTCGGGGAAATCTACCCTTATGAATATTCTCGGTGGCTTAGATACGCCCACGTCTGGAGATTACCAGCTAGCGGGAGAGGCGATTGCCGATTACAGTGACGACACCCTATCCGCGGTGCGCAATCGTTCCTTCGGTTTTGTTTTTCAAAGCTTTCATCTAATGCCCCGATTGTCGGCGTTAGATAATGTTCTGCTACCTATTCAATACAGCGATAATCCAGACTGGCCTAAGGCAACTGAGCGTGCAACGGAATTACTTAACTCGCTGGGTTTGGGCGAGCGGGTGCATTTCCGTCCCAATCAAATGTCCGGTGGACAGCGGCAGCGAGTCGCGATTGCCCGAGCGTTAGTGAATGAACCGAAGATTTTGTTTGCTGACGAACCTACTGGCGCATTGGACTCCAAGACCGCCGTTGAAATCATGGATTTGCTGAGTCGCCTAAATGCCCAGGGGCAGACGATTATTTTGGTCACCCACGAGCTCGAAATTGCGGAACTCGCCAAGCGCATTATTTTTCTTCGCGATGGCGTGATTCAGCGGGAGGATATCCGATGAAGTGGTTACTGGCGTTATGCCTCACCCTAACTAGCTTTTCTGCCTCAGCAGAGCGACTCCTGCTCACTGCCGAGGTCACCTCACTGCAGCAGTCAATCATCTCAACACCTCGCCATCTCTACGCGGGTTGGTCCCGCAAGATTGTTTGGATGGCCGAGGAAGGCACCGTTGTCAGCGCCGGGGAACCCCTGGTGAGCTTTGATACGGAGATGCTCCAGTCTCGCTTTGATCAATTTGAAGAGCAGCTCATTGCCGCTGAGGATAATATTGCGGTGCAGGAGCGAACTGAAGCACTGGCAAGTTTATCGGCACAGCGACGCATTGATGTGGCGCGCTTGGAGTTAGAAAAGGCCAAATTAATTGCTGAGCGTCAAACTAGCTTTTCAAGTCGCAAGGAGATTGCCGATGCGGAATTTGCAGTACTCAGTGCTGAGCTTGAACTAGAGAAGGCGCTTGAAGCGGCAGAATTCACCGCCGCGCGTAATAGCAGCCAAGCGCAGACGCGAGCGCTGAATATTGAACGGTTGCGAGCCGAGTACGAGTTTTCCCAGAGTGAGATTGAGCGCAGTACCATTGCCGCTACCGAGGATGTGCTGGTTATCTATCAACGTTCACGGTTCCAAGAGCGGGATATTCAAATTGGCGACAGCCTCGATCCCGGTTCCCGTGTCTTAAAGTTACTGCCAATTGGCGGTTCGTCACTTAGGGCATGGGTGAGTGAAGTGGATGCGAGCGCCTTGGCAGAGGGCGTAGAGGTGGCTATTCACTTCGACAAAAATCCAACCGAAGATTTTAGTGGCACCATTACCTCAGTAGGTGATGCGGGGGTAGAAAGAGATCGTCGAGGCCTAGGGCGCTGGGTCCCGGTTAATATTAATTTCGATAATCGGGGTGAGCTAGCGCTCAGCCCAGGCATGAGCGCTCGCGTTGAGGTGTTGCTATGAATCGTTTAGGAATCTTGCTCCTGGGTTTAGTGCTCGCATCCTGTGATGCGACTGATTCGAATATCGGGCCAGTCCGTGAAGAGGGATTACGCTACACCGGCGAGCTTCGTTCGTTTAAAGAGACCTTTATCACGCCGCCGTCCATTGAACGGGTTTGGCAGTTCAAAGTGTTACGTATGGCGCCTGAAGGATCACTTGTTAGTGCTGGAGATCCGGTGGTTTGGTTTGATCCAAGTGAGCCGCGTCGGCGGCTCCAAGAGCAGCAATCTCAACTGGCTCAGCGCCAACAGAGTATTCAGGATAAAGCCCTGCAATTGGATCAAACACTTCAGGAACTCCGGCTGAATCTTGCTGAGGCCGAAATGAACCGCGATAAAGCGCAGTTGAAAGCCTCAATTAATGATCCCGTGATGCCCGAAGTAGAACGGCGTATCTATCAACTTGACGCGCAAATTGCTGCAGAGCGAGTTCGCGAGATTGAATCATCCATTGAGCAGCAGGAGACCTCAGCGGCGGCGGAGCAAGCCATTGATGAAGCTGAGTTAACCCGCTTACAGTCGCGGGTTGCCTCCATGTCACAGGGTATTTCTCAGATGGCGCTCGCCTCGCCACAGGACGGAATTTTACTTTATCAAAGTGGCTTTGGCGGCGAGAAATTTGCCGCGGGCTCCGATGTCTATCGAGCACTCGCAGTGGTATCAATCTCCGATCTAAATTTTATTGAGGTGGCGGTAGCTATTCCCGAGCGCGATCTGCGAGCTATAGACCTAGACCAGCAGGTGAGTTTAAAGATTGACTCGGTGGACGATCAAAGTTGGATGGGGCGCGTGAAGTCAGTTTCAAACGTTTACCGTCAGCAGAATAGCGCGGTTTATGCGGACGTCGTGGTGGAAGTGATTGACCCTGATCCCCAAGTTATGAGACCGGGTTTGAAAGCGCAGATCCGTTTTGCGGAGGTAAAATGATGAGAATTCTTGTCGCGTTCAGACCTGTTTTTGCCGCGCTGATACCAAGCAAGCGAACAAGGAACCTACTACTAGCCAGCAGCATGGCATGGGTCCTCACCGGGTGTGGTGACGCTGCTCCGTCCGCACTGACGCAAACGGCCGAGCGCGGTGACCTCGTTCATCGGGTCACGGCTGCGGGCGAAATTGTCAGCGCTGAGGCCACGCGGCTATCTCTTCAGCCGGGTAACATCCATACCATCGACTGGGTTATTGAAGATGGCTCCGAAGTCAAAATGGGTGATGTGGTGGCAAAGTTGAATGGTGAGATAGCGTCCTTTCAATACAACACCAATAAATTGAATGTGGAGCGTGAGTCATCCCGCGGTGTGGCGGATAGTTCCGACTTTGCCAAGCGGGATGTAGAAATTGATTACGACCTGCAGGTGGTCGAGGACGAGGTGCAACTCATTGAAACCTTTAGTTCTGATCTCGATACGGTTTACTCGCGGATTGAGCAGATTGATAACGGCAGAGACTTAGCTTACACCCAGGCTCGCGGTAACTATCTTGAATGGGACCGCGATTCAAATGGTGAACGCCGCAGCTCCAAGGAACGACTCACGCAGATACAAGTTGAACGCTTTGAAAGAGATGCGAATCGTTTCCAAGCGCTCTTAGCGCAAACCGAGATACTGGCCCCGCATGATGGTGTAGTGAAGTTACTCCGTTCCTCTCGAAGCGGCGAGCCCTTGACCAGTGGCTCGGTAGAGTGGGGTGGAACGGCTATCGCCGAGATGCCAGATTTGAGTCAGCTGGAAGGCGAAGTGCATGTCCTTGCCGGAGATTCGGCTGGCATCGTAGTGGGCACACCAGTTGACCTCCAGCTTGATGCCTATCCCGAGGCAGTCCTCACTGGGACGGTGACGAGTATTGCGCAATTAGCTGCCCAGCGTGAAAACCGTCGCGGTAAGTGGTTCACCATCAAAGTTGGACTAGACACTATCCCAGCGGAAATTGTTGGTCGCATTAATCTCAGTTTCCAAGCCAGTTTTAACGTGGCGAGCGCCGCGGATGTGCTGCAAATTCCGCTGACTGCGCTGCAACAGGAGAATGGCCTCAACATTGCCTACGTGAATAGTGGTGGAGCCAGAGAACGAAGAGAACTGCAATTAGGATTGCGAACGTTGAGCCGTGTTGAAGTAATAAGCGGCCTGAATGAAGGTGACGAGGTAATAATCCTGCCATGATGATTCAAATGAATGAAATTAAGCAGGCGGTGGAGCAAATGCTACATCATCGTCTTCGCACCTCATTAACACTTCTCGGAATGATTTTTGGCGTGGGTGCGGTGGTCGCCATGCAGAACATCGGTGTTGGCGCCGAACGGGCAGCGTTGAAGGCTATCGAAACACTGGGTCTACATAGCGTAGTGGTGGATTACGTTGATCAGTCTGCTAGTGATGCCGATGCTCGCGAGTTAAGCGTTGGCCTGAGCCATCAGGATGTCCTAGCCGTTGCGGAGAGTTTTGACTTTGTTGAAGGCTTCTCGGCGTCATCGACCTTGGAGCTGGAACAGGTCTTCACCGATTTTGCCAAAGCTGCTCCGCAGGTATTGGGTGTGACCGAAGGCTTTTTAGCGAATTCTTCGCTGCAGGTTGACGACGGCAGAGCGTTTAATGGTGAAGATTTTCAGCGCTATCATCAGGTAGCCGTGATTACTGACGAAGCTGCTCAGGCGTTATTTCCTGGGGAACAAGTGCTTGGAGGCTTAATCAAAGTTAATCATCTCTGGTTTGAAGTCATAGGGGTGATCGCTTCGTCGGCTGAATCAACGCAGCGCATAGAAGGACTCTCTAGCGGTGGTGAACGATTCAGAATCTACGTGCCGTTTAGTACCTATCACACCAAGTTACAGGTTTCGACGGACGCAAGCCCCTATACACAGCTGAAGTTCCACATTGTGCCAGGGACGGATCAAACTCAAGTTGCCGCACTACTCGAGCAGTTCTTAATGGCTAGGCATGGAGGCCTGAAGGACTTTAGCATCACCGTCCCGGCAGAACTGCTAGAACAGCACCGTCAAACTCAGCGAGTCTTCAATTGGGTCATGTCAGCGGTAGCGGGTATCTCACTGTTGGTAGGTGGTATTGGGATTATGAATATCATGCTGGCAACGGTACTTGAGCGAACTCAGGAGATTGGTCTACGCCGAGCGATTGGTGCTACCCAAGCCGATATCACCCGCCAGTTCCTCGTTGAAACGGTAGTGATTACCCTCGTGGGGGCACTAATGGGAGTGGTCTTTGGCGTTATTCTTTCTTGGGTCATCGCCTTCATGGCGGACTGGGAAGTCGCTTTCTCCTTCCTGGCAATTATTGGTGCGGTGGGTATTTGCTCGGTAGTGGGATTAGCATTTGGCATTTATCCCGCCAAACAAGCCGCCCGCCTTAATCCCATTGAAGCGCTTCAGCACGCTTAGCGTTTAACGCCTAGGCTTAGAGAATTGAGTGGTTGTTTCAACGCGTAACGATAACGTTGGAGAGATAGAATGTTGAAAGTAAGTTGGTTGATGATTTTACTCTTGTTGGTGGGCTGTGAAGAGGCGATATCACCACTGGAACAGGGTGACCCCGAAGCTCAGTACGCCGAAGCGCTGGTGCTGTATGAGTCGAAGGATCTCAACGATCGCCAACGAGGCTTTTACTATCTGGAACAATGTGCAGAGGTGCTTCCTGAATGTGCCCATGGATTAGCCACTATCTTTCTTCAGGGAGTGGATATGGAGCCCAACCTAGCTCGTGGTAGTGCCTGGCTTCAGCAGGCCGCCGTGGCCGATTACAAACCCGCTGTTAATGATCTTGCTTGGTTCCTCGTGACCACACCGGATGATCATTGGTACGATCCGCGCGAAGCGTTTCGATGGATGCAAACCATGCTTCGTCTTGGCGAGTTAACGGCCGGGGAGCAGGATACGGTTGCGGCGGTGTTTGCGGCCAACGGAGATTTTCGGATGGCGGTTCGTTATCAAACGGAAGCCATTGAACTGGCGAGCAATACGGACTTCGATTCCCGAGAACTTGCTAATTTCGAACGACGCCTTGAAGCCTACAAACAAAGTCAGTGCTATCGCTCGCGCCGACCCTGTGTCCCCATTCGAAATTCGCACAATAATTCCGTTTATCTGTAGCTAAACGCTGACGGTACTAGCTTCGACTTTTTCGAGTTCAGCTGACTTGATTCAGTATGACTCAAAGTGCTTGTCAGCGCCGTGGCTTCAGCATGACTCAAAGTTCTCGTCAGCGCCGTGGCCAGTGCAATGATGTCCCAAGGGATGAAATTTGATTGCCCTCAAATGAGTATTTATCAGGCTAAGGTCGTAAGTACTTTGCCGCGGGGTTTGATATACTCGGTTTGATTTTACTCACAACGATAAGAATTTCATGACATCACTACTCTGGCAACCTGGTGCGGAAGCACTTGAAAATTCAGCGATGGCAAAACTTGCCAATCAATTGGGCCCTTTCAATGACTATGCGGACTTCCATGAGTGGAGTATTACCCACCTAGAGGACTTCTGGTCCGCCGTGTGGGATAGCACCGGTATGGTTGGCTCGAAAGGTGATCGGCCTTACCTGAGTTCCCATTCGGAAATGTTCAAAGCCCGATTTTTCCCGCAGGGGCGCCTTAATTACGCCGAAAACCTGCTGCAAGCTGACGATGAAGCGCTGGCAATTATCGCGCTATGGGAAGACGGTCGCGAACAGAGTTTGAGCTATGCCCAATTGCGTGAACAGGTAGCGTCCGCCAGCGAGTTTCTTCGTCAACAGGGTGTGGGTGAGGGAGACGTTGTCGCCGGCTTCGTACCTCACGGTATTACCGCTGTGGTGGGTTTACTTGCCACGGCCGCGCTGGGAGCGGTATGGACGAGTTGTTCGCCGGACTTCGGTGTTGCCGGTTTAGTTGACCGTTTTGGTCAGGTAGCACCCAAGGCACTCTTCACCATCAATGCCTATCACTACAATACTAAATTGGTGCCCATGAAGTCGAAGGTCGATGCGATCGTCGCGGCGCTACCATCCCTGCAGGCCGTGGTGGTGGAAGATTACGTGAGCTGTGAGGACGATTTTTCGGCCTACCATTCAATGGCCACCGTGGTTAGCACCGCAAATAGTGGTTTAAGTTATGTGCAGGTGGGCTTTAATGATCCGCTGTTCGTCCTTTATTCCTCCGGCACCACAGGGAAGCCAAAGTGTATCCAACATAGCGTTGGTGGGGCACTGATTCAGCATCGAAAAGAACATGCGTTACACGGTGACATGAAAGCGGGTGACCGCTTAATGTACTTCACCACCTGCGGCTGGATGATGTGGAATTGGCAAGTCAGCGCGCTGGCTGGAGGCACCACGCTAGTGTGCTACGACGGTTCGCCATTCGTTGGCGGCCCAAACAAAATGTGGGAACTTAGTGAACGCTATGAGGTGACCCACTTTGGAACCTCTGCAAAGTACTTAGCCGCGATTGAGAAGGCGGACTTTCACCCGCGTGAACACTATCACCTTAAACCGCTCCGTGTATTGTTCTCAACCGGCTCGCCGCTGGCTCCCGAGGGCTTCGACTTTGTCTACCAGCATGTGAAAGCGGACGTGTGTTTAGCATCCATTATCGGCGGTACGGATCTGTTAGGTTGCTTTGCCTGTGGCAATCCTATTACGCCAGTCTTCAAGGGCGAGATTCAGTGTCTAGCACTGGGGATGGCAACGAATGTCTGGGATGACGAGGGTGGGGCGCTCATTGCCCAAAAGGGTGAGTTAGTGTGTACACAGCCGTTTCCATCAATGCCGCTATGTTTTGTAGGCGATGAAGGGGATAAGAAATATCATTCCGCCTATTTTGAACACTTCGACAATATCTGGTCGCATGGTGATTATGCGGAGATTACCCAGCAGGGCGGTCTCATTATTTTCGGCCGTTCCGACGCCTTACTCAACCCCGGCGGCGTTCGCATTGGCACGGCGGAAATCTATCGCGAGGTGGAGAGCTTTGCGGAGATTGAGGAATCGATTTGTATCGGTCAACAGTGGGAAGACGATACCCGTGTGGTATTGTTCGTGCGGATGAAAGCAGGCTATGAACTCAATGATTCGCTCAAGCAGGCTATGGCAAAGCGAATTCGTGAACAGAATACACCACGGCACGTCCCGGCAAAGATAATTGCCGTAGCGGATATTCCGCGTACGCTCAGTGGCAAAATTACGGAAGTTGCCGTCCGACAGGTAGTGCATGGGGAAGCCGTTAAGAACACCGACGCCTTGGCGAATCCCGAGTCGCTGGCGCTCTTCAAGGATTTGCCTGAACTGCAAAGCTGAGGCTTAGTAACACAGCCTGTGTCTAGCGACGCAGACTGTGTTTAGCGTTACAGCTGGTGGTTAGCGTAGCGCTACAGCCGATGTTTAGGAACCCAGCCTGGGTCTAGCGACGCAGTCTGTGTTTAGTCTGCTGTCCAGTAAGGATGACGAGACGGCGCGCTAGCTATCGCTCACAACGTATTTTAAGACTTCAACCACCTGCTCCGGTGTTGTTGCCCATGCTAAGGCAGCGGCATCAACCTCCTTCAGTGGGTGAATAATATCCTCGCTATGCAGCGTAATGTAGGGCTTTCCAAGCGCCGCACAGTAACCGGCGTCAAAGGCAGCGTTCCATTGCTTGTACTTATCGCCAAAACGGATAATGGCAACATCACACATCTCAATCAGATTCTTGGTCCGGATAGCGTTAACCTTCGCTGATTTATGATCGCGCCAGAAATTACTCTCTTCGGCACCTAGGACATCACCCGCGGCATCACTCGCCTCGTGATTAGTCACGGCAGAACTAAAGTTGAAGTCAGCTCCCCGACAGCCGTCAATGATACGCTGACGCCAGTCAGTATGAATTTCACCAGATAGATAAATAGTTAAGTCCATGTCCGCGCTCCTCATTTAACGCTTGCCCTTAAGGAGCGCACAGGTTATCAGTTGCGCGATAGAGTTGAAACTCCAGCAGCAAAGTTTAGTGACAGGACTAGTGAGAAGGTTGTGGAAGTATTGCAGAAGAAAGCTCCCAAACCCACAACGGGGATTTGGGAGCCTAAGACGAATAATTAGATATCGAACTCGAAGCCAAGCGTAACGCCATCGAAGTCCGGATCGGTCAGCGCGTCCTCGTTAAACCCACCAAGTCGATAGGACATGACACGATAACCACCCAACAAATGCAGGTCAATGACGGAAAAGGAGAACGTGAAGCTTACGCCCAGTTCAAGGTCAGTCACCGAGACGCTACTTTCGGAGCCGTAGAGTCCTTCTGCATAAAGCCCTAGACCGCCCTCAGTACCGAATGGAAATCGGAGTGCGCCGTACGCTGCAGGAAGGGTTTTATCAAATTTGACACCGGCAATTTCTCCCGAGCGAATCTGATGGGCCCCAATGCCTATATCTAAGTCAACCGCTAAGTTATCTAAGACCTCGTAGTAGAACAGGTAGTCGGTGGACTTTAAAACCATTAGCTCCTTCTGGGCGTCGAAGTCAAAACTGCGAATCTTGACGTTCGGAAGAATTGGAATGGGGTGCTCTAGAGCAGCCCATAGGGAAACCGCATTTTTGTCAGCTTCGAGTGGGCCACTCTGAGCCGAAGTCTGCCAGCCCTGAGCGCCAAATTTCAAGGCAAGTGCATCTGCTTGCGCAGTGGCAGTGGTGAAAGCAATGAGAAACAGCGCCGATAATATGCTTTTCATATTATTCCCTCTATTAATAGTAGTCAGATGTTAGGTTAGCATGAGATTTTATATATTCAACTATGTCACTTAAAATCAACGGGGCCTACTCAAGTCTTAGGGGCCTACTCAAGTCTTCATTGGTACATGAATTCTTGGGATGCTAGGTAGTGGAGGGCTAATAGCGAAAAATTATGTGGACAACACAGTGTGTCGTGCTGATATTGGCAAAAAAAATCCCAAACCGAAGGGGGGGGTGGTTTGGGATCAAGATTCTCGTAGAGAGAATTGCTACTGCTTGCAGGAATAATGATGGCAAAGAAGTGGCAATAAAAATATGCGAAAAAACCCGTGACTCTGTAAGGGATACTGCCAAGTCATGAATTTCGGTAAATATCTTGGAGCAATCCCAAGCTAGCGACTAGAGTTAAAGAAAATGATAACGCTCTGCTAGTGCCTTACCGACAAAGTCGAGGCGGTACACGTTTTAAGAGGGATGCCATGTCCAATTTCTACCAGTTTGATCTTCACCGAGTTAGCGAAATCTACCGCACCCTTCCGAATAAAGCCGAGATAGTTAAGCCGGCTCTCGTCTTAGAGGGCGGAGGGCAGCGAACTATCTTCGCAGCGGGCGTCGTAGATGCGTTTATGGATCATCAGTTTGCGCCCTTTATGCAGGTGCTTGGCGTGTCTGGTGGCGCTCACGTTGGCACGACTTACGCTATGGATCGAAAGGGTATGGCAAAGCGCATCATTGAGGAAGTCTCTACCAGTGATCGTTTCTACCGCCGTCTGAATTGGTTTAGGGCAGCACCGGTGATGGACCTAGATTGGTACTTTGATGTCACTCAATCCCACCCTGCTTATCGGATGGACGCGAGTGAGCTCACTAATACCGATATGCGGCTGCAGTTAATGGCAACTCACGCGGACTGCTTTTCACCCCGAAGGTTTCACCACGATGACGATGATCTAGCACTGCTACTCAAAGCGTCCAGTGCTATTCCCTATTTTTACGATAACGGCGTTGAGATTCAGGGGGATCATTTTGTTGATGGTGGCCTAGGGCATCCCGTTCCCGTGCGCGAGGTGGTAGAACAGGGAGCCAATTACGTGGTGGTTATTCGCGTGTCGCCTAAGGAGCGCGAGCCCGAACCGATCTTCTCACGCGGATTACATCAGTTCTTCAAACGCACTAACGCGAATCCGCGCATAGGCGCCATGATGGATACGCATCAAACCAACTATCAACGCGATGAACAGTACATTCAGCAGCCTCCCGCTGGCGTTACCACCGTACAGATAGCACCGCACAGGGCATTACAGTCAGTCGTATTAGGGAGCTCTCCTGAGGCGCTTATCAACGACTACAAACTGGGGTACGAAACCGGGGTGCTATTTGTCAACACGTGGGGAGCAGAGCTGGTGCGAGGGCTCAGCGGGAACCCACGTCAGTCGGTGGCTTAAACGTCCAGCACAACGAGTTCATCCTTCAGATAGCCGCTACAAAAAAGGCCCCGATATGAATCGGGGCCTTGTTGACTTCAAGACCGAGTACTCAGCCAACGAGGCTGAGCTTGTCGCATTTATTTAATCAGTTGATTAGCAAATTCGTTCGCACTGGGCTTAGCCGCTTCGCACAGTGAAATCCGTTCGCTGGTTTGCGCGAGGGCTCGCTCGAAGCCTGGTGTCAGTTCGCCAAACTCAGCGAACAATGCCTGAAGCTCACCCTGTTCTGAAGCGCTGCAGAAGTCAGTACCTACTAACGGCATACGTCTGCGCCATTGTGCTGGGATCTTCTTACTGATGGCCTCGAAATTAGCTTGCACGAAACTCCAGTGCTGACTACGCAGCTCCGGCACGGTCATTGCCCCAGCGATCATAGACCAAGATTCGCGTGACTCGGTTGCATCGGCTAGGACGAACGCATGCTGAGTAGCAACGAAATCCGCGGAAGTGCTTGCTGATAATGCATTCACCGCAGCAGCTCGGAATCGAGAGTCATCAAAGCTATCGGCAAAAGCCAACAAATGATGGCTGAAATTATCACCGAGGTCCTCAACAGCTACCGTAAGAGCCATCTGGTATTCATCGGTAGTCAGTGCTGAACTATCTGCTGAATTAGCGTTATAGCCGGTGAAGGCTGCGGCTTGCTGAGCGAGTTCAGCGCGCAACATTTGATTGTCAAAACTCTGCGCCAAACTGCTACGAAGCTGATTAGTCAAAATGACCGAGTCTTCGTCACTACCTTGGCTCCAAGTCTCAAGTAGTGGCGAATATAACCCGTTCGCCCAAGCAGCTAGTGGTGCTTTACTGGCTTCGTCGCTCACTGCCAGTAGGCCTCGAATACGACCCATCGCTGCAGCAACAACATGTCGGTTGGTGGATTCCGTAGAGGCTTCAACCAGTAATTTCAGCTCCTCAGCGGGCAGTGTTCCCTGAGCAAAGGCGGCGAACGCACTATCAATAAGGACCATTGCTTCGGGTGCCGAGAAGTCACTGAAGTTCGCAATGAGTGCCTGCCAATTAGCGGCGTCGGTATTAAATCGGTAATAGCCAGCGCCGTTGGCGTTAGGGAATACCCATGCCGGGCAAGCACCTTCCCATTCCCAGGAAGCGGTTTTCTGAGTGAGGATGTCGCATTGCTGGTGGCCATTGGCATCCACAAAGCACATTGGGATGTCCCACTGCTGAGCTTGGGTATCAATCGTTGAACCAGGCGGCGCATAACGCTGCTGCTGGACAGCCACCGTGACGTGATTATTCGCACAGCTCACTTCGGTATTAATCTGCGGCAGACCCGGTTGTTCAACGAAGCTGCGGAAGGACTCCACCAAACGCGGTTCGCCACTCTGAGTCGCAATTTCATCATAGAACTCGGCTGCGTCGGCACGACCTTCAGCGAAGCGAGCAACGTATCGTCCCAGAGCTGGACGGAATAGCTCGGGGCCAAAGTAGCTATCCATCATATGAATCACACCGGTGCTTTTGGCGTAGGTGATTGCGTCATAGGCGTTACGGATATCTTCATTGCGATCAATCGGCTCGCGAATTGCACGAGTACTTGCCAAGGAGTCCAGGGACATCGCTCGGAGACCATCTACGGTGGTGCCAATCTCGTGGCCTGCTTTAGGCTCAAATTCGGCCATCGCCACCGGCTCCATCCAGCTAGAGAAACCTTCCTTCAACCACAGGTCATCCCACCAGGTAGGTGTAACTAAGTTACCAAACCACATATGAGCTAGTTCATGAGCATGAATTGAGAGGAGGCCTAAGCGAGCCTGAGGGGCTGGGTTTGGGCCAAGGAGAATCCGGCTCTCACGATAGGTGATAGCGGCTGATAGTTCAGTAGCACCGCTGGGCCAAGCCGGCGCGGCAATGATATCAAGCTTGCGAAATGGATAGGGGCTCTCAAGTTCGCGCTCGAAAATCTCGAGAAATTCAGGTGTGATTGAGAGGATGTAGTCCAACTCTGCACCGCGTCCAGCTCGCGAGTAACCCACTAGTGGCACTTCATTTTCACGGAACTCATTAGCTGGAATAGTAGGTCCTTCAACTCGATCAAACGGGCCGACCGCTAAACTAAGTAGGTAGGTAGGCATCGCTGGCGTAGGCAGATAGGTGACGCGCTTCATGCCATTATCCAACTCAGTTACGCTGGCTTCGGGCGTGTTACTGATGGCGTGCATCGCTGCGGGAACGGTTAGGGTGAATTCGAACGGCGCCTTTTGACCTGGCTCATCGAAGCCGGGAAGGAATTTACGCGCCTGGACAGACTCAGATTTCGCCAACGCGTAGCTTAGACCTTGCTCTTCAACCTTGAAGAGGCCGCTTAGGTTTAGATCAAACGCCGCACGGTAGTGAATCACTACCTCATAGTCGCCAGCGTCTAGCGTCATTGGGAAGGCGATTTTAGCCACACCGCTGCTAAGCACTTGCTCGTAGCTGGCGGCGTAGCGCTGATTGTTGGCCAGAAGTTCAACACGCTCTACCTGTAGATTGTTGCCATGTAACCAGAAGTGTTCTGCAGCGCGATTAAGGCGAAATGATAACGCTACCGTGCCGTAAAACTCATCTTCACGCGGGTCTACGGTCAGATCGACCTCGTAGTAGAGTGGCTCCGAGAGATCACCTAATAAACCTATGGGCGCTACGCTATCGTCAATAGCAGCTTGGTCGGGGGCGGATTGCTGCGCATTACAGGCGCTGAGTGCCAGTAATATTGCAGGTATTGATAGTATGCTTAGTAAACGCTTCATTGAGTGATCTCTCGTTGTAGAGTTTGTAGAGTGTAGCTGATGCTAATCTCAGTTACCGCAGCTACCTGACAGCTTTTTGAGCCCGGGGTACTGCGTAACTGCTTCGTATTGGCGCCTGGTTAGCGCCATCAATGCCAAGGGATTAAAGGCGACGCAGTAGTCCCAATGTTTTAGTCATGCTGACCAATTCGAATTGACCGGAATTAAGGGCCAGTTGATAAATATTGTAGGGGGCTTGCCCACCATCTTCGGGATTGGGGAAAATGTCATGAATAGCAAGTAAGCCGCCTTTGCGAATAAAGGGTGTCCAACAGCGGTAGTCATCGAGCGCAGCCTGCTCACTGTGGCCGCCGTCAATAAACAGCATGCCTAGTGGTGTTGCCCAGTGTTTTGAAGCAATTTTGGTAGCCGCGACGATGGGAATCACAATGTCCTGTAACTCAGCACGATCAACGGTTTGGCGAAACAGTTTAAAGGTGTCAACGGCGCTGATATCGGCATCGTAAACCTCACTGTCAAAATACTCTTCACCAAATTGGTGTTCCTCGCTGCCGCGATGGTGATCCACCGCATAGATGACATTGTTCGAATGCTTAGCAGCGGTGCCTAGGTAGACGGTTGATTTACCGCAGTAACTGCCAATCTCCATGACCGGTCCAAGGTTGGCCACGCTCATTGCGGCGTTTAACAGTGCTTGCCCTTCTAGTGGATCTAGAAAGCCCTTTACGGAATCAATATCAAGTGGAAGTGAAGGTGTTGTCACGTGGTCTCCGGACTAGCTAAGGATTGGATGAGTTTGTTCACTTCTAAATCGAGGGTGTGCTCGATAGGAGGTGAAAATTGGCTGACGATTCGCAGTGAAGGATGTTCGCGATAGGTCAGGCCATTAGGTAGGTTAAGGCCCGTCTGTTGGCCAAAGATAATATCACCCGGCTGGCCCGATTTAAGTAGCATTCCCGTATTGCGATTTAATTGTGCACGACGGTGATTGTTAATCAGCGAGCCATTTAAGTTTAGTGATGGTGCATCCTGGACGGCAATACGGCGATTGATTGACACGCCTTGCTCTGCGGCCCAGTGATTGGTGAGACGTTTTAACATCAATGCAGCAGTGGTGGCGCGTTTTGAATGATCTGCCGAAAAGAATAATCCTCGTAGCACCGGCCCCTGCGCTAAATAGAGGTGCCCACCCAGTGAGTCGAAGAGTGCCTCAACCTGATTTTGCAGCTCGCCGTAGAGATTGTTGATGGTATGGGTGCTCAACTGATCGGCGAGCCCTGGTAGGTCACCGAGCTCCAGGGTTACTAAGGTTCCCGAGTCCGGTTCCACCTTTAGTTTTGGTTGCTGTCGGACAGTTGAAAAATAACCCGCAAAGCTGAGCGCAATCATTACCGCGCAAATGATGAGTAGCGACAGCGCGGAGATTACTTTCGCCGCTGGCTTTACGTAAAGCGTCACCTGTCCATACTCATCGCCGGAAATGATCACCGGGCTAGATACGGGAATGCCGTCCAGCTCACCGCTGGCGCTAACCACTTCGAGCGCTGAATTGACGAAGCTGGCGCCAGCGATCTTTTCGAGCTGTTCATAGCTAGCGAGGGTAGCATTCAAAGCTAATTCGTCATCGGCCAAGATGGCCTCGGTGCTATCGATTGCTAAGCGTTGCGAAAGCCCCTCGCCAAAGCGAAGGTCTATCTGATGCTGGTGGGCACTAAAGAGTCCATAAAGTGTGGGCAATGCAATGAGTATTGCAGCCGAACCAAGCAGTAGGAAGCGCAGCGCTAGTCGATCAATTTTTAACACGGGAATTACCTTCGTCTGAAACTCGGTTCTAGTTTACAAAGATTGACCGCAGATTGGCAGTATTCATTTTTTTGGTATTGTTGCCAATACAACGGTTAGTGAATCACAATTTGTATAATCCTTCACACACTAATTCAATCCGTTCAATGAGTAAATGGAGTCGCTATGCAGCGTTTGGTTTCAGTTTTTGCCTCCTCGTTTAGCACCGTGGAAATTGCCGAGTACAGTCAAGTCTTGGCCGCCGCCCCTGAGATCTCAACGCAAGCGGATGGTAGTCAGCTGGCGCAGTGGCGAACCGCAACGGTGATGGGGCAGGAGACGCTTAAGCAGATCAAGCCAGAGGCCGATATCTTCATGTTCGCGGACCAGGGAATGCTTCAACTTGCCTGCTTTGATATGGACTCAACCCTCATTCAAGCGGAAGTGATTGACGAGCTGGCTGCCGAGCTAGGCATCAAGGATCAGGTAGCCGCTATTACCGAGCGGGCGATGCGCGGTGAATTGGACTTTAAAGCCAGCTTTCGAGAGCGTCTTGCGCTACTTAATGGCCTGTCCTCGGACACGTTGGATGGTATCTTCAATCGCATCCAGATTATGCCAGGCGCTGACACCTTGATGGCAACGTTGCGCTCCCAGGGCGTCAAAACCGTGATTCTCAGTGGCGGCTTTGAACTCTTTGCCACCCGTTTGGCGGCAAAGTTGGGCATTGATGAAGTCTACTCGAATGTCTTAGATATTGTTGACGGTAAGCTTACCGGGCTAGCCGTTGAACCGATTGTTGATGCGGAATTTAAAGCGCAACAGTTAACGAAGATGGCCGAGGAAATGGATCTGGCTAGTAGCCAAGTTTTAGCCGTGGGCGATGGCGCTAATGACCTCCCGATGTTAGCGGCTGCTGGGATTGGTATTGCCTTCAAAGCTAAGCCGAAGGTTCAGGAACTGGCACCGCTTACGCTCAATTATGGTGGCCTAGACGGCATCGCCAAAGCGCTCTACGGGAGTGTCTAGAATAGGCTTAACTCACTAAATTCTTATTTTCCTTTAGAAAGTGTTATTGAAGTAGTGCAGAACAACCTCAGTTCGGTTTAAACTGGTTCAACGCATTAATTTACGCTCGTAAAATAAGGAACAAGATGAGTGAGTTAACTCTTTCGAATGATGGTATTGAACGCGTACCGCTAAAGGACTACACCGAAAAAGCCTATCTCGATTACTCCATGTACGTCATCCTCGACCGCGCCTTACCGAATATTGGCGACGGTCTGAAGCCCGTTCAGCGACGCATTATTTATGCCATGAGCGAACTGGGCTTACGCAACTCGGCTAAACCTAAAAAGTCCGCCCGTACGGTTGGTGACGTGATTGGTAAGTTTCATCCCCACGGTGACTCGGCAGCCTATGAAGCGATGGTACTCATGGCTCAGGACTTCTCCTACCGTTATCCCACGGTAGAAGGTCAGGGTAACTGGGGTTCTCCGGATGATCCGAAGAGTTTCGCGGCAATGCGATACACCGAAGCCAAATTAGCCAAGTATGCAAATGTCTTACTGAGTGAGCTTGGGCAGGGTACGGCTGACTGGATTGATAACTTCGACGGCACCATGAAAGAACCGTTGGTATTGCCAGCGCGCCTACCGAACATCCTCCTCAACGGCGGTACGGGTATTGCAGTGGGGATGGCCACCGATATACCACCGCATAATATTCGCGAGATTGTGGCAGCAGCCATCGCTTGCTTAGAGCGCAGTTCAACCAGCCTTGAAGAGATACTAGAGCACGTTAAGGGCCCAGATTACCCAACCGACGCCGAGATCATTACTCCCAAGGCCGAACTGCATAAACTCTATAAAACCGGGCGCGGAAGCGTTCGTATGCGTGCGGTCTGGCAGGAGGAACAGGGTGAAATTGTCATCACCGCGTTACCGCATCAGACCTCAGGGGCTAAGGTACTTGAGCAAATCGCCGCACAAATGCAGGCGAAGAAGTTGCCGATGGTTTCGGATCTGAAAGATGAGTCGGATCATGTCAACCCAACACGATTTGTAATTGTTCCACGCTCCAACCGCGTGGACGTAGATCAGCTGATGAATCACCTTTTCGCGACCACCGATCTTGAGAAGAGCTATCGGGTGAACTTCAACATGATTGGTAATGACGGTCGTCCGGGGGTTAAGTCCCTCGATCAGATTATCAAGGAGTGGTTGCACTTCCGTGTTGAAACCGTTCGCAAGCGTCTTAATTATCGCCTTGAAAAGGTACTCGCGCGCTTACATATCCTCGATGGCTTAATGGTTGCCTTTCTCAATATTGATGAAGTCATTGCCATTATTCGTGAAGAGGATAAGCCGAAGCCGGTATTGATGGAGCGCTTCGGCATTTCTGATATTCAAGCTGAAGCCATCTTAGAATTAAAACTTCGTCATTTAGCTAAGTTAGAAGAAGTTAAAATCCGTGGCGAGCAGGATGAATTAAACGAAGAGCGCAAGAAACTTGAACTATTGCTGTCTTCAGAACGTCGCCTTAAAACTCTGGTTAAAAATGAGCTGCAAGAAGCGGCCGATGAGTTTGGTGATGAACGTCGCTCGCCAATCATTGAGCGTGCTGAAGCTCAAGCGCTTTCAGAAATGGATTTGGTGAGTGTTGAGAACACCACGGTTGTGCTGTCACAGATGGGCTGGATTCGCGCAGCGAGAGGTCATGAGGTTGATCCAAGCTCATTGAACTATAAGTCTGGAGACCGCTTTAAGCTCGCGGCCAAAGGTCGCACCAACGAGTCCGTTTACCTACTCGATTCTACCGGTAGATCCTATGTGTTCCCAGCTCATGGCTTGCCATCAGCGCGAGGGCAGGGCGAACCGGTTACCGGCAAAGTTAACCCCCCATCAGGAGCTACCTTTGAGGGGCTGCTGTTAGGCAAGGGAAGCGAGCGTCTGCTGCTGGCATCCGATGCGGGTTATGGTTTTGTCACCCAAATAGATAATTTGAGCTCCCGAAATAAGGCAGGTAAAGCCATTATTAGTCTTCCCAAGGGTTCGCAGGTGTTACCGCCAATCGTGCTACCCGAAGGCGAACAGCTATGGGTTGCGGCGATCAGTAACGAGGGTCGAATGCTGGTATTCCCATTGAGCGAACTCCCGGTGCTGGGTAAAGGTAAGGGTAACAAGATTATCAATATCTCTGCGGTTCGGGCTGCTGCAAGGGAAGAATTAATGCTTTCTGCGGCGGTGTTCCGAGAAGATCAGCGGGTTGTGATTACCTCGGGTAAACGCCATGTAAGCTTTAAGTTCAGTGAGCTTGAGCATTACTTTGGTGAGCGAGGTAGACGCGGTCATAAACTACCTCGTGGCTTCCAGAATGTAGATTCGGTGGAGATTGTTGAGGGCTGAGATTGCTCGCCCTTGACTAAAATTCGCTGCTAGGCGTCGCCGCTTGCCCGTTCAATAGTAAGCGGGTGACGGCGTCGCTCATTTCCTCAATTTGTTTATGATCCACATACACGCCATCAATCAATAATCGTGCTAAGCCATGCAGCATTCCCCAGCTTACCTGAGCCAGTTGTAGGGGGGGGATCGCAGCTTCGATGGCACCCAGTTCCTGCCAGCGCTTGATTAAGATCACGTAGTTTTGAAAGGTTGCACGGGAAATCTCGGTGAGACTCTCACTGGGCTCGCCGCTTTTCCAGATGGGTTTACCAAACATTAAGTTATAGTGCGCGGGTCGCTCCGTAGCGCCGCAGAGGTACTGTTTGGCGAATGCTCTAATCTGCTCTTCAATAGGGGCTTGATCATCAAGCACCTCAGTTAGCTGCTCCCCCCAATGACTAAACTGTGCCTCGGTGATAGCAGACAGCAGCGCATTTTTATCGCGAAAGTGGTGGTAGAGGGCTGTTCGCGATACGCCAACATTATCGGCTAGCTTCCGCACTGACAGCGCATCGATACCGTCCGTCTCAATAATCCGATCTGCTTCGCCTAATAATGCCTGTCGTAAGTTGCCGTGATGGTAAACGCTAGCCATAATTTATAACACCTAGTTTAATCTTGACACTGTCAACATAGAGGCATAAGGTTCAACTGTAAAGTGATTTCTTAGAGGCGCACAATTATGTCGAATGCACATTTTCCCCATGTACTAGCTCCATTGGACCTAGGTTTTACCCAGCTACGTAACCGCGTATTGATGGGCTCAATGCACACGGGGCTGGAAGAGGCACCAAATGGATTTGAACGCATGGCTGCTTTCTACGCGGAACGTGCAGAGGGTGGTGTAGGGCTTATTGTCACCGGTGGTATTGGCCCCAATAAACGCGCTGCCACAGCCGCCCATGCAGCCTGTATGGAGAACCAGCAGGATGTTGATAATCACCGAATTATCACCAGTGCGGTACACAAAGCCGGTGGTAAGATTGCGATGCAGATTCTCCACACGGGTAGATACGCCTTTAATGAATCACCACTAGCGCCTTCAGCCATTCAGGCGCCAATTAACCCGTTCATGCCTCACGAGGTTACTGCAGAAGAGATTGAGGAAGAAATTCAATCCTTCGTTAACGCAACGGTGTTGGCGAAGGAAGCTGGCTATGACGGTGTTGAAATCATGGGCTCAGAGGGTTACTTTCTGAACCAGTTTATTGCGGCGCGCACTAACCAGCGCACCGATGAGTGGGGTGGTAGCTATGAAAACCGTATTCGCCTGCCGATTGAAGTTGTCCGTCGTTGTCGCGAAGCGGTAGGTGAAGAATTCATTCTTATCTATCGCCTATCGATGCTTGATTTAGTGGAAGGCGGCTCGACCAAAGACGAAATTGTGTACTTAGGTAAAGCGGTAGAAGTGGCTGGCGCTACGATTATCAATACGGGTATCGGCTGGCACGAAGCGCGAATCCCAACCATTGCTACCAAGGTGCCGCGCGCAGCGTTCACCTGGGTCACCGCGGAATTCAAGAAAGAACTCTCAGTACCGGTAGTCACTTCCAACCGTATTAATACGCCGGAAGTTGCCGAGGAAGTATTGGCTGAAGGTCACGCCGATATGGTATCCATGGCTCGTCCGTTCCTTGCCGATTCACACTTTGTTGTTAAAGCAGAGCAGAATCGATCCGATGAAATTAATACCTGTATTGGTTGTAACCAAGCCTGTCTAGATCACGTTTTCGAGCTCAAGGAAGCTAGCTGTCTTGTTAACCCTCGAGCCTGTCATGAAACTGAGTTGGTCATTGAAGCCACCACCAGTGCGAAGCGCATCGCAGTTGTGGGCGCAGGGCCTGCAGGTTTGGCCTTCGCAACCACTGCGGCTTCACGCGGACATTCCGTTGATCTGTTCGATGTTGCCGAGGAAATTGGTGGTCAGTTCAATATCGCCAAGCGTATTCCAGGTAAGGAAGAATTCTATGAGACCATTCGTTACTTCGGTAAGCAGATAGAACTCACAGGCGTGAACCTGCACCTTGGCACGTTCATTACCGGCGACGAGCTTCGTGAGGCGAATTACGATGAGATTGTTTTGGCTACTGGTATTCTCCCACGTACGCCACCTATCGAAGGTATCGATCACCCTAAAGTACTAAGTTACATTGATGTGATGTCCGGTGCCGAAGTAGGTAAGTCGGTCGCGGTGATTGGTGCTGGCGGTATTGGTTTCGATATCAGTGAGTACTTAGCACACGAAGGTCAGGCAACTAGCCAAGACATCGCTGCATTTATGAATGAGTGGGGCGTTGATATGACTATGGAAGCTCGTGGTGGTATTGAAAACGTTGTTGCAGACCACACGCCGTCTCCTCGGGAAATTTGGCTTCTACAACGTAAGGCTTCAAAGGTGGGCAAGCACTTGGGCAAAACCACCGGTTGGATTCATCGTACTGGCCTCCAAAAGAAAGGTATTCAAATGGTGCCAGGGTGTGAATACACCAAGATCGATGACGCAGGACTTCATGTAGTCGTGAACGGCGAAACTAAGGTTTTGGCAGTGGATAACATCATTATTTGTGCCGGCCAAGAGCCGAATAATCTCTTAATGGATCCGTTAGCTGGACTGAGTGTTCATAAGATTGGCGGTGCAGATGTGGCGTCTGAACTGGATGCCAAGCGCGCCATTGATCAAGGTACACGCTTAGCCGCTCAGCTTTAAGGCTACTTAAGCTTGGAGTTCATCGTGAAGTGTTTGCGCTTTACGGTGAGCTTCCAGCGCATTGAGTAACGCCTGTTTCTCGTGGTAGTCGTAGGACTTCCAATGTCTACCATCCAGCGCTCCCGCCAATGCCCAGAGTAAGTTCTCGGTGGGCTTTCTCTCAGCATGAAACCAAATTCGATGATAGGCCTGTACTGCGCCTAACTGACGCAAATCATGGGCAGTCACAATATCAACGCGCTCTAATTCATGAGCACTGTAGGCGCCAATATTTGGCAAATCGATAAGGCGATGGTCCGTCATTTTACTAATTGCCTAAGCTACGTTTAACTGAATATAACAACAGATTCCAGCTTTCGCAAAGAAATTGAATAAATAATGACCGATCAATTCAGGGTTTTCCTCGACGTTAGCTTTAATTTGTGACGCATTAGTAGGTTTTTTTAGCTTTTTCGCCAGTAGTTAACTTTGAACTATAAGCAGTGAACAGTCAGACGTGAGTAATTAGTGATGGTTAGCTTGGGAGCTAAAACTCAAGTTGAAAGGTAACGGGGCCGTCATTGAGAAGGGAAACTTTCATGTCCGCGGCAAACTGACCGGTGGCTACCTGAATACCTCTAGTTTGAATCGCTTGCGCCAAAGATAAATAGAGAGCCTCTGCAAGCTCAGGTGATGCAGCCGATGAAAAACTGGGGCGCAAGCCTCGTTTGGTATCTGCGGCCAAAGTGAACTGCGAGACCACCAGAATACCGCCGTTAATATCACTCACGCTTAAATTCATTTTACCGTTCTCATCGGAGAACACACGATACTTGCTAAGCCTATCGGCCGCACGCTGCACCGTCTCTTCTGTGTCGTGGGCTTCCACGCCAACGAGCGCCAACAATCCGGCACCGATCTCACCAACCACCGCCTCGTCAACCTTAACCGAGGCTGCAGTAACCCGCTGAATCAAAACCTTCATTTATAACCGCTCTTCGCCAATTATTTTGAAACTGGATTTCCCTTCATCGGAGAGCGATTCAGCAAGCGTTTTCAACCATTCTTCGCCCTCTTGAACTAGCGAATAGGTCGGGTTGATAATCAACATACCAGAGCCGTACATTCCTCTCTCTCCCTCGGGATCACGAACGGATATTTCGCTCCTAATCATAGGTGGTAGGCCAGCTTGACTGAGTTCATCAATCATCTTTAGGTGATTATTGGCGGGAAGTAGGGGATACCAAACAACGCAAACCGCTTTCTGCCACCTGCGATAGGTACCTTTCACGCATTTCGCTACCCACTGATACTCTTCCTTTTGCTCATAGGAAGGGTCAATAAGAATCATGCCTCGAGGAGTTGGCGGAGGAAATAATCCCTTAATCATTTCGAACCCGTCGCGCTCGTGAATATGGATAGGGTCAATATTCTTGAGCAGTTCACGAAGTTGCTCGAATTCGCCAGGATGAGCTTCGGCGAGATGGAGTTCGTCTTGGTCACGGAGCTGGTCGGCAACTAGCATCGGCGAGCCCGGGTAGGAATCACCCGCTCCCCCAGTGATATCGCGCACCAAATTTAAATACTTTGCAACGGCTTCGGGATGGTCATGGTCTGCGTTAAGGCGGTTAATTCCGTCTAGATACTCGCCGGTTTTATTGGCGTCAACACCGTCGAGGTCATACCAACCTCGTCCTGCGTGGGTATCATAAAAGGTAATGGCAGAATTTTTACGTTGGAGATAACGAACAACATCCAATAAAATGGTGTGTTTATGGACGTCGGCGAAATTGCCAGCGTGAAAACTGTGTTGATAACTTAACATAGGACACTCTCGTAAGCGGAATACCGAGTATAACACTAGGCTTAGTTTTTGCGGATAGTTGAAACGGAGAAAAAGTTTGTCTGATAAGCAGCGCTTTGGTGGGATTGATCGCCTCTATGGAGGGGGTGTGACTGAGCTACTAGCGAAACAGCACGTCATTGTGGCCGGAATTGGCGGTGTAGGTACATGGGCCGCCGAGGCATTAGCTCGTTCGGGCGTTGGTAAGTTGACTTTGATTGACTTGGATGAAGTGTGTGAAACCAATATCAATCGGCAGCTGCATGCACTAGAGAACACCATTGGCGAAAGCAAAATTGAGTTAATGGCGGATCGAATTGCGTTGATTAATCCCGATTGTGAGGTGGAGTTGATTCATGATTTTATTACTCCCCATAACTTGGCAGACGTCATTGACCTGAATGCAGACCTGATGCTGGATGCGATTGATGCAGCCATGGTCAAGGCTGGTCTCATTGCCTATTGTAAGCGCAACAAACTGCCAATTATTACCGTTGGCTCGGCGGGCGGAAAATCAGATCCTAGGCTCATTACTTCGGGCGACCTGAGTAAAACGGTCAATGACCCGCTGGCCGCCAAGGTACGTGGAACGTTACGTAACCGCTTTAATTTCAGTCGTAATCTAAGCCGACGCTTTGGTGTAGAGTGTATTTACTCCACCGAGCAAATAGCCTACCCGAAGCCGGATGGCTCCGTGAACGGCAAAAAATATTTGCCAGAGGGGATTACTAAGATGGACTGCAGCGCGGGATTTGGCGCTTCAACCATGGTAACTGGAACCTTTGGCTTTATCGCTGCAAGCCGAGCTATTGAGAAGCTCATTGCTCGAGCATCTTTGGCCAAATAGCCAGTACAGATTAATCGCGAATAGATACTTCAGGGAGAACGCATGACAGGATTCATAATTGTAGTATTGGTGGCCTGTTGGGCAACCTTGATGATTCGTTCAAGCATTGCAGAATTACGGTATTACCGTTCTATTAGGCTTCAGGAACCACTGATTTGGTCGCAACTAGGAACCAAATACTATCCTTGGGTTCCGTTTGTGATAGTGACTAAGGCTCGTAAGCAATTACTTGAGAGCATTGAAAAGCCCGAGATAGTGATTAAAGGCCAGGCCTATCAGCGTGCTGGAAGACAGTTCATTGCCTTCGTCGCGGTGTTGTTGCTGGTTGCTATCGTTTACTTCAGCCTAGCGCCGCTTTAGACGTCGACCTCCAACTAAGTTTGGCGCTCTTTTTCGCTGGTTCTGTTGTCAGTGCGCGGGAGCTTGAGCCTCGCCAGAAGAAAGTACTGAGTTTCCCCCAGACGAAAAAAAACACCGCTAATCCAACTAGCGGTGTTCTACTGAGTCTTAAACGACACGTTGTAAACGCGTTTAGAAGAAGGCCTGAAGCCCTGTTTGTGCTCTACCCATGATTAAGGCGTGTACGTCATGAGTTCCCTCATAGGTGTTCACCGCTTCAAGGTTCATAGCGTGGCGAATGACATGGAACTCGTCAGAAATTCCGTTACCACCATGCATATCACGAGCAGTACGAGCAATCTCCAAGGCTTTACCACAGGAGTTACGCTTCACCATGGAGATCATTGTAGGATCCCAATCACCCGTATCAATCAAGCGACCAACGCGAAGAGAGCCCTGCAGACCCAAGCTGATTTCCGTTTGCATATCGGCCAGCTTCTTCTGAATCAACTGCGTTTGCGCTAGCGGACGGCCGAACTGAATGCGATCAAGCGTGTATTGGCGAGCGGCGTGCCAGCAGAACTCTGCTGCACCTAATGCGCCCCAGCTAATACCATAGCGTGCACGGTTCAAACAGGAGAACGGACCGGATAGGCCTTTAGCTTTAGGAAGCTGGTTTTCAGCAGGAACAAATACACGGTCCATGACAATCTCGCCCGTCACCGAGGCGCGTAAGCTGAACTTACCTTCAATTTTAGGAGCCGAAAGGCCTTTCCAGCCCTTTTCAAGAATGAAACCGCGGACGTCACCGGCTTCGTCTTTGGCCCACACAACAAACACATCCGCAACGGGCGAGTTGGTGATCCACATCTTAGCGCCGGTTAATTCGAAACCGCCTTCAACCTTCTTGGCGCGAGTCTTCATACCGTTTGGATCAGAACCCACGTCAGGCTCCGTTAAACCAAAGCAACCAATCCATTCGCCGCTAGCAAGTTTAGGAAGGTATTTTTCTTTCTGTGCTTCGCTACCCCATTCATTGATAGGGTGCATGACTAAAGAGGATTGAACCGATAATGCTGAACGATAGCCCGAGTCAACGCGCTCGACTTCGCGAGCAACCAAGCCGTAGGCAACGTAGTTCACGCCGGCACAGCCATAACCTTGGATAGTTGAACCCAGCAGACCTAGTTCACCCATTTCACGCATGATATTGGTATCAAAGGTTTCATGACGGTTTGCTTCTAACACCCGCGGCTGAAGATGATTTTGCGCGTAGTCACGAGCGGTATCGCGAACTAGGATCTCTTCCTCGCTCAACTGCTGATCTAAAAGTAGGATGTCGTCCCAATTTTGTAAAATGTGTTTACTGCTCATAACGTGTCCTAAAGTCATTGTTATTGTATAGCGTCAAAGATGCCAGGTGTTCCAGCTTGAAAGCCGACTGGTGTTACTCAGTGGGCGCGGAGAAACGGCGTCTAAAATCAGTATCGATACTTTATTATTCTTGATACTAACGTTGCTGGATTATCAGTCAACGGCAAATTCGTTGGATTCGGTTAAATTGCATAATTCAGTAATTAATTCGAAGAAATACGGCGAAAACGGGTCGTCTTTTGCAACCATCAACGGCCGTGTTAATAGCCAATAACTATAGAGCTAGTGGTAACTCTTTATTGGCGTATTGGCTGCAGGGGGTGGATAATGTGCCAATCAACCGTTAATTGAGAGTTAGGAAGCTATGGAAACGTTTACTATTTTTGGCCGTAAGGGATGTGGTTTTTGTGTTCGTGCAAAGGAATTGTGTGAATTGCGCGGTTTCCCATTTCGCTACATCGATATTCATGAAGAAGGTATTACCAAGGCCGATCTAGAAAAAACTATCGGTAAGCCAGTACTTACTGTTCCACAGGTTTTTCATGGTGAGAACCACATTGGCGGTTTCACTGAACTTGATGCCTATGTGAAAGACCAGGGGCTGTAAGCCTTAAAATGTCGCGAGGCTAGATTAATTCTAGCCTTGCCGCAATGACCTGTAACTGTGTTGCCCTGATAGCGGCGCCTAATTCAGGCCCAGTATAACCCTCCGCTATCAATGCTTGACTGCTCACCTTTTTGGCCTCGATTAGGCAATTCCTCAATCGTTCCGCTTTTTCATACCACTGCGGCTGTAACACAACCTGATAGTCTAACCAGCGCTCCAGCTTAGCGCTGTCCTTTAGTGCTCGGAAGTGTTGCGCGGCCATCATAATTTGCTCGGGAAGTAGCTTCTCAGTGGCAAACACCTCGTTCATGGTAATCACATCCACAGCAAAGTCTCTAAACCGGTGGCTGGCACCCAGGGATTCGTGTGCGGAACTAATTTGCTGTTTATCAGCGCCTAGCAGCATAAAGGCCCATCGATATTCGGGTGTTTGTAGCTGAGTGGCTTTAGCTTTCAATGATTGCCAATTTAGTAGTTCAGCGGCTGACGAGAAGCAAGGTACTAGGGCGCCTACACGATGTAAGACTTCAAAAAACACGGTTGGATTTCGTTCACCAAGCGCCTTTTCTGTCTCACCCCAAACACGCTCTTTGCTAAGCGTCTGCAGCTCACCCGAGGCGGAAATCTTTGCGAGCAGTGACTCGGTTTCAGCGGCGATGGTGAAACCTAAGTGGTGGTATCTAGCGGCGAACCTCGCAACGCGAAGTACCCGCAGAGGATCCTCGATAAAGGCATCGGATACATGCCTTAAGATACGCTTATCAATGTCGTCTACGCCGCCATAGGGGTCAATGAGCCGCCCGTCATGATCTTGGGCAATAGCGTTAATGCTAAGGTCTCTGCGGCTAAGGTCTTCTTCTAAGGTAACCGAGGGAGAAGTGTTAAAGATAAAACCGTGATAACCCACACCGTCCTTTTTCTCGGTTCTGGCTAGGGCATATTCTTCCTTAGTTTCGGGGTGAAGAAAGACGGGGAAATCTCTGCCTACCGGGGTAAAGCCCTGCGCTAACATCTGCTCTGGGGAAGTGCCAGTTACCACCCAGTCCCGTTCGTGGAATGGGTATTTTAGTAGTTGATCGCGGACGGCGCCGCCAACCAAATAGGTAGGCATAGGGTATCACTCAGGTTTCAGTTAGTGGCTTAGTCTAAGCCATTGCTTGCGTGCTAACAATCATGGTTAATATGAATAAAGATCACTTCGTTCACGTTTGAGATAAAACACGGTCACAGTCTCCATTGGGGTTTGCTGCTAATCTTAGCAACCTCAATAGAGGTATTAATTGATGAATTTCTCCAGTATTACGCCACGCTTTGTTGAGTGTAGCGAAGGAGCTCTGCTAAGAGCACGAGAGTTAATTGACGCCATTGGTAGTCGCCGGTGTTTTATTCTGACTGATAAGACTGCGGTCGCCATGGGCTATCATAAGCAGCTGGTGGATCATCTTGCATTGGCGGGAGTTTACGCTGACAGCTTGACGGTGAATCCCAATGACAGTGTTGAACACTCACTTGAAGCAATCAAGCAACGTTACCTCACTGCTAAAGCAGACCTTCTCATCGCCTTTGGGTCGTCTCAGATTTTGGTTCGCGCCAAGGTAGCCAGACACCTTATGCACTATCGAGGTGAGTGTGCTGACATTGCGAAGCCGAACGAAGTGTCGGGTAGTCGAGTACCGCTACTCCTCATTCCCTCAACGCCGTCCGCGGCGATTGAAATTGCTAAGCCTAGCGTATTGAACACCGAGGCTGGCTTGCTTGAGTTTCAGGGCCATGGGTTGATGCCCACTGCGGTACTGATCGATGCAAAGCTATTCGCCAACTTGAGTCGTGCGAAACTGCTGGAGTCCGGAGTCGCTGCGCTAGCGCTAGCGATTGAAGCCTTTCTTTCCCGCCGTTCCTCACTGGTCAGTGATTTGTACGCCATGGAAGCGGTAGCCTGCCTCTATGGTTTGGTGAAGCAGTTGGCGCATCAGGATCAAGCCTCCCTGAGTACCCAAGAGCGCCTGCAGTTCCTCAATAGCTGCTATTGGTCTGGATTGGCTATTACCAACTCATCCCCAGCGTTGCTCACGGGTATGAGTACGGCGTTGGTGAAACAGTTTAATCTGGGTTTTGGCTGGAGCGCGGGAGCGTTACTTCCCGGTGTTTTACAATTCAGTTTGAGTAGTGCCGCCGGGCGAATGGCCAGACTGTGTGAAGCAGCAGGGATTGCGGTTACGGGAGAATCCAGCAATCGCAGTGCAATGCGTTTTGTTCAAGCGGTGACCAGTTTGGTGGATGCTGTGTCGCTGCCGAGTTTGGCAGAGCAGCGCTTAGATCGAACAGAAGTACTATCGCTGTCCTCGCGCTTAACTCAAGTAGTTCAGCATTCAGGATTCCTAGCTAATCATCCTCGTTTAGCAACGAACACTGAGCTGACGCAAATTTATCGTTCGCTGTCTTAAGCGGAAAATAGTATCGATGCCGCTCACGCGCAGCATCGATAACTATCTCAGAGTCACTAACTCAGAGTCACTATCTATGCTAGAAGTGACAGAATCCCCGCTAGGAAACCCAAGGTTACGCCGACAATTAGTGCCACAGCGAGCACCAATAGCACGGTAATAATAATTACCCCTAGGCCTTTCCAGGCTGAAAACTCATTCACTTCGCCAATCATTTTGCAAATAATTACTAGCTGCCAAATGCCAAAGAACGCCGTTACCAGCGATACCAGTAGGGTGATCGTATCCATATCGGTAGATTTTGTGACAAAGGTGTAGCAAATCAGAATGATAATTCCCGATACCAACGACGGAACATTTCCCCAGGCAGCAACCGTACGTAGGTTTCTAGCCGGAGCATTTCCGCCTAACCATTTACTCACTACGGAATATAACCAACCGGTGAGGTATAGCACTACGACAAACATGATCGCGCCGCCGATCGCACCGCCAATTTTAAAGGCCATTTGGTTGTCGGTGACTTCACCCATAACCACTAGCTCGGTAACGCTCTGAAGTCCAGCTATAGCGCCAATTGCAAGAGCTAGAATAATTACCATGTAGCTAGGGTCAGTATCGACCAATTTACGAATGGTAGCGCGAGGCTGAGTCCAGAGGGAAAGCCACGGATTGAAGGTGTCACTCATTGAATAATTCCTTTACTTCAGGTGATTGAAGCAACAACTATACGGAATCTTGTTGAGCTAGACAATTCTTCGCCGCCCGCGGCGAGCATGGATTTCATTATTTGAGTGACTGGGTTAGACTTTCAGCATTAAGCAAATTTGGGAAAGATACTGTGAAGCGCGAAAAATCGGCCTTTTTAAAGTGGTTTTCAATGAGCCGTCATCAGCGTAAACGCGGAGGCGAAAAGCTAGCTAAGCAATTTAATGAAACCGATATCGCCGCGCTAAAAGGCCAAGTCATTCAGGGCGAGTCGCCCAGTTATACTCATGGTGCCGATAAGGACTTGCTATCCCACCTAGATAATCTTAAACGAGAATTCATTGGTCAGAGCGAACTTTGCTATCGCCACGCCCAACTCATTGTGTTGATTCGCCGAGAAGTAGACCTAGGCGCTAATCTTGATCACTTCTTTCGTCTCTGGTTGGCGGAGGCTGATTATCTCGTCGAGAATCTCAACACCCGTTGGCTAGTTTCCGCGGCGGATACCTTTGCTGATTATAGCGAGGACCCAGTTGAGCAGGCCTATGCACTTGCCATAGCAGGGCTAGTCAATGCGGTTAAATTGGCGGAGACCGAACGTTGGTTAAGAGCAATTGATGAACCATTACCTTCCGCTGATGACCTTGATATGGGCACTCAGCGCGTGCCGCTTTGGGATGGCACCTCGGCGTTCGCCGTAGGTACCGACGACACCCTGAGAAACTTTCACTGGCGTATTCAGCGAGTGTGCCAGAAGTCGAGTCCTCAACCTGCCTGTTTATCCATCTACCACAGTGTCTTCAAACGCCTCAGCGAGCACGATAGTGTTTTCAAACGTTTCCGAGATGCTCATACGCGGCCGCGGACACAATGGTGGTAGCAATGAAAATTACCGTTATCAACTTACCTAGCGCTACTGATCGACGACAGTTCCAACGGCAACAGGCAGCTAGCCTAGGTCTTGAATTGAACTTCAAAGACGCGGTTCATAGAGATCAGGTGCCCCGTGTGGTTGCCGAAACATTGGCAATGCAGTGGGAGCGGAAAATGAGTCCTACCGAAGTGGCCTGTTATCTCAGTCACTTTCAGCTTTGGGAGCAGGTAGCCTCAGATAATCAGCCACATCTGATCCTTGAGGACGACGCACTGCTATCGGCGCAAGTGCCATCATTCCTTAGGGAAGTTGAGCAATTAGTTGATATCGATCACATTTCCCTTGAAGTGAGAGGGCGAAAGAAGCTAATTGGCGATAAAGTCATCTACACTGTAGCGGATACCGAACTGCGAAGGTTGTATTTGGACAGGACCGGTGCGGCCGCTTATATACTGTGGCCATCAGGAGCTAAAAAGTTAGTGCAGCTTCATCGTCGCAAGGGCGCTGCGCTCGCCGACGCGCAAATATGTAGGGCGCATCAACTCAATAGTTACCAAACTGAACCGCCATTAGCTATTCAACTAGACTGCTGTGAGCTCTATGGAATTCAGTCGCCCATGGCAACCCAGTCGACCATCTTGAATACGCGCCGAGATGTTGAAGATAATATTGGTAAATGGCGCTTTAAAATTCGCCGGATAGTTTCGCAGCTGCGGATGGCGAGACGTCAATTAACTTATTCTACTCTAGCAACGCGCCGGCAACTAAGCCCCTGCGCCAAGGATTTTAACTCATGAACAAACATGTTTTGCTAGCCATATTTACGTTGCGCGGCGGTGGTGCCGAACGCAATGTAATTAGCTTGGCAAAACTGTTGGTGGATGCGGGGCATCACGTTGATATTGTGGTGTTCAAGAATCAGATCGAGCATGACATACCACCGGGCATTACCGTTCACTATTTCCCCTATGACAAATACCGTTCCATTCCACGCTTTATGAGAGGCGCTTGGGTCGCGAAGCGATTCGATCGCTGGGTTAAACGGTTTATCGGCCATCCGGATCTCATTTTGTCGAATCTATTCCCTGTGGATTTGGTGTTGTCGCGAAGCAAATTAGCGAATGTATTCCTGTCACTTCACGCCGCGTTGAGTGATGAAGTGAAGACAACGCTGCAGGCTTGGGACCTTCAGGAAGTACTCAAGGTTTACCGCAGTAAGCCGGTAGTGGCTAATAGCGCGGCAATTATTGAGGATTTTGCTCGTTTTACGGACTCAAAGTTTCAAGCCACAGTGGTTCCCATGCCGTTAATCACTGAGGATGTAGAGCTTAAATCTCGCGCCTTTAATCCGGGGGTAGACCGTTACCTTGTGAACGTCGGCCGTTTCGAGCAGAGTAAACACCTTGATCACCTGATAGCGGCTTACGTGAAAAGTGGCGTTAGCGAAAAGCTAGTCATTGTAGGGTCTGGCAAGGAAGAGGCTGCAATACGGCAGCAGATTAAAGTTAGTGGGCGGGGAAAGGATATTATTCTGACGGGCTTTATTGCCAATCCGTACCCATTCTTTCGCCATGCGGTGGGTTTCGTGTTGTGCGCTGAGCACGAGTCGCAAGGGCTAGTGATTTTAGAGAGTGCGTTGCTGAACACGGGGTTCGTGGCTCAGGATTGCGGTTTGGCTCCTAAGGCGTTACTCGCCGATCATCAGCGCGTGCCATTGGGTGATGAAGAAGCCTTAGCAGCAAAGCTCCAAGAGTTGGTGTTATCGCCAGCTAATTTCTCGGTGCCAGCTATCGAATTTGCGACCTCTGAGAATATCGTCAGCGCTCACCTTCATCTCATCAAATAACACCCATTTGCACAGTATTGTCCTCGAAGCCTCGAATGCCGTTGTCGAGACTACTCTCGCGTATCCTTCAAACCGCGATCCTAATTCCGGTGGCGCTTTATTTGTCAGCGAAAATAACTTACGAGACCTATTAGCAAGACCTATTAGCAAGACCCACTAGCAAGACCCACTAGCAAGAGTCACTAGCAAGCGTTATGAGCGAACTTTAAGCGGGCAATCCCAAACAATACTCAATGACTTCAGCATATCAATTTCGGCCTGGGTGGAGACATCGTCCGCCTGTGAGAGTCGTTCAAGCAAGTTAAGAAGGTTGCGCTTGATCAGTGGCGTAGCACAATTGATCCGTTCAATAGCATGAAGAAAGTGGCTGAACTCAATGGGTGTGGCTTCGCGTTTGGCGATGTCAAAACCAAGGGTTTCAGTGCACAGCGAGGCAATTTCATGCTCTAACTCAACAGATGTCTCCCCCAGGGTAAAGAAGCTCCAAATCACTAAGCTTAGCGGCCCCTTTAAACGTTTCATCGAGCGTACTGATGGGCGGTGCGGAGGCTCCTGCTGCAGGTAGTGCTCCACCAATACTGCCAAACACCATTGGAAGGCTTGGGGTTGTTGAGCCTGCTCCATAAGAACGTGAAGCTGACTACGTAACTTCTGCTGCTGTGCGGCAGGTAACTGCTTGAGCGTAGGTAAGGTAATTTCAGTCAATGCTAAGAGCGATGCAGGGCCGGTACTTTGCAGGCTGTTTGTCAGCTCGTTGAGACAGCTTAGGGCGCTCTGATCCAGTCCTTTAGTGAGTGCCTCCGGCTGCATCACCGGGCCACCGTGAGTTGCAGCGGCTCTTTGCATCACAATGGCTGGAATGAGCAGCGCGGCTAGTGACGGGCTATGGGCGGCGGTTAACAGGGACGGAGATAGCGCTGAAAGGCGCTGATGCGCTTCTCCCAACAGCGATGAGCTAGCTATCTTGCCGTTTGACTGGGTTGTGTGGGCGGCGGGCGTGACCAGCTTAGCAGCCAGAGAATCTTGCAAGGCATCAAGCTGATAGCCCAATCTGGCAACCCGATCTGCCAACGGCGGGTGGGTCCCTCTGCCACTCCACGAGCCTAGCGGGCGATAGAAAAAGATATGTGCCATCCCGCTAGTATTCTGGTGCAGGACCCGTCCCCCGGTGCGATGTTGAGAGATCTTAGTTAGCGCGGTAGCGAGTGCTTCGGGATAGCGAGTGAATTCAACGGCGGTCGCATCGGCAAGGTACTCGCGCTGCCGGTTAACGGCAAGTTTTATCAATTTCGCAAAATAGGCACCAATACTTCCAAACAGAAATAGCACGCCTCCGATTACGGCAATTGCCAGGGTACCTTTGCCCTGATTAGACCGATGTCTTCGTGAACTAGAAGCGCCTACTACCGACATAGCATGTCGCCCCACCAGGGCAATGAACTCGATCCCAAAGAGTAGCGACATCATCTGGAAGTTAATGCGGATGTCGCGATTCACAATGTGACCGAACTCATGAGCCACAACGGCTTGGAGTTCGTCTCGATCTAGGGTGTCAATGGCGCCCTGTGTTAGCGCGATGACGGCATTACTTGGCGTACTCCCAGCGGCGAAAGCATTAATACCTTGCTCATTTTTGAGGATAAAAAGGCTGGGAGCGGGCGTGGTTGCAGCAACGGCCATTTCCTCAACAATATTGACTGCCTGCACGTAGCGCTGGCCTTCGCTAATATCTACGAGCTCCCCACCGAGCTCCTGGGCAACGATAATTCCACCGCGGCGAAGTGTTAACCATCGGTAGATCGACGCGCCCGCAATGGCCACCAAGATGGCCCCGTCGGCCCACCAGTAGATAGCGAAGGGTTGCTGTGAACTTTCCACGCTTGCTAGGTAGATTGATATGCCGTAGAAGGCAAAATGGGTCACCGTGAGTAGCGCTAGCACTGCTAGCGCAAATAGGCAGAGTAACAATCTGGATTGCTTGCGGCTGCGGTCCTGCTCGTCAAAAAACTGCATAGTTATACTTAGAAGCTGACTTTCGGAGCAACCTGAATCTGCGCGCTATCTTCAAACTCTAACCAGACGGCATTTTGCACGTGGCCAAAGAAACCGGCTACGAAGTTGTTGGGAAACGACTGTTTGTAGGTGTTGTAACTGTTTACATCGTCGTTGTAGGCCTGGCGAGCAAAGGCAATGCGGTTTTCCGTTGAGCTGAGCTCTTCAGTCAATCGTGCTACCGTTTGATCTGCCTTGAGTTCAGGGTAGGCCTCAATAGTTACCGACAGCTTATCCATGGCTGCCATTAAGCCACCTTCAGCGGACGCGAGCTTACCCATCTGCATCCCCGATGGATTTGATGCCATGGCCTTGAGTGCCGAGGCGGCACTATTTCGCGCGGTGATGACGGCTTCAAGTGTTTCCGACTCATGCGAAAGATAGGCTTTGGTTGATTCCACAAGATTGGGAATCAGATCGTAGCGACGCTTAAGCTGAACTTCAATTTGCGCAAAGGCATTCAATAGCCGATTCTTTAGTTTTACGAGTTGGTTGAAAATACCCACTACGTAGAACACTATGACAGCTAAAACGACTAGAATAACGATGGTTGAAATTTCCATATTGCAGCTCCTTGTTAATTTTATTTAACTTATATATGCTTTTTTAATCTAATGTGGGGAATATGTCAAGTTGAAATCCTACCCAAGGACTACCGCTAAGCAGCTTTCTGAAGGTGTACAACCCAGTCGGGTATTTCTTCCCCACCAAGGGACGAGCCTAGTTGTAGACTTCCTGGTTCAGCGATTCCCTCATATCAGTCGGACGGAATGGCTTGATCGTATTTCCCGTGGACTGGTGTTGAATTCAGCACGGCAGCCCATCTCCGTCGACCAGATATTCCAGCCGCAATTAGAATTGCTCTATTATCGTGAAGTTCAAGAAGAGCCAACTATTCCGTTAGATCTTAACATTGTGTTCGAATCGGAGCACTGTCTCGTGGTAAATAAACCGTCCTTTTTGCCAGTGAATCCCGGTGGTCAGTTTATTGAAGAAACCGTGGTGGGTAGATTGGTCGCTCGTGGTTATTCAGCCGAACTAACGGCGGTTCATCAATTGGATCGATTGACAGAAGGCTTAGTGCTGCTATCTAAGCGAGCAGTCGATAGGGATAGTTATCACCGTTTGTTTCGCGAGGGTAGCATCCAGAAGCGCTACGAGGCGCTATCTCTTCAAGCGCCGGTAAGTGAGGCGGAAGAGGTTATTCACCATCGCTCCAGGCTGACTAGGGGGAACCCAAGCTTCTGTTGGAGAGAGGGCGAGGGCGAGGCAAATTCCTATAGTAGAATTCGCTTTCTAGCAGCGCGAGAGGGCGTATACCGCTTCGAGTTGGAACCGGTAACGGGGAAGACGCATCAATTGCGGGTTCATATGGCTTCGATTGGTCATCCAATACTCAATGATCCCTTTTATCCAATACTAAAAGAGAAGAAACCAGACAGTCTGGATGCTCCGCTCAAGCTAAAGGCAAGGTCGCTAAACTTCGTTGATCCCATCGATAGCCAAAGGATTAGTTGTGATTTGGGGCCTATTAAGCTGTAGTGTTGAGTGAATCTAAAGTATGCAAGCGATTGCGATGTGGTCGATGCCTCCTAATGGATGCCTCCTAATGGATGCCTCCTAATGGATGCCTCCTAATGGATGCCTCCTAATGGATGCCTC
>JBEDTZ010000022.1:0-17893 GCA_040119265.1 Pseudomonadales bacterium | reverse complement strand
GATGCCTCCTAATGGATGCCTCCTAATGGATGCCTCCTAATGGATGCCTCCTAATGGATGCCTCCTAATGGATGCCTCTTAATGGCTGGCAGCGTGAGTTCAGCGAAGTCGTGAAAGATCTTTTTCCTAATGGGATTTGTAGCATGATAAGCTGAGCTATCATGATGGGATGAATGTATTGGTTTCAGTAAACGGAGAGCTACTGTGTTGCGAAAAAGACGCTGGTTAGCGTTATCACTGTTGTCGGTCACGGCATGTGTTGGGGTTGTACAACAGTCGAAGCAGGCTTCGTTTGATGAAGCTTGGCGCAAGGGAGATTCGGCTCAAGCCATAGCGCTGGCTCAGGAATTCTCGGAATTAAACAGTCAGCAGCGTGCTACCAATCTACTTTGGGCGTTACAGCTGGGTGCGGCTCAACGCCGAGCCGGCAATCATACGGCTGCCATTGCAGCTTTCGATGATGCCGAGCGGCGAATCCACTTCGAGGTAAATGAGTCTGCGGTTGCCAGGGCAGGGGAATCAGTGGGAGGTTTGCTCCTAAACGATGCCGCCTTGGACTACGAAGCTAAGTACGCCGATGGAGTGATGGCTAATACCTATAAAGCCTGGAGTTTTTGGCAGTTAGATGATGTCGCGAATGCCAGGGTTGAATTTAATCGCGCCGAGGAACGACAGCGTTTAGCGGTGCGCTACTTCTCGGCGCAAATTGAAGCGCAGCAGAGCTTGGTTTCTCAAGCGGACGACCCTGAATCCATCGACCTGGCCTATGATGCGAGCTTGAAGCAATTACAGCGCCAGCAGGCCCAACTCTTTGAGCCTACTTGGCGAGCCTACGATGGTTACGTTAACCCCTTTACCACCTATTCATCGGGGTTGTTTCGCTTGCTCTACGCAACCTCAGCCAACGACTACCAACTAGCGGCAGATGCTTTTCGTAGAGTGTATTCACTGACCGGAAGTGAGTCAGCTCAACGCGATTTTAATATGGCGAGAGCCTTGGCCAGCGGTGATAACAGTTTTCGTCCAGATGGCGATGTCTGGGTATTCATCGAGTCGGGATTGTCGGTGACTAAGCGTGAGTTTCGCTTTGGTATTCCCATCTACTTTGATCGCAGCTTTCACGATTATTTCACTATTGCGTTACCAACACTTCAGCCACGGCGTACGAATTTCCAAGCTGCTAGTGTAGGAGCTGATCAGGCCCAGCAGGTAGCGGATATGGACCGTATTATTGGTGCCGAATTTAAGGCTGAATATCCGGTGATTTTAACCCGTGAAATTATCCGTGCTACGCTTAAGGCGATGGCGACCCACGAGGTTGCGAAAAAGGACGATGATGGCTGGGCCACGGCCTTCGCGATGATGGCCCAGATTGCTTCAACCAGCGCGGACACGCGAACCTTCTCGGCACTACCGCAGGAGTTTGAGGTTATTCGAACTACCCGTCGAAATCGCGATCTCTACTTAAGCTTGGCGAATGGAGTGAATAAGGTTCGACTCGATACCAACGCAACGGCACACGTTATTTATGTACAACAGGTCGCTCCTGGCACGGAGCCAGTGATCGATGTAATAAACATCCCGTAAGGAGCATTTTGCTATGTTAAGAATTGCTATGATTTTGACTATCTTTGTTGGCCTAACTGCGTGTCAGACCCCCACGCATTCTATTGATCCTACGGATCCAAACAGTAATCAAACTCCAGGTTTAAACTACGCGGATTTTCAGGCCGCGGCGAATGAGCTTACTGCGGAGATTATCGCTTCGCCACTAATGGTACATCCAGAAACGGCCCAGGGTGAGCGCTATGTGCTTCACATCTCGTCGGTCACTAACGACACCATGCAACGTATCGATACCGATCAGTTAATCAAAGGAATGCGTGTCCAACTATTAAATTCAGGGCGCTTTTTCGTGACCACCGCCTTTGATGGCTCTGATAACGCTACCCGTGAAATGCGTGAGCTCCAGAATGACAAAATGGTAGATCAAACTACCGTGCAAGAAAATGGCACCGTTGTTGCTCCGGACTTTTCGATGAGCGGTAAGATTCTTCAGCGGAACAATAATTTGGATAACAATGACACCCGAGTGGAATACTACTTCCAGCTGACCCTTACTGATCTTAAGACGGGTTTAGCATACTGGGAAGGTGAACGAGTGATTGCGAAAGTGACCGGGCAACGCGGCGCAAGCTGGTAGTCAAACGAATGAAATAACGCTAGTTGCTAGAGAGTGTTAAGTACTCCAGCCAACAGTTAGTGAGCGATAGACCGCAAATCATGCAGCCCCATTAATTTGGGGCTTTTTAGTTGTCCGTGAGCTAATTTCGAGTTGACTGGAAACCGTCGGGCCTTTGCAGCCAAACTTGGAGCCTGAGCAGCAAAGCTTTGAGCCTTCACAGCAAAGATTGGAGCCTGAGCAGTAAAGCTTGGAGCTTGAACAATAAAGCTTGGAGCTAACTAAGAGACCGAGAGCCCTAATTGCTGGCAAATTAGCTGGTGAACACGCTGGCTAGAATTCGCATCCGTTACTTCGTGGATTAACGCTTTTGCCTTGGCTAATTGCTGAGTATCAAAGCTACCCTCAATACAACCTAACATTGCATTCAACAGGTCATTAAATTCAGTGATACTTTCGCTTGGCTTTACTTGCTCAAAATCCAAGCCGAAGTGACGGTTCTTCTCATACTTCTCTCGGTCTGGGTGGTATAGCAAGATGGGCTGATCGGTGAGTAAGTATTCAAATAAGAGGCTGGAATAGTCCGTAATTAGCACATCGGCACCCACGAGCTCCTCATAGGCATCGTTCCAACTACCCGGCTGAGGCTTCGATTTTACGATATGACTGAAATCTGAACTGACATCCTTCAGGCTTTGATCGCTAGGGTGGGCTCTCATCAATAGCAGTGAATTGTTATCGGCTAGAAACTGATTCAGTCTAGCCATATCAAGTTTCGTCTCCCACTTACCGTAATCACGGAAGGTCGGCATGTAGACAAACACTTTAGTGGCGGTTTTGAAAGCCTGACCATAGCGTTCAATGAGGTTACTTCGGTCGCCCTTATTTTTAAGCAGGTAATCATTTCGTGGTTCACCAACAATTGGCATATCAGCTGCTGATTTGCCGAAACTGTTGCAATAGAGTTCCTGAATCATTGCTGAGGTGGCGCAGAGAAATGACACCTTGCGATATTTTTTGGTCTGACGGCGAAGATTTCTACGACGCTTGAATTCACTCTTTTTCCAGGTATTCGGGTTGTAGTTTTCCAGAGCGATCGCTTTGATGGGAACCCCATGCCAAATATTGAAAATCTTCACCCCAACCGATAGCCGGTGATTCAATTCATCGGGGCGGGTGGTGCAGATAATCCATACGCCAGCACGAATTGAAAGCCACTTAGCTTTCAAAGACTTCGCCGCACAGGTTTCAATTCCTAGGGCCGACAGATTCGCCGTTTGAATCTCATTATCGCTTACATAAATATGTTGCCGAGAATCTATGCCTTTTGCTTGAACTAGCAAGTGACTACAAGAGCGCTGCTGCCCCTCAGCATAGAGCCAGAGATTCTTATTACGAGGAACAAAAAATTGCAGAATTGCGAACAGAAATGACACCATGGCTCCTTGGTCTGAACTTAGGGGTAGATAGCTTGGCTAGGATTTACAGCCAAGACTCGATGACAATATAGGACAGAAGCTTAACACTAAAGCGGCGAAAAAATCCGACCTCCGGTTCGTGCTCAACTATCAACTCTTCACCATTCTCGAT
The DNA here is from genome assembly GCA_040119265.1 of Pseudomonadales bacterium. GTDB lineage: Bacteria > Pseudomonadota > Gammaproteobacteria > Pseudomonadales > DSM-25080 > Umboniibacter. The sequence goes on along the minus strand of JBEDTZ010000022.1, from coordinate 14,121 downwards.
GGTTCGCCAGTTCAGGTCTCCATCCACGTCTACCTCCACCCGATACGCTTTATCAAAAACTGACTCATCAAACCAAGACGACACGCGTTTAGATAGCAGGGTGCTTTCGAACAGGACTCCCATTTCAGTGTTAAGTTCTACGGATCGCGGGTCCATGTTGAAGCTACCAACGAACATATAGCGCTCGTCGATGGTGAATGTTTTGGCGTGCAGACTGGCCTTACTCGAACCTAGCGAGTGATGATTGACACTTTCCGTATTAGCAGTTGGCTTGAATTCGTAGAGTTCAACACCTGCTTCAATCAGCGCCTCACGGTAATTCATATACCCGGCGTGCACGATACCAACATCGTTCGCAGCTAAGGAATTAGTGAGGATTCGCACTCTTACGCCATTTTCTACCAACTGAGCCATTCCTTCGACGAAGTGATCGGTTGGAACGAAATAGGCGGATATAATTAAAATGTCATGTTCGGCGACCCGCATAAGATTAAACAGATTTGCACCAACGTGAGTAGCTGTATCTGTTGACTCAAACTCTGATTTATTGGGGGCGTCATAGAGTACTTCCGCTCTGCCCCAAAATAATGGAAATTCATCATAGAATTCGCTATCTAGCAACTGAGATTCGGACACTGCGAGGGCATAGTCACTCGTCTCTTGCTGTTCAACCGTATTTAACAGCTCTGTTCGCAAGCGTGCGAGACTGTCGTCGTCCGCCTGAGGCGCAATATACTCGAAGGGATAAACCCAGGGGCTATTCCAGTAGCTGTCGAAGGCGGTGCTTACTTTGGTTACCACAGGGCCAATACTTAATACATCGAGATCTGCAAAAGCCGCGTGGCCACCGGCATTGAAATATTCATCGCCAATATTTCGCCCACCAACAATAGTAGCCTGGCCGTCGACCGTGAGGGATTTATTATGCATTCGATGATTAACGCGATTAAGTTGACTAACACTTTCGAATAGCCGGAAGGAGCGGTTGGCGAAGGGATTATAAACACGAACTTCTATGTTGCGATGGCGATTCAAAGCGCTTAGGCCTAAATCCTTCCCAGAGGTGTCTAAGTCATCCAGCAATAGACGAACTCGAACCCCTCGATCAGCGGCTTCCAGCAGTGCGTTGGCTAAGAGCAGTCCAGTTGAGTCGTTGTGCCAAATATAGTATTGAACATCCAGTGAAACTTCGGCTTTTTCTATCAACTTAATTCGCGCAACGAACGAATCTACGCCATCGGCTAAGACGAGAAAGCCAGATTGCTCTGGGTGGCTCCTAACAGCGCTACTAACATGCTCAGAGAAAAATGTGGCCTGATCCGCGCCGATGGCAAAGCTCTCGGTACGATTAATTTCGTCGGCAGGGGGTAAGCTTCGGCAGCTACTTAAGCTGAGCGACAGGGCAATTAGCAACGGGAACAGAAATAACGCTAGTGTTGGTTTCGTCTGCATATTTGCCTTAGAAGTTGAATTGTTAAGAGCTTATTAAGTAATCCTAGCACACCAATCACCGTCCCTGTAGTGAGGCCGCTTCATTCGTTCCTTGAACTCTGTCCCGGCGATAGGAGGTCACGCAACATTTAAACTTCTACGGGACGAATAGGGGCTAGATGATCAATGCGAGGCACTGAAGAATTTGATTTCAAACGGCGTTAACCATGAGTGGAAAATACCAAGTTATCTTCCATACTCACCTGACAATGTTTGCTTTAAAGGATATTAGCTGTGATCTGGTCTACTGCCCTTCGTGCTACTCTACTTGTTCTTACTGCCCTGATACTAACTGCGTGTAGCAACAGCGATGATGCGAAGGAGGCGGTTGACGAAGTTGTCTCTCTCTTACCCAATACGTCCACCTTGCAGGTACACGTTAGGGAGGGGGTTGCACTAGAGCAGGGGGAACAGTTCACCATTGATGTAACTTACGTTGATGCCTTAGGTTTAAAGTTTAACGGTAACGACGATGCTTCATTTAGCATCTCAGACACTTCCCTTATCACCACGACCGCCACGAACAATATGTTTGAGGCTACGGGCGGCGGTACCGTTACCGTAGAGGTTGAGTACCGGGATCTAACCCAGCAAATAGAGCTCTCGATTGCCCCGTCAGAAATTACGAGTGTAGTGATTGAGCTTGATGGCTTTGATAATTTCGCTGCCTCTCAAAGGGCAAGTGTTAGAGCGACAGCGTTTCATTCTAATGGTCTTCACGAGGATATCACTAATAAGGTGAGCTGGAGTTCTTCGGACACCACCATTCTGGACTTTGATGCGAACTCCAACGAGTTTACGGCACTGAAAGATGGCAGCGTAGAGATTACGGCAACGCTTGCCGATAGTCAGGGAGCCACGTCAACGATAGCGACCGCCAAATCTGGTGGCGCTGATCCAAATACCCCCATCGTTAACATTGCTAGTTCGGATACCTTTACATTGAGTGTGACGGTAGATACCGACGACCTTGCTGAGATTCAATTGCATTCGGAAAAGGGCTCGGTTCTGGTAGTGGATATGAGCTCGAAAATGAGTGCGACCGCAGTTCACACCAATGGTAATCATTTCGACTTTGCTAAATCGGTGACATGGTCCAGCAGCGACGATACGATTCTCACAATTAGTGACAGTGGAGTTGTTAAGGCGGTAGCACCGGGCTTCGCAACCATCTCTGCCACTCATAACGGGTTAGTGGATAGTTACCGAATCAGAGTCAGCGATGTGGATGTGAGCCTGGATAGTATTGTGGTTTCTAGTGTCACCGGCTCCTCTCTGCCTCTGGGGCGAACACAGCTCACTGCTGTAGGCGTGTATTCAGACGGGACGCGTTACGACCTCACTAACGAAGCTACTTGGTCGGTGGCCGACAGCGCCATTGCATCGGTAGGGAGCACCGCGTCCTTCAGTGCGGGTGAAGTGAATGGCCTTAGCGCAGGTTCTACAACGATTTCCGCTTCCTTCGGCGACCAATCCGGAGACTTAGCACTTACTTTTCTTAGCGCAGGCCCTACTGGGATAACCCTTTACGCGCCAAGCCAACCGGCCTACGTGGGTGCCGATTTACAGTACGTCGCCAAGGCGTTCTACGATGATGGGACCGAAAAGGACGTCTCGGGACAGGTAACTTGGAGTAGCTCTGAAGCGAATGTTGCCAACATTTCCAATGCCAAAGGCAGTCATGGTCTAGCGCACCTCATTCAGGCAGGTTCATCTACAATCACTGCCACGTTAAATGGTTTCTCTGATACCTCTATTGTAACCGTTCAAGCGGTGCCCGTAAGCTCCATCACTGTTAAACCAACGAGTGCGAGTGTTCGTGAATCTAAGGATGTTCGGTTCACCGTAACGGCTACTTTTCAAGATGGAACTACCCGTGATGTCTCGAGTACTGCCGGATGGAAATCCTCTGACACGGTAATCGCGACGGTAAAAGACGGCTTGGTACACGGCGTCAGTGCAGGTCAAGCGGACATCACCGCCACATTCAAGGGACAGCGTTCCACCGTTCCGGTAACCGTCACCGCAGCCCAGCTGTCTACCTTGGTGATTACCGCGGCTAATTCGAGTTTTGATATCGGTGACTCCACCCAACTAACCGCTACGGGAACGCTGGAAAATGGCGCGACGGTTGATGACAGTGCGAGTGCTCATTGGAGTAGCTCGGATCACGCTATTGTCAGCGTATCGGCTACCGGTAAGGCCACAGGTCATGCGGCGGGTACCGTGACCATTACCGCATCGCTAGATGGGATAGACTCGAACGCTATCCAACTTACTGTCACCACGCCGCCTCCTGTAACAGGAGCCGGTTCAGGTGGCTCAGGCTCGGGTGGTTCAGGTTCAGGCTCGGGTGGCTCTACTCAGCCCCCAGGTGCCGTGACCACTCCTCAAGCACCGAGCGGAACTGTTACAGCAACTACACTGCCAACGGTTAAGCAGTTCGCCTATACCGAAACAGCATCGAAAACGATTCCAGGCACGAGTGCCGAAATGGACGCTTCGGCTAATAATTGCGATGGTAACATCAAAGCAGACGATACCATTGGATCTCTTGCGATTGTCGCTCGTAAGCAAACAGGCGTTCCTAGTCCTTCCTGCTGGACTGATGGGAATTATAATTACTCCAACTTCCCCGTTTCTCAGGGAACACTGAGTGATAGCTCTGGCGATAGCTACGACGCCTATCATGTGGGTGTGCCAACTAAGCCGGTTAACTTTGCGGCGAGTGGGCACTATCTAGCCTTTAAGCCCGCAGCTGCGGGAACTTACGTTTTGTACACCTTCGACGGTCACTTCAGTAAAGTTGAAACCTTAACCGCCACCTCAACAGATTGGCTGGTGAGCAATACTGAAGTGAGTAAGCTGAACGCAACCACCACTTACCTTATTTTACCCGATGGCATGGTGCCAAGCGTTCTTCACTCCATTTCCTCCGACTTAGTGGGTGCTGAGATCGCCGATAATGGCCTAGGTAAGGTTTATCACTATGAGCTCGCCATAGCGGGTGGTCGAATTCCGCTGGATCGCGCGGACTTTTCGGCTGGACCGGCAGACGCTGGTAATCGCTATGGCCAGAATCGCTATCTTCACCCGGTGGAGCTGAGCGACGGTAAGCTTGGTATCGTCTGGCAGGATAGGTCTAGCTATAAAGTCTATCTAACCAAGTTTGATCGGAGAGGAACCAGCACGACTGTTGATCTGCCGCTGAGTACAGGACCTAGCCGAATGCTCGGTGCAGCGGGTGCAGATTCCTCGGGTGCTCTTTACTATATGTTGTTCGAAGCGGGAAATCCCGATCCTAATTACAACAAGAGCAGTGATCCCACTAAAGTGCTGTCGGTGCTGGCTGTGAAGTCAGATGAAGCGGGTGCGCTACTTGTCAGTAAAGAACTCAATGACAGTGCGAATAGCCTGAATGCAACCACCTTTGGAGATATCGCTAGTTCACTCACGGCCAACGACGGGCAATACGGTAACACGGTAAGCCTTAATGTGGCCGGTGGAGAAGTCGGGATTATCTATTCTCGACTCCACGCTCAGACTAGTGATGGCCTAAATCACCAGGGCGCGGATGCCATTGTGCTTGACGCAGGTTCATTAGCGATCAAAGTTAACCACGGGCAAACTTCGGGTCATTCCTTCTCGAATGTTATGAACACTACAGGCACTGATCAGTTCATCGCCATTGATTTGGGCGATAATTATCCTCGAGGCATTAACTTCCATAGATTTAACGGGTCGAGTAAAGACAGTCGTGTGGTTTACACCTTCAAGACTCACCACGGTTACGTTGCGAGTCATGATGGCAGAGGTCCGTTTGATCCCTATGGTGTGGATGTCACCGGTAGGCAGATGTATAAGTGGAGTAATGACAATAATACCTATACCGAATTAGGTGGAGTAGAAGAAACCAACTCCGGCTATTTAGTGGTATTCGCCTCTGAGCATGATACAAACGATAATGTACTAAATAATGGCGCAACGGGAGATAACTTGAACCTTGTGGATGCGCGAAACGTTGGCTTCATTAAAGTGAGTCCATCGTTTGAGTCTGCATCGGGCTCCGGTAACGAAGTCTCGGATGACCTCGTTATCACTCAAAGCGGTAGCGCTCCAGAAACGGGTGAATTTTATACTTTTGACGGTCTCAAGCGCGGTCAGCGGGTGACGGGAATTCGCTGGCTAACCCAGTATACGGATAAAGCTACTGAGAACGCTTCACGAGTGCGCTTAAGTGAAAGAAGCGACGGTAACTTCACGGTTATGTGGGAGGTTTGGACCCCAACTGAATATGTGGAAACTCGCGCCATGGTCATAGACGGAGAGGGTGCTGAAGTCACTCCGTCGGTAGTCCTAAACGGGGTTCGCCTTAATCGTCGTGACGACTTGTTCAGCATTGGCGATAAGATGTACTCCATAGTGGGTAACAAGGCCGCCGGCACATTAGAAATTACTGAAATCGTTGAGTAATTGAAAGCAACTCTAGGCAAAAGGCTTGAAAGAGGCTAAGGCGAACTAGTCGAACAGCGGAAGCTGTTCGGCGACGCCACTGGGTTGCGATTTATCTAGGCCGCAGTGCACGCCAATAAGTCGCACTCCTAGTCCATTACCACGCTCATACCCAGCTGAAAGCAGCTGCAGAAGGACCTCATGGTTGAGACTTCTGATCGCTTGGTCCTTCGTGGTTTGGCTAAAGTCAGCAAACTTGATCTTGATGCCAATCCGATTCACTTGATTACCATTAAAGTAGCTTTTACTACGCTTGGTGAACTCGGGCAGAATAGTGTCTTCATAGGCTTTAATTACGGCGTCTAGCGAGTTTAGGTTAACGCTGAAGGTTCGTTCTACCCCCACTGATTTTCGCTCTCGATAGGGAGAGATGGATCGCTCGTCGATACCCTGGCAGCGCTGCCAAAGGACTCGCCCAAACTTACCCAGTGAAGCGGTGAGATCTTGCTCATTCGACGCTCGAATGTCGCTGCCTCGATGAAATCCTAGCGCCTGTAGACGTTCCCAGGTGACGGGGCCGACGCCGGGAATTTTTCGGAGCGCTAATTGTTCGATAAAAGGCTCTACTTCACTGGGCTGGATGACTGTCAAACCGTCGGGCTTGTGAATGTCCGAAGCTATCTTCGCCAGAAACTTTAATGGTGCGACGCCTGCGGAAGCGGTGAGGCCGAGTTCTGCTTCAATATCTCGGCGGATCGCTTGAGCGATGCGGGTGGCAGAGCCCTGAAATTGAGTTGAATCGCTGACATCCAGAAAAGCTTCGTCCAGCGAAAGCGGCTCAATAATATCCGAGTAACGTGAAAGAATTTCGCGCAGCTGCAAACTGACTTCGCGATAGCGTTCCATCCTTCCGGGTACCACAACGAGCTGTGGGCATTTTCGTAGCGCTGTGGCGGTAGGCATTGCGGAGCGAACCCCAAATTCTCGGGCTCGATAATTGCAGGTTGAGATGACGCCTCGGCGTTCCGAAGAACCGCCAACAGCGAGAGGAACATTAGCAAGACTGGGATTGTCTCGCATCTCCACGGCAGCGAAAAATGCGTCCATGTCGACGTGAATGATCTTGCGAAGAGACGGCGTCGACATAGATACAGTTGCTATGCTTCTTGCTTAGAAGCCCTTAGGGTTAGAAGCTAATTGACTGATCGCAGCAATACCGCCTAAGCCTAGGAAGAGAACCATGAACACAAGAGAAATCAGCATGAGTACACCGGTGATGGTGAAATATGTCTTCAGCTTGGTCTGTGATTTTAGGAATTCGTCTTCGTTTTGGGTTAAAAACGCCTGCTCAGCAGCTCCGGCAATTTGGAATAGTAAAATGCCTAACCAAATAGGAACCCATGCAACAATTATCCCCACGATAGATAGCGCGGTTAGTACTCCATTAATAATAAACATGACGCCAATAAATTTGAGCCAGACTCGAGCGCTGTAAAGAGGGCTACTAAGAGTTTGTAAGTCCATTTTTTTATTCCTTTAGTCATTCTTATAGTTTGGACCTTTAGTCTATAACGAAATGAATAATGAGCAAAACCTCTTCTATAGATTGATATTTCGGTGACAGCGATCATGTTTACGTTAGAAAAGAAGTATTAGACTAGCCTTTAGTCGGGCTAGGTTGCCGGTGTTGACTATACTGTGAGCAAAGAATTATTAACTATGCTTTACCGTTACGTTAACGGCTGCCCTTAAGATATGGGATTAAGATAAGTGAACACTGCTGCGATTGTTCTGTATATATTCCTTTTTCTGTCGATGTGCGTAAGTGCGGCGGGAGTTTGGCTTGCGCGAGACGGGAGTAAGGACTCGCGAGGCACCGTCCTCTGTACCATGTCTTACCTGGTGCTAGCGTTGGCCGCACTGCTAGCAACAATCAGTTATATCTTGCCCTCATCCTACGTGCTGTTTTCCATAGATATCGTCAATCTAATTGATTATTTGCGAGCGCTGTTGATGCCAAGTGCCGCGGCGCTGTTCTATCTGGGATTAAGAGTCCATGTAGAGCGGCCTAAGGATGACTTTCCTCGCGAGCAATTACTTTTCTTCGCCATCTTCGTCACGGTCAGTTATGGTTTTTTCACGTCTCAGCCTGAGGGCTGGCCGACGATCATTGTGAATTTTTGGATTGGAGTGTCGGCGCTATTGTGTCTTCGACTCATTGTTGGCGAGCGATCTTTGTCGATAGCGGATAAGTTCATGGTCGGGGCACTTGCTGTTCTGTTAGTTTTTTCATGGCTTCAGGTACTTTGGGGCTTCAGTGATCTTCATCGCGATCCCACTACCCCAATTGATATCTTCCTACTTGTAGGTGCGACCAACTGCGTCCTGGCTATAGCGATAGCTTTAATTGTGCGGATTAATCATCGAGTAGTCGACAGGCTAAAGAGCCAAGCAGCTACGGATTCTTTGACGGGGGCGTTAACTCGGCGTGCTTTCAGGGAGCAGGGAGAGTTTGCCATGTCGATGTGCCAACGACAGAAGGTACCCTGTACCGTGGCCTACATTGATATTGATAACTTCAAACGCCTGAATGATGATTTCGGTCATCGTATTGGTGATCGGGTCCTGTATTCGTTTTGTGAAGAATTAAAGTCGGTAATTCGGAGTGTCGACGTGCTTGGGCGTTTGGGGGGCGATGAATTTGTTGTGATCTTCCCCAGTGCTACCGTTGAAGACGTTAAGCGCTGTATTGATCGGGTTCGAGATCAACTCGATCGAAATGTAACCACCGAGTTTCTTCAGTTTAGCTGCGGTATCGCGGATGCCTTAGCCGCTGATCTTGAGCTTGATGAGGTAGTTTCTCGGGCTGATCAGGCGCTCTACGAAGCGAAGAAATCGGGCCGCCATTGTAACTTTGTTTGGCGGGCAAATATCGCCTAGATAGCACAGTCGTCCTGTTCAGCCAATCTTTACAGGGCGCAGTAGTTTGCTGTGGTCAAAGGAGAGTGGATTGTTGTTTGCCTAACCCTGTGAGCGCTAGGTACAATACCTGTTAATAACAAATCGCGAACTCATGTTGAGAGTTGGTGTCACTTTCCCATTACGAGTACACAAAATGCCCAGCCGAGCATCGAAACCATATTTTCAGCGATCTCTTGTTCTTGCTTTTCTGATGCTACCCTCAGTTGCCCTAGCCTATAACAACAGTAAGGCGATGGATCCCGAAGACCGTTCAGGTACTTGGTCAATCGGCGCCTATTTTAATTGGCAGGAGTCTCCTTACGCCGGTGAAGAGTGGCGCTCGGATTTCATGCCGCAGTTTGTCTACACCGGCGAGAATATCTATCTGGATACCACCCAAATGGGGTGGCATGCCATCGATAGTGATGATTGGCAGCTCGATACTTACGTTAACTATTATTTAAATGGCTCAAACGATCACACCTTTTATTCCGATACGGGTGAGGTGCGTGATGAGGATGATCCGCTCAAAGGGATGGAGCGAAGTAGTTCCTTCGAACTCGGTGCTGCGCTAACGCGTAAGACTGATTATGGTCGCTGGTCCGTTGCCGCGAGTCATGATATCAATGGCACCCACAATGGCGGCAGAATGGAGCTTGAGTGGAGTAAGACGTGGCGCGGTGAGAACTGGCAGCTACAGCCATGGCTTCGAGCGAATTATTACTCACGTGAAACCGCCAACTACTACTTTGGTGTCACTGTTGATGAAGTGCTAGTCGATCGCCCGGAATACTCGCTTGATGCTACAGCCAGCGTGGCGGCAGGTGCCTCGCTAAGAGTAACGGCATGGGAACGGCACAATGTAAGTTTAAACGCTGGATATACGGTGTTTAATGACGATATTACCGATAGCCCTATTGTTAGCGAAAACGCCGTGTTTAACACCTCACTGAGCTACCGTTATGAAATTGATGATCTAAATCGTTCATCATCGGGAGACTATAACTTCTTCACGAATAACCCCAACCCTTGGTCGTATCGAATTGCCTATGGCTGTACCTCCGATACGTCCTTGAATAAGATTCTGCGGCTACAAATTGACTGTCAGGGAGACGGAACGCACCTAGGTAGTTTTTTCTTAAGCCGACAGTTATCTGAAACATTAATGACTCTGCCCATTGAAGCTTGGGTAACAACGGGCGTAGCGCGTCGCTTTGAGAGCGAGTATCAGGGTAATTTTTGGGAAGGTGTACTCGCATTCAAAGCCGTTTTCCGACAGTTCCCTTGGTCGGATACCATTGAAACGCGCTTCGGGGTTGCCGAAGGTATTTCCTACGCACAGAAGGTACCGAATATTGAGTCAGAACGAGCCGCTGACCGCGACCGGCGCAACAGTAAATTCTTGAACTATTTAGATTTCAGTCTGGACGTGAGTTTAGGGGATGTGATTGGTAATCAGAAGCTTAAGTCATGCTTTGTTGGCTTCTCCGTGCACCATCGCTCAGGAATTTTCGGAGCTTCTAATCTCTATGGAAACGTGTATGGTGGCTCCAACGTAAATACCATGTATATTGAATGTGAACAGCGCTAGTAGCGCGCCTAAGGATCTATGATGTTGAAGAAATTACTCGCGATTGTTGCAATGAGCACCCTAGCAACTAGCGGATTGGCCAGCGAAATTAGCGTTCACTACGGTTACGTAGGGAGTGACTCTATTCGTGTTTATCAGTCTGGTTTTACACCACGCACCGTGACGATTGATGATCTTGATGATTTCGCCGTGACGTTAAATTTTGACTATCAGCGCGACCAGATGATTGGCATCTATTACAGCCAGCAGGATACGCGTATGCGTGGCGCTCCAGCGAGTGAGGATCCAGGCTTAGGTATCCAGCATTTCCAAATTCTGGGCACAACGCTCTATCCTCAAGGTAAGTGGACGCACCGTGTAAGTGCTGGAATTGGGGGTAGTTACCTCTCTCCGGATGCAGCTCGTTACAGCAGTAATACTCGCTTCTCGGGTCAAGTAGCAGTAGGTACGCGTTACGCCCTGACACCTAATCTTGAAGTGGGAATTGAAGCGCGTTGGTTGCCAATCTTCATGAACAATAGTAGCTACATTTTCTGTAGTAACGGTTGTTCAGTCGGTTTTGGTTCGGACAACCTTTGGAATCAATTTGGCGCCGGTATGATGTTGTCGTTTAAGTTCTAAACTTTAGTCAGAACTTTTTCGCATAACCGCTTCAATACTGACAACTCTTCCATCTCTAAGCCTAACTGACATGCCACGCGTTGCGGTATGTCAGTGACGGCAAGACGAATTCCTTCACCTTTTTTCGTGGTAGAGATTAGTCTTACTCGCTCATCGATACTGCCGCGCTTGCGCAGAACTAAACCCTTCGCTTCCATGCGCTTTAGGAGCGGGCTCAACGTGCCAGAATCCAAGTTTAGCTTGGCACCCAGAGCTTTCACCTCTAGTTCTTTTTCTTCCCATAACACCATGAGAACAAGGTACTGAAGGTAACTCAGGTCATGCGCAGAGAGGTGTGGGCGGTAGGCCCTAACTACCTCGTTCGCGGCGCTGTATAGGGGAAAACAAACTTGGCTATCAAGCCTAAGTTGCTCGGGAATCTGTTTGCTATCGATGGTCGCCATTCAGAACCTACTTCGCCTTGAATTTTAGCCATACTAGCTGACTAATAAGGCCTATTAGCCAGACGATTAGGATGACTAGGAACACCTTCTGAAGCAAAGGGTCTTGTAAGCTGGAAACTACCGGAGCATCCATTGGGAAGCGCGTAAGGATCTCAGTAGCAGTAGGAAGAGCATGGAATAGTAGGGTACCGGTATAGCAAATATTACGAAGGTATTTGTTCCAGCCGCCAAACCACTTGGTAGCCTCAAGTACCACACCCGCAAAGGTTGCCGCTAAGGTCAGAATGGCTAGTGCGTGAGCGGTGTTGAAACCTCCGTGCTTAAAGATAGTAAGTGCCGATAGTGCGGTAAGCGCTGTCGCAATGAGATAGACTTTTCCCGAGCGGGTTTCAGCAAGAATTTGTTTATGGGTCCAAATTTGTTGGGCAGCGGTGAATATAGCGATTAAACCAACTAGTGTGTGGAAAATTCCCATGGCGCTTAATGGCATCTTAAAACCTCTAAGTAAGTTAAATATCAAAGTAAATTGTACGCAATTTAGTTGTGTACGATATAAGTGTTTATCGAAGCGCTCGGCCAGCAAAAAACCGAGAGGTATCAGTGCCTAGGTATGGGGTTTATAGTTGTGGGGTTTCTATAGGTGTAGCGAAGAAAAATGGTGGGCCCGCCCTAACTCAAATAGTGAGTGCAAGCCCAGAAAGTACAACAGTCCGTATTATCTGATTGCAACTGGGCTACATTAAGTGCTACAAAAATTGGAATCTAATGATTCCAATGAGAGGACTTGAAAGGTTACTTCATAGACTACAGATTAATGGGCTCTTGGATGTTATGAACGAACCTGTCCCCAGTATGTTAGTTGCTGCAGACTTTTGATTTTTCAATTCTTGGGTAAACTTTGTTTCATTGGATTTAGTGATGAAGTGAGGTAAGAGCTATGAAATCTGTAAGCCCAGCACTCCCTCCGCGAAGGTATTGCTTGGGAGCTTCTAGCTCCGCTTCACTAGTGCACCAAGACATCAACTGCTCTAGCGATCGATCACCTTTAGGTAACCGTGAACACCCTCTTCACAAAATCGTATGGCCCAACCGAGTTCTGCTTCGCCGTTTCGATCAGGCTGCTTAGCAGCGCCGAAGATTGCGCACTACGCACCGAGTTCGAGAATAGCCAGTTTTTAGGCACGATCACGAATGGATCGCATTCTCGGCTGCATTGGTTAAGTAAAGCTATTTCAATTCACATACAAGGTGATCAATGGCTTTTATCGAGGAAGATAGGTTGAAAGATTGTGTAAAGTTCGACAGAGTACTAAAGCAACGATAGGTTAAGACATGACCGACCCTAGATTTCACGCAATTATTGGGTCTCGATGAACGACCTTTTCACTGAATGAGCGATGATGACCGATGATTAATGCAAGAAAATTACTAGTTAGCGTTACTTTTTACGTAACAGTGTGCACAGCGCCGGCGGCTGACGAAAGGCTTGACGAGAGTGTAAAAAGTGCTGTGGCAAGATTTGACAGGCTGATCTCGGCAAACGGACTGCAAACTAGTGTGCAGGAAATATTACAGCAAGCAGCAGACGAAGGTAATTATTTCGTGCTTCTTGAGAGAGATGCTTGGTGGGGGTTTTCCGTATCAGGAGATTCACCGCGTGTAATACGTTACTTTTCGAGTCGTCTCTCGCACCCCGTTAGGTGTGAGATAGCTGCAGAAGACGCTTATGGCGGAATCGGTCTTTGGACTGTGACTGATGACACGCAAATAAGTACATCTCACCAGGAGGTTATTGTCTCGGAACAAGTTGCTGATACATATCAAACGAGAGTTTACGCAATGTCGGGGCAGACGGTTGAGTTAATGATTAACAGAACTCGACTTAATCTTTTAATGACTATGGTTGAGAGCTGTATAGTAACTGATCAGCGCGTGGCGGAGTTGGAAGTAGACATTAGTAATCATTAGTTGACCTCGCTAGATTCTGGGGCGCACCATAGTGTGGATTTTAAATTCAAATAATAGGTAGATTTTTTGCGTGAGTTTTGCATTCATCATTACCGCCATTCGGCGTGGAAGCTCATCTGGCTTAATAGAGGCTTGGTTTCTCGCCTCATGCGGAATTAACGTCTTGCTCAAAAATAGGCATGGGTTTGCGTTGATTAGACCGGAATGAAAGCATGATTGAGCACTTTGTTGATACGTGCATATAGACGGGTTGCCATGTCGATGCTCCAATGTGAATGTTTCGACATCGATACTAAAGTCTCTGCGCTACATTACTAGGGATTCGAAGAAGTCTTATTTTCAGGGGCTTTAATAAGAGAACAGTTGCTTTTTGTAGCAAAAAATCTCGCTGATACTTAGCCTGCTACAAAATCTACTACTAGAAAGTGCGGATGCGCGTGAACTCTCACGAATTAGAATTTATTCTTGCGAACACAAAAAAGCCGCTGACATCAATGATGTAGCGGCTTTCGTGTCGATCCCATCAGATGCGGAATCATTAATATGGTGGGCCCGCCCAGACTTGAACTGGGGACCTGCCGATTATGAGTCGGA
>JBEDTZ010000021.1:0-19269 GCA_040119265.1 Pseudomonadales bacterium | reverse complement strand
GCTCAATATAATGCCCACCTGTTGACGCAAATTCTTGCAAACGACATAGGACTATAGCTCAGTTGGTTAGAGCGCTACCTTGACATGGTAGAGGTCCCCAGTTCGAATCTGGGTAGTCCTACCAATTATTGACATGGTAGAGGTCATCGATCCGGAGCGACAATCTCTTCGCACTAGCTTGCAGCCCGAATGTTTCGCTATATGCAGGATTCAAAATTGTGCCACACGGTCGAAAAACCAAAACGCGGCAATAGCACCACTGCCATAGGCTGCCGTTGCGCAAAGAATATTTACACGATAATTGAATAACCACCGACAGCTCAACCATAGCAAGACGACCGACAGCACAAAAACTAGCTGACCGATTTCCACTCCGATGTTAAAAAGCGCCAGCGCCAGGAGTTTTTCATTTTCAGGCAAGCCAACTTCTACCAGCACGCTTGCGAAGCCCAGGCCGTGTAATAGACCCATGATAAAGGCTGCATGTCGAGGCGAGAAAGAGAGCGCGCTAGACGATTTCTTCATTGGTTGCTCTGACTGTTCGGTTTGCTCTCGCTGCTGGGTTAAAACGGCGGCCGCTAGCAGCATAATCGACAGCGCTATGAGCGCCTCAGTGGGTGGGCCGGGGACGTTAATCCAGTTAAGTGCTGCTGCCGAGAGGGTGAGACTGTGTGCCAAGGTAAAACTGGTTATTGTCCAAAATAGCGCTCGCCATCCTGTTTGTAGTAGCAGTAGCATCAAAACGAAAAGCAGGTGATCTAATCCCATTAGGATATGTTTGACACCGAAAGTGAGGTAGGCCAGAGCGGATGTGGCGGCTGAAGCGTCAGCCTCAAACGTTATGGCGGCCTCTCTCGGCGCGAAGGTTTGCATGGTGGTTACGCTATTGGGATGGAGTACTCGGACAATAGTGGTAGATGGTACCCGCTCAAGCCCCTCGATACGCAGCCTTAGATCCTCAAAAGCGATATCGGGGGCCAGCTCTAGACGCAGCCGCTCAATGGTTATTTGCTCGGTTTGCATGACCATTTCATAGCTCAACCAACGCCCACCACTTTCGATATCGAGCTTGAGTTGAGCCGCTCTATCGGGAGGCATAGGTTTACGCCATTGCAGGGTATACTCGCCGTGTTGTGGGTTTGTTATTTCTATTAGCGTCGGCTGAATGTCATCGGTTAGCGCCGAAGCTGCCGGTAGCAGCCATGCTAAGAAAAGTAATCTATACCAAAGCTGTTTGGTTCTCATTCAACCACACCAGAGAAAGTTAATTCGATTTCCGGCGACTCGATCACGATCTCGTAGTTGCTACTGAGATCTCGATAGATTTCCTCTTTCATATGCGTTGTTTTGTCAGCTAACCAATCTTGGAGGACTCCATCGTATTGTTCTTCGAGGCTAGGTAGCTCGGGCGGCTCATACTCGACTAAACGAACGGCGTGGGCACCAAAACCTGAATGGATAGGTGCTTGCCAAGAGGCGGTGGGCAGCTTAACAAGCTTCTCAGCAAAATTAGCGCCAAACCGACGATCGACGACTTCTAGGGGCATAGCCTGATAAGTATCTTGCAACATTAAGGCTCGCGGAGAAATAGCTTCAAAGGTGCCATCGTTTAGCTGCGCAACAATTTCTTCATAGTCGAATCCAGAGGCTTCTCCAAGATACACCTGTTGAAAGCTAACTTGCGCCGGTGCCATATAGCGCTCTGCGTGCTGCAGCATGTATTGCTGGAGCTCCGCTTGATCTGGGGCAATTAACTCAGCCGTATCGAGCAATATAAAATCAAGCTTTTGGCGCATACGTCGTCGAATGAGTGAGTCATCGCCACCGAGCCCTAAACGGAGTGCCTCTCGGTAGTAGATCTCGTCCCGAACGTGCTGGTCAACCATGTCTTCAACTTCTTTCAAGGTCGGCCCGCGCATCATGCGCTGCTCGAAACGATCTTCAAGATAACGGATATGCGTAGCGCTCACCTCGATGCGGTAGGCTTCTGCTTCCTCTCCACTGAGGCTTGGGTTCATGAGGAAGTAAATCGCATATAGCAAAAACCCCATGACACTAAAGTGTGTCAGGGGTGATTTGAGCAAAGCAGTCAGTTTGGTCACAGTATTGAGAGATCCTTTTACTCAGCAGCGATTAGCCAGATAGGCGATGTCCAAGCCCGCTCCTGTAGGGTTGCAGGAACTAGATCTGATGGGGGCTGTCCTAATGCAACGGCGTCGTAAGTGGACCATCTTGGAGTTGGTATTTCAAGTACCCTCACGTAGTAAACCGCATTCTCATTAGCGTCAAAGTCAGGGTCCTGCCACTGCGCGCTAAGCATGCTAGCGCCGATACTGTTGGTATAGGTGGCCGTAGCTATGTCAACGGTACTGCCGACTGACGGGACTTCGCCAGTGTCCGGATCAGGTTTGCGGCCGTCTGAAAGCGCGACATCAAAGATCTTTTCATAGTCCATCACGCCATCTGTCCAGAGCTTTATAATTTGAATGCGATCGAGGTTAGCGCTGTGCGGTGATTTAGAAGCGGCGACAATAAAGGTGGGTGTTTTGCCGGCATGCGCTGCTAAGTCGGCACCCATCGGTACACCATTTTCGTAGGCAACGTTAACCCAGTCCTCTTGATCTAGTAGCTTCTCCGGGTAATCATAACCGGCGAAGAATCGAACGCTGATGCGAGTACCAGACGTGGAGTAGCTCTCCTTGCGAGCCATAGCATCGTAAATAGGACCGCGTTCATTAGCTTCTGCCCAAACGCCAGTGAGTGTGCCAGGGCTCAAGAACAAGCTTCCTCCTAGCACTCCTTTGAGTTGTCCAGCCGGGCCATACATCCGCTTTTCAGCGCTATCGTCCAATACGGCATGACTACCCTGATTATTAAATTCCTCGAAGGTATTAATCGTACTATGAGTGTCGGAACCACCCACTAGCCCAAACTTGAAAGGGTTTACACCCAAAAACCGCTCTAGGTTTAAGCCCATTTTCCAACCTTCGCGGACATAGTTGGCCCGCAGTGCAGGGAGCGGTGCTCCGTGCGGAACGTGATAGTTCCACAACTCAAAGTTCGCCCATTCGTCATTCGGTGAAAATTGCGGGTGTGCCATCGAAACGCCCTTGAGCTGTCCCGCTTCATGTAGTGGCTCGTTGGCTAAACGCTGTTCGATGTATTCTAGGTCAATGAGGTTGCCGTCAGAGTCTAAAGGGGAGAACATTTTACCAATCGACGCATTCCCGTTGTGAGAAATCGCCATTACCTGACTGCCGTTTTCTCTCCAGCTTTCCATCGCTGCCCAGAGATCCTCGACGCGATCTGAATCAATCGCTGAGAATGGCAAATCAGGAGTAATATCATCTCGGAAGACAACATTGCGGTGCATATTTGCTTCGCCAGGCAACGCTGTCCACTCGTAGGCCACAAAGGTAGTAAAGACTCCAGGTTCATTGTAGTCATTCGCCATGGCAACTACTTGCTGCCAAACATTGCGCTGAACGTCAGGGTCGCCAAATCCTGGTATAGCTGTACCTGAAGCAATAGCATTACCAATTTCAGTAAACGCCGCGGTACCGTCGCCGTCGCGAACCATTTTCGCTAAATCAGTGTCATAAACTGGGCTGCCTTCTACAAAAATCATAGGTGCGGTACCCATCATTTCAGCGTGATCCGTCATCATGAAGAAATCGAGCGGTTGCACGAGCTTTACCGATTTACCATTAACGTGCTCAACGGCCTCACCGCGAGCAAAGCGAAAGCCAAGTTCAGGGCTCAGGTTATTACCGAGGCCGAATGCATCAATTGACCAGGAAGAGTGAGCGTGAGTCTGGCCAAAGTAAACTTGATCCTGAGAGCGATTCGAGCTAGCAGAATAGGGGTCGGAACTAGCGTTCCGTTCTGTGCTACCTTGAGCCGTTAGCTCACTCGAAACACTGGAAGCTGAGGTCTCTGAGCTCCCCGAACTATCTTCCTCGGGAGCGCAGGCGCTTAAGACGAGGGCTACAGCCATAACTAAAGCAGGTTTTGCGAAGCCTGTTAACAACGTACGGTTGTCAATCGGCATGAAATCGGTCCGAGCCGGTTGGTACTCAGTAGAATTGGTCCGTTGGTAAGTCATTGTCATCTCTCTCTTATCCGCGATGGGTACTATCAATCTCGACCTTGAAGCGGAGCCTACCACTGGGAGCCTACCACTGCCAGATAATCAATTAGGTTCTTGATTCCAACGCCGTTTCCGAGATCGCAATTCTGTCTCTAAAAAGGCTAGTAGATGGATTTGGCTTTTGCAAAAAAAACTACGCCGCCGCTTGCAGACCTGAGTCATCGCTGACAATCTCCCGAGCAGCTCAATTGGTACTGGCAAGTTAACTCAGTCTCCGAGATAATTTGCCAATGAATATTTACAAGCGCCACCGATTTTCATCCGATGTCATTCAGTTCGCTGTTTGGGCCTACTTCAAATTCAGCCTTAGCTTACGCGACGTCGAAGACTTGCTCGCGGAGCGAGGCATTGAGGTGAGTCGAGAGTCGATACGCGCTTGGTGTCTTAAGTTCGGTCGCATCTATCAAAGGCGTTTACGCTCAAGGACAGAGGCTTTTGGTGACACCTGGTTCATGGATGAAGTATTTATCAACATTCAAGGCGATCGACGTTACTTATGGCGCGCAGTTGATCAAGATGGCGACGTTATTGATGTGCTCGTGCAAAAGCGACGTGATACCAAGGCGGCTAAGCGGTTTTTCAGACGGTTACTTAGGTCGAACAAGCAAATCAGGCCAAGGACGATTGTTACGGACAAGCTTGGAAGCTACCGCGTGGCACATCGCGAGTTACTTCCTGATGCTAAGCATGATACGCGGCAATATCATAACAACCGATCGGAGTCCTCTCATGAGGCTACGCGAGTTCGAGAACGGCAGATGCGTCGATTTAAATCGAGGCGCCAGGCACAGCATTTCTTGAATGTGCACTCAGCGGTTTATAACCTGTTCAATATTCAACGACATCTGTGTTCAGCGGCGTTAACACGATGGCGTCGCGATAGAGCTTTTGCGTCTTGGCAAAGTGTGGCGATGGGTTGATGGATCGAGCAACTAGCGTTAGTCTGGTTGGATGAAGTTAACTTGCCAGTACCATTATTTATTATGCTGCGATGCTTGCATTGCTCAGTCTTATATTGAGCTATTGGGAAGATCGAGGGCGGTTAGTGGTTGCAATAAAGCAAAGCGCCGGGCGAAGAATCATAAAGGCACTAGCCGTCATTTTGTTGATCAGTATGGCCACAGTAGCCTGGGACTATCGGTCATATCAAGTTTATAAAACAGCTCTAGATGCTAGTTTGTTAGAGACAGCGCGAGGGAATCTTCGTTGGGAGGGCCGGGTCGGCGCGCGTCAGGTATTTTATATTGATCGTATTGGCCCTTTTTTTGTTAGCTCGTACCCAGGGAGGCAATATTGTAGTCCAGAGTTAGGAAGAGCCGAGGAAGGTTTGGAATTGTCAATCTATTACCACAGAGATTGTGTCCTTGCGTGGAGTATTGGCTTAGTAGGCGAATAGATTATTAGGGTTAGAAGCGGGTACAGGCCACTCGGGTACTGGCAGTTAACTCAGCCTTCAAGATAATTTTCCAATGAATATTCATCAACGCCACAGCCAAGTTGGTTTCTGCGCATAATTAATATGCAGTAAATAATATCGTTGAAAACCTATCGTTTTTTTCAACGCGTATCGACGATTGACACTTAGAAATCGTTGGATAAACTCGGTCAAACTGACACAGCCGGGCGTAAGTTTGATCTTTCCTGCGATCAATTTGACACAACAGGGTGGCAAATTGACCAAACGTAGATGTCTAGAGCGTAAACTTTAAGATATTGGGTAAAGGTCACTATCGCGCACAACGCTGTGGGCCACGAAATACGTTAAGCTAGCGGAAATTAACGCCAACAAGATGATTGTCAAATCAGTCAAATTGATTGAAGCCAAATGCATGCCTCACTTTGTTATTTAAACGAAGGAATGGGGCCTGCAGGCAGTAATTTTGACATGGTAGAGGTCCCCAGTTCGAATCTGGGTAGTCCTACCAATTATTTCCCCGACAAAATCAAACAGTTACCCTTAAAAATCACCGATTACTGATCTGGTGATGCACTCGTACGGGTATCAACCTACTCGATGTTGTCAAAGGCTAACTTTTGAGGTTGCTGGTAAGATCAACTCAGCTTCCGAAATACTTTGCTGGTGAGTTTTCCTAAGCGCCAACCATTTTCTCTCGATGCCATCTCATCCGCCTATCTGACAACCCCAAATTTGACTGACCTTTAGCGATCAAATGGGGGCATCACGAAGATTACGCCGCGATTGGCGACATGTATGTTAGAAAAACCGCTTAATGGGTTGATGAATATGTCCACTATCGTTAATCTAGTTGTTAAAATTTTACGTACCATTACCTACCTGAAAGTTTCAAGGAAAGCGTATTTCAGCTGCCTTCAAAGAATTCGGTACTGTGATGCCTTAGCTTTAACAAATACCTAAAAATGGATAGAAGTATGACTAGTTATCGATTTGGAAGACCCTTAGTAATTGCGTTACTTACAGGCTTTGCCATAGTAGGTTGCGGCGGCGGTGGTGGTAGTGATAGTGGATCGGATACACCATCGAGTTCCGGTGGCGGCTCAACTGGGCCAACTTACACCCCTGGTGTCTTTGAAGACCCTTCTAACTTCGTGGCGCGTTGCGAGAATCCACGGACGTTTAACGATATTAATGGCAATCCCTATAATGACCAGTCTGGTTCCATACTCTATGAGAATCACTTCCTTCGCTCTTGGAGTAATGATACCTACCTCTGGTACAACGAACTGCCTGATCTTGACCCGGGTGATTACAACGACCCGATCGAATACTTTGAATTATTAAGAACCGATGCAACCACGCCCTCTGGAAATCTAAAAGATCGGTTCCACTTCACGTATGAAACGAGCGAGTATGAGAAGTTAAGCCAAGCGGGTATTTCGGTCAGTTATGGCATCGATTGGGCGCTGGTTCAATCATCTCCACCAAGAGAGTTATATATTCGTTATATTGAACCAAGTTCGCCAGCAGATATCTCTACGGCAGACCTGGCGCGTGGTGTAAAGGTGTTGGCTATTGACGGTGTTGATGTCGAGAATGGCAATGACGTAGACACTCTCAACGCTGGCTTATTTCCGTCTTCTATAGGAGAAAGCCATACCTTTACGGTACAAAACGTGGGCAGTTCCCAAACTCGAGACGTTACGCTTTCAGCCGTCGAAGTTGAGTCCGATCCTGTGCCTATCGTTGATGTATTTAACACCACTAGTGGCAATGTAGGTTATGTATTCTTTAACGATCATAACTTCGTTTCGGAAGATAAGTTAATTGATGCCATGACCTTCTTAGGAACTAACAACGTTAGCGATCTGGTGTTAGATCTTCGTTATAACGGTGGCGGCTTGTTATATATCGCCAGCCAATTGTCCTACATGATCGCTGGTTCGACCGCTACAAATGGCAGGGTCTTTGACGAACTGCGCTTCAATGACAAGCATCCAACTATCAACCCAGTCACTGGAGCAACCCTCACGCCAACGCCTTTCTATAATACTGCAAGTCAGTACTCTGACAAGTATGGCTCTAGTTTCCCGCTACCAGCTCTAGACTTGAACCGCGTGTTTATTTTGACGACGGGTGGCACTTGCTCGGCCAGTGAAGCCATTATTAATGGCTTGAGAGGCGTAGATGTTGATGTTGTTTTAATTGGTAGCACTACCTGTGGCAAACCCTATGGTTTTTATCCCACTGATAACTGCGGGACTACCTACTTTACTATTCAATTTGACGGCTCGAATGATAAGGGGCAGGGTGGTTACTCTGATGGCTTCACGCCAATGAATGAGCCCGTTGCGCCGGGAATCCTTCAGAATGGTTGTTATGTAGTGGATGACCTTTTCAGCCCGTTGGGTGATGTGAATGATCCCATGGTTACTGCGGCGCTCGACTACCGAGTTAGTAGTAGCTGTCCAGTGGTCACTACTGTCTCTAAGAGTCCAGCGTCGGAGTTTCGGGCATTTAAGCTTAACGCCTCGGGCTCTGAGTCCTTGAATGATGGTAGCGTTGGCTCAATCCGTAATATGCTACGTTTAATGACCGACTACACCGATCCATTTAAGGAAACGGAACAATAATGAAGAGAATTATTAGTTATCCAGCGCTAGTAATAGCGGCGCAAATGCTTGCGGGTTGCGAATTGGCTATACCTAGTCAGGAATCTGTGCCGCGGAGCCCAGTTCATTCCGAAGAATCAGCGGCGCAAATCCTCATTCAGTCCGATGAGTCACTCGCGGAGCTGAGACAATCAGCCCAAGTGCTGTTTGGTGGCCGGGAGGTCACCATTGGTGCCAGTGCCTTTGCGAATAGCAGCCAATTGCTAATCCAGCGAGCTGTTGTCCGCTCACCGGATGGCAGAATAATCGATAATCGGGTTGATGAGCCGCCATTCATCCTTGAGCTATTTCTCAGATCGGGTAACTGCTACCTAAGAAATAAGGATACCAGCGAAGAAGTCCGCCTCGTCAAGGCAGATTGCACGGCAATGTAACCGCCCGGGAGCTGGCATGTTAATTCTAACTTCGAAGTATATCGTTTACGGTTTATCGCTTAGTAAGATGTGACACGAAGCTAGTGAACTAGCCAGCTCATGGTTATATAATCACAACAGAAGTATAGGTGCTGTTGTGATGCCTATGCCCCCATATATAGCAACTCACGAGGCTTAAATGCAGCCCTATACTACTCAGTTTACCCTATCACGAGAATATCTCGGCGAATGCTTTGATGAGTCTAAGCGCTATAACAAAGGCGCTAAACCGAACTTCATCTTTCCGATTGCCATGCTAGCACTGGGTGCCTTTGCGCTGGTTTGGACAGATCAGCCGAAGTCACTCGGTTTCTTTATCCTTGTGCTGGGTGTCATTGAGTTACTTCACATTCGCTATAAGCGAGCCTGGTGGCTCACTCGGCAGATGTTGGGGCGTACCGGGGGGCAAAAGGTCACATTGAGTCTTGATGAGCAGGGTATCGAAACTCGAAGTGGTAGCACCACCACCAATACCAGCTGGGCGCATGTCTCGACCGTGGTCGAAACCGAGCGCGGCTTAATATTGATTACTTCAAACGGTGGTCAGCAATATCTTTCCAAATCCATATTTCCTGAGGAAGTGGTGTTGGAGATTGTTAAGATTGGCACGGCTGTTAAGTCAGAATAACAGCTATTGGCTAATCTCTCGTATCGCCAAATTTCATCGGCTTCGGCGCCATTAGCTAGCTGTTAGTTACGCATAAGACGAAGTTCCGCATCGAGTTTTCTGATTTATGATGTGTCGCCTGTCATCGTTTCGATAGGAGCGTTAGCCGCAGTCGCAGTCCCCATTACCTTGGATTATAGTTTATGAGTATTCGAAAAATCATTGGCCTCGTCTTCAGTCACTCCTTGGTACTGATGCTAGGTTTCTTCATAGGAATTTACACGCTTCCCATTCTCCTTGCGCAAGATGCTCCTAGCCGGGAAGAAGTGGGTGCAATCTCCACGGAAGCTAAGTATCACGCTAGATTTGAGGTTGAGCTGGCGGATAGTGATAGTTTTCATTGGGGGGAGGGCGACGTAGCAGTTAGCGAGCATCAAATAGGCTTTATGGGGGAACTAGCACCCGGCCCCGACTATAAATTGTATCTTTCACCTGAGTTTGTAGAAACTGAAGCGGATTTCGAACGCCTAAAGAGTTCGATGATACGAGTAGCCGATGTCAAAACGTTTGATAACTTTATCGTCAACGTACCGCCCAACGTTGATATTGAAGAGTACAACTCGGTAATCATTTGGTGCGAGCAATTTGGTGAGTTCATTACGGCTACTCAGTATCAATAATTCTAATGACTTGTAGTTTTAGTACGCGCCTTCTTCAAACCTTAATGACGAAGTTTAACCCACCGCAAATTGCGGCAACCTGGGCGCGGTTGCAGATCTCCGGCGAGGCGCTGGGGCTGTCTGGGTAAACCTCAGTAGTGGTGCCGTATTGGCAATTCGTTAAGCCACCGCAGAGTCCGAGCTCCTTCATCGGATAAAGAATGACTCCATGAGCCACGACATCAGAGCCAATAATTTGGCCGCTATCATCTGGCGGAGCGATGTGAGTGACAGCAGATACCGACTCAATCACCGCAGTTTGGAACGACAGCTGTGGGTTGGGTGTATCACCAACTGTATAGAAACCGTCTGGAACCTCACCGGGATAATAGGTTTTGCCATCTCTTGCTGCCAGAGCGGGACGAAACTCCTGCTCGTCGCTATCGGTTGTTTCGTGTAGGTCAATATGAAGGAGAACTTCAGGTTGCTCAGCGATAAAAGCTATTAGTTGCGCGGCTTCCTCTGAAGGGCTATTGGCTACAAAAGACCGATTGGGATCCACACACTTGGGATTCCAACGGTTGATGGTTTCATAGCCCCAGGGACTAACGCAGGGCACAACTATAAGATTGAAATGCGCTGCATACTGCTTAGCGTGATGCTGGGCAAAGTCCAGCGCTCCTTGGACGCCGCTTGTTTCATAGCCGTGAACGCCTCCGGTGATAAGCACCGTTGGAAGATGCGCCTGCTGCGATGGGCTTAACAGTGCAAATAATGGGTATCTTTCAGGGTCTACGCTGAGCGCACCGTACTGGTATATTTCCCAGTCGGATTCGAGTGATCTAATTCGGTCCAGTACTTCAGCTTGATAGCTTCGTTTGATGGAAGAGCTGTCATACCAACGCTGACATTCGGACTCGCTCCATGGTGAACCTGCGGAGCCGATTGGATAAAAGTGAGTGGTCATGACATTCCTTAAGTTGCATTTGCCATAGAGCCTAAGAAGCTACCTCTCGCTTGTCAATTATCCGCGTTAGCCTATTTGTTTAAATCCCTTGGCTCAGATTGCACTTTGTCTGATAATTGGCGAATTAAAATAACAGCGGAGCAAAGGCCAGCTTAGATAAATATACTGAGCAGCAGGCCACCACTTATCCATGAATAACTCTGACAACTTTTCGGAAAACTCAACGGCGGCGCTTCAAGCAGCATTTTTCCGTCTACGATCGAATAAAGCCTTCGAACTATTCGTTGTAGCGGTGATTATATTCTCTGCTTTAGTGATTGGTGCGAGAACCTATGAGCTATCACCGGGCTTAGTTCGTGCCATTACGATACTCGATTGGGCAGTAACCTTTATTTTTCTGTTCGAAATAACGGTACGTTTTTTAGGGGAGCCGGATAAAAAGCGTTTCTTTCTTAAGGGTTGGAATATCTTCGACACCCTAATTGTTGTCGTCAGTCTCATTCCAATTGATAACAGTGAGATGGCCCTGATAGGGCGCTTGGTGCGAATATTCCGAGTCCTTCGGATGGTATCTATCATTCCAGAGCTGCGCGTATTGTTGGACTCGCTGTTTAAAGCACTCCCTCAGTTAGGTTACGTCATGCTGATGATGTTTATCATTTTCTACATCTATGCAGCCGTGGGCGCTACCTTCTTCGCAGAGGTAAACAGCACACTTTGGGGTGATATCTCCATCAGTATGCTCACGCTGTTTCGCGTTATGACCTTTGAGGATTGGACTGATGTAATGTACGAAACTATGGCAGTTTATCCGCTAAGTTGGATGTACTACTTCTCGTTCATCTGCCTGACGGCTTTTGCGTTCCTAAATATGGTCATTGGTATTGTAGTGAGCACGCTGGAAGAAGAGCACGCGCGAATTGCTAAGCAGGAAGCCGACGATGCTGGTGTACCAACCATGCTGGATCTTCAGGCGCAAATTTCGGAGCTAAAAACTTTGTTGGAGAAGCGCCAAAGCTAATCAGGTAAATTCACTATAACTCTAATGTTGTATTAATATCAGTATGGATAGCCATAACCCGCAGTCGCTTGAAGCATAAAGCTTGGGACGTTACTCTATGCGGTGTTTTTTCAGCATACGGAGGCTGTGTCTTTTGTTAGTTCTTAACAGAAGAGTCAATTGAATGAATAAGACCGAGATTGAACAGAACTGGAAACGCCTAGTTTTGAAGGTCGGTAGCGCGCTCATATCACCGGAGCGAAATGGTTGTAGTAGCCAGCATCTTTATAGTATCGCGAACTTTATCGTTCAGTGCCGTCTGGCGGGAATACAGGTAGTTCTTGTTTCTTCGGGCTCTGTTGCAGCGGGGGCTCATTTATTCGATGAACCTGACGCACCGTCAATAACTGTCAAGAAAGCGATGGCGGCGGCGGGTCAATCCGAGATGATGGCTACGTGGGATCGATTGTTTGATTTCAATACCGCTCAGGTACTGCTGACTCACGCGGACCTTCGTAACCGAAAACGCTTTGTTAGCGTTCGGGAGACCCTTGACGCTCTTCTTGCTAATGACCTCCTACCTATCGTCAACGAAAATGACGCTGTTACCACCGATAAACTTAAAGTCGGCGATAATGATAACTTGTCGGCCATGGTCGCTACTGCGGCTAACGCGGACTGCCTAATTATTTGCTCAGATATTGATGGTTTCTTCGACGCCAATCCACAATTGGATCCTGCTGCCAAACTGATTACCGACGTGAACAAAATCGATGCCACTATTTACAAAATGGCAGGCGAGGCTACTAGTTCAGTCGGTACTGGCGGAATGAAGACCAAGATCGAGGCAGCTGAGAAAGCCGTTTCTCACGGAATTGATACCTACATTGTAAATGGGTTCAAAGAATCAAG
Organism: Pseudomonadales bacterium; assembly: GCA_040119265.1. Lineage (GTDB taxonomy): Bacteria > Pseudomonadota > Gammaproteobacteria > Pseudomonadales > DSM-25080 > Umboniibacter. The sequence continues at coordinate 6,472 of JBEDTZ010000021.1, read as the reverse complement.
CTTTACTGCGCTCCTGCGCGGGGAGAACCCAGGGACGATATTTCATCCTCACAAGGAACCGATGCATGATCAGTCGCATTGGATGAAACATACTACTAAAGTACAGGGTGAATTAGTCGTTAACGACGAATTTTCAATTAACGAACACCTGTCGACAGATTTAATATCCCCTAAAGACATAGTCGAGGTGCAAGGTGAGTTTTCCGCAGGCGAAGTGGTAATGCTTCGCAAAGAGAATGGTGAACAAATAGCTAAGGTTAAAAGTAACTATGGTAGCTGTTTGTTAGACTTTGTAGCAAATCAAGACAGCGATCACATTTCCGAGCAGCTAGACAAAACAGATGATCCTATCGTTTCTAAACAATTCATGGCTTTAGTGTCGGAAAAGACCGATACGTAGAGGGTATTGGGACACAGTTCATATTGCCCGTTTGAGCCGATCGATGAATATTGAATATGAACAATTGCCATGATGTTACGTTAAATACCCACCTTTGAACTACAGTGATTATTAGTCGTCAGAGCTTTGAGAGGATAAGATGAAAATAATCCAATACTTAAGTACGTTGGTGGTAGCAGTTTCGTTATCAGTCCACGGTGATGAAGACCTGCCGCTGTCAACACAGATCGTGCAGGATGCGCGTAGTGAATGTGCTTCCTTTGAGGGGGGCGATTTTGCTTCAACGGAGCAAACCATCTTACTCAAGGATCTTACCGGTGATGGTCGCCCGGAGGAGATTGTCGATGCCTCCCAGTTCTCCTGTTCAACGGCAGCGTCTATGTGGGGCGGAACGGGTGGTACGCAACTCTGGGTGGTTGTTGATGGCGAAAAGTTTGAGTTTCTCGCTCACCAATGGCAGGTTGTAGATATGAAGGGTAAGAACATCCTTCTACTTGCCGTCCACTCTTCGCAATGCAGTGATACGATAGGTCCTTGCTACCGTGCGATCGTTTGGGACGAGGGTGAATTTAGAACCACTCGGTAGCCCACAGCCATAGTTGCAGTGGTCGCTACCTATACCTTAGAATTTAAAGAACCACTGTCTACACTCCGAAAAATTTGACCTGTAGTTTCAACACAGTAGGGCCCTTCATACTTCGCTACATCTCTCCGAAAGGGTCGCTTACAAAGCTGGATTTCTGTAAAAATAAACGCTAGGCACGGTTATTGCTGTAAAGGGCTTAGATGTCATGACGATGCAGACGGATAGTGCCGCGCCATTTTGGTTACACTAACGTCTGTCATATCGATCAGGAGAGGGACGTGGAATCAAGGGATAGAACTGCTCAGCTTATTGAGAACTTTGCTAAACATAATTGTTTAGGACCAATGTTTGTTCGTGATGCGCTGAAGTTTATTGCTCCATTAGCGCTTCACATTAGCTCGCTTCGGGCTTTAGAGGGGCAACTCATTGTAATTGGTATCAATGGTTGTCAAGGATCGGGAAAGTCTACCATCGCGGCGCTTTTAGTGGAGCTGCTTTCGAGCGGCTCGGACTATAGTGCGCTCGCAATCTCCATCGACGATTTCTACTTAAGCTCCCAAGCACGTAGGGAGTTAGCAGCAAGTGTTCATCCGTTATTAAAGACACGTGGCGTACCTGGAACCCACGACCTAGCGCTGGCGTTAGACACTATTGAAGCACTGGCACAATCTTCTGGCCAAGTAGCCATTCCTTCCTTTAATAAAGCAACGGATGAACCTCAATCAAAGGACGATTGGCACCAATTTGGTGCGCCCTGTGACATTTTGATTCTAGAGGGTTGGTGTGTGGGGGTTAGCCCACAATTGCCCAGCGCGCTAGATATGCCAATTAACAGCTTAGAGGCGCTAGAGGATCCTCAGGCAATTTGGCGAAGGTGGGTGAATACAGAGTTGGCTGCCTATCAACGGCTCTTCGATCTAATCAACTGCTTAGTGATGTTAAAGGCACCGAGTTTCTCCTGCGTATCCACCTGGCGTCTTGAACAGGAACAGCGTCTAAGTGCTAGCCTCGGTGAAGATGCGGATCGCTCTGGCATTATGGGGGCTGAGCAGGTGGAACGATTTGTACAGCACTACCAAAGGCTGACGGAGCACGCCCTAGTTACCCTAGAGGACCAGGCGGATGTAGTCTTAAACTTGAACACATCACGACAAATAGTTGGCTCACTCATCAAGATGGGAGGGCAATAGTTTGTCGTATATTGTGTTCTCCGACCTCGACGGTACGCTGTTGGATCACCATGATTACTCCTTCGAAGCGGCGTTAGCATCCATTGCTGCACTTCAAGCGCTCAATATTCCGATTGTCTTGAATACTAGCAAAACCGCAGCCGAGACAGCTGAGATAAGATCCGCTTTAACGCTCGAAGATGCTTTCATTATCGAGAACGGAGCGGCGGCATATCTTCCGAAGACCCAGTTTATATCTGCGCCACCAGAGACTTTCTCGGCAGGTGAGTTCTGGTGCCACCAACTCGTAGAGCCGGTAGATTATTGGCGCAAGTTACTAGCACAATTCTCTGGGGCTCATCCTCAATGCTTCACTACCTTTAGCGAGATGTCGGTCGCTCAACTGAGCGATTTAACAGGCCTAGCTACGAATCAGGCTATGGCAGCAAAGTCCCGTACGCACGGCGAGGTATTGCATTGGGTTGGTAGCGAATCATCGCTTAACGCGCTACGTGCTTTTGCCGAAAATAATAGGGCGAAGGTTCATCTTGGGGGCCGGTTTGTGCACTTTGGCGGAGATACGGACAAGGGCAGGGCAATGGAGTGGGTCACCGCTCGCTATCAGGATTTGCAAGCTGAAGCTTTGCAAACTTCACGCCTACAAACTATCGCTCTGGGTGATGGTGGAAATGATGCTCCGATGTTAAATCTTGCTGATTTCCCTATTGTCATTCGCTCGCCAGCAAACCCATTACCAAATTTAACCACCACAGCCGATGTTCGCACGAGTAAGTCCTGCGGTCCGCTTGGCTGGCAGGAGGAAATAGCACGATTCCTCTAATTCGAACCTGATACAAAAGGGAAGTAACCATGGCAGATTTTCATCAAAACGGAAACATTACAACGTTACATAACCTTGGCACTCACTCACTTGAGAGTATGGAGGCCGAACTCGTTAAGTTCAGCCAGCAGCGACCACTAGGATTAATCTTGCCCTCGCTGTATTCAGAGCTTGGTACCAAAGCCTTACCTAGTATTCTTGGCGAGCTTAAACAGGCACCGTATTTGGCACAAATTGTTATTGGTCTCGATCGCGCTACCGAAGAAGAATATCGCCATGCGCTATCGTTCTTTTCGGAGTTACCGCAACACCATCGAGTATTATGGAATGATGGCCCACGACTGCGGGCGATAGATGCCGAACTTCAAACCATGGGGCTGGCTCCCCCTGAGCCCGGTAAGGGTCGGAATGTCTGGTATTGTATGGGCTATACCCTTGCTACACGAAAGGCTGAGTCGGTAGCGCTGCATGATTGCGATATCTTAACCTACAATCGCGAGCTACTTGCTCGGCTCATCTATCCGGTAGCTAATCCACTCTTTAATTACGAATTCTGTAAAGGTTATTACGCTCGTGTTGCCGATAACCGGATAAATGGCCGAGTTTCGCGGCTACTGGTAACTCCCATGATTCGAGCGATCAAACGGGTGATGGGTGAGAGTGATTATCTAAATTACCTAGACAGTTTTCGCTATATCTTGGCCGGCGAGTTTGCGTTTCGTAGAGAAGTATTGAGAGACATACGCATTCCGAGTGATTGGGGCTTAGAAATTGGCGTACTATCGGAGGTCTACCGTAACTACAACAGTAACCGGCTCTGTCAGGTTGATATCGCCGACAACTATGACCACAAGCATCAGGACCTTGCGGCCGAAGACAAAGCTGCTGGCCTAAATAAAATGTCCATTGATATATCGAAGGCCGTTTTCCGTAAGTTGGCCACGCGCGGGATGGTTTTCGAGCAGGAAACCTTTCGAACCATTAAGGCCACCTACCTACGCATCGCCCTAGATTTTGTTGAAACCTATAGAAATGATTCTTTGATGAATGGCTTGGACTTTGATATTCATAGTGAAGAGAAGGCCGTTGAGCTCTTTGCCAATAATATTATTGATGCCGGTCAGACCTTCCTCGACGAACCCCATGAGAGACCGTTTATCCCAAGTTGGGGGCGGGTAGTCAGCGCTATTCCCGATATTTTTGAGCGTCTAGTTGAGGCGGTTGAAGGTGATCATCAAGAATTTGCGGCGGCAGGACAACATGACGATTATGAACATGCTTAACCCCTTACACGCCAGACTTGAACAGCACCTGGTTAAGATCTACGACAGCATTGAACTTGAACAATCTACTAGTGATCTTGCGACAGAGTTACTGGCGTTAATGCGACTTGAGCCGTGTGCTGAGCCACCTATTGCGCATCTAAACCTCTGGGATCAAAGTGACGTAGCGCTAATCTGCTACGGAGATAGCTTGCTTAGCAAGGATGAAAGACCGCTACATACGCTCCTCGGATTTCTTGATAACTATCTCTCCGATGCTATCAGTATGGTGCATATCTTACCGTTCTTTCCTTGGACGTCGGATGATGGTTTTGCGGTACAGGATTATACGGTAGTGAATGACTTCCTGGGTGATTGGGATGATATTGCTGCGATTGCTACCAATTTTAAGTTAATGGGCGATCTCGTCATTAATCATGGTTCGAGTCATAGCGTCTGGTTCGATAACTTCAAGCAGGGTCTGAATCCGGGCAAAGATTTCTACTTTACAGCACTCCCCACGGACGACCTGAGTCAAGTGGTTAGACCGCGCACAAGCCCGTTGCTACAGCGAGTAGACACGGTTGACGGCCCGCGATGGGTTTGGTGTACCTTTAGTCACGATCAAATAGATTTTGATTTTCGTAATCCCGAAGTACTCAAGACGTTTGTAGAGATTATTCGCTTGCATCTAGATAAGGGTGTTCGAGTATTCCGTTTGGACGCCGTAGCGTTTCTGTGGAAGCAGGTGGGATCTTCAAGTATTAACCTGACCGAGACCCACGAAGTGGTGCGCCTTCTGAGAACATTAATAGAGCACGCCGTCGATGGCGCGATGATCATTACCGAAACCAATATTCCTAATGAGGAAAATCTTGCGTATTTCGGAAATGCCAACGAAGCGCACGCCATCTACAATTTTTCACTTCCACCGCTCCTAGTCTATTCACTGATAAGCGGCGATAGCCACTATCTCAGACAATGGCTGATGACCTTGCCGCCTGCTCAGTTCGGTACAACCTATTTCAATTTCCTTGCGTCCCATGACGGCATTGGTTTGAGACCGGTGGAAGGCCTATTAAGCGATGGCGAGGTAGACGCCTTCATTCGCACCATGGAGCGCTCAGGCGGTTTAGTGTCATGGCGTGCGGGGGCCGGTGGCGTGCGTAAAGCATATGAAATTAATATTACGCTAATGGACGCGCTGCAGGGCACGGTGAAGGGGCCGGACGAGTTTGGCTTTGCTCGGTTTATCTGTGCCCATGCAGTGATGCTCGCGCTAGAGGGCATTCCGGCGATATATATCCATAGTTTGTTGGGTACGCGTAACGATCATCTTGCGGTAGAGCGTTTAGGTTACAACCGTGCGATTAATCGTCATCAGTGGGACTACGAGCAACTAACCCAGCACCTAATTCACTCAGAGTCGCCGAATGCGCAGGTTCTTGCAGCACTCAAAACCATAATTCGTCTGCGAAAGCTGCAGCCTGCGTTTCATCCCAACGCGACGCAATATACGTTGCAGCTCGGTGCCGGTCTGTTTGGTTTTTGGCGACAGAGTAACGATCGGAGACAGAGCATCTTTTGTCTCTACAATCTGACCCGAGAAACACAGCGAGTCGCTGTTAGTGAGTTGAATCTAGTGGTATTAAGTGACTGGTATGATTTGATCAGCGATGAGGTTGTGGAAGTAGGGGCAGGTGAGCTGGAATTTAAGCCCTATGCGTTCAAGTGGATTAGTAACCGCCTGTAGGCATTGCGAACGTCACAATCTTGTTCTGGCTCAGAGCAGTAGCCTTCACATCTATTCAGATTCAGATTCAGATTCAGATTCAGATTCAGATTCAGATTCAGTAGCGCCAGAATCGAAATAGTCTCGGCGCTATCGTTGAACATCATAACGACACTCTGTTACCGTAAATAGATAACTCAGTTAGCCAACCAAGCTAACGAGTCAAGATAGAGAACTTAGTGGAACGAGGTGTTTTCGGTGCGTCTAAAATATATTACGTTGATGTTGATTTGTGTTTTAGCATCCTGTTCAGGCGATACCTGGAAACTTATCACCGCCGACAAGGCGAAGCTTCGTGGTACGGTCCTAGTGAACTAGACATCTCATAGTTATATAATCTGAACAGATTTATGAGGTGTTGTCATGCGCGGAAAGCGTTATCCAGAAGAATTTAAAATCCAGGCCGTCAAACAAGTCACTGA
>JBEDTZ010000019.1:0-266801 GCA_040119265.1 Pseudomonadales bacterium | reverse complement strand
TATTGTCTGATTGATTGTTAAAGAGCGTTGCTTCTCAGTGGAAGCGGATGCGCATTCTACACACATCTCAGCGTTTGTAAACCGTTGATTTGAAATGTTTTTTCAAACTTCCAAACCCGCGTCTCAAGCCGCTTTAATCACTCGCTGCTGCGTTGTGATGGTGCGCATTATAGGGCGCCCCAACTCAATGTAAAGGTGATTTTTTAAGGCGTTTCGCCTAGATGAAATTACACGCGATACTGCAGCTCTTAGCCAAAACATCTGACTAGCGACGGGTTACCGCCGTCAAGCAAGGTCGGCAATAATACCGATCGTATTGACCTTCGTCAATACGTTTTTATCAAAGATAGAAATTAGTTTGGAAGTCGGCCGATAAGCCGGGTTCTGTCGTGAGCAATCATTCCTCTAGGACTATTGTCGCCAATAGCCTCAAGCAACCTACCCGCCTCCAACGCGGGTCGCGCCAATGGAGGCCTATTTGGTCTTGCACCGAGTGGGGTTTACCTTGCCGTAAACTGTTACCAGTTACGCGGTGCGCTCTTACCGCACCCTTTCAGCCTTACCGGCTTCCGAAGAAGCTTAGGCGGTCTACTCTCTGCTGCACTTTCCGTGGGCTTTCACCCCCCAGACGTTATCTGGCACTCTACCCTTTGGTGCCCGGACTTTCCTCTACCTATAAATAGATAGCGATTGCCTAGCCGACTCCCAAGCGCGCACCTTACTTAACTAGCTATTCTTGGTCAAGCTCCATTGGTAGATATCCTTAGCGTTCACGCCATGAATCTGCGCGGCGATCTTTGCAGCCTTTTTAGGCGGCAATTCTTCATTCAACAACCGGAAGGTATCCTTCGCTTTATCATCGAATAGCTGAACATCATTCTCTCCGGTCACCATCACAACGAACTCACCGCGGCGCTGATTCGAATCCGCTGAGGTGAACTCAATTAACTCCGAGAGCGAGCCACGAGTAATAGTTTCAAACGTTTTGGTAAGTTCACGACCGAGAACTACCTCACGTCGCTCGCCGAACTCTGTTTGCATATCCGCCAGAAGTGCTTCGATTCGATGCGGAGCTTCATAGAACACTAGTGTGCGCGTTTCACTGGCAAGAGATGCAAGGCGCTTCTGCCGTTGTAGAGGTTTAGCCGGGAGGAAACCTTCAAAGCAAAATCGATCTGATGGCAGCCCCGCAGCGCTTAAACCAGCAATCAAAGCACACGCCCCAGGAATCGGCGAAACCGTCACCCCATACTCAGGAGCTAAACTGACTAAGCGGTATCCTGGATCCGAAATTAGCGGCGTGCCCGCATCGCTAACTAACGCGCAATTATCCCCACTTACTATACGTTCAAGTAATTTACGAGCGGACTCTTCTGAGGAATAATCATGAAAGCTTATGACAGAAGTCTCAATTTCGAAGTGTGAGAGTAGTCGACGTGTATGACGGGTATCTTCCGCAGCGATAAACTCGACCTGCTTCAAGGTGTCAATTGCTCGTAACGTGATATCATTTAGATTGCCGATAGGTGTTGCTACGATATAAAGTGTCGGCTTTAACGCTTGTGTCAAAATGTGTTCCGCCCTAATAAGTAAGGTCAATTATAGATTATGTACTCGTCAGTTATCCGAAGCACTTCAATCCTATTGTTAATCGGCATTATCGTTGGGTGTACGCCAACAAGCAATCCCGTTATTCCCAGCACAGAAGAAGAACTAGCTGAGTTTGATATGACTAACGAACTTAGCCGTTTGCCAGAGCTCGCTACAAGCGAACAAATTGAGCTAGCACTAGGTCTTACCCCCCAGATCAGTGCTGATAACAGCCAAAACTTTGATAGCTACCTAATTGACTGGCAAAACACCTTTCTTAACAACACTGATCAAAGCCGACTCATTTTCATACAGGCGGCTATCGCCAATGCTCAAGGGCGACATGCCGACTCAGCTGCACTCTATAACGCAGCTTCAGCGCGGCCAACTATCCAGCTCACCAACGACGTTGAGATTGATATCAACCAACGCTCAGCAATTAGTTTTGAACTTGCAGGCCAGTACTATAATGCTGCTCAAGCTGTCTTTGCTCAGTGCTCACTTTCGCCCTCAGATGACTGTGACCAACGAATTATTCAACTGCTGATAGAAGAAGAAGTTCAAGTTATTGAAGAGGCTACGACTACAAACACTAGCTGGAATGACTGGATCACACTGACCTTACTACTTGCGGACTCAAGGACGTCGTTAGATAAACAGGGCGAGGCTCTAACAAACTTCATCGAAGCAACCCCAAACCTGTTCTTCAATGATACACCAGAACTCATCTCTCAATTGATTGAACTGTCAATGCTTCCTCCACCTCGAACCGCTGTCATGCTCCCGCTATCGGGACCGCTCGCTGCCTACGGAAAAGCAATCCAGGATGGTATTATTCTTTCACACTACAACATGACTATCGACGGCGGCCGTGTTGCCACCATTGATTTTTATGACAGTAATAGCGGCGACTTTATCACGTCCTATTTGAACCTCGCTAATCGTTACGATTTAATAATCGGTCCTCTGCTAAAGGACCGAGTCGCGCAAATCGCTGCACTAGAGCAAGTAACCACTCCGACACTGCTACTCAACAGCTACAATTTAGAGAGTGATAACGAGCAGCTGTTTTCGTTTAGCTTGAACTCATCCGAAGACGGCGCAGAGGTCGCTCGGATGATTTACAACCGGGGTTACCGCCAACCATTGGTACTGTTGCCGGTAGGCGAGAATAATGACGAAATTAAGCAATCCTTCGAAGCCACCTGGCTCGACCAGCTTCCTAATGAGGGCTCTGAGCTCTCCGCTGAGCTTGCCGAAGCACGCTTGACGGTTGGCAGCCAATTTGCCAATGAAGTCGCGAGCGCCCTCCACGTTGACAAATCACGCGAGCGATCGAGAGCGATTTCACGCGCTTTGCAGTTGCCCGTTGAATCGGAAGATAGGCGCCGTCAGGATATCGATAGTATTTTTATTAGCGGCTCGCCGATCGAAGCACGGCAGATAAAGCCGCAAATAGACTTTAATCATGGCAACGACCTTGATGTATTCGCCACTAGCCGAGTCTATTCCGGTGAATCTAATCAGACGCGTAATCAAGACCTCGATGGCGTATTCGTTGCAGTCGCTCCATGGTCCGTTTTCCACGAAGATGGTAGCAATGCCCTGATTTTCGCTTCAGCCGAGGGTCAGCCTGCCCTGCAAGCATTGATGGCTTTGGGTGCAGACAGCATGATTGTTGGCACAAGATTGAACTATCTCCACCTAGTACCTGGCACCCGCCTATCTGGATACACGGGTAAGCTTAGTGTCAGCGAAGAGCGCTCTGTCTCCCGGCGTTTAAGCTGGGGCGTATACCAAAACGGTACGCTGATTCCGTTGGCCGATGGCGATAAATAGCGTAGCAAAAGGTGCCGAGTATGAGGCCTATATAGCGCAGTATCTGACTCATAGTGGCGTTAATATCATTACCACCAATTATCGCTGCCGCTACGGCGAAATTGATATTATCGCGAATTCAACAGAAACTCTTATTTTTGTGGAAGTGAAGTATCGCTCAGCAAATACCTTCGGCCGCCCTGAAGACTACCTGACCTCCGCAAAACAGCGTAAATTAATTAAAGCAGCCCATCACTTTTTATGTGAAAATCAGGAATATCAGAATCAGCCACTCCGGTTCGATCTCATAGTCAATAACAACGAAGAGATCACTTGGATAAAGAATGCTATAGATTGCGAGTCATCATGGATTTAGAACAGTTTATTATTGATCAGTTTCACGAGAGTATTGCTGCCAAAATGGCCGCTTGCGATGCCATTGCTGCGCCGCTTGCTGAAGCTAGTGAGCTCCTTACTCACACCTTAGTTCACGAAGGGCGAATACTGGCCTGTGGTTCTGCTGAATCAGCGAGCGTAGTCCAACAATTGACAGCCAGCTTAATGCACCGCTTAGAACGCGAAAGACCCGCATTACCAATTTTTTCGCTCAATCAAGATGCTACCGCCATTAGTGCGATCGCCAATGATCATGGTCTCGATGACATATACGCCCGCCAAATTATAGGTTTAGGCCAGGAGGGTGACAGTTTAGTTATTATCACTCAACAGGAGTTTTCACCCGCTCTTCTCACAGCTATTAGCGCGGCAAAGAGTCGCGGAATGAGTATTGTCATCTTGGGTGGCCCTGAATTAGATTGCTATCTAGCGGCCATTGGTGAGGACGATGTTGAAATCGCAACGCCTATTGAGCCGTCACCTCGGCTAACCGAAGTTCACCAACTGGCGATTGCATGTTTAATTGAACTATTAGAAGCACAACTTTTTGGAGTAGATGAATGCGACGACTAAGCCCACTTTTGAAATCCTTCAGCGTGATGGTATTAGCTGGACTTGTAGGCTGTACTAGTATCATCACCGCAACAACGGACGGTCCAATCGAGAACGACGAACTTGATCGTAGCTTTGGCCGCTTTATAGACGATGAACAAATCGAAACCGTGGTATCGGTCAATATTCGACATAGCAGTGAAGCCTTAGCGGATGCAAATATTTCCGTAGTTAGCTATAACGGCGTCGTACTCTTGGTTGGCCAGCTATCAACCGAGGGGGAGCGAGATCGTGTAACTCAGATCGCGCGTGACGTTAAAGGTGTTCGTCAGGTTCATAACCAAATTTCAATCAGTGGCGCTATCTCAACTTTAGTCGGTGCGAATGACGCCTACTTGTCAGCTAAGGTTCGAAGTCGTTTCGCTATCTCCGATTCCGACTATGATTTTTCGAATATAAAAGTCGTCACGGAAAACAGCGTGGTTTATCTAATGGGTATTGTCACTCGATCCCAAGCTGACGTCGCCGTCGATATTGCTCGACAGACAGGGGGCGTACAGCGTATCGTAAAGGTTTTCGAATACGCAGAGGGATAATCTCATGAGCTACAACCTAAAATTAACAGGTTCTACTCTAGAGCATAGCGATTGGATTGAAGCGCTGGAGGCGTTTGCGTCGCTATTTTCAATTAGTAATTCAGATGCTGAAAAGCTAATGACTATCGCACCGGTGGTAATTAAGCCTGATCTCAGCAGCGACAAAGCCCATGCGCTAGCCAGACTTGTTGAAGGTTGTGGTCTTGAGTGTGTGGTTGAATCTGCAGAGATTGACATTGACTCGATGTCCGTGGACGCCGATGAGGTGGCTGCATCGGATGTCGAACAGGATGTACCGGTGGCCACTCAAACAGAAGAGAATAAAGGGCTATTCGCGAAGTTTAAAGCAATGTTTAAGCGCGGATAACTCAGCCTTTAGTAATGTGGAGGTGGCTCATTAGTAGGCGCTGAGTCCCCTTCATCTTTTCGCTTAAGCATTTCGTTCAAATAACGCAGTTGCTTTCTGATCACACGCAATTCTTCATCTTGCTTCGTCACCACGTCATTCAAATCAGATATCGCCGACTCCTGAAACGCAGCTTGTATTTGCAGCTGCTCTATTTCAGTTTCATAGTTCATTATCTATCTCCAAAAGTGAATATAATCGACCAATCAGCTCAGCACCGCGCTGATCGAGGAACATCGCCTGCCCAAGTGACCGAGTTACATAGGCAGCGGCTAAACCGTGCTTTAGATCAGCAAAACCGAAGCTACCACCAGCCCCACTGTGGCCAAAACCTCCAGTCATTGAACCGAATTGGGTGTCGATTGTACCCTGCGGTCGCATAAATCCATAGGAGAATGCCATCTCAGTTTGAGTCGTTTTACAGATCCCGTGAATGACGGTTTCTGCCGGCGATGGGACATCATCTCGTGCTGCAAGGGGTAGAAATTCAGCGTAGGCTTTAGCAAGCCCAAAGGCTGAAGCTCTGCCACTTGCCGCCGGTATCATCGATGAAATCCATGGCTTGGCGTTGTGACCCACCATCAAAGAGCTTGGGTTCATGAAAGCAGAGCGAGTCATTTCCATGCCGTTGGGACCCAAGGAGCGTTTCAGTGACTGCGTTCGATACGATTTAAGCATGGCGCGGTTAGGAGCCAGTGATGCCAGAGTTTCATCGCTCGCTAGCTCGCCATAGCGTACGCCCTGAACAGAGTGAACGAAGGACTCGCCGGTCACCGCTTCTATCAGCTGCGAAACCAACCATCCCCATAGAAATGGACTATAGGCGAGTGTTGCTTCCTCAAACCAGGGAGATTCGGAGAGAGCAACTCGACAAATGTTTTCGTGGTGGTAGATAGAAGCTTCGTCTAAGCGATCATGGAAGGCAACCATGCCACTCTGATGGGACATCAGCTGACCTACAGTCGTTAGTCCAAGGATGTTCCCTGTGGGTATTGTTAGCCACTTAGACAGCGTATCACCGTATGAGAGACCCGCGCGGGCAACCAGCCCCGCAACAGCCATTGCTAGCACGCCCTTACAAGCCGAATAACAGATCACTTGAGTATCTGAGTGCCACGGAACACCTGGGCTTGACTCTCCACTAACCAAATTAAACAGGCACTCGCCGTCCTTAAATACCGCCAATGCACTACCCTCATCCCCAAGACGTTGCATCAGCGAATGGTAGAACTCTGTAAATTCAGTAACTTGTGAGGCATTCAATGCCATAAATAATTTTACCCGCACTTCAGACTAGGACAGAATAGCGCTATTACGCTTTTTACTAGGATTAAACATGTTTTCTCGCGAGCAAAAACTGCTGCTTACCGGCCAAATACTGGGCATCATGCTGTACGCCTTCGATGAGCTCGCGATAAACACCATTATGCCTTTTATCAGCTCAGATCTAAATGGCGACCAGCTGTACGGAGCCGCTTTTTCGTTCTATATGATTGGCTCGCTTATTTCAGTAGTCTGGGCAGGCGATCGCTTAGATCGCAAGGGACCAATCTTACCGTTAGTCGCTGCCGTGTGCGCCTTTTCGTTGGGGTTAGGCGTTGCCTCGGTTGCATCCTCCATGAACGCTTTTGTCGCCGCTAGGTTCCTCCAAGGGATTGGCGGCGGCGCGCTCTATGCGGTACTTTTTTCCCTTACCGCCCATTGCTATAGCGAAGAACTTCGACCTAAGGTTATCGGCCTAATTTCGGCTGCGTGGCTTGTGCCGGCAATGCTGGGTCCTGTGACGGCCGGTTGGCTCAGTGATCACCTCAGCTGGAGAGCAGTTTTCATCCTCCAAATACCCCTTCTATTGGTGTCATTAACAACCGTATATATTAGTCTTCGTCGCTTCAGCTTCGAAGCAACGGGTGCCGCAGCTAAGCGACGAACGATGATTCTAGCACTCTCGGTCGCGCTGCTCGTAACCGCTGCATCCCTAGCGCTTAGTTACGGTAGCAATCTTAGCTATATTGCACTCGCCATCGCACTGGTTGCTGTGGCGATTGTTGGCGTTCGCTCCATTGCTCCTAGCTCAATGCGAGCTCAGCACTCACCGCAAGCCGCATTAGCGACAACGAGAGGTCTCGTCCATTTTTCCTTTTATGCTGCCGACGTAATGATTCCACTCGTTCTAGTGAGGCAATACGGCTATAGCGCCAGTGAAGCTGGCTTAGTGCTCGTCATCGGCGCCCTAGGATGGACCGCCGCGAGCGCTCTAGCGGCGTCAAGACGAACACGGTACTACCGCCGCGAACTTATTCTGGCTGGCAATGCACTGATATTTGTTGGCGTCTTGGGCTCCATAGCAATTCTGCAATGGAATTGGGAGCCCATGCTGTTCGCATTAAGTTGGGTACTGGTGGGTGCGGGAATGGGCCTTGTATACAATTGTGCGTCGGCACAACTTATGGACGGTGCTCCGAAGAATCAAATTGGCAAGACATCAACGGTTGCAAGCATGTCCGATGCCATCGGCGTGGTCCTGGCTAGCGGCATCGGAGGCTATTTAATCAACAACCTTAACCTAATTAGCGCTACGACCATGCTATGGTGTTTAGCGTTAATTAGCTGCGTAGCACTTGCCGTAGTTACTCCAAAAGAATTAGCCTTTAAAAGTGACTAACCACGCAAGGTTTGGTAGACAGAACGAAGTATTCTAGCTGCCTCAACCACCTCATCGAGCGTGCTAAACCGTCCGAAACTGAAGCGCAAAGAAGTGAGGGCAAGCTTCGCCGGCACACCAATTCCGATTAAAACAAAGCTGGGATCGACACTCGCAGAGTTGCAGGCTGAACCAGAGCTAACGGCAAGTTTATTTAACGACATCAACAGTGATTCGCCATCAACCCCCGAAAAGCTAAGGTTTAAATTCATTGGTGATCGATGCTCCATTGAGCCGTTCACATGGATCCCCTCTACACCCTGCAATTCAGCTAAAAAAGCCTGCTGTAGTGCCAGGGCATGTGCCCGATCTTGCTCAAGCTCGGCAGTTGCGATTTTGGCGGCTTCGCCGAAGCCAACTATTTGGTGAGTTGGCAGTGTGCCAGAGCGCATACCTCGCTCGTGCCCGCCACCATGAATCTGAGCAGCTACTTTAATCTCTGGCGCTCTACGAACATAGAGCGCGCCAATACCCTTTGGACCATACATTTTATGAGCTGACATACTCAATAGGTCAATATTCATCGCCTCGACATCGATAGCAACCTTAGCCGCAGATTGCGCCGCATCAACATGAAATGCCACGTTATTACGACGACACAATTCGCCGATTTCTGCAATGGGGTTCACCACACCAATTTCATTATTAACGTGCATGATACTCACCAAGATCGTATCGCTGCGAAGAGCCTGTTCAACTTGCTCAACACTAATTCGCCCGCTCGCATCTGGCGGTAACTTAGTGATCTCAAAACCTTTAGTCGCGAGGTAATCACAGGAATCTAGCACCGCCTTATGTTCGATTGCCGAAGTAATGATATGCCTACCCTGTTCAGCTCGAATCTCCGCAATACCCTTAATGGCGAGATTATCTGACTCGGTAGCACCCGATGTCCAAACGATCTCTCGGGGATTAGCACCAATCAACTTGGCAATATGTGAGCGCGCTGCCTCAACGGCGGCCTCGGCTTGCCAACCAATGACATGGGAGCGCGAAGCGGGATTGCCAAAGTTGCCATCCAGCTCAAGACAGTTGATCATTTCCTTCGCTACGCGCGGGTCTACTGGGGTTGTTGCTGCGTAATCAAGAAAAATAGGACGTTTCATTCAAGCTTCCTCGTTAGTCGCTAAGGCGATATTCATCATTTGTTAGCAAGTTTCCTTTGCACTCCACTCAGAATACCACGAAGGATGGAGATTTCCGCTGACTTAGGATGACTTCGATAAAACAATTTCCGCAGTCGTTGCATGGTAAGTTTCGGCTCTGCTCGATTGTGAAAACCTACATCAACCATCACTTGCTCCAAGTGATCAAAAAAGAATTCCAAATCATCACCGGAGGCCAAGATTTCCTCGGAGCTTCGCTCCGCGGGGCTTTCAGCAGCCTCTAACAACGCTAGTCGGCTTTCGTAGGCAAGCAATTGAGCCGCTGCCGCAACGTTGAGTGACGAATATTCGGCACTGGTGGGAATGTGCACGTGGTAATGACAGTGCGCTAGCTCTTCGTTGGTGAGCCCAGTGTCCTCACGACCCAAAACCCAAGCCACTTGGCTCGCCTCACCGCTGTTAAGTTTAGCTGCCATGATTGCGCTGGCCTCGCGAGGACTTACCAATGGCCAATCAAGACCTCGAACGCGAGCGCTAGCGCCAATCACAAGCTGCTGACCCGCAAGCGCTTCGGCTAAATTACTAGTCTCCACCCTATTTTGCAGGACCTTGAGTCCCTTCGACGCCATGGCTTCAGATTGCTCATTGACTTCACATCGTGGCTTCGCCAGCACCAACTTAGACAACCCCATCACCGCCATCGCTCGAGCGGTCGCGCCGATATTTCCGGGGTGGCTAGTTCCCACCATGACAACTGAAACTCGATCTAACATGCAAAAATTCTCGACTAAACGAAAGTTGAGCTGAAGTTTAGCACTACCGAGATATGACTAGCTATAATGAGGAAAAATTCTTATAGGGATGCGGGCAAAGTTTTGTTAAGCTTGCCGCTCGCTAAGTCGAACCGTTTTTTTAAAAAGAGATTGCCATCATGGAACCCATGCTAACCATAGCGCTTCGCGCTGCGCGTAAGGCAGGCGAGTTAATCGTTCGTGCCTCAGAAGAACTAGAACTTATTAAAGTTGATGAGAAGGGCTTAAATGACTTCGTCACTGAAGTCGACCGCCGAGCGGAAGCGGAAATCATCTACCACCTACGCAAAGCCTACCCTGATCATAAGATCTTAGGTGAAGAGTCTGGAACCACTGATGGCACTGCCGAGTACGAATGGATCATCGATCCTCTCGACGGCACTCTTAACTTCATTCGTGGTATCCCTCACTACGCTATTTCTATCGCCTGTATCTATCGCGGCAAAGTCGAACACGCTGTGGTCCTGGACCCTATTCGTCGTGAAGAATTCACCGCGACTCGCGGTCGTGGTGCGAACTTGAATGGTCGTCGTATTCGAGTAAGCTCGGCGCGTAACCTAGATGGCGCACTTCTCGCTACCGGCATCCCCTTTCGCGGCAAGCAAGATAAGCATATTGAAGGGTATACCAAGGGTATGGCACAAATTGCAGCACTCAGCACAGGAATTCGTCGCGCCGGTGCGGCCAGTCTGGATCTAGCTTACGTTGCTGCTGGCCGCGTAGATGGCTTTTGGGAACTTGGCTTGGCTAGCTGGGACATGGCAGCGGGAACCTTGCTTGTCAAGGAAGCTGGCGGCTTAGTCACTGACTTAGATGGCGGCCATGATTACCTTAGCAAGGGCCATATTGTCGCCGCTGCTCCAAAGTTGATAAAACCTATTCTACAGAATGTACGCCCTCATTTATCTCTGTGAGGTCTCGGTAAGATAGTTTGACTCCACGGAATGGTTATCATTGCCATTCCGTGGGCGTCATAAAGCTGCTATTAATTTTTCTGAACGATTTTTTGAAGCGTCTCGGGAACATCCGTGACGATACCGTCAACACCCCAGTCTATAAGTTCACGCATCGTCTCAACATCATTTATGGTCCAGACGTGAACCTTAAGTCCATTTTTTTGCGCGTCGGCAATAAGCTCCGGGGTCACTACGGTTAAACCAAAGTGCTCCAACGGTATTTGTAACGCCACCCCTTCACCACTGTACCAATGGCTCAGCCCAAGTTTGTGGAGAAGGTAGAACCTTGCTACTTCCAAGGTTGGCGATGAGGTCACTACGCTTGGGCACATTTCCCTAAAGGCACTCATTGCTTCAGTGTGGAATGAACCGACGATTACTCGATCAGCAAGTTCATTGGCCATAATAAACTCGCAAAGTCGCCTTGCCGCGTGCTCGCTCTTAGGTTTGATCTCCATGACATAACGTAAGTCATTAAACTCATCGGTTACTGCCTGAAGGGTTGGCACCCCAATACCTAAACCTCGGTAGGAATATTCCTCGCCGACCAACATACCGTAGCCCGCATCAAGTGCGCCGAGCTCTGCGGAAGATAACTCCGCCACAAAACCATTTCCGTTAGTAGTACGATCTACCCGATCATCGTGAATGACTACCAATTTGTCATCCGCACTTAAATGCACATCAAGCTCCAACACCGAAGCACCTATTGCCACCGCATGTCGGAACGCTAACAGAGTATTCTCTGGGCGATGATCCTTTCCGCCTCGATGGGCGATGACATCAAAGCCACTATCGCTAAAAAAGGACGGCACTTCCGTCGCCTCGGATGAGGGCCAAAGGCGCAACACAGCGTAAATCATGGCAAGTGCCAGAACGCAGACAAGTAATCGTTTCATGCTATTTTTCTCTACTCAATTATTCTTATTATTGAATTATTCGGTATTGTTATCGCGCTCGTCAACGGTGTTTCGAAAGGCTGCGAATTCTGTCTTAACCTGAATCCACTGTGACATAAACTGGTAGCTTTTGGCACCATGATAATTCATCAATAATCCCGTTAAGTTGCCCTGTCGATGAATCTGAACGCCAACCGCTGAAATTTGCGTTAGCCGATCTGTTAAGTTACTCGCCCACTTCTGCGCAGCAAACTGACCTAGAAATAGCTTAGTGTGGCGCTGTCTTTCACAAAAGTATTCTTCATCACGAAGTAGACGAATAGTAGCAGCTACAAAACTCTCATCATCTGAAGCGACCGCACCGGGCCACTGATCAACCTCTATCAGCATACCTTCGGCGCCAATGTCAGTCGTCACGGAAGGCGTCCCCACTATCGCCGCTTCTAATAGCTTTCCTTTCAGTCCTGCACCAAAACGCAACGGTGCTAAAAGTACCTTCGCGCTACTGATGACATCTAACGCATCGTCGGCGCGCCCTTTAATGGTGAAACCTTGCTTGGGTTGATTAAGCTGCATTGCTTTCGGAGGTAAATAGGCGCCGAAGATGCTAATTGTGGCTGAAGGTAGTTGCTCGCGGATGCGCGGCCACAGCCGATAGAGCTCCCGCACACTATCCCAGTTAGGCGCATGTCTAAAGTTGCCGATAGCGACTGCACCTTCTCGTTCAGTGTAGGCTTTGGGTGCAACCGCTAGTTCCTCAGTTTCAAGTAGGAACGGCAGTAACACCAAGTGAGATGACGGTACATTAAAGGTATTAACAAGAAGTTGGTGCTCATGAGGAGAGATAATCAAACTTAAGTCACTACGATGAATTGCCGCCAGCTCACGTTTAAACTTGTCCGAGTTTAACAGTAACTTAGCCTCGAACTCCTCTTCCGCCATAACACAGCGTCGGCGCTCTTCTCGCAACGACTGTAAGTCTTCGGTATCCAATACTTTGATGGCGTTCGGACAACATTGATTAACGCGCCACCCAAACTGCTCTTCGGTCATGAAACGGTCGAACACGACTAATTCAGGATCGTACTGACTTACAAACTCGTCAAAACTAGCACTATTAAGTTCCAGTTGCTGGGACTCATAGCCTAATTTGCCAATATCCTCGGAATACTCGCTGCGCTCTGCCGCGCTGGCAATGCAAAGCCTACTAGCCTTAGCTGCAAAGAGCGTGGCGAGTGACATGAAGTGTCGACCCGCTGCTGACGAACTAGGCTCCGGCCAAACATAGCCTATCATTAATACACGCATACGAAATTCCGCTAGATTTGACGCCTATTGTAACGTAAAAAAAGGCCCATGCATTGACATGGGCCGAAGGAGTACAGAGTAGCGTATTAAAACTCTGTTAGGCGGATAACAACTTCTCTTGCGAAGGTAGACCATTCTCGACGCGTAGCTTAGCCAGTTTTACGGCGGCGGCTCCAGCAGTTACGCTATGTGTATTTGCGTAATCGAACACCGCTGCGAGGGTATTCGATATCTCGGATATTTGCCGTTCAACGTTAATATTTGCCGTTGGCGAATACTGAGAGAAAGCATCAATAATTCCACCTGAATTAACCGCAAAGTCAGGCGCGTAGAGAATCTCTCGCTTCATTAATTCCTGTTCTACCTCTGCCGTCGCAAGCTGATTATTTGCGGCGCCACAAACCAATCCGGTTTGCAACTTGGCAATGGATTCACTGTTAAGAATCGCGCCCATCGCACACGGTGCGAAAACATCCATAGGTAGTGTCATGAGTAAGCCAGGATCTACAATCTTAGCACCCAAAGCTCGGGCTCTATCGGCGTTGTCCTGATTCGGATCAGCGCCAAAAACGCTAACGCCCGCTTCAATTAGCAACTTGCACAAGTGGCGACCCACATTGCCAAATCCCTGAATACCTACGGTTAAACCAGAGAGATGATTTTGACCATAGCGAACTCGAACCGACTCCTTCATCGCGAAATAGACACCTTTTGCGGTGCTCGGTGAGGGGTCGCCTTGATGAGCTTGGGAACTCGACACTCCCGTTACATAGGGGGTTCGCTGGGCGATAAGCTGCATAGCCGATACGCTTGTACCGGAGTCCTCTGCAGTGATGTATCGTCCCGATAGGGATTGGACAAAGTCGCCCATTGCTTGCCAAGTCTCCGCACTGGCTTCACGTGGATTACCCAAGATAACCGCTTTACCACCACCAATGGGCAGCCCTGCTAAGGCATTTTTATAGGTCATTCCCTGTGACAGGCGAAGCACATCGTCTATTGCCGCTTCATCATTTTGGTAGGGAAACATTCTGCAGCCACCCATAGCTGGCCCTAAACGCGAATCATGTATCGCGATAATCGCCTTTAAGCCACTCGCTCGGCACTCATGAAATACCACATTTTCATGCTGATCGAAGTTCCTATTACTAAAGACACTCATTAAACTTCCTCATTGATTTTATTATTATCGTTGGTAATGTTTGTTACGGGGATTCGCTCGGCTAGCATCGCACCCATCGCGTGCTGTAACTGCTGGCGATATTCCGGAACCGCGGCGGCTTTAATGTGGCCATAGCCGCGAAGTGACATTGGTAGCGCAGCGATCTCTAGCGCTACATCGAAGTTTTCGGCCGTTAGGCGCTGAGTAAGACGGGTAAGTACGTTACGGTATTCTTCGATCAGTTCACGCTCCTCTACCCGATCCTTGTGATAGCCAAATACATCGAAGCGAGTCCCACGTAGCATTTTAAATTTCGCTAGCACCGATAGAACGGGTGTTAACCAGGCTCCGAAGCGACGCTTGTGAATTCGACCATCGGTTCCCTTCTTCGACAACATGGGTGGCGCCAAGTTATAAGCCAACTTAAAGCCATCCTCAAACTGCGCTGCTAACGAGTTCTTAAAGGTGCTAGTGGTCTGTAATCTGGCGACTTCGTATTCATCCTTGTAGGCCATCAGTTTGAACAGAGAGCGAGCAACCGCGGTTGCTAAGGGTAACGAGCTGTCGTCAAATAGCGCTCGCTCGGCATTAGCCACTGCGGCGACATCATCAGCAAACTGCTGGGCGTAGACTTCATTCTGGTACTCGACAAGACGTTCAAAACGATCGTCAATAACATCTTGATAGTCCGTCAGCAAGGCAACCTCTTCATGAACCTTGGCGGTGAAGGCACTAGGGTCGTGGGCAAGCAATCTACCAAGTTCGAAGGCGCGCTTGTTCTGATCAACAGCCACGGCGTTCAATTCGATAGCGCGGAAGATAGCTTCCTGTGACACGGGAAGAAGCCCACGCTGGTACGCACAGCCCATCAACATGAGGTTTGAGCCAATCGAGTCACCAAGCAGCTGTTCAGCGAGATCTGTCGCATGGTAGAAAGCAACGCGATCAGCACCTAAGTGATCTGAAATCTCAGCTTTAATTGCATCCATAGGCAAGGAATGATCACGATCCTTAAAGATTTCCGAAATTGGCGTATCCACTTCATTGATAATCGCAAATGACCGCTGACTGTCGACCTTAGCTAGCGACTCATCGCTTCCTGCAACCACCAAATCACAGCCGAGTAATAGGTCTGCTTCGCCCGCGGGAACACGGACAGCATAGATATCCTCTTGCTTGGCGGCTACTCGAACGTGACAAACAACCGCACCAAACTTCTGCGCAAGACCGGTTTGGTTCATGGTTGCGCAGCCCTTGCCTTCCAGGTGCGCTGCCATCGCAATAAGACTAGTGACGGTTAGCACGCCGGTTCCACCGACCCCAGTAGCCACGATATTCCAGGGCTTATCTAGAGTCACTAACTGCTCTGGCTCGGGCAGTTCAACCGCCGGCATATCTCCCTGTGCGGTGTGCTTCCGCAGCGTCCCTTCCACACTCACAAAGCTTGGACAGAACCCCTTTACGCAGCTGAAATCGAGATTACAGGCGCTCTGGTCAATACGACGCTTAACACCGAGTTCCGTTTTCAGCGGCTGAAGTGAGAGGCAATTTGACGCCACGCCGCAATCGCCGCAACCCTCACAGACTGCCGGATTGATGATGAGGCGTTGTTTTGGGGTAGGAAATGCGTTCTTTTTACGGCGACGACGCTTCTCTGACGCACAGGTTTGCTGATAAACAATCACAGTACACCCTGAGGTTTCGCGCAGTTCACGTTGCACAGCATCAAGATCATCTCGCCAATGAACGCTAACCCCACTGAACGGAGCCTGCGGCATAACATCGTCAACCTCTTTGGGGTCAATGACCCAAGCGATACGATCAACGCCTTCGCCCTTTAGTTGAAATAGCAGTCTATCGATACTGAGTTCACCATCAATTGGCTGACCTCCGGTCATCGCTACCGCATCATTAAAGAGGATTTTATAGGTGATATTGACCTTCGCTGAGACCGCTTGGCGAATGGCTAAAATTCCTGAGTGGAAGTAGGTGCCATCGCCCAAATTTTGGAATACATGCTTCGTTGCGGTGAACGGTGCTTGGCCGACCCAGGTCACTCCCTCTCCGCCCATCTGGGTGAAGCTCACCCCTTCACGCTCGCCAGGCATCCAAGTCGCCATATAATGGCAGCCGATACCCGCCATCGCACGTGAGCCTTCAGGAACTTTGGTTGAGGTATTGTGTGGGCAACCGGAACAGTAATGTGGCGATCGCTCAACTAGCGGCTTTCTTGCGAACAGCGCCAGCTCTTTGTTATTGATGAAGTCCAAACGCTGCTGGACAATGTCTGAGGTAAAGAATCGAGCGATGCGATGAGCGATAACACGAGCGATCATCGCCGGTGTTAGTTCACTTAGATTCGGCAACAGATCCTTGCCCGCCTCATCAAATTCACCAACTACCCTTGGACGCTGCTCGGTCGGCCAGTTATATAGCTGACCAGTTAGCTGATCCTCAATGATAGATCGCTTCTCTTCGACAACTAGAATTTCGTCGAGTCCCTCAGCAAACTGGTGAGTAACCACCGGTTCCAGCGGCCAACTCATTCCCACCTTGTATACCCGAAGGCCGATATTGGCTGCTAGGCCTTCATCAATACCTAGATCATCTAACGCCTGCATCACGTCGAGATAGGACTTTCCGGTAGTAATGATGCCTAGGCGTGGCTTTTCGGAGTTGATGACAATTTTGTTGAGATTATTGACCCTCGCAAACTCACGCGCGGCGTAGATTTTGTACTTATTAAGGCGCTCCTCTTGCTCAAGCGGCTTATCTGGCCAGCGAGCGTGGACGCCTCCTTCGGGAAGGGCGAAATCCGTAGGGATTTTGATCTCAATTCGATTCGGGTCAATATTGGCAGAGATAGCCGAATCCATATTCTCCGTGATTGCCTTCAGGGCAACCCAGCAGCCGCAGTAGCGTGATAGCTCCCAGCCAAAAATACCTAGATCTAGTACTTCCTGAACGTTAGCGGGATTGAGTACCGGTACCGAAGCACCGATAAACATATGCTCACTTTGATGAGGTAACGTGGAGGATTTACAGGCATGATCATCACCTGCCACGGCCAGAACGCCGCCATATTTTGAGGTGCCCGCTGCATTGGCATGCTTAATAACATCCATTGAGCGGTCAACCCCCGGCCCCTTGCCGTACCACATTGAGAAGACGCCGTCGTAGTTGGCGCCTGGATTGAAGTTAACCTGCTGAGTACCCCAGACTGCCGTGGCGGCAAGGTCTTCGTTTATCCCAGGCTGGAACTTTACATGATTTTCTTCAAGATAATTTCGCGCGCGCCAAAGAGCTTGGTCTACGCCACCGAGTGGAGAGCCACGATATCCCGAGATGAAACCGGCGGTGTTAATTCCTCGCGCAAGATCACGCTGACGCTGCAAAAGAGGCAGTCTCACCAGCGCTTCAATACCAGTCATGTAGGCACGTTTTGCCTCTGGATTGTACTTATCGTCGAGCGTTATCGACTTATCGATCATAATTGCTACTCCACCACTTCATTTTTGTTATAAGATCAGGCGATTAGTTGTTATCTAATCTTAGAATCTCCGCGGCGAAATTGTTATTTTCAATAAGCTCAGTTTTTCCTTAATTTGAATTTTTTATTCAACTTTTGTTTTATTTGCGTATATAATTTACAAAAAAAGAATTCCACTTAGATAAGGAGATGCTTGTGACCGAGCTCGACCAACAGGACAAGCGTATTTTGAATGTCCTTCAGCAGGATGCCTCACTCACGTCATCCGAGATTGCCGAAAGGGTAAATATGAGCCAATCACCCTGCTGGCGTCGCATCAAAAGATTGCAAGACTTGGGAGTAATTAAACGCCAGGTGGCCATTTTGAACCGCGAATCCGTTGGCGTTGATATCGTGGTGTTCGCCACCGTGAATCTAGCCGCACAGAGCAACTTAGACCTCAACGCGTTCGAGGAAGCAATGTCCACGGAACCGCTAGTAGTTGAATGCTATACCATGGCTGGCACCTGGGACTACATGCTGAAGATCATTACCAAGGATATTAAGAGCTACGAGCACTTTATTCGCCATACGCTAACCGCTAACAAACTGGTACGTGAGATTCACTCCCATATTGCTGTGACCGAAATCAAGAACAGTACAGCTCTGCCGCTGGACTAGCTAGCTACTAAGGCACCATATGGCGAGCGCCCGACTGTGTCGACTGCACAGCTGGTGATTTGGTAGTCGAACGCAATAGCGAACAATCGCAAAAAAAATGCCCGCTACTGAGTCAGTAGCGGGCATTTTAGTTTCCAGAAACGATAATTCCTAACTGCTAAACAACACCGTTAGGGTCAATGTCCTCTTTCTCTTTGAGGAGTAGATCTTCTCGAGAGAGTTTCATCGACATAAGCGCATTCGCAGAAAGATAAATTGATGAGTAGGTACCCACGACGATACCAATTAATAGCGCTGACGCGAAGCCGTGAATCATCTCACCACCAAAGTAGAACAACGAAAGTACCACTAACAAGGTTGTGAATGAGGTAATTACTGTTCGCTCTAGCGTTTGCGTAATCGCATAATTGATAACATAAGCCGAATCATCACTACGTAGCTTACGGAAATTCTCGCGAATGTGGTCAGAAACAACAATGGTATCGTTAAGCGAGTAACCAATTACCGCTAGCACTGCGGCAAGAACCGTTAAATCAAAGGACCATTGGAAATAAGAGAAGATTCCCACCGTGATGATAACGTCGTGCGCCAACGCCGCTACAGCACCCACCGAAAACTTGTATTGGAACCGGACGGATACATAAACCATCATTACCGCCAACGCAGCAATCATGGCTAGAACACCCTGTTCACGAAGTTCATTACCTACCTGAGGCCCTACAAACTCGCCTCGCTTCAGTACAATTTTCTCGCCCGACTCGCGCAGAGTAGTTAGTACGCTATCAGATAGCTGAGCGCTTCCCGTACCTTGCATACGAACCATCACATCACGCTCTGAACCATAGTTCACAACCGTAAAGTGAGCGAAGCCAGCTTCGTTAAGTTGCTCTCGGATGGCGGTAAGCTCTGCCGGCTGCTCATACTCGAGTTCAAGTAAGGTTCCGCCGGTGAAATCCAAACCAAAGTTTAGTCCCTTCGTCGCAATCGATGCGATGGAAGCAACAACTAAAATAGCAGAGAAAAGTGCCGCCCATTTACGACGCGACATAAAATCAATTGTTTTTTGCTCACTCATAATTCGCTCCTCAAATCATCAACTTCGACACACGACGACCGCCATAAATGGCATTGACGATGAGTCGGGTTAGCAAAATTGCTGTGAACATAGAGGTGACAATACCCACCATTAAGGTGACGGCAAAGCCCTGAACTGGCCCAGTTCCCACTGCGTAAAGAATCACCGCAACGAGGAAGGTGGTAATGTTGGCATCAAAGATCGTATTAAACGCTCGTTCATAGCCGGAGTTAATAGCCACCTGAGGGTTCTTTCCATTCCTTAATTCTTCCCGTATTCGCGCGAAGATCAGCACATTAGCATCTACTGCCATCCCCACTGTAAGTACCATTCCCGCGATTCCTGGCATCGTTAGCGTGGCACCTAGGACACTCATAACCGCAACCATTAATACTAGGTTTACGGTCAGCGCTACGTTGGCAATAACACCGAAGACACGGTAGTAAAGGATCATGAAGATAACCACTAAACCAAGGCCAATCTTAATCGAATCAATACCTTTCGCGATGTTCTCGGCACCCAGTGATGGGCCAATCGTTCGCTCTTCTTCAAAATATACCGGCGCTGCAAGTGCACCGGCACGAAGAAGCAGTGAAAGTTCTCGAGCTTCAACGGGGCTAATTCCAGTAATCACAAAGCGGTTTGATAGCGGTGAATTAATGGTCGCTAGTGAAATCCAGCTGCGTTCCGCCTCTTGATATGGTTCTTCAACTGTTTCACCGCTTTCGTTAGTGACCGTGCGGAAACGCGTTTTATATTCAATAAATTGAACCGCCATCCGACGCCCAACATTGTCGCGCGTCGCGCGGTTAATCTGCGTACCACCCGCACCATCAAGGGTAATAGAAACCTGTGGAGTACTAGTCTGTGGGTCGAAGGTAGGCTGAGCATTCGTTACTTGGTCACCCGTTACAATCGGCGTGCGATCGATGACGGCGGTGAGATTTGGATTATCACGGTTCGGCAGTGTCTCGCGCAAATACGAAGGAGTCGATGAATTTGACTCGAGGTGGAACTGCAGGTTGGCCGTTTTACCAATAATACGCTTAGCTTGCGCCGCATCCTGAACACCCGGTAATTGCACCACAATACGCGATCGACCTTGACGCTGCACAATTGGTTCGGCAACACCAAGCTCGTTGACACGATTTCGTAGGCTCGTCAGGTTTTGCTGTACCGCATAATCTTCGAGTTCTCTCTCCTTAGCGTCAGAAAAACTGATATTAACCGCTAAAGCGTCAGTCTCACTCACCTCAATATCCAAGTCTGGATAGGTAGTGCGAAGTAGCGACGTAGTTTCCGCCACCTTAGCGACATCACGAAGGACAACGCTCAAACGACCATTCTCAGTAGCTACATTACTATAACGAATACGGTTTTCGCGGAGTTGAGTGCGGACTTCACTCTCACGGCTCTCCAAACTATTTTGTACCGCCTGTGCAGTATCTACCTGAAGTAGAAAGTGAACACCACCAGAGAGATCAAGACCCAATGTCATGGGCGATGCACCAAGATCAATTAACCACTGCGGCGTGGTATCTGCTAGGTTCATCGCGACCACAAATTCCCGTCCTAGCGCCTCGCTAATCACTTCTTTGGCACGCAGTTGGGCGTCGGCGCTGTTTAGTCGAACTAAAATTCCAGCGTCGGTCTGTTCCATCCGAATGGTTTCAATCTCCGCATTTTCCAACGCGGAATTAATCTGACGCTCTACGACATCCACATTTTCAAGTCGACCGTCGTAACCATTAATCTGCAAAGCATGGTCCGGAGCATAAATATTAGGGAGTGCATACAATGCGCCAAGTAAACACAGCGTAAGGATGACAAAGCTCTTCAAGAAGCTATTTTTATTAGGCATAAAACGTCTTCAGCCGCAGCTGATCCAATTATCATTATGAAAGGGTTATATGGGGTCGATTATGCGCACTTCAAGTAGAGAGCTCAACTGAATTCCCTACTTAAAGTGTTTTTTATGACCTGATGGTCGTTAGGATTCGCTTGGCGGCGTCAATTCTGGGACTTCAAGTCCCTGTGCAGCGTAGAAGTCAGTAACGAACTGATCAAAACGATCCTCATCTAACGCTTCGCGAATTCGCTCCATCAAATGAACGTAAAAACGCAGGTTATGAATAGTATTCAACTGGGCGCCCAGCATCTCATTACAACGGTGCAGATGATGGAGGTAGGCACGTGAGAAATTCTGACAGGTATAGCAATCACAGTGCGGATCTAACGGCCCAGTATCTAACTTATGCTTAGCGTTACGAATTTTAACGACGCCTTCATGGATAAAAAGGTGACCGTTTCTTGCGTTACGGGTTGGCATCACACAGTCGAACATATCGACACCACGACGGACGCCCTCAACTAAGTCACCTGGCTTCCCAACGCCCATCAAGTAGCGCGGCTGATCCTCGTTCATAAGGGGTTCGGTAACATCTAACACGCGGAACATATCGTCTTTAGGTTCACCCACTGATAAGCCACCGATAGCGTAGCCATCAAAACCGATATCTAACAGGCCCTCCACGCTCTCTTTGCGCAAATCCTCAAACATACCTCCTTGAATAATACCGAAGAGTGCCGAAGGATTATCACCATGAGCATCCTTAGAGCGCTGTGCCCAGCGCAACGACATTTCCATGCTATCTTTTGCTTCACGGTGAGTAGCCGGATATGGCGTACACTCGTCAAAACACATGACTACGTCCGAACCCAAATCGCGCTGAATTTGCATCGACGTTTCAGGATCCAAGAAAACGCGATCACCGTTGACGGGTGACTGGAAGCTCACTCCCGCTTCAGTGATTTTTCTCAACTTACCCAGGGAGAACACCTGGAAGCCACCGGAGTCTGTCAGAATCGGCTTATCCCAACCGGCAAAATCGTGCAGATCTCCGTGTGCTTTAATGACCTCGGTACCAGGTCGAAGCCAAAGGTGGAAAGTATTTCCAAGGATGATCTGCGATCCGACCTTCAGCAGGTCCTCTGGAGTCATGCCTTTTACCGTGCCGTAGGTTCCCACAGGCATGAAAATTGGCGTTTCAACGGTACCCCGAGGAAACTTCAAACGTCCACGGCGAGCTCGCCCGGATGTTTTGTCCAACTCAAAACTCATAAAACATTCTTTACGCATCAGGAACCTCTTCTGCATTCGCAGCGTCATTGCGAGTAATAAACATGGCATCACCATAGCTGAAGAATCGATATTCTTCTGCTATTGCATGCTGATAGGCATTCATAGTGAAGTTGTATCCGGCAAACGCGGAGACCAACATAATGAGTGTTGATTCAGACAGGTGGAAATTGGTAATCAACGCATCAACAACATTGAATGACTTGCCTGGGTAGATAAATATTGAAGTATCGTCACGCATGGGTTTGAGCTGGCCTGATTGCGCCGCACTCTCCAAACTCCGAACCGAGGTGGTACCCACTGCAATGACTCGCCCGCCGCGTGCTTTGGTTTGCTCAACCGCAGCAACTACTGACTCACTGACTTCAACCCATTCGGAATGCATATCGTGCGTTTCAATGTCGTCCACTCGAACGGGCTGAAAGGTGCCGGCACCAACGTGAAGCGTAACAAACGCGGTATCAACACCTTTAGCAGCTAACTCAGCCAGCAATGCTTCATCAAAATGCAATCCGGCGGTAGGCGCCGCCACCGCTCCGGGGGCGCGATTATAAACAGTCTGATAACGCTCTTTATCATCTTCAGTGTCTGAGCGCTCAATATAGGGCGGTAAAGGCATATGGCCAATGCGATCAAGGAGCGGAAGTACCGACTGATTAAAGACTAATTTAAATAAGGCGCCCTCGCGCCCAACCATCTCAGCCTGAGCACTAGACTCGTCGGGAAACTTGATGAGACTGCCTTCTTTCGGGGACTTAGATGAACGTATATGCGCTAACACTGAGTCATCGGACAATACGCGCTCTACAAGCACTTCAAGCTTGCCACCCGTAGCCTTTTGAGCGAATAAGCGAGCCGGTATGACGCGGGTATCATTAAATACTAAGAGATCACCGGGATGAATCAGTGACAATACATCACGAAAACCTAGGTCCTCAGTACTACCCGTTTCCCCATCTAATTTTAAAAGGCGCGAGCTAGTCCGCTCACTCATAGGCATATCTGCAATGAGATGGGAGGGAAGATCAAAGCTAAATGACGATCGTTTCATAGTAGTCTCTGTGTATTTTTTGCGCGCGCAACCTTAGCGAAAAACCTTGCCGATTACCACTTCGAAATACTAACTATAGTTGGATCTCCTCTACTAATGCGCCACTTAACAGCTTAGACATCAAACGAAAACGAGCTAACTGCATTAAAAACAGCAACTTAGCTATAAAGTTGGTTGACAGCCCTAGGGCGTCTCAGTAATATGCGCCCCAGATGCCAGAGTGGTGAAATTGGTAGACACAGGGGATTCAAAATCCCCCGCCTAAACAGCGTGCCGGTTCGAGTCCGGCCTCTGGTACCATACATCTTATTGTTGCAGCTGCAGCAATATCAAAAAGCCTCGTGAACACGGGGCTTTTTTATGCCCGCAGATCACGTTTTCAACACTGGTTCCTGCAAATGAGATTGCGACGCTCAAGCTCAAAACAATAATGCTCATCGCCTTGCTGAAACTGACTCCAAGATAACTAACAGCTCAGCAGCAAATAAAAAATCTCACTGCACTCTAGGCTTCAATAATTGGCGTTTCAGCGATTTTCATGTTTTAGCCTGACGTAAAATCCAGCTATTTATTCAGCACGATTGATAAATGAGCACTACTTATCAATCGTAACTCCAGCAGGTTCACAATCATTGCAAGACCTCAAAACGAAGCAAAACATTCATGATAGCTTTGCGCCATCAATTCGCTCAAGGAATAGTCTAGTGACCTTCAAAGCACTAATGAAACCACTTGCCGTTGCCATGGCTATTACTTCCCTATCCGCCTGTGGGCCGGAGGAAGACGACTCTGCAAGTTTCTCGCTAAACATCTCAGATGCACCAATAGATAGCGCCACCGCTGTTTACGTCCAATTTACCGGTGTGGAATTAAAACCGAGTGAGGGTTCTGCCATTGAATTTAACTTCGACGCACCTAAGACGATCAACCTCCTTGCACTTCAGGAAGGCCGCTCAGAACCGCTAGTTAGTAGTGAAGAGATCGATGCAGGCTCATACGATTGGATGCGTTTAAAGGTAAATGCTCAGAATATGGTCATCGACTCATACATTGAGTTCGAAGATGGCACCCAGTACTCCCTTTACATTCCAAGCGGTTCACAGACCGGATTGAAGTTGGTGAGAGGCTTTAATGTCGCGGTTGGGCAGTCTGCCGACTTTACCATCGACTTTGATCTACGAAAATCTATCGTCGATCCCAAGGGTGCTAATGCAGACTACTTTCTAAAGCCAGCATTACGCGTGGTGGATAATACCGAAATTGGTGAGGTTGCGGGCTCCGTCTCAAATACTACGATGGAAGCCGGTGATTGTTTAGCCAATGGCGCCGTTGTCTACGTATTCGAAGGTCTAGATGTAAATCCTGACGACCTGGGCAGTCTCAATGAACCGCTGGTTACTGCGAACGTCAATTACGATGCTTCACTGAATATCTACGACTATGTTGTCCCGTTCCTAGCGCCCGGCGATTTCACCGCCGCGCTCACTTGCCAGGCAACAATCGATGCACCAGAGGCTGATGAGGAACTGCTGTTCATCGAAGCACTTAATACCAGCGTTGAGGCCGATCAAACCGTAACCCTTAACTTCCAGTAAACTAACTGATCAATTATTCATTAAGGGTCTACCCGCACTACAAAAGGGTAGCCCTGCCCCTAGACTACTCAGTCTAATAACTCTCGTTTAGTTTAATTGCCCTTTCCATCGCTTATTCCCTCACAAACCAAAAGCTGGCTTGAAAATCCCGTGCGAAGCGTTCATGCTTTCCCGATAACAAACGGGAGTACAAATGGATACCTATCTTCTCATTTCAATTGGCAGCTACTTTTTAGTTATGCTTGCCATCGGCCTATACGCCTACCGTAATACCCAGGATGATGTTGAAGGATATCTATTAGGTGGACGACAACTCAGCCCAGGAGTGATGGCACTATCCGCCGGAGCCTCCGATATGAGTGGCTGGATCCTAATGGGCTTACCTGGCGCTATGTATGTCAGCGGTCTGTCATCAGCGTGGATTGCCGTGGGACTTGTTATCGGAGCCTACTTTAACTACCGTTTGGTCGCGCCTCGTCTGCGTGTGTATACCGAACTTGCCAACGATGCGGTGACTATTCCGGACTTCCTGGGCAGTCGCTTTAGCAACGACGGACAAGCGCTACGAACTATTTCCGCCCTAGTGATCGTTGTCTTCTTTACGCTCTACACCTCTGCAGGCTTGGTAGCGGGAGGCAAACTCTTTGAATCTGCCTTCGGTCAAAGCTACGAGCTAGGAATTATGATCACCGCTGGTGTCGTGGTCGCCTATACGCTATTCGGCGGCTTTCTGGCTGTCAGCCTTACGGACTTCGTTCAGGGCTGCATCATGTTCCTGTCGCTAATCATTGTGCCGGTGGTAGCCTTTACGCTGACTGATGCACCGTTCGATAGTCTGCAAGAAATTGACCCGCAACTACTACAAATGACGACTGGGGTCAGCGTCATCGCTATTATCTCCAGCGCGGCGTGGGGACTCGGCTATTTTGGTCAACCCCATATCATCGTTCGTTTCATGGCAATTCGGTCTATTCGAGAACTTCCCACGGCACGACGCATCGGCATGGGCTGGATGATTGTTTCCGTCCTCGGCGCTCTCGGTGTCGGTTTGATCGGACGTGCCTACAGCAGCGAATTTAATGTCGATGTCTCTGATCCCGAGACCATCTTTATTATTCTCTCGCAAATTATTTTTCACCCACTGATCGCCGGATTCCTATTGGCAGCCATTCTCGCTGCGATCATGAGTACTATTTCCTCACAACTTTTGGTGTCGGCAAGTTCGCTCAGTGAAGATCTTTTCCATAAACTCTTTGCCAAGAATGCCTCTTCTTCTCAAGTGGTTGTGATTGGACGGTTATCGGTCGTGGCCGTCTGTGTGGTTGCGGGATGGTTGGCGCTAGATCCTAGCGAGAGCATCTTAGGCCTAGTGGGCAATGCCTGGGCTGGCTTTGGGGCAGCCTTTGGACCCATCATTCTTCTGGCGTTATTTTGGCGCAACCTCAGCTATTGGGGCGCTGTACTTGGCATGATTACGGGCGCTGCCGTAGTGTTGATTTGGATTCGCCTTGGTCTTGGTGGTGTGATGTACGAAATTGTCCCGGGCTTCATTGCTGCCTTGGGCGTGGCCATCGTCGCCAGCCTGCTAACTCCCAAGCCTACGCAACTCAAGCTCGCTGTATTTGACGAGATGAAACGACAGATAGACTAGATTTTCAACGGCAAACAACCTAAGTGCGACTACACTGTTAGGGTAGTCGCAACTTATTTAGAGTTACTTTGATGCCCCAGATACTGTATTTCAAACCTGCTATCGACCAGCCCTCGCACCAAATCCAGCGATCACGCTATCGTGTTGAACTGCGTGAAATCGAGCAGTTCCATAAATACCTTGAGGCGAAAATTGACGCGCTCAGCTCTGACGTCAGTGGTGCGAGTCACTGCGCAACCGATCATGATAACCTCAACGGCCGTATGTTAGTTAACCTTGTACGCCTGAATCATGAGTGCAAAATAGCCCTGAGTGGTCACTCAAGCGCTTCCCAGCTCTATCAACTGCTAGAGAAGAAAGACCTCTATTTCCAGTTTGGCGTATCGAGTAACCTGCGCAAAACTTTTTAAGCATCTAAAAGCTTGGTAGACTGCGGGAAAAATCATTTGGAATTACCCCATGCTTAACCCTACCGATTACCAACAAATGCCTCCTGGACGAATCTGGCGCCGTATTGCCGCCCTCGCCTACGATACGCTTCTCATCATGGCACTGAGTCTTGCCTACTTCGGCATTGTTACGCTGATAGCCTACCAGCTACAAAGCAGCCCCAGTGAGGGCGACTATGGTGTCATGTACAGTGAAGCTTGGAAGCTTATTCTCTTCGCTGGATGGATTCTGGTGGTGATGCTATTTTTCGGCTTATTTTGGACTCGAAATGGCCAGACGTTGGGGATGCAAGCTTGGAAGCTTCGCGTTCAAAAGCCCAATGGCGAACTGATTAGCTGGCGCCAGACCGCGCTCCGATTTGTTATCGTGGGGTTAGGGGTAGCTATCTTTTTAGCAGCTTCCAGCTTGGAATCAGCTATTTTGACGTGGCTTTCCTACGGCGTTTTTATCGCTAACTATGCAGCGTGTTTAATCGCCAAAAAGGCCAGCTTGACTGATTTAGTGAGCTCAACGCGAATTGTTGAAGTACCGAAAGACCAGCGTGTTGGAGTCAAAAGCGGCGGCGTCTTTTAGGACGCCATGCCCCAACAGCAATAGCTTACTTCGCCCGCCTCAACAGATAGCCGCCGATAACAAAGCAACCCATGATGGGCATTGCCACCGCCAATACTGGCGACAATCCATAAACTAAGCTAATTGGCCCCAAAATATGTTGTACGGTAGAGAACACGATGCCGACAATGACTCCGGTAAAAATTCGCGCGCCCATTGTGACCTGACGTAGAGGCCCGAACACAAACGAAATAGCGATAAACACTAAACTCATACTCGCCAGCGGCTGGAGTACCTTTTGCCAGAAAGTCAGTTCATATACACGATTATCTAGACCCTGTGATGACAGGAAATTCGCATAATACCAAAGGTCCCTAATTGATAAGTTAGCTTCATCTGCCGCAACAATTTGCATGACACGCGGCGACATTTCGGACTGCCACCAAGATTCTGGTACCGAGTCTTCAGCCATTTGTTCTTCGTTAATAGCTAATACGGATGTTTCCTGAAGCAACCAGGATCCATCTAGATAAAGCGCTTCTTCACTAAACTCAACGCGCTCGAGTTGATAACTATCGTTAAACTTAAATCGAACTAAGCCATACATCTTGCCGGACGGCAGAATGGTGTTAACGTGAAAAAATTCATCACCCTCAAGCCCCCAGAAACCGTTATCAGAATCTTGAATTGCGGCGACTTCCGCCCCCATGCGTTTAACATCACGCTTTGCCTCGGCATGAAGCTCTAACGGTGCAGCCACATACTCAGCGATGAACATGCCTAGAAAGATGATTAACAACGCTCCGCGCATGGCAAACCAACCCAGCTTTCGAACCGAAAGCCCCGCAGCTCGCATCACCGTTAGCTCGCTAGTGGAAGCCAACTGCCCTAGGCCGAATAAAACGCCAATTAGGACGGCGATAGGGATACTGGTTACTAATTTCTTGGGGATTAAATAGGCGGTGTATTCTAATACCGCTGCAAAGGTGTAATCTCCGCGCATTGAGTCGGCTTGATCTACGATGGTAGTGATGACATCGAGAGAACACACAGCAATTAGAACGACTAAGGTACTTTTCAGCACACTACTTGATACATACTGTTTAATCAGACGCATGCTAAACACCCCCGCCCGACTGTTTCATTTCTCGCTCATCTGACGTTAACAACCACCATGCGAGTGCTGCAAAGCTTATGTGAATCCACCACATGCCTAACCAAGTTGGTACCTGCCCATCTTCAATCGCCGACTGAGTTGCGGTAATCAGGGCGAAATACAGCAGAAAGATTAAGATGCCCGGAATAACCTTGGCGAAGCGTCCCGAGCGCGGGTTGGAGCGTCCAAAGCCGATGGCGAGCAGCGTGATGATAGGAACCATCAGCGTGAGCGAAAGTCGGTAGTGGAGCACTGCCATATGTTCGGGCTCGCCGGCGTTCCAGAGGTCCGTTGTGCTCCAAGTTTTCAACTTCGATTCTTTCTCTACAATATCTGCCTGGGGAATTAATATCCCGTGGGCGCCAAAGCGTAATTCTCTACCACCTAATTCGCCAGGGGTAACATCAAAACGTACACCGTCATTTAACACGATATAGCGATTTTCACCCAACTGCTCTTCATGCGCGGAGGGCGCCAAAATTACAAAAGCCTGCTCGTCCTTCTCTGCAGAAGCCACGAATACACGGCCCAATCGGCCCTCACCAACGGATTCCGTGTAAACAACACCCGACCCACCGCCGATATTCATAAAGCGACCTGGGATAAGGCGATCGACCTCCGAGCGGCTTCGCTGTTCATCAAACACGGTGTTGGCCGACTGCAATCCCGTAGGGCCAAGATAGAAGGTAATACAGCCAACCGCGGCAGCAATAGCTAGAGCCGGAGTAAGAATCCAGCGGCTTAACTTCTTCAGGCTGGTACCCGTGGCGAATAGCACCGCCACTTCACTATCCATGTACATGCGCCCTACTCCTAGCAACACAGCAAGGAATAGACTGAGCGGAAAGATGATTTCTAGGCTGGCGGGAATACGGTAAAGTAGGATCCAGAAGAGAACGCTAGGATCTAGTGATCCCGCCGCGGCGCGGCTCAAATAGTGTGCTAGCGAGTTACTGACAACAATCAGCAGCAGCACACTGGCCACCGCAAAAAAGGTTGCTAAGATTTCACGCGATACGTATCGAAACAAGATCACTGTAATATATTTTCTATGTTGGGACAGTTTGACTTACACTATACCCCATATTAGTCAAAATTAACCTTAAAAAAGAGAGTTAAGTATTATGCAATTTACTGCCAAGTCATGTGATGTCACTACCCAAACGACAGAACTCGCGGTACTCGCACTTCGCCCCGAGCAAGACTTACAAGGTCAGTCGGAAGCTTTGAATGCATCCTCAAACGGTGCTATCGCTCGCGTTTTAGCGTCTGGCGACTTTAAGGCAAAGACCGGCGAAACTTTTTTAATCCCGCTAGTCGACGGTCCAGCCAAGCGAATTCTGTTGGTAGGCTGCGGTGCCGAAGACAACCTAGCGAACTTGCAAAAATGCTTAACGGCAATGGCGGCGTCAATGCTCAAGGCAAATGCCACTGATGCAACGCTCTACCTTAACGAACTATTAGGCGACGAATACCTTTCAGAACGAGCTGAAGCCGTTTCTTCGGCCATCGTTCACTCGGCCTATCGTTTTGATGACTACAAAAGCGAGCCAGCGCCGGCCAGCGCGCTCGAAGAAGTAACCCTGTACTGTGATGGTGACAACGACCTGCTTGATGCAGCTCTTAACGAAGGCGCTATCATCGCTTCAGGCGTTAACGTAGCTCGAACGCTTGGCAACTTGCCTGGTAACGTTGCTCACCCTGTATTCCTTGCTGAGCGTGCCGTTGAATTGGCGCAAGTCCACGAGAAGCTTAACACCAAGGTGTTGGGGATGGATGAAATGGAAGCCCTAGGTATGGGCGCGTTCATTTCGGTTGCCAAAGGCTCTACTATTCCAGGGCAATTAATTGTCATGGAATACAACAACGGCCCTGAAGATAGCGCGCCTATCGCCTTAGTCGGTAAGGGTATTACCTTTGACACCGGTGGCATTAGTCTTAAGCCTGGCGCTGGCATGGACGAGATGAAGTTCGATATGTGCGGTGCTGCATCGGTATTTGGTACCATCGAAGCGGTTCTAGACATGGAACTACCCATCAACTTGGTATGCATTGTTGCCGCCGCGGAGAATATGCCTGCAGGCAACGCTTCAAAGCCTGGTGACATCGTTACCACAATGAGTGGTCAAACCGTTGAAATCCTTAATACTGATGCCGAGGGCCGCTTAGTACTGTGTGATGCGTTAACTTACACCATCGAAAACTTTAAGCCGGCTGCAGTCGTAGATATTGCTACCCTCACCGGCGCCTGTGTTATCGCTCTGGGTCACCACGCTTCAGGAATGTACTCAAACAACGAAGATTTAGCAGATGATCTTCTTTCTGCGGGAGAACAAACCGGTGATCGCGCATGGCGCATGCCGCTATGGGATATCTACCAGCAGCAACTGAACAGCAACTTTGCCGATATGGGTAACATTGGTGGTAAAGAGGCCGGTTCCGTCACAGCGGCGTGTTTCCTCGCTCGCTTTGTGGGCGATACTCCTTGGGCACACCTTGATATCGCCGGTTCAGCCTGGTTATCTGGGGCACAAAAGGGTGCAACAGGTCGTCCCGTTAAACTATTGGTAGAATGGTTACGCAACGCCTCAGTATGACCGCTGTCGACTTTTATAAAATCAATGATAACGACCCAGCGTCGCTGTCATTCTGCGCGCTAAGACTTGCTTGCAAGTCATGGCGTGCAGGCCACCATACCTACGTTCACTGCACTTCTGAAGAACAGGCGAATGCGCTGTTAACACAACTCAACACCCTCTCCGATCACTCCTTGATTCCTGGCTATATTGGCTCACACCAAGCACTGTCAAATGGAATTGCCTTCGGTTATGACGAGTCTCATGCTCCCATCGCCGCGGCCGATATCATGATCCAACTTAGTACGGAAATATCAAAGTGCTTCAGTCGCTTTGCCCGCCTGCTAGAGATCACCAACACCGATGAGCAGCATGCCAGCGCGAAACGCGAGGCGTGGAAATTTTACAAATCCCGAGGCTATCCACTGCGTTACCACGAGATCTGAGAACTAGAAAATCTCGTTCTGGTCAAATTTCGCCGCAAAAGCCATTAAAATTTCTATTCCTAGTCAACAAACGTTGTACCTTGCGTTATACTCGCGCGAAGACAATTGTATTTTCCGGTAGCGCTTGAAAGCGGACCGTTTAGAGGACTCATGGATAAAACCTACCAGCCACAAGACATTGAAACGCGCATCTATCAAAACTGGGAACAGAGTGGATACTTCCGCCCCTCTGGCGAGGGCACTCCCTACTCCATTATGATTCCACCGCCTAACGTAACCGGCAGCCTACATATGGGGCACGGGTTCCAGGATACCATTATGGACGTCTTGACTCGTTACCATCGTATGGCTGGGTGTAATACCCTCTGGCAGCCGGGGACGGATCACGCGGGTATCGCAACGCAAATGGTTGTTGAGCGTCAGTTGCTTGAACAGGGTGAAACTACGCGTCAGGAACTTGGCCGTGATGCCTTCATTGAGAAAGTGTGGGACTGGAAAGAGAAATCGGGTGGAACTATCACTAAGCAGCTACGTCGCTTAGGTGCATCGCCGGATTGGAGCCGTGAGCGTTTTACCATGGATCCAGGGCTTTCACACGCCGTCCAGGAAGTGTTTGTAGAGCTTTACAACGAAGGGCTAATCTACCGCGGACAGCGTTTGGTTAATTGGGACCCTAAGCTCCATACGGCCATTTCAGATTTGGAAGTGGTATCAGAGGAAGAAGACGGCTTCATGTGGTATTTCCGCTACCCGCTCGCTGATGGCAGTGGTGATGTTGTGGTTGCGACTACACGCCCAGAAACCATGCTGGGTGATACCTGCGTGGCAGTAAATCCCGATGATGAACGCTATCAAGATCTAGTTGGTAAAGAGATCGCACTACCATTCTGCCAGCGCAATATTCCGGTTGTCGCCGATGACTACGTGGATGCTGAATTCGGAACTGGCTGCGTTAAGATCACCCCTGCCCACGACTTCAATGATTATGAAGTTGGTCAACGTCATGATATGCCGTTAATTAACATCTTTACTGCCGATGCGAAGATCAATGAAGTAGCGCCAGAAGCCTACCGAGGCTTAACTCGAGAAGAAGCACGTAAGCAAATCGTTGCTGATTTTGACGAGGCTGGCCTGCTAGTCAAAGTTGAACCGCACAAGCTGAAAGTACCGCGTGGCGACCGCTCTGGTGTGGTTATCGAACCGTGGTTGACAGACCAGTGGTATGTGGACGCTAAAACACTCGCGAAACCAGCCATTGAAGCCGTTGAATCTGGTGACATTCAGTTTGTACCAAAACAGTGGGAGAACACCTACTTTGCGTGGATGCGTGATCTCCAAGATTGGTGTATCTCGCGTCAGCTTTGGTGGGGGCATCGCATTCCTGCTTGGTACGATGATCAAGGTAAAGTTTATGTCGGTCGTTCAGAGGAAGAGGTTCGCTCTAAGAATGACCTTGGCGATCGTCCACTGCGTCAGGACAATGATGTCCTAGACACTTGGTTCTCCTCAGCGCTTTGGACCTTTAGTACTCTGGGCTGGCCTGAAGAAACTCCGGAGCTTAAGACCTTCCACCCTACCAGCGTCCTAGTTACTGGCTTTGATATCATCTTCTTCTGGGTGGCACGGATGATTATGATGACTCTGCACTTCAAGCGCGAAGTACCGTTTCATACCGTTTATGTCCACGGTTTGGTTCGCGATGGTGAAGGCCAGAAGATGTCTAAGTCCAAGGGTAATGTTCTAGACCCTATTGACCTCATCGACGGTATCGATATCGATACCTTAGTCGAGAAGCGCACTACAGGTCTAATGCAGCCCAAGATGCGTGCGAAAGTTGAGAAGAAGACACGTAAAGAATTCCCTGAGGGCATTGGCGCCTACGGCACCGATGCCCTGCGTTTTACGTATCTTTCGCTTGCCTCGACCGGCCGAGACATCAAGTTCGACATGGGTCGCATTGAGGGTTTCCGCAATTTCTGCAACAAGATATGGAACGCCGCTCGCTACGTATTAATGAACACCGAGGGCCATAACTGCGCCCAAGATGGCAGTGAAAATTACGAACTAAGCTTGGCCGACCGTTGGATTATTTCTCGCCTTCAACACACCGAGAAAACCGTCGCTGAGGCAGTAAGTAGTTATCGTTTCGATATTGCCAGTCAGGCAATCTACGAGTTCATCTGGAATGAATACTGTGACTGGTACCTGGAGCTTTCAAAGCCAGTGCTATGGAACGACGATAGCCCTGAGGCACTAAAGCAAGGTACCCGTCGTACTTTGATTCGGGTTCTGGAAACGGCGCTACGATTAGCACACCCGTTTATGCCTTTCATCACCGAAGAAATCTGGCAGCGTGTTAAAACCCTTGCTGGCCAGTCAGGCGAGTCTATTATGCTAGCTGCCTACCCCGTTGCTAGTGACGAGAAGATCGACCCAGAAGCTGAAGCAAATATTGAATGGCTCAAGTCGTTCATCGATGGCATCCGCACTATTCGTGGCGAAATGAATATTGCCCCGGGCAAACCTATTCCCGTGCTTCTTCGCAACGCGAGTGAACTGGATCAGTCTCGACTGAATGCCAATAGCTCTACTCTGCTTTCCCTCGCTAAACTTGATACAGCTACCGTGCTTGCTTCAGATGAAGTAGCGCCGATGTCTGCTACCGCGCTTGTAGGGGATATGGAGGTCTTGGTACCAATGGCTGGCCTGATTGATAAGGACGCGGAACTCGCTCGTCTCGACAAGGAAATTACCAAGTTGGAGAAAGAGGTTGCTCGGATATCAGGCAAGCTAAACAATCAGGGCTTCGTTGCCAAAGCGCCTGAAGCAGTCATCGAGAAGGAACGTGAGAAGTTGGCTGCCGCTGAATTGGCGTTCAAGAAGCTCGGCCTTCAACGCGATGAGATCAACTCACTCTGATCGCTTTTAGATGCCACTGAAACATCGCCAAAGCCCAGCTAAATAGCTGGGCTTTTTTCTGGTACCTAATTACTGCGCAAGATACCTCAGACGAAAAAAAGCCGCGAGCGAATCGCGGCTTGTCGTATTAGGCGCCTAAGCTGCTATTAGAAGTCGTAGCGTACACGAACGTAGTAGCTGCCGCCCTGGAAGCCATAGGGAGAAGTTACGGCGTATTGAGCACCCGCGATGTCTGCCCATGGGTTATCCGGCGCTTCGTCCGTTAAGTTCGCCACACCACCGATAATAGCGAGTGAATCAGATACGTTGTAGCCTAACTCAGCATCCATGGTGAACGCAGCATCAATATCGATTGGCAACGTTGCATCATCAAGGTGAGCTTCCCACACTGACGAGTAGTAGTTCACTCGCGCCATGGCGTAGAAGGAATCACTAATCATGTGACGGTAGCTCAAGTTCGCGCGCTGCTTAGGAAGGTTTTCCTCCAACTGACGCTGACGATCGGCACTCAAAGAACCGCCTACAACCTCAGTTTCGTTGTAGTTGTATACCAACGAAAGATCGCCACGATCATCGAACAATGAGGTAGAAACTACCACGTCCAAACCGGTAGTCTGAGTGTCGAAGTCATTCGCGAAGAAACGATAAGAAGCTAGGCCTTCGGCTCCCGGTACACCATTGTCAATTAAGATTTGACGATCCGCAGGCGTAACGTCAAAGTTATCGGTCAACGCAATTCTATCAGTCACGTCAATACGATAAACATCTGCAGTGATGTCAAACATACCAAGCTGTGCCACTAAGCCCACACTGATGTTCTCTGACTCTTCTGGCTGAAGAATTTCAGCTGTTGAGTTAATCAACATAGCAGTGGTTGGTGCAATGGTACCCTGATCCACAAGCATTTGACCGCCCATTCCATCAGATACCGAAGCCGTTGTCGTATTCACGACGTTAGCCTGACCTGGTGTAGGAGCACGGAAGCCCGTTGATGCAGTAGCTCGGATAGCCAACGACTCGTTGAAGTCGTAGCGACCAGATAGTTTCCAGTTTGAAGTAGAACCAAAACTATCAAAATCTTCGTAGCGAAGTGCAGCACCCAAGGTCAATGCGTCAATGGGTGTCCACTCTACATCACCATAGACCGCATAGTTTTCGCGCGACCACTTACCGGCAACCTGAGGACCAAAACCTTGGAAACCGTTAGAGCCAATGCCGAAACCTTGGTCCGTAAGGGGGCCACTCTCCCATGAAGCGATATCACCGATCTTCGCTTCGAAGGTTTCTTCATGCCATTCAAAACCACCAGCAACGTTAAAGTCGCCCATTGTTTTGTTGAGATCCACATTGAAGGTATTTTCTAGTTGAATGTAGGTTCCTGGTTTGAAATCAGTTGGCGTATTCGGCCCTAACGACGGGTTCACAGTATTCGAGATAAAGAATGCTGCTTCGTTATAGCCCGTACCGTAGCTAACATCATAGTTAATACCATTTGGTAGTTCACCTCTGAAGCCCACTACGCCTGAAAGATCCACCACGTCAGCACCAAAGCTTGGCGTGAAACCACCTGGGAACATTTCTGTAAACGAATAACAGTCAGGGTTACCCTGCGCTTGAGCGTGGGTAAGACCAGCACAGTTACCTGACATATTACCAGTCAGGTCGCCAATCAAATCGGTTACACCGCTGTCGTTTGAATAGATACCGCCACGATTAGTTGGGTTACGGAAATAGAAACCACCCTCTACCGTACGACGTGCGTAATTACCAAAGGCATAGACTTCGTTGCCGTTGCCAGTGTCAATTCCCGTATTAAGGAAAACTTTGAGGTCGCCACGTGTTTCCGGCTGTCCCCAAACTTGAGCTGGGTTAGCTACGGCAGTATTACCACCAGCAATCAAACCTGCAGCGTCAGCTCGCTGTACCGAACGACTTGTCGGATCCTTCTCACCGTATTCTAAGGTAAGGTTGGCGAACCCGTTTGGACCCAGCGCGAAACCATTGTTGAGTGATAGCGTGTAAAAGTTGCCATCGCCTTCGTAGGTAGAACCCAGTTTAACTTCAGCTGATCCACCCTCTGCTGCGTCGTTGAGGACGAAGTTGATAACACCAGCAATCGCATCAGATCCATACTGTGCAGCAGCGCCATCACGAAGTACTTCTACCTGCTTTAGCGCCGCGGCTGGGATCACAGAAATATCCGCGCCCTGAGCACCATCAGAAAGTCCACCGCCAAGGAAAGAGATAACCGCTGCACGATGGCGACGCTTACCGTTAACCATAACTAAGGTTTGGTCAGGCGCTAAACCACGGAGGTTTGCAGGTCTAACTACAGTAGCAGCATCAGAAATAGGCTGATCGTTCACATTGTAAGACGGAATAGCAGAGCGAAGAATATTGGCCATGTCACCGTCACCACGTGAGGTTAAGCTCTCCGAGCTAATGACATCAATAGGAGCCATAGATTGAGTGACCGAACGCCCTTCGCTTCGGCTACCAATGGTGACTACTTCTTCTACTTCCCCTTCCGGCTGTGCGTAAGCAGCAGCGCTGGTAAAAGTTGCAGCAGCAATTGCTACACTAAGTAGCTTGCGAGAATTGTTTTTCATAATTTCCCCTAAGGTAAAGATTGAGTAATAAAACGGAAC
This sequence comes from Pseudomonadales bacterium, assembly GCA_040119265.1. Taxonomy (GTDB): domain Bacteria; phylum Pseudomonadota; class Gammaproteobacteria; order Pseudomonadales; family DSM-25080; genus Umboniibacter. Next base: position 229,091 of record JBEDTZ010000019.1, on the reverse strand, counting down.
GATTTATTCCGCAGCCGTGATCTAACGTCACTTATGGCAAAATTTCCCACTAGGAGTGCGATAGTTCATCGTCACTCCATTACTCCAACCTAAGGGATTCAACCTACAAAAACAATAGTTAATAACCTACATTTTCGATCAAGCTAATGAATACTTCGAATGCATGATTAAAAGCTTTGAGAATACACTGCTGAATCGTCAATCAACGATCTTGAGCAGCGAGCTTACTCGCTAAGCGCACTCGTTAGGCCTAACAAACCAACACAGTTCGCTGCTTTCATCTCCCAGCAAACAGCCTCCGCGACCAGTCGTTTCAATGCAGTGCTCTACGACGGCATCAGCACGATCAATATAGTGCGCCAGCGGTTTGTCCGAGGGCGCTAAGCTCGCCACCTCACTAGGGTTAAAGACATCGGTCAAACTAACCGTTAATGGAAGTCGTTCACCCCGATAGTTCCAGGTCCCTGAATTTCGATCATAGTAATAGTGATTGAGGAGTTTGAGGCCGTGAGTAGCTACCCACTCTACGGCTGCAATAAGGTAATTTGCCGTCTCATCATCAATAAAGTAATTGAAGTTTAAGCGCACCCACCCCGGTCTAAGCACCATATCACCGCGTTGATTCGCCGCTTCGATGGCCAATGATTGCTCCTCATTCAAGCCAAGTAATTCATGCCCATAGGGGCCTGCGCAGGAGCAACCGCCTCGAGCTTGAATACCAAAGAGGTCATTTAACAGCGCGACCACGAAGCCGTAATGTAAATCCTTATCTCCCTCCAAGAAGCGCAGGGAAACAATACCAAGTCGATCCAGGGTAGTACCGCCAAGAATTTTAATCTTAGGATTCTGCTCCCAAACCGCGAAGGCACGCTGAAGATAAGCATGCTCGCGGGCGACGATGGTTGATGCTCCTACTTGGTCCTTAATGCTAAATACTAAACCGGCTCGGATAGCCTCTACGATCGCTGGCGTACCACCCTCTTCTCTGCGTTCAATATCAGTCAAAAAGGTGTGACGATTTGCGGCCACGAAAGATACCGTGCCGCCCCCTGGGACCGTTGGGCACGCATTGTCAGGCAGCACGGATTTTAGCAATAGCACCCCCGGCGTACCTGGCCCACCGATGAATTTATGGGGCGATAGGTAAACCGCATCAAGACTATTGTCGCCCTCATCACCTGCTAGCGTGTTCTGCACATCAATTTCAACGTAGGGACCCGCTGCGGCGTAGTCCCAACATGATAGCGCGCCAAACTTATGTAGTAGCGCGCTAATGCGTTTAACGGGAGTCTTTATCCCGGTAACATTCGATGCGGCAGAAAACGAACCAATCAGTAATTTTCGATGCTGATATTTGCGGAGCTGGACAGTCAACTCCGTCTCATCGGGGAGGCCTTGTGTGCATAATGGGATTCGCACCAAATCAACCGGTGCCTCGCGCCAAGGGAGATCATTCGAATGATGCTCATAGGGTCCAATGAACACCACGGGACGCTCGTCGCGAATTTCATGCAGCCCGAGCATGCCAATAAACTTATGAATCGCCGCTGTCGCGCCGGATCCACAGAATATGAGTCGGTGCTCTTCAGTAGCATTTAAAGATTGTTTAATCGCGGCGCGGGCCTCTTCACGAAGCGCAGTAGTTTGACGACCAGTGAGCGAACTTTCTGAATGGGTATTCGCATAGAACGGCAGTACTCGCTGTTGAATAAAGCGTTCAACAAAGTCCAAACTTCTTCCTGATGCGGTGTAATCCGCATAGATTAATGGCCTAGTACCAAAGGGCGTGCTGATCGCCACTTTTTCACCAATAACACCGGTACGGATTTGTTCAATCAATGATTTAGACATTGTTCTACTGCTCGTTAATTTAGATAGCTCTATGCTAACGAAACAAACACCACACATTGTGCTAAGATGAACCAACAAAACAACATTAAGTTGAATTTATTTTCATAAATAAGCAAATATTAGGAACAACTTTCCAAAATGAAAGAAGTAGACCTCAAAGATCGAGAAATCCTTCGGCTAATGCAAGGCGACGATAATCTTTCCATCGGCGACATTGCCGAGCGATGTAATTTGTCAAAATCTGCTTGCTGGAGGCGTATTCAAAACTTCGATGAAGCGGGAATTATCAAGACACGAACTGCCATTCTTAATGCCGAGTCGTTGGGCTTGGCTTTAACGGTATACATTTCCGTGCGTACCAATCAGCACAATGTAGATTGGTCACAGCGATTCAAAGAGATTACCCACCAATTAGACAATGTCCTAGAAGTTCACCGCATGAGCGGCGACTTGGACTATTTAATTAAGGCTGTAGTGATTGATATGAAAGACTTCGATCGCCTATACCAAGAGTTAATCAAAGCCGATCTGTACGATGTAAGCTCGTCATTTGTGATGGAAGAACTCAAAGCTACCACGCAACTGCCTATATAGCGGATTGAGTGTTAGTGTGATGTCAGTAAGGTGTTAGTGCGGTGTCAGTAAGGTGTTAGTGCGGCGTTAGTGAGGTGCTAGTGCGGTGCTACCCATTAATAGCACCGCATGTTTTCATTCCTAGGATCGCAGCTCTGGCGGAATACCTAAGTTCGTTTAAGCCCTCTGGTAAGCCCAAAGACTATTTGCTGCTTGACCCAACGCAAATTCCGCTTCAATGCCTGCGGTAGAAGAAGCATACACGGCGTTACAATCAAGGTTAATAGCGTGGAAAACGCCAAACCCCAAACAATTGCGGAAGCCAGCGGAACCCAATAAGAGGCTACCGTACCGCCATGATCCAGAGTTCTACTCACGACATCTATTGACCAATTGGTAGCAATCGGTAACAGGCCCAAAATGGTGGTTGCGGTGGTTAGGAATACTGGGCGTAATCGCTGTGCGCCGGTACGAATAATGACATCGGAAAGAGACATCGCCGGATTCTCCCGACGCAGCACATTAAAAGTATCAATTAATACGATGTTGTTGTTAACAACGATACCGGCAAGCGCTACTACCCCTACCCCGGTTAAGATCACACTGAATACCTCACCGGTGATAAGTAAACCACCCATCACCCCAGCCGTAGACATTACTACCGCAGTCATAATGAGGCCAGCTTGGTAGAAACTATTAAACTGTGAAATCAGCAATACTGCCATGAGGAACATCGCGAGTACCATGGCTACTTGGAGAAACTGAGCCGACTCCTCTTGCTCTTCATTCGCTCCTCGGAAAGTAATCGTCAACTCGCTTGGCCAATCATAGCGCTCAACCAACGCCATGATCTCCTTAGCTTTGGTGTCCGCTAGTACACCCTCAACGGTATCGGCATTGATAAACATAACCTGACGACCATTGAAGCGCTCGATAGTACCCGTTGCATTGCGTGGTGATACGGTTGCAATACTGGACAGCGGAACAGATCCGTTAGGGGTATAGACTCGCAGTTCGTTAAGTTGTTGCATACGGCGTTCGGCTGCCGCGAAACGAGCTCGAATTTCGACTTCTTCTTCGGCGTCATTGGGGCGGTAATCACCAATCTCTACACCGTTTGTTAATAGCTGCACCACGGTACCTACTTCAAGTACATTAGCGCCAAGCTGAGCTGCCAACCGACGATCCACATCAATTTGCCATTCAATCGCTGGGAGCGGTCTTGAATCGTCCATATCCCTGAGGTCAGAAACCTCGGATTGAATTAGGCTGCTTAATCGCGCGGTCTGGGCAATCAATAATTCCCTATCCGCGGCGCTCAGCTCAATCTTAATGGGTTTGCCAACGGGCGGGCCCTGTTCAATAACACCGGCTTCAACGTGAACGCCCGAAATATTAGCCGTGCGCTGACGGATAAGTTCAAAGGTTTCCGCCGAATTAAGCTCCCGGTCGTTATGATCCACCAACTGAATTAGCACGGTGGCTATTCTATCGGGTGACTCATTTGGGCCGCTGCCCTTACCGGGTTGATAGGTTGAGGTATAGACCGTTTGAACCCCCGGCGTTTCAGCAATTCGTCGCTCGACACCGCGCACGACCTCTAGGACCTCAAGCGCAGACAAATTACCTCTAGCTCGAACTGCCGCCTGACCATAGACCGCTTCGGACGTTGTAAAGAACTCTACACCTTTACTATATTTCCCGTAGGCCGAATAGATAGCCACAATCAACACGACGCTCATTACGGTCACCAAAACTGGGAAACGAACTAGCTTGGATAAGACACGAGCATAGATTCCCGTTGCGCCTGTTAACTCAACCGGATTGCTAGATTCCAATACACGGAAATGCTCAACATCTTTCTTAGTGAAATTTGACCTACCGAACATCGAGCCCAGAACTGGCGCGAAAACTAACGCGTAAACTAACGAGCTCGTCAGTACGGCAAAAACCGTGGTCGGGAGATAGGCCATAAAGTCGCCCACGGTCCCCGGCCATAGCATCATCGGCAGAAAGGCCGCAAGCGTAGTTGCCGTGGAGGCAAGGACTGGCAGGAACATTCTTCGCGCCGCGGAAATATATGCCTGACGCGACGAAGCACCGTCGGCCATTCGCCTATCCGCGTATTCGGTGATGACAATAGAACCGTCAATAAGCATCCCCAGTGCCAACAACATGCCAAACATCACCATGAAGTTGAAAGAATAGCCTAAGAGATAAATCCAAATAGTTCCCATCAACAGGCTGACAGGAATACCAGCACCTACTAAGAGCCCAGAACGGAAGCCTAAGGCCCCCACTACAATGATCATGACCAAACAGACGGCCGTGACAATATTGCCCTGAAGCTCACTAACCATCTGCTCAGTCTGAGGGGTTTGATCTAGGATAGATTGAATGGTGAGTGAATCGGCATAAACTCCCCGATAACTATCCACCACCTCGCGAATTTGCGCGGCAACTTCGAGCTGGTTGGTCCCCGAACGTTTCTTCACTTCAATAGAAATGGCTGGGTCACCGTTGATAAGGCTGTAACCGTCGGCGTCCTTAAATCTGCGAGTAATCTCTGCAATATCAGACAGCACGACCACGCCGGCTGGCGTCGATTTGATTGGGAGATTAATCACATCAAAATAACTTTCGATGAGACCAGGAACTTTAACGCCAAAGCGCCCTGCTCCCGTATCGATCTCTCCTGCTGGGATCAATTGATTATTGGCATTCACCGCTTGAATCAGCTCGAAGGGCGTGATGTTGAAGTTCTCGAGTTTATCGCGGTCGATCATTACCTCAACCACTTCTTCCCTGCTACCACGTAAATCGGCGGATAGCACATCGGAAATCATCTCGATATCCAGACGCATTGTCTGCGCGATGGTAAATAATTCCCGTTCATCCAAAGCAGTACTGGATAGGCCTACTACCATGGTGGGAAACTTATCGGCCGAGATTTCGTTGATTATTGGCTCTTCAATCGATTCCGGAAGCTTTTCTCTTGCTCTATCTATGGCAGCTCGAACATCATTCATCGCCGAATCGATATTGATCGTTGAATCAAAGCGAATCATAAACGAGGCTAAGCTCTCTTTGGCCGCAGCGTTGAGCTCATCAACCCCATCAATGGTACGAAGCTCAAGTTCAACGGGCTTCAGTAATAGACGCTCGGCGTCGTCGGGAGAGATCCCTGGATTAATAATTAGTACTTGAAGGACCGGAACCTGAACATCAGGACTGGCTTCAATTGAGATATCACTGCGCGCATAAAGCCCAGCAATTAAGAGTAAGGCTAGAATTGATAACGTGGTTCTAGAGCGTTCAATACATAGGTTTAAGAAAGTCCGCACGCCTTAACCCTCTATCAATTCAACGGATACCTGGTCACCTTCGGCAACAAATTCACCACCGACCGCAATCACCCGAGCACGCTGAGGTAGGCCGTCCACCCATATCCCCGCGGAAGTTTCGTCCACCAAGCTCACGGGGACATATTCAACCCGGGATTGATCGTTAACGATTTTCACGCGCAGCACACCATTAGTACTGAGACTTAATACTGATGGAGCCAATAAATGCGCCTCGACTTCGGCTAACTGGATCCGCATTTTTGCCGTTAAGCCTGCGGGAATTGATTCATCAATAGATAGTACCGACTCGACCGTATAGTTACGGGTGATGGGATCAGCCTGAGACGATATAAATCGTAGCGAAGAAGAAACTGCTAGCGAATCACCTATCTCCACCGACCCTTCTTGGCCGAGTGACAAATAGCGAACTTGAGACTCAGATACCTGAGCACTAAAAATCATTGGTGTTACATCCAGCATACGGGCGCAACCCATGCCGCTTTTAATGTAACTTCCCTCATCGGTCAGCAGCTGCTCAACAATCCCGTCAAAGGGGGCTGTGATCTTTAAATAGGAGACGGCTAATTCCGCCTGGCGCGCCGCCAAACGAGCCGCGGCAAGCGCGTTCTCTGCATTCGCCAAAGCCAATTCCGACTGTAGTCCACCGGTAGTTAAACGGCTAACACCCTCATACTCAAGTTCAGCCAATCGGACGGCCGATTCTGCTCGTTCTAACTGATAGAAGCGATCACCCGCTTCGATCTCGCAGAGCACATCGCCCGCTTTCACCATGGTACCTTCTCGATTCGGAGTCGAAATCACCTGTCCCTGCAATTTTGCAGCAACCAATACTTCTTTGTCGGCATCCACTCGGCCGCGAAGCTCTACCATCAGCTGGTGAGCTTGCGCTTCTGAGCTTACCACCCGAACACTAAAGTTTTCGTCGCTGGTAACGGAGGTGTCCACTTGAGGGTCTTCACCAAGCGCTCCCGAAGCTAACCAAGCAACAAGAAGTACCGTAAAAATAAGAGAGAGCAGTGTTTTATTCATTTGTTAGAATGTTCCGCAGTAAACGATTAGACTGGAGTTCGTCTCAGGGTATAGTTATAACCTGTTACATTAATAATAGCGCCACCAAAGTAGTCAAACATCAGTCATTCGAGGACAGTAGCATTTCCCCGCTATTCAAAGCTAAATCGGACCGTTAAGCAATGTGGATTCCCCTAAAGCGTCAAATTGGCATCATCGGCCTATTGCTCCTATTGCTCCCCGCTTTTGGGTTAATGTCATTGCGCCTAGTGGAAACTCGACTGAGCGACTATCAAGCAGAGATGCTCTCGCAGCGACTAGAGGCTCTAAGCTCCTTACTCTCCTCGCAAACTTCACTCAACTCTCAGAGTAATTCAGCCGCTGTAAACCCCTTTGCGGTTCAACGTGAAATGCGCGGTGACGGTTATCTCGACGATTGGGCACTGATTCCCGAGCGCAGTGTAGATATGCAAGATAGTGCCGCGCCAAACAATGGCGCGACAAGTGCTCAGGTCCGCGCGGTCGAGACCCAGCAGCATTTATGGTTGTTAATTGAGCTTGAGGGACATGAGCCCCAACGTCTGTATCAGTCAGGGAGTTTTGTCGCCGGCGATCGCCTTATTATCGCCACGGAATTTAACCAATACGCTATCAATCCCAGTTTGAGTAACGAGATCATTGCTAGGGAACGAGGCCAGTCGGTCAATCAACGAATCTCTGGATATTGGAAACCACTTGATAACGGTAGCATCATTGAACTGCGAATTCCTAAGGATTTAGTTGGTTCGCAACTGGGTATCGAACTCGTACTTGTTGCGACATCTTCGGGCTCGTTAGTACTCCGTAATTTCGATGAAAATGAGGCCACTCCTGCCGTTATATGGACTGACTCGACTGCGCAGCAGTTACTTCGCCAGTATCACGCACTTGATACGCAGGTGGAAATTCGCTTAACTGACCATAATTTGAAGTTACTGGCCTGGGCAGGCAACTCGAGTGACCTTGCTACGCCAGAACCCCTAAATTGGCTTCAACGCCTCAGCCTAGCTGCTGTAAAACGTCCCAGTGGCCGACAAATCACCGTAAATTCAAGTTGGCAGCTAGAGGAGCTCGTTCAGAACTCATCGCTACAACAAAACACGCCAAAAATCACTCATATCACCGGCGCCGCCTGGCCGTCCGGAGCGCTTGCTGGGGTTACCCAACTAAACTGTAGCCTTCCAAACTGTGCAACACTCACCATTATCGAACCTAAAGTCATGGGCAAAGTACTTTGGTCAGCGGGCCATTTACAGCTAATTTGGTTGCTATTTGTTGGCGCAATCCTGATCATTTTTTTCATTAGCCTCTGGGCTCGCTGGTTGGCAAAGCGTTTGAAGAGGCTTGAAAACCGGATGGTTGAACTCGGACCTCAAGGTAAGGGCCGACAGGGACTCGATGAAATTAGTGTGCTCGCAAACGTCTTTGATGACCAGCAACAACAGATACGTGCCAACACCGAATACTTGGAACAACTGGGCAGTCGCCTAAGTCACGAGTTGAAAACACCATTGACGGTAATCCAATCAAGTCTGGAACATTTACGGCGTCACGCAACCGAAGACTCTGCAACCTATATTGAGCGCGCTAGCCACGGATCACAGCAACTTCAGGTTATTTTTCAGCGTATTACCGAAGCGCGAAACCTCGAACAACTGCTGCTTGGCGTGCAACCACAATCTGTAGACGTTAAACACTTAGTTAATCAAGTTGTTGAAGGCTATCGCATTGTTAATCCAACGCTTCAAATAAAGATTATCGTGTCTCAACAGCCCGCTTGCATTCTCACCGACGGTGACTTTCTAGCACAGGCACTCACCAAGCTCATCGATAACGCCATCTCGTTTCATACCCCAGGTACTAGCATTATCGTCAGCGTTGTTGATGACAACGACAACGACTACGTCAATATTACTGTAGATAACGAAGGTCCTGCTTTAGCCGAGCCAACTCGGCAGCTATTCGAAGCCTTTGTTAGCATGAGACCTCGAGAATCCTCGAACCACCTGGGCTTCGGTCTCTATCTTAGCAAGTTGATTTGCGAGCACTTTGGCCATCAATTATTAGCCGAGAATATCAGTCCGCGTCGAGTTAGCTTCACTATCAAGGCGCGGCGAAGCTAGGGCCCTAAACATCCGCTACCGCTGATCAAAACGGTGTTTTAAGTTGCTACTGACTCAGACTCTCGAGAGGAATTCCAAGCCTGAAGAGACGCTGCCATTTCGGTTAACAGCCGATAAAAGTCCTCAACGCCGCCTCGCGACGGGAGGCGTGTTAGACGAAGCAAAGATTCATTTAGCTCGGGGCTCGGGTGTTTGATTTTAGCCTGCTCCAGCTTCCAGCGAATCCCCTGACTAATCGATTCGTAGATATAACGTTTGAACTCATCGGACAGCGCTTTATCAGCTGGTTGTAGAATATTCTTCGGGATCATCAATAAACGGGCAATGCTGCTCTCAACGTGAACATCAGCAGTCCTACTTCTAGCCGTAAAAAGTGACATATCACCAAGCCACTCGCCAGCGCCTATTACCGCTAACTCACCCACCCGGGAAGATCTAACGCTAACCGTGCCACTGACGACGAGGAATAAGCTCCCAGATGAGTCGCCTTCCTGAATCACTGCTTCCCCGCCGTCATAACACCAGAGGTGAGCACAATCCATCATTTGGATATAATCATCTGGAAAAGCGGCCTCTACGGAGCGCAAAAAACGCGTCGCGTTGAGAATAAGTCGAGTGCTCTCTTCGAATAACTCAGTTCCTGATAGTACTCGCATCTATTCGTATTCCTTTCCCTGTCGCAGTGCGTCAAATTTCACAATTCATTCCTAGAAGCGATAGTGACGAAAAAACAATAATCATTGCGAGAGATATCTCACAGAACGCGCAAATAAATATGATCAAAAATGAACCATTTGATCCTGTACTCAATATTTCTATCGGGTTATAGTAATGGTCATTAAAACAAAAAAACTATTGCCTGATATAGAGAGAGCCCTCCGATGAAGAAGTTACTAAGCGGAGCACTGATTGGATTTTGTTTAGTGTCACTAAGCAGTTTCAGTCAGGCCGATTTTGCAACTGAAAACAATTTAGTCCTGAACGGCGTTGCCGTTCATACTGAGCTTCGCCAACCTGTCTTTTTGGCTAAACTCAGCGTTACCCACCCAGCTTCTACACCAAACGAAGCTCGGATTCCTGGTGCTCCCGCACAGATGGAGCTAACTCTGCTTAAACGAAGCTGGAGTTCGCGTCAATTCCGTCAATATTGGCTTTCGGGCATTGCCATTAACGCAGGCCTTGAAGAGATGACCGCTCACCAAACTGAGTTGTTAGACCTTGCGACGGTGTTAAAAGGCCGGATGCGCGAAAACGATCGCTTTAGTATTGATTTCATCCCTGGCGAAGCCACCATCGTGAGCCTTAACGATGTCGAGTTGAAGCAATATTCTCCTGAGCTGTGGCCACTGCTGGTATCGAATTGGGTGGGCCCGCGAGTCGACCAAGATTACCGCCAGAACATTTTGTCATTGCCTAGCAACACCAACGAGCTGTTAGCCCTAGGAGCCACTGAGCCCAGCGATGAGCGTATCGCGACTATCGCTAGCTGGCTGATTGTTGCAGAAGCTGTTGAGGTAGTTGCTGTAGAACCAGAGCCAGTGGTTGAAGCTGAGCCCGAGCCCGTAGTCGAAGTGGTTGCTGCACCGGTTCGTCAACCGGAGCCCGAGCCTGAGCCCGTTGTTGTCGCACTGAGTTTCGATGATGAGTTCGAAGAGGACGAAAGTGCAGAAGAAGCAGCACTAGAAGCCCAAAAAGCCTTCATGGGCGCGGTGTATTCGTCGCAAATGCTTCAGTGGACTAACCGTAACGTTCGCTACCCTTCTAGGGCTTTAGATCGAGGTCGCGAAGGACGAGTAACCTTAGAGGTTACCGTTGATCAGGCCGGCAATGTAGTATCTGCGGTGGTTGCGGAATCATCGGGCCACGGCATTTTGGATCGTGAGGCGCTTCGAGCCGTTGATCGTTCAGCACCGTACCCAAGATTTCCGAGCGAGCTGAATACCTCAACGTATACGGCGAGCGTGCCGATTTCCTTTATTCTTCAATAAACAATTTAGATTTTGGAGCAAAGCAGTGGGACATAGTCGAATATCAACACTGATTTGCTCCAATTCCGCGCTGATGGCGCAGGGAATATCCGTCACCATCGACGCACTATTCAATCAAGTAAGTAATGTTTGTTTTACGCCTCACTACGAGAACCAACGCCCGTCGATAGCTGCCTTCACCCTTGTTATCATTGATACTGGCTCCAGTTTCAGTGAAGACATTATTGCTGAGCTAAACCATAGCAACACCAATCGAACAACCATTGTCATCATTGGTGAGCCTGGCTCTATCAAACCGTCATTTCCCTTTCACGGCATCGAGCGAGACATTGACCTAAGATATTTTGAAGAGATGATTCGCCGCGTTATTTCCGCGAAATATGACGTGCGAGACCGCCCCGCAGATCTCACCAAAATGCAGGAAGAGGTAGCGCATCTGATTGTTCAAGGATTGGTCAATAAAGAGATTGCTAGACAGCTAGCCATTTCGGAAGCCACTGTGCGAACGCACTTAACCGCAATATATCGTCGTTTAAGGGTAAAAAACCGAACTGAGGCGGCGGTAGTTGCCCGCGAGTATTTTATCGCTCACGGGCATTAACGAGCTTATTTACTTTATCGTCTTCCTGACGGATGACGACGACCGGTATTGCGACGAGGCGGCTGACTCTTTGTTTCAACCTTAACATACGGAGCCGTTTTCATAAGCTCCTCAGGCGGTTGCTCACACTTTAGAGAATCGCCAAGAAGCTCTTCAATATTCGGCAACAGGAAGGCATCGTCTTCACAGGCAAAACTGATTGAGGTGCCCTTCGAGCCCGCTCTACCCGTTCGTCCTATGCGATGAACATAATCCTCTGCTTCTTCCGGAAGGGTATAGTTAATCACATGGGTAATCCCATCCACGTGAATACCACGACCAGCAACATCGGTGGCAACCATAATATTGATCTGTCCGTTCTTGAACTGCTCTAGAGTTTTTACCCTGCGGGCTTGGGCTACATCACCAGATAAGATACCCACTTTAAAACCGTGCGCCTTCAGGCGATCGAATAAGCGATGAGTTGTGTCTCGGCGATTAGCAAACACGATAACGTTCTCGACTTCCGGTAACTTCACTACGTTGTACAACACATCAAACTTTTCATCGGCACTGCACATGTAGACCTTTTGATCTACCGAATCGGTGGCCACAGATTCAGGCTCAATTTCAATACGGTGAGGATCAATAGTCCATTGACTGGCTAAATTGTTAACGTCATCGGTGAAAGTTGCCGAAAACATTAAGGTCTGACGATTTTCCTTACGCGGTGAGGCTTGAATGATACGACGAACTTGGGGAATGAAGCCCATATCTAACATACGATCAGCTTCATCAATCACTAGCAATTCACACTCATCCAGATAGCAGTGACGATTTGAGACAAAGTCCAAAAGGCGTCCGGGCGTGGCAACTAGAATATCAATATACTCACGCTCAATCTGACGCAATTGCTTATCGTAGTCCATACCACCCACTAAGGTGTGAACCTTTAAATCAGTATGCTTGGTAAGCGCCTTAGCGTCATCGGCAATTTGCATTACCAACTCGCGTGTTGGGGCGATCACCAGTGAACGAGCCTCACCTGCATAGCGACCTTCGGTAATAGGGTTTCGGAGGAGATCATTGATAATAGCAACCAAAAATGCGGCCGTTTTACCCGTTCCCGTTTGCGCCTTGCCCACTACGTCATTGCCCTGCAATGCATAAGGTAGGGACTCTGCCTGAATAGGTGAACAATATTGGAAGCCTAGATCGGCAATTCCATGCAACAGCGATGATTCAATACCTAAATCATGGAAACGGGTTTTACCTTCCACAACCGGGACTTCAAAATCGGCAGGAGTCCAAACAGGCTTCGCCTTGGTTGCTATATTTTTCTTCGCCCTGTTCTTAGGTTTAGCGTTACCGGAACGCGTGTCGGGCTTTCGGTTACCGCTCTTCTCATCGCGAACGTCATTCGACGAGCTACTCGGGGTCTCACTCGGAGCACTCGCAGATTCTTTTTTCTTGGTAAAAAATCGTTTTAACAAGTTCATTTCCTATTAAGTACGGCTCGAATTAGCCGATTTATGATGCTTCAACTTTGCGGACTAGACTTTGTTTAATCCAGTAGTCAATACTCACCCAGCGTCCAGCGCCGAGTTTAGCTAAAGCTAATAGCATCACTGCGTAATTAATTGCAGTTTCAATTCCGTTATTCAAAATGACAATTGAGCCGCTGGAAGTTAGCCAGCGATAGTTGCCATGATCGCGGAGGATATCCTTCGCTCTAGTTAACTTTTCCGCCGATTCAGCAACGCGTTCGTTGACTCCAAACCAGCTTGGGTCAGCAATCATCTGCCAACCATTCGCCCAGTGTGCCGTAAACGCCGCGACAATCATAGTGACAAACAATAATAGCGCAATCACACGGGTAGCTAAGCCAAACAGAATGAGAAAACCTCCAGCGTATTCCAATAGCGCTACCGACCAGCCCAACAGCTCCGGGAAGGGTAGGCCCAATCCCCACTCGTGGTTCCCAAACCAAGCAATGGTACTGTCGATATTTGCGAGCTTTTTAGAGCCCGCCATAATGAAAATCGGAGCCAGAAACATTCTTAGGGCGAGATTTGCTAGAAAGCTCATCTTAGATAAACTTGTACCAACTGATTGTTCCCACCAATTCATTAGGTTCATAACTAAAGCCCTATGATTATTTGCTTAGTTCATTATAGAGTCGACATTTAAATATATCGAATGTTGCCAGCGCGATGGCGGTAATAGCCGCCCACGCAAACATTGGCGCCCCTGTCGGTATCACTTGCCCAATAAAGAATAGTGGGAAGAAAACCCACATTACCATCTGTAGAAGCCCTACGAATACCGTGCCCATTGCCGGTCCAGTGAGCTGCCAACTCTGCTTCATCGCAGAAAGAGCACCCGCTGATTTATCCACCACAATAACTGGCATTAGAATTAGGCGCATATATAAATAAACACCCGGGACAATGAACATTAGCAATCCGAAGACAATTACCACGGTCCGTAACGCAAAGGCCAGCAGTAAATGTGGTGCAACCGATAGTAGGCGATTTATGACTACTCGCGTTGCTACCGCGCCGGACATGACTGCAGTGAGCGTGGCGGTAATAACAACGCCCTCTAATAACGGCTTAAAAATTAGCTCTAGTGTAGCCAGCGTTGGAAATTGCCCAGCGAGTGCATTCGCGAGAGCCTCGTCCGTTTGTGCTTCTTGGATTGACGCTAGGTCAATTAGCTGACGAAAGGCAAAATGCTCAAGCAGCGCAATGGGCGCAACGAAGAGCACGAGATAACGCCAATACTGCTTAAAAAATTTAAAGGTATCTAGAACAAGCGGCGACATAGAGAAATCCTAAAGCAATTGTCCGCGCCAGTGCGCAGTAGTAAAACGATCATTACGACCAAAATCCTGACGGGTTTCAACCTCATCATAGCCATAATCCTTCATCAGCTTGCCAACGGCTACCCCTTGCTGATGACCATGTTCAATAAGCAAAACACCATCTTGGACCAAATGGCGTCTCGCATCACGTATTAAGATCTGGATGTCGGCAAGCCCATTTTCACCTGATACGAGTGCTGACAAAGGTTCGAAGACAACATCACCCTGTGATAGATGAGGGTCTAGTGAATCAATATATGGCGGATTAGAGATAATCAAATCAAACTCTCCCTCAATAGCGTTAAACCAATCACTTTGAGCCACGGTCACATTCGCTAACTGCAGCTGTTCTTGATTCTGCTTCGCCAAGGCGACAACCTCGGCGAACTTATCAACCGCTGTAATGATCCAGCTAGGCTTCTCAGTGCCTAACGCAAGCGCAATAGCGCCGGTTCCTGTACCCAAATCTAACACCCTAGCTTTGGCAGGGAGTGATAGCTGCAAAGCATAATCAACCAAGCATTCGGTATCAGCGCGTGGAATCAAAGTATTGTCACTCACTTTGAGATCAATAGACCAGAAGCCTCGGCTACCAGTAATGTAGGCGACGGGCTCACCCGTAGCACGCCTAGCAACCATGCCCCGGAAGCGTTGTAACTGCTCAACGCTCAACACTTTATCTCTATCTAAGGTCAGTCGGGTGAGCTCGCAATCTAACACGTCGGCCAGCAGCCACTTTGCATCCACGTCTGGCGTAGGTGTCTGTAACTCAGCCGTCGCTGCCGCGATAGCTTGCGCTACGTTCACGCATCGCCCTCGGACAGGCTGGCAAGTAGATCTGCTTGATGCTCCTGCATCAGGGGTTCAATGACCAGACCTAGGTCTCCCTGCATAATCTCGTCGAGCTTATAGAGGGTTAAATTGATGCGATGGTCACTCACTCTTCCCTGCGGGTAGTTATAGGTACGAATTCGCTCAGAGCGATCGCCGGAGCCCACCAAGTTGCGACGCTCTTCCGCCTGCTCAGTTGCTCGGCTCTGCTCTGCCGAGTCACGCAAGCGAGTCACGAGCAAAGACATTGCCTTAGCTCGGTTCTTATGCTGAGAGCGTTCCTCTTGACACTCAACGACTAAGCCCGAAGGTAAGTGGGTAATGCGAATTGCTGAGTCTGTCTTGTTAACGTGCTGACCACCTGCGCCCGATGCACGATAGGTATCAATTCGCAGGTCCGCTTTATTAATCTCTACCGCATCCATTTCATCAGCTTCTGGCATTACGGCAACAGTACAAGCTGAAGTATGGATACGCCCCTGAGATTCGGTCTCAGGTACACGCTGCACACGATGTGCACCACTCTCAAATTTCAATGCCGAGAACGCACCCTGACCAACTACCCGAGTAATAATCTCTTTGAAGCCGCCGTGCTCGCCTTCGCGTTCACTGATTACCTCTACACGCCAACCTCGACCCTCGGCATAGCGGCTATACATACGAAATAAATCACCGGCAAAAATCGCCGCCTCATCGCCGCCGGTGCCCGCTCGAACCTCAAGAAAGACGTTGCGCTGATCGTTCGGGTCCTTGGGCAGCATGAGTCGTTCGAGTTCAACTTCCGCTGCAGAAATTTGCCCTGCGAGTTCATTAATCTCTTCTTGAGCCATCTCTTCCATTTCAGGGTCACCGGAATCGAGCATCTCTTTCGCTTCAGCCATATCGGAATTGGCCCGTTGCCAGATGTTAAATTCCAAAACGACAGGCTCAATTTCAGCATACTCCTGTGAGAGTTCGCGAAAACGGTTCTGTTCCGAAATAATGGCCGGGTCCGATAGCAATTGACCAACTTCTTCATGTCGGTCAACTAATTGCTCTAGTTTTTCACGTATCGATTGTTTCATTATTACCTTCTTGTAACGTCGGTTGGCCATCAATACCAAACAGCTCTCGACTCCACTCAATCACCTCCAGCCGCCCTTCTCTTCCTGCTTGACTAAGCGCATTGGTAGGCTGATGGATAATTTTATTCGTTAATGCACGTGCGAATTGGTTCAATACACGCTCTGGGTCTTCACCACGCGCCAATGATTTTAGGGCCCGCTCTAACTCAACTTCTTTTTGTTCACTAATCTGTTGTCGAAACGCCTTAATGGTATCCACGGCGTCTCTCGCTCGCAGCGTCTCCAGGTATTGATCAACCTGCTCATCAATGATTTTAACTGCTTGCGCAGCAGCTTGCTCACGAGCCGCCAATCCATCATTGATAACGTCAGCGAGATCGTCGACGGTGTAAAGATAGACATCTTCCAGTTGTCCGACTTCCGCCTCGATATCCCGAGGCACCGCAATATCTACCATGAATTGCGGGCGGTGACGACGCTTATTCATCGCCGTTTCCACTGTACCCTTACCCAGAACCGGCAGCTGACTTGCCGTAGAACTAATAATGATGTCGGCCTTCGGAAGGTGCTCTGGGATCTCACTGAGCAAGATTCCTCGAGCTTGGAAGCGAGCCGCCACATCCTCAGCACGCGCTAGTGTTCGATTCGCCACAACCATACTGGCGACACCTTGCTGGTGAAGATGTTGCGCCACTAAGTCAATGGTTTCCCCGGCGCCAATCAATAGCGCGTGAGTGGAAGAGAGGTCACTAAAGATTCTTTGCGCCAGCGTAACCGCCGCGTAGGCCACCGAAACTGGACTTGAGCCAATCGCGGTCTGCGAGCGAACCCGTTTAGCGGCGGAGAAAACCTGTTGGAATAATTGATGAAAGGCACCAGTCACTGTGCCAGCTTCAAGCGCCACTGCAAAGGCAGATTTAACCTGTCCTAGAATTTGCGGTTCGCCGAGTACTAATGAGTCAAGGCCACTAGCCACTTTCATTAGGTGAGCAACCGCTTCCCGATCACTGTAACTATAAAGACTCGCCGTTAGTTCTTCAGCGCTGACTTGATGGAAATCCGCTAACCACTCAGCAATCTCAGAGGCATTGCAGGCTCCATGAACGATAATCTCCGTGCGATTGCACGTAGATATAATAACTGCCTCGTCCGCATGCGACGTCGAACACAGAGCTCGGTGCGCGTTCTGCAGCGCATCGGGAGCAAAGGCAAGCTGTTCACGTAATGCGATGCTCGCCGACTTATGGTTAAATCCAATCGCCAGTAAAGGCATAGAAGTTAGATCTCTTTCCAGGTAGTTTTCTAAATCAGAGCCGCTAAAAGATCTGAGCAACTACAATTATTTCATTTCAAAGCCGCTATTATACCTTTACACTTAGCAGAAATGATACGGTAGTTTTCGGTGCTCAGGGGCTCATGACTAAATCAATATTCGCTCACATTAAGCGCTTTTCGATACTCAGCTTTTTTCTGCTGTTAAGTGCCTGTGCTATATCCTCCAAAGAAGCTAATGAGCTCAGCGATGCACCTTCGCAACCTAATCACGAGAATGCCGACAGCGCAATCGCACCGATCAAGCCATTACCAAGAGAGATGGTAGAGAACCTATTTCTCGCTGACATCTTTGCCTTTCGTGGTCAACATCAGCAAGCTGCCGAACTCACTATGTCAACAGCAAGAGACTTCAACGAGCCTTCGTTAGCGGAGGAGTCCCTCTGGCATACTCAGCAAGCCGGCGGTGACCTCGAACCAGCATTAAGAAACTGGTCAGCTTGGGATAGTTCCTCCGACGCCTATCTTGCCTCGAATGCCCGATACGAGTTGAGCAGGCAGAACTATGGCGAGACACTCCGGTTCGCAAGTCAAATCCAAGATCCCTCGCTCGCCAACCCCTTCTTTCAATCGGTCGGCGCAACAGCTATGCGCTGGCCAGCAGAGAACCAAGAGCGATTCGTTGAGGTACTCAAAGCAGTAAAAGCCGCTAGACCCGATTTATCAGCAGTCACAATCGCTATCGCGCTCACTCGCTTTTATCGTTTCCCGGAACAATCGATTGAGCTCATGGAGCAACTCCTTGAGGAGCACCCTGACGATGAAGCCGTGGTAGCCAATACCGCAGGTCTACTGGCGGAGGCTGGTGAAGTTGATCGCGCTCTGAGTGTATTAGACAGCTTTCTGGAAAATCATCAAAGTATAGACATTCAGACCCAACGCCTGAAAACTGAGTACTTTAGCGACCGAGCCGAACCAAACTTCAGGCCGCTATTAGCCAACCCGAACATTACTATTGCCTGGGTTATCGACACGGCCAATTGGTTGATTGCGCAGAGTTTCACGCTGCAAGCTAAAGAATTTGCTGATCATCTAGCACAGCGCCCAGCATTAACTGAACGAGCTCTGTTATTGAATGCAGAAATTTATCTTGCCGAGCAAAATAGCGAGGCAGCATTGGCTGCGGCATTACAAATCGAGCAACCCGAGCGAGTCGTCGAAGTGGCTCAGCTACTGGGACGAATGGAGCTCAACAACGCCGATCGCACTCGCGTTGAGCACTGGTATAGCGAGCGTCGACGCAACAATCCAAGCTCGAATGAACTCTGGATTCAGTTAGAGCTCAGAGAGCTTTGCCAGCGCACTGAACCACTTAATTGCCAACATAGAACCGCAGCAATCCTTACCGAGAGCCCAAGCAGCTTTAGTGCTTTGGAAGTCATGACGGAGCTGTTAACACGGAGCGGCGACCAGATTCTGCTTGAGCAATACTACGAGGACTTTCTGACTCACAACCCGGAAGCTCATCTAGTGCGCAACAATCTAGCTTACAGCTGGATTTCTAGGGAAGCCCGCCTTGATGAGGCCGAGCACCAACTACTCCTTGCGCTTACCGCCGAGCCTGAGAATCCAGCCTACTTAGACAGCCTAGGCTGGCTTTATTATCTTCAGGGAAACCTTGACCTGGCCTATGATAACGTTAACCGCGCCAGTCAACTTCTCGTCCACCCCGAGATTCTCTCACATCTCATCGTTATTCTAGAGGAGATGGGCAATCAAGTGCAGGCCGATGACGTCCGCGCCTTTGCACAGGAGCGATTCCCCAACATCAACTGGGTTAAAGGCCAATGAAAATCGTCTCTATCCTGATACTTGCGGGTCTGCTAATGGCCTGCCAGAGCTTTGCACCTGCGCCACTGAATGAGACTTCACTTCCTGCTAGTTGGTCACTCAGCGGAAAACTCGGATACCGAGGCAAAGAAAGTGGTTCCGCCACCATCAACTGGCGATACTTTAACCAATCAAACCTTATCAATTTAAGTGGCCCATTTGGCAGTTATGCTACGGAGATCAGCGGCGACGCAAGCAATTTGAGCATCCGCAGCGACGAAACCTTGATTAGCGGCCCAGCAGAACTAATCATGCTTGAGCAGCTTGGATGGGCCACTCCCATTGATGCCTGGCCTCATTGGCTAAATGGAGTTCCCGACCCCCAACAATCCGTCTCAGATTATCAGCGGTCACCTACACAGATAAGCTTCGTTCAAGATGGCACCCGTGTAAGACTCGATAGATTCCTTCCGGTAGGCGGGTATATATTGCCTCATCGGATTGTCTGCGAACGGAACGGTGAGCGAATAACCCTCTTAGTTGCGAATTGGGATCTTGGTGCCTAGCATGTTCATAGAAGTTCTCAGCCCGGCTAAGCTAAACCTCAACCTCCATATCATCGGTCAACGTAGCGATGGCTATCACCTATTAGAAAGCTATTTCCAACTGCTTGATTTCGGTGACACCATGAGATTCGAGGCGCAATCCAGAGAAGTTACTATTAGCCCAGCTGTCCCAGGCGTAACAACTGAAGAAAACCTTGTTTTTCAAGCGGCTCAACTACTAAAGAGATCAGCGGGTAATAGCCTGCTAGGCGCCAAAATAACGCTGCAAAAACGGCTCCCGATGGGCGGAGGCCTAGGGGGCGGAAGCTCAAACGCCGCCACCACACTGGTCGCCTTAAATAAACTTTGGAATCTGAACTTGAGCGTCGATGAACTCGCGGCATTTGGGTTGGAATTAGGGGCCGATGTGCCCTTCTTTGTTCGTGGCAGTAGCGCATGGGTTGAAGGAATCGGCGAGCGCATTACACCTCATCCTTCGCAATGCCATTGGTACGTTGTATTACGCCCCCGTGTTTCGGTCTCTACAGCTGCCATTTTTAGCCATCCCGAATTGACAAGAGACACCCCGAGCAGTACAGTAGCGGCCGTTTTGAGACAGGGTGGTCGCAATGATTGCGAGCCTGTCGTAAGATCGCTGTACTCGGAGATTGATAGTACAATAGAGTGGCTGAACAAATTTTCGCCAGCTAGACTAACCGGTACAGGTGCTTGCGTTTTTGCAGCATTCAAAAGTAGAGAGGACGCGGAGGCAATCTTTCGCCAGCGACCTGAAACATGCGACGGTTTTGTAGCACAGGGGATCAATGAATCACCTGTAGAGCAAATTAGTTAGTTTTTTACACTGGGGTGTAGCCAAGTGGTAAGGCAACGGGTTTTGATCCCGTCATGCGTAGGTTCGAGCCCTACCACCCCAGCCATCTCTTTACGAGACCGACAACGCAGATTGAATGACTTCAACAAACAAGGGCGATATCAGTGGCTAACCTAATGGTATTTACCGGGAATGCAAACCCGGAATTAGCAAAAAAAGTATGCGATGAACTTCACATTCCACTTGGCAAGGCGTCAGTAGGCTCCTTCTCAGATGGCGAAGTAATGGTAGAGATTAAAGAGAACGTGCGAGGTCAAGACGTTTTCATTATTCAACCAACCTGTCGCCCAGCGAACGACAACCTTATGGAGTTAATCGTAATGGTTGACGCCCTCCGTAGAGCTTCTGCTCAGCGGATTACCGCTGTAGTTCCCTACTTTGGTTATGCCCGTCAAGATCGTCGCGTACGCTCAGCGCGTGTCGCGATCTCCGCGAAGGTTGTTGCAGATATGCTAGTAGGCGTTGGTGTTGACCGCGTACTTACTGTTGACCTTCACGCAGAACAGATTCAAGGCTTCTTCGATGTCGCCGTTGATAACTGCTACGGCAGCGTTCGCCAACTTCAGGATATCATCGAGCAGCACTACGATAATCCTATCGCAGTTTCTCCTGACATCGGCGGTGTTGTTCGCGCGCGTGCTGTTGCCAAGAAGTTAGACACCGATCTAGCAATTATTGACAAACGCCGCCCTCGCGCCAACGTTGCTGAAGTTATGAACATTATCGGTGAAGTCGATGGTCGTACCTGCATCATGGTCGATGATATCGTTGATACAGCTGGTACCCTCTGTAGCGCAGCATCGGCGCTGAAGAAGCGTGGCGCAGCAAAAGTTGTCGCCTATTGCACACACCCAGTACTGTCTGGTCCTGCGATTGATAACCTAAATAATTCTGAGCTTGACGAATTGATCGTTAACGATACAATCCCGCTCTCAGAAGATGCGCGCAATTGTAAGAAGATTCGTGTATTATCCCTCGCGCCGATGTTAGCCGAATCCGTTCGTCGCATCAGCAACGAGGAATCAATCAGCGCATTGTTCGACTGATTGACCCAAATTTGAGTGGTTCATTGCCGCTCAAATACTAATTCGACACCAGTTGAATTGGTTTACACCATCGCAATAAGCCTGGTCGCGGGTGTGCGATGGTTTTGTATTTTTAAGGAGTTATAAATGACTGATTACACATTGAAGGCTGAAGTCCGTGACAACATGGGGAAAGGTGCGAGCCGCCGCCTGCGTCGCTTGGAAGGCCAAGTTCCAGCTATCGTTTACGGTGGCGACAAAGAGCCTTTAACTATCTCACTACCACACAAAGATCTAGCTCGTGCACTTGAAGATGAGGCTTTCTACAGCCACATCGTTACGATTAAGATTGGTCGTAAGTCTGAAAAGGTTATCCTAAAAGACCTACAGCGCCACCCGGCTAAGCCAATCATCGTTCACGCTGATTTCTTGCGCGTTTCTGCGAAAGAAAAGATCAATGTGAAAGTTCCACTTCACTTCCTAAACGCTGAGTCTTCAAAAGGCGTTAAGTTAGAAGGTGGTTCTGTTATCACTCAGCTAAACGAGCTAGAAGTCAGCACACTTCCGAAGGATCTCCCTGAGTTCATCGAAGTTGACCTTCTTGAAGTTGGCGCTGGTGATACGCTACACATTTCTGACGTTATTCTTCCGAAAGGCGTTGAAAGTGTTGCCCTTAGCCACGGTGCAGACCATGACTTAGCAATTCTTACTATTAAGAAGCCTAAGGGTGCTGCAGCAGACGATTCTGCTGAAGCTGCTGACGAAGAAGACGCGGCTGAGTAATTCCTCCGCTGAAGGGAGCGCTAGTTTTGTCGAATATTAAACTCATCGTAGGTCTTGCTAATCCAGGCAGCCAATACGAGGGCACTCGACATAATGCTGGCGCCGACTTCGTCAACGAGTTGGCGCGCCTATATGGCGCGTCACTTGTTTCTGAATCTCGTTTTCATGGTCTTGCGGCAAGAATCACGATCGCTGGCCGAGACGTTCGCCTCCTAATTCCAACCACCTTTATGAATCGCTCTGGCCAATCGGTAGCGGCGATCGCAAACTTCTTTAAAATCGAACCTGAGCAAATCCTAGTCGCTCATGACGAGCTCGATCTTGGGCCAGGTATCGCAAAACTGAAGAAAGGTGGCGGCCATGGTGGTCATAATGGGCTTCGAGACATTATTTCCTCCCTCGCTAATAACAAGAACTTTATCCGTCTGCGCATTGGCATCGGCCATCCTGGCTCTGCGAAACAGGTTGCTAACTATGTGTTAACTCGCCCCAGCGCGGACGACCGGATTAGTATCGATCAGTCCATTGATCGTACACTACAATGTATTGAGCCTATTGCCTCAGGTGATCTTGACCAAGCAATGCTCAAACTTCACACACAGAATTGATACGGAAGCATAACCATGGGTTTTAATTGCGGAATTGTAGGCCTACCGAACGTGGGTAAATCAACGCTCTTTAATGCGTTAACAAAAGCGGGTATCGACGCCGAAAACTTCCCGTTTTGTACCATTGAGCCGAACGCTGGTGTGGTCCCTGTACCGGACCCACGTGTCGACGCAATTACCGCAATCGTTGGACCGGAGCGCATTGTACCAACCACTATGGAATTCGTTGATATTGCGGGCCTGGTAGCTGGCGCATCAAAGGGCGAAGGCCTTGGCAACAAATTCCTCGGTAACATTCGTGATACCGATGCCATTGCTCACGTTGTTCGCTGCTTCGATGACGACAACGTCATCCACGTTGCCAACGCGATTAATCCCGCTGCTGATATTGAGGTAATCAATACCGAGCTGGCACTTGCGGACTTGGAAAGTTGTGAAAAAGCAATACAGCGCAATCAGAAACTTGCAAAAGGCCGCGACGCCGATGCGATTAAACTGGTAGCGATTCTCGAGCGACTTATCCCCCATCTTAACGAAGCAAAACCCCTTCGCAGCTTAGACCTAAGCGAAGACGACCTGAAGGCGGTTAAGCATTTTAACTTCCTGACCTTAAAGCCTACCATGTACATCGCTAACGTCGATGAAGAAGGCTTCGAGAATAACCCTCATCTTGAAGTGGTTCGAACTATTGCGAGCGAAGAGCGCGCCGAGTTAGTGGTTATTTGTAATAAGATGGAAGCTGAGATTGCCGAGCTTGAGGACGACGAGAAGGCTGAATTCCTATCCGAGCTTGGTTGGGACGAGGCTGGTTTGGATCGCGTAATTCGCGCCGGATACGACCTGCTAGGCCTACACACCTATTTCACCGCTGGCGTTAAGGAAGTCCGCGCTTGGACTATCCCAATTGGCGCCACCGCACCTCAGGCTGCAGGAAAGATCCACACAGACTTCGAAAAGGGCTTTATTCGCGCTGAAGTGATTGGTTACGACAACTACATCGAGCACAACGGTGAGGCGGGATCTAAAGAGGCCGGTAAGTGGCGTTTGGAAGGGAAAGAATACATCGTTGCCGATGGCGACGTTATTCACTTCCGCTTTAACGTCTAATCACGGCCGAGTTTGAGCTGACTGGTAGCTTAGCAGGTACCTTCCCCCGCTAAGCTACTGAATTAACTAATTTTTTCACCTTTTCCCTTTACAATTTAAACAGCATGTTTATAATTCGCATCGACTTAGGGCAATGACCTTAAGCGATGAGAAATTGGGGTGTAGCCAAGTGGTAAGGCAACGGGTTTTGATCCCGTCATGCGTAGGTTCGAGCCCTACCACCCCAGCCAATTTCTCTTTCTTCCTTGGGGTGTAGCCAAGTGGTAAGGCAACGGGTTTTGATCCCGTCATGCGTAGGTTCGAGCCCTACCACCCCAGCCACTTTTTCTGTCAATATCTGACGCTTTTCAACGCCTAACAAATTCTAGAATATAGTCTGTGTCTATCCCATAGTTGCTACGGCCACCATTCGTACTTCAGTTATCAAACCCTCATCTAATTGAGACAATCTCGGACGAGAAACGGCACAAAACAGCAGCAATTACATAAGGGATTGATTTTGTTTAGATTTTTCCTAAAAAATGGTTGACACTCAGCAGCCCATCCTTATAATTCCGCTTCGTTAAGGCAAGGTAGCTCAGCTGGTTAGAGCACAGCACTCATAATGCTGGGGTCGGCGGTTCAAGTCCGCCTCTTGCTACCATATTTAAAAAGGCCGTCGTTTTACGACGGCCTTTTTTTTGCTTGATAAGATAGTTTGGCATTCGCGCCGACATTCTTTAAAATCAACCTAACTAAAAAAACTCGAGAGTTGATCATGGGCAGAGCATTCCAAAACCGTAAAGAGTCGATTGCAAAAACATCTGACGCTAAATCAAAGGTTTATAGTAAATACGGACGTGAAATTTACGTTGTTGCTAAGCAAGGCGGCAGCGATCCCGACGGCAACCTAAGCCTTCGCGGATTAATTGATCGCGCAAAAAAGGATCAGGTCCCGTCACATGTTATCGATAAGGCTCTGAAAAAAGCTGAAGGCGGCGGTGGCGAAAATTTCGATCGCGCTCGCTATGAAGGCTTTGGTCCAGGCAACTGCATGGTGATCGTAGATTGCCTAACCGATAATCCAAACCGTACTTTCGGCGACGTTCGCCAGTGCTTCACCAAAACTAAGACAAAGATTGGCACTCAGGGTAGTGTCAGCCATATGTTTGATCACAGCGCCATCTTCTCGTTCAAACACGATGATGAGGATGCCGTACTCGAAGCACTAATGATGGCTGACGTGGACGTCACGGACATTGAGCAGGACGCAGAGATGATTAACGTCTTTGCACCACAGACAGACTTTTTCAAAGCTAAGCAGGCGCTACAGGATGTATTCGGAGAAATTGACTTCGAAATGGCTGAAATTCAGTTCATCCCGCAGACTACCACCGAGATTAGTGAAGAAGATAAGCCGATGTTCGATAAATTCATCGCAATGCTAGATGACTTAGACGATGTCCAACGGGTTTATCACAACGCTGAGTAAACGCCTCAGCTGAGCTATTCCAGCTTCCCATTAAAACAAAAAAACCGAAGCTAACACCTTCGGTTTTTTTGTTCGCGTTACGCGACGTCATGTAGCCACAGCTTTCGCCAGTAGTCTGGTATATCATCAGTTAGTAACTGACCTTCCGAAAGCAACTCATCTGCCTCAATACAGTCACTGATAATTCCATCGCCGTTACGACGTTTGATCATCCATGGCCGCAGTTGCCCAGGATCATTAAGCCCCATGGCGCCTACTAGCTCAAAAAAGTGGTGGCAACTCGCCGCTTGAAAATTAGCAATTCTTAGCGACTTACTAGCTGGATTCAACGCGCTTGATCTAACAGGGTCTTGAGTCGCTATTCCTGTTGGGCACATATTGGTGTGGCAACTTTGCGATTGAATACACCCCATTGCCAACATCATTGTGCGTGCCGCGTTGACAACATCTGCCCCCAAAGCCAACTTGGATAAGAGATCAAAGCCCGTTGCGGTCTTTCCCGACGCGATAACGGATATTTCAGATCGCAATCCCGCCCCGGTTAGGACTTGATTAACAAAAGCAATACCCTCGGACACGGGGTAGCCTAAACGGTTTGAGAACTCTACGGGTGCAGCACCGGTGCCGCCCTCCGCGCCATCAACCGTAATGAAATCAGGCACGACTCCAGTACTCAGCATGGCCTTAACTAAGTCGATAAATTCACTAGGTTTGCCGAGGCACAACTTAAAACCAACAGGTTTGCCGCCGGATAGCTCGCGTAGATGAGCGACACTCTTCATTAGTAGCTCAGGTGACGAGGCGAGTGGATGCCTTGCCGGCGAAACACAGTCCTGATCCGTCGCAATCATTCTGACCGCCGCAATTTCCTGGGTAATTTTCTCCTTTGGAAGTACCCCTCCATGGCCTGGTTTAGCACCCTGAGACAGCTTGATCTCAATCATCTTCACCGCGTCTTGAGACGCAGATGCTTGAAACATGCCTTCATCGAACTCACCGTCTTTGGTCCTGCAACCGAACAGTCCCGACCCAATTTGCCAAACCAGATCACCGCCATGCTTATGATAGGGGCTAATACCGCCCTCTCCCGTATTGTGATAATAGCCCCCTAGCTTGGCTGCTTGGTTAAGCGCACTAATCGCATTCGCACTGAGTGAGCCAAAGCTCATTGCGGAAGTATTTAGCCTTGATGCCGAATAGGGCTTGGTACACTGCGACGAACCGATGACGTGGCGCTTGGCGCTCTCGCTGACCTCAGTTGGATAGATAGAGTGCTCAATAGAGAGATAATTTTCCTCATAGAGGTCGCGTTCTGTGCCAAATGCTTTGGCATCATTTAGGCGCTTGGCACGCCGATAGACAGTATTTCGTTGCTCCCTGTTAAAGGGCTTTTCTTCCGTATTCGATGCAATGAAGTATTGATGAATCTCATCATGGAAGGACTCAAGGATGAAGCGAATGTGCGCCACCACTGGGTAGAGGGTCGTGATGGTATGACGATTAAGCATCACGTCATAACAGCCAATCGCGGAGTAGCTTAGCGTGACAATCAACAGAAAATAACTGTCGAAAGCAGCGGCAATAGCTGCCGCCGCTAGATTGCCAACCGTGGAAACTAAAAGTAGAACACGCTGCATTAATGTCATAAGAAATCCTCTCTCATTTCACTATAGCCTAACGTATTTTGCGCGGAGTTTTGAATAACTTGCCAGAGCAACAACTAGCAGGACTTGAATCTAGCCGCGTCAACGATGCTGTAGATATGTACAATCCAACCAAGTAGCACTAACCACAGTAATGCCGCTAAACCAAATTGGATTATTGCGGCTAATAAGCGCCCTTGAACTAGCTGCCCCAAACCGGGAATTATCACACTACAAATTGCCGCAAGTACGTTTCCTGTTGAACCTTGACCAGCCATAACAACCTCTTTATAAAATAACGTTTGTTTAATATATATAACATCGAATATAAAAACAACTATTGTGGGCACCCCTTCCATGTAATATTAACTACCCGCCGTATTGTTATCTGCTTGGTGAACCGTTACTCTTGGAACCATCTAAATAGCTAATTTTAAGGTAGTGACCGCCGATGCTTGCCGTATTTCAACCTCTTGTTCGCCTATGGCAAACTAGTAGCCTCATCCTGCAGATTTTTATCGGCCTGGTTATCGGTGCCGCCATTGGACTGCTGGCCCCATCCAGCGCAATGTCTCTAGGCCTGCTCGGCGATCTATTCGTTGGCGGTTTAAAGGCTGTTGCCCCTATCTTAGTGTTCATACTGGTTTGCTCAGCAATTGCCAACCATCAACCTGGCAAGAAAACGAGCATTCGAGCACTCTTAGTGCTGTACGGCGTGGGCACCGTCACCGCCGCTGTGATTGCTCTGACCGCTAGTACATTATTTCCGTCTGAACTCGTGCTGTTTGTGGGCGATACAAGTATCACGCCGCCCTCGGGTATTGGTGGGGTTTTGAATACCTTAATTTTCAACATCGTTGCCAACCCTATTGACGCGCTTTTATCCGCTAACTACATCGGAATTCTGACGTGGGCTGTTCTACTTGGCTTAGGGCTCCAAAAGTCCAGTGATACCACTAAGCAATCCCTTTCCGACCTAGCCGACGCCATTACTCGCGTAGTTCGTATTGTTATTGCCTTCGCTCCCATTGGTATTCTCGGCTTGGTGGCGTATTCCATTGCTAACACCGGTTTTGAGGCGATGATTAATTACGGGCATCTGCTCGTAGTGCTGGTCAGCTGTATGTTGGTTATGGCGCTAGTGGTTAACCCTTTGATTGTCTTCTTGGTGATTGGTCGCAACCCTTACCCAATCATCTTCCCTACTTTGCTTGCTAGTGGCCTACCGGCATTTTTCACCCGCTCTTCTGCCGCGAACATTCCGGTGAATATGAATCTCTGTAAGCGCTACGGTTTACCAGAGGACACCTATGCAGTCTCTATTCCTCTTGGCGCTACGGTGAATATGGCGGGGGCAGCAATTACTATTACGACGCTTACGCTGGCCGCTACGGCGACTTTAGGTATCCAGGTGGACTTCGCCTCAGCCCTATTACTCTGTATCGTTGCCGCGGTAAGTGCATGCGGAGCCTCGGGGGTCGCCGGCGGATCATTACTGCTAATCCCACTTGCCTGCTCCCTATTTGGTATCGACAACGAAATTTCGATGCAGATAGTAGCTATTGGCTTTGTTATTTCGGTACTTCAGGATTCATTAGAAACCGCCCTGAACAGCTCAACGGACGTCGTTTATACAACTACTGCCTGTATCATGGACGATCCTTCGCTCTATAAGAACATCGCCGAACAATAAGCCGACTTAACACGAGCAAGGGTTCATGAAGTATTTGCTTGTAACCACTATTCTGTGGGCCTTCTCCTTTAGCCTAATCGGCGAGTTTCTCGCCGGTTCGGTTAATAGTTATACCGCTGCATTCATTCGCTCACTGCTCGCGCTACTAACGTTTGTTCTTCTTTTGCGTAAACCCTTCGTAGCGAATCTATTGAGTTTGAAGCTCACGTTAATCGGCGCAATACAGTTAGGTTTGATGTATGTCTGCTATTTTCAAGCCTTCACCTTACTCAGTGTCCCACTCGTACTCTTATTTACCATCCTAACCCCCATTTACGTCACCCTGATCGATGATGCACTCACCAAGCGATTTCGCCCTAGCGTATTACTCGTAGCGGTTATAGCGGTGCTTGGTGCGTTAGTCATTCGACAACAATCACTCGGTGGAGACTATTGGTTGGGATTCCTAGTGCTTCAAGGCGCTAATCTCTGCTTTGCGTTTGGACAGGTCGCTTTCAAGCGGCTCGCAATGACGGAGCCAAGTTGCCTACTACCCGAGCAACAGCGCTACTTCTTCCTTGGCGCCACACTGATTACCCTCATCGCGATGATGCTATTCGGTGAATGGCCAACCGGGATAACGAATAGCCAAATCGGTATCTTAATCTGGCTTGGGGTGGTGGCTTCGGGACTTGGCTATTTCTGGTGGAACCGAGGAGCAGCAATCACCGACACGGGAACCCTAGCGATTATGAATAATGCCGTGATTCCTCTTGGACTAGTGGTTAACCTCTTATTTTGGGGCAAAGACGTAGACTTAATAAGACTGGCGATGGGTGGCGCAATTATCCTATTAGCCATGGCTCTGCATCGCCGCTTAACCATCAACGTCTTATAATTGCTATTGCTGACGCCAGCTATCATCGCCGAATGAAATGAATGCGTTAAGCCTTAGTAGCGCAGCGACCTTCAAGGATATCACGCTCAGCCTTCATCATGACTTTAAGCTCACTAAAACTTAAACCCTCCTTCGCTAGATAGCTGGTCAAGGTTTTAGCAGACACCCCAAGCGACATTGCCGCGTCCTGTCCGGAACAATTAAGGTCCGAAGCCAATAGTACCACCCGAGTCCTCTCTCCCCAGGTCATCTGACAATAGGGTAATTGCACCGCAACGTCATACACTCTCTTAGCGAGTGCTAACTTTTTCTCTTCGCGGTTGGGCATCATGAAAGTATTCAAGGTCTTTGGGAAGCGAATAAAAGTTCTGGCACCACTAAAACGGATACCACCCTGCTGACACTTAGCTCTTAATTCACTAACGTCACCGCTAACAGTACTGGCCAAGTTGAGTGAAAACGTATCAGGGGAGCCAACGGATAGAAATCGCAACATCTGAGCTGTCGTGACGAGCACAAAAAACTGTATGAAGCCGGCAATTTGTCCAAGGTCCAAGTTTGGATTTAACACGAGGTCTACATCGTTGTTGGATTCGCTCAGCGACAGACTAACGTATCGTTGACTGGTAGCGGTACTAGCAGTGAGAAATTTCACCGCTCCTTGGAAATTCTCAGCTAAGTGAGCCCCAAGACAAACTTTACCAACCGCTAAGTGGTTGGCGACCCGAACCGGATCATCAAATATAAGATAGAAGCCAGTGTCGCGTTGAGCGACGGTAATTAGAGAACTAAATTCTTTAAAACACCAAGGTCGATCTAGGTCATAAAGTTCGGCTGACGACATGGAAAGCTCGGCCATTAACTTAGCATCATCAACCCCTCTTCTCCTCAATTCATTGAGCACGAGCCGAGGAAAAGCACCTGTTGATACCAAATCAAGCCATTCGGTTCGAAATTCAAACATGCCAACGATCCCTTCGTTATGCGATTACGAAACAGAGTATTCAAATAATTATGACTTCGGATTCATGATTAAGCAATTGAATTTCGTAGCCTAATGACACCTCAAGTGTTTGTCACAGTGTCACTTCGGCAAATGTATGGCTAGAATATTGTTATCAAAATAAGGAAATCAACATGAGCGTACAATTCGTTGACACCATACTGCACTTTAAGCACCTTCTTGCTATTGAGCCTATGACCATCCAAAACAACACTGCATTGGTGATTGATGAGGGAAAAATAATCGATTTAGTTGCGTCACACGAAATTCCCTTCAGCTATCGCGCCGCAGACGAGCAGTTCTTCGATGATCATCTGGTAATGCCTGGGTTAATTAATACTCATGGTCACGCTGCCATGAGTCTTCTTCGTGGCTATGCGGACGATTTAGCGCTACAAACATGGCTAAATGACCATATCTGGCCAGCTGAGTCGAAGTTTGTCAGTGCAGAGTTTGTGGAACTCGGCACGGAGTTAGCCATGGCCGAAATGTTGATGACGGGCACCACCTGTTTCTCAGATATGTATTTCTTCCCCGATGCTGCCGCCGAGGCTGTTGATAGAGTGGGTATGCGCGCACAAATCGCCGCTACAATCTTCGATTTCCCCTGTAACTGGGGCTCTGGTCCTGATGACTACCTGAGTAAAGCACGCAGTATGGCGGAAGACCTTAAAGATCATGAGCTAATCAGTTTTGCTATCGCTCCGCATGCGCCATATACGGTTAACGACGAGAACTTTGCAAAAGCCAAGTCTTTCGCTGACGAATTCAAGATTCCGCTGCAGGTTCATTTGCACGAAACTCAACAGGAGGTTGATGACGCGGTAAATAACAGTGGAGTTCGCCCGCTTAATCGCCTTATCGATAATCATTTCATTAACGCTAGCTCTCAGCTAGTTCATATGACCGCCCTAAACGATGCGGACATCCAAGCCGTTGCTGAGCTGGGCGCATCCGTTCTCACCTGCCCTCGCTCGAACCTCAAGCTCGCGTCGGGTATGTGCCCAACGCAAACGCTTTTAGATGCCGGAATCAACGTCGCCATTGGTACCGATGGGGCGGCAAGTAACAATGCCCTGGATATGTTTAGCGAACTGCAATACACCGCACTGACGGCGAAAATTAAACACCAGAATCCTGAAGCGATCTCCGCTCAAAGTGCTCTTCAGATGGCGACCATCAACGGTGCTAAAGCGCTTGGTATTGACGAAGTCTGCGGTACCCTAGAGAAGGGTAAATCAGCTGACATCATCGCCATCGATATGAGCGAGATTGATTTACAGCCCTGCTTTAATCTGATTGCAGAGCTGGTGTATTCACAAGTTGGCCATCGTGTCACCGATGTCTGGGTAGCGGGAAAGCGCTTAGTGCATAACAAGCAGCTGGAAACTATTGACGCCAAAAATTTACGTGAGCGAGTCGCCTTGTTTACCGAACAAGCCCTGGCTAAAACAGCGACCGATTGATGGGTGATAGCTGCCAGTTAATGGCTGTTCGCCCTTTAGACTCCAACCAATTGTTGGCTTGGCTAAAGTGGCGGCAGCCAAAGAAGCCCCGATACGCAGAGAGTGGCGACGGATGAGCTGCAGTTAAGACTAGGTGTTTCTCGTTGTCTAACAGGTCGACTTTTGATTGCGCGAATGCCCCCCAAAGCATAAACACAATGCTCTGATGCTGTTTATTAAGAACACGAATAATGTCATCAGTAAAACCCTCCCAGACGCTTAACTGTGCGCCAGGCTCTCCCAGCGGCACCGTCAACGAAGCGTTGAGCAACATAACGCCTTGGTCTACCCATTCAATCAGGTGCCCGTGATCCACCGGCGCTACCTTTTGATCCTGTGCAAGTTCTTTCAGAATATTCTTCAGTGATGGTGGAATCTTTTGCTCAAACGGTACCGAAAAACTCAGTCCTTCCGCCTGACCTTCGCCGTGATACGGGTCCTGACCCAGAATCACTACCTTAACCTCTTCCGGGGCAAGGTGTTCCAGAATTCTAAACCACTGCACCGCTGGCGGCGCTAGGTCCAAACGCGTCAACTCATCTCCATGATCAAGGATCAATTGTGACCAGACGTCACCAAGGAGAGGAGCCCAAACCGACGGCAATATAGGGAGAGATTTATTCATAGCGCTATTCTAGCGCTCTTCACCTTAGCGCGTCATTATTCGCAGCTAAAAAAATGCCGGCATAAGCCGGCGAAGAGGACAGATGTAGAGATGCTACACCTTTTACGGGATCTGTTACTGAGCGTTGAACATGGCTTGAGCGGTATCGAGCATTCGGTTAGAGAAGCCCCACTCGTTGTCATACCAAGCCATTACTTTGACAAGCTTGCCATTCACTCGTGTTTGAGTAGCGTCGATGGTTGAGCTAGCTGGGTTGTGATTGAAATCACTAGAAACCAACGGCAGTTGGTTAAAACCCACAACGCCCGGTGACTGCTCGGCTCGCAGGCGAAGAATCTCATTCACGACCTCTACAGTGGTATCTTTTTCCACTAGGACAGTTAAATCAACTAGGGATACGTTAGCCGTTGGCACGCGAACTGCCATGCCGTCCAACTTTCCCTGAAGCGCAGGAAGGACAAGCCCCACTGCGGCCGCAGCACCAGTTTTGGTGGGCACCATATTGTGAGCTGCTGCGCGAGCTCGATACATATCTGAATGAGGGCCATCCATCAACATTTGATCAGCCGTGTAGGCGTGTACCGTTGTCATATTACCCTGCACAATATTGAGCGCCTTATGAAGCGCCTGTGCGACCGGTGCTAGACAGTTAGTAGTACACGAAGCGTTTGACACAACGGTGTCAGATGCTGACAAAGTATCGTCGTTGACACCGAAAACAATAGTCTTATCGGCATCTGCCACGGGAGCACTACAAAGCACTTTCTTAGCGCCGGCTGCTAAATGAACTGACGAAGCATCCTTAGAGTTAAACCTTCCGGTACATTCCAATACAATATCCACGTTAAGTTCTGCCCACGGTAACTTGCTTGGGTCGGCCTGAGATATCAAAGTAATTGAATCTCCGCCAATTGATAGTTGATCGCCATCCAGCGCAACGGATTCCGGAAACACACCATGAACGGTGTCGAAGTTCAATAAATGCGCGCGATGCTCGTTGGACATGAGATCGTTAATAGCGACCAACTGAATCTTTTCGTTAGCGCCTGACTCGTAAAGCGCTCGGGTAACCATGCGACCAATACGTCCAAAACCGTTAATTGCAACTTTAATCATTTTACTACCTTTATTAATTATTTGATGACAGCTATCTTCGAGTATCGGCGAGGCTCTTTTTAACTCGCTGGTACGTTGATTTTGCGCTCTCACCACGCAATCTATAGATTGCCGTAGAGAGCAGATCCACCCACATCATCATGAGTAATCTTGAACTCATTGGAGTCACTAGTTCAGTGTTTTCGGTTGAGCGAATAGGCAGAACGAAATCGGCTACCTTTGCCAAGGAACTTCCCGCGCGAGTAACCGCAATCACTGTAGCGTTAGACTGCTTAGCTAGTTCAGCTACCTCTATAGTTAGCGAAGTGCGCCCGGTAAATGAGAACAACACAATACAAACCGTATCGTCTGCCGCGACGGCTGCCATGCGTTGCTTCAAGATATCTTCGTAATAAACCGCCGATACACCCATACGAAAAAAGCGATGCTGAGCATCCGCCGCTACCGCCGCTGAAGCCCCTATTCCGTAGAACTCCAATCGATTAGCCTGATTCAGCGCATGTTCAACCGCGTTCATGTCCACCGAGTTAACGGCTGCTGGGAGCGCATCTAAATCCGCCTTAGCCTGACGAATCAATCCATGCACAATGTCATTATCCGAGCTATCATCCACTGCCCCGCCACTAAACTGGGCATCAACCGCAACCGATGACGCTAGCTTGAGTTTTAGGTCAGGAAATCCATCGCAACCTAAACGCTTTGCCAATCTGCCAACGGTTGGCGGGCTAACCTGGGCCTTCGCTGCTAATTCAGCGGTACTAATTCGCGTCGCCGATATCACATCCGCCAAGATCACTTCCGCAACTGCCCGTTCAGCGGTTGATAGGCTAGCAAGTGATGCTTCCATTTGAACTTGTAATTCAGACACAGTAATAACACCTCGTGTAATTTCATTACATATTAGCGAAGAATAACCTCAAAGCAAGTGATTTTATTTCACTGTTGTATTGCCACCCTCAGTAGGTGGTTTAAACTAGCGGAAACTTTCTCAGAGAGAACCCTCAATGGATCTGACATTTTTACGCTCAATCGTAGGTATTATTTTCCTGTTAGCGGTGGCTTACAGCCTCTCTAAACATAAGAAGAGTATCAATTACCGGACAGTGGTCTGCGCGTTCCTCCTGCAATTTTCCATTGGGGCTATGGTCCTGTGGTGGGAACCGGGTAAAGACCTGCTGTTCGCACTCTCAAGTGGAGTAAGTAATGTCATTGCCTACGGTACTGAGGGGATCAGTTTTATCTTTGGCCCTGAAATTGCATCGGGAGGCGGCGGAAGCATCGGCTTCGTCTTTGCCTTCATGGTGCTACCGATGATTATCTTCATCTCATCACTTATTGCCGTTCTCTATTATATTGGTCTGATGGAATGGGTTATTCGCATCCTTGGTGGTGCACTTCAACGGATCACTAAAACCAGTCGTCCTGAGTCCCTATCCGCTGCCGCGAATATCTTCGTTGGGCAGACCGAAGCACCTCTCCTAGTAAAGCCGTTCCTACCTACCATGACTCGCTCTGAGCTCTTTGCGGTGATGGTGGGCGGCCTCTCAACGGTAGCGGGATCTATTATTGCTGGCTTGCTGGCAGTAGGCATTGAACTTAAGTTTTTAATCGCGGCGAGCTTCATGGCGGCCCCGGGTAGCCTCTTGATGGCAAAACTTATCCTTCCAGAAGTTGAAACGCCAAAGGAAAGTTTGGCGGAACTAGAGCAACAGGAAGACGGACCGGTTAATGTTATCGATGCGGCAGCATCGGGTGCTGCGAGCGGTCTTAAATTAGCCGCGAATGTTGGCGCGATGGTACTCGCCTTCGTCTCTCTCATTGCGTTGCTAAACGGATTTTTGGGATGGTTCGGAGACGTGACAGGGGTGGCGAATTTCTTAGCCATCGACACGCTTAGCATGGACTATCTCTTAGGCAAGTTATTTCAGCCCGTGACTTGGCTACTGGGTGTACCCTGGGATGAAGCCGCGATTGCCGGTAGCTTTATCGGTCAGAAAATTGTCATCAACGAATTCGTTGCCTATCTCGAATTCGCTCAGGTGAAAGAAACGCTTAGTCTGAATACCCAAGTGATTGTTACCTTCGCACTGTGTGGTTTCGCGAACTTCTCCAGTATTGCGATTCTCGTTGGCGGTATTGGCGGCATGGCGCCTTCACGTCGTCATGAAATCGCAAAGCTTGGACTCCTTGCGGTTACTGCAGCAACCTTAGCGAACTTGATGAGTGCAACACTTGCTGGCTTCTTTATGGCCCTATCGTAGCCAACTATTTTCTTCGTCACTGGAGACGGAACCTAGTCTCAGCCTCCGGTGGCGAAAAACACTAATCAACTATTACACCGATCCATATCAAAACTAAAAGACGTCCCATTTATTTCTAAGACTTAACCCCTAACTCTCTTAACCGCTCAAGCAAATAACTAGCCTGAGTGTAACGCTCTGATAACTTCACTTCCGCTCTGGGATGTAAGAACAGAGGTAGAGATATACGCGACTGTGTAGCCGCTTCACCAACCGGATTAACCACTCGATGAGTGGTTGACGGGAAGTAACCCCCCGAGGCCTCTTGCAGCATATCGCCAATGTTAATTACCAGGTAGCCAAACTCGCAAGGAACGTCTAGCCACTCACTCTCCTTCGTTAGCACCTGAAGACCAGGCTCATTGGCGGCTGGAAGAATAGTTAATAGATTGATGTCTTCGTGTGCAGCAGCCCTGATAGCATCTGGTTCTTCATCGCCAGACAGCGGCGGGTAATGCAGCACTCGAAGCAGCGTATTTGGAGTATCTTTAATCATTGTTGCCAGTGGCTCTAGATACCTATCAGCGACCTCAGTCGGAGAATTTTCCTCCACCCAATTCAAAAGCTCTGCAGCCAGTTCCGATGCCTGCTCATAGTAGGAAAGGATTTCATCACTCAAATCCACTGGAATTCTGCCCCATGGATAGACATGATAGTATTCCTTGAGATCCTTCTTCCGTGCGCCCTTTGCGGTTTCCGAAATTACTTTAGAGAAATAGCCATCCTGCTTCTCAGGATCAAATTCGTAGTTGAACTTATCATCGCTCAAAAAGAATTCGTACCAACGATCATAGATGGACTGGACTAGCTGCTTACTAATGGGATGGTTTACTAGGACACCGAAGCCCGTTTCTCTCAGTGATTCCACAAAACGTTGAGGAGCGTCTGCTGACCGATAGTCAACTACAGGGATCTGCATGGTTTTTCCTTATTTCTGGAGATTTCTAGTGCCAAATAATTGCGCTGGCGCAATGATAATTTTGCGCCAGCTATTAGCCAGATTATAAACCAAATTCAGTGAATTGTTGCACAGCCTAACGAACTCTGCGGGCAGATCACTACTTAAGCCAGCGAGCTAAAAATTTTCCCCTCCAAAAATGGCAGATAGGCTCCCGTTTCGATCAAGGTCTGAGCGTCAGCAATATCGGGAGCAAAGTATCGATCCTTATCGTAGAAGGGAACCACATTACGCAGTAACGCCTTTCCCGCCTCAATCTGCTCACTACTTTTGAGTGGCGCTCTAAAGTCTAAGCCCTGAGCAACGGAAAGTAGCTCTACCGCCAAGATACCTGCCGTATTCGTATTCATGTCTCTAAGCCTGCGTCCCGCATAGGTCGCCATTGAAACGTGGTCCTCTTGGTTCGCCGAGGTTGGCAGCGAATCCACTGACGATGGGTGAGCTAAGCTTTTATTTTCGCTCGCCAAGGCGGCTGCCGTGACCTGCGCTATCATGAACCCAGAGTTAACACCGCCATTGTCTACCAAGAACGGCGGCAAGCCAGATAAATTAGAATCGATCAATAACGCCATCCTACGCTCGGACAGCGCGCCGATTTCTGCAATCGCGAGCGCGATATTATCGGCAGCCATGGCTACCGGTTCGGCGTGGAAATTACCGCCAGAAATAAATTCATCATCCTCGGCAAATACTAGCGGATTATCGGAGACTCCATTCGCCTCTACATGCAAGATCTTGGCAGCATTTTCTAGCTGTTGAAGACACGCCCCCATCACCTGTGGTTGACAGCGAAGCGAGTATGGATCCTGAACCTTTTGACAGTCGATATGTGCCTCGCCCAGCTCACTAGCACCCAAAAGACGGCGATATATTGCCGCTGTAGCGATTTGTGCCTCATGGCCACGTGCCAGATGTATGCGTTCATCAAAGGGCCTACGGGAGCCCATAGCGGCCTCTACGCACATTGCACCGGTAACCATCGCTGCAGCAAAGTTATCTTCGGCCCCAAATAACCCCATTAATGCAAACGCGGTTGATGCTTGCGTACCGTTGAGCAATGCCAGCCCCTCTTTAGGTGCTAGGCTGATTGGTTTGAGGCCAGCCAATACCAGACCGTCCTTCGCTGGTAGACGTTCGCCATCAACAATAACCTCACCTTCGCCCAACAGAACAATACTCATATGAGCCAGTGGCGCTAGATCACCTGAGGCGCCAACCGACCCCTTCTCTGGAATGGCTGGATAAACCTCGTGATTCACCAGTTGCATTAAAGCTTGGATTACCTGTAGGCGAATACCTGAGAAACCGCGTGCTAGCGAGTTGATCTTAAGCACCATCAAGAGACGAACCATTTCCGGGGCCATTAGATTGCCAACGCCTGCGGCATGCGACAGCACGATTGAGCGCTGGAGCAGTTCAAGATCTTCCTCGGCGATAGTAGTGTTAGCCAGCAACCCGAAACCGGTATTAACACCATACACGGTTCGCCCCTCAGTGATGACGCGCTGCACTGCGTCAGCCGACGCATTTACTGCGGCAAAGCAGCTTTCGGCTAATTTAATCTGCACGCGATTGCGAGCTATAAAGCGTAAATCGGATAACGTCAATTCGCCGGGAGTGATTAGAAATTCCTGCATCTTATAGCCCCCCTAACATTGGTAAATCGAGGCCCTGTTCGCGGGCACATTGCTTGGCGATATCGTATCCCGCATCCGCATGGCGCATGACCCCCGTTGCTGGATCATTCCACAGTACGCGTTTTACTCGCTCGGCAGCTTCGTCGGTGCCGTCACAGACAATCACCACACCGGAATGCTGGGAGTAGCCCATACCTACACCTCCGCCGTGATGCAAGGAAACCCACGTTGCACCGGATGCCGTATTCAACAGCGCATTAAGAAGGGGCCAATCTGAGACTGCATCGCTGCCATCTATCATGGCTTCAGTTTCTCGGTTGGGGCTAGCTACCGATCCCGAATCTAAGTGATCACGACCAATAACAATCGGAGCCTCAAGCTCGCCGTCGGCGACCATTTGATTAAACGCGGCAGCTAAGCGCGCACGATCCTTCAAGCCAACCCAACAGATTCTCGCCGGTAGCCCCTGGAAATTAATGCGCTCACGCGCCATGTCTAACCAATTGTGAAGATGCGGGTCATCGGGAATCAGTTCTTTAACCTTGGCATCGGTCTTGTAGATATCCTCTGGATTTCCCGACAGCGCAACCCAACGGAACGGACCAATCCCCTCACAGAATAATGGGCGAATATAGGCTGGCACGAATCCAGGAAAATCAAAGGCCGCTGCCACTCCCATATCTTTGGCCATTTGGCGGATATTATTACCGTAGTCAACGACTGCCGAGCCAGCTTGCTGGAATCCGAGCATTGCCTCCACCTGCACCGCCATCGACCGCTTGGCCGCAAGCACCACCGCCGCTTCGTCCTCAAGGCGTTTAGCTACGGCCTCGGTCAGGCTCCAGCCCTGTGGCAAGTAGCCATTTAGCGGGTCATGTGCCGAGGTCTGATCGGTAACTACGTCTGGAATAACACCCTGCTCGAGCAGCTGTGGGTAGATATCGGCTGCGTTAGCACAAAGCCCAATACTGATTGCCCTACCCGCTAGCTTAGCCTGTTCGAGACGCTGTAAAGCATCGCTTAGGTTGTCAGCCTGTTCGTCCAGATAACCGGTACGAAGACGAAAGTCGATGCGTTCCTGATCCACTTCTACCGCAAGCATCGAGAACCCAGCCATGGTAGCGGCAAGTGGCTGAGCACCACCCATACCGCCTAGACCGCCGGTAAGGATCCATCGCCCAGTAGCGATACCATTGAAGTGCTGCTTTGCCATCGCGACGAAGGTCTCGTAGGTACCTTGGACGATGCCCTGTGAGCCAATATAAATCCATGACCCCGCTGTCATCTGCCCATACATGGCAAGTCCCTTCTTATCGAGCTCATTAAAATGTTCCCAATTGGCCCACGCTGGAACTAGGTTAGAGTTGGCGATGAGTACCCGCGGTGCATTCGCATGCGTGGTAAACACCCCTACTGGCTTACCCGATTGAACCAGTAGCGTTTGCTCGTCTGTCAAACGCTGCAGCACATCAATAATCCGATCATAGCTCTCCCAATCACGAGCAGCTCGACCAATTCCTCCATAGACCACCAGTTCCTGTGGTTTCTCGGCGACGTCAGGGTGAAGGTTATTCATTAACATCCGCATCGCGGCTTCCGTCTGCCAAGATTGGCAAGTGCGAACGCTACCGGTTGGCGATTTTATTATTCGATTATTATCAATTCGCGTATTCATGATATGTCCTAGCTATAGTCTAAGTCGGCGCTCAGCTTGTAGCGCTCTCCGGGATAGATGAGTTCAGCAAGTGACACGATGCCACTGCGACTCGCAGTAATTCGCTCTATTTTTAAGCAGGCTGTACCCGCAGAAATTTCGAGATGCTCTGCTGCAGCATCATTCGCATTGACCGCACTGATGGTTGAGGATGCTGATTGCAACGGCGAAACCTCACTGAGGTAGGCATTGGGAGTCATTAATACGAAGTCCTGCTGCAAATACTCGGGAACCGCTGAGCGCTTAACATAACGTTGCTCCCACTGTAGCGGACGATCATTTTGACAATGCACAATGCTGGA
Organism: Pseudomonadales bacterium; assembly: GCA_040119265.1. Lineage (GTDB taxonomy): Bacteria > Pseudomonadota > Gammaproteobacteria > Pseudomonadales > DSM-25080 > Umboniibacter. Next base: position 187,897 of record JBEDTZ010000019.1, on the reverse strand, counting down.
ATAGAACACCTGTTCGCCTCGTGCCAGCTCAAATAAATTGGCGATGTGAGCGCTTGGATCGCGCTCCTCTAAAACCAGTAACCTTGCTTGATAGCGATGCCCTAACGCCGTAATCTCCTCGGCGATATTTCGCACTGACATGGTAGAACCCGACGCGGCAAGATCTCGTACAAAGGTTCCCTTGCCTCGAATACGGGTCACAACATTGGTTGCCAAGAGTGCCTCAAGTGCCTTGCGTGCAGTCATCCTGCTCACATCGAACTGGATCGCCAGTTCATTCTCCGATGGCACTCGATCATGACTCACCAGCAAACCCTGCTCGATTTGTGTCAGAATGTGTTCTTTAATTCGTTGATAATGCGGTGCATTCATATTAGAACTTGATATCGTATTGTTGACTATGGTTGTATATACAACACAATTTTAGTGAGTGCTGTCAAGTATGTTGTTTGATCTAATTATAAAAAATGCCAATCTTGCGCTGACGGGCAATGCGCTTAGCGCCACCGAATTGAATTGCCATTACGGTGCATCAATAGGCGTAAAAGACGGAATCATTAGCGCAATCTGGCCAGCCGAAGAGGACATTGATGGCAGCGCAACCGAAATTATCGACGCTGCCGGGCAGTGGTTGCTTCCCGGATTGGTGGACTGTCATACCCATCTAGTATTCGCCGGTAATCGTGCCGATGAATTCGCGCGTCGCGCGAGAGGCGAGAGCTATGAGCAAGTTGCTGCAGCCGGTGGAGGCATTCTCTCCACCGTCAAGGCCACTCGTGAAGCCAGCGAAGACGAGCTTTTCGAAATGAGTTTAATTCGCGCTAAAGCACTCGTTAGTCAGGGAGTTACCCATCTCGAGATTAAATCGGGCTACGGACTCGATTGGGATAACGAAGCCAAAATGCTCCGTGTCGCAAAGCGGATCGCGAGCGAAATCAACATTGAAATCAGCACTACCTACTTAGGTGCTCATGCCCTGCCCCCTGAATATCGTTCCAATCGTACTGGCTACGTTGATGCAATTTGCACTGAGCATCTACCCAAAATCGCTCAGCTCAAGCTCGCTGAGACTGTCGATATGTTCTGCGAGGGAATTGGTTTTAGCGAGGCTGAATGCGAGCGCATCATAAAGGTTGCTAAGTTATTGGGCATGAAGGTCAAAGCGCACGCTGAGCAGTTAAGCCATTCGGGGGGGGCTGCGTTAATGGCTAAGCACCAAGGCTTGTCGGCGGATCATATTGAATATTTAAGTCTCACCGACGTTCAAGCCATGGCTGAGAACGACGTCGTTGGCGTACTCCTTCCGGGTGCGTTCTATACGCTCAAGGACACCCAAAAACCACCCATCGAAACCCTGCGTAAAGAGTGTGTGGTCCTCGCAGTTGCGACGGATTTAAACCCGGGCAGTTCGCCCATTGGCTCGCTACTATTAGTCGCCAATATGGCGGTGAATCAGTTTGAGCTAAGTATTGAGGAGGCGCTTTGGGGGATCACCCTGCGCGCCGCTAAAGCGCTTGGGTTGCAAGATAGCCGAGGCAGCATCGCCGTGGGTAAACGCGCTGATCTCTGCCTTTGGCCCATTGATACCCCAGAGCAGCTAATTGTTGAAATTGGCTTACACCGCCCAACGAAAATGTGGAGTGCGGGTCAGGAGATTAAGCTATGAGCTTCGATTGGCAAGGGCGAATAGATACTGAGGATGGTCCCTTAGCCGAGCGTTGGCATCAGCGTATGAACACGATTCACGAACCTTGCGCCAAAACACTGGCCTTACTTGGTTTTAAGACGGACGAAGGCGTGGCGAGGAATAAAGGCAGAATTGGCGCAAAAGACGGTCCTAATGCGCTCCGTGCTGCTGCCGCTAATCTGCCTATTACTAATCCCCTCAACCTCAGAGATGATGGCGACATAGCGGTTCAGGGAAGCGACCTAGAGAGCGCTCAAGCTGAAGTAGGCAACTGGGTCGCCAACAAGCTTAGCTGCAATGAATTCCCGCTGGTCATTGGCGGTGGTCATGAAATTGCCTACGCGAGTTACCTGGGTTGGCGAAATTGGGCGGCGGGAGCTCGTACCCTGGGAATTATCAATCTTGACGCCCATTTGGACCTCCGCAAACCAAATCCACAGGGCTCTTCCGGTACACCCTTTTACCAAATAGCCCAGTCGATGGAACGCGATAATCAACCGTTTAAATACTGGGTGCTGGGCGCCAGCGAAGTAGCGAATACCACTGCGCTCTTCAACCGCGCAGCAGACTTAGGCGTTAGGGTAAACTATGACAGTGAGTTGAATTTGAGCAGCCTAGACCATCTAGAGACGGACATTCTTGAGTTCTGCAAGACGGTAGACGATATCTACCTCACCATTGATCTAGACGTCCTTCAGGCGGCGTTTATGCCCGCTGTCAGTGCGCCTGCTGCAGGCGGCTTAAGTTTGGCGATAGTGGAACAGCTCATCGCACAGGTGATGACCAGTGGCAAAGTTAGGTTAGCAGACTTAGCTGAGTTGAACCCCGTCTATGATATTGACGGTTTAGGCGCAAAAACGGCTGCCCGATTACTCTATCGGATCAGCCGTTATCTGTAGCGATATGCCATTATCTAGGAAATTTTCTTTTACTAGATGGACACGTGTTGAAGTTTAGAGCGTGCAAGCCGCTATGGCTTGCTTAGCCGCTTCGGTGATGGCTGACCAGTTACCGGCTGTAATATTCGCGTTATCAACCATCCAGCTACCACCTACACAAACCACATTTGGTAGTGCCAGGAAGTCCTTGGCATTAGCCGGTCCAACCCCACCCGTTGGGCAGAACTTAATATCAGCTAAAGGTCCACTCATGGCCTTAAGAAGACCTACGCCACCTACCACAGTAGCGGGGAAAAGCTTGACGACCTCAAAGCCATATTCGGCCATTTTCATTGCTTCTGAAGGCGTTGCGACGCCCGGTACGAATGGCACTGGTCCCTTGCTCACCACATCGGCTAGCGCCGTAGTGCAGCCAGGACTAACACCAAATTGTGCGCCGGCGGCAACCGCGGCATGCCATTCAGCTTCAGTGCGAACGCTACCCACGCCAACCACGGCATCAGGGACGTTAGCACGAATTGCCTCGATCGCACCCAGTGCCGCATCGGATCTCAACGTAACTTCCAATACCTTAATTCCACCCTCAACCAGGGCGTTGGCAAGGGGTACAGCGTCTTCTACGCGCTCAATAACTAATACCGGCAGCACTTTGGCGGCCAGCAACAATGACTTACTATCCATGAATACTCTCTTATTTTGTCCAATAGGCGGTAACGGAGTGAGCGTCGCGAATTAAAGCTCGGATTGGCATTTCATTCACCGCACCTACCCCACACGCTTGCTCGAATACTTGTCGCTTCTCATCCCCTGCCATCAGCAACATACGCACTGGGCAGTTACTTAGGTAGGCGTAGCTAACGGTTAAGCGCTGAAGGTTTGCACCCGTGACCTCAGATTGTTTTGCCGTCACCGCACACACTGGTGCAGCGGTTGGCGATAATGCTTCGTCTAAGCCCTGAGCATCGGGAAACCAACTCGCGGTATGCCCATCGCTGCCCATGCCAACAATCGCGCAATCGGGCGTATTCAGATCTCGCCACTCTAGAGCGCGATCCGCGGCAACATCTTCGAGCTCACCCGCTTGATATAGAGGCCAAAAGGTAGCCGTACTCGCTTTGTTAACAAGCAGCGTGGCACGAATCATTGCTTCGTTACTGGCCGCATGATCAAGTGGCACAAAACGGTCGTCGACCATAACGATATCCACTTTATCCCACGGTAAGTCGAGTTGACTCAACGCCTGATAAAGCGCCTTAGGCGAGTTGCCACCCGACACCGCAAAGCAGCCGCGGCCACGTTCCTGAATGGCATCGGTTAACGACTCACTAATGACTTCAATCAGGGCGGCTAACTGCGCATCAGCCGATGAAAATTCAATAATCGCCATGAAACTAAGCTTCCTCGTTGGTGCCGACGTTGAACCAACGGCGGCCATCGGCGGTAAGTAAGCGGTCAGAGGCATCAGGCCCCCAACTTCCGGAACGATACAGTGATGGTGTACCCGACGTGCGCCAGTGCTCGATAATGGGATCAACCCAACTCCACGCAGCGGTTGCTTCCTCACGGTGCACGAACAAACTCGCATTGTTGTTGGCCGCATCTAGAATCAGGCGCTTGTAGGAATCGCTGTAAACGGCGTCGTAGGTGTCAGCTAAGTTCAAATCTAGGGTGACTGGCTTAAGCGTCATATCCTGACAGTCCAATTTTTTGGTCATCACGTGCAATTGGATTTTCTCCTCCGGCTGAAGGCGAATCACTAGACGGTTAGCTCGTGGCTTTTCCGACGAGTTGGGAAACACATTGTGCGAAACGTCTTTGTATTGGATAACAATTTCTGCACAGCGCCTCGCCAGACGCTTACCTGTACGAAGATAAAACGGAACCTTCGACCAGCGCCAGTTATCAATAAATGATCGCACTGCAACAAAGGTTTCCGTTGTCGAGTTATCATCTAACTCCTCAAGGTAACCGCGAACCATGCTGCCATTAACTTGCCCAGCCACATACTGTCCACGCACGGTATGAAGGTCTACATCGCCGTCGACAATAGGACGAAGCGCCTTGAGCACCTTAACCTTCTCGGAACGAATATCATCGGCATTCAAAGTATTAGGTGATTCCATTGCCACTAAGCAAAGTAGCTGCAATAAATGGTTTTGTAACATATCCCGAGCAGCACCCGCCGCATCGTAGAAATTAGCTCGCCCTTCTACGCCAACTTCCTCTGAGATAGAAATTTGCACATGATCGATGGTTTTGGCATCCCAGAGGTGCTCAAACATGGTGTTACCAAAGCGCAGAGCCATCAAATTTTGAACCGGCTCTTTACCAAGGTAATGGTCAATACGGAAGGTCTGACTCTCATCAAAATAGAGTGCCATCTTGGAGTGAAGTTCATTGGCAGAAGCGGCGTCATAACCAAGCGGCTTCTCAACCACAACACGCGAATTCTCGTGGTTAAGCTTGAAGTGGTCAAGTTGCTCGCAGCAGAAGCCAAAAATCGTTGGTGGGATAGCAAGATAGAACACCCGAGCACGCTCAACGTTGCTGTCTAACAAAGCCTCTAGATCTAGCCAGCTGTCATTCGCTTCAGCAATGTCTACGACTACTGGCTTTACCAGAGTCATGAATTGCTGTGCCGAGGTCACATCATACTCATCGGACTTCAGAAACTCGATCAGCTTATTAAGGATATGGTCCTTAATGGTGCTGACTTCTTCCTGAGTACGCAAAGTAATAATTAATTGCGACTCAGGGCTAAACATGCCCTCTTTAAACGCCCGATACATTGCGGGAATGAGCTTGCGACTACTAAGGTCGCCACCGCCGCCAAAAATCACCAAATCAAAGGCTTGCGCCGACATGATTATTCTCCCAAGTTAAAAAATGATCCGCCCTTCTCTGCTTCAGAGACGAGCGATCTAAAACCGCTGAATAATTCTCTACCGTAACCCTGCTGCGCAATCTCTGGCATTTGTACTTCGCGTTCAAGCCATTCTTCGCCGTCCACCAGCAAGCTTCCTGCTATACAATCTAGATTAATCATATCACCATCGCGAATCTTTGCGATATTTCCGCCGTCAAGTGCTTCCGGTGACATATGGATTGCGGCTGGCACTTTACCTGACGCACCGGACATTCGACCATCGGTAACCAACGCCACTTTGAAGCCACGATCCTGAAGAACTCCGAGTACTGGCGTCAATTCATGCAACTCTGGCATTCCCTTCGCCTTTGGCCCTTGGAAACTTAGTACCGCAACGAAGTCCTGCTCAAGTTCACCTGCAGCAAAGGCATCCTTAAGCGCTTGCTGGCTATGAAATACCTTAGCTGGCGCTGAAATCTTTTGGCGTTCAGGTGCTACCGCACTCACTTTAATTACGCTTCGGCCAACATTACCCGTAAGTAACTGCAGTCCACCGTTGGCGCTGAAAGGTTCTGCTGCCGTGCGAATAATGTCTTCATCTAGTGAAGCGGTAAGCGATGTATCCCAAATTACCTTATCGCCTTCAAGCTTCGGCGTGGCACGATAGAGGTTCAAGCCGAAGCCGGCAACCGTATTCACATCTTCGTGAAGTAATCCGGCATCGAGTAGATTACCAATTAACACTGCCGTACCGCCCGCCGCATGGAAGTGGTTCACGTCAGCGGTTCCGTTTGGATAGATACGACACAGTAGCGGTACCACCGCAGATAGCTTAGCAAAGTCATCCCAAAGCAGTTTGACGCCCGCCGCAGCGGCCATCGCCATAAGGTGCAAGGTATGATTCGTAGAGCCACCACTGGCTAATAGCGCCACTATGGCATTTACAAAAGCTTTCTCATCCGCTAACTCACCCATAGCTGGGGCCGTTTCAAATGCCGCGGTAACGGCTGCGCGAGATAGCGCATCACGGAGACCACCACTTGGTGGAACGAATGAGCTGCCCGGCAACTGAAGTCCCATGACCTCAAGCACCATCTGGTTCGAATTTGCAGTACCGTAGAACGTACAGGTACCAGCACTGTGGTAGGAAGCGGACTCCGCGGCAAGTAATGCTTCGCGATCAGCTTTTCCCTCGGCAAACAATTGGCGAACACGTACCTTCTCGCTGTTACTTAAGCCGGTAGACATAGGCCCTGCTGGAACAAACACCGCAGGTAAATGGCCAAAGCGAAGTGCGCCAATAACTAGTCCAGGGACAATTTTGTCACACACACCCAAATAGAGCCCAGCGTCAAAAACGTCGTGCGACATCGCCACGGCGGCCGACATAGCAATTAAATCTCGAGAAAACAGTGACAACTCCATGCCGCCGCGGCCCTGCGTAACCCCGTCACACATTGCCGGAACGCCACCTGCTACCTGAGCGCTACCGCCTAATTCGCGAGCTTGAGCTTTTAACTGATCAGGATAATGCTGGTAAGGCTGGTGTGCTGACAGCATGTCATTGTATGCAGTCACGATACCAACGTTTTTTGCTCGGCCAACAGCCAACAGATCTTTATCGGTTTGATCACAGGCCGCCATGGCATGTGCTAAATTTCCGCAACTTAGGTGTTTACGCGGTGGTTCCGCTGAACGGGCGGCCGTCATGTCAGCCAGGTAGCGCGCACGGCTAGCTTTCGAACGTTCAGTAATTGTCTGGGTCACTTCGGTGAGCACAGGATGAAGGGGGATAGCGTTAAGCATGATCTAGCGGCCTCTTGTAATACGTTAGGGCTTCTTTAAATACGCAGCGCCATCTTTTAGGCGGTGGTGCTCCACACATCACATCCACCTAAAAGACAGCGCTGTCAGTAGTTACTCTGACAGTAAATGACAGCGCTGTCAAACGTTTCTGAAAAGAATCATTATCGCCGCTTCGCAAACTTATTATTAAGCATAGGCGAACATCACAAGCTCAGCGTGCTGGATAACTCTCGTCTATGCTTCGATACACATCTAACTTACCAATACATAAATCATTAGCGTTACCGCGCCCAGTAGATTAAAGTGCGGCAGAAATTTAGCCCATCGAAAATCACCTACTTTAGGGCACATTAGACGCAACCAAGGGAAGACCAATGAACGACGGTAATCGCGAACTCAGCTTTTCAGATCTCTGCCACGCACACTTGAAGCTGCAGGGTCATGATGAAGCAACCAGCATCCAAACCCGTGCGTTCGCCAACGATGGTGACAAGGTCTTTCTCCTTGCGCCAACCGGCGAGGGCAAAACCTTAGCTGCCATCATTCGCTACCTTGATCAATTAGAGGCCGGAAGACGATTTCAATGCCTCGTGTTACTTCCCACCCGTGAATTGGCACAACAGTGGTATGACGTAATTCAAGGCGTGATTGAGGACACTCCCCTCTCCGCCTATGCACTCATCGGCGGTGAAGACTACAAAGTACAGGCCAGCGCGCTAGAGCGCGGTGCCGACATCTTAGTTGCTACCGTTGGCCGACTTGAAACCCATCTTGAAAGCCAACGTGCTCTATTAGATGAAGTGGATTTTCTGATCCTCGATGAGGCAGACCAGCAACTCGGTCCCGATAAAATTCAGGAAATGGTAGGGCTCTATCAAAAGCTACCAGCCATTCCCACCCACGTCAGCCTGCTATCGGCAACGGTGCATCGCAACACACTTAGATTGTGCGAGCAGCATCTAGGCTTCCGCCCAGACGTAATTAAGAGCGCCCACGTTGATCGAGCATCACTACAACTCCTGATTACCCCAGCCGATGACCGCGCCCATAAGTTACGCCTCTTAGTAGCTTGGCTAGAACGCAACCAAGATGGCAAGCAAGTTGTTTTTTGTAGCCGTCAAGAGCAGGCGCAAACACTTGAAGGTAAGCTTAAGTACCATGGTATTAATGCTGCAGCACTGCACGGGGCTTTAACGCCAAAGGGACGTCGGGTGGTGATCGAGAACTTCCGTAACAGTGAAAGCGCCGTATTAGTCACCACGGATTTATCAGCGCGAGGGCTTGATATTGAGAAGGTGAATGCGGTCGTTAACGTTGATAGCCCAAAACAATTCGACATTTTCTGTCATCGTCTTGGTCGCGGTGGCCGCGATGGTGGCGCCAACACCGTGGTGAACTTTGTTATTGCCGCAGAATGGAATCGTGTTGTCGGCTTTGCTCGACGCTTGGAACTGCCTATCCAATCATGGTTGCCACAGGAATTAGCGGGACTCTATCGCGGCCCCAAGAAACTCAAAGCTTCTGGCAAAGCGGCCGGAAGTAAAAAGAAGAAGTCGAGCGCAAAAACAGCAGGAAAAAAGAACAAGAAGACGAAATCCAAGCGTAAGTAATTGCCTCGTCAGCTCAGAGGAGGCAAACTAGGTCTAAAATTACAAAGAGACCTTACATGAACGCCGTTATTCTTGCTGTCCTTCTTATGCTCGGCTTAAGCATTAGCCGAGTTCCCGTTGTTGCCGCCATTGTGGTGTCGGCCATCGCTGCGGGACTATCCTCTGGCATGGACCTTCAAGCCACTATCAACTCCTTTGAAGCAGGCATCGGTTCAGGCGCGAGTACGGCGCTGAGCTATGCAATGTTGGGTGCCTTCGCAGCGGCAATGGCTCAATCTGGTATTCCCCAATATGTCGCCACTAAGTTTCTCGGAGCCTCAGCGGATGCCGGTAAGTGGATGCTCTTCTTTGCCCTGGGCGTAGCGGCGGTAATGTCCCAAAACGTTATCCCTATTCATATTGCCTTTATTCCACTTGTGGTTCCTGCCCTACTTGGCATGATGACGAAGCTCCATATCGATCGCCGTGCGATTGCCTGTGTCATTAGTTTTGGTTTAGTGACCACCTATATGATCCTTCCGGTGGGTTTCGGCGGCATTTATATTAATGAGATTTTACTCGCCAACATTGAGTTAGCCGGTTTAGCGGTCGACGGGGTAAACATCTTTGAAGCAATGTGGTTGCCGGCACTCGGAATGTGCCTGGGGCTACTATTCGCGTTACTGGTAAGCTATCGCGACCCACGCAGCTACCAATTCAGTGATGAACACCACAACACCCAGAGTACTCACAACATCACCCCCAAACCCCTAGTCGTTGGCGCATTAGCCGTTAGCTTAGCTTTCGCCGTTCAGCTGTACACCGGTTCGATGATCATCGGAGCGCTGTCAGGGTTTGCAATCTTTTCATTAAGTGGCGTTCTCCAGTGGCGGACAGTGGACGATACCTTCATTCAAGGTATGCGCTTAATGGCCAATATCGGCTTTATCATGATTGCGGCGGCAGGGTTTGCGAACGTTATTCAAGATACCGGTGAAGTCACCACCTTGGTAAATGCTACCGCGAACTTTGTTGGCGGCAGCGCAGCGCTGGGTGCTCTGCTAATGTTGGTTGTTGGCTTATTTGTCACCATGGGGATTGGTAGCTCGTTTTCCACCGTGCCCATCATTGCCACCCTATTTGTCCCCCTATCATTGCAGCTCGGCTTATCACCATTAGCTATTGTTGCGCTCGTGGGTACTGCTGGCGCACTCGGGGATGCCGGTTCGCCGGCTTCCGATACAACGCTGGGGCCAACGGCGGGTCTTAACGTAGACGGCCAACATGATCATATCCGCGACACCGTCATCCCAACCTTTTTACACTACAACATACCATTACTGGTATTTGGCTGGTTAGCGGCAATGGTCTTGAGCGCCTAGCACTGATGTAACGCCGAATCCTAAACGAGGCCTAGTAAAGCGCTTTTTGTCGCGCTTACAGCTGACAATTAGGATTCGCGCTTGAGCTCGACGCTTAGGAATAGCGTCTAATTCATTGCCGTCACGTGGGTTTATTCTACACTAACGAATACTGATCAGATTTTGAGGTTCTATAACATGCAATCGCGTCATGCTCTAAAACTCGCAACACTACTCGCACCACTGCTCACACTAACTGCTTCGCTAAGCGCCAATGCTGATGTGGATAAATGGGAATGGTTGGAAGCCGTTGAGAGTGAGGCATCGCTCAGCTGGGTTGAGGAGCATAATCAAGCTACCGCCGAGCAGCTAGAGGATCCTCTATACAACACGCTCTACAGCACAGCACTCGAGGTTCTCGACCAAGAGGGAAAATTGAGTGGCGCCTATGCCATTGGCGATTACTACTTCGAACTTAAGAAGACCACAGACAATCCCCGTGGCGTGTTGATGCGCTCACTCAACGAGGCGTTTCTTGCGGGCCAGGCTCGATGGGAGGCAGTGCTAGATGTTGATGCGCTAGCCCAGAGTGAAGGCAAGCCTTGGGTCTATCACGGCCTCAACTGCTTTCAAAATGATCCTTCTCAGTGCTTGGTATCACTTTCACCAGGCGGCACTGATGCCGATGAAGTACGTGAATTTAACGCGCTATCGGGCGAGTTTGTTGAAGATGGTTTCTATTTACCGCTGGCCAAGTCCTCCGTCAGTTGGATTGACGCGGATAGCTGGATTATCGCCACTGATTTCGGGGACGATTCACTCACCGATTCGGGTTACCCGCGCAAGCTCAAGATTCATAGCCGTGGCGACGATTTGGCCGATGCAAAACTCATCTATGTTGGCAACAGAGCCTCGGTGAGCGCTGGCGCCTATACCGTAGGTCAGGAAGAAGATAGCCATTTAGTCATCTTCGAAAGCACGAGTTTCTGGACTCGCAACTATTACCTCAGTGATCCAGACACCAACCTTCTGACGCAATTAAAGATCCCGGATAGCGCAATCTTACTGGGACGCTTGGCTGGCCAGTGGGTCATATCACTTAAAAGCGAATGGCAGCTGGGCGATTATAGCTATCCTGCTGGAGCCATTGTGCTGGCGGCCGACGAGCAGCTTAGACTTAACGGTGAGCTCTTTGTGTTAGCGGAATCAAGCCGCGAGCAAATTATTGAAGACACTACCGTAACGGATCAAGGCATTCTGATTGTGAGCCTTCGGGACGTGGTTGCAGAAGCCCACTGGTATGCACCCCAGGAAGATGGTGTTTGGACTAAAGAGCAAATACTTCTCCCAGACCACGGTACCGTTTCCCTTCAGTCGATTGATGAGAATTCAGGTAAAAGTCTGCTTCGATTCGAAAGCTTTCTGGTGCCACCTACCCTCTATGCGTTCGACCCAGCTGATAGTTCAGTAACTCAGGTAGAGCAGCAAACCGCGACCTTTGATGCCAGCCCCTACACCGTTAGCCAGTTCTTCGCGACCTCCGCCGATGAAACTAAGGTACCTTACTTTGTGGTGCACAGGCAGGATATCAATCTGAATGGCACTAACCCTGCTCATATCTTTGCCTACGGCGGTTTCCGCTCTTCCCTCACCCCAAGCTACTCGGGAAGCTATGAAGCAACCAATGGCTCCTACGGTAGGCTATGGCTAGAACGCGGCGGCGTTTATGTGATTGCCAATATCCGCGGCGGCGGTGAGTATGGCCCTGAATGGCATTCCGCAGCCCTGCGAGAGAATCGCCCGCGTGCTTTTTCTGACTTAGAAGCCGTAGCGCGTGATCTTGCTAGCCGTCAGATTAGCTCCGCCGAATACACCAGCATTGAAGGTCGTAGTAATGGCGGCCTGCTAACCGGTGCGGCAATGGTTCGCCATCCCGAGCTCTATAGCGCGGTCATTAGCGGCGTTCCACTCTTGGATATGCAGCGCTATCACCTACTTCTTGCTGGTGCCAGCTGGATGGGCGAATATGGAGACCCTGACTCCGATGACTGGAACTTTATCCGCACCTACTCGCCCTACCAAAACGTGCGTGCGGATGTTGCCTATCCACCGGTATTCTTCTACACCTCAACCCGCGACGATCGCGTTCACCCTGCGCATGCACGGAAAATGGCCGCCAGAATGATCGAACAGGGACATGAGGTCTACTATTACGAGAATCTGGAAGGTGGTCATGGCGGCAGTGTGACCAATGAACAACTAGCGCACCGCCTAGCGCTATCCTATCGCTTCCTACTTAATTCGCTGCCCGCTGCAACGCCTAACTAGGCGCAACAAAGTGGTTCTGCTAGCAAACGCTGGCAGCGCTACTCACAATGTAGCTTAAGCTAGCTCAGCTCCCTATCCAGCCCTGAATTAGGCAAACAATTAGCCGTCGATTGACGGCTAATTCTGTTATAGTTAATGAATACTAATTATTTCCAGAAGATCACGTGAAAGCTAAAGGCCCCAGCAAAAAAGAAGTTCGTCAGCAGATGCAAAATGACGTGAATCGCTTCCTCAAAGCCGGAGGGGCTGTGGATGTTATTCCACGAGGGGAAACGGGGCGAATTGTTAAAAACGGTGTCCCAGCGGCGGTCACAGAGTTATTTACCGGCCCGCGGTCACCCAAACGTGAATACCTAACCGATGTGATTAAGAATATGGAATCACGTAAGAAACCATCCGCTGAAAAGCCAATCCCCTCTCGTACACCACCACCCAAACAAGTGCCCGTCTACGATGACTTCGGGGAAATAATTCGCTACGAGTGGCGCTAATGACCGCTTTTGAAGCTCCTCAGCTTGATATTCTCCTGCAAACCGAACACTTCATTGCCGTTAATAAGCCCGCCAATCTCCTAAGCGTGCCTGGACGAGGTATTGAGAAGCTTGATTCAGTAGTTCACCGGGCGCGCAATCAATTTGGCTTTGCTGAAGCGGTACACCGGCTTGATATGCCAACCTCCGGCATCATGTTGGTTGCGCTCACTAAAGAAGCCGATAGAGCCTTAAAACGGCAATTCAGTGAGCGTACAACGCGAAAACGCTACGAAGCCATGATCTGGGGAGTGCCTGGGCAACCATCGGGAATTATTGACCAACCCTTAATCTGTGATTGGGAAAATCGACCACGCCAGATTGTCTGCTACCAACATGGTAAGCCCTCACAGACACAGTGGGAAGTGACTGAACAGCTCACCGATAGAAGCCGCGTCTCGCTAGTTCCTATCACTGGCCGCTCACATCAGTTGCGGGTGCACTTGCAGTGGCTGGGCCATCCCATTTTGGGTGACGACTTCTATGCCGAGGGCGCGGCCAAAGATGCCTCGGGCCGGCTGCTATTACACGCCACTGAACTTGATTTTGATGACCCAATAACTGGGGTACGCCATCAGCTGCAGTCAGCTGTACCCTTTTGACTAGTCGCTATTAGAGAGCCACCACCATGACTGAATTTCCCTATTTGATTAACGCCGATGTCGTCCAAGACCTCCTGGCCAACCACGGCACTGCCGTCATTAATCTTGTGGCCGCTTGGTGCCCCGATTGTTACGAAGCGCAGGCGGCAAACTTAGAATCTCTTAGAGGCCCGCTGATTGAGGATGGCGTGATGTTTGCCAACCTACTAGTTCAAGAGCAAAAGAATGAATACCTCTCCCCACTTCACCAGGCCTTAACCCTAGGTTTTGGCGGTCATGGATTTCCACGAACAGTACTGATCCTCAATGGCGAGCCGGTATCAACCGACAACGTAGAAGTGACTGAAGCCGGCGCTCTTACTCAATTAGCGAGTAGTTTCCTGAAGTTGGTTAACGAGTAGTTCAACAATATGATGAACTGGGCGCTGAGTGTGTTGGCTGAGTGCCACCTCACAGGCTCCGTTGATATAGACGCCCCGCTGACAACTATCCCACTGCTTGGCAATCTTTCCCCCCGAATGGGCGGCAAGGTCGTCATTTACGAATTGTTTCACACCACCGCCACCGCAGCACGCTTGCGGGAACGTGTGAACAGTGGAGCTACAGTAACCGGCCAGAGACACTAGCTTCTGATAGTCCTCTTCGGTTAGCTCACAACCGAAATGAACGGCAACCGGTTCTTCGGTTTGAGCGAAGCTGATTTTTGGTAACACTGAGCTCAATAGGAAATCCATCAGGTTCGTGAACGGCCTTACCGCCTTATTAACCGTATTGAAACAACTCTGCGCATCCACCAAAACAATGGCATCCTCTGGCAGATCGCTCAGTACCCCTGTTAACTCCTGTTGTTTCTCGTCACCTAATTGGTCTTCACCGCGCTTAGACCACTGCTGGCCACAGCACAGACCATTATCCCTAGCAATCGTTTCCACCTGGTAGCCCGCGTGCGCTAGTAGCTCAACAAGCTGTTCATCGGTGCTCCCTTGTGGACCACCAAATAAACGCGCGCCACAGGAGACGAGTAAAAAAACGGTCGTCGGTTCAGTCTCTGATGTCAGCAGACGATCACTACATTGTTGCTGAGCCAGCGCTTTTCTTTTGGGTGAAGCAGCGGGCTGAGGTAAATAGCGGGGCAGCGGCAAAGCGAACTGACGAACAAGTCGGCCATAGCCGCATCGCCAAGCCTTGGGCCATCGCCCAACCATTAGGTGGAAAAGCTGGAAACCTAGCCGATAGACCGCCAATAGTTGCCCCCAATGACGGGCTTGCCAGGCTCGCTTCCAGCGGACAAAGCCTCCAGCTTGGGCAGTAGGCAATATCTCATCGCTATTCAATGGGGTGCCTTCAAGCGGCTTCCCCGCCGCAAAGTTTCCGACAGCTACACCGGTATCAATGCCGACCGGGCAAACCGACGCGCACATACTGCACTGCGCACAGCTTTGGTCAATATCATGCTTTAGCTGTGTTATCGGGATAGCCTGTTGGCGTCGCAGCGTCGCGATCCGTTGCCGTGGCGAGAGGGTTAAGTCCGAGCTTGGACAGGCTGGTTCACAAAAGCCGCATTCAATGCACTGGTCAATCACCGAATCAACCAGCGGCATCCGCTTAGTATGCTTCATGTGAGCGGTCGCATCGGCGTTGATAATCACCCCGGGATTTAGACGGTTGTCGGGGTCAATGAGTGCTTTAACTTGGGTCATCAGGCGGTAGGCTTCATGACCCCATTCCTTTTCCACGAAGGGAGCCATCGCGCGTCCGGTGCCATGTTCGGCCTTAAGAGAGCCTTGGAAACGACTCACTATGATCTCACTCAGCGCTACCATAAAGGATTCAAAACGCGCTAAGTCATGGTTATCATTAAGATTGGGCGTTACGATGAAATGAAGATTGCCATCCAGCGCGTGACCAAAGATCACCGCATTGTCATAAAAGTTGTGCTTCTGTAGCTGCACTCTCAGCGCCAAGACCATTTCTGCCAGATGTTTGGGCACCACTGCAATATCTTCAATAATCACCGTCGTACCAGCAGGACGCTGAGCTCCCACCACCGGGAATATACCCGTACGGACATTCCAAAGTGCCTGGCAAGCCGCTTCATCGTACTCGAACTCCACCGCTCGACTCAAACCGGAAAACTCCGCGGCGACAACCGTTTCTGCTAGTCGTCTAGTTCGTACTTCACTGTCCGCAGAGACTTCAACCAGTAAGACCGCAGCGCCATCTTCCAAGGTATTCAGCCAAGTCGGAACGCCAGGCTTATTACGCATCGTCGCGATTGAGCTGAAATCGAGCAGCTCTGCAGCCGCCACATTCATCGCCCCAATCATCGGAATGGCTTCACAGGCTTTATGAATATCACGGAAGGCTAATAGTGCGGTAGCTCGGTATGGCGGTGCGCTTACGGTATCTAGCTCTACCTGATCGATAAACGCTAAGGTACCCTCCGAGCCCACCACCAAGTGCGAGAGAATATCTATCCCGTCACTGAAATCAACCAGGCTGTTGATACTAAATCCGGTAGTATTTTTGATTTCGTATTTGCTTCGTATCAACTGGCATAGTGCAGCATTTTGTTGTGTCTGTGCGGCTAAGCCCTGAAGCTCTTCAAGTAATACACTGTGTGTCCGTTTAAAATCAGCCACTGACTTCGCTGAGCCGGTATCCAGTATGGTTCCATCTGCCAATACCATCCTCAAAGCACGCAAGGTGTGATAGCTATTGCGCTTGACGCCGCAACACATTCCCGAGGAATTATTGGCAACAATTCCGCCCATCATAGCGACTTTCAAGGTAGCTGGATCCGGACCAATTTTCCGGTTGAATTCAGCCAGTGCCGCATTTGCCTCGGCGCCGCGAACTGCTGAACCAAGCTTAATGACGTGACCCTCTTGGCTAATGATTAAGCTCCGAAAGCCTTTAAAACCCAAACGAACGAGAATGCCCTCGCCCACTGCCTGTCCAGACAATGAAGTTCCGGCAGCACGAAATGTTACGCCGAGCTTAAAGTGTTCGGCAACGTGGAGAACGCTCTGAAGCTGCTCAACCGTATCCACAGTGACCACGACTTTTGGGGTAATGGCGAAGTAACTAGCGTCCGTTGACCAGGCGCTTAAACGCGGTTCGGTGGCGCAGACGCGCTGGGAGCCCAATGCGGTTTCTAAGGTACTGATCAGCCGATTCATGAAAACATCCTTGGTTTTCATTAAGACTAACGGCTTTTATAAATAATTTCATGTTGGCTGAGCCTCAATGCCCTTAGCGCAAACAAAAAAAGGGCGAGTCATACGACTCGCCCAATGTGGTAAAACTAACTGAAATGTTCGTGGTTCGAACTTAAGGTGATAATTACGCTACTTCGAACTGGTTCATGGTGTTGTCTTCACCCGAAGCCTTTAGTGCCTGATCACCAGAGAAGTACTCTTTGTGGTCATCACCAAGGTTTGAACCTGCCATATCTTGGTGCTTAACACAGGCGATACCGCGGCGAATCTCACGACGCTGAACACCGCGAACGTATGCCAACATGCCTTCTCCACCGAAGTAACCTTGAGCCAAGGTGTCCGTTGACAATGCTGCTGTGTGGTAAGTAGGCAGCGTGATCAAGTGGTGGAAGATATTCGCTTCACGCGCCGCAGTAGACTGGAAGTCACGGATACGAACGTCTGCTTCAATGGCTAGTTCAGAGGTATCGTAGTCAACTGACATTAGCTTCTCACGATCGTACTCTGACATGTCGCGACCTTCTTCAGCCCAAGCATCGAATACCTGCTGACGGAAGTTCAACGTCCAGTTGAAGCTTGGCGAGTTGTTGTAAACAAGCTTAGCGTCTGGAACGATGGCACGAATTGCGTTGACCATCTCGGCAATCTGCTGCACGTGTGGCTTTTCAGTTTCAATCCAAAGCAGATCTGCACCGTACTGAAGGCTAGTAACACAATCCAAAACAACACGATCGAAACCGGTATTTTCCTTGAAACGGTACAAACCGTTTGGCAAACGAACTGGCTTGCGAAGCTCACCGTCCTGCTTGATGATCATGTCGCCGTCATTAATGTCTTCTGGACCATTAACTGGTGTAGTCTCTAGGAACGCGTTGTACTGAGAAGCTAAGTCACCTGGCTCTTGAGATACTGGGATCTTCTGAGTAAGGCCTGCGCCCAATGAATCAGTACGAGCAACGATAACACCGTCATCAACACCTAGCTCTAGGAACGCGTAGCGAACAGCGTTGATCTTAGAGAGGAAGTCTTCATGAGGAACAGTAACTTTACCGTCCTGGTGACCACACTGCTTTGCGTCAGAAACCTGGTTCTCAATCTGGATACATGCTGCACCCGCTTCAATCATACGCTTCGCTAATAGGTAGGTAGCTTCTTCGTTACCGAAACCAGCATCGATATCAGCAATGATGGGCACAACGTGTGTCTCGTAGTTCTCGATAGCGTTGATGGCTGCTGCTTCAGCAACCTCATCACCCGCTGCACGAGCCTTGTCCAAATCACCGAATAGATGACCTAATTCACGCGCATCAGCTTGACGAAGGAAAGTGTAAAGCTCTTCGATAAGGCTTGATACCGATGTCTTCTCGTGCATAGATTGATCAGGAAGCGGACCGAATTCAGAGCGAAGCGCTGCAATCATCCAACCAGAAAGGTAAAGGTAGCGCTTGTCAGTGGTTCCGTGGTGCTTCTTGATAGAGATCATCTTCTGCTGACCGATGAAACCGTGCCAGCAACCAAGAGACTGCGTGTATTTAGTTTTGTCTGCGTCAAATTCCGCCATATCTTTGCGCATGATGCCAGCTGTGTATTTAGCGACATCTAGACCCGTTTGGAAGCGGTTCTGAGCACGCATGCGAGCTGCGTACTCAGGGTTAATGTTACGCCATGCTTCGCCACGTGATGCTTTGAGCGCGTTGATCAATTCAATTTCATTTTTGTAAGCCATGGTGACGACCCTCCTATGGGTTAATTTCGTTGCTTGACTTCAAGGTACTCGGACACCCTGGGTTTGTGAAATAAGCTCAATCTCTAGCAACCATTCACCGAAGTTATCAATTGCTAATTGCCATTCATGTGAGTTTTGCAACATACTGAGAATTGTCACTACATCGCCACAAGCCCCGATTCAACTGACATGTAGTAGGTAAGTAGTTTTTCTTACAAAGAATTTTTCACGCTAATTTGCCATTCTGTAGTTTTACTACAATGAACTTTTTTTAGCGTTTTGCGTAAATAGAGGGCTCCGCGCGGTATTCTGACTGCCAACTGAGTTGTCAAAACACGGCGAGAATTGAGAGAGAGAGATTGAAATGATGTTAAGTTAATGCGTCAATTCACCCCCATATTGCTACATATGTTCAGTAAATAACCACAATAAGAATAGAAGCTCATGATGAATACAAACGAAGACAATAATCCTCCCATTTTTGACACCATTATTGTTGGTGCCGGCATCTCAGGTATTGGCGCCGCCTATTATTTCCAGCGCGACTGTCCGAATAAAAGCTATACCATTTTAGAGGGAAGAGCTCAGCTAGGTGGTACCTGGGATCTATTTAAGTACCCTGGCATCCGCTCGGATTCAGATCTCTATACCTTTGCCTATGAATTCAAACCCTGGCGTTCACGAAAATCGATTGCCTCGGCGCAACTCATTTTGGACTATCTCAATGAAACCGCCGATGAATACCAGATTCGCGAGCATATTCAATTTAGCACTCAGGTGCGTCGCGCCGAGTGGTGTTCTGAGGAATCACTTTGGACCGTAACAACGCTCAATTCCGAATCGGGCGAAACAAGCGTCCTTAAGGCGCACTGGATTTTCTCAGCCACGGGTTACTACGATTACGATGAGGGCTTTCTACCCAAGTTCAACAACTTAGATAGCTTTGACGGTGAACTCGTCCACCCACAGCACTGGCCTGAGAACTTTAGCGCCAGCGGCAAGAAGGTTGTCGTGATTGGCAGTGGCGCCACCGCGGTGACGATTGTTCCTGAGCTGGCAAAGGATGCGGACCACGTTACCCTGCTTCAGCGCACGCCAACCTATATGATGAACTTACCCACCGGCGACCCCATTGCTAACGCCATCAAAGCCATTTTTTCAGAACAGACCGCACATCGTTTAATTCGCCAGAAGAATGTCTTTCTTCATCGCCTGTTCTGGCGCTTTAGCCAACGTTTTCCCAATGCCGCCAAGCGCTTTCTCATTCGCCATGTTGGTCGTCAGCTCCCCGATGGCTACGATGTGGATAAACATTTCACCCCACCCTATAACCCCTGGGATCAGCGTCTATGTGCAGTGACCGATGGTGATTTATTTAAAGCCATTCGCCGCGGTGATGTAGATATCCAGACCGATCACATCGAGCGTTTCACCAGCTCTGGGTTAAAGCTTAAGTCTGGGGAGGAAATTAAAGCCGATACGGTGGTTACCGCTACGGGCCTCAACATTAAATTGATGGGTGGCGTAGACATTATCATTGACGGCAAACCGATTGATTTCCCCAATACGGTTACTTACAAAGGAGCTATGCTCTCGGGTGTGCCAAATTTCTGTTTCGCTGTTGGCTACACCAATGCCTCATGGACATTGAAGATTGGTTTACTGTGCGAATACTTCTGCCGCGTGTTTAATCATATGGAAGCCCAAAACTTCAGCAAGTGTGTTCCGGAAGTACCCACTAAGAACTTCCCCACTTCACCGTTATTGGATTTTAGTGCTGGCTACGTTCAACGCTCGCTACATCTGATGCCCAAAAAGGGAGAATCCGTACCTTGGGATATGTCCATGAATTATGGACCCGACGTGAAGTTTTTCCGCGAAGGTCGAATTGATGATGAATTCTTGGTGTTCCAGTCGAACTAGAAACTAGAGGCTAGAGACTAGGAAACAGAAAGCTAGATTAGCGCCGTTTCGCTCGGCGCTCATTTAGGGTCTTTGTCACGACTACGCAGTTTCTACCGGCGGCTTTGGCTTGATAGAGCGCATCGTCCGCCTGCTTGAGCCAATCCTGATGGCTCATTGAGAGCAACAGTTTGCCTACTCCTGCACTGATGTGAACCGAGACACCTTTCGCTTTATTCGCTTTCTTAGGGGCTGTTGCCGAGGAGCTATTCTTCGTGCCGGATTTCTTAGTGACGGGTTTCGCAGCAACCGATACCGACAACTGGAATTTCTTCGCCGCAATTCGCTCCCTCAAGCTATTCAACTGCTCACTAAATCGTTCAACTTCCATCGGCTTAGCTAACAGTACAAACTCCTCACCGCCATAGCGATAGGCCTGGGCGAAACGGCAGCGAGCTAATTCTTTCGCGACGGCCTGAAGCACTAAATCACCCTTGGCATGGCCGTACTTATCATTGAACTTTTTGAAATGATCAATATCAACGAAAGCCGCTAGCGACCCAACGGGCATCCGCTTGAGATCGGAATCAAGCCGTTGTCGCCCAGGTAAACCGGTTAAGCTATCGCGCCAAACGCGCTGACTCATGGTTAACAGCAAGATAATAATGAACGCGCTCTGGACAGTGATTAATAGCATCCAGAGCTGAGCTGCATCCTGACTATTAAGTAACGCTAAAGCGAAGACGCTTACTGCGACATAATGGATATCTAATCTTCGAGTAACCAGCAAATTTATTAGGGTGCAGACTACTGGGAGACATAGAATTAGTGCGTCAATCTCGACAAATGAATTGAAATTCATTGTCAGTTGAGTGGCTGCGCCCCACGCTCTTAGTTGCGCCTCATCCAAGCCAAATGCGCCGAAGCCCAGTAGTGAAATCACGCCGATCAAGAGCGCAAAAAATAATGACTGCCTTCGCCGTAGCGGACCATCGCTGAATAACATAACTCCCGAGATAGCTATCGTAACCAGAAATTTGTAGGCGTTGATGGTAATAAAAGGTTGAGTACTTAGTTCTATTAGTGAAGGGGCTAGAAGAGCTGACCAAAGGACAAGTATCGAGAGAAATAACACTTTGGTTTGGCGAAGCGTCAACGCCAGTAGCGTTGAGACTAAAACCGTCAACAGGCCATAAACTTCTAGTGCCGGAACCATTTCAGCAATCGCGGGTAATAGGCTAGAAGTGGCCAGCACCGCGGCAAGCATCAACGGTAGGTTGCGAGACCAATTCATTAAACTTTGCATTCATCTAGCTCAAATTATTATTAGTATTTGAGTGTATCCTGCTAGCAAATCAGGGGGAAGTGAAAATAGCCGAATATCTGGGACAGTCGTCGCATTTAAAACCTCTATCACAATCATTCTCGCTTCGCACAACAGCCTCTCGACGGCGGGTTCCGCATAGTAATTAGTTAGCCCCCATAAAAAAACCCCGCCAAAACTGGCAGGGTCCTTTAAGTTCACTCAACCTATTGTTGAGCAATCGCTATCAGTGCGGCAATTAGCCAACGACTGCAAGCAATTCTACGTCAAATACCAAAGTCTGGTATGGACCAATTGCGCCACCAGCACCACGCTCGCCGTAGGCAAGCTCTGAAGGTACGAACAAGCGGTACTTAGAACCCACGTTCATTAACTGAAGCGCTTCAGTCCAACCAGCAATAACACCAGAAACTGGGAATTCTGCAGGCTGACCACGTTCTACTGAACTGTCGAATACCGTACCGTCAATAAGGGTACCGTGGTAGTGACATGAAACCGTACTCTCAGCGGTTGGCTTCTCGCCAATTCCCTGAGTAAGTACTTCGTACTGAAGACCTGAATCAGTGACGGTTACTTCAAGACGCTGACCGTTTTCCTTAAGGAAGTTCTCGCCCGCTGCAATCACGTCAGCCGAAGCCGCTTTCTGCTCTTCTTCCATACGTGCCATGATTTCCTGGAATGCAGCGCTAAGCTCTGCTTCAGGAACGGCGCTTGGGTTGCCTTCCATCGCATCGGTAATACCGGCGATAACAGACGCTAAGGAAACTTCTTTGAATGCACCTTGAGCAAGCTGGTCGCCCATTTGACGGCCAATACCGTAGCTTACGCGTTCCTCAGTCGTGTTGAAATCAGTCATAATATATCTCTTAAGTGAATAAATTCGTTGTCGAACTTCTTATATAGGGGCGTTTTTTAAAAATAAAACCCCTAGCGCAACTTTTCTTCGCTAACCCATTCTCGCATCCTAGTTTCCAGCACAGCCAGTGGCACCGAACCATTTTCGAGTAGCGCATCGTGGAAGCGACGAATATCAAACTCATCCCCTAAGCTCGCTTCGGCATAGGCACGCAACTCAAGGATTTTCAGCTGGCCAATTTTGTAACCTAACGCCTGTCCGGGCCAACCGATGTAACGGTCAATCTCGTTAACAATATCTAACTCTGATTTCGGGGCATTTTGCTTAAAGTACTCAATCGCCTCTTCGCGGCTCCAGCCCATAGCATGAATACCGGTATCCACCACTAAGCGGATTGAACGCCACATATCATAGGTTAACTGGCCGAACTTCGAATAGGGATCTTGATAGAGACCCATTTCATAGCCTAGGCGCTCCGAATAAAGCCCCCACCCCTCAACAAATGCGCCAATGCCCATTTCACGACGAAACGGTGGCAGTGATTCCTGTTCCTGAGCGAGCGCAATCTGCAGATGGTGCCCTGGGACTGCCTCGTGCACAGATAGCACTTCAATTTCCCAGATAGGCCGACTCTCGGGTGCATAGAGGTTCACGTAGTAATAACCCGCGCGCGAGCCATCCACGGCCGGCTGCATATAGTAAGCCGTAGTGGTATCCGGGGCAATTTCGTCGGGGATTGCCTTAATGCCATAGGGGGTCCGCGGCAACTTACCAAACAGCGAGACCAACTCCGGGTCTAAGCGCTTCGAGGTAGCTAAATATGCTTGCAGAAGCTCCTCTGAATTCGAGTAATAAAACTGCGGGTCATTACGAAGAAAATCAAAAAACTCCAGCAGCTCGCCCTCAAAGGCTACTTCATCCATAACTTCGTGCATCTCTCCCCGTAAACGGGCGACTTCATCCAGACCAATCTGATGAATCTCAGCAGGCGTCAAAGAAGTCGTCGTAAAATGCTTCGCAAGGTACTCGTAGAAGGCAAGCCCCTCAGCGCTAGCGCCTACGCCCGGTTGCTCACGACAGGCGGGCAGATACTCATTCACAAAGAACGCTTTAAAGTCCGAAAACGCAGGAATAACCTGATGAGTGATAGCAGCCTCCGCGCGGGTGCGAATATCCTCCGCCGACGCAAATTGATCTAATACCTCGCTTTCAAAGGGACGATAAAACGCATTGTTTTGTGCTTCGCCGGTTACCAGTAGGTCCAGTTGATGCACTACTCGGTCCATGACCACGCGCGGTTGAACCAATCCACGCGCCATACCTTCCCGCATCAGTGCTTCATAGCCATTCAGCATTTGCTCAATGGTCTCAAGACGCTCAAGCCAATCAATAAAGTCCTGTTCGGTCTCGAAGCGCAGGTAGGAGGCAATATCGTAGGACGTCTGAGGACCTTCGCGCATGGTTAGCGGCAATAGATGCGAACCAAACTCATAGGCCTCAATGCGGTCATTAACTTCAAATAGCGCCATTTGCAGGTTCAGCCTGTTAGCGGGCGACAGTGACGCCTCGTCAACGGCCAGCAACTGCGTTTGGTAGGCCAAATCGGCTTCGTAGTCTGCTGTGGCTGCAGCTGGGGAGAAATCACCCCACTCGCCATTGCGAGAGCGATCCCCACGCATCGACATCGCTAAGGGTGACGACGCAACACGGCGGTCGTACTCTTGCTGCAACTGGTTTTCGAAATCAATATTCGGGTCAGAACAACCAAGAAGGCTGAATAAAGCTACGGCAAATAAAGTCATTATATAGCGCATTAGGTAAGTCCTTTTTATTCCATTGCAGCGATGTTAGCACACTGCGGGCGCTATTTACGCTACCCCAGCGGGACAAGGGCATTTATTCGGCAATTTATCCGCGCCCGTGAAGATTGACTGGTATACTGCCACTATCAACTTTAGAGGAGCACCTTGTGCCAATTTCTCAATTTAGCGACCTGCCACTGGATGAGCGCATTGTCAAAGCACTCGACAGCCAAAATATCCGTCAACTTACCCCCGTCCAGCGCGATAGCCTGCCACTTTTATTGGCAGGCCGGGATATCATTGCCCAAGCGCAAACTGGCAGTGGTAAGACTCTGGCCTTTGGCGCCGCACTACTGCAATACATCAAACCGGCACAGCGCGTTCCGCAAGCCTTGGTGTTATGCCCTACTCGAGAACTTGCTCAACAGGTAGCGGAAAGTTTACGTAAGGCTGCCGTACTCATTGAGAACCTAAAGATTTTAACCCTGTGCGGTGGTCAGCCAATTGGCCCTCAGTTGCGTTCACTCGAGCACGGCTGTGACATTGTGGTGGGTACTCCTGGACGAATTTCTGATCTGGTTGGCAAGGAGAGCCTGCCGCTGCATCGGGTGCACACCGTAGTGCTAGACGAAGCGGATAGAATGCTGGATATGGGGTTTATCGATGTTATCAGCGAACTCCTAGACGAATGTGCTCAGCGCGAACATACCTGGTTATTCTCTGCGACCTTCCCGAAGGGGATTGAGTCCATCAGCAGTCGCTTTCAGCACAATGCTGAGCGCGTCAGCTCTGAGCCCGTGGTAACAAAAAATACCATTGAACATACCTACTACGATTGCAGCAAATTAGATCCCAATGAGGCGGCAATTTCCATTTTGAGCGAGCTTGAGCCCACCACAGCGATTGTTTTCTGCAACACCATTGCCAATGTAAAGCAATTTAGCCGCGAGCTCTATGAATCAGGTTTCATTTGCCTGGCACTCCATGGTGATCTTGAGCAGAAGCAGCGTGATGAAAACATCGTCCGTTTCAGTAATCTCAGCACTCAGATATTGGTCGCAACGGATGTCGCGGCACGGGGTTTAGATATTGATGATGTCGATTTAGTGCTGAACTATGAGCTGGCACGCGATAGAGCAACACATACCCATCGAATTGGCCGTACCGGTCGAGCGGGCAAGAAAGGTGTGGCAGTGACCTTACTTGGCGCCAGTTATTTAGTGGATAAAGTTCTGGCGAACGATGACAGTGCTCGCATTGTCCCCTTCCCGAATGACTTCATCCAGGCTGCTAAGCCGAAGGAGCCCGAGTACGTCACCGTGGCCATTGCAGGCGGTAAGAAAAACAAAGTGCGCAAGGGCGATATCCTTGGAGCCTTAACTGGAGACGGCGGACTTCGTGGCGATCAAATTGGTACCATTCAGATCCTCAACTTCCAGTCTTATATCGCCATTGCCCGTCCGGCTGCGGCCAAGGCAATTTCTTTCCTGCAAACTGGCAAGATCAAAGGTAGGTTCTACAAGTCGCGTCGGTTCTAAAAACCACTGATTCATCAGGCTGATTAAACACTGCCTGGCAAAGCAATTTTAGTAAATAAACCTGAAGCCCTGAGGGACACCCCCAGGGCTTCTTTTGTTCGCAGGTTTAAATCCTGCGTTCGTGGCTACGGTTGATTAGCCTGTGCTGAGCCGTTAGCAAGCGCTTAGTTCTGCGCAATACCTGTCGCTAGCAACTCAATATTGATGGTGGCACGGCGATGACGGCTTAGATCGCTATTCGCCTCGGCGGTGACCACTTCGCCTCCGGCTACAACCATTAAGCGCTCCGCATCAATACCAGCTTCAACCAACGCATTGGCAACGGCATCCGCGCGTTTTTGTGACAGCTCAGCATTGTAGGTGGCATCACCGCGGTGGTCCGCGAAGCCATGAATCTCAATGAGGACTTCAGGATATTCGTTCAAGGCTTGAGCAACTTGCTGCAGTCGACGTTTATCGCCATCAAACAACTCATACTGATCCGTTGCGAAGAGTGTTTCTACATTCAAAGCCCGCTCTAGGGCAACCAGAGATTGATGCTGAAGCTGACGTTGCTGTTCCAAGCGCTGTTCGATTTCGTTCACTTCGGCCGTTTTCTGAGCCAAAATCTCATTGAGGTCCTGCATTTCTAGCGCAACTTGCTCTACCTGATCGGCATCGGCAAGCTCTTCAGCGTAGTAGGCACCCAGAATTCCGCCGATGACGAAACCAACTGGGCCACCCGCCGCCGCGCCAACCACAGCACCACCAAGGAAAGTAGCGCCCTGTTTCGCCTCAAGGGCATGATTGGTTTCGGCTAGAGCCGTTGGTGAAGAAACGGCTGCAATAGTTAGTGCCGTTACGAGTGCAGTAGTTTTAAATATCGATGATGTCATGGTGATTCCCTCTTGCTTGAGTAGTTGTGTGTTGTTGATGACTTCATTACAACACTCAAATCTGACACTAACGGGGATACACTATTAGCATTAACGCTTGAAATCTGATCAAAACTGACAGGCTTGAAAAGAATAGCTTCAATGCGCGAATTTCATTTGACCCAACCTAAAATTCTCGGCCAAAATGGCGCCCTGATTGTATACTGAACTCTACTACCCTCCGCAGGAGCATACCGTGAGCGAACAACCTCTTGGAACCTTGAGTGCCGAAGATCTACAAACTCTCTATACCCAGTATCAAAGCAAGCAATTAGCGCTTGATTTAACCCGTGGCAAGCCCAGTGCCAAACAACTGAGTCTGGCGGATAGAATTGATGGCGTTCTTGATGGCAATTATTTGGCCAGCGGAACCGATACTCGCAACTACGGTGGTTTAGATGGTATTGCAGATATTAAGCCACTGGGATCTTGGTTGTTGGACACACCGGAGTCGGCGGTTATCGCAGGTGGTAACTCATCACTGACGATGATGTATCAAACGGTGCTATTCCAAAAGTTGTTTAACCCCGCTTGGCAGGGAGATATCAGTTTCCTTTGCCCAACACCCGGTTACGACCGCCACTTTAGTATCTGTGAAGAACTGGGTATCAAGATGATCCCGGTACCGCTGCTGGCTGGCGGTCCAGATATGGATGCCGCGGAAGCTTTAGTTGCCAACGACAAAAGCATCAAGGGAATTTGGTGCGTACCTAAGTATCAAAATCCAACGGGCGTCACCTTCGACGATGCCACGGTAAAACGCTTAGCGAATCTTGGTAATCTAGCGGGCGACGGCTTTATTGTGCTTTGGGACAACGCTTATGCGGTGCACCACTTGGATAATAAAAAACCCGATTCGTTAGCAGATTTCTGGGCTCTCAGCGAAGCCGCCGGAACATTAGACTCCGCCTTCCTATTTGCCTCAACCTCTAAGATTAGTCATGCAGGATCAGGCGTAGCTTTCATGGCCTGTAGTGAAACTCAGAGAGCCTTCTTCCTAAAGCACTTGGGCATGAGCTCAATTGGCCCTGATAAAGTCAGCCAGCTTCGCCATGTGGCGCTATTTCCTACGAAATCTGCGTTGGCCAATCACATGGCGCTTCATGCGGAGCTCATCAAGCCGCGCATGGAACTGGTGGTAAGCAAGCTTGACCAACACCTCAACTCTGGTGAACAGGGCAAGTGGACGCGCCCGAATGGCGGCTACTTTGTTACCTTTTATGCACCAGAGGGTACGGCCACAAAGATTGTCGCGCTGGCTGGAGATCTGGGCGTAAAACTTACACCTGCCGGTGCCACCCATCCCTACGGCAACGATGAAGGCGATTCAGTCATTCGACTAGCGCCTAGCTGCCCTACTCTCACTGAACTTGACGAAGCGATGGATGCCTTTTGCCTCTGTGTGGCATTGGCCTGCACCGCTCAGCGTGACGCCGTTAATTGACTAATAGACGAGCCATTTTTTAGTGGCTCTTTCACTCACTCGCTGATACTTTTAGCGATTTATCGCCGCGTACCACCAAATCTTTGACGACTGGTCGGAACAAGTAGTTCAGGGAGATTATGCAATCTAAAGGAAGGGGCTAGCTGGAATGGCCTAGTTCGAATCGATCGAGCTAGGCCTTCACAGTAATGTCTTTGCACTCGGTGCAATAGTCCATCGTGATTTTCGCAGCTAGTCAACCGGGAAGGATTAGAATCCCAACCGGCGCATCACTATGTCATGATAAAAATCCGTTAAAAGGTATATGATAAACCGACTGTGTAAATCGCGCCCTCTGTGAAGGGCACAGAGTCAGGATTAAAAGCGTCTACCGCGGCGTATCCCCCATCGACCGTTAACTTAAATTTCTGACTCAGCGGAACAGTTATTCCAGCTGCGATACCAGCCATGAGTACTGTTTTTTCTACCACTTGGACCTCGCCAACAATATTGCCGTCATAAGCAACATCCAAAAAATTGGCACCCACAAACACTTTAACAAATGGGTAGATATACTGGGATCCAGCGTCGAAGTATTGGTAGCCGTTAATAAGTAGTGACGTGTTATCGCCTACTACTCTCCCACCAGCCACTGCACTGTAACCGAGGTCAGCATCGTCAGCGGTTACGGTCTTGGCTAATTGAAGATTAATCGCCCTGCCTTTCTCGAACTGGTAACCGATGAATATCGCGGGTGATTCATCACCATCGAAGGTAACTGCCCCAATACCCAAATAGGGGGAAGCGAAGCATGAGAATGATAGCGAGGAGAGAATAATGATCAAACTCGATGTTAACTTAAACATGAAACTTCACCTTTCGAAGTCGATTATGAACAAAATTATCTAGGACATAGTCTCACTTTAACGATAGCCGAATAAACGTTATCTTCAAGAAAAATGATGCTGAAATAATACTGCCGGTAGATCCTCTCCAGAAACGTGTAAGTATGAGCGGCCATGCTTTTTTCGTCACGGGCCGAGTTTGAATCTAAGAGCCCTTCGATATAGCAATCGATGGGGTTCGTCGTCGATATGAGGCTCCGTCGAGGAAATTCTAACTAGGCTGTGCAGTGGTTTACTGTGCTGACCACTTTGCCGCTTCATTGAGTGGCCTTTCCCTTCTCAACGCCAAGCTTTATCGACAGCCACTTGTTACGAGGATCGTAGTAATAAGCTAGTTTTGGGGTTATTATAGGAACATCTTTTTTGCCGAATTTTACGGCCCATTTGTATTCACGGAGTCAGCATGAGCACCTCAACCGAAAAGAAGCTATTTATTCAGACACACGGCTGTCAAATGAATGAGTATGACAGTTCACGGATGCGTGACCTTCTTGGTGAAGAGCATGACATGATTGCCACCGATAACCCTGAAGAAGCCGACGTCATTCTCCTCAACACCTGCTCGATTCGTGAGAAAGCGCAAGAAAAGGTTTTCCACCAGCTAGGGCGTTGGAAAAACCTCAAGGCAAATAATCCCGATCTTATTATTGGTGTCGGTGGCTGTGTGGCCTCGCAAGAGGGCGAAAACATCGCCAAGCGCGCACCCTTTGTTGATGTAGTCTTTGGTCCACAGACATTGCACCGCCTCCCGGAAATGATTGACGAGAAGCGTCAGGGCAACGGTGCCGTAGTAGTTGATATCACCTTCCCTGAAATTGAAAAGTTCGATCACCTCCCGACCCCGGAGGCCGATGGCGCCTCGGCGTTTGTTTCTATCATGGAAGGCTGCTCTAAGTACTGTACGTTCTGCGTAGTGCCTTATACTCGAGGCGAAGAAGTTAGTCGCCCGGTAGCGGATGTACTGGCCGAATGTATGTCACTGGCAGAGCAAGGTGTTCGCGAAATTAACTTACTGGGGCAGAACGTAAATGCCTACCGTGATACCAATGATGAAGGTCACACCGTTGATCTCGCCGAGCTGATCTCCTACGTGGCTCAGATTGAAGGTATTGATCGTATTCGTTTCACAACGTCACACCCGGTTGAGTTTAGCCCAAGTCTTATCCAAGCTTACGCTGATATCCCAGAGCTAGTATCGCATCTTCACCTGCCGGTTCAGAGTGGCTCGGATAGAATCCTCGCAGCGATGAAACGCGGTCACACCGCTCTTGAATATAAGAGCAAGATTCGCAAGCTGCGCGCTATTCGCCCCAACCTTTCCATGAGCTCTGACTTCATCATTGGTTTCCCCGGTGAAACCGAAGCCGATTTCGAGCAAACCATGAAGCTTATTAACGACATTGGCTTCGATACCTCATTCAGCTTTATCTACAGTTCGCGCCCGGGTACGCCAGCAGCTGACCTGAAGGATGAGACGGATGAGCAGGTTAAAAAGGAGCGCCTACATATTCTCCAGGCACGAATTAACCAGCACGCTCAAGAAATTTCTCGCAAGATGGTAGGTAACGAGGAAAAAATCCTCGTTACCGGTTTCTCTAAAAAGGATCCAGGCCAGCTACAAGGTCGTACAGAGAACAACCGCGTTGTTAACTTCCGCTGCGATCAGCCAGCGCTGATCGGCAAGTTTGCAACCGTGCTAATCGAAGAAGCATTACCTAATTCACTCCGCGGTCAGCTATTGCATTCTGAACTCGATGGGTGAATGATTAACATTACTATAGCAATTAAAAACCAAGGGAAACGAAGCTGTTGACTACCGATGTAACTAAGTCCGAGCAGAAACCCAGTGTATTGTCACTGGAACCTAACGATGTTCAACGTCTAGCAAATCTTTGTGGACCCTTCGACCAGCATTTACGTCTGATTGAAAAGCGGCTTAATGTTGCTATTCACAATCGCGGCAATCAGTTTTCTATCTACGGAAAGTCTGATGCAGCTGAAGTTGCTCAGTCGTTTTTACAGGATGTCTTCAAGCAGACCGAGAATGACACCATTACCGCTGAAATGATTCATATCCAGCTTCGTCACGCCGGTCATGAACATGCGCCAGACAAGTCAACGGATAGCGTGAACGACATTCCGGTTATTCGCACCAAGAAGGAAATGATTAAGCCACGCGGCCTCAACCAACAAAAGTACGTTCAGTCCGTCCGCCGCTTTGACATTAACTTTGGTGTAGGCCCTGCGGGAACGGGTAAAACCTATCTTGCGGTAGCCTTGGCAGTAGAGGCCCTACTCAACAATGAAGTAGAGCGAATTCTACTCGTTAGACCAGCCGTTGAAGCCGGCGAAAAGCTTGGCTTCCTGCCCGGCGATTTAGCCCAGAAGATTGATCCATACCTTCGCCCTCTCTACGATGCACTCTACGAGATGCTAGGTGTAGAAACCGTTAATAAACTGATTGAACGCCAGGTGATTGAGATTGCACCACTTGCCTATATGCGTGGTCGAACCCTAAACAGCTCCTACATCATCTTAGATGAGTCGCAGAACACGACTCGTGCCCAGATGAAAATGTTCCTCACTCGAATCGGTTTTGGCTCAACCGCCGTCATCACCGGTGATATGTCTCAGATTGACTTACCGCGCGGCACTCAGTCCGGCCTAGTGCATGTAAGCCGAGTACTTCGCGATGTGGATGGCATTAGCTTCACTTACTTCGCCTCCGCGGATGTGGTTCGACACCCATTGGTCCAACGGATCGTAGACGCCTACGATGAGTTTGAGGCGAATGATCCAAGCGAGCAGTCGAAACTTAATGAACGCTGAACTCACGATTGATATCGACAACGTCGATGACCTTCCAGCACCCAGCGCAGAAGACTTTCAGCGCTGGGTGGCCGCAGCACTAAAAGAACGCCACAGCGATACTGAAGTTAGTATTCGTATTGTTGATACCCCCGAGAGTCAAACTCTCAACCACCAGTATCGCGGTAAAGACAAACCCACCAACGTGTTATCGTTTCCTACGGACTTCCCAGCAGGAGTAGAGGTACCGCTCTTGGGCGATCTCGTTATCTGCCAGCCGATCGTAGAGCAGGAAGCGGCAGAGCAGCACAAATTGCTCAGCGCACACTGGGCACATCTCACAATACATGGTACCTTGCATTTACTGGGCTATGATCATATAGAAGACACTGAAGCCGATATTATGGAAGCTATGGAAACCAAAATTTTAACAACTATGGGGTACCCTCCCCCATACGAAACCTCAAATGGAGATGAAGACTCGCTATGAGCGAAGACCGATCGAGCAGTTCCTCACAGGAGAAATCTTGGGTTGAGAAGGTCGCTGGTTTATTTTCGAATGAACCACGATCACGTGAGGAGCTGGTAGATGTGCTGCAAAACGCACACGAAAATAAACTTCTCAACCGCGAAGCTCTCGACATCATGGAAGGTGCGCTTGGCGTATCTGACGAACAGGTGCGAGACATCATGATTCCCCGCTCACAGATGGTAGTGATTCACTACAACGATTCCTTCAAGGACATTTGTAATATCGTTATGGAATCCGCTCACTCCCGTTTCCCTGTCGTCGGAGATAGCAATGACGATATTAAGGGCCTACTTCTTGCCAAAGACCTACTCCCCGTTGCGCTGGAAGATCATAGCAATTTCTCTGTCGCCGATATTCTCCGTAAGGTCAATCTGGTTCCCGAATCAAAGCGCCTCAACATCCTGCTTAGTGAGTTCCGCGAGGACCGTCAGCATATGGCAGTGGTGGTAGACGAATACGGTGGTGTTGCCGGGTTAGTTACCATTGAGGATGTGCTCGAAGAGATCGTTGGTGAAATCGAGGATGAAACGGATGACGATCACGATGACGATACGTTCATTCGCAAGATGCCAAATGGCAGCTATGTTGCACAAGCGCTTACACCCATTGACGAGTTCAATGAACTAGTTAAGAGTGAATTCTCCGATGAAGAATTCGATACCATTGGCGGTTTAGCCATGCAAGCTTTTGGCCACCTGCCCAACCGCGGCGAAACCACCCTTATCGAAGGTTACTCCTTTGAGGTGCTCAACGCCGATAGCCGACAGATTCATCTGTTGCGTGTTTCACCGCCAAAGGAATAGCCTGAGTCCATGCGTGCACAGGTAAACCAATGGGGCGGCATCATCTTATTTTGTTTGGGTGCGCTAGCGATATTAAGCTTCGCGCCCTTCAATTTTTGGCCGCTCTGGTTTGTCCTTATCCCCGGACTACTCACTGCTATTGAATACAGCCCTAAGGTAAAACGAGCCCGACGTCTCTACGGCTTTGCACTGGGCTATTGGCTATTCGGTGTAGGTTGGATACATCACAGTATCTATAATTTTGGTAACCTACCTTGGGCGCTTAGTGCACTCGCCACGCTCGCCTTCTGTGCCTTTATGGCTTTGCTCTGGTGGCTACCCTTTCTGGCTTGGTTAAAAATACGCTCGCGTAAACTCAGTATTCAGTTGCTCAGTTTCCCCGCTATTTGGGTACTAGGCGAATGGAGCCGTGAGTGGTTCCTGACCGGTTTCCCATGGTTACAAACTGGACATGGGTTTATCGATTCGCCCTTCGCCGGTTTCGCAACCATCGGCGGTACACTACTTGTTTCCTGGGTGATAGTCTTTCTAGCCACGCTGCTTAGTCACTGGCTACGTCATCCCAAGCAAACCGGTGCCATCGGCTTTTTCGGTGCACTACTCATCTTCGCTTCGCTAGGCTGGCAGTTCAAGCAAGTTCCCTGGACTCAGCCTGATGGTGATCCGATGCCATTTACCGTGATACAACCCAATGTCGACCAAGATATAAAATGGTTGCCACAATATCGCGAGCAAATCGTCAATCAACTATGGCAACTGACTCGCAGAGAAAGCCCTAACGCCGTCGTGTTTTGGCCTGAAGCTGCACTACCTATTATCGCCGGTGACAACTCACCGTTGCTCACTCAGTTAAATGATTTGGCAGCCACACAAAATCTTCATATTTTAGCTGGTGTACCTACTCGTCGTTCGGTGGATGGCCACTTTGCGATTCGCAACTCAATCGTTGCGATGGGAGACTCTAGCGGCGTCTATGACAAACAGCAGCTAGTCCCCTTTGGTGAATACATTCCGCTGATAGACTTTCTTGGCCCCATCTTTCATTTATTCGACTTGCCGGTAGGTTCACAGGCGGCGGGCAGCACACTTCAGCAGCCGGTTACGATAAATGGTAGGAAGGTGACACCTGCAGTTTGCTATGAGGTGGCCTATGGCAGTTTAGTAGCCGTCTCTAGCCGCAATAGTCAGTTTTTGAGCAACCACAGCAACGATACTTGGTTTGGTGACACCCTCGGCCCAATCCAACACTTCGAGATTGCTCGCTGGCGAGCCCTTGAAACTAACCGCCCAATGGTCAGGGTCACAAATAACGGTATCTCCGCATTAATTAATCGCTGGGGAGGTATTGAAGTGAGCGCACAACGCTTTGTTGCAACGCGCTTTGACGGCATCCTTCAACCGCGCAAGGGTACTACCCCGTTTCAATACTGGCTGAATACACCGTTGATAGTACTCTGCTTCCTGATGCTGCTTACGGCGCTAGCCCTTCACTATCGAAGAAAGTAGTGACCAAATAGTCACTTTTTCATCATTTAAAAGCTCAAAATTCCCATGACAAGCGGTTGCAAATGTGGCAACGTATTATTTAAGTCTAAACGGACTGACTAATAATTATAATGAATCGCTTGTTAGGGAAATAAAAAATGATAAAGTCCTCGAAGCCGACTACTCGCATTTCAGCACTAGCTGCCGCTATCTGCTTGGCGAATGTTGCTCACTCAGCTATCCTTGAAGAAGTCGTTGTTACCGCCCAAAAACGCGAGCAGAGCATGCAGGAAGTTCCTGTAGCTGTAACCGCTATATCAGGTGAAGCACTCCAAGAGAGTGTGATCAAAGACGTTTTCGATCTACAAACTAACGTACCAGGCTTAATTGCCGGTATTAACCAAACGGCTAACACCGCCAACTTCTCTATTCGCGGCGTTGGGACGTCAAGCCAGAACTACGGCCTTGAGTCATCGGTCGGTCTATACGTTGATGGAGTATACCGTGCTCGTCAGAGCTCGATGATCAACGAAATGGTTGATTTGGAAGCGGTTGAAGTTCTAAAAGGTCCGCAGGGTACTCTGTTCGGCAAGAACACCCCTTCCGGTGCTATCTTGTTCCGTTCGGCTAAGCCAACCCACGACGGTGATGGCTACGTCAATGTAAACATTGGTAACTACGGCCTAACTAACGTTCAGTTGGCAAAGTCGATCTCCGCTATCGATGATGAACTTGCCTTCCGCATCACAGGTTTCAGCTCAGAGCGTGATGGCTTCGGTGAAATCGTCAATCTTGATCAGGACATCAACAACCGCAATCGTTGGGGTCTTCGCTTTCAGGCACTTTGGGAACCTTCTGATGAGCTAAATGTCCGCTTCATTGCCGATCATGCAGAACTCAATGAGATTTGCTGTGTAGCCCCTACTAAGCTTAATAGCTTCTACACCACGGCTAATGGTGCTCCAGAATTCGGCCCCGATGCATTATTCCAATCACTTGGTGGCACGATCTTAAACGATGATGACTACTACAATCGTCAGATGTCCTCAAACATCGTACCGACTTCTACCGTAATCGATTCAGGTTACTCACTGGAAGTGAACTACGATCTTAATGACAGTCTCACAATGACCTCGGTGACAGCGCTACGTAGCTTTGACTCGGGCGATGAGATTGACTCGGATTTCTCTGACGTTCGTATCATTACCACCATTAACGATGCAGAGAGCGAATCATTCTCGCAGGAATTCCGCCTAACGTATCAGGCTGATAACCTCACTGCAGTGGGTGGTCTCTACTACTACCAGCAGGAAGTTGATCTTCACTATGAACTGAACGGCTATGACCAGCTTGAGACTTACGCGGTCACTGCGCTGGGGTTAGATGCGTTTATCGGTGGTATTGATACCATTGCTGCAAACCTTGCTGGAACGCCGTTCGCGCCATTATTCCCCGGCGCTGCTTCACCGTTCTTCGATGAGTTTAGTGCGCAACACGATGCCATGCAGGATCAAAGCTCCTATGCCGTATTCGGTCAAATGGACTACTCCTTTACTGACTCGTTGATCTTAACCGCTGGTGTTCGTTTCACTAGTGAAGAGAAAGAACTAAATACCAAGTACTACGAACTTGACGCTGGCCAAGCTGTCACTTGGGGCCCGTCAACTAGTCTCGCGCAAATTGGTGCTGCGGGCGCCGATTTACCAGCCCTGGGTCTTGCACTGGCAACCGGTGACACGGCTACGGCACTTCAACTTATGCCTCAGTACCAACCGTACTTCTCTGAAGGTTGGGCACACTATGCGCTATCTGTACTTGCACCACGTCCAGATATTAACGCAAGCCTTTCCGATGAGCAGATCACTGGTAGTGTGAAGTTGGCCTTCCTCCCGGATGACAGCACACTCATGTACGCCTCGGTTGGCACCGGCTACAAGTCTGGCGGTACCAACACTGACCGTATCGACGCATCCTTCGACCCGGTATTTGATGCAGAAACCTCTATCACCTACGAGCTGGGCTTAAAGCGTGACTTCGAAAGTATCGGCATGCGTGTTAACGCCGCGCTATTCATGAGTTCTGTTGATGACTTCCAAGCTAACGCCTTTACCGGTACTGGATTCAATCTTCAGAATGCTGGTGAGCTAGAAACGTCTGGTGGTGAACTTGAAGTGCTTTGGGCCGTTACTGACCTACTTACCGCGAATCTTGGTTATGCCTACACGGATGCCAGCTTCAAGGACTTTAAGCAGGGCAACTGCTGGGTAGCAACGCCATGGCAGACTGGCATGGCTGATCCAGGTAGCTCAGGTCAAGGCTTCTGTGATCGTACTGGGGACCGTCTTTCTAACGTACCTAAGCACGATGCAGTATTCGGTTTAAACCAAGGCTTCAACCTAAGTTCAGGCGTTGAAGGCTTCGTACAAGCAGAATACGTTTATCGTTCGGATACGATGACTGACCAAAACAATGATCCGCTGAAAGCACAGGATGCCTATAGCAGCATCAATGCTCGCGCAGGCATTAGCTTCGTTGAAGCCGATGTTGATGTGATCTTCTGGGGCCGTAACATCACGGACGAAGAATTCCACGCAACAGTATTCGATGTGCCACTTCAGGATGGTACGCTTAAGGCCTACCCTGGCGAACCGGCTACCTTCGGTGTGAGCATTCAGAAGAACTTCTAATTTCTGCTTTGCACACTCAAAAGCCGAGACATTTGTCTCGGCTTTTTTGTTTTCGCGACGCTTAACTATTCATTCACAATCCATAGGCTGCTATGGTTGTTGGCTCTTGAGAACTTCAGGGTATCAGTATGATTCGAATTTTAGTTGTAAGCCTTGTCACCTTGTTATCGGCCTGTGACTCGCCCTCTATTGAGACTAGGACCGAGCCAAGTTTCTCCATAATCCAAATTAACAATGCCAGTACCCCCAATTTATTCAATGATGAGCAAGGTGGATTATTAAGCTACCAACGCACTGCCCACTCTGAGACTGAACTCGTTGTCGGCCACATTGACAACCAAGGCGTTTTGACCGAACAAGTCGTCGCTCGAGGTAATGACTGGTTCGTTAATTGGGCTGATTTCCCCGCTATATCCCGCAACGGCGACCACATTGTCACCTGGTACCTAAAAAAGCATGATGAAGGCACCTACAGCTATAATATTTGGTTGGTTCAATCCTTCGATAATGGTGCTACTTGGCAATCCCCTACTCAACTCAATAATGATAATTCCGGCGGCGAACACGGCTTTGCTGACATCATCCCACTGGGTGATTCATTTCTAATCAGTTGGTTAGATGGACGTAACACCGTTGGCCGCCACGGGGCTCATAGTGGCTCCATGATGGTAAACTGGGCCATTATCAATTCCGACGGTAGCGTGGACTCAAATGAGACGCTCGATACCCGAAGCTGCGACTGCTGCCACACGGCTTTAGCATCGGTGGATGGAACGCCTATGCTCGCCTATCGCGACCGTTCAGAAGAGGAAATTCGTGACATTGCTATATCTCGCTGGAATGGAACGGAATTTACAGACTCTGCGCCTTGGCATCAAGACAACTGGCAAATAAGCGGCTGCCCAGTTAATGGCCCGAGTGTGATAGATAGTCAGGGTGAAGCTGCTCTAGCCTGGTTCACACAAGCTACGGGAACATCTGAGTTGCAGTTCAAAGTGGCTGGCTCGCCACCTATTACACTGTCCAATACCACACTGGGTAGAATTGATGCACTTCAGCATGGTCGCTATAGTTTTATTAGCCACCTGAGTAATGCGGCTGATTCTGATCCGAGCGTAGATATCATTCGCCTCGACTCCACGGATCATTCCTCTAAGCCCACTACGTTTAGTATTACTGAGTCCTCAGCACAGCGCGCCTCAGGCATCCCTAGAATGGCGATCATTAACGAGGAACTTTGGATTGCAGTCACAGGAGAAGAAGGCATCTCCCTTTATCACTCCGGTGATGCGTTACGTTAAGGCTTCACTGTGAGAGCCCTTGGGTAAAAAGCAGTCCCATTGGGCTCTACCGAAATCCATTAAACGTCAACACCGCCTAAAGTCCTACTTTCAAAGGTTGATTGGATTCTCCCCACCCTGCCCAACCGCAAAGCTTAGCCCCAGACAGCTAGGCTTAATTCACAGCAGCAGCCTCCAGCACACCAAACTACCTTTCTTCACTCACAAAATGGCGAATTACTGACTCTATTGCATTTAATGCAAAAAAGTAATGCATCCGAAGTACACCACACTATCACTGAGATACAGCCTAGATATATGCAAAGACCCAAGAAATAGGCACTTGAAACACCTCGATTTTTAGATATTATAAAAAAATAAACATCAAAATATTTTGATACATCAATATTTATTAATTTAAGGGTCAGTCATGTTTCAAGGTGCACACGAACTCCGAGCTCAACGCCAAGCCAGATCATCACATCCGGCGCCACAGGTGTCCTTTGAGTTTTTCCCACCCAGCACACCGGCTATTGAAGAGACACTTTGGAAAAGTGTGGCGCGATTAAAAACGCTCGCTCCAGAATTTGTGTCAGTGACCTACGGTGCCGACGGTTCAACGCGAGACAACACTCATCGGGTAATTAAAGCCTTAGGTGAACAGACAGCCATCCCAACAATGCCGCATTTAACCTGTGTCGATGCTTCCAAAGCCGAAGTGGACGAGGTGGCAGATAGCTATTGGAAAATGGGGGTCAAAAGCATCATGGCACTGCGCGGTGACCCAGCCTCCGGCGCAGGCAGCGTTTATACGCCAAAGCCCGACGGCTACCACTATGCCGCCGACCTCGTAGAGGGCCTCAAGCGTCAACATGACTTTCGTATTGGCGTGGCCGCCTATCCCGAAACACACCCAGAAGCCCCCAGTGCACATTTCGACATAGACAACTTAAAGCGCAAGTTTGATGCGGGTGCAGACTTCGCGATTAGCCAGTTCTTCTTCTCTACTGAGGCCTATCTGCGTTTCCGAGACCGATGTGTCCTAGCTGGTATCGATAAGCCAATCATCCCAGGGATTCTCCCGGTAACTAACTTCAATACCCTCAAGCGTTTCGCCGGAGCCTGTGGTACCGATCTCCCTAAGTGGCTGAGCGATAGCTTCGAAGGCTTAGATAATGACCCAGAGACTCGTCAGCTGATTGCTGCCAATATTGCGATAGAGCAAGTGCTTGCGCTTCAGAACGAGGGCGTAAATGACTTCCACTTCTATACCTTAAACCGCGCAGAACTTTGCTACGCTGTGTGTCACTCATTGGGCGTTCGCCCTGCTGTTGAGATTGCTTGAGGAATTATGGGAATGTTAGATCAAGCTGTAAAAGATCGAATCCTACTTTTAGATGGTGCAATGGGCACTATGATCCAGGGATACCAACTTGCAGAGGCTGATTATCGTGGCAGCCGCTTTGCGAATTGGCCCTGTGATCTAAAAGGCAACAATGACCTACTCAGTCTCACCCAACCTGAGATCATTGAATCCATCCACCGCCAATACCTTGAGGCGGGAGCAGATATAATCTGCACCAATACTTTTAATGCTAACTCGCCATCGATGGCCGACTACGAGATGGTCGAGTTGGTCAATGAGCTAAACCGTGAGAGCGCCCTGTTGGCTCGCCGCGTTGCCGATGAAATAACGGCCAGCTCCGGTACCCAACGCTATGTGGTTGGAGTACTTGGACCCACCAACCGCACCGCATCATTAAGCCCCGATGTCAATGACCCTGGCGCCCGTAGCATCACCTTCGACCAACTTGTCGACACCTACAAAGAAGCTACTTCATCGCTGCTAGACGGCGGTGTAGACGCTATCATGATCGAAACCATCTTCGACACGCTCAATGCCAAGGCAGCAATATTTGCCATCGATACGGTAGCAGAAGAGCTTGATCGAGACATTCCTATCATGATCTCAGGCACCATTACCGATGCCTCAGGTAGAACCTTATCGGGGCAAACCGTGGAGGCATTTTGGCACTCCGTCAAGCATGCCAAGCCACTATCGATAGGGTTGAATTGTGCACTCGGCGCGCAGGAATTACGTCCGCACATTAAGGCCTTAGCCGATATTGCGGACTGCGCGATTTCAGCCCATCCCAACGCTGGCCTTCCCAACCAATTCGGAGAATACGACCAGACGGCTGAAGAAATGGCAGAGCTCGTCGGCGAGTTTGCCTCGCAAGGCTGGTTGAACATTGTTGGCGGCTGTTGCGGAACCACGCCTCACCATATTTCGGCCTTAGCTGAAGTGATGGCAGGCCACAAGGCGCGAAGTGAATTTGCCGATAACCACTATCTAGGGTTGAGCGGTCTGGAACCCTTAGCAGTCCGTGAAGACAGCCTATTCGTTAACGTCGGTGAGCGAACCAACGTAACCGGCTCCGCTATCTTTAGACGACTCATTGAAGCCCAAGACTATGACACCGCACTAGAGGTTGCGAAGCAGCAGGTTGAGAATGGCGCCCAGATTATTGACATTAATATGGATGAAGGGATGCTGGACTCGGAAGCCGCGATGGTTCGCTTCCTGAACTTAGCAATGGCTGAGCCTGACATCGCTAAAGTACCCATCATGATTGACTCCAGTAAATGGGAAATCATCGAGTCCGGCTTGAAATGCCTACAGGGCAAGAGCGTAGTTAACTCGATATCACTTAAAGAAGGCGAAGCGAGCTTCTTGGAGCAAGCTAAGTTGGCGCGCCGCTACGGTGCGGCGGTGGTTGTTATGGCCTTTGATGAGCAAGGTCAAGCGGAGACCCTCACGCGTAAAGTGGAGATCTGCAAGCGCGCATACCAATTACTCACACAAGAGGTTGGCCTTCCCGGCTACGATATCATCTTCGACCCCAATATTTTCGCCGTCGCGACCGGTATAGAAGAACATAACGACTACGCAATTTCATTCATCGACAGCTGCGCGGCTATCAAGCAGAGCTGCCCTGGCGCCAAGATCTCTGGTGGCCTGTCCAATGTGAGCTTTAGCTTTCGTGGGAATAACTTTGTTCGTGAAGCAATGCACTCAGTCTTTCTCTACCACGCCATTGCCAAGGGCATGGATATGGGAATCGTCAATGCTGGCCAGCTGGCCATCTATGATGACCTTGATTCAGAGCTCAGGGAGTTAGTTGAAGACGTTATCCTAAATCGACGGGAAGATGCCACGGATAGACTGGTTGACGCGGCGCCGAAATGGTCAGGGCAATCCAATCAATCACAACACACTACCGACCTCAGTTGGCGCGAGCTGCCGGTTAAGGAGCGTCTGAGCCACGCCTTGGTTAAGGGTATCGATCAGTTTGTAGTGGAAGATACCGAAGAGGCAAGATTGCT
Source organism: Pseudomonadales bacterium (assembly GCA_040119265.1). Lineage (GTDB taxonomy): Bacteria > Pseudomonadota > Gammaproteobacteria > Pseudomonadales > DSM-25080 > Umboniibacter. The sequence goes on along the minus strand of JBEDTZ010000019.1, from coordinate 145,636 downwards.
CAGTGACCGACCGCTTGATGTGATTGAAGGCCCCCTGATGGACGGCATGAATCGCGTGGGCGATCTATTCGGCGATGGCAAGATGTTTCTGCCACAGGTAGTCAAATCTGCTCGAGTAATGAAGCGCGCCGTAGCCCACTTAATTCCGTTCATCGAAGCACAGAAGGAAGCCGGCGGCTCCCACACTGCTGGCACCATCATCATGGCGACCGTTAAGGGTGACGTTCACGATATCGGTAAGAATATTGTCGGTGTGGTGTTGCAATGTAACGGCTTTGAGGTAATTGATCTGGGCGTGATGGTGAGTTGCGAAGCGATTCTCGCTGCAGCCGACGAGCATCAAGCAGACCTAATTGGTCTCTCGGGTCTAATCACCCCTTCACTTGATGAAATGGTCCACGTAGCCAGTGAAATGGAACGTCGCGGTGATCAACGCCCCCTACTCATCGGCGGCGCTACCACAAGTCCGGCGCACACCGCCGTTAAGATTGCCCCGCAGTACAGCGCAGTGGCAACGTATGTAAAAGATGCATCCCGAGCGGTAGGCGTAGCTCAGTCACTGCTTGGCGCGCACTCCTCAAGCGTCATTGAAAAGATTCGTCACGATCAGGAACTAAAACGTAATGCCCATGCTAACCGTCGCCAGACAAAGTTAGACGGTTACTCTCAGGCGCTAGCTCGGCGCACAGTTCTGGATTTCTCCGAGGTTGAATCGCGAAATCCAAGTGAACTTGGCACTCAACTTTTGACCCCCTCGCTAGAAGAGTTACTTGAATTCTTCGATTGGATGCCGTTCTTTAATGCCTGGGAATTCAACGGGCGCTTTCCCGACATCCTCAATGACCCGGTCAAGGGTCCAGAGGCCACAAAATTATTCAACGATGCCCAGCGCCTGCTGGCAATCATGGTTGAAGACAAGTGGTTACAGCCGCGCGGGGTAGTCGGTTTATTTCAAGCCGAATCAGATGGCGAAAAAATTGCAATTCACCATGGCGAAAGGGTTATTGAATTACCCTGCTTGAGACAGCAAAAGATTATCCCGGGTAAACCGTCACTCTCGCTTGCTGATTATATTGCCCCGGCAGGATACCAAGACACTATTGGTGCCTTTGCTGTCACCGCTGGCGATGAAATCAAGCCCTACGTTGCCGCCTTTGAAGCGGAGCACGACGACTATAGTGCAATCATTGTAAAGGTACTCGCAGATCGTTTCGCGGAGGCGTTTGCAGAGTGGATGCATCGCGAAGTACGAACACGTATTTGGGGTTATGCCGCTAGCGAGTCACTCAACAACGAGGCCTTAATTCGCGAGCAATACCAAGGTATCAGGCCAGCACCAGGTTATCCAAGTTGCCCCGATCATAGGGCGAAGTTATTAATTTGGGACTTATTAGACGTGGAAGCCCAAACGGGGATCACCCTAACGGAGTCATTGGCCATGGAGCCAGTCTCATCGGTATCAGGTTGGTACTTTAGTCATCCCGATGCTCGCTACTTTACCTTAGGCCCCATCGCAGAGGATCAACTAGCTCGCTACACTGAGCTTCAGGGGGAATCCATTATTGAAAACAAAAGGTGGCTTAAAAGCATTTTAAGTTAACCTTAAATAACATGAGTTAATTTAAATAGAATTGACTTGGCGCAGATGAAACTATAGTCTAGACAAATAATTATAGGAGTATTTTATATGTCTAGTGAAAATGGATTCTTCGCCAACGTCTCTCAAGTCATCGCTCAACCCGTGCAGTTCTCGGCCAATTTCTTTACCGGAAAGAAAGGTATCATATTGCCGCTACTGCTAATAATTGCCAGTGTTGTGGCCGCGCAAGTGGTGTACTTCTCTTCTATCACTATGGAAGATTTCATCGCCTTTAGTCTTCGAGGCGTACCTGCCGAGGGGTATGATGAGGCAGCTGCTGGCATGGGAATGATGTCACTGAACACCATGATGCTAATCACTGCGGTGAGCGCGGCAATTATCATCCCGATCATCAGCGCCCTAATCAGCGTCTACTACCTCATTATCAATCGCGTTGCCGGCACGCCGGAACAGAGTTTTGGTACTTGGTTTGCCATGTCGATTTGGGCATCAGTACCCATGGTCTTCGTCCAGCTAGGCGCCATCGTTAACGTCTTTATTTCAGCGCCGGGATCACTCGCGCCTGAGCAGCTATCGCTCACGTCGGTTAACGCACTCATCATGGGCCGCGAATTCGGCGAACCGCTCTATCAAATGTTTAGTCAGTTTGATCTGCTTTCTATTTGGAGCATCGCGATTATCAGCCTAATCCTTATGGCTAATAAGCATCGTCCAGCTACAGCGGTAATTTTTGCCGCTCTACCTACGGTGCTCATGCTATCTGCAACTGCCGTATTCGGGGGCTAAGCGTTGAAAAATTGGCTAATTATCGCCGCAGTCATTGTGGCTGTGGTCTCACTCGCATACTTCAAAAAGAGTGATACCGGAACCTCAAAAGAGGTCGAGTTCACCTCAGTGATTCGTGGTTCCGTTGATACCAGCGTCATCGCATCCGGCGCTCTGGTGTTCCGCAACGAAGTGAAACTAACTTCCGAGGTGATCGGTAAGGTTATTGAACTCAACGTTGAGGAAGGTGACGCGGTTGACGAAGGCGATATCCTGCTCCGTTTGGATCCCGAACAATTCCAAGCGGAGGTCGATCAGCAAAACGCTAACGTCCGCTTACAGGAAATTGCGATTGAGCGTCAACAGAATGAAATTGCCAATCTACAAAGTCGCTGGTCTAGGCAAAAGTCTCTCTACGACTCCGGTCTAATTGATGTAGAAGGTTTCGAAGCCATCGATCATGCCTTAGCCTTGGCTCAACTTGATCTCGCCTCGCGGGAGCAGGCACTAAGCCAAGCCAATGCGCTACGCGATAAAGCTAATGAGTATCTTCGCAAGACGATTATTCGGGCGCCGATCACCGGCGTAGTCACCGCACTGGATATCAAAGTTGGTGAAACTGTTATTTCAGGTACCACAAACATTGTGGGTTCCTCGATGATGACCATTGCCAATCAGGATGACATTCTGACCGAAGTCTACGTCGACGAGGCCGACATCGCCGCGCTAGCCGTGGGTCAGCGCGCAGACGTCTTTGCCGTTGCTTTTCCTGATACCGCTATCCAAGGAACCGTGGAGTCCATTGCGAATACAGCTCGGAGTTATCCTGGACGCAATGGCTTGCGATTCAAGGTTAAGATCCGCCTTGAAGACAGTGGCGATCGTTCACTGTTCTCGGGCATGAGCTGTCGTGCAGAGATCTACCAAACTGCTGCGACAAATGCCTTCATTGTGCCGGTAGAGGCTGTGGTGACAGACCTTGAGGGTGACGATAAATCCCACTACGTTTGGTTAGTTGAGAATGGACTGGCCAAGAAGCAGACTGTTGAACTCGGCGCCTCATCTGATGAGACCCAAGTTATTCGCTCTGGCCTAAGTGAAGGGCAAGAGATTATTTCCGGTCCATTCAGGATCCTTCTCACTCTCAAAGAGAACGATCCCGTTAGCTCGGATGATACGGAATGAGCGACACACCGGTTATTCAGCTCAATCAGATCGTAAAAAGCTATGAACTAGCCGGTGACACCCTTGATGTACTGAAGGGCGTAAATTTATCTATTGAGCGCAACGAGTACGTTGCCCTAACTGGCCCTTCGGGCTCAGGTAAATCTACCTTAATGAATATCCTGGGGTGTCTTGATTCGCCTTCGCAGGGAAACTATTTGCTTGCCGGTGACGACGTCAGTGACTTAAGTGAAGACGAGCTCGCGGCTGCCCGGAACCAACGCATTGGCTTTATCTTTCAGAGTTTTAACTTACTCCCAAGAATGAGTGCGCTTGACAACGTCGCGCAGCCACTCGTTTTTCGTGGTCTAGGTAGAAAGGATCGTTTAAAAATAGCTCAAGCAGCGCTGGAGCGCGTGGGCTTAGGTGACCGAGTAGACCACCTACCAAACCAGCTTTCAGGGGGGCAGCGACAGCGTGTTGCGGTGGCTAGAGCGCTAGCCGGCGAACCCAATATTTTATTAGCTGATGAGCCCACGGGTAACCTGGATTCTAAAACCACTGAAAGTATTATGGCGCTCTTCGATGAACTCCATGATCAGGGGCAAACTATCATTATCGTGACCCACGAACCTGAGATTGCGGCTCATTGCCAACGTGAGATTGTCCTGCGAGACGGCGAAGTTGTTAACGATGTCACCAAGGAGCGGACTGATGTTCTTTGAAATCCTACGAGCCGCCTTCCAGGCAGTAAGAGCTAACGTTCTTCGATCCGTACTCACAACGCTGGGAATTATTGTTGGCGTTGCCTCAACCATCGCGGTAGTGAGTGTCGTGCAGGGTTTCTCCATGAGCATCAGCTCACAGTTTCAATCTCTGGGTAGTAACTCCCTGACTATTGAAGCTTACACACCCTTCTCTGAGCGTATGCAGGGGCAGTTTTCCCGCCTTGATAACAGTGATCTTGAAGTGGTTAAACAACGCATCGACGGCATTTCCTATGTCACCCCTATTCTTTGGGTTTCTAGCGCCGCCGGTGGTGGTATTCGCTATCGAACTAACACCTCTAGTGCCAATATTCTAGGCACGAGTAGCAGCTACATTTTTCTCGATGACTGGCTTCCGCAGCAGGGCCGTTTTATTGGCTCTACTGACGATGATACCCGCCGAAAAATTGTCGTGATTGGCGAAAAAGTACGCCAGGATCTAGAACTTCCAGACGATCCACGCGGTGAATTTATCCAACTCGCTGGTGAATGGTTTAAGGTTGTGGGCATCATGGAAGAGCGCGGTGAGCTATTGGGCTTTAACCAAGATGACGTGGTCTTGGTGCCCTACTCGGCGGCCGAATCATTACTCGGACGGCAACGATTCGCAAACATTCAAATTCGTTTACGCGTAACCGATGTCACCCAACTCGATGCCACCAAGCGAAAGATTGAACGTCTATTGCGCCAGCACCGTGATTTAGGGCCTGGCGATGCCAACGATTTTAAGATCTCCACGGCTGACCAACTACTCGAGTCATTCGAATCTGTGACTGACAGTATTACCCTAGTATTGGGCGGCATTGTCGCAATTTCATTGCTCGTAGGCGGGATCGGCATTATGAACATCATGCTGGTTTCCGTTACAGAACGAACCCGAGAAATTGGTATCAATAAGGCTCTGGGGGCAACACGCTCCTTTATCCTGACACAATTCTTAGCTGAAGCCATTGTCCTGTGCCTAATTGGCGGGTTAATCGGTCTGGGAATTGGCTACTTACTGGGCTTGGGCGTAGCCGCCATGATTCCAGGCTTCCCCTCTGCTGCCGTGCCACTGTGGGCCATTTGGTTAGCCCTTGGTTTTTCTGTTTCAGTGGGAGTGGTGTTCGGTATCGTTCCCGCCGCTAAAGCGGCAAACCTCAGCCCCATCGACGCCCTGCGCTACGAGTAAACTTAGTGGTGGAAATTTTTCCACCACTAAGCCGCAATTTAGCTGTAAAGCCCGCTAGCATTCATTATAATGACGAGTAACTGTCGACACCGACTCGCGAGAATTATTTGAATGTCTATTGAAGAAAACTATTTACCACAGGCCATTGAAGCCGCGGTACAGACGTACTGGAACGAAACGAACGCCTTCACGGTGACCGAAAAACCGGAGCAGGAAAAGTTCTATTGCCTATCAATGTTCCCGTATCCGAGTGGCAAGCTCCACATGGGGCACGTACGTAACTACACCCTCGGTGATGTCGTATCTCGCTACCAGCGAATGCAGGGCAAGAACGTCATGCAGCCAATGGGCTGGGATGCCTTCGGCCTACCTGCAGAAAATGCCGCTATCAAGCACAATACAGCGCCGGCTAAGTGGACCTATAGCAACATCGGTGACATGAAGTCACAGTTCGATCAGTTGGGTTTCGGCTTTGATTGGTCGCGCGAAGTAGCTACCTGCCACCCTGAATACTATCGCTGGGAACAGTGGTTCTTCACTGAGCTCTACAAGAAGGATCTCGTCTACAAGAAGACCTCTGCGGTTAACTGGTGCCCTCATGATCAAACTGTACTTGCCAATGAACAGGTTATTGACGGTTGCTGTTGGCGCTGTGACACCGCGGTGGAGCGCAAGGAAATTCCCCAGTGGTTTGTAAAGATCACTGACTATGCCGAAGAGTTACTCAATGATCTAGATCAGCTTGACGGCTGGCCAGAACAAGTCCGTACCATGCAGAAAAACTGGATTGGTCGCTCTCAGGGTGTAGAAATGCATTTTGAGCTGGCAGCACCCGTTACTGACATCACTGGCTTCGACATTTACACTACTCGCCCCGACACTGTAATGGGCGTGAGCTACGTGGCTATTGCTGCCGAGCACCCTATTTCTGTCGCGCTTTCAGAGAACAACGCCGAATTAGCCGAATTTAGAGCGACCTGTAAGGTGCAATCTGTTGCTGAAGCCGACATGGCTACCATGGAAAAGCTGGGTTTCAATACTGGTGTGAAGGCACTTCACCCGCTAACTGGCGATCTAGTACCGGTATTTGTCGCCAACTTCGTATTGATGGATTACGGCTCAGGTGCGGTCATGGCAGTACCAGGACACGATCAACGTGACTGGGAATTTGCCCAGAAGTACAACATTGAAATCAAGCAGGTTGTAGACGCCGAAGGTGACATTAGCGCTGCTGCGATTACCGAGAAAGGCAAGCTTATTAATTCCGGAGAGTTCGATGGTTTGGAATCCGATACCGCCTTTGATGCCATTGCTCAAAAACTTGAAGCGCTAGGCAAAGGAAAGGTTAAGGTCAACTACCGTCTTCGTGATTGGGGTGTATCACGCCAACGCTACTGGGGTACTCCTATCCCAATGATGTATGACGAGAATGGCGCAGAGCAACCAGTACCTGCCGACCAGCTTCCGGTGGTGTTACCTGAAGATGTTGAGATGGACGGAGTCCAATCCCCTATCAAAGCAGATCCTGAATGGGCGAAGGTCTCGGTCAATGGCCAATCCTATACCCGTGAAACTGATACCTTTGATACGTTTATGGAATCGTCGTGGTACTACGCCCGCTACTGCTCACCACGCAGTGACACGCAGATGCTTGATCCGAAGGCCGCAAATTACTGGCTGCCCGTGGATCAATATGTGGGTGGTATCGAACATGCTATCTTGCACTTACTCTACTCGCGCTTCTTCCATAAACTGCTTCGTGATGCGGGCCTTGTTGACAGTGACGAACCGTTTAAGCGCTTGCTCTGTCAGGGCATGGTATTAAAAGACGGCGCTAAAATGTCCAAATCAAAGGGCAACACGGTAGATCCGCAGGCGCTTATTGATCAATACGGTGCCGATACAGTCCGCCTATTCATCATGTTTGCTGCTCCGCCTGAGCAGTCTCTAGAGTGGTCTGATTCCGGTGTAGAGGGTGCCCATCGCTTCCTGAAGAAACTTTGGCGTATCGCCCACGCGCATTTAAACGCCGGTGATGTTGGAGAGCTGGACGCGGGTAAGTTGACGGCTGAGCACAAGGCACTTCGACTGAAGACGCACAGTACCATTGCTAAGGTGAGCGATGACTTCGGCCGTCGACAAACCTTCAATACCGCCATCGCGGCCATCATGGAACTGATGAATGAAGTCGCTAAGCTAGCTGACCGCGAAACCCCATTGGGCTTGGCGGTAGAACGCGAAGCAATCTCAGCAGCAGTGCAAATGCTAGCGCCTATAGCTCCGCACGTTTGCCATACCCTTTGGGATGCGCTCGGTAACGGCTCAACATTACTCGATGCAGCATGGCCAGTCGCCGACGAAGCGGCTATGACTCGCGACTCCATCACTTTGGTTGTCCAAGTTAATGGCAAGGTTCGCGCTAAGCTTGATGTCCCCGCCGACGCCTCTAAAGAAGCAGTAGAAGCCTTAGCCTTGGCTGATGCCAATGTTCAGAAACACATTGCTGATCTCACTATTCGCAAGGTTATCGTGGTTCCTGGGCGTCTTGTTAACGTGGTGGTTGGATAATACTATGGCGCTAACACGGATTGTTGCTCTGATAATATTCTCGTTCGCGCTGTCAGCTTGTGGCTGGCAGTTGCGCGGGGATAGTGCCACATTAAACACTGAGGGTGTGCGCGTTCAGGTGGTGTCTCAGGTCAACAACCCCGTAGCCGCCGATCTGCGTGAGCAACTGACCTTAAGCAGAGCCCTCGCCGTTGATGGTAACGAAGCGCTCACTATTTCGGTTGGACGTATTCGACAGGAAAAACGTGTCGTGGCTGTGGATCAAATTGGTGAGGCGAGTGTTTACCGCATCACCCTATCCACTGAAGTCACGATTACCGATGCCACTGGGGAGACCATCTCTCCAGCGACGCGCATGAGCCAATCGGGCAACTACAACTTCGACAAACGCATCCTAGACGCGATGACTGAAGAGGAACTATCGCTCATTCAGCGCTTAGAGCAGCAGCTAGCGCAGGCCATTGCTCGTAAGGCAACCATTCTTGGAAGAAGCCTAACGCCATGAAGATACAACGTGAGGCGCTAGAGAAAACGTTTCGATCTCAGCCACACGGTCTTTACTGGATTAGCGGCGACGAACCTCTGCTTAATATTGAAAGCGCCGATCTACTTCGTGGTCTGGCGAAAGATAGCGGTTATTTGGAGCGCGAGCGCTATGTGATGGAGCATAATAGTGACTGGGAACCAATCATGGCCTCGGTCGGAAGCCTCTCCCTGTTCGCTTCGCAGAAGTTTATCGACATCCAATTCAACGCTAAGTTTAACGACAAGTTTAAAGCGGCTATGGCCTATCTGGTTGAACATAGTGACGATCAAACCCTCATACTGCTATCAACCGCAAAGGTTGAATCGAGTGCCACCAAAGCCAAGTGGTTTAAGGGCATCGAACAACACGCTACTCATATACCTATCTGGCCAATCAAGTCGAACGAGTTCAAGGAATGGTTAGTCGCTCGCCTCAAATCCCAACAGCTTGCGGTTGAGGATGACGCGTTAGCTATTCTTGCGCAGCGAACCGAAGGTAATCTTCTGGCCGCATCGCAGGAGATCTCAGCACTAAAACTGCTCGATAATGATGGCGTACTTACAGCCGAGCGTATCCTAGAGGCCACTGCAGATAGCGCCCGCTATGATGCGTTCCAGCTTATTGAACATGCGCTTAAAGGCGACATTCCAGCCGCAGTCAGAGCCCTTTACGGACTTCGTGGCGAGGGAACCGAGCCTATCATCGTACTCAGTGCCATCGCGGCAAATATTCGTCAGCTCATGGCGGTGAAGAAACTGTTAGTGGCACGTAATGCGAACGACGGAGAGCTAAAGCGCCTGGGGATCTTTTTTAATCGCGTTCACCTAATGCGCGAGGCAGCAAAACGATTAACTGCCGTGTCACTAAAAATGGCCTTAGAATATTGTGCCACCGCAGATGAAAGTATCAAGACCAGCCAAGCCGATAGCGCGTGGCATCAGCTTGAACAGGTGTCGCTGCTACTTGCAGGTATGATGCCCGAGGAAGTGAGCTGAAAAGTCGTGTTGATGCCGCGGAAGATATCTCGTCGGCCTAGTAAGTGTTATTGGCAAGATGACCAGCACCGAATCAGCGCTGGCAATCCCCTAATTAATTCATGGTAACTAATCCTGGCTGAGCGTGGCCACCATAACCGCTTTAATCGTGTGCAGACGGTTTTCAGCTTGATCGAATACCACGGATTGCTTTCCTTCGAAAACGCTATCACTTACTTCCATCGCCTCGATGTTGTAGCGCTGCTTGATTGCTTCGCCCACTTTTGTTTCAGCATTGTGGAACGCTGGCAGGCAGTGCAGGAAGATGGTTCCCTCCTTACCTGTCTTCGCCATTAACTCGTCATTAACCTGATAAGGGAGTAGTAACGGTACGCGCTCATCCCATACCGATTCGGGCTCACCCATGGATACCCACACATCGGTATAGATCACATCGGCGCCAGCGACCATCGCATCGATGTCACTGGAAATCTGAATCTTAGCGCCACTTGCTTTGGCCAGCTCTTTGCACTGCTCGACTAAGCTATCTTCGGGCTGACAGCTCTGCGGTGCCGCAATGCGAAAGTCTAAGCCCAACTTGGCAGCGCCGACCATAAGTGAGTTGCCCATATTGTTTCGGCCGTCACCCAAGTAGCAAAATGTAATCTCATTCCAAGGTCGATTCAGCTGCTCTTTGACAGTGAGTAGGTCTGCCAAAATCTGGGTTGGGTGAAATTCATCGGTAAGTCCATTCCAAACCGGTACCCCTGCGTTAGCTGATAGGGTCTCTACAATTGCCTGACCATGGCCACGATATTGAATACCATCGTACATTCGTCCGAGTACGCGCGCTGTGTCCGCGACGGTCTCTTTAGCGCCCATATGGCCGCCCTGAGGACCAATGAAAGTCACGTGAGCGCCCTGATCAAAGGCAGCCACCTCAAATGCACAGCGTGTTCGGGTAGAGTCCTTCTCAAAAATTAGCGCGATATTCTTGCGTGTTAGGTGCTGCACTTCACTGCCGTCTCGCTTTGCGGCTTTTAGCTCAGCAGCCAAGTTCACCAAATCATTAATTTCAGCTGCGCTAAAATCCAGTAGTTTCAAAAACGAGCGTCCGTGTAAACCTAGCATATCCCACCTAGTAAAATTCGTTGGCAATAGTTCATACTAAGAGAGCGGAGGGCAATTGCAAGACAATCGCCACGAAACTTTGTTATAACCTTAACAACCTCTGTTCATGTGCTGCTACCAAGGAGAAAACATCATGTCGCGCGTTTACATTTGGGATAGAGCGGTCAGGCTCAGTCACTGGCTTCTCCCTATCCTATTTGCCACTAGCTGGATCACTGCTGAATTAGCTAAGGACAACTTTGAACTCGCGGACTGGCACTACCGTAGCGGCTATGCATTGATCGGCGTTTTAGTATTTAGAATAAGCTGGGGAATTTGGGGCTCACGCTATGCGCGCTTTAGCTCATGGAGACTCAACCCCTTAGCAGCTTGGCAAGCTCGTTCAGCATCTCGTCCGGGATCGTCGAGCCACGGCTTCTGGGGTAGCTATATGTCGCTAACTCTGCTTTCGCTGCTGTCTTTTCAGGTCTTCAGTGGTTTGTTTAGTTTCGATACCGCGCTATATGTTGGCGGCCCTTGGTCGGACAGTATTTCCAGTGACTTAGTTTCAACACTAACCTCACTGCATCACCTTAACTTTACCGCCCTGCAAGTTTTAATATTCGTTCATATCAGTACGATTATTGGCTATCGATTGTTTTTAAAGAAGGACTATCTCAGCGCAATGATTACTGGCAACAAGGATGAGTCTTTATGTCGTGACGGCGAGCCTACTGAGGGCTTTAGCCTCATCGGTCTAATTATTGCCGTGGCGCTAGCGGGGGCGATAGTGGGTGTTGCCAGTGGCGCCATTATTTCACCCTAATTCTAGAAAAGTGAGCGTTAACCTAGCTTAGGTATTAACCGTAGGCGAATTGTAGACTTTAGTCGGCTTTGTTACCCTCTTTCGGTTCGTATCGTTTGCTATGGGTAGCGGCGATCACATAAATAATAGGAAATCATAATCATGAAGAAGACTGCGATTGGCTTAGCCATGCTAGCGGTAGTTGGCTGTACTGCCAACAGCAACGATAGCGCGATTGAATACCCTGTTACTGCGAAAGGTGATGTTGTAGATACGTATTTTGGTCATCAGGTAGCGGATCCGTATCGCTGGCTAGAGGATGACATGAGCGAAGAGACCGCAAGCTGGGTTCAAGCCGAAAACGAAGTCACCTTCAGCTACCTCAATCAAATCCCATTTCGAGCTCAACTTAAAGATCGTCTTACCGAGCTATGGAACTATGAAAAAGTAGGCGCACCATTCACCGAGGGTGACTACACCTACTGGTACCAAAATGATGGTTTACAAAACCAGTACGTAATCTGGCGCCAAAAGGGTGATTCAGAAGCCGAGATCTTTCTTGATCCAAACCAGTTTAGTGAAGACGGCACTACTTCATTAGCGCAGGTTAGCTTCTCCGAAGACGGTTCCCTCGTTGCCTACTCTATCTCCGAAGGCGGAAGTGATTGGCGGAAAATCATTGTCATTGATGCGGAAACTAAGCAGCCAATTGAAGATACGCTTGTTGACGTAAAGTTCAGCGGTATCTCTTGGCTGGGTAACGAAGGTTTCTACTACTCAAGCTACGACAAGCCTGACGGTAGCGAACTTTCGGCTAAAACAGATCAACACAAGCTTTACTACCATCAGCTTGGTACTCAACAGAGCAACGATCCCGTAATTTTTGGTGGCACTGAAGCTGAAAAGCACCGCTATGTAGGCGGTGGCGTGTCCGACGATAATCGTTACCTGTTCATCTCAGCGTCGGTTTCTACTTCCGGTAATAAGTTATTCATGCTCGATCTCAGCAACCCTGACGCTGAACTCGTCACGATTTTGGACGACACTCGTTCTGACACCTATGTCATCGACAACGATGGCTCTAAACTTTATTTAGTCACTAACTTAGATGCACCCAATAAGCGTATTGTTACCGTTGATGCAGCAAACCCAGCGCCAGAAAACTGGGTCGACTTCATCGCCGAAACCGACCACGTTTTGTCGCCTTCAACCGGTTCAGGCTATTTCTTTGCCGAGTACATGGTCGATGCCATCTCGCAGGTGAAGCAGTATGACTACGAAGGTAACTTTGTTCGTGATATTGAGCTTCCAGGTCTTGGTAGTGTTGGCGGTTTCTCAGCTAAGGATGACGCTACTACCATCTATTACAGCTTCACCAACTACAATACCCCCGGAACCACCTACAGTTTCGAGCCTCATCAGGGAGCGTCTGACGTTTACCGCGCTTCAGGTATTGAATTCGATTCTAGCCAGTATGTTTCCGAACAGGTTTTCTACACCTCTAAGGATGGTACTGAAGTACCTATGATCATCACTCATAAACGTGGCATTGAGCTTGATGGTAGCAACCCGACCATTCTTTACGGTTATGGTGGCTTCAACATCTCACTAACACCAAGCTTCTCTGTAGCCAACGCGGTTTGGTTAGAGCAAGGCGGTGTTTACGCGGTTGCAAACCTCCGTGGTGGTGGTGAGTACGGTAAGGAATGGCATGATGCAGGAACTCAGCTACAAAAGCAGAACGTATTTGACGACTTCATCGCTGCCGCTGAATACCTTGACAGTGCCGGCTACGCCAATGCTGATCATCTAGCCATCCGCGGTGGTTCTAACGGCGGTTTGCTAGTGGGTGCAGTGATGACTCAGCGCCCTGATCTTATGAAGGTTGCACTTCCCGCTGTAGGCGTTCTTGATATGCTTCGTTACCACACCTTCACCGCAGGTGCAGGCTGGGCATACGATTACGGCACAGCAGAACAAAGTGAGGAGATGTTCAAGTATCTTCGTGCTTACTCTCCGGTTCATAATGTTAAGGAGGGGATTCCTTACCCTGCTACGTTAGTCACCACCGGCGACCACGATGACCGAGTAGTACCCGCACACTCCTTCAAGTTTGCAGCGGAGCTGCAAGCTAAACAAGGCGGTACTAATCCAGTGTTGATTCGTATTGAAACTAACGCGGGCCACGGCGCCGGAACGCCGGTTAGCAAAACTATTGAACAATATGCTGATATCTTTGGTTTCACCCTTTACAACATGGGTGTTACTGAATTATCTACTGACTAATCGCGAGACGTCATTGCCTAACTGATAGAAGGAATCAATCACCTATCGTTGGGCAATGCTGCAGCAATAGTACGAAAATACTGCATAAATCGAGCATAAAAAAACCGCCATCACGGCGGTTTTTTTTATGGTTCTGAATTAGTCGCTTCAGTATGTGGATAAATTCACACTACAAAATTCAGCCAACTATTGGCGACAGTTTACTCTGCTTTAAACTGATCGTGGCAACCCTTGCAGGTCTGCGCCATCGCCCCGAATTCGCCACGAGGTAGCTCAGCAGCGTCGTCTAGTGCTAATGCCAGTGTGGCACTCGCTGCCTGAAAGTCTTCCATGATTGCATCAAAATCAGCACGGTCGGTTTGGTACGCGGCCAAAGCATCGGTACCCTCTACCCCTACGCTTTCATCGCTAAAGGTATGTGGTGCTACCAGTGCTAACTGAGCAATGGTATCCGCCGCTAATTGTGCCGCTGGCTGACTGTACTCAATACGACCGCGCGCCATACCGGCAAGCGTACCCATCTGCTTACCCACTACCGAGTAAACCGACTGACGGTAATCAATCGTACGTTCAACTTCTTCATTCGCAAATACTGGAGCCGCAACAAGTAGCGCAATCGCCAAAACTGATTTTTTCATAGTAGCCTCATTGTTATCGTGTCAAGTTAGCTAGTTTAGGAGTCCAAACTAGCAGGTCAATAGGTAGTGTTAACAGTTATCGCGCAACCACCCAGAGCACTTCCGCGTCATGCTCACCACAACTCACCAATGCATGCCCCATTCGCGAATCAAAATACATACAGTCTCCGGTACTCAGCTGAAGCGGCTCATAGTGCTCCGAATACACTGCCACTGGACCGTTCAACACCCAAAGGAACTCCTCACCATCGTGACGAACCCATTCACCAAACTCGTCAAAGCTTCGCGCTCTGACTGTCGTTTTAAAGGGGACCATCTTTCGCTGGGAGAGCTCGGTACAGAGTAGCTCGTGCTCGTAGGTAGCGGTAGGATGAGCTTGTCCCTCTCCCGCTAAGGTCCAGGTTCGTCGTGCTGCCCCATCCACTGAAGCCGGCGCAGTGCGGAATAACTGCGGGATATCAATCGATAAACCGGCTACTAAACGCTGCACCACTTGGAACGTTGGCGAGAGCTGCTGATTCTCGATTTTTGAAAGCGTGGAACGGGCAACACCCGTCATTTCCGCCACGTCAGCAAGGGTTAGATTGTGACTCAAACGAATCTCGCGCAGGCGCTCACCCAGCACTAGAGGCTGGACAAATTCCGCTTCTTCATTTTTAGTGCGTTCTAGGACGCCACCGGATAATTCACTCACAAAAATTCCCTCAGGTTCGAACAATACGATTACTAATAATGATTCTACTCCTATCCGATAGACAAGCGCAAAACCAATGTTTCTTATCGGAAACATTTACATTGAGTTGTGAACCATTGATTGCTAGGATTCGTTCAAACATAAAACACTAGAACCTTTCGATTGCCTAAAGGTCCATTTGCGGAGTGATACATGAGTAACCCGAGCCTACACGAACTCGAACACCACGGCGAGTTCATTGAACGTCATATTGGCGTAAGCGAAACCCACCAGCAACAGATGCTTACAGAGCTAGGTTGCGACTCGCTGGAAGCCTTGATTGCCGATACTGTTCCTGCAGGAATTC
Organism: Pseudomonadales bacterium; assembly: GCA_040119265.1. Classification (GTDB taxonomy): domain Bacteria; phylum Pseudomonadota; class Gammaproteobacteria; order Pseudomonadales; family DSM-25080; genus Umboniibacter. Next base: position 130,222 of record JBEDTZ010000019.1, on the reverse strand, counting down.
GCCGACAGCAATCAATGGATCTTCCCGAGGCCGTGTCCGAACGTGATACGCTTGCATACCTTAAAGATGTTGCTCAGCGTAATAAGATCTTTCAGTCGTTTATCGGCATGGGCTACCACGACACCCTAACGCCAAACGTTATTCTTCGAAATGTTCTAGAAAATCCAGGCTGGTACACCGCGTACACGCCGTATCAGCCAGAAATTGCTCAGGGCCGTCTTGAAGGACTATTGAACTTCCAACAGATGGTCACCGACCTAACTGGCATGGAGCTCGCTAACGCCTCAATGCTGGACGAATCGACTGCTGCCGCTGAAGCAATGAGCATGAGTAAGCGGGTTGCTCGCAAGAACAAGTCAAACGTCTACTTCGTTGATGCTGATGTCCACCCGCAAACTATTGCGGTAATTCAAACTCGCGCGGAGCACTTCGGTTTTGAAATTGTGGTGGCTAACGCCGCGACTGAGCTCGCCGACACCGATTGCTTTGGTGCCTTGGTTCAGTACCCAACGTCTACCGGTAACATCGAAGATATTAAGAGCATCATTGACATCGCTCACAGCAAAGACGTCCTAGTGACCGTTGCCGCTGACATCCTAAGCTTAGTACTACTAAAGGCTCCGGGCGATCTAGGTGCCGATATTGTTATCGGGTCGGCGCAGCGCTTTGGCGTGCCGATGGGCTTTGGTGGTCCACACGCTGCCTTCTTCGCCTTCCGTGACGCGTACAAGCGCGCTTCGGCTGGTCGAATTATCGGTGTTTCCGTTGATACCCGCGGTAAGAAAGCTTTCCGTATGGCAATGCAGACACGTGAACAGCATATCCGCCGTGAAAAGGCGAATTCAAACATCTGTACCTCACAGGTTCTGCTGGCACTAATGGCCGGCTTCTATGCGGTCTACCATGGTCCGAAGGGCCTTAAGCGCATCGCTCAGCGCGTCAATCGCATCACTGATCTGTTTGCGCTAGCGCTTGAATCACAGGGCTTCGAACTACGTCACAAGAACTGGTTTGACACCCTAACGGTTGAGACTGGCGACAAGACAGAAGCCGTTATTAATCGTGCACTGGAAGCCGAGATGAACGTTCGCGTGCTCGACGGGGCGATTGGCTTGTCATTCCACGAAAAGACAACGCTTGCCGACTTAGATGTATTGATCGGCGCATTTACAGGCGAAGATACCGATATCGACTGGACTGAGCTAGACGCACAGTTAATGGCTCAGGGCAGTTTAGGCATTCAAAGCTCAATGCTTCGTGATGATGCGATTCTAACTCACGATGTTTTCAACCTTTACCACTCTGAAACTGAGATGTTGCGTTACCTTGCACGTCTTGAAAAGCGTGATATCGCCCTCAACCATTCCATGATCGCACTAGGCTCCTGTACCATGAAGTTGAATGCGACCGTGGAAATGATTCCGGTAACTTGGCCAGAATTCGGCGCATTACACCCGTTCGCACCCATTGAGCAGGCCGAAGGCTATTTGAAGCTGTTCGAAGAACTCGAGAAGATGCTGTGTGAAGCAACCGGCTATGACAACATCAGCCTTCAGCCTAACGCGGGCTCGCAGGGTGAATACGCCGGTCTAATCGCCATCAAGAAGTATCACGAGTCTCGTGGCGATCACCATCGTGACGTCTGCTTAATTCCGGCGTCGGCTCATGGCACCAACCCAGCCTCTGCACAGATGGTCAGCATGCGTGTTGTTGTCGTAGCCTGTGATGAGAAAGGTAACGTTGACATGAATGATCTTCGTGCCAAGGTTGAGCAGCACAGTGAAAACCTCGCGGCGATCATGGTGACCTACCCGTCAACACACGGCGTATTCGAAGAGTCAATTACCGAGCTATGTGATCTTATTCACGAGCACGGTGGGCAGGTTTACGTTGATGGCGCAAACATGAACGCGCTTGTGGGTGTCGCGGCTCCAGGTCATTTCGGCGGCGATGTTTCCCACCTTAACCTCCATAAAACCTTCTGTATTCCGCACGGCGGCGGTGGCCCAGGCATGGGGCCAATTGGTGTTAAATCACATCTAGCTCCGTTCCTAGCTGCGCACCCTGTTCAGAAGGTTGAAGGGACTACTCTGGAAAATGGTGTGATTTCAGCTGCGCCCTGGGGCTCGGCAAGTATTCTGCCAATTTCATGGGCTTACATTAAATTGATGGGTGCCGAAGGTCTTAAGGCCGCAACGGAAACCGCAATTTTAAGTGCCAACTACTTGGCGAAGCATCTCACGCCACACTTCCCAGTACTGTATACAGGTACCAGCGGACGTGTCGCGCACGAGTGTCTAATCGATATTCGTCCGCTTAAAGAAGCAACTGGAGTAAGTGAAGAAGATATCGCTAAACGCCTCATGGACTTTGGTTTCCATTCACCAACAATGAGCTTTCCAGTAGCCGGTACGTTAATGATTGAACCTACTGAGTCTGAATCTAAAGTCGAGTTGGACAACTTTATTACTGCCATGGCGACGATTCGTGCCGAAGCGGATGCAGTGGGGCGCGGTGAATATCCAGCGGATAATAACCCGCTGTGTAACGCGCCACATACTCAGGCCGATATCCTGGGAGACTGGGACCGTCCGTACAGTCGTGAAAAAGCGACCTACCCGGCCGATTTCGTCAAAGCAGGTAAAACGTGGCCAACGGCGAATCGTATCGACAACGTCTTTGGCGATCGTAACCTAATCTGCTCATGCCCTCCGCTAGAGCACTACCTCGAAGACTAACCATTCGTGGCATCAAATGGTCATACCCAGAAGAGCACCTAACGGTGCTCTTTTTTTTTGAGTCAAAATCAGTCTACACTTGAGTCATGCATCATTGCGGGAAGCAGAACTATGAAAAGAATACTCATCCTTTTAGTAACACTTGCAGTCGCTGCCTGTATTCCAGCAAAAAGTATTGTCTTTGATCAGTATGGAGAGTGGCACGTTATTGCTATTAACGGTAATAGCTGGCAAGGCCTCCACCCTCCCACAATTACCTTCTCAGGGAATTCCATAAGCGGCTCAGGTGGCTGCAATCGCTACCAGGCGAAGATGGAATCCTATGGCGCGTCCTTCGAAGTTGGCCCTACTGCCGCAACTAAAATGGCCTGCCCAGGAAATGCTGCCGCGCTCGAGACGAGTTTCTTTGCCGTTCTTGCGGTGGTTAACGAGGCTAGAATGGACGGTGACCGCCTAATCTTAGAGAACACCCGAGAGAATGTATCGATGGTACTTTCCCGGCCTAAATAGCGAACATTGGCAAAGGGCAAGCACCTTTTCAGCTTGATACAGTTTTCGTTTTAGCTCAATGCCATTTATTCGTAAGGTACAAGTTCTCTTGGGATGGCACTGCGACGATGATTTAATGCTACCACCAAACTTTCAATGGCAAGATTAGGGATCATCAGTCTCCAAGGTGTAGTACGCATCAATACCCTGATTATTGCCCATCGAGGCTTCCACCGTAATGTTGTCATTAACTAGGTAGCGGATTAGGAATTCGGTATTGTCATCATTAGAGTGAGTACTTTGCTGACCGGCAGAATCCAAGAAGTAGTTGAAGCCCACCCAAAAATCGGGATTGAGCTGCCTGCCAATAGTTGCCTTCGTAGGTGAAATGGTAAAGGTTGCCTCACCTAACGCTAACAGATCATTCACGCGAGATTCCGCCCCAATCATCTCTGTCGCCTGCATAAAGGCTAGTTGAGCTGCGGTATCATCACTGGGTGGTGTTTCGAAGACAAGATAACTCAGACGTTCAGTATCACTCATAAAAGGCTGAGAATAGAGTTCGACGGTTGGATCAAGCGAAGTACCTTGTACCTTGACACCTACCACCACGTCATCGACTTTTTTCTCGACCACAATATCGATACTAGGATTATCTATCGCGCCACCAGAGAAGCTAATTCGTCCTGATTTAATAGGCATCCTAGAACTGTAAATCTGGTACTCACCCGAACTAATATTAATCGCTCCAAATGCACGAAGACCACTATCTAAAGCCTTCTTCAGCTCTAAACGACCACCAACATCACTGAAGAAGTCATTATTTGTTACCCGGAACCCAGGCCGAATATCCACGATAAAATCTAGGGCCAAATGTTCAGTCAGGATTGAAGTGTCTTCGGATTCAAATTGTTCATCCACATAAACCACGTCCGCCGAAATGGTTACCGTTTCTGGTGTATCGTCGAAGTGGTAGTTACCATCAATGATATCTAGGTTCCCAGTCAATGTTAAATTACCCTTGTCGGAGACCAATTGAATACTTGGACTCGCCGAAACCGATATCTTTGCCGATTGAGCCAAGCGCAGGTTTTCGCCATCAAGGCGGAATACTAGGTCGCCCGATTGACCGTCGAAATCACCTTCCCATTGAACGTCACCACCAATATTGGCACCGCCCGCTATAGATAGTTGCCAATTGGGAACGAGTGTAACACTCGTATTCAACTGCTCCACTCGGGTACCATACTCAGATAGCACAACATTACCAGCTTCGATCGTAGCGGTAGCATTTACACGAGGATCATTCATGGGCCCTTGAGCAAAAGCCTCAATAGTTAAGCGACCGGCGAGATCCTCGACACTGCTAAACGTATCATCGAGCCAATCAAAACTGTCTAAATTGGCATTAAGTTGAGCGTTCACCTTCGGCTCAGATAACAAGCTACTCAATTCTGCGGTTAGCGCTAGGTTGCCGCTCTCGCTCAAGCGACTACTCCCATTCACAGTGATGGTATCTCCAGCTAACTGCGCGGTTAAGCGAGTGTCACTGACTGGAACGTTCAGTAATAACCCACCTCGAGATACTAAGGTTAGCGAATTCCCCGACAACGATGCTTCGCCGAAGAAATCCGACCCATCCGGCTTAAACTGATAGCGAATATCGGTAGCGATTTGATTGTCCGCATCACTTAAAAAAGGGAGTAGTGGACTGGCCCAGGCTATCGGGACGCTGGCGACCTTAAGCTCCGCCGAGCGTAACTGTTGCGCCTGAATGTCTACCCCTGCACAAAACCTGGCCTCTCCCGGAGCCAGTAGGCAAAATGGGGTAATCAATAGAATTTGCTCGGAGGTTTTAATTTCAAAGGGCTCATTTAATCGCCATACCCTCTGTGCCTCGATTTCAATTTCGCTAATACGCCCCTGCCAACTTAGCTGGTCGAAGTTTCCAGCACCCAAAACTTCTATTCCATGAAGTTCCGGACTAACTTCACCATGCCTGATCTGAAATTGATGCTCTGCCAACGTACCGTTGACCATAATCTCAAGGTCATTAACATCAACATTGCGATATTCGAGTTCATCTGCTGTGACGGCTAAACTTAACGCTTCCGCCTCATCATTCAAAGTCACCGCCGCTTGGACTGATGTATTCGTTAATGCGACATCTTCGCCATACATTAGATGCTGGGTTTGCGAGTTTAAAACGAGTGCCAGCTCAGGGAGTGTTTCGCCGAATGTAAGCTCGGCTGCACCCATAATATCGCCGCTGAGCTCAGGAATTCGCCATTCTCGGAGCTCCGCAATCGCAAAATCGAATGCCAAAGTCTGGTTCGCGCAAGCACTGCCATTCGCAGTCAGAAAGTTATCCTTCGAATAGATCGCTAGGTCGCTAATAGCCAAACAGCTGTCTGAATAAGAAACCTCGCCACTTCCCGCTAACGGCATGCGCCTAAAGCTGCCTCCTAAATTCTGAATCACTAGCTTCGCTTCAGGATTGTCAATACGACTAGCCTGAAGGTTGGCCTGCACACTAATCGAGCTTTCTAATTCTGGGTCAATCAAAGTTAAGTTGAAGTCATCTAAGGTTAAATTAACATCAATATCCTGCTGATCACCCCAATTGGCTCGCCCGGCGACGGAGATTTCGCCAAATTCACCATCCAAAGCAAACTGATTGATGGTCAACTCACTCTCAACGGCTCTTAAATCAACATTGGCCTGCGCTGAGCCCATTCCTAACACCAAGATTTCTGAACGACCGATGGCCGCAAAGTCCTCAATATCGCCACTAAGGGCGATTTCTCCGCTGGGAATTTGATATTGCGGTTCTACTAGCGGCCAGACGAGATCCTGCCAAGTGATTTCAAGCTTCGCAGCTAGCTCTGTTAGCTCTATCTCACCCGAGGCATTAGCTTGTGCAGAAGAGTTATCGTCGGTTGGTATCAAGGTGAAATTCTCTAACCAAAGCTGCTCGAAATCAGTCGTAAAATTGGTCTCGATTTGACCATTAAATTGGTATGCCGGTAGATCAAAATTACTAATAATCGAAGCCTCTACCCCGGCATCATAGGCGCCAGTCACCTGAAGACTGGATACTGTCGCATCGCTCAGCGACTCGGGTACTTCAAAGAACGATTGATTACTAAAAGGCCCCAGCTTGATTTGCGCCTCGAGCGGCAGTTTGCCCAGGGTATCCCACCTAGGAAGGTCGATGAGTACTTGGCTTTCGAGCCAACCCTGGGTATTGACCTCAACTCTGGGGGCTGCCACCGAATCACTCACGTGGATCCGACCAACGGTAACAGGGTTAGTTTGAGCGACAGTGACCGCCACATCCACATCGATGGGATAAAGATCCGCCAACCGCAGCGAACCCTGAGCGCTAAATGGCTGTTCATAGAGCGAAGATGTTAGACTTCGAATATCAATCGTTGAGTCGCTGATCACGACATCTGCATTCACTTTGAGGTCAGTTAAGATGGGCGCATCAAAAACGGTTAAATCGAATTCAGCTAGCTGCAGATTAGTCACTAGGATATCAACCGGGAAGAAGACGGTGGGTAGCGAATCATCGTCGCTTTCTTCGTCACTCTCCGGTCTCTCTGAGATGGTGATGACCAGGGCGCCAATCTGCGCATCATTCACCTCAAGTTGGAACGCTGGCGTAATCTCCGTTTGAAGCTCAAGATTAATCAGTTGGATGCGCTCGTAACCCGTATCAATTTCCAGTCGACCCAAGCGAGAGTCGCCCAGCAAATTACCTTCAAAATTGTCGGCGATAACCATGCCATCAGTCCATTGTTCAAGCGAGGAAAACACCCAGTTCCCCACCCGTTCTGACTTAACAATGAGCAACACAGCCGCAACAGCAAGCAGAATTAGGGAGACAATCCCTATTGTCAAACGTTTAAGCCAAATCATAGATTCGCCCGAATTATAATATGTAGCTGAGCTGATTCATCGGGATCCAAAGGCCTTGCGTAATCGATACGAATAGGTCCTACCGGAGAGTACCAGTGAAAGCCAATACCCAGCGACTGATTGAGATCGAAGTCTCGGTCAAAAAACGCATCACCGGCATCAGTGAAGAGTGCTACTGCGATATCTGGCCACATGAAATACTCATATTCAGCTGTGAAGCCAATCTCTGAGGCACCACCTGTTAGGTAGCCGTTTTGATTTGGACCTAACTCACGGTAATTATAGCCTCGTACAGACGTATCACCACCTTGATAAAAACGAAAATTGGCAGGGAGTGTTGCCTCATCTTTTAGCAAATTAGTTCCCAACCACCCTCGCAGTGTTAACTGATGCTTCGGCGTAAATTGTCGGGTAAAAACGGCATTGCTACTAAAATATAGAATGTCAGTATCGCTACCTAAGAACTTCGATGCGAAGCGCGTCCGGGCACTAAAGCTAAAACCCCTCGTCGGACGAAATAGGTCATCGCTCTCGAGATAGCGGACTTCAACTCCAGGGAAGATAATCGCCGTATTCAAGGTGTCATTTTTATCCTCGGTCACCAAAAGCGACTCTTTCTGCGCCTGAAAATAATAGTCAAAGGTCCAGTTGCCACGCTGTCTAACCCAGCCAATCTGTCCGAAGTATCGATCTACATCAAGAATCAACTGGGCAGGTTGAGCGGCACTACCATAATTCTCCTGCTCATCATCGGCCACGTAGCCCACTCGGTAATATTGATTTTCGCGAGCCGGGTCTGCGCCAGGTATTCGATAAGTTAGGCTAGCGAATTTTTCATTTTCAGCCAAACGAGAATCAAATTCTGCTGCATGCCCCTGAGGGTTTAACCACCGCCGAGTCCAGTTAAAGCTTCCTCTAGGACCGGTATCGGTAGAGTAACCAATACCAAAGTTGAAGGCGTTTTGTTTAGCACGTTCCATTCTGATACTAACTGGAACAGATTGAGTCTCTCTTTCAGGCTCCGCTTGAATATCCACCACAGAGAAAAAGCCGCTGTTGTAAAGATCCGTCTGCAACTGCGCAATGTCATTAATGTTGTAGTTATCTCCAGGATTAAACTTAATATAGCGATCTATCAATTCGTTACTCATATGCGGCTGTTGATAGCTCACCTCACTCAGCTGATAGCGAACACCCGTCACCAATTCCAAATCAATATCCGCGACCGCCTGTTGACGATCAATTGCAATTTTCGCCTGTTGAAAACGGGCATCAAAGTAACCCAATGAAGAGGTTAAGGTCAGCGCTCTGCGCTTAGCTCGGTCATAGTCGGGCTGAATTAACCTTTCGCCATTAGCCAGCGGAAAATCCGCCTGCCACTTCTGCAGCGAAGGGTTGTCGGCACCCGGGCCGAGAATCTGTACATTATGCGTGTTGACGATTATGGGAATTCCCACGTCAACCTGATAGCTTAGGCGTAAAGTCTTATCGCAGTACCAACTTGAACTAATATTAGTCGAATAGTAACCAAAGGGCTGTAGTGACTGTTCTATCAATTCAGCTCCGTCGTCAACCGCGAATTCAAAACGAGCTCGATTGAGATTAGCTCCAACTAGTTGCAGTTGAGAGATCAGGATGGCACGGGCATTAGTCTCCAGCACTTCGCTGAGACCTGCCAGTTCGATATCGGCTGGAAAGTCTTCTGAGAGCGGGCACAGCGCCTCTTCCTGGGCGAATGACATCGACGATACTGACAAACTAAGTAAAGCAAGATAACAAGCTCTGCTTGAAAACACGTGATATTATCCCCCAATGAGCTCGACAATCTCTCGAGATGGCTTACGTTCAACTCTAACTTATTCAGGACGAAATGTGTCAACGATAAAAGCTCCATTCCTTCCCTTTATCCACCGTTACGCGGATCTAGGCGATATTTATTCCTTAGCCGTCCAGCCACAGCAGGTTGAAGGGTCAGAACTCGTCGACATCAACACTATTGAGCTTAGTACGCTTGGCGTAAAAAGTGATAAAGAAGTCACTACTTTGCTGTCTAACATTCTCGCCTGCGATTGGCCTCAGGAACACCGCTTACCGGTTGCCATGAACTATTCCGGTCATCAATTTGGCCAGTATAACCCCCAGTTGGGTGACGGTCGTGGAGTGCTGCTAGGTGAAATTGAAACTGAGCGCGGCATCATCGACATCCATCTCAAAGGGGCCGGTGTTACGCCCTTTTCACGTGGCGGTGATGGCAGAGCCGTCATTCGCTCAACCATTCGGGAGTATTTAGCGAGTATTGCTATGCGTGGCTTGGGCATTCCCACAACCGGCGCCTTGGCTATGGCGGTCAACCAGACGCCGGTCTATCGTGAAACGCGAGAGCGCGGTGCCACCCTTCTCAGAACCGCCACCACACATATTCGCTTTGGGCACTTTGAAGGGCTTTACTATCGCAAGCAACACCAAGACTTAAAACATTTAGCCGACTACTGTATTGCCCAGCAATTTAATCATTCTGATATCGACACCGGTGACTACCGACAATGGTTTGAAGTCATTGTGGAACAGACTGCAAGCTTAATCGCCAAGTGGCAGGCTGTTGGCTTCTGTCACGGCGTCATGAATACCGACAACTTTTCCATTGCGGGTGAAACACTGGACTATGGCCCCTTCGCCTTCCTAGATGATTTTGATCCGCAGTTTATCTGCAATCATTCCGATCATACTGGCCGCTATGCGTTTGATCAGCAGCCAGCTATCGCCCGTTGGAACCTAGCAGCTTTAGCCCAGGCACTCAGCGGACTCATTGATGATCATGACCTAATTAAAGCGGTGCGCGGCTTTGATTTGAAGTTCGAGCATGCCTACCGAAACGAGATGACAGCCAAGCTTGGACTTCAAAAGGTCTCCCAGTCAGTGGCGAGCAGCTTAATTGAAGAATGGTTAACACTACTTGCCAAGCTGTCAGTCGACTATACCCTGGCCAATCGCGCCCTAGCAGATGCGCTGGATTCTGAGGAACGGTTTTTAGCATTTTTCAGCCACCACAAACAGGCGCGTAGGTGGCTAAATAGTTATCAGCAGGCACTTGGAGATGTCAATCCTGAGCAACACAGAGCGGCGATCAACCGCGTCAACCCGCTGTATATTCTGCGTAATTACCTTGCTCAAGGTGCTATTACCGCGGCCGAGAACAATGATTTCAGTCGTCTCAAGGCATTAAAAGATTGCCTTGCTAACCCCTATGATAGCGTGGCTGGTTATGAGGCCTTTGCCGGCCCCTCACCGGGCTGGGCAAAATCGATTTGTATCAGTTGTTCGAGCTAAGCTATGACCTTTGAAGACTATTTGCAGCAACCCTCGCACCTCGCCCTATCATCGGGATTTTTTGGCTTCTATAGTCACGCTGCTACCAGTGCTGCCCTTTGGGAGGTAGGCTATCGCCCTACTTCCATTTCCGGCGCCAGTGCCGGAGCCCTTATTGGCTGTCTCCTCGCTTGCGGACTCTCCAGTAAAACCATCGCCACCCGCTTAAGCGAGCTTCAGCGTAGCGACTTCTGGAGGCCGGGTTTTGGGTTGGGACTATTGAAACCTGACGGGTTCAAAGACACTTTGCGCCAACTCGTGTCGCAGCGGACCTTTGAGGAAACGGAGATTCCCTTTAGCGTCTCGGTCTATTCGGCCAGAAAACGCACTACACAGGTGATTAATAGTGGTGATTTGATTGACGGTGTCTTCGCTTCCTGTGCTATTCCAGCCCTATTTCAACCGCAAACTGTTCGCGGCGATTTACTCTGGGACGGCGGCATCCAAGATCGGCCCGGCGTTGCTGGAGTGCCTGCAGACGGCAATCTCCTCTATCTTCATATCCCATCGAAAAGCCCTTGGCGCAGTCATATCCCCCTGCCAGAACGAGAAAACACGACGCGATTAGCGGTACATGGACTACCGCGTTCTGGGCCCAGTAAATTAGCACTGGGGCCGGTCATCTATCGCCGCGCTTACGAAGCAGTTTTAGCTCAAATGAGCCGTCCCTACGAATCGGTACTCAACATTGACGCAGAAACCCGTTAAACTCTTATCAACTTAACAATAAAAAGACTTGGACATACTATGGATTTCACTTGGTTTACCGATCTTGTTGATGTGGGCAACACCTACATTTGGAGCTACGTGCTCATCTACTTGCTCATTGGTGGTGGCTTGTACTTCACTTTCCGCACCCGCTTCATTCAGATCCGAGCCTTCGGGACCGCTTGGCGTGCATTGCTGTCAAGTAGATCCACCACTCGACAGGGCATCACCCCGTTCCAGGCATTTGCAACCTCGCTCGCTGCACGGGTAGGAACAGGTAACCTCTCAGGTGTTGCCAGTGCAATACTTGTTGGTGGTCCAGGGGCCATATTCTGGATGTGGATGACAGCTGTAGTAGGTATGGCCACTTCGGTCATCGAAACCACGTTGGCTCAAGTCTATAAAACCGATAACGACGACGGCACCTACCGTGGTGGCCCAGCATACTATATTCAAAAAGGATTGGGCTCAAAGGGTCTAGGTATCGCCTTCGCCGTATGTCTTATTGTTTCCTTTGGCTTTGCCTTTTCAGCACTTCAAGCTAACCAGGTAGCCGCAGCGGTAGAGAATGCCTGGGGCGTACCGAAAATCCTTACAGGCACTGTTCTTGCGGTACTCATCGGCCTCATCATCTTTGGCGGTATCAAGCGTATTGCCAAAGTAGCGGAACTGATTGTGCCAATTATGGCGATTAGCTATCTATTAGTCGCTCTCGTGGTTGTAGCCATGAACATCTCCGAGCTTCCCGGCCTCATCAAACTGATTGTTAGTCACGCTATGGGCTTGGAACAAGCCAGCGCTGGCGTACTGGGCTACGCAATTAAAGTAGCCATTGAACAAGGTGTAAAGCGCGGCCTGTTTTCGAATGAAGCGGGTATGGGCTCGGGCCCCAACGCAGCCGCAACAGCTAACCCTAAGCACCCAGTTACTCAGGGGCTGATTTCCATGGCCGGCGTGTTCACCGACACTATCGTTATCTGCACCGCGACCGCGTCAATCATCCTACTATCAGGTATTAACCTAGGGGACTCCCAAGGACTCGAGGGTATTACCCTGACTCAAGCTGCAATGGTGAGCCATATTGGACCAATTGGAGCCCATGTGATCGCCGTGGCACTGATCCTATTTGCCTTCACCTCTATCATGGCCAACTATTACTACGGCGAATCTAATCTACGCTTTATCAAAGAAAATCAAAGCATGGTGCTGGTGTTCCGCGTACTGGTAATGGGAACATTGATTCTTGGCTCAGTAGTTGAACTGCAAACCATCTGGAAAATTGCCGACCTCACCATGGGCGCAATGGCGATCATTAACGTCTTCGCCCTACTGATGCTGAGCGGTGTCGCACTCAAGGTCATCGCTGACTTCGAACGTCAGTTCAAAGCTGGTGTTGATCCGGTATTCGATCGTACTCGCCTTCCGGAGTTGGATAACAAGGCGGATTCAAAGGCGTGGGCTCACCGCAAGGTTGACTACTAAACTCAAAGATATTGAGGGGTTTTAAGACCCCTCAGGTTGATGAGTATTCTCTATCTAGTGATAGCTTAAGGTAATAGCGTTAATGAGTAAGCAAAATCAGCCTAGCGGCTTTGCAACCTACCGTCGACTTCTAAGTTACGCCTTTCCCTACCGTTGGGCGTTCGTTGTCAGCTTCATTGGCTTTGCGATATTCGCCGCTACTCAGGCCGCATTTGCCGGCCTAATGGAATTGTTACTTAACGCCTTAGATAACCTACCTGTGCCGGCCTACCTCAGTAATTGGTGGGTATTTAGCGATACCATCCCGCCCTGGCAAGTGCTCCTCCCGTTTCTGGCGGTTGGTATTTTCCTTATTCGCGGAGTAGGCTCATTTTTAGGCACCTTCTTCATTGAAAAGGTTGCTCAGGGGCTGATCCATGATCTTCGAGTAGACTTGTTTAACAAGATTACAGTCCTCAAAAGCCGTGATTTGGACGCCGAAAATTCGGGCCACACCGTATCTAAAATTACCTTTAACACGCAACAGGTTACCGCCGCCGCCACCAATGCGGTAAAGGTCCTCATCCGTGAAGGTTTAACGGTGATTGGCCTTCTCAGCTATCTAATTTGGCAGGACTGGCAACTTACCCTCACCTTCCTAATAGTAGGACCGGTTCTTGCAATAGTAGTGAGTGTTGTGTCGAAAATGTTCCGCCGTTATAGCACGCGGATCCAAGAATCTGCCGGCGATATTACTCATGTCACCACTGAGGCCGTCCAAGGTTTTCGTATAGTTCGCGCCTTCGGAGGCATTCCCCGTGAGCGCAAGCGTTTTGGCGAAGCTTCCGCCAATAACGCCGCGCAGAACCTCAAGTTGGCCTTCTCCCGAGCAATCTCCACACCGGTGATGCAAGTCATCGTTGCGATGGCCATTGGTGGGGTCATCTTCTTAATTCTTTCACCAGAGACGGCCGGTAATTCATCAGCGGCCAGCTTAATGGCATACATGACCGCGGTCGCCCTGCTGCCTAAGCCAATCCGTCAACTCTCCGAAGTGAATGCTGATTTGCAGAAAGGCATCGCTGCCGGTGACTCTATCTTTAGCGTGCTTGACCAAGAGGAAGAGACCCATACGGACTCACCCGAGGCCCTCCATCTTAGCGGCAGTATCAGCGTTAAGGATCTGAGCTTTAGTTACAACACTACTGAAACGGTGCTCAGTGATATCAACTTCAGTGTTGAGCCCGGCAAGGTATTGGCGCTAGTGGGTCGTTCGGGCAGCGGCAAGTCCACCATTACCAATCTGCTACTGCGCTTTTATGAGGGCTGGCAAGGAGAAATTGAGATTGATGGTCAATCCATCAAGGACTTCTCCCTGGACGCTCTGCGGTCGCAAATTGCCCTAGTGAACCAAAATGTTGTGCTATTTAATGACACCATAGCCAATAACATTGCCTACGGTGAGCTGGAAAATCATAGCCGCGAAGAGATTATTACCGCCGCGAAGAAAGCCAATGCTTGGGATTTCATTCAGGAGCAGTCTAACGGCTTAGATACCAATATTGGCGAGGGCGGCTTAATGTTATCAGGCGGTCAGCGCCAGCGTATTGCTATTGCCCGTGCACTGCTAAAGGACGCCCCTATTCTTATTCTTGATGAAGCTACATCAGCGCTAGATAACGAGTCGGAAAAGCTCATTCAAGATGCACTCAGCCATGCCATGGAAGACCGAACTACCATTGTTGTGGCTCACCGTCTAAGCACCATCATTGATGCCGATGAAATTCTGGTCATGGATGCTGGTAAGGTTATTGAACAGGGAACGCATCAAAGCTTGCTGGAGCAGGATGGCTATTACTGCCAGTTAGTGAAGAGCTCGGAGAGTTAATCGCTAGCGCAAACTCACTTCCCCTGATAATTAAATACCGGTAAGGATAGTTTGAAATAGAGTGCCGCCATTCTGACGCCAAACACTACCGCCATCGCGGTAAGGATTGCAGTTAAGGGTGCGACACCGAAGTAATCTAAGGTAACCAGGCATAGGCCGCCAGAGAGCGAGGCCGTAGCATAGATCTCGCGCCGTAACAGATGCGGAACATCGTTAGCCAGTACGTCGCGAATCAGGCCACCAAAGGTCCCCGTCATCACCCCAAAGACCAATGATATTTCTACCGACAAGCCATTTGCCTGAGCCTTGGCAACGCCGATAATGGTGAATACGGCTAGCCCCGCAGCATCAAAGAACTCCAACCAACGATAACTCGAGACTCGCGTCGTTTTCTCTACGAGCATCGTTACCGCCGCAGCTGCGGAAACAATCCAAATGTATTCGGTTGCATGGAGCCAAAATACGGCGCCGTTATCCAACATCATATCGCGAATTGTGCCACCACCTACAGCGGTAACCATCGCAAGAACCACAACACCGAAGACGTCCATTTGCTTACGACCGGCAGCAAGTGCGCCAGAGATAGCGAAAACAGCAGTGCCGATGTAATCGAGCGTTTGAATCCACTCTACATCGGCACCAGCGATCACGCGAATTCGCCCTTGGCTTGCTTATCCGCATGATAGGACGAGCGAACTAGCGGCCCCGAGGCAACGTGCTTAAAGCCCATTCTGTAGCCTTCGGTAGCGAACATATCAAACTCTTCTGGGGTCACGTAGCGTTTCACCGCCAAATGATCACGCGAAGGTGAGAGATACTGACCAATGGTTAACATATCTACGTTGTGGGCACGAAGATCACGCATCAACTCGAGAATCTCATCATTGGTTTCACCAAGCCCTACCATCAAGCCAGATTTAGTTAGTACCGAGTCACCTTTACGTTGCTTGTACTCGTTGAGTAACTTGAGCGACCAAGCATAGTTGGCACCAGGGCGGGCTTCACGATAGAGGCGCTGTACCGTTTCCATATTGTGGTTGAAGACGTCTGGCGGCGTTTCTTCAAGGATATCCAGCGCTACATCCATCCGACCTCGGAAGTCCGGGGTGAGGATTTCAATTTGTACATTAGGCGTTTGCGCTTTGATCTCGCGAATACAATCAGCAAAGTGGTTAGCACCACCATCGCGAAGGTCATCACGGTCCACTGACGTTATCACTACGTAACGCAACTGCATGTGAGCAATTGCATCCGCTAAGTTGCGCGGCTCGTCAGCATCCAAAGGCAATGGTTTACCGTGGCCAACATCGCAAAATGGGCAACGACGGGTACAAATTTCACCCATAATCATGAAGGTAGCGGTGCCGTTGGTGAAACATTCACCTAGGTTTGGGCATGACGCTTCTTCGCACACTGAAGCTAGCTTGCGCTCACGCAATACCGACTTAATGCGCTCAACTTCTTTACCCGCAGGAACTTTGGCGCGAATCCACTTAGGTTTGCGCAAAATCTCTACGTCATCATTGATAACCTTTACCGGGATGCGTTCTACCTTATCGGCATTGCGAAGCTTTTCACCGGCTTGAATGCGGCGGGTACGCTTTACCGGCTCGGCGGCATCAATAAACTTTTGATCGGACATTATTTAAACCTCTACAGGGAGCCCTTGGTAATGCTCCACCTGTTCATAATTAAGTAGCTGAATGAACTTTTCAGCCAGTTGTGAGCCCACTTCATCCACCGACGGAAGTTGGGGACAAAAGTCACTCATTTGAATCATCTTTAACCCACTATAGCCACAGGGGTTAATTTGCAAAAACGGTGTCATATCCATATCGATATTCAGGGCAAGACCGTGAAAACTGCAGCCTTTACGAATTCTTAAACCCAGCGAGGCAATCTTGTCATCCTGAACATAGACCCCTGGAGCATCTGCCTTTGCTGCGGCTTCAATCTCGAAATCAGCCAATAGCTTAACAATGGCTTGTTCAATGGTTGTGACGAGATCGCGTACTCCCGATCCTCGTCGCTTTACATCAATTAAGACATAAGCGGTTAGCTGCCCTGGCCCGTGATAGGTAACCTGACCACCCCGGTCTGACTGAACCACCGGAATCTCAGTCATCGATAGTAAATGCTCTGCTTTGCCTGCCCTACCCTGAGTAAATACCGGAGGGTGTTCGAGTAGCCAAATTTCATCGGCAGTTTCGGCGGTACGCTGATCAGTGAACGACTGCATAGCTTCGTAGGTCTGGTGATACTCAACCAATCCTAGGTGACGAATATTAAGTGTGGTGCTCACTTAGAGGACCATCTTCACGCCATCGTGCTCTTTGAGTTCACCAAACATGGTCATGATATGCGCTTCGCTGTCAGCCCAAAAATGAACTGTTAGCGACTCAAAGGTACCCTTACTCGATGGACGAGTCTGATGATCTTTGGCGTTGTAATTAACAATGTGCTTAGCCAAAATCTCATGAACATCTGCGCGAGTACCCTCCTCGGCCTTCATCATGACTTTGATAAAGTATTCACAGGGAAACTCAATTTTTACGTGTTTTTCATCTGCCATTAGCTAAACAAACCTGAGAAGAATAATACAATAGAATCCCACAGACGCCTGAAGAATCCAGCCTCTGGGACATCATCGGCAACCACGATATCCGAACGGCCAACAATTTCGCCATCCAACTGGACTTCAACAAAGCCGACTACATCACCGGCACTCAGTGGCGCTTCGAGCTGATCGTTAACCTGCGCTGCTATCGCTAAACCATCAAAGCTTCCACGATTCAGTGTGAGTGTTAGATCGTTAGGTACAGTCAGTTCAACCTGATCAATGGTACTCTTCCAAACTTTAGCAGATTCTAAGGTTTGCCCGGCAGCAAGAACAGTTTGAGTCTCAAAGTAACGGAAACCCCACTGGAGCAGATTAGCGCTCTCGGTAGCGCGAGCATTCGGTGAGGAAGTACCCATTACTACCGCAATTAAACGGGTGCCATCGCGAAGCGCTGACGAAACTAGACAATAGCCAGCCTCTTGAGTGTGGCCTGTCTTCATACCATCAACCGACGGGTCGCGACCTAGCAGCAAGTTGCGGTTAGGCTGCGAAATTGCACTTTCGCCTGGCGGGGTATAGGAAAAACGACGCTCTGAGTAAATGCGGTAGTGATCAGGGTGATCCTGAATGAGGCGTTGCGCTAGCTTAGAAAGATCCGCTGCGGTGGTGTAGTGATTATCTGCTGGCCAACCGGTAGAGTTCTTAAAATTGGTATTCTCCATACCAATCAACTGCGCCTGTTGATTCATCACATCGGCAAACGCTGTTTCAGAGCCCGCGACGTATTCAGCCAAAGCAATCGTTGCGTCGTTACCCGACACAATCATTAAGCCTCTAAGCAATTCTAGTAATTGTACTGAGGTACCCTCACGAACGAACATTTTAGAGCCGCCCATACGCCAGGCGTTGACCGAGATCGGAACTAGATCTGTTTCACTTATACGGCCTTCGTGGACCTCCTTTGAGACAATATACGCTGTCATCATTTTGGTCAGGCTGGCGGGAGGAAGACGTTCGTTAGAGTTGTTCTCAGTCAGAACGCGCCCGGTGGTTGCATCAATGAGAATCCAACTTGAGGCGTTTAAATCGGGAGCACGCGGAACGATGACTGGCGCTGCCAAAGCAGATTGAAAACCAGCAACTAGAAGAAGTGTAGTGGCAATTATGGAGCGAAATTTCATTCAGCGAACCCTTACATTAATCACGGAACAAGGGCGCGTAAACGCGCCCTGCTTATTGTTCCGTCATCATAGCAAACTACGGGGTCACACCCAAGATGCAATCTCTACCTATTCAAGACGAACGGCGAGGAGAACTTGGACGCGAGCTATTCGCTCGGCCCTTTGGCTTACCGCCTGGACGAGCTCGGCCACCTGGCTTTCCGCCACGACCTTCTCCCGGCTTATCAGTCCACTCGCGAAGCTTAATTGGACGACCACAAACGCGGGTGTTCTGTAGATGACGCTCTAGTTCCTTTGGAAGATCGTCAGGAAGGTCAACTAAGGTATAACCTTCATTGATTTGAACTCGACCGATAGACTTCGCGTTGATGTTACCCTCGTTAGCGATGGCGCCAACAATGTTACCAGGCTTAACCTGGTGGTTATGACCAACGTCTAGGCGATAGCGCTTAAATCCTGCTTCCAACGCTACTTCAGGACGACCACCACGATCACCGCGACCACCGCGATCACCGCGATCACCACGATCACGAGGACCGCGCTCACGGCCGCCACGATCCGAGTAGCTTGAGTCGCTACCTGCATTGAAATCAATCTTTGGTGGCGCTAGCAACGGACGCTGCTCCGCCTGCGAGCGCAATAGTGCAGCTAACAACTTTTCAGGAGAAAGTTCAAAGTGTGACAAGAGTTGCGAACCAATGGCTTCATAGTCAGAGAGCTCGTTCTTCTCAAATTCCTGAGTCAGGTCATCAACTAGCTGTTGCACACGACGTGACGCGATATCTTCGCCGCTTGGTAGCTGATAGCGAATCATTTCAATCTTCAGGTGGCGTTCAATCGCCTGCTGCATACGACGCTCACGCGGCGTAGAGAACAGTACTGTAGTTCCTTCACGTCCAGCACGACCGGTACGACCAATACGGTGAACATAGGCTTCTACGTCATACGGGATGTCATAGTTGATAACGAGTGAGATACGTTCAACGTCAAGACCACGCGCCGCAACATCCGTTGCGATGATTATGTCTAACTGACCTTTCTTAAGGGAATTTACCGCTTGCTCACGCTGTTTCTGCGCCATGTCACCCTGAAGTGCCGAACAACGGTAACCACGAGCGTTCAAGATCATGGTTAATTCATCTGCGGCAACACGGGTGCGAACGAAGATAATTGCCGCATCGTATTCTTCAGACTCAAGTAGGCGAGTTAGTGCATCACGCTTACGATCATTCTTCATGACCCACGAATACTGCTTGATATTTTTGTTCTCACGCTTGGCACCAGCAATTTCGATATGCTCTGGGTTGCGTAAGTACTTCTTAGCTACAGACTCAATGGCCTTTGGCATGGTTGCCGAGAACAGAGCAATCTGACGTTCATCAGGCAAAAATTCCATTACCTTTTCGACGTCTTCCAAGAAGCCCATGTTGAGCATCTCATCCGCTTCATCAAGAACCAAAGCATGTAACTTATTTAACTTCAGGCTACCGCGATTCAAGTGATCGATAACTCGACCTGGCGTACCCACGACAACCTGAGCACCACGCTGAATACCGCGCATCTGAATGTTCATTGGCTGACCGCCGTAAATCGGCAGTACACGGAAACCACGGATCGACGCAGCATAACGCTGGAAGGCTTCTGCAACTTGGATAGCAAGCTCACGGGTTGGTGTTAGCACTAACACCTGAACATGGCCGGCTTTCAGGTCAAGATTATCAATTAAAGGTAATGCAAAGGCAGCGGTTTTACCGGTACCTGTTTGCGCTTGACCCAAAATATCACGTCCGTCCAGTAGTACTGGAATAGCGCGCTCTTGAATAGGCGACGGCTTTTCGTAGCCAAGCGATTTGATTTCTTTCAATAGTTGCTCAGATAAGCCGAGCTCGTCGAATGTTATATTCGATTCAGACATGTAAATCTCCAATAGTGCCGATGCACTCACCCTTTACCGCGAAAAGAGCGCAATCTGGTCATGGCAACCGCGGTGCCATTGGGCTTAAATCAAGGATCTTGAGGCGTGTAGCGCTCGCAGGAGGAGACCACCATAGCGGTAGTAACATAGATTCCATCGGCAAATTTAGTTGCCCGCCACATTCTCAGGGATATGATTAACCCTATATTTACGCGAGAACGGGACTCTGGCATGACACTGAAATTGTACCCAGCGCATTTGAACCGACTAGCTTCCTAGAAAGATACCCACACAGACAGTGTGGATCACAAGAGAGGAGTTTGCTGAATAAGTTTTATTCAACACCCCATCAATAGGAGTCCGTCATCACGGATGAGGACTGTTTGCCCTCATGCGCCGCCATTGTAACGAGTGAAGTAACAATAGCAAGCGCATTCACATGAGGGATGTTGACTAGGCTTGTAATACCTACTGAGCAGACAAGACCGATTGCTCGCGAAGGATCTCGGCCAACTGATGCACGGCTAGCGCATAGTAACTTGAGTGGTTGTAGCGGGTAATCGTATAGAAATTCTGTAGCCCCGCAATGTACTCGCCACCTGGATTATCCGCAAAGTAGAAGATCCGCGCCTTGGTATCGGCTGCTAAGGCCGCATCTGGACGATAACCCAAAGCCTCAACCTCGGCCATCGTACGATCTAAGCGTAACGGTGAACGCGGGTACTCCTCGGCACCTTCCGGAGGAGTCAAATTCACCAAAACGGGTTCACCAGCTTTCCAGCCGTGGCGCTTGAAATAGTTAGCGACACTTGCAATAGCATCCTGCTCACTATCCCAGAGATCAGCAATACCGTCACCGGTATCATCCTTTGAATAAGCCCGGTAACTTGACGGAATAAACTGCCCCAGGCCCATCGCACCCGCGTAGGAACCCTTCAAAGACAGCGGATCCAGACCGGTTTCCTCAATCATCAACACAAATTCGGTCAGCTCCTTCTTGAAGAAACTGCTTCGACGGGGATAGCTAAACCCGAGCGTTGACAGCGCATCGACGACTCGATAGTTGCCCATAATTCTTCCGTAGCGTGTCTCAACGCCAATGATCGCCACAATGTATTCGGCGGAAACACCTGTCTCAGCCTCGATACGCTTTAAGGTATCGAGGTTACGCTCGATAAACTCAATACCGCCATCGATACGAGCCTGTTCAATAAAGATATTACGATACTCTTCCCAGGTGAGTACGCGCTCAGCTGGGCGCGAAATGGCATCAATAATTGATTGCTTATAGCTCGCCTCAGCCATCAAGTTGCGCAGATAATCAGCGTCAATGCCATGCTCAGAACTTACCTCGGCAATCCAAGCTTCAACTAGTTCTTCGTCACGCTCGTACGCCACAAGGCTTGGGCTAGCCAAAAGGGAAGCTGCCACTAAACCACGTAAAACTTTTTTCATATCTAACTCCAAGCGTTTAGCTCAGTACCACAGTCGTTTCTTTTCGGTACTGATACTCATTAATAATCCAAATCCGGCCATCAAGGTCACGATAGAAGTACCACCTTGACTCACTAGCGGGAGCGGAACTCCCACAACAGGCAATAGGCCCGAAACCATGCCCATATTTACAAACACATAAACAAAGAATGTCAGGGTAACTGCTGCGGCGACCATTCTTCCAAAGGTCTCCTGCGCGTTCAGTCCAATCCACAAACCTCGTGCGATAATCAACAAATAGAGTGTCAACAAAGCTAACACACCTGTGAGCCCCCACTCTTCCGCAAATACCGCAATAATGAAATCGGTATGACTCTCTGGGAGAAAATCTAATTGACTCTGCGTCCCAGACAAATAGCCTTTGCCGTCAATACCGCCAGAGCCGATAGCAATTTTTGACTGAATGATATTCCAGCCGGCACCATAGCGATCCGCCTCGGGATCCAATAGCGTTAATATGCGCGTTTTTTGATAGTCTTTGAGCAGGAAGATCCAAAACACAGGCCCCGCCGCAATTAACGAGCCGATACAAAAGAAAACCAGCTTCCAAGATATTCCCGCTACCAATATTACGATCAGACCGCTGGCTGCAATGAGGATTGAGGTACCTAAATCCGGCTGAGTAGCAATTAACAGTACCGGCACAAAAATAATCGCTGCTGCCACTGCAAGATCCTTAAAGGATGGCGGAAGTTGGCGATTCTGCAGCCACGTTCCCAGTGCAATAGGAAGCGCTAACTTCATAATTTCACTCGGCTGGAATTGCGGTAAACCGGGTAGATCTAACCAGCGCTGAGCACCTTTCGCACCCACGCCAATAAACTCCACAAGAATAAGAAGAAATACACCGAATATCCAAGCCGGCAGCGCCAGACGCATTAAGGTTTCTTGCTTGAACTGAGCAACGATAAACATTGCCCCATAGGCAATCGCAAAGAAAGTTAGCTGCCGCTTCACCGTCGCCATACTTTGATCCGACGCACTATACAAAACGGCAACGCCGAGCGAAGTGAGCGTCAATAGCAGCAGCAAGAGCGGTAAATCAATATGTAATCTGCCCAGCCAGGAGCTTGCCGACTCAAAGGAAGTCTTCGACTGACGGCTAAAATCGCGCACCTATTGGAACTCCTGTTTTAGTTGACCGCTGTCATCAAGTAGCCAGCTATCCATCACCTGTTTAGCGACAGGGCCCGCTACCGTGGATCCACCCTCGCCATTCTCAACAATCACCGCCACCGCTATCTGCGGATTTTCATAAGGTGCGAAAGCCACGAACAGCGCGTGATCACGTAAACGTTCACTCAACTCCTCGGAATCATATTCAGCATCCTGAGCAATACCCACAACCTGAGCAGTTCCCGACTTTCCGGCTAACTCATAGCTGCTATTGCGAGATAACCCTCGCGCAGTTCCCCGCAATGAGTGAACAACATCATGCATGGCGGTATGCAGATCATCCCAGTCATTATCAGCAACTTCGACCTCATTAATTAACTCAGGTTCAATCGCTCTACTGTTATCTCCCAGTACCGTCTTAACAAGATGCGGACGATAACGCTTACCCCTGCTCGCGACGGTGGCGGTAGCATGAGCAAGCTGTAATGGCGTTGCTAAAAAGAAGCCCTGACCAATACCAACATTAATGGTGTCTCCGGGGTACCACGCACGGCCCCGATAATCTCGCTTCCACTGTCTGGATGGCAGAATTCCTCGCCGTTCCTGAGGTAGGTCAATACCAGTCAACTCACCAAAACCAAATCCTGCGAGGAAACTTGAGTAACGATCAATCCCCATTTCGTAGGCCAATAGGTAATAGTAGGTGTCGCAGGACTGGGCCATCGCATCGAAGAAATTAACCTTACCGTGCCCTTCTGGCTTCCAATCTCGGTAACGATGATCATCGTTTGGCAGCGTAAAATAGCCGTGATCATCAATTTCTTGGTTTGGGTTAACTAAGTTGTAGTGCAAACCCGCCAAACCAATCTGTGGCTTAACGGTTGAACCTGGCGGGTATCGTGCTTGAATAGCGCGATTGAACATTGGAGAGTCGAGATCTTCTACCAATAGTCGATAATTCTCGTGACTGATTCCGGTAACAAAAAGATTGGGGTCAAACGCCGGCGTTGACACCAGCGCTAGCACCTCACCACTGTTGACATCTATGGCTACCACCGAACCCCGGCGACCTTCAAGGGCTTCAAACGCAGTTTGCTGTACCGCTAGATCCAGCGTCAAAATAAGTTCATTGCCAACCGTGGGTGGTCTTGCCTCAAGCGTTCGCAATGCCCGACCTCGAGCATTCACCTCAACCTCTTGCTGCCCTGGGTAGCCCATTAACTCGTCTTCCCAAGTTTTTTCAATACCCGTTTTACCAATCCCCAAGGTTCCGGCATAGCGCTCAGCATTTAATTGCGCTAACTCTCGCTCATTGATACGACCAACGTAGCCTAACGAGTGGGCGAATAAGCCGCGAAATGGGTAATCTCGAACCGAATGTGCAGCCACTTCAACGCCCTCTAAATGATGGCGTTGAACCGCTACGCGAGCAATTTCTGCCTCAGATAGTTCAAAACGGATAATAACTGGGGAGAAGGGTCTACGCCGTTCGCCAACACGACGAAAGAAGCGCCGACGTTGACCCTCGCTAATAGTGACCCATTGGCTTAATGTGTCGATAGTGGCGTCAATATCATTAACGCGCTCAGGTACTATAGATAAGGTATACGATGGCCGACTTCTGGCAATAAGCTCCCCGTCTCGGGCACGGATCAACCCTCGCGAAGGAGCGATTGGTTCAGTAAGAATTCGATTTTCATTGGCCTGGGTACGAAACTGATCGTGCATTTCGACCTGAAGAAAGGCGTATCTAGCTACTAAAATACCGGTAAGCAGCAAAACAAATAAACCCGCCACTAAAACGCGACGACGATAAATTTTTAGTTCCAGCTCAACATTTTTTATTTGGTTTTGAGCCATTGCACGGCGGCCTAGATATTACTATTTATGATAGGGATGGTTGTGCAATATAGTGTGCGCTCTGTAGAGTTGTTCCGCAAGCACTATTCGAACCAGCGGATGCGGTAATGTGAGGTGTGACATACTCCAACGTTGGTTTGCCCTGGCCAACACCGACGGGGCATAGCCATCAGGTCCACCAATTAAAATGCAGACATCGTTGCCCGACATACGCCAGGAGTCTAAATGCGTTGCCAGCTGTTCGGTACTCCAGATTTTACCAGCCACATCTAGCGCCACTACCCAATCGCCTTTGGGAATAGCTGCGAGAATTGCGTCGGCTTCGCTCTGCTTGGCTCGCTGGATATCAGGATTCTTTGCGCGGGCGCCCACCGGAATTTCAACGAACCGGAGGTTATAGTCTCGTGGCAGTCTCTTGATGTACTCGCCACAGCCCGCCTCAACCCAAGCGGGCATCTTAGTGCCAACAGCAATGATGGTCACTTTCATAGCGAGGCTTACTCGGCTTGAGCCTCGGGGGTATCACCCCAAAGTTTCTCTAATGCGTAAAACTCACGAATCGCAGGCAGCATCGTGTGGACAACGATATCGCCTAAATCCACAAGTACCCATTCTGACGCTTCACGACCTTCAACACCAATTGGCTGAATTCCACGTTGCTTCACTTCGTCCACAACGTTCGCCGCCAGGGCGTTAACCTGACGGTTAGAGTTACCGGTAGCGATGATGATGGTGTCGAATACGTCTGTCTTGTCGCTGACATCCAGAACAGTAATATCAACAGCTTTGATATCTTCTAGCGCGTCTACGACGACTTTGATCATTGGATCGGTCATATGGTTACTCAGTTTGGTAGAGATGCTGTTGCTTAATATATTGCAACACCGACTCTGGTAATAATAGATTGGGACTCGCCCCTTGCGCCAATTTTGCTCGAATATCTGACGACGAACAGTTCATTGGCCTCTGACTCAAGTGCAAAACACCACCACTGGGGCGATCTCTCAGCTGAGACGGCGCCGACAATACCTTAGATGCCGACCACTTTTCAACTATCGAATTGAGCGGCGCTATCATATCGCATCTCTGGGCAACAATAACATGCGCGAAATCCGTTAGTTCTTCCCAACGATGCCACGTATTAATACTTTGAAACGCGTCACTGCCCAAACAGAATGCCAGACTTACATCTGGGCCCAGTTCGTCACGCAGAGAAGCTAAGGTGTCGATGGTATAGGATGGCGCATCCCGTCGTTCTTCACGATCATCAACGCGCCAACCTTCCCGCCCAGCGATGGCAAGCTCGACCATTCTCAACCGATGCGCAAAGGTCACCGAGGGAGCAGCCCGATGCGGCGGGATACTTGCAGGCACCAGTATCAGACTATCAGTACCGCACAGCACTGATATTTCCTCAGCCGCCTGCACGTGGCCTTGGTGAATGGGGTTGAAAGTACCGCCATAGACGGCAATCAACTTTCTAGCCTCGGGTGTGTCCATCGCCCAATACAATCCATTTTTGAGAGGTTAAACCCTCTAGGCCAACGGGCCCTCGAGCATGAAATTTATCCGTCGAGATGCCTATTTCGGCACCTAAACCGTACTCAAAACCATCGGCAAATCGAGTTGACGCGTTAACCATGATGCTAGACGAATCTACTTCGGTCATAAACTTACGCGCCCGAGAATAGTCTTGAGTAATGATGCTTTCAGTATGTGCCGAACTAAATTCTTCGATGTGCGCCATCGCAGCCGCCAGTGAATCAACTACCTTGACACTCAAGATCGGAGCCAGGTATTCCGTCGCCCAATCTACCGCTGAAGCTGGCGTCGCGCTAGACAGAATAGCTAACGCCTGCTCACAGCCCCGAAGTTCTACCTCAAACGAGGCTATTTGTGTTTCAAAACGTGGCAGAAACTGCTCGGCAATATCCCGATGAACCAATAGCGTTTCAGTGGTATTACAGGTACCAAAGCGCTGAGTTTTCGCATTAATACTCACCGATACGGCTTTGTCGAGATCCGCGAATTTATCCACATAGGTATGACAGATCCCATCCAAGTGCTTAATCACGGGCACTCTTGCTTCGGCAGTGATGCGTTCAATCAGGGTCTTACCGCCGCGAGGAATGATAACGTCAATATGATCGGGCATCGTAATCATTGCGCCTACGGCAGCTCGGTCAGTAGTGGTTACTAGCTGGATAATGGCAGGATCTAACTCTGCGGCAACTAAACCATCGGTAATACACTGGGCGATAAAGCGGTTGCTGTGAATTGCCTCGCTGCCGCCTCTAAGAACCGTTGCGTTACCCGATTTCAAACACAAACTAGCAGCCTCTAGCGTCACGTTAGGTCTGGATTCGTAAATGATCCCAACCACACCAAGAGGAACGCGCATTTTACCCACTTGAATACCGCTAGGGCGATAGCTTAGATCCGTTATTTCACCCACGGGATCAGCCAAATCCGCCACCTGACGCAGCCCTTCCAGCATGCCATCTATCCTTTCAGGGGTAAGAATTAGCCGATCCAACATGGCGTCAGATAGGCCACGCTCTCTTCCCGCCTGCACATCTTCAGCGTTTGCGGCAACCAAAACATCTCGGCGAGCTTGAATAATCTCAGCAATGCTATGCAGAGCTTTGTTCTTCTGCTCGGTAGAGAGCGCTCTCGCTTGCCTTGAGGCTCGTCTCGCCTGCTTGCCAAGCTGTAACATATAATCACTAACATTCATCTCTGCACTCATCCTCTTACCTCTCGTTTAAGCGGCTGCCCAGCAATAAAGGCGGCTAAGTCTTCACCTATTTGATTTACCAACGTTTGACGGGCATTACGTGAGCCCCAGGCAACGTGCGGAGTGATTACGACATTTGGGTGTGAGGTATCAATCAAAGGGTGGTTTTTTGCCGGCGGCTCTTCCGCAAGCACGTCAAAACCAATACCGCCAAGATGACCGCTATTCAGCACCTCTGCTAAGGCCGTTTCACAGACTATACCGCCGCGTGCGCAGTTAATGAGCAAGGCATCGGGTTTCATCATTTTCAATTCGCTTAAGCCAATCAATCCGCGGGTGTCGTCAGTTAATGGACAGTGGAGACTAACTACATCGGCCTCTTGGACTAAGTGCGCAAAGGAAACGCGATCCGCCTGTTTCACCGCACCGTCACGGACGCTTTGCGCTACGATAACTCGCATCCCCAGTAGTTTAGCCTGGCGCGCCAATTCCTGGCCAAGCACGCCGTAACCAATTATGCCCAAGGTCTTCTCGGTAACTTCGCTAATGGGGTGAGCTAACGAACAGAAATGATCACTATCAGCCCAACGATCGTCGGCAACTTCCTGTGCGTAGGACAGTAAATTTCCCGATAATGCAAAGATCAGACTCAATGAATGCTGAACAACGGACTGAGTGCCGTAATCAACCGAGTTAATAACCGTTACACCAGCAGCGTTAGTTGCGGTAAAGTCGATGTTATTGGTTCCCGTTGCGGTCACCGCAATGAGCCTAAGTTGACTCGCTAATACTAATTCTTCGGGTCCAATAACCACCTTATTCAAAATAGCCACATCGGCATTCGCCAACCTAGCGGCCACATCTTCCGGTGCAGTGTTATCAAACTGGACGAGTTCGGCTCCCGCAGGGCACCAAGATGATAGGTCTAGGTCACTAGGGTGCATTGACTCCGCATCAAGAATCACGATTCGCATAGTGCTACTCTCATTAACGAAAAGTCCAAGGATACAAGTTTCAACTTAATTATCACAGCAACCTTTATCTATACTCCGGCAAACACTTGGTTATAGGGCTTTGATCGCGCTCCGAGCCCACGGGACTATGGCAGATAACGGCGAAGCGGCTACTGAAGACTGAATTGAATTGAAGTGAAGTGAAGTGATGAACTGAACTGATCTGAACTGAGTTCAGATAGAATAAGAGAGCTAAGCCAAAACGCTAAACGATGAACAACGGCCTGCTTGCCGAATATCAACTATCGAGTTGCGTCCTCGAGGTCAGTGAGAATCTTAATGGCCTCAGCCGAACTATCGCCACAGTTTTCGCGCGTTGCTGCAAATTGAGCGCAAAGTTCCGGTCTATCAGGCGTGCCAAACAATAAACATAGATTATCGGCGTCTAGATTAACGCATCGAACATTCGCAGGTTTACCATTGGGCATCCCTGGGATGGGGGTGTTAATTGAGGGTGCGATGCAACAGGCTCCGCACCCCAATCGACATTCCACTAGCTTTCTTTACCAGCTGGCATGAGCTGCGATAGCGGCAATAACAGTAGTAGTCGCGGCAGGAGAATTAGCGCTCCGGTAAGCGCCAAGACCATTGCTGAGGCTGTTAGTAGCCCGAATACCACTGAGGGCGTGAACTTAGAAAGTGCTAGCACTGCAAACCCTAACACTACCGTCCACGACGTATAGCTCATTGCTGATCCAATGGTATGGTGAGCCCTAGTTAATGCAGCACGCTTATCACCGTCAATGGCGAGTTCATGCTGATAGCGAATGACGTAGTGGATGCAATCATCTACACCAATGCCCACGACAATAGCCGCAATGGTGATAGTCATGAAGTCCAAGGGCAAGTCAGCTAAACCCATGAAGCCAACAATACATACTGCCGCCAATAAATTAGGAATAATGGCTACCAGTGCCAACCCCAAACGCCTAAATAGCAACCAGAACATGAGAAAGATCCCCACAAACACAGCGCCGAGAGTTTCAATTTGCGAACTAAACAGACTCTGAACCATGTTGTTGTACAGCACTAGCATTCCCGTCGCTTCCACACGCCCTGCCAAGCCTGCCTCCTGATTGGCAAAGGCGACAATGTCTTCCACGTAAGCCTGTCGAGAAAGTCCCGGCGTTGAATCCACAACCCGCACTTCAATCCGGGCCTCATCGGTAGCCTCATGCCAATAGGGGCGAACTACCTGAGCGGCAATATCCTCTGGCATGACAGTCTGCAAAAACGCCAAGGTAAAATCGTCAAGCGGCCCCTTATTCAGTCCCTCTGCCACATCAATAGTAGTGACTAAGCTCATTACCTTGCCGGAGGCCTCAAGATCATCGATGTATTCATGAAGTTTTCTAAGCTCGTTAACTCCAGACATTGAGAACCACCAGGAGGCCGTCGTAGCGTCGCTGCTAAATTCATCATCGAAACCGCCACCAAATTCATCATCGAAGCCACCACCGAATCCGCCGTCGAAGCCACCACCGAATCCGTCGTCAAAGCCGCCACCGAATTCCTCTTCGGAGTTTGACGCCGATTCAACGTCGGTACCGCTGCCAAAACCATCGTCAAAACCACCGTCAAAACCACCCAAGTTCTCAGCTGATTCCTGATTCTCACTTTCACTAAAGTCGGGTGCCCGCACTACTATCTCTAGCGGAGTCGTGCCACCGAGTTCACGATCGATGAGGGCCATACCCTGATAGATTTCAGTATCTTTAGCGAAGTAGTCAATAAATCGGTTCTCTACTTTCACTTGAGTGACGCCGTAGGAAGCACCTACTAACAACAGCAGTGAAACCGCAAATATTTGCTTACCACGATTAAGTGATAGTTGGCCCCAAGAAGCTAGAACCTTCGATGTTAGGGAGGTTCTCTCCGCTTCAGCCTTAGGTTTCGTCAGAGCAACCAGTAGCGGAAATAGTGCGAAAGTGAGAATCAGTGAGAGTGTAATCCCCATCGCCATGATTTGGCCGAAGTCGATCACCGGACGAATACCGCTCACAACTAAAGATAAGAACGCGACTAACGTCGTCAGAACAGAGTAAAAACACGGTTTCCACATACTGTGTAACGATGACCAGAGTACGTCATTTAACGGCGCATCTGAAAGCGCGCGAAGTTCGCGAAAACGAACTGACAGGTGGATACCAATGGCCAGCGAAATAATCAGTAATAGTGAAGCGAAATTCGAAGAAATAACCGAGAGTCGCCAGTCGATTGTCGCCAACCATCCCGACATCAAAATGACCACACTCGCACTCATCGTCAACGGTATTGCAACCCAGCGCCAGTTGCGAAAAAACAGTGCCAGCGCAGCAATCATTAAGGCCAAACTGGCTAAGCCAAACACTTGAATATCTCGACGAATAAAATCGAGCATATCTGAAGCAATCATTGGTACGCCACCAATAAAGATATCAGCATTACCCTCATATTTCGCCACGACCCTTCGTAGCTCAGCTAAGCGTTCTTTAGTAATATCCTGCTCTTGAGAGCGATAGGCCAAAAGTTGTTCCTGGGCAATTGCAAGCGCGTCAGCGTTAGCAGAATCGGGCTGTCCAAGTAATTCATTACGCTGATCTACCAGCGCGTAGTAATCGGTATCAACGGGTAGCGAAATCAGTAACGCGGTGGTTGCATTATCTTCGCTAAGCAAGGTATCTCGGTAGACTGGACTCTCATGAAATTCAGCCCGCGCCATCTCGATATCCACCTCGGCGTTAAGCAGTGTTCGCGCATCTGAACTCAAACTTTCCAAGCCTACTGGTGGACTTTGCAGCAGTGGCACATTGAGCACCGACATGACCGATTCAACGCCATCGATCTGCGCTAAGTCTTCCTGCAATGCTTCTAAAGTACTCAGGGAAGCGCTTGAGAGCGCATCACCATCATGCGCTCTAAACGCTAACACGAAGAAATCACCGGAGCGATAACGGGTTGATACCGAACGATATAGCGCTAACCCGGGATCAGTTTCCAACGTTAGTGAGTCAGAGGATGCATCAAGGCGAGCATTGGGGATCTGCCATATGGCAGCCCCCACTAAGCCGACAAATAAGCTGAGAATGAGGAATTTTAACGACATCCAGCGAGAGAAGAACTTGGGCGCTTTATGAACCGCGAAAGCGTCATCTATCATCCGACTATTTTCCCCACTTAGGCTGTAAAGATTGATCAACCTTCAACTGATCAAGAACGCGAGCAACGACAAAATCAATTAAATCATCAATGGATGAAGGCTTGTTGTAGAACCCAGGACTAGCAGGGAGGACAATTGCACCAACTTCGCTTAACTGCAGCATATTTCGCAGGTGTATCGTGGAAAGTGGGGTCTCGCGAGGAACTAATATCAGCGGCTTTCGCTCCTTAATCATCACATCCGCAGCACGCTCAATCAGATTATTGGAGGCCCCTACAGCTACTGCCGACAAGGTACCTCCGGAAGCGGGACAGATTACCATCGCATCAGGCGCATTCGACCCGGATGCGGGTGCGGAAAACCAATCTGTTTTCGTCAACAGCTCAAAGCTACCGGGAGTGTTAACATGCTCAGCAGCAAAGACTTTTGCCCGACCTTCATGATCCTCAGGTAACTGTGTATCAGTTTCAGTATTGATCACCACACAGGCGGCATCCGAAATCATAAGGTAGACGTGACAGCCAGCCGCCGTTAGAGCTTCGAGGAGGCGCAGACCATATTGAGCACCACTGCCTCCCGTTAGGGCTAAAGATATTCTTTTCGTCACGCTTCACTCCTTGAGGTGGGCGATAATTGCTTTATGAAGACCGCCGAAGCCGCCATTACTCATCACTACAATATGCTGATAATTGGCAATTTCAGCCAATATTTTTGCTTTTAGGACGGGAAACTCGGTTACTACTATTTGTCCGTTAGATTGGATCACCGAACCAAGCCCCGCTTGATCATCCTCATCAAACCACAAAACGGCATCGGCCGCTGTTGCGGATGACCCTAGTAGTTGGTTATGGACCCCCGACTTCATCGTGTTCGAACGAGGCTCAATCACCGCTAAAATTCTCTCTTCAACCACCTTTTCACGCAAACCATTGAGCGTTGTCTCAATAGCGGTTGGATGATGGGCAAAGTCGTCATAAATTTTAAGTTCCGGCGTGTTCCAAAGGCATTCCATACGCCGCTTAACTCCAGCAAACTGACTCAACGCTTCACAGGCGATGGCGGGAGCCACGCCAACGTGACGCGCCGCCGCGATTGCGGCTAAGCCGTTACTAACGGAATGGTTACCGGTTAAGTCCCACTGCACTTCACCCACCTTCTCATCGTGAAGGAATACGGAAAAGTGAGATCCGTCGGCGCTGATAAGCTTGCTAGCCCAACTATCTTTGCTCTCAAGCTGAGCCTGCTCTGACCAGCATCCTTGGCCTATTACCTCGGCAACCGCTTTACTCTTCGCTGGGTAAATGACTTGCCCTGAACGGGGCACTAAGCGAACCACGTGGTGAAACTGACGCTGAATTGCCGCAAGATCCGCGAATATATCGGCATGATCAAATTCTAGATTATTAATAATTAGCGTTCTGGGCTGGTAGTGCACGAATTTGCTACGTTTGTCGAAGAAGGCGGAATCATATTCATCAGCTTCCACGACGAAAAATGGCGACTCGCCAAGTCGTGCTGAGCGCTCGAAACCCAGGGGAACCCCGCCAATTAGAAAGCCCGGAGACATCTCGGCGAATTCAAGAATACTGGCAACCATCGTTGCGGTGGTGGTCTTACCGTGCGTTCCGGAAACCGCGATGACCCAGCGCTCCGGCAACACGTGCTCATTCAAAAACTGTGGCCCTGAGGTGTAGCGTAAACCACGCTCTAAAATTTCTTCTACTAAAGGGTTACCTCTGCTCATGGCATTACCGATTACGAATACATCCGGTTGGAGCGCTAGCTGAGATAAATCGTATCCCTGAATAAGCTCAATGCCAGCATCCTCAAGCTGGGTACTCATCGGCGGATAGACATTTTGGTCACAGCCGCTCACTCGATAACCCAGCTCCTTCGCCAGAACGGCTAAGCTGCCCATGAACGTACCGCAGATCCCCAAAATATGTATGTGCATTGCTTTTCCTACGAGTTGGTAAAGACAGAAACTATTGTTTAATCGACGAATAGGCTATCTGGCTAAGTGACATCGCTTAGAATACCCTGTTATTTGCCCCATGCAAACGCTGAGAAAAGTCGTTAGAATAGCAACCCTCCACACTTTCAACAGGAACATTGTCGACATGACAATCAAAAACGCGTTCTATGCTCAGTCTGGTGGCGTCACAGCCGTCATCAATGCCACGGCCTGTGGTGTCATTCAAGCTGCCCGTCAACATCCCGATAAAATCGGAACCGTTTACGCTGGTCGCAACGGTATTCTCGGCGCATTGCGCGAAGAGCTGATCGACACTAATCAATATTCTGACGAAGAGATTGCAGCACTCCGTCACACTCCGGCTGGAGCTTTTGGGTCATGTCGCTTCAAGTTACGAAGCATTGAGGAAAGTCGCGCAGAGTACGAGCGTCTGATTGAAGTCTTCAAGGCACACAACATCGGTTACTTCTTCTACAACGGCGGCAATGACTCCCAGGACACTGCCCACAAAGTCTCACAGATTTCGGAAACCATGGGGTACCCTATCCAATGTATCGGGATTCCAAAGACAGTAGATAATGACCTCCCAATTACCGACTTCTGCCCGGGTTTTGGCTCTGTAGCAAAGTATGTCGCCGTTTCCATCAAAGAGGCATCACTTGATATCGCTTCAATGTGCGAGTCATCCACCAAAGTCTTCATCATGGAAGTGATGGGTCGTCATGCCGGTTGGATTGCCGCTGCCGGGGCGCTAGCTCAGCAGGAAGAAGGCGATGCTCCGCACATTATTCTGTTCCCAGAGGTTGCCTTCGATAGAGAGAAATTCCTCGCCAAGGTTAAGCACTGTGTGGAAACCTACGGCTATTGCTCCATTGTAGCCTCAGAAGGTACGCATACCGGTGACGGTAGCTTCCTAGCTGCCTCTGAAGCCTCAGTTGATGCCTTCGGTCATGCCCAACTTGGTGGTGTTGCTCCAGTCTTAGCTAACTTAATCAAGGGCGAACTGGGATACAAGTATCACTGGGCACTAGCAGATTATCTGCAACGTTCAGCACGTCACATCGCATCAAAAACTGACGTAGACCTTGCCTACCAAGCAGGAAAAAAGGCCATTGAGTACGCTCTTGAGGGACTCAATTCGGTCATGCCGGCTATCCAGCGCCTGGAAAACGGTGAATGGGGTTTCATCCCAGCACCGTTAAAGGACATCGCCAATGTTGAGCGCTTTATGCCGAAATCCTTCATCTCTGAAGATGGCTTTGGTATTACTCAAGCGGGACGTGATTACCTATTACCGTTAATCCAAGGGGAAGACTATCCTCCTTACGAAAACGGCCAACCGGTGTATGTAAAATTGGCGCACAACTTAACACCTAAGAAACTCGCCAACTTCGATATCTAGGCCTCTCCCCAGCGGGCGATGTCTTCTGGCGTCGCCCCTTCATTACACTCGCCAAAAATGAAGGCATCGCGCGGGTGATCTAAGCGATCAATAACGAAGTAGCCGTCCCTGCAGTAGCGTGTGCTTTTGAGTTCTTGCTCCAGTAAATCATCGAACGCACTCGCGAAGCGCGCCGCGTTGTATCGCCCTCGCGAACTCCGAATCACCTCTTGATCCATGTCTTTGTGCACCTCAAACCGAAAGCGCTTGCTTCCGTCCGTGGCAATTTCATGGGATATCGACGGTGTGAATTCGGTAATTCCTACCGTGCCCATCCGACACCCTGTGACACTCAGCAATACCGCTAGAAAACCAATCCATTTCACTATTTCGAACTCCTGAGTTCTGCACAGGCTGAATGCCTGGGACAACTGAGTAAGTGATCATTCACTAAACCCATCGCCTGCATATGTGCGTAAATTATTGTCGGCCCCACGAAGTTAAAGCCGCGCTTCTTCAAGTCCTTTGATATTTGCTGAGACAGTGCAGTCTCAGCTGGGACATCCGACAGCTTTTCAAAGCGATTCTGGATAGCTTCTCCATCTACGAAGTCCCAAAAGTACTGAGCTAACGAAATCCCCTGTGAACGCATCTCCAAGTAAGCTCGCGCATTACGTTGAGCGCTCTCGACTTTGAGTCGGTTGCGAATGATACGCGCATCCTGTAGCAAACTATGCTTCTTTTCATCACTCCACGCTACGATTTTGTGTGCGTCGAAGTTGTCATAGACCAGTCGGTAGTTGTCTCGCCGTTTCAATACAGTAATCCAACTCAGGCCTGCCTGGACACCTTCAAGAAGAAATTCAAAGATGCTTCGCTCATCGAAAAGGGGGACGCCCCATTCTAAGTCATGATAATCTCGGTAAATTGGGTCGCTAAGGCACCATCCACAGGGTTCCTGTCCTTTACTCGTCATCCACTAAACTCTCCCAGAGAAAATTAAATATCAGCGCTTCCTTGGCCACAATATCAGCGCCGCTAACGGCTATTGAATGACCTCCTGAGACTCTCTCGTCGTAAAAAATCGGCTGCCCCAATGTGGCTAAGCGATACGCAAACTGCCTGGAATGAGCGATATCAACACGGTCATCATTTTGCGCTGCCAACAAGAGTATGGGTGGGTAGGCCTGAGTCTCGCTAAGATTATGCATCGGAGAATACTCAAGTAACCATTCTCTTTCGGTGGGGTTTTCAGGATTGCCGTACTCCACCATCCAACTAGGTCCCGAAAGTGTACGATGGAAGTTCATCATATCCGTTAGCGGGGCTTCTAGAACCACGGCGCCAATTACATCAGGAGCACGAATTGCTGCCGCGGCGGCGACTAAACCACCGTTCGAAGCACCCCGGTAGGCTAATCGCTGGGGCGAGCTCAACCCCAGCTCAGTCAGCGATGAAGCCACTGAGATGAGGTCATCAATGGTCTGATTCTTGTGACTGAGCTGCCCCGCTCGGTGCCACCAGCGACCATACTCTCCCCCGCCCCTGACTCCAGCAAATACCAGCCGGCCTCCGCGTTCTAGCCAAAGCTTCGAGGTAACCGCGTTATTCACTGTTGAGATAGGAACACCGAAGCCTCCATAAACGTCAATAAGCGTTGGTATATTCTCTCCTACGCGGTGTGTTGGCGTCACCATCAAGAAGGGGACTTGCACACCGTCGGCACTGGTAGCATAGCTGAGCTCTGCCTTAAATTTCTCGCTATCTAGGGTGTAGTTAGGCGGGTCAATTTGGCGCTGAGTTGAAGAAGATACTAACCAGCGACTTGGACCGGAAAGCAGGGAGTCTTTACGCACTACTAGTCCATCATCGAGCACTGCTTCAAGCTGCCAAGCTTCGAGCTGAGCTGATGCCATAACTTCAGGCTCGTCATCAAGCTCACCACGGGTCACGATTAATCGCGTGTCAAAGTCTGCATTGATAAGTAGATAGAGCTCATTGTCTGTAACCGCAATCTGCTGCAGTCGCTCACGCTGAGAAAGACTATAAACACGCTTTGCGGTGTTAGTATCGCCTATCTCGGGACGCCACCAAATAATGTCATCGGTTCGAGGTTGATTCGACGATTCGCGCTGAATTAGCCAACCATCACGATAGCGGCCGACTAAAAGTGAATCATGAGGTAGCTTTAAGGGGTGGAACTCACCATCGCGCCAATGAGAGTAACGCCTAGCAAAAAAGTCGACCCATTCAATGAGTACCAGCTCACCTTCGATCCAGGTCACCGTTCCACCCATTGACTCACTAGCGAAATTAGCTAACACCGAGCGCGATCCCGCTCTATCTATCTTTTCCAATCGCATCGGATAGCCCGCTGGACTGGTGAAATCGGGCGAACCCGAATCCATAATTAACAGTGTATCGTCGTCGAACCAACTCACCTGATTGCGCCCGGGAGCTAGTTCGAAACCATTCGGAAACCAATCCTGCTGGGCTAAGCTATAACTTGCATGGTAAACGGCATCGGTTCCGTTCTCGGTGACACCTAAAATACAGGGGCCTACCTCATAATCGCGACAATTCAGGCTCGAAAATCGCCAGTTACGTTGGTAGCGTCTATTGAGGGCCGCGACATTAACCAACGTTTGCCACTGAACATCGCCGCTGACGTAACTTGCGCGGTCAGCACAACGATACCTTCCCTGATTATAGGGCACACTGTAATCAAGAACGCACACCGCATTTTGTCGCCACCTTAGCCGAGGGAATTCAGCGTTGGCATTGAGTCCGTCGACTGCCGAAGACTCTAAACTGTCAAAGCTATTCCACCACCAGCCGTCGCCAAACTGCTCATGGGTAAGTTCGCTCAACTCCTTAATCCACACGGTGTCAGTATCAACTCGCTGGACATCGGCCGCTAAGGAATCGGCGAATACTGCAGGAGCACTAACAGCAACTACCACGGCGGTAGCACTTAGCTGACAATATATCGCCATTCGAATTACGTAAGCAGTCACGGGTTTCATCATGTCCCTAAGACTAACCAGTTAATCGCAATTGCACCAGTTACAATCTAGTAACAGCCTTAAAGCCAATGCCAATGCAAGAGGCGGATCATCTGCTGTGCAAACAGCTTTCGAAACCATTAAACGGCTTAAGCCGCAATAAACACCCCTTTTTACGTTGATAACATTGTATAAATCCCGCTCTAGCGCGTATAATTCGGCCTTTCATTTTTTTTGAAGTGACATAAAGAGAGACGGCCATGAGCTATACCAAAATTCCAGCAGGTAAAGATTTACCAAACGATATCTACGCGATTATTGAAATCCCAGCTAACCACGCGCCAATCAAGTACGAAATTGACAAAGATTTCGATGCGCTGATGGTTGATCGTTTTATGACCGCTCCGATGTTCTACCCAGCGAACTACGGTTATATCAACAACACCCTATCTGAAGACGGTGACCCAGTTGACGTATTAGTCATCACACCTTACCCAGTTGCGCCAGGTGCAGTGATTCGTTGCCGCCCAATTGGTGTGCTACTAATGTCTGATGAAGCCGGTAAAGATGCTAAGTTAGTTGCGGTTCCGCACGAGAAGCTCTCGAAGGAATACGCCGGTATTACTGAAGCATCACAACTTCCTAGCTTGCTTACTCAGCAGATTGAGCACTTCTTCCGTCGCTACAAAGACTTGGAAGATGGCAAGTGGGTTGAGATCGACGGTTGGGCAGATGCCGATACCGCGCGCGCTGAAATCCTAAAAGCGGCGGCTGCTTACCAAGGATAATATTTACTTGGAACGCTAGCCCTCAGCTAAATAAAAAAAGACGAGCACCTCAGTGACTCGTCTTTTTTTTGCTTGATATAAAGTAGTGGTTTAATTCTTACCTACTTAGCCTCGGCATCATCACCCGTGTTGTCATCGCCCTTGCTCTCGTCTTCATCAAGAGGCGCTAAACTAAGATTGCTAAAGTTGAATGAAGTCGACTCCTGGGGAACTTCATCTGCGCCTTCATCTTTGATGGGTTGATCGCTTTCCTGAAGAGCCTGA
Organism: Pseudomonadales bacterium; assembly: GCA_040119265.1. Taxonomy (GTDB): domain Bacteria; phylum Pseudomonadota; class Gammaproteobacteria; order Pseudomonadales; family DSM-25080; genus Umboniibacter. The sequence goes on along the minus strand of JBEDTZ010000019.1, from coordinate 91,220 downwards.
TCCACGAGTTCAAAATTCATGCCCTCCGACGGTGCTGCGGCATGCACCGAAGCTTCATCTGATTCAACCAAATCAGGCGATTCTGTTTGCTTTGGAGTACTCTTCAAAGCCTGCAATTCAGCAGCTAAATCATCATCCATTCCCAACGATAAATTATCTAGCGCGCCCATATCAAAATCAGATTCCTCAGCAGGCTTCACCTGCTTCTCGGGCTTTGACTCGGCCTCAGGTTCAACCCTGGTACCGGTCTCCGCGAAACTAAAGTCAATGGAGATATCATCACCATCTAACTGGCCGAGCACCTCAGCTTCCTTCGACCTAACATCGGCTAAATCTTCTTCGGCCAACTGAGCACTGTTCTGCGCAACAGTCGACTGAGTCTCGAACTTGAGAGCAGTAATAGCTTCGGTTTGATCTGCGGCATCACGCGGATTTTCATTATCGCTTGGCAACTGTCTATTGTCGGTGGCCGATCCTTTGTCAATTTCTGTGGCTTCGGGCAAAAGCCCCAACCAATTTAGCTTAGCGAAGCTCAAAGCCCTAAGCTTCGACGCGCTATCAACAATATCCACCATCAAACCAAGCGATTTAAAGCGCGGAACGATAGCTGCTAACTGCTCTCTATCACCGACTATCAGTATGCAAGGTACTCCGGAAAATAATTGCGCTATATGGGCCGGCTTCAACATCGGAAACGCTTCAGTGATAAGCGTTCGGACAGCCTGAAGATTACTATTTGCCGAGATATCACCACGACTACAGATAAATGCTTTACTCAAAATCAACCCCTCCTCCGAATGCGCCCTACCATATAATGACTTATGACTGGGTGCAATAAGCCTACCATCAATACTTGCGATCACACCATGCTCTGGTTATCGTTGCTAACAGACCATTCATGAGATCACTATGAGCACTGTCAACACTGATAAGCTAACGCCCAATACCAAGCATGCGTTTGAGTTACTGCGCCAACGTGCGGCGCGTGACGGCATTGACCTGCAAATTGCGTCCGGATTTCGCTCGGTTGAACGACAGGTACAAATATGGCAACGCAAGAACTCGCTGGACTATGTCTTTAATATCAACGGTACGCAAAAGAAGGCAAACGAGCTCAGTGATCAAGAGTGGCTGGATTGCGTCCTGGAATGGTCAGCCATTCCAGGACTGTCTAGACATCACTGGGGGACTGATATTGACGTGTTTGACGCGGCCGCCGTGTCCTCTAACTACCAGCTCCAATTAACGCCTGAAGAGTATCAAGTCGGCGGTCCGTTCGAAAAACTTGGCGAGTGGTTAGCCACCCATATCGATGAAGATCGTACCGACGGTTTCTTTCGCCCCTATCGAGAATTTCACGGCGGTGTGCAGCCGGAAGCCTGGCACTTGTCATATAAAGCGGACGCCGATAAGGCCCTGCAGAGGCTGTTGTCTGAGCACCCTTCCAAACTCGTTCCACTCGACAATATTCGTGGCGGTGAATTGATTGCGACACAGTTAGACGCACTTATTCACCGCTACGTCATTAATGTGGATCAATGAATGCAGAATATTGACTTAGTTATCTTTGACTGCGACGGCGTTCTGGTAGATTCCGAGCGCGTTGCGAATGAAGTCTTGCACCAACATCTTTCGCGCTATAATTGGCAATTAAGTGTTGCTGATACCGAGCGATTTTTTCGGGGAAGAAGCCTCACTGAAAGTCTGAGCGAGGCCATTAATGAATATCAATTAACCCTCCCCGCTAATTTTCTTGACGCTATGCAGCAGGATACTTTCAAACGGTTCCGTCAGAGTAACTTGAGTTTCCCCGACTGTGAAAAACTTGTACAACACCTTCAGCATTCTGGCACTCAGATCTGCGTTGCCTCCTCCGGGAGCCATGCGAAGATAAATCTAACCCTGTCTCAGACTCAATTACTCAGCTATCTTCCAGTGCGTTTTTCCTCGCAGGATGTTGCGCTATCGAAGCCCGCTCCTGATTTATTTCTCAAGGCTAGTGATCATTTCAACATCCGCTCAAATCGCTGTTTAGTGATCGAAGATTCTTCGGCGGGTTTAGCCGCTGCCGATGCTGCGGGGATGAAAAGTATTGGTCTGCGTACTAAATTCACCCATGCGGAGCAGCGTCGATTTCCCAATACGCTGTTCTTTGACGATCATACGGACTTATTAGCATGGATGAACGGTCATTGAATTAGTTGCCAAATTACCAAGATGTACTAGCAAGCCAGCAACTTTATGTTAAAGTCTTAACTAATATCGATATTAGGTACTCTAACTGCTGGTCGTATTTGACCAGTAGCATAAACTTATGAAAAAGCTGTCCGTAAAAGCCAATCAAGCACTCATTCTGACCAGCGTATTATTTGGTCTGATTGTGACGCTGTCTGCAGCTTTTTTGATAAATGATTACCTTGGTCTTAAACGGATTCAGCAGAGTCTAATTGAAGAGCGAGTTGGCGTTATGCAGCTCGCCGCGCAGCGCTACTTCGAAAACCCCAATAGCTTTCAAGCCGACGAGCTTCAACAGATTCTTCTAAGCCAAGCCGGTGAGGGCTGTAGCACCCTATTCGACAGTTCAAGAAACATTATCGTCAAGGCTTCTGCTGAGGGCTACACTCCCGACAGCACTGATATCCAGCAGTTGGTGGATATTAATTATCAAGGCGAGAAGATGGGAGAGCTGCGCTATATCTTCACCCCTATCGACGAGCAGGACTGGCTCAACCGCGCCATTGCCATTGTGATAGGAATGATACTTATTGCTGGATTAGCATCCCCATTGCTAGTCAAGCTGCTCGATAACTTGACGCTCAAGCCAATCCGCCACCTATCGGATCGCGCTGAAGAAATTGCCTTAAACAGTACTTTCAATTATCGCTTTGACACGAGTCGCCAGGACGAGTTCGGGCGCCTTGCTAGCAGTGTTAATACCATGCTGGAAGCCATTGAGGGACGGGAAGCTCAACTCAAAAACTACGGGAGCTACTTGGAAGAACTCGTCCAGGAGAAGTCTACCCAATTGCAAGTTCAAGCCAGCGAAGACTCAATGACCCTGTGCCCAAACCGAATTTCACTCATGAATTCGGGCACTCAGTTAATCGAAGATGCGCTATTTGATGGGCAGATAACTGGACTTATTGTCATTGACCTACTGCGTATTAAGACGTACAACCAGTCATACGGCCATCAGGTGGGTGACATGCTTATTCGCGAGTCTGCCACCCGTCTAAAAGCCCATTTCGATAAGGTCTATCGTATCGGCGGTGACGAATTTGCTATTGTCATTCAACATCCACGCCTGAGTTCGATTGGCGAGTTAGCGCAAAACGTTCTGACTATTATTGGCGAACCAATTGCCTATAAAGATGAACAGATTAGCCTTTTAGTAGCCGCTGGCTTAAGTCTGGCTCCAGATCACGGGAGTGATATCGCAGGCCTCCTTAGGGCCGCCAACAATGCCATGCAGGTTTCGAAGACTCTAGTGGGATCCAACCTCACAGAATACAACCCTGAGACAATGGATAACTTGAGCCGTAACTTTGAACTTGAGCATGACCTACGTGATGCTATTGCTAATGACCAGTTATTTTTGGTTTATCAGCCCAAGCAGCATCTCAAAACACGGGTTATCGACTCTGTCGAAGCGCTTGCGCGCTGGCATCATCCACGATTAGGGCCTATTTCGCCGCTGGAATTTGTCGCTATTGCCGAAGACACAGGGCAAGCAAGAACTCTGGGGAACTCAGTCCTTCGACAGGCTATTAAACAACTCGATATCTGGCGTCAGGATGGCATTGAGCTGAGTATTGCCGTAAATATTTCGCCAGCGCAAATTATGCACCCTGATTTCGTCCACGATATTAAGGCTGCCCTCAAACTGGCACCCATAGACCCAAGTCTGCTCGAGTTAGAAATCACTGAAAGTATCATGATTGGTAACCACCATCATATTGCCGAGTCGGTAGCCGAAGTGCGCGATCTGGATGTTCGAGTTGCGATCGATGATTTTGGCACCGGCTATTCATCTCTTTCCTACGTGCGCAAGTTTACCCTCGATACACTAAAACTCGATCAGTCATTTATCTCCGACCTCGAACATAGCACTGAGAGTACCGGGATTGTTGATGCCATCTTGATGCTGGCACACACTTTGAAACTCACGGTGGTTGCCGAAGGTGTTGAGACACCTGGTCAAATGCTTATTCTTTCCACCCTAGGATGCGATTACATTCAAGGTAATCTGTTGTCCGAACCCGTCAGCGCAGATCAGATTGAACGAATCGCTACCCGGGTGAATACTGACGCGCTGTTAACTCAAAAATGAGAATTGGTTTACTCGTTAAATCACTCTTTTTAACGTTGATAGCGGCGAGCTCACTAGCAACTAGCGATAGTTCATATCCAGCCCTAACTAACGACGAAGCGAATACCATCGAAGTCTACGAGGCTACCAGCAACTCCGTTGTCTTCGTAACCAATCGCACTCTACGTAGAGACCTCTTCAGCCGCCGGGTCTATCAAAGCACCGCGGGCTCTGGGACTGGTTTCGTCTGGGACAAAGATGGCCATATCGTTACCAACTTCCACGTCATCGAGGGTGCAGCCGAAATCATCATTAGTTTTCAAGGTGACGACTACCCTGCCAAGCTCATTGGCATAGCGCCTGAGCGTGATTTGGCGGTACTAAAAATAGAGGTAAATTCCGATCTGCTTCACCCCATACCTCGAGGTGACTCGCAACGACTAACTGTAGGGCATAAGGTACTCGCCATCGGCAACCCCTTCGGTTTAGATACCACGTTAACTACCGGTGTGGTGAGTGCTGTGAATCGAACGATCGAGTCTCCCAGCAATCGTACTATTCGCGATGTCATCCAAACTGACGCTGCCATTAACCCAGGGAATTCAGGTGGCCCGCTACTCAATTCAGCAGGGCTGTTGATTGGTGTGAATACTGCTATCTTTAGCCCCACCGGCGCTAGCGCTGGGATTAGCTTTTCGATTCCCGTAAACACCGTAACCGCCACAATTCCCGAGCTGATTGAGTTCGGTCGTGTACAGCGGCCCGTCTTGGGCATTGAACTAGCCCCACCACAGCTCCTGCGAAGACTAAATATTGAGGGGGTCGCTATTGCTCGTGTGACGCCGAATCTTAGTGCCGACATTGCCGGAATTCGCGGGCTGAGTAGTGATAGTAGTGGTCGACTACAACTCGGCGATGTACTAGTGGCCATTAACGAAGAAGCGGTGCGCTCAGCAGACGACTTATTGGGAATATTGGAACAGCACAGTTATGGCGATACCCTATCCCTGAGCCTAATACGCGACAACGAGCGCTATGAGCTCGACGTTGAACTCATAGCCCCTGAAGAATAATCACTATTGCTTCTTCGGCTTAACCAGCTTAGTCATCAAGCTTGGAAAGCTATTCGGCAGTAGTCGACGAAGATGGTAACCCAACCATGGCATACCGGACGCTACTAGCACTTCATTCTTTTGCGTTTCCATGGCACGAATGATCTTTCTCACGGCCGTAGAGACCGGCATGCCGTTCTCGATATCCGGGTCATGCATCTTCGCCGCTTCGTTCTTTTCATTCAGCGCGCTCGCTGCGATTGGGGTTTGAACGTACCCAGGGCAAATAACTGTAACCTTAATATTGTACGGAAACAGCTCAAAGCGAAGCGAATCCGAGAACCCGACAACCGCATGTTTAGCGCCTGAATAGGACGTTCGCATTGGCGCACCTAACTTGCCCGCAACCGATGAAATATTTACATAATAACCTGATTCTCGCTGGATAAAGTGCGGCATGACCGCTTTGCTCAAGGCAACAAGAGACAGGTAATCTAGCCGAATAAGCGCTTCATCAACTTCGATAGGTGTATCAACAACCCCGCCTCGCTGACTGACACCGGCGTTATTCACCAGAATATCAATGTGCCCATGCAAGGCAATGGCTCGTTCCGTCCATTCAGCGGCTTGGTGGTAATCATTGAGGTCGCAGCTTAGGAGCTGATGTTGTTCACTGTTAACACAGAGTTGACGAGTTTCCTCGAGTTGTTCCTCTCGGCGAGCCGTAAGGATGAGTTTGGCCCCACGAAGCGATAGCTGAATAGCTAATTCACGACCAATTCCCGAGCTCGCACCCGTAATCCATATGACTTTTGAGCGAAGATCCATGAGTTACTCCTTTTTTTATATTTTATCGAAACACTATACTGTATTTGCTGTTAAAATAGGCTGATAAATTTCGCTCTAATTACGTTTGAGCGTCTCAAACTCGGCACTGAATTAGCCGATTACTAGGGAATTCGACACCACCACTATGCTAAATCTTGATACGCTCCAACAACTAAAAACGCTCAAGAAAGACATTCGCGCAAGTCGAAATCTCGACCGAGGAATTGTCAAAGCAACGCCAATGAAGTTCGGCTTTGTATCCACTCAGGAAGGTGGGCAAGTGTTTCTCGCACCACCGCTGATGGAGCAACTTCTCCCAGGTGATGAGATTGAGTACGAAATTGTCGAAAATAGCCGTGGTGACCAAGAGGCTAAGTTAGAGCGTCTAGTCAAAAGTGAGTTCAAACAGTTCTTCGGCCGAGTAGTTACCCGCGGTAAGCATCTATTCATTGAGTGTGACGATGCTCGCTTTAATCGCTGGTTCTTCGTCCCACCCAATAAGCGTGGCGGGCTCAAAGCCGGTACACTTGTTGAAGCTCAGATTCTGCGCCATCCCACCAAGTTAGAAGGAAAGAGTCAGGCCGTTGCACTGAACAGGCTTGGAAATGAGAGTATTCTCGCTGATCTTCGCGCCTACACCCTGAAGAAGATGTCGATCGAAACCGACTGGTCTGACGAGACGCTAGCGCAGATCGAATCACTAGAAAAGGACGTCAGTTCATCACGCAAAGATCTAACTGAAACCCAATTCGTAACCATCGACTCAGCTCATGCTCGCGACCTTGATGACGCCGTTTTTGTAGAATCTACCGAAGATGGCTTCCGCTTACTCGTTGCTATCGCCGATCCGGCAGCAACGCTGAAGGCTAACAGGGTACTCCTTGAAAGTTTAGTTACCCGGAGTACCAGCCACTATCTACCTGGTCAGGTAGTCCATATGATGCCTCCTAGCTTGTCGCAGGAGAAGTTTTCACTGTTAGCTGACGAACAGCGCGATGCTCTGGTTGCAGAATTCGCAATTACTTCGGACGGCGAAGTACAGAATTTCGAGCTCTATAAGGGCACAATTAAGTCGCATGCTAAGCTGAGCTATACTGACGTAGAGTCATTCTTAAGCGGGCAGACTGATGCGGTAGCAGCCGATATCGCAGAGCCCGTTAAGCGCTTAGCAGACTGTTACAAAGCGGTTCGCCAACATCGCCTCAGTGTTGCCGTTGATATCAGTGAACGTCCGGATTATCACTTCGAGCTTAATGAACAACAGCAGATTAGCAGCATTGCGCTATCACCTCGATTAACCTCGCAGCGTCTTATTGAAGAGTTCATGTTGTTAACCAATCGTCACAGCGGAGCTTGGTTGGCGGCTAATGGTCGTGGTTTTTTCAATAATCACGGTGGCTTTAGAACCGAACGAATTGGCGACCTGAAACAACTACTTAAACATTACTGGAGCGAAGAAGCGAAAGCTCCTGCCAATCTTGATGAGTTTGTTTCGCTGATGCAGGAAGCTCTCTATAAAGATGCCGATATTCCTTTACGTTCAGTGCTGGTTCGATGGTTACAGCCAAGCAAGGTTGCCAAAGAATCCGAGGGGCACTTTGGTCTTGGCTTCGCGCACTACGCAATGGTCACTTCCCCTATTCGCAGAGCTGCTGATCTGCTCAACCACCTAATCATCGATCAGATTCTGACTAGCAGCAGCGATTTTGATGACCTTATCAACGGGGTAGATCTCGAAAAGCTTAACGGTGATATTGTTCGCGGTCGTCAAGCTAGCAATACGATCGACCTCACGTTGAAAACCCAGTTCGCGCAGCAGTATCTAGACCAGAAGAGCGAGTATAACGCTACGATCACTCAAGTTAGTCAAGCAGGCTTGGCTATTCGCTTAGATGAAACGGGTATTGAAGGATTTATTGAACTCAAGCCGAAACGCGGTGAAAAATCGACTTTTCAGTTTGAAGGCTGGCGGCTTTGTGCCACCCATAACGAAAACTTCTACCACCTCGACATGCCGATTTCAGTGAAGCTTGCCAAGGTTGATACTGAGAAGCGCCAAATTAAGTTTAAGCTCGCTTAAGCGCTTTGACATTTAAAGCGCTTATTTACGAAATTCTGATTATAAGAGCTATGTAATTAAGAGTAACGAATCTAAGAGCTCTAAGCTTAAGGCAGATTATCGGGGAACCTATGCTCCCCGATTTCTAACTGGGCAGTTTTATTTAACGCCAGTTGATTTCCTCAACATCAGGTAAGGTCCAGACAAAGTCTGCGCCCATAAGCTGAGAAGGCGTCATTGAGCCACTTACCTCAATGCCTGCTGCTAGGTATTCTGCAATAGCCAGCGGCGCTGTAATAGTAAGCTCATAGCCATTCGGAGTTGAGAAAGTTGCTTCAACGGCATTCCCTTGAGCATCGGTCGCCTTCCCCCATAGTTGCATCCTAGATTTTGCCCGTGCATTGGCATCGGGGCCCACTACCGTTTTTTCAATGCGACGCTTTAGGAGGTTCTGTACCAACTTCAAGCCGAATAACCAACGAAGCTTATACGCTCCTCTTGCCTTGTCCGCTGTCGCTTTCGATGCAGGTACGAATACCTTGATATTCGGGATTTTGGTACTGCTATAAGCCGTACTAATATCACCCCAGGGAATCGTCATCGCAAACTTTTTACCAACCACTCCACCGAAGTCAACCTCAGCAGTATGTTGGGCGACAGGTTCAGACTGAAGTTCACCGTCAACACGAGAGCAGCCTCCCTTTGCGAGGCCTTCTACTGTGGTCTTCGCGGTGCCTTGACTTAACTGTTTGCTACCCGCAAAGCCCAATTGAAGCTCTGACGCCGATGGCAATTTTTGCGCCAGGGTCGCCGCTAGGCAATCGGTAGGGACTACGTCGAAGCCGGCTCCTGGGCAAACCACAATTCCGGCCGCTTTGGCCGCTTCAGAAATCTCCGGCGTTTGCACGTATTCAAAAATCGACATCTCACCAGTTATATCAATATAGTGAGCTTTACCCGCGATACAGGCAGCGATCACTTGATTAGCGGTTGCCGAAAACGGACCTGCGCAGTTAACGATAACCGAGGTGTTAGTCGCTAGTTCAGCCAGTGCCCCACTGTCATTAACATCCGCAACCTGATAGTCCAGCCCTAGACGCTGTGCAACGGCCTTTAGTTTCTCTTCATTACGCGCCGATAACAGCGGCTTGAGCCCTGCCTCTGCAGCTCGTTCGGCTAGTAAGCCACCTGAATATCCCGTTGCGCCATAAATTACCCAGCTCATAGTCTCTCCTTTATATTATTTTTGTGTCGATGGATCAGCCGCCATCGCTTCATACATATCATAGTCGCACACTTTCATGCCCAGACTCTGATACGTTTTTTGTGCAACTTGGTTCTCTTTTTCTACGTATAACCTATATCCAATGGCCCCAGCCTTCGCGCCCAACTGCTGCACCATGGTATAAAGCCGTTGGTACAATCCTTGACGCCGAAATCCCGGGACCACGTAAACACTTTGAATCCACCAAAAGAAACCGTTGCGCCAGTCGCTCCATTCGAATGTCACCATCAGTGAGGCCACCACTTGGCCGTCAGCATCAGCTACCAAATAGAAACCCTTATCATCGGAGTCCACGACCGCAGAAACTCCTTTGCTCAGTATCTCTTCCGCAAGTTGCTTTTGCTCTGTTTCCCACGCCATTTGTTGGTTAAAACTTACCAAGGACTGAATATCATCGTAAGTTGCGCGACGAATTTTGGGGGAATTATTACTGGTTTCGATTGTCATACTGACAGAACTCCAAAGATAATCGGGGTCTCCTGAGTGACCACTGGTGAAGGAACAACCGGCGGCTTCTAGATGAATCTCCGCGACATGACTTAAAATACAGTGAAACTATGCATTAATGCTTATATTACGTTAGCATTAGCCAACTTACACTCTAATGAACTGTAGACCCAACAACAAGGCATCTTATGACCGAGCAAAGCGTCACCAATAAAAAGCCGCTTCTTATTTTTACCATCGGAATCTTAGCGATTGCTGCAGTAACACTATTCGTACTGAATGACGATCCGGAAGTGCCAATTGAGCCAACCGAAGTTGTTCAACCATCAACGCCAACGGTTGGTGAACTTCCCATTGCAACGCAACCTGAGCCTGAAGTCAGCGTTGAGTCAGAGGAAGCCGTGGCTGAAGTGGTCATCGAAGCTGAAGAAATAGCACCGAAGCCGCAACCCGCGCCAATAAACCAGAGTGATGAGCCCTTTGCTTTGAGCGTTGCACAACTTGGTCCTGCTCACCCCGTCATTGAGTGGCTTGAGCCTACCCAACTTCTTCGTAAAACTGTCGCGATGGTTGATGCCCTATCGCGCGGCGAGCTCATGTTTAAGAATCGTCCCGTATCCAGCACTGTAGCAGAGGGCGCGTTTTTAATTGACAGTCAGCCTGGACGCATCGAACTCTCCCCTAATAACTTTGCTCGCTACGACACCCTCATCAGTGCCATTGAATATGTGGATGAAGACACCGCCATTGAGCTGTACCATTTTTGGTCGCCTCGTCTCGAGGAGGCCTATGCTGAACTAGGAATGCAAACAAGTTTCGATCAGGCATTTCGAGCGGCAATGGAGCAGTTAGTCAATGCGCCCGAGGTCGCAGGTAACATCGAACTCGTTAGGCCAGCGGTTTACTACAAATTCGCTGATCCTCGTTTAGAGAATCTATCTGATGTAGAGAAGCTTATGATAAGAATGGGCCCTGCGAACGCTGAGCGACTTAAAGCGAAGGTCCAACTGCTCATCGAGGCGATGGATAACAAGCCACTTTAGGCAAAAAAGCCCGATTAAGCTTAGGTGAACCATTGTTCTGTCATCGGGCGAAGAACTAGCTTGTTTTACTGCGTTGCTGCCAGAGTACTGCCACGAGAATTAACGCCAACCCTGCAAACGTTGTTAAGTGAAGCTGCTCGCCCAAAATTACGCCTATTAGTATCAATGAAATAAAGGGTGACAGGAAAATCAAGTTGGCCACCTTCGAAACATTCACCGCACTCGATAAGGCCTTCTGCCATAACAAGAAGGTAATACTCATCTCGAACAGGCCTACCCATATCACACTTAGATAAGACGGATTTTGCGGCCACGCCTCACCCGAGTAGAACACGATCAACCAGACTACCGGTACGGCAACACTAAAGCTTACCGCTAGATTGACTACTGCATCGCCGCTAATCCTTGTGGAAAGCAGCCAATATCCGGCCCAGAGAAGCGTGCTAAACAGCGCAAGAGACAAGCCTAAAAGATCAATATCAAAATCGGCCGGAGACTTCCCTTGCAGGGCAATCACAACTACTCCCAAATAACCCAAGACACTCGCTATTTTATCTACCCGTCTTAGTGGCTTCTTTAAAAACGGAACCGCTAGCCATGAAAACGCGATAGCCCAGGTATAATTAACCGGTTGGGCAATCTGAGCTGGAAGGCGATCATAGGCTTCAAAGAGTACTAGGTAATACGCGGCAGGATTTAACAAACCTGCCAGCGCCAGTAACTTAAAGCGCTTTCTGAGGGTAGGTTTAATAGTTGCTCTAGACGAAGAACTTAAAACCACGATCCATAGTACGACCGCTGAAATACTCACCGATAACGCCAGTAATTGAATCACTGAAAAATCGTTGAGTGCCAACTTAAAAGCGGTTGCGACGGTAGACCAAAGCAATACTGCTAATAGGCCATATACTATTGATCGATGCATCGAAATCTCGTAATCATAAAAAAACGGAGCGTTTAGCGCTCCGTTCTAGTTAAAGCTTATTAATAACAATTAGTCTTATACTTTCCAACTCAGCAACATTTCGTCGCCATATTGTTTCGACCATTCTTTTAATGTTTTTGGCGCTCGCTTTAGCTTCTCAATAACTTCGCCAGTGTGAGGGTTTTTATAACGCCCAACCGGTACTTTAGGTTCGTCGCTGATGCGCTTTTTCTTAGCCGCTTTTTTAACCTTTGAGGTTTTAGGCGTCCCGACATTTAGCTTTGGGTTGTCGGCAAAGTAAGCCGCTAACTTAGCCACATACTTCGGTGGATTCTTTTGTTTACTGGCGGCCTTAATGACACTCAAGAACTTATCGCCCTTGGCGCTGAGTAAATCAATTTCCGTTAAGCCGTAGTCGGCAGCAAGCTGCTGCATCATATTGCTAAACTCTTCAATGCCCTTCAGCTTATCTGCTTGAGCCTGCTTTAGCGCTTCTAGCTTCTCGAGCTGCTTCTTGTGCGCTTGGATTTCTTTATCAATATCAATGTTGAGTAAGCCCATTAGGCCCCCTTTGTCAGATGAAAATTATTGAAATTGATGCTTCGCAATGCTTTCTGCGCTACGTACCCAATAAACATTGCTAATTCCTCTTAGCAAGATTGTTATCCTCGTTTATGGCTGAAGCATGTGGTTTAATTATAACCATAATAAACTAGTTGGCTAGCCTACTATCTACCTTAGATATAAAGGCGTCAATGCGAATATATGGTAATCCTTCAATTATGAATAAAATACTGCTGCGTATCCTACTACCAATAACGGTAGTTATATTATTGGCTTTTGCTTGCCTATTTATTTTTGGCCAGTTATCCACCGCTAAATTAGATGGCTCGGTTAGCTCAAGTTATATCAGCGCTCCAGTATCGGTTACTCGAGATAGCTATGGAGTCCCGCATATCGAAGGCGAGTCGCGACAGGATATCGCCTTTGCGATGGGATATCTTCATGCTCAGGAACGTTTTTTCCAAATGGATTTATTACGGCGGGCCTCCGCTGGCGAGTTGAGTGAATTGTTTGGCGAGATGGCCATCAACCGCGATAAGCGCTATCGCGCGCATTTACTCAGAGAAAAAGCTCGTGCCGCGGTGGCGGCGTTGCCAAGTCACCACTTAGCAATAGCCAATGCCTACACTCAAGGCGTTAATCAGGGGCTAAGCGAACTAAGCATACGCCCACCTGAATACTGGTTGTTAGGGCAGGCACCAAAACCTTGGTTAAACGAAGATAGCTTCCTAGTGAGTTTTTCAATGTGGGTTCAACTCAATGATGAAGAGGCCTCATTTGATCGCATCCGTCATAAGTTTTATTCCTCGGCTCCTAGCCAATTACATGCCTTCATTGCGCCTATTTTCTCTCAATGGGAAGCACCATTGAGCGATTACGATTATCAATTCCCAGCTACGCCTTCAGCAGAACTTATTGATTTATCTATTAATACCGAAATTGCCGAACAAACCATTAATGTGGAGCAGTTTAGTGCGATAGGCAGTAATAATTGGGCCATTGCAGGGGATAGGACATCAACGGGCAAAGCAATTCTAGCAAACGATATGCATTTAGGGATCCAAGTGCCAAATACTTGGTATCGGGTCAGTTTCCAAGCTGGTGACGCCACTCCTATGGTTGGCGTGAGTCTCCCTGGTGCGCCATTAATCGTGGCCGGGTCGAATAGCTTGGTGGCCTGGGGCTTTACCAACTCCTATGGCGATTGGAGTGATCTCATCAAGCTTGAGCTCAATGAAGACAAGTCAGCTTACCGAACTAACGGTGGGTGGGAAGCTATTGAAGTTCAAACTGAGCAAATTCTGTTGCCCGATGGCACAGCTGTTCAGCAGGATATCCAGCTGACCCGTTGGGGACCAATCTTAAATACCGAGGACGAAATTCTCTACGCTACGCGCTGGCTTGCGCATGAAGCTGAAGCGGTGAATTTAAACCTGCTCGAAATGGAACATGCCGCCAACGTAAACGAAGCCAAGATCGTCTGTAATCAAGCTGGGATCCCACCGCAAAATTGTACGATGGCAGATAGTGAAGGGAATATTGGCTGGACCATCGGCGGCTATATCCCGCAGCGCATAGCGATTGATTACGGCTTACCTATTGCTTGGCAGGTAGCGGATATCAGTTGGGGTGAGCAACTCGAGATCAACGACTACCCAGCAGTCATTAACCCAGACAGCGGGCAAATCTGGACTGCTAATGCCAAAGTAGTGAGTGGTGAGATGCTGCAGCAAATTGGCTCAGATGCCTATGATCTTGGGGCGCGATCAATGCAAATTCGAGATAATTTGAGCACCCTTGAAAATGCGGATGAATTCGATTTATTTGCGATTGCCTATGATGATCGTGCGCTATTTTATCAACGCTGGGCGCAGCACCTCACTTCTCGACTAGCAGAATCCCCTGAAACTCGGCACCAATCCGCCCTTGCAGCGTTAGCTCAATGGAACGGTAGAGCTGAAGCATCAGAAATGGGCATGTCTTTGGTGGCAGAGTTTAGAACCGCATTGATTTCCGATATCTATCAGCGTATTGGCCAATGGCTGAACTCCAAGTACAACGCGAATCTAAGCGAGCGAGAGGCTGCTCGAATAAGCCGAGGAGAAGACACGGTTTGGCAGTTACTTCAAGATCAACCTGCTCATTTTTTACCTTCTGGAGTGTCATCCTGGAAGGACTATGAGCTGGCGATCTTCGATGAGCTTAGCCAATCTTGGTTAGATGAAAATGGCAACCTCACGGAGCGCGCTGAATGGCGTAACGTCAACGGAGTTACCATTGCTCACCCGCTGTCGTCAGCGTTGCCGAAGGTTCTACGAGGTTTTCTGGATATGGAAGACATACCATTGAATGGAGCTACCAACATGCCCCTAGTCCAATACGGAAGCCTGGGGGCGTCAGAACACATCGTAGTCACCCCTAGTATGGAAAGTCAGGGGCTCTACAACATGCCTGGCGGCCAATCAGGCAACCCGTTCTCGCCCTTCTACCGAGTTGGTCATCGTGCCTGGGCGTCTGCCCTAGCATTACCGATACTCAGCAGCGGTTCTGATCATCAACTGATGATTAACCCCGAATAACCTGACCGCGGAGAGTTACCGAGCTTAACTCGCTTTGTGAAGACCACACTCAGCGCTATCGCTGAGTTTGGTGGGGTCGAAATAGTGCTTGGGCGAGGGCAAGTTGTGACGTTGAAGGTAGGCTTCTATGTCGCGCTGCTGCCAGTAAAAGAATGGCGCCACTCGCAATAGACCACGGTGGTCAATGGAGACGATATCAAGTGTTTTCCGATAATCCGTTTCGTACTTGCTAATCCCAGTCAACCAAACATCAGGCTGATGCTCTTCAATTGCGCGTTGAAAAGGCTCCAGTTTTACTTCCTGGGTAAAGCGGAAAAAAGCCTCGTCATCCTCTGGAAGTGGCACACCACCCGTTAGGGCAAGTCGTCGCTCAGTAGTTACTCGAGGTGTATACACTTGCAAGTTTGGATTAAATCGACCGATTATCTCTTCGACATACTGATAGGTGTGCTTTAGGTTATAGCCATGATCAACCCAGATCAATGGGAGCTTGGGAATCTCGTTTTGTAACGCATGAATAAGTACGGCAGAGGTTTTGCCAAAGCTCGTGGTAGCGATTGGTCGCTTACTAACACTCATCGCCCAGCGAATGATTACCGCTGGTGACTCATGTCGGAGGGTCTTGTTAATCGCTGCTAAGTCCATTTCGAGTGTCTCTACCAATCATCTATGGTAGTAACAATAAACGAAAGCTTATAACCTTATAAATACAATCTTGAACTACAACTGTAACCTTTTGTTATAAGCCTTCGTTTTCAGCAGGCGTTTAGTTAGCCTCAGCAGGAATGTGTGACGCTAGATAGACCATTGTAATCCAAGCCGCTACGTTCTGATTAAGGGCTTCGGGATCAATTTTATCAAGGGTATCATTCGCGGTGTGGTGGTAATCAAAGTAGTCAGTACCATCTTGGCTCAATCGGACTACCGGCACTCCGAGCTGCTGCAAAGGAATAATATCAGGACCGCCACCAGACGTTAGTCCGCCACGTTCAATACCTAACGGCTCCAAGATTGGGAATATCTGCTCAAAGGATGGCAGCAGTGCCTCACTGACATTGGTATTGTAGCGCCATACCCGTCCTGCACCGAAGTCTGATTCAGAGCCAAGGAAATGTTGCTCAATCTCATCCTCATGAGCCGCTGCGTATTGGTAGGCCCCAATTAGACCCTGCTCTTCGTTGGCAAAGGCTACCACACGAATAGTACGTCCTGGTCGAGCGTCATCTGCCAGCAGGCGATGAGCCGCCGCAGTGGTCACAGCGACCCCGGCGCCATCGTCGAGAGCACCTGTACCAAGATCCCACGAATCTAGGTGGCCCCCAATGACAATTATCTCTTCAGGCCAGCGAGATCCGGTCACTTCGGCGATCACATTATGACCCGTATAGGTACCAGTAAAACCTGCTGAGATATCCATGGATACTGTTAAGGCTCCACGCTCAAGAAGACGTTCTACTTGATCCGCATCAGGATTCGACAGCGCGGCCGCCGGAATTTTCGGAATATTTTCGTCATAGCGCATCATGCCGGTATGGGCAAAGCGGTCACTATCGGTGCCAACGCTACGAATTAAGACTGCGACGGCACCCTTTGCGCCGGCAACTTTAGCGCCGCCACTGCGTCCAGCAACTACTGGACCATAGCCACTACCATCAATCGTTTTTTCCATGCGTTTATTGATAAAGACAATCTTTCCCTCAACCTCTTCATCACTCGCTTCTTGCAGCTCATCAATGGTTGCGAAATACACCACTGGCGCAACTAAAGTGCCATCGGTCCCAACACTACCGCCTAGCGCAGTAATCGCCAGTGGCTGCTCAAATGGCGCGACGACGTTAGCGATTTCATGATGACGCTCCCAAAGTGGGTACTCAACAGGCTCTAAGGTGACTTTATCAAAACCTAAGTCGCGGAAACGCTGTTCCATCCATTCAACACCCTTAGCATCAGATGGCGTACCTGGCATGCGTGCACCGACCTCTGTGGTAAGGTCTTCGACGACTTCCCAAGCTACATTGCTGGTTAAAACTTCGTCACGAAGTTCGGTCGCGATTCGAAGTTGTTCGTCGGTCAACGCTCCGGCCGCAGAGTTCGGCGTACTTTGATCGCTACCGCAACCAACCATTAGTGCTGAAAGGCACAGGAGTGGAAGTAGTTTCATGTTGTTTCCTTTATAATGTGAAAATCGACGTTATCAGGCTAACGTATAAAGTTATTAACGGCAAAATATTGTGTTTAAGAGGTCAGCAAATGGATAAAATTCACGCTCGCTCGGTAGTTACCTTTGATTTCGTGGCTCGAACCGCCACTGGACAGGAGCTCGATAGTAGTATCACACGCGGCGAACCTCTTCATGTCCTCATGGGCGCCGACAATGTTATCGAAGGAATTGAAGATGCGCTTCTCGGAAAGTCCGTAGGTGACTCGATGACCCTCGACATCCCTGCGGCGAAAGCTTATGGCGAATACGTTGATGAGCTCGTTCAGAATGCTCCGCGCGACGCATTCCAAATTGACAGCCTCGCTGTGGGAGACAAATTCAACGCCACAACCGAAGATGGCGAAGAAATCTCGGTCAAGGTCACTCATATCGACGGCGACTCGATCACGGTTGATGGCAATCATGAGCTGGCTGGCTTAGATCTCAATTTCAGCATCAATGTGTTGGCAGTACGCGAAGCCAGTGAAGTTGAGTTAGAAATTGGACAGGCGATTGAAGACGAAGATTAATATTCGCCTGGACCGCTGGTTGGGCGAGCATTCAAGCTTAGCTCGCAGCGATATAAAGTTTGCCGTTAAAGCCAAGCGGGTTAAGGTCAACGGCAAACTTGCAGTGAGTGCCAGTCAGAAGATTTCTCAGGAGGACGTTGTTTCGCTTGATGAGGCTGAGATTGTCGCCAAAGGCTTCAGCTATATCATGCTGAATAAACCGCTTGGCGTTATTTGCGCTACGAAGGACGGGCATCACCAAACGGTGGTCGACCTACTGCCAGGGCAATTCCAGCAGCTACATCCTGTGGGCAGGCTGGATAAAGATACTACTGGGCTGGTCTTACTTACCGATGATGGCCAATGGAGTCACCGCATCACCCACCCTAAGTACGCCTGCGAGAAGTGCTATGAGGTTACTGCGAAGTGGCCAGTTTCTGCAGCAGCGATGGAACAACTCCTTCAGGGTGTTGTCCTAAGAGATGACCCCAAACCAGCCTCTGCAACGCTGGTAGAGCGTTTAGGCGAGAACAAACTCATGATTTCAATTAGCGAAGGACGCTACCATCAAGTTCGGAGAATGATTGCCGCCTGCGAAAATCGGGTTGCTGAATTACATAGGCTTAGTATCGGCTCCCTTCAACTCGACGTCGCCGAGGGGAACTGGCGAGCACTCACACCCGAAGAGGTTGCAAGGCTAGCATGACAGACCCAGCCATTGAATTATTAACGCCATTTCTCACTGGTGATACCGTGTTGTTGGCGGACGAGCATTGGTCGCTTGAAGATTGCACAAAAGCTAAGCGCTGTATCACTAACCGCTTTCGCGCAAACTCGCCTAAGTCCATTACCTTTTCCGACTTCGACAACCCAACGGGAGAACAATTTTCACGCGTTGTCTATCGGCTTAGTAAAGAGCGAGCTGTGGTGTATCGTTGCCTTAATCTCGCGGCGGAGCTGCTAGACATTGACGGTCAGCTGATCATTGCCGGCGGCAACAAAGAAGGTATTAAGACGGCGTTAAAGCAGGCTAAGCTATTATTTGGGACACAGATTGACACGACTATCCACAGCGGTTATCGACTAGCCATCATTACCAAAGTACAAGCCACCGCTAGCATTGACGACAATGATTACCAACAACTACGCGAAGTAAACACCAAGACCCAGACATTCTGGTCTAAACCAGGGCTGTTCGGATGGGACAAGGTGGATCGAGGCTCGGAAATTCTCGTCGACGCTATCAACGAACAATTAAGTGGCGCTGTGTTGGACTTGGGCTGCGGCTGGGGGGTTCTTTCGCGCGCGGCACTTCAGCAAAGTATCGACGCCTTAACAGCCACCGATAACAACGCCGCAGCGGTGATTGTTGCAGCAAAGAATTTGGCGCAGTGGGGCGAGCAGATAAACGTTATAGCGGATGATTGTGGCGAGTCGTTAGCGGCCAAGCAGTTTGATCATATCCTCTGCAACCCACCCTTCCATCAGGGTTTCGACCATCAAACCGAATTAACCGAAAAATTTATCAATCAATGCGCAAGGCTAGTCAAAGCCGAGGGTACCGTTTGGTGGGTAGTTAATCAGTTTGTAGGGGTAAGTCAGTTGGCACAGCGAACCTTCAGCCAGCGCGACCATATTGAACGCAGGGATGGCTTCGACATTTGGCGGTTGCGGGGCCCAAAATGTTGAACAGTTAGTAGCCAATAAAGTAAAAGCCGATTCCAGCAAAAATAATGGCAGCAATCAACGGTACAGCTTGATTTAATAATTCACGAAACATGTGGTAACCCAGATAACAATTGCGACCTAGTCTACTGAAGCCCTTCTCGCTAGGCTATCAGTGCATCGTCGCACCGAATAAGGTGAATCGCTTAATGACTGACGACGCCAAGCTCTTTATAGGGACAATTCCGCAGGGCGAGATAAAGACGGGGTTAAATCTGCTCTCTCTAGCGGGCAAAGAGATTATTTTAATTCGCCAAGATGATGCCTTCACCGCTTTTGAGAATCGCTGTCCACATCGGAATAAGATGCTCTACAGCTATGCGCCATCAAAGACGTTCGACCCCTATCATCTTGAGTGCGAACATCACGGTGCAGTTTTCGAGCTTCCCCACGGTGAGTGTGTTAGCGGGCCCTGCCCCGCAGAAAAGTTAACACCGATCACCGTGACCCGAAAAAACAGCGAGCTAGCGCTCTTTCTGAATGAGTGATCATCCCAAACGCTTTTTATACTAGCTATATTACAGAGTGTGAGCATCAGCCAGCCAATACAAGCCGTGTTGATCTACCCCCGCACGTAACACTAACACCCTTAATCCCGCTGCCATCGCCTCCGACGAAAGCGATGCATAATGAGGGTCTATTTCACTTGCCGGTCGAACCGATTGAATACCTGAGTGGAGAACAAGATACACCAGATAGGTAGGAACTTGGTCCTGAGCCAAACGTATTAATTCACGAAGATGTTTGTGGGCTCTGACGGACTTTGCGTCGGGAAAGGCACCCTCACCATTTAATAGCAGCGTGCAACTTTTCACTTCAACATAGGCACTAGGCTGAGTGTTTGCCTGCAACAGGAAATCGATACGACTGCCCTCTTCTCCGTACTTTTGTTCAGCGAGAAAACTCGGATAGGGCGAAAACTCGCCAACTAGCCCGCGCGCTAGTGCCTTGGCTAAAAACTCATTCGCTCGCTGCGGGTTAACACAGAGCCAATGTCCCGCTTGCGTTTCGGTCAGTTCCCAAGTGTATCGGTACTTCCGCCCGGGCTTATCACTCGTACTGAGCCACACGACATCGCCCTGCTCCCCACAGCCAGTCATTGCACCGGTGTTGGGGCAGTACACGGTGATAACCTCACCCGCTAGCTCTACATCGGCTAGGAACCGTTTATAACGTCGGATTAATACCGCTGGAGTGAGAGACAAGGAAACTAAATATTGGCGCGGGCTATGGGGCACAGTGATATCCATTTAACAGTTGGCGATAGTAATTTTGAGTTTGCATAGTGACACCTTTAAAAGGTACGCTTCAAGTTGAACTAAAAATAGTGGTCATCCCGTATAATTCTTTTGGGAACTACCCATTTTTTACTAGCTAAAAACATTTTTTTTTGCTACTTTCCGCTGCCTCGAAATATTCAGAGAGTTTCGAGGATAGGAAATTTCGATATTTAGTTGTTTTTCAATGAGGGTTGTGACAATGGCAAACCAAGCCAGTTTTTCACTTCATGGCATCGCTCCCTATAAAGAGAAGAAGGGCGAAGAGTACATGAATATCAAGCAGCGTGAGCATTTCACTGCGTTGCTACAAGCCTGGAAGAAAGAGCTCATGGAAGAAGTTGATCGCACCGTTTCGCATATGCGTGACGAAGCGTCCAACTTTCCTGATCCTGCTGATAGAGCAACTCAGGAAGAAGAATTTAGTCTAGAACTGCGTACCCGTGATCGTGAACGTAAGCTCATCAAGAAAATTGAATCGACACTCGATTTAATTGACAACGATGACTACGGTTACTGTGAAACATGTGGCGTTGATATCGGTATTCGCCGATTGGAAGCTCGCCCTACCGCAACTTTGTGCATCGACTGTAAAACACTCGATGAAATCAAAGAACGCCAGATGGCCTAAGCCTTGAAGAGCCGGAGCCTTGCTTCGGCTTTCTTATTTCTATGATTGGAAGATTTGCCCCCACTCCATCAGGACCACTCCATTTCGGCTCACTTTGCTGCGCCCTTGCCTCTTTCCTCGACTGCCGTGCCAACCAAGGTACCTGGTTACTCCGAATTGACGATATCGATCCGCCTCGTTGTGTTCCCGGTAGCGCTGATGAGATTCAAAAGCAGCTGCAGCACTTCGAACTCTACTGGGATGGCGATATTTACTGGCAAAGCCAACAGCTACATCACTACGAGGACTGCGTTAATAAGCTCCTCACGGATGGGAGCGCCTACCGCTGCAGCTGTAATCGAAAAACACTGCAAAGCCAAGGTGGGTTCGAACAGGGCTACTGTCGAGCACATCCACCAGCGCCCCATGAAGCCTGCGCGCTGAGAATGGATGTCCAGGGTGAGTATCACTGGAGCGATATGTTCCTTGGAATGCAAAGCGTCAATGCCGCGGACTCTCCAGAGCTTTGCCTGCGCCGTCGTGATGGGCTCATTGCCTACCCGCTCGCTACGGTATTAGACGATATTTCAATGGGTATCACTCATGTGGTTCGGGGCGCAGACCTCTTGCCTGCCGCCAGCAGTCAATTAGCACTGTTCGCTCACTTTGATGCTCCTACGCCAAGCTTTGGACATATTCCAATTGCCACAAACCCTGACGGTAATAAATTATCAAAACAAAATCACGCTGAGCCACTCACTACAGATAATCGCGAGCAACAACTGCGATCAGCATTACATCATTTAGGGCAAGCGGCCGCCGAAGCCACAGGCAGTGTTGACGCCATACTTCGGCAAGCAATTGACTCGTGGGATCGCAATGCGGTGCCTAAAGCCATCTGATCTAGAACACTATTCATCATATTCGCGACTTTCTGCCACTAGACACAGCTAAGAGATTACGGCTAAATGCGGGAAGTCAAAGGAAATCATCATGAACCGCACGGTACTTTTTATTTTAATTTTGGGTTACTTACTATCGCCGTATGTCTATACCTGGTTGGCCGACCCAAACGGCTCTTGGTATCGTCCGTTCATTGTGTGGGGATTATCCGCGCTAATTCTTTCGATCATGTCAGGGAGAATTAGTCGTGACTCTTGAACCCTGGATTGTCGGCCTCTACGCGCTGTTATACCTACTTTCGCTGTTTGGTTTGGCCACGCTTTCTGAAAAGAACATCATTCCAGTTAAGATCAGCCGTAGCCCTCTGATTCATACCTTAGCGCAGGGTACTTTTATTTCTGCCTGGGGGTACTATGGAATTATCTCGCTAGCACAGAACTACGGTTATGGTGCCCTAGCCTATTATTTGGGCGCTGGCGCTATGTTGCTATTCGCACCCTTTCTGCTCATCCCAATGAGTAGAATAGCGAATCAATTCCAGCTCAACTCCTTTGCTGACCTGATGGTATTCCGGTTTCCTTCTGCCAAGTTAGGCGTATCGGTCACACTAATTCTCCTCGTCTCAGCGTTACCTTTACTAGCACTGCAAATCAAAGCGGTAGCAGAAGCCTGGCAAGTCCTTAAAGTCACCGACATTGAAGTGGTGAGTCTAAACTGGACCCACGCGACACTTTTTGTCATTGTGACCACCATCTTCACCCTAGTATTTGGCTCAGGACGACTTAACTTAAATGGTTTAGTGGTGGCGCTAGCAGCCGAATCTATTCTGAAATTGGTTGGTATTTTAGCAGTAGGGATTGTTGCCACCTTCATGGTGTTTAATGGCATTGATGACCTTAACCTTTGGTTGGCTGCTAATCCAGATCAAGCACAAATTCTCTATCAAGTCCGCGGACAAAATAATTCGCCGTGGCTAGTGCTCATTTTTCTCTCGGGCAGTATTTTGGTTCCCCACGCCTTTAACTATAACAACGGGCGGAAGCTTCAGCTAAAGACCTTACGGATGGGTAGCTGGCTTATACCGATGTACCTAATGTTAATGGCACTCCCGCTATTTCCAATTATCTGGGCGGCGAATAGTCTTGATGCTCCACTGGCGAATACCGATTACGCCGCGCTAGGGATTGCATTAGCATTAGAGAACCCCTGGTTATTAATTATCATTCTCTTCGGTGGACTGTCGGCGGCGACCGGCACCATGGTGGTGGTGCTACTCACCATCACTAGCATGACCCTTAACCACCTGATACTCCCCTCAACCGGGATGCCTTCTCGAACCAGTCTCTATCAATGGCTGGCACGTTGGCAACGTTATTTGGTGGTGATCTTAGCCGCAGCTTCGCTACTATTTTGCTACCTCGTAGCCGACGCGAGCCTCACCGATTTAGCCTTCACGGCCTTCATGGGCACGCTTCAGCTAACACCGGCTCTCTGCGCACTCGTATTGTGGCCGGAAGCGCGTGGGCGCGCCATTAGCGCAGGGGTACTCACGGGCGGTATTTCCTGGTTCCTATTAATGGTGGTTCCATTGGTATTAGGCTATCCCGAGGTACGCCTTGATCTATTCGGCGTGCAAGTCGGTTTTGGGCCAGGAGAATGGCAAACCACCCTACTAGCCTCCTTTGGTTTGAATGTCGTTGTTATGGTGGTCTTACATAACATCACCCAACAGACCGAGGAAGAACTCGCTGCCGCTAAACTTTGCGGACTGAATGATGTCTCCGTTCCTTCGCGAGAGCGACTCGTCGCACTGACGCCCCAGGCAATGATTGAGGCGCTGTCGCCGGCACTTGGAAAGCCTGTCGCCATGGCAGAGGTACGTCGCGCACTCAAACAACAATCCCTTAGCTTAAACGAGCGACGCCCTTCCGAGCTCCGCAAAACTCGAGATCAAATTGAAGCCAACCTCTCCGGCTTAATGGGCCCGTCGATTGCAAAGGAGGTTGTGGATGATAGTTTACCCATGCGGGAAGTCGTTGCGGATGACCCTGTGGATCTAGTGCAGTTGGAACAACGCCTGTCTGAGAGCAGAAGTGCGCTACCAGGTATGGCCGCGGAGTTAGATCGTCTGCGTCGGCATCATCGCAACACGCTGGAACAGATGCCCATTGGGGTAGCTACATTTACCACCGATTTCGAGATTATGCTCTGGAATAAGACCCTGGAGAACATCACTCACATCAGCCCTGAACGAGCTACCGGCAACGCGATGACGTCACTTCCCGAACCCTGGGGAAGTGCTCTGCACACCTTCGTCTCTAGCGGCAACAACTTTCAACGTCTCAAACTTATGGTAGATGGCAAACGCCGCTTCTTAGATCTCTCTAAGGCGCGTCGTGATCGTAATTTTAAAGAGGGCGATAGCCGTATTCTCTTGGTTGAAGACCGAACGGAAATCGAACAGCTACAAGAGCAATTGCTGCATAAAGAGCGACTATCCTCCATTGGCCGACTGGCCGCTGGCGTCGCCCACGAAATAGGCAACCCGGTCACCGGTATCACCTGCTTAGCTCAGGAGTTAGAGGAAGGTGTTAGTGGCGAAGATGCGGCGGAGATTGCCGCGCAAATACAGGTGCAAACAGGTCGTATCAGCAATATCGTTCAGTCGATGGTGAATTTTTCCCACCCCGCCGATTCCAGTGACCTATCAATCCGTATGGATATTAACCGTTGTATCAACGATGCGATTGCGCTGTTGGCACTTCAGCATCATCGTAAATCGGTGAACTATATTAATAACTTAGCTGAAGCTATTGAAGTCATGGGCGATCCCACTCGCCTCACTCAGGTCTTCGTTAATCTCCTAGGTAACGCCCGTGATGCGTCCGAAGAGGGTGCCGACATCACTATCAGCGCCCGACGTCGCGGACAATGGTGCTTCCTTCAGATCCAAGACGACGGCCATGGGATTGATCCAAAGCATATCAAAAAGCTGTTTGACCCCTTTTTCACGACCAAAGAAGTGGGTCAAGGTACGGGGCTCGGTTTAGCAATTGTCTACAATATTATTCGCCAACACGGCGGCGAAATTGATGTGACCTCACCAAAGGCTAATCAAACTCAGGGAACGGAATTCACCATTTCACTTCCGCTCGCCCCCCATCAAAACTGACTAACCATCAATACCAAGCGTTACCGGTAACACTTTTTTCTTGCATGCGGTAACGTTAGTTGGCAAACTCAGTGTCCAGAAAATAGTCAACGGACGGAAGTTGTATGCCCCACATCTTAGTTGTTGAAGATGAAGCTATTATTCGCGGCTCAATAAAACGCCTATTATTAAAGGCAAATTATCAGGTTTCCGAAGCAACCTCCGTTGCCGATGCGCTTAGCAAAGGCGACTTAAATCAATACGATCTCGTCTTAAGTGATCTCCGTATGCCAGGCGGTGAAGGTACTGAACTCATCTCCTTCGCATCTGAAACCCCAGTTCTTATCATGACTAGCTACGCCAGCATGAAGACGGCCGTCGACGCGCTGAAGGCAGGTGCTGCCGACTACATTGCCAAACCGTTCAGTAACCAAGATCTCCTATCCAGCGTTGCTAAGAACTGCAAGGAAAAGTCCAAAGCAGCCAAAGATGGCAACTCAAGTTCCACCCAATCGCCCATTAGCAAGCTCATTGGTCAATCGGCGCCGATGAAGAAACTCTTCAAAATGATTTATAAGGTATCCGCTACGGATGCTACCGTATTGGTAAATGGCGAGACCGGAACCGGTAAAGAACTTATTGCTCAGGCTATCCACCAAAATTCAAACCGCGCAGATAACGCCTTAGTTTCCGTTAACTGTGCTGCGATTCCTGACACCTTAATTGAGGCCGAGTTATTCGGCCATGAGAAAGGCGCGTTTACGGGTGCGGATTCAGCGCGTTCAGGATTAGTATCCGCTGCACACCAAGGGACACTATTTCTAGACGAAATCGGCGAGCTGCCGTTAGCGGCTCAAGCTAGGCTTCTTAGAGTACTTCAGGAAGGCGAAGTACGAGCTATTGGCTCGGTTCAACCTAAATTGGTCGACGTTCGCATCGTAGCGGCGACTCATAGGAACCTAAAGCGTTTAGTCGACAACGGAGAGTTCCGTGAAGATCTTTACTATCGCCTCAACGTTATACAGTTGGTCATTCCCGCACTTCGTGATCGCGGTGGCGACAAGCTCGAGATCGCTAATAGCCTATTAACTCGCTATCTGGAAAAATTCGATCGCCCAGCCACTCAGTTTTCTGTTGCCGCTGAGCAAGCAATTGCTCAATATGCTTGGCCGGGCAATGTTCGTGAGCTCGAAAATGCGGTGCAACGCGGTGTCATCCTATCGGACCCGGGTAACGCCATTGAAATAGAAGACTTGAGTATTGAAGCCGAGCAAAGCCCCGAAGTCATCGAGGAGATTAGTGTTAATTCCATCAGCCCGAGTAAGGCACCAAGCCACCTTGTGGACTCCGCTGAAGCTGGAGAAGATCTAGAAGAGTACTTTCAACGCTTCGTCTTGGAAAACCAAGATGCGATGTCGGAAACAGAACTCGCTCGGCGCCTAGGAGTATCTCGTAAGTGTTTATGGGAGCGTCGTCAACGACTGGGGATTCCAAGGAAGCGCTCGGCTGTTCAGCCAGTCAGCTAAAACGATCAGTTTTTGCGCATTTTGTTCCTCTGAGACGAAACTGTGGTAGACTCCTGCCCATTATTGTAACGAGTCAAAATCTACATCTATGTTAAATTGGTTGTTAAACAAAGTCCGCCCGTCTAAACCGCACGAGCCGGTTGTCTATTCCCGTGACGAACACATCATCTCTCGCAAGCACATTAGTCGAAATGCGCTTAAGGTAATGAGCCGCCTACACGGCGCAAATTACGCGGCCTATTTGGTAGGCGGTGGTGTGCGTGATCTGCTGCTAGGAAAACGACCTAAAGACTTTGACATCGCAACCGACGCCACTCCAGAAGAGGTACGTAGACTCTTTCGCAACTCACGCATCATTGGCCGTCGCTTCCGAATTGTACACGTACGCTTTGGCCCAGAAATTATTGAGGTAACTACCTTCCGCGGACATCACTCGGACGGCGACCAATCCACCTCTAAACAATCCGATTCGGGCTTATTACTTCGCGACAACGTTTTCGGCGATATTGAAGATGACGCGATTCGTCGTGACTTCACCATTAACGCGCTGTATTACACCACCGAGGACTTTAGTGTTTTCGACTTTACGGGTGGTGTTAATGACTTGGATAATCGTATTGTTCGAATGATTGGTGATCCCGAGACTCGTTATCGTGAAGATCCAGTTCGTATGCTACGCGCGGTTCGCTTCGCAGCTAAACTTGGCTTTGAAATCGAAAAGTCGACTGCTTCCGCAATTTACGATTGTCGTCACTTGCTAGCGGATATCGCACCGGCGAGACTGTTCGACGAGGTGAACAAGCTGTTCATGTCGGGCCAAGCGCTTGCAACGCTCAATCTATTACACCAGTATCGTCTATTCGAGATCCTCTTCCCCAATACGTCTCAGTACCTGGAAGATCCGATTTATCGTGAATTCCTTGAACAGACCATGCTGAATACCGATAAGCGAATTCGCGCTGAGCGCCCTGTGACACCGGCATTCCTCTACGCCGCGCTGCTCTGGCCAGACTTCAATGAGCGCGTAAAAGCGGCTAAGGGAATGGCAATTTTCGATACGATCCGCGAAGCGGCGAATGCCGTTTTCTCCCAGCAGATTCGTATCACTGCCGTACCAAAACGCTTCTCTGCACAAATCCGCGAGATCTGGGAACTTCAATGGCGTCTGCCTAACCGCGGCGGAAGCCGCGCTCAAAAGCTTGTTGAGCAAAGTCGCTTCCGAGCCGCTTATGACTTCCTATTAATCCGTGAAGCCGCAGGTGAAGATTGCGACGGACTGGGTTACTGGTGGACCAAGTATCAGCAGATGGACGCTGATGAGCGCGCCAACTTAGCCAGCAAAGTGCCGGCAGCTAAGCGACCTAGACGCCGCAAGCGCCCAGGAAAGCCAAAGCCGAAGAGTTAATGGCATGCAGGCGTTCATAAGCTTCGGTAGTAATCTCGGAGATCAGGTGTCGCTGGTTGAATCGGCTATTGATGCACTGCGGAATTCGGATGCTGTGGACGTTACGGCAGTTTCGCCTTGGTACCGCTCCAAGGCGGTTGGACCCGGTGAGCAAAGTGATTACCTCAACGGTGTTATCGAGCTAGAGACTTCTCTTTCTGCCCATCAGCTATTGGATCTACTTCAAGCGCTTGAGCTTGATCATGGCCGAGAGCGGATTATTCGTTGGGGTTCAAGAACACTGGATGTGGACATCCTGTTCTTCGGCAATCAACACCTATCAACCGAAAGACTTATCGTACCCCACCCCCGCTGTACTGAGCGCTCGTTCGTGATGCAACCTTGGGCTGATCTCGCCGCAGATTTGACGCTTGGCGACAAAAAAGTCGCTGATATTGCAGCAGAATTAACTGACGACCAGCTTTGCTTGTGGCAAGATAACCCTATCGACTAATCGTCTGGGGACTGTTGTAGTGACTAACGACGCTTTTACTGTAACTTCTAAACCGTTATTTATCGCTGTAGAGGGTAATATCGGCGCCGGTAAGACCCGCTTAGCTCGTCGACTTGCAGAGAGTTTAAATGCGACCGAACTGCTCGAGACCGCCAATAGCAATCCCTTTCTCAATGATTTCTACCGTGATCCAAAGCAATTTGCGCTCGCCACCCAGCTACACTTTTTGTTTTCGCGCAATAAGATCAACCTCCAAGTCAAAGAGGGAAGTCTCTTTGACAACCGTTATGTTGCCGATTTTTTAATCAACAAAGAGCTTCTTTTTGCATCCGTGAATCTGTCGGATCACGAATACCAACTCTACAAGCAGGTCTACGAATCGATGGCAATCGACTCAGTGAAACCTGATCTAGTGATTTATCTGCAGACGACTACCGAGCATAGCCGGCGCCAACTTCGCGATAGTCATCGACAAACGCAACGTCTTATCAGCGATGATTATCTAGATAAAATGAATGATGCCTACACTCGTTTCTTTCATTTCTACGATCAGTCGCCTTTACTTATCATTAACGCCTCAGAGATCGACCTCGACGACGATCAAGAATACGACGCGTTTTTTCAATGTCTGTTGGCGAACCGACACGGTCGTCACTACTACAACCCAATACCTATGGCCATTTAGCGCCGAGAGATGTGATGAATAAAGTAACGATTCAAACCTTACAAAATCTGAAATCCGAGCGACAGAAGTTTGCTGTCGTCGCCGCCTATGACGCTTCCTTCTCTAAGTTGTTAGCCGAGGCCGGTGTTGATGTCATCCTAGTGGGAGACTCCCTTGGCATGACCGTTCAGGGGCACAATACAACGGTGCCTGTGACCATCGAAGATGTGTGTTATCACACCGAAGCGGTGAAGCGAGGTAACGACTCCTCTCTGATTATTGGTGACCTCCCGTTCATGACATACAGCTCAGTGGCGGATGCGCTGCTTAACAGCACTAAGCTAATGCAAGCTGGTTCACATATGGTTAAGTTAGAAGGCGGCCGTTGGCTAGCCGATACCATTAAAGCCTTATCTGACTGCGGAATACCCGTCTGTGCCCATCTAGGCTTAACGCCCCAGTCGGTGAATAAATTAGGCGGCTATAAGGTTCAAGGGCGTGATGCAGACTCTGCTCAAGCTATGATTGAAGACGCGATGGCCCTCGAGGCCGCTGGAGCGGATTTAATGGTCTTGGAATGTGTACCGAGTTCGTTAGCTAAACGTATTAGCGAGCAACTCAGCATTCCTGTGATCGGCATTGGAGCTGGCGCTGACACTGACGCACAGGTGTTAGTCATCTATGACATGCTGGGTATTAGCCCAAAATCTCCGAAATTCTCGAAGAACTATCTACAGTTCAACCCGAGTATCGCGGCAGCCCTCGCGGACTATGTAGAGGAAGTAAAGCGCGGTGCCTTTCCGAGTTTAGAGCATAGTTTCGAGTAAGCTATGCTCGTATTTCTTGCTCTTCATAGAGTAATGTAAAGCCTCGCGCCAGGTAGTTTGGTAGTGCTGCGGGGTGGTCCCAACTACAGGTGTTCACCGTGACTTTTGCGCTGAGACTCAAACCCTGAGTAATCGCGAACTCCAACGCATACTTACCTAACCCACGACCAACAGCATGGGGTGCTAAACCAAAGTACTGCAACTCTGTTGAGTCGTTTAGTTGTGCTAATTCGAAGTACCCCGCCGGCGTACCTTGATGGTAGATAATCCAAAGTTGGCAGCCATCAGCATGCTGCTGCCATTGATCTGAGGTTAGTACCAACTTATCGGTCCAGCCCCAATCAGCACCTACCCAGCGATAGAAGAAAGCATTTAACTCACCAACCGATTGCTCACTGCGCTTGATGAAACAGCCCTCAGGCTGACTAGTTCCCGCGACAAAATTCTCAGTTTCAATTCCCAGATAATAAACAGTTACAACTTCACTCATACACTTTCCCCCGCCAAGTATCCTATAGAAATTCGGTAGATAAACTCAAAGATAACCCCAATGTTGCGCAGTTTAACACTCACTACCCGTAATTTTCCCCGCGACAACAATAATACTTAGGTCGAAGGCGAAGCTGCCTGCTACATAGTAACCGGCTATGTTAAACTAATGAAAAACATAGAGGGAATGATTATGTCTGCAGTTATTGTCGCCGCAAAGCGAAGCCCAGTTGGCTCATTTGGCGGTTCGCTTGCGAGCTTAAGTGCCGTAGAAATCGCCACTCAGGTAGTCCAAGATTGCCTGAAGAGTATCAATCTAGCACCGGAACTCGTTGATGAGCTTATCGCGGGACAGGTACTCACCGCTGGCTGTGGTCAAAATCCAGCTCGTCAAACTTCACTAGCCGCTGGCCTTAGCCAACAGTGTGCAAGTTTGACCATTAATAAGGTTTGCGGTTCCGGTCTTAAGGCCGTTGCCTTAGCCGCTCAGGCAATTGACAACGGCGATGCTGAGATCATCATTGCTGGCGGCCAAGAGAGTATGAGCAATGCACCACACGTGCTACCGAATAGCCGTAAAGGGCAGCGTATGGGTAACTGGAACCTCGTGGACACCATGGTCAACGACGGCCTCTGGGATGCATTTAATGACTACCACATGGGCATCACGGCCGAGAATCTAGTGGCCGCCCATGCCGAGCAGACCTTAGACCGCGAAGCCCAGGATCAATTCGCGCTAGCATCACATCAGAGGGCGGCAGCCGCTCAAACGGCCGGCTGGTTTGATAAGGAAATCACGCCAATCAGTATTACCCCTCGCAGAGGGCCTAGTGTTGAAGTCTCGTTGGATGACGGCATTAAAGCCGATGCGAATATCGAGTCACTGACTCGCCTTCGCCCTGCCTTCGATAAAAATGGCTCCGTTACTGCGGGCAACGCATCTTCGTTGAATGATGGTGCCGCATTCGTAGTGGTAATGAGCGAGGCCAAAGCAAAGTCGCTAGGACTACCGATATTGGCTCATATTAGCGCGCACGCAAGTGCGGGAGTTGCGCCAGAGATTATGGGTACCGGACCGATACCAGCAACGCGCAAAGTGCTTGAGAAAGCAAATTGGCAGTTAGAAGAAGTTGACCTTATT
The DNA here is from genome assembly GCA_040119265.1 of Pseudomonadales bacterium. Classification (GTDB taxonomy): domain Bacteria; phylum Pseudomonadota; class Gammaproteobacteria; order Pseudomonadales; family DSM-25080; genus Umboniibacter. Next base: position 59,209 of record JBEDTZ010000019.1, on the reverse strand, counting down.
GAAGCGAATGAGGCATTCGCTGTTCAAGCACTGTGTGTCAGCCAATCGCTTGGCCTTGACCCTAGCAAGGTTAATATTGGCGGCGGTGCGATTGCGTTAGGCCACCCTATTGGCGCCTCGGGTTGCCGTGTATTGGTCACCCTTCTTCACCACCTTGAGAGAACGCAGCAGAAACGTGGTATCGCCACGTTATGTATCGGCGGTGGCCAAGGTGTTGCTATGGCTGTAGAACGGCCATAAAACGGTGCTAACGGCCTATTAGCCCCCTTGTTAGCTAGCAACAACTGCTAGCTAACAACTACTAAACTTACAGACATAAAAAAACGAGGCCAAGGCCTCGTTTTTTTATGATCGACTAGAACTTAATCTTCGCTGGCTTCAGCATCAGATTCAGCTGCAGGCGCTTCTAGCGTCTCTTTGATAGAGAGCTTAACGCGACCACGCTGGTCAACATCTAGTACTTTAACCTTAACTTCTTGACCTTCAGTTAGGTAATCACCTACCGCATTAACACGCTCGTGAGCGATCTGCGAGATGTGAACCAAACCGTCTTTGCCAGGAAGGAAGTTAACGAATGCACCGAAGTCTACGATCTTCTGGACCGTACCTTCGTAAGTTGCACCGATTTCAGCTTCCGCTGTAATACCTTCGATCATGTTCACTGCAGCGCGAAGATCTTCTCCGCTTGCGGCGTAAATTCGAATGGTACCATCGTCTTCGATATCAACATCTGCACCAGTCTGCTCAGTAATCGAACGGATGGTTGCGCCACCCTTACCAATTACGTCACGGATCTTGTCAGTGTGAACCTTCAAGGTGTGGAAACGTGGTGCAGTTTCAGCTACATCAGAACGCGACGATGCAAGCACTGAATTCATCTCCTCAAGGATGTGCAAACGCGCGTCCTTAGCTTGAGACAGTGCGGTATCCATGATTGATTCGTTAATACCCTCAATCTTGATATCCATCTGAAGTGCAGTAATACCCTGCTCTGTACCAGCAACCTTAAAGTCCATATCACCAAGATGATCTTCATCACCTAGGATATCGGTTAGGACAGCAACTTCTTCGCCGTCTTTCACAAGACCCATAGCGATACCCGCTACCGGCGCCTTAAGCGGAACACCTGCGTCCATCATTGCGAGTGAAGTACCACATACTGACGCCATAGAAGACGAACCGTTTGACTCAGTAATCTCAGAGACAACACGGATGGTGTATGGGAATTCTTCAATGTTTGGCATAACCGCTGCAACACCACGGCGCGCTAGGCGACCATGACCGATTTCGCGACGACCAACACCACCCATACGACCCGCTTCACCTACAGAGTAAGGAGGGAAGTTGTAGTGGAGCATGAAGTAATCACGGAAGCTGCCGGTTAGCGCATCAACGATTTGAGAATCACGAAGCGAACCCAAAGTTGCTACGACGATAGCCTGCGTTTCACCGCGAGTAAATACCGATGAACCGTGAACGTTTGGCATGACGCCAACTTCGCTCTTAAGCGCGCGAACGGTAGTGGTATCACGACCATCAATGCGCGGCTCACCAGCAAGAATACGACGACGAACGATACGCTTCTCTAGCTTACCGAAGTACGAAGATACTTCAGAGGCATCGTAATCAGATGCATCAGTTGCCAAGGTAGCAATCGCTTCATCACGAAGGGTTGAAAGCGTACCTGAACGCTCCTGCTTAACCGTAATTTGGTAAGCTGCTGCAACTTTATCGCCGAAAGCTAGATCTAACGCCGCTACTAGCGGTTCGTTAACTGCTGCTGCCTGCCAATCCCAAGTTGGCTTAGCGGTTTCGCTAGCCAATTCGTTGATTGCGCTGATAACTGTTTGCATTTCCTGGTGGCCGAAAAGCACTGCACCAAGCATGATGTCTTCAGGAAGCTCGTTCGCTTCTGATTCAACCATTAAGACTGCATCCTTCGTACCGGCAACAACCATGTCTAGTTCTGACGCTGGAAGCTCGCTGATAGTAGGATTTAATAGGTAGCCTTCGCTCTCTGAGTAACCAACACGAGCACAACCAATTGGGCCTGCGAATGGGATACCAGAAATAGCCAATGCTGCTGAAGTACCAATCATTGCAGCAACATCTGAATCGACTTCTTTACCCGCTGACATCACTGTACAGACAACCTGTACTTCATTCATAAAGCCATTTGGAAATAGCGGGCGAATTGGACGATCAATCAAACGTGATGTCAGTGTTTCTTTTTCTGACGGACGACCTTCACGCTTAAGGAAACCACCTGGGATTCTACCAGCGGCATAAGTTTTCTCGATGTAATGAACGGATAGAGGGAAAAAGCTCTGGCCCTCTTTGGCGTTCTTATCACCAACGACCGTACATAAAACAACCGTGTCATCCATCGATACTAAAACGGCACCATCAGCTTGGCGAGCCAAACGGCCGGTTTCAAGCGTTACTTGGTGTTTACCGTATTGAAACTGTTTAATTACAGGATTCACATTATTTTCCTTTATCTGTAAAACAACAACGGGCGCTAGGCGCCCGAGGTTGTAAGTGACTTAGCGACGTAAACCTAGACGCTTAATCAAGTCGGCGTAGCGAGCAACGTTTTTACCCTTAAGGTAATCAAGCAACTTACGACGCTGATTTACCATACGGATAAGACCACGACGGCTGTGGTGATCTTGCTTGTTGCCTTTAAAGTGGCCCTGAAGCTTGTTGATGTTATGCGTCAACAAAGCTACCTGAACTTCCGGTGAACCAGTATCGCCTTCGCCCTGAGCGTAATCGGCTACGATAGCCGCTTTTTCTTGTGCACTTAGTGCCATGAGTCGTACTCCTCTCATAATATGCCATAAAATCAAGCCTGACCGCGCATATTTACAGACAGGTTCGTCCCTTTCGGGAAAGTCGCATTACTGCGTTATTCAGCCACTAGACGCCTTGGCGCCAATAGGCCATCTTCGTTAACTTCACCAATACCCATGAAGTTACCAGATTCATCTGCAATTCTAACCCAATCACCCGCATCTGCGATACGTAAAATTGCATTATCTTGCACGGGCTGACCCTGACGCAGATAATAAGCTGCTGCTTCGTTCAACACAACTTTCGGCAAGTGATCTACGGCCGCTTCAATCGGGATCAATAGATGATCCAAGACTTCAGCACGATTCTCGCCGCGCATCTCTGAAAGTTGATCCAACGTGTGCGCATCATCTTCGTGGAACGGACCTGCCTGAATACGGTGTAAAGCCGTTACGTGGGCTCCACAACCAATGGCTTCGCCAATATCTTCAACCAAGGTACGAATATACGTTCCCTTAGAGCAATGAACGTTGATCACTGCTTCGGGATACTCACCCGCGGTGAATGACTTAAGCTCAATGTGAAACAGGTTAATATCGCGAGCTTCACGCTCAACAGTCTTACCTTCACGTGCCAGCTTATATAGCGGTACACCGTTATGCTTAAGCGCCGAATACATTGAAGGAACTTGCTTTTGCTTACCTTCAAAACGTTTCAAAACTTCAACAACATCAGCTTCAGTTAGTTCCGGAGCAGGTGTGTGATCACGCTCTTCTCCTTCAACATCACCGGTATCGGTGCGCACACCAAACTTGATGCTCGCGTTGTATTCTTTGTCAGCGTCAAGTAGAAACTGAGTGAACTTAGTGCCTTCACCAAAACAAATTGGCAGAACGCCGGTTGCTTTAGGATCCAGACTACCAGTGTGCCCAGCTTTTGCCGCGAATAAAATTCGCTTTGCTCGCTGAAGCGCGTCATTGGAAGAATCACCAATACCTTTATTTAATACCAAGATACCATCTAAACGACGGCCAAATGGCCTTCTACGCCTTCTTGCCACGAATTACTCCTCGTCGTCGCGGCGGTCATCTGACACCGCGCGATCAATCAATCCTGAAAGGTATGACCCCTGTGAGACACTCTTGTCATATAAGAACTTAATCTTTGGGGTTGTACGCATTCTATGTGTTTTACTTAAGAGCGAGCGGAGATAGCCAGCAGCACCATTTAGTACTTTGACACCTTCAACTATTGCCTCTTCGCCTTCAATCCCCATAAAGGTAACGAATACCTTTGCGTAACTTAAATCGCGCGTCACTTCGACGTCAGTAATACTTACCATACCGACACGTGGATCGCGCATTTCACGCTGGATCAAAAGCGACAATTCCTTTTTCAAGAAATCGCCGACTCGATCTGTTCTTGCAAACTCTTTAGCCATAAAACCTTTCTTTAAAGACTACGTTGAATTTCGAGGACTTCAAATACTTCGATTTGGTCACCGACTTTTACATCATAGTTCTTAACGCCGATTCCGCACTCCATTCCGTTACGAACTTCCTGAGCGTCGTCTTTGAATCGACGAAGCGACTCCAACTCACCCTCAAAGATCACAACGTTATCACGTAGGACGCGAATAGGCTTAGCTCGATATACCGTTCCTTCAGTTACCATACAACCGGCAACCTGGCCGAATTTAGGCGAACGGAATACTTCACGAACATCTGCAATACCAACAATGTTCTCACGAAGCTCAGGAGCCAACATGCCCGTCAGGGCTGCCTTGAGGTCATCAAGAAGATTGTAGATAACGCTGTAGTAACGAATCTCAATTGACTCAGCTTCTGCAGTACGTCGCGCGGTTGCATCGGCACGAACGTTAAAGCCAAGCATAATTGCACCCGAGGTCACTGCTAGGTTAACGTCAGTTTCGGTTAGACCACCAACACCACTCGAGACAACTTGAACCTGAACTTCATCGTTACCAAGATCGGCAAGCGCAGCCAGAATTGCTTCGAGTGAACCGCGGACGTCGGCCTTAACAACCACAGACAACGTCTTCTTATCGCCCTCTTCCATGTTAGTGAACATGTTTTCGAGCTTAGCAGCTTGCTGACGAGCCAATTTATCGTGACGATCACGATCATGGCGAGATTGAGCTACCTCACGAGCACGACGCTCATTTGGTACCACTAGGAACTCATCACCGGCAGCAGGTGTGCCATCAAGACCTAAGATCTCTACCGGAATAGATGGACCAGCCTTCGCGACGGTCTCACCATTTTCATCCAACATCGCACGAACACGACCATACTGTTGACCAGCAAGAACGATATCGCCCTTCTCAAGGGTACCAGCTTGAACGAGTACCGTTGATACTGAACCGCGCCCCTTATCAAGGCGAGACTCAATAACAACACCACGAGCGGAGCCAGCGTGAACCGCTTTAAGCTCAAGTAGTTCAGCCTGAAGCAAGATAGCCTCAAGTAACTCTTCAATGCCCTGGCCCGTATGTGCAGAAACCTCAACGAATTGAGTATCACCGCCCCAGTCTTCTGGAATAACTTCTTTAGCTGCCAATTCGTTCTTAACACGATCTGGATCAGCGCTTTCTTTATCCATCTTGTTCACCGCCACAATAAGCGGTACACCGGCAGCCTTCGCATGCTGGACGGCTTCTTCCGTCTGCGGCATTACACCGTCGTCAGCGGCTACGGCCAAAATAACGATATCAGTAGCCTGAGCTCCACGAGCACGCATAGCAGTAAATGCTGCGTGTCCTGGCGTATCAAGGAAGGAGATCATACCGTGACCGGTATCAACGTGGTACGCACCGATGTGCTGGGTAATACCACCTGCTTCACCCGTGGTTACATGCGTTTTACGAATGTAATCAAGTAGCGAGGTCTTACCGTGGTCAACGTGTCCCATCACCGTAACAACCGGTGCACGAGATAGTTCTTCACCGTCAGTTTGAACGAAGTCCTCAACCAAACTCTCTTCCATTTGATTCGAGGAGACGGTCTTAACAGTGTGACCCATTTCTTCGACCACTAAGGTTGCCGTATCCTGATCTAGCGCCTGGTTGATGGTAGCCATAGAACCCATAGTCATCAGGGTCTTAATAACCTCACCAGCTTTAACCGCCATCGCTTGAGCGAGTTCTCCAACCGTAATGGTTTCCGGAACTTCTACTTCACGAACAATCCTTTCAGTTGGCTTCTGGAAGCCGTGCTGATTATCGGCACGAGCTCCGCCGCGAGCGTTAGACTTCGCCTTAAGCTTCTTGCGGCCACCACGACGATCGAAGTTTTCACCTCGTCCAAGCGGTTTCTTCTTACCTTTAGGCTTCTCAGCTTCACGCTCACGACGTTGTGGCTGTGATTTCTTAGCTTCGGCTTCTTTCACTGCTGCCTCAGCAGCTGCACGTGCCTGAACCTCAGCCGCTTTTCGCTCTTCTTCAAGACGTGCGGCTTCAACCGCAGCGGCCTGTTGTGCTTCTGCGTTAGCTTCGTTTGCTTCAGCGGCCTGCGCTGCTGCCGCTGCCGCTTCTGCTTTCGCTACTTCCTCAGCTGCTTTAGCCGCTTTAGCTGCTTCTGCTTCGGCCTTAGCTGCCGCTTCCGCTGCCGCTTTTTCTGCTGCCGCTGCTTCTGCTTCCTCAGCTGCAATCTCTTCTGGACTGCGCTTTACAAATGTACGCTTCTTACGCACTTCAACCGCTACAGTTTTGCGACCGCCAGCTTTCAGCGTTGTCGTAGTCTTGCGCTTCAACGTGATCTTCTTCGGAGCGTCAGTTGACTCGCCGTGAGATGCCTTCAAGTGATTAAGAAGGGTCTGTTTCTCTTCAGCAGAGACCAAACTGTCGCCTTTACGCGTTTTTAACCCAGCATCCTTCATTTGTTCAATGAGTTTGGTTTGGGTGGTACCGATTTGTTCTGCTAAATCTTTAACTGTTACATCAGCCATGTAATTTCTCCCCGTGTTTCGTATTCGCGACGCTCTTTGGTATTACTCGAACCAAGGCGCACGGGCTGTCATGATGAGTGCGGCTGCGCGCTCCTCATCGAGTTCGTCGATGTCACTAATGTCATCAACGGCTTGTTCTGCTAGGTCGTCCATTGTGATGATTCCACGGCTCGCTAATACGAACGCTAAATGACGATCCATGCCATCCATCTCTAACAGGTCTTGTGCTGGCTCTGCTTTCTCCAAGCGCTCTTCCGATTTTAGCTCTAAGGTTAGTAGAGCATCTTTAGCACGCGTACGTAATTCAGTAACCATGTCTTCATCGAAGCCTTCGATAGATAACATCTCATCCATCGGCACGTAGGCAATTTCGTCTAGGCTAGTGAAACCTTCGTCAGCCAATACTTCAGCCAACGACTCATCCACATCTAGGTGCTCAATAAAGAGACTTACGAACTGACCAACTTCAGCTTGCTGACGCTCCGCAAAGTCCTCAACCGATAGCACGTTAATGCGCCATCCAGTCAATTCACCAGCTAAACGAACGTTCTGACCTGAACGACCAATTGCCTGAGCCAAGTTCTCAGCATCTACCGCAACATCCATAGAATGCGCATCTTCATCAACAACAATTGACTCAACTTCTGCTGGCGCCATTGCATTGATCACGAGTTGCGCTGGGTTATCATCCCAAAGAATAATATCAACGCGTTCGTTCTGTAGCTCACCTGATACTGCTTGAACACGTGAACCACGCATACCAACACAGGCACCGACAGGATCGATACGACCATCATTAGTCTTCACCGCAATCTTGGCACGCGAACCTGCATCACGAGCTGCGCCACGAATCTCGATAACCTGCTCAGAAATCTCTGGCACTTCAATCTTGAACAATTCGATCAGCATTTCGTTTGAGGCACGACTTAGAATAAGTTGTGGGCCCTTACCGTCATCGCGAACTTCCTGAAGTACTGCGCGAACGCGGTCGTTCATACGGAAGATCTCACGTGGAATAAGGTTTTCGCGTGGTAGAATAGCTTCAGCGTTGCCGCCTAAATCAACCTTGATCCATTCGCGATTCACAGTCTTAACTGAACCGCTAAGTACCTCACCGATCCGAAGGCGATAAGCATCGGCGATTTGCTGACGTTCTGCCTCGCGGACCTTCTGAACGATAACCTGCTTGGCAGTTTGTGCGGCAATACGTCCAAAGTTGATGTTCTCAACCGGTTCCTCGTGGAAGTCACCAATCTTAAGCTCCGGATTCACTTCCGCGGCTTCTTCAGTTGTTAGCTGAGTACCAAGTATCGCTAACACATCATCGGCAACCACTTCCCAACGACGGAATGATTCGTAATCGCCAGACTCACGGTCAATAACTACTCGGATATCTGACTCTTCTTCGTAACGCTTTTTTGTAGCTGTAGCGAGAGCTGTCTCAATAGCTTCAAAAATAAGCGACTGAGGTACACCCTTCTCGTTTGATACAGCTTCCGCAACTAACAGAATTTCTTTATTCATATTCGCGCCCTTAAAAACGATAATCTAAAAATTAATTATTAAAAGTTGGAATGACCTTTGCCTTTTCGATCGACTCTACAGGGAACACTAACTCTTCCCCATCAACGTGAAGTACCACTTCATCGCCTTCGATACCGACAATAATCCCTTGAAACTTGCGTCGACCCTCAAAGGCCATACGCAGTTGTAATTTTATTCGTTCGCCTACACTGCCCTCGTAATGTGACAGCTTAACTAATGGGCGATCCAGTCCTGGCGAGGAAACTTCCAGGGTGTACTCACCACTAATTGGATCTTCAACATCCATTACCGACGAAACCTGTCGGCTAACGCGCTCACAGTCTTCTAGACTAACGCCAACTTCTGGACGATCAATATACAGGCGGAGCGTGACATCTTTGCCCTTTGATAAATATTCTAACGTCCAAAGCTCACAGCCAAGGGCTTCCACTACTGGAGCCAGCAAAGCTTCTAGCTTATCCGCTTTTGTTCCTGCCATTATAAACCTCAAATTTAACTAAAAAATGGACGTTTCGCCCATCTCTACTGGTCGATTTCGTAACGCCCAAGTAGCAAAAAGCCCCTAAAAAGGGGCCATCGTAGGGTGATTCACATTAGCCTTTGTGCGCACACAATTGGCATAAGCTTCACCTAACTGTCATCTCTTAATAATCCAAGAGATAAAATGCGCTTTCAAACGAAAGGCTAAGGTCATCGTCCTTCGATCCTTTAGAAAACTACATCTAAAGGTGACCTTAATTACAAACTACTATACTAAAATTGGTAGCGGGAGCTGGCTTAACACCATCGACCTTCAGCGGCTGCGCCGGTTGAAAGCTGAGCCCGTCCGGGCACTCTATCTAACAACTACCATCTTAAAATTGGTAGCGGGAGCTGGATTCGAACCAACGACCTTCGGGTTATGAGCCCGACGAGCTACCAGACTGCTCCATCCCGCATCAAACTGGTGAGAATTATAAGCCATTAGCTCCACTAGTCAACCCAGAGGAATCACTAACACACCTACAATCTAATCAAATGACATGATAGTACCCACATCGGCGAAGATTCCATGATCTACATCCGCTGCATTACCATTTGAGGTATCGACTCATCATTAAAAAAATGAGCTCTATCTAACAACTACCATCGTAAAATTGGTAGCGGGAGCTGGCTTAACACCATCGACCTTCAGCGGCTGCGCCGGTTGAAAGCTGAGCCCGACCGGGCACTCTATCTAAAAACTACCATCTTAAAATTGGTAGCGGGAGCTGGATTCGAACCAACGACCTTCGGGTTATGAGCCCGACGAGCTACCAGACTGCTCCATCCCGCATCAAAACTTTTCATCCTTTCGGACTTCACACAATTGATCTCTCGATCAGGCTACCATCTTAAAATTGGTAGCGGAGCTGGCTTAACACCATCGACCTTCAGCGGCTGCGCCGGTTGAAAGCTGAGCCCGACCGGGCACTCTATCTAACAACTACCATCTTAAAATTGGTAGCGGGAGCTGGCTTAACACCATCGACCTTCAGCGGCTGCGCCGATTGAAAGCTGAGCCCGACCGGGCACTCTATCTAACAACTACCATCTTAAAATTGGTAGCGGGAGCTGGATTCGAACCAACGACCTTCGGGTTATGAGCCCGACGAGCTACCAGACTGCTCCATCCCGCATCAAAACTTTTCATCCTTTCGGACTTACACAACAATCCTCTAAGAGGCCTCAACCACCCTTCTCAACGAACACGCTTAACCGAAGCAACTACTATGCTTTTAATAAGCGATTGTTCTGAGAAATTGGTAGCGGGAGCTGGCTTAACACCATCGACCTTCAGCGGCTGCGCCGGTTGAAAGCTGAGCCCGACCGGGCACTCTATCTAACAACTACCATCTTAAAATTGGTAGCAGGAGCTGGCTTAACACCATCGACCTTCAGCGGCTGCGCCGGTTGAAAGCTGAGCCCGACCGGGCACTCTATCTAACAACTACCATCTTAAAATTGGTAGCGGGAGCTGGATTCGAACCAACGACCTTCGGGTTATGAGCCCGACGAGCTACCAGACTGCTCCATCCCGCATCAAACTGGATTTTTATATGGTGCCGAAGGCGGGACTTGAACCCGCACGAGCATAGCTCACTACCCCCTCAAGATAGCGTGTCTACCAATTCCACCACTTCGGCTAATTTACTACTGAGGAACCTCTGGCGCTTCATCATCAGATGAATCATCGGCCATAACAGGTACGTCAGTCTCAGCGCTAGGAACTTCCTGAATCTCAGGAATCACTGAGTTCTGAACTTGACTCTTCTGGTTCGCGATGTAAGCCAATGAAAGACTTACTGCAAAAAACACGAACGCTAAAATTGTTGTAGTGCGCGTCAGGAAGTTACCTGAACCTGAACTACCAAATACTGTCTGTGAAGCACCAGCGCCAAACGAAGCACCTGCATCTGCACCACGACCTTGCTGAAGCATAATTAACGCAACTAGCGCCACAATTACAACAACAAAAACTATGATTAACACTTGTTCCATTTAGCTTAACGCCTCAATAATCTGCATAAATGATGAAGGTTTCAGCGATGCTCCGCCGACCAAACCACCGTCAATATCAGGCTGAGCAAAAAGCTCTGCCGCACTTTGTTCATTAACGCTGCCACCGTACAAGATGGACAGACTTTCCGCCGCTGCAGAGCCAAACATTTCACTTGCAAACTGACGTATAAACTGATGAATCTCTTGCGCCACTTCTGGCGTAGCTGTTAAACCTGTGCCAATGGCCCAGACCGGCTCGTAAGCCACAACAACCTTTAAAAACTGATTAACTTCTAATCGACTGAAGACGGCGCGTAACTGAGCACCAATAACTTCCTTCGCTTTACCAGCTTCATATTCTGCCTGCGATTCGCCGCAGCATATTACAGGAATTATTTCCTGAGACAATAGGCCTTTCACCTTATCGGCAACTTTTTCATTTGTTTCATTAAAAAGTTGACGTCGTTCGGAGTGTCCAACCAAACAATAGCTAACACCTAGGTCGCCTAGCATCGCTGCCGAGACTTCCCCAGTGAAAGCACCCTCATTAAATTGGCTCACATCTTGAGCTCCAACCATGAGATCTTCAGAACTTCTACTCATCATATCCAAATAAGCAAAAGTTGGCGAAACACCTACTCTAACACCTGATTTTGGAGTGTAATCAAAAGCTGAACTCCAGGCTTCGATGTCACGTCGCTGGTTGTTAAGCTTCCAATTTCCAAGTACGTATTTAACTCTCATAACCATCCATCTCCGATGAATCAGCTAGTGGCGCGAATCTTATAACAGCACACTCAAACTGACAAGAATTTTTTAAACTTTTCAATAACTTAGCTTAGCGAAGCGCGAACTATATCAGCCAGCACTTCTACATGCTCATCCACTAATTCTTGCGTTTCGGCCTCAACCATCACGCGAATAAGTGGCTCGGTACCTGATGGGCGTAACAACACCCGCCCGCGCTCTCCTAATGCCTGCTCACTCGCCCCAACTGCATCCCAAATGGACTTCGTTGAATCGAGCGCAGAAATTCGTTCTACGGAAACGTTAATCATCCGCTGCGGGTAACGTGTCATGCCCGCCTTAGCATCAGCCAGGCTCATTTCAAGGGAACGAATAGCCACCAACACCTGAAGCGCCGCCACTAATCCATCACCCGTACTTTGAACATTAGAACAGATAATATGACCCGAAGATTCGCCACCAATAGGCCAATTATTGGCCTTCATCGCCTCAATGACATAGCGGTCACCCACCTTGGTACGTACGAAGCCCATACCCATCTTTTTGACGGCAATTTCTAAGCCCATATTCGACATCAAAGTGCCGACTACGCCGTCACAAACCAAACCACGCTCGTAGTTGTAACGCGCAAGGAGATAAAGGATGTCGTCGCCATCCAGAAGGTCACCGTTCTGATCAACCATAATCAACCTATCGGCATCGCCATCCAAAGCGATACCTAGGTCGGCCGACTCCTCGACAACCTTAGCGCAAATCGCCTCGGGTGATGTCGAACCAACATTCTCATTAATGTTTCGCCCATCGGGCTTGGCACCAATAGTGATTACTTCAGCACCGAGCTCAAGCAAGACTTTAGGAGCAACTTGATAGGCGGCACCATGGGCACAATCCACCACAATCTTCATTCCTTGAAGCGAGAAGTTCCTTGGTGCTGTAAACTTGGCAAACTCGACATAGCGACCACCGGCATCGGTAACATGCGATGCGCGCCCCAGATCAGCTGATTCTACTACCGTCATCTCTTCGTCAATCATTGCTTCAATAGCAGATTCAACATCGTCGGGCAATTTCTGGCCGACACTTGAGAAAAATTTAATGCCGTTATCATAGTGAGGGTTGTGCGAAGCACTAATAACGATGCCCGCCATGGCATTGAAGGTCTCGGTTAAGTAGGCAATAGCAGGGGTAGGCATCGGGCCAAGTAAACCCACATCGACACCGGCCGCTATTAAACCCGACTCCAGTGCAGACTCAAACATGTAGCCCGAGGAGCGAGTATCCTTACCAATCAAAATCAATGGACGGCGATCGCCGCGCTGAGCCATGAAAACTTTGCCTGCAGCCCAGCCGAGCTTCATGACAAATTCAGGAGTGATTGGGAATTGGCCGACACGACCACGCACACCGTCGGTGCCAAAGTACTTTCGAGACATATAAAACTTACCCTATTTCTAATTCTTATTTATCGAGCGCGAGAAACGTAGCAATCGCATCGCGAGTCGATTTAACGTCGTGAACTCTAAGAATCCGCGCGCCGTTTTGCAGAGCATGATAGCCGAATAGGGCACTACCGACCACCCTTTCCTGGACCTCCCTACCCGTCACATCGCCAATCATTCGCTTTTTTGAAACTCCTATAAGCAGCGGCGCCGCGTCGGCAAGCTTGCTAATACCTTTCATAAGATCAAGGTTGTGCTCCAGCGTTTTACCAAAGCCGAAGCCAGGGTCCAACCAAACCCGTTCGGCTAGGATACCCTCAGCCACCGCATCCGACCTTCGAGCAATCAGGAACGCTAGTACGTCGCGACAAACATCGTCATATTCGGGAGCGAGTTGCATGGTATTAGGCGTACCTTGCATATGCATAATGCAAATAGGCAGTTGCGAGTTGGCTGCGGCCGCCAACGCCCCTTCTCGCTTAAAAGCACGGACATCGTTGAGCATGTCAGCACCCAAAGCAGCACTTCCTGTCATCACCGCGGGGGTACTTGAGTCGACACTCACCGCGACATTAAAGTTTGCTTTGATAGCCTCTACAGCGGGTAACACCCGATCCAACTCCTCCTGCTCCGCAACCGCTTCGGCTCCTGGACGCGTGGACTCTCCACCCACATCAATAATGTCTGCACCGTCCGCGACAAGCTGCGCAACCGTATCTACCAACAAACCGCTACTAACCGTAGAACCCTTAAACAACGCGCCGCCGTCAGAGAACGAATCCGGAGTCACATTGAGAATTGCCATGATCTGTGGTGTGCTTCTTAAAAAGGCGTTATGCATTATTTTCCTCTAAAAAAAATGCTTCCTTTCAGAAGCATTTTTGGATTACTTAGACTCTTCGCCGTCCGAAGCATCGTCGTTCGGAGCCGGCTCGGGCCCCTCACCACCAAGATCTTCACTTGGGGCGGCGCCATATCCTTTGGCCTCAGACTGCGTCTCCCAGTTACTAGGCGGGCGAACTGTGGTTCGTTCCATTAAATCATCAACCTGAAGCGAGTCGATGGTTTCATATTCCATCAGTGCATCTTTCATCGACTCAAGGATATCGCGATTCTCTTTCAAGATCGTTGACGCTCGCTCGTAACAGGAATCCGTGATTCGACGAACCTCACTATCAATGGCCTTTGCCGTTTCACCAGAGACTCGCGGCTGCTGTCCCTGCTGAGCTTGCGCTTCATCGCCAGCGTAATTTAATGGCCCCAATTTCTCGGAGAGGCCCCACTTGGTCACCATATTGGTCGCCAAAGCAGTGGCTCGCTCGATATCATTTTGAGCACCCGTGGTCACACCGTCAAAGCCCAACGTCATCTCTTCGGCAATACGACCACCAAATAGCGCACAAATCTGCGACTCTAAGCCGCGCTTAGAAATCGAGTACTTATCCTCTTCCGGTAAGAACTGAGTAACACCCAGTGCACGTCCACGCGGAATAATAGAGACCTTATGAACAGGATCATGATCAGGCACGAGTCGTCCGATAATCGCGTGACCAGCTTCATGGTACGCGGTATTTATCTTCTCGGAGTCGGACATCACCATCGATTTGCGTTCTGCGCCCATCATGATCTTGTCACGCGCTCTTTCGAACTCGTCCATTGTCACCAAACGCTTGTTCATACGTGCTGCGAATAGGCTAGCTTCGTTAACCAAGTTGGCCAAATCTGCACCACTGAAACCCGGGGTACCACGAGCAATAACGGGTACATTCACATTATCCGACACCGGCGTCTTTCTTAGATGTACGCGTAGAATCTGTTCGCGACCGCGAATATCAGGTAAACCAACAAACACCTGACGGTCAAATCGTCCTGGGCGAAGCAATGCCGAATCGAGTACATCTGGACGGTTAGAGGCTGCAATGACGATTACCCCCTCATTACCCTCAAAGCCATCCATTTCGACCAGTAGCTGGTTAAGCGTTTGTTCGCGCTCATCGTTACCACCGCCTACACCGCCGCCACGATGACGACCGACTGCATCAATCTCATCAATAAAGATAATGCAAGGCGCACGTTTCTTAGCCTGTTCGAACATGTCACGGACACGCGAAGCACCCACACCTACGAACATCTCTACGAAGTCTGAGCCTGAAATTGAGAAAAAGGGAACGCGAGCCTCTCCGGCGATAGCTTTCGCCAATAGTGTTTTACCGGTACCTGGAGGACCAGCCATAAGAACACCGCGAGGAATCTTGCCGCCTAAGCGTTGGAACTTGCTAGGATCTCGCAAATATTCAACGAGCTCTGAAACTTCTTCCTTGGCTTCATCAACACCGGCGACATCGGCAAAGCTTGTTTTGATTTCATCTTCGCTAAGAAGGCGTGCTTTGGATTTACCAAAACTCATTGGGCCGCCCTTGCCGCCGCCACCGCCTTGCATCTGGCGCATGAAGAAAATGAACACCGCAACGATAATCAGTACCGGAAGTATCGAGTAGAACAAATTCTCCAGAATTCCCGGCTGCTCAACTGGCTCGCCCGTTACCTTCACATTGGCGCTGTAGAGGTCATTCATTAGTGCGTCGTCGTAATAAGGGATAAAGACTTTAAAGTCTTGGCCGCTGGTATCCGTTCCGCGAATGACCGAACCTTGGAAGGTGACAGCATCAACCTGCCCTGCTTTAACCGAAGTAATGAAGTCACTGTAGGCCATATCTTGACTGGTAGTTGGACTACTAAAGTTTTGCAGTACCATGAAAAGCACTGTGACAATTACAAGCCAAAGCACCATGGTCCGAGTCATATCTTTCAAAGAAACATCCTCAAGGTTGAGCGATATTGAAAATCGCGTTGTTATCTAAACAACTATATCGGGTCTAGATCTTAGTTTTTCAAGTATCGGCTATAATTACTTTTTTTACTACTTCGGTAATCCAATAAATTCGGTGGCTACAGAGTAATTTACGAATAGTATATCAATCATGGATCATCGGAGCTCAGCTTATCATTGCGCCAGCAGGTAATTATGAGAACTCAGGCGAATCACTTAGTTCGCTTTGCTGCGCTTTAATGTAGAATGCCGACAAATGATCAATTTAATCTAGTAGAGTTAACTAATGACACTCACACAGCAACGCAAAAAACAACTTCGTGCAATTGGCCACAACCTAAAGCCGGTCGTTATGATCTCCGAAAACGGTCTAACTGAAGGCGTGTTAAACGAGCTTAATCGTGCACTGAATGATCACGAGCTCATCAAGGTGAAGCTTGCCATACCCGAGCGCATCGATCGCGCTGAGGTCGCTAACGCAGTTGTTGCCGAGACCAATTCAACACTTGTGCAGACGATTGGTAAGATAATCCTAATTTGCCGCGAGGCTCGAAAGCCAAACCCGAAGCTTTCAAACTTACTTCGCTAAACACTACTTAGCGAAGTACTGCTTAGCGAAACGAGTAGCCGCTTAAATCAACAGCGACTCGTTTTTGAAGCGAAAAAAAAGAGCCCCTAAGGCTCTTTTTTTTGTAGCTGAGCGAATATCAGTTAATGCTCAACTGCATCGATCTCAAACTCAACTGCACCAGCTGGCGTTTGGATATTCACCACATCGCCAACCATTTTCCCGATCAACCCACGGGCGATAGGTGAAGAATAAGAAATCCGATTTTCCGCAGGATTCGCTTCATCTTCACCAACGATACGATAGGTCTTCTCTTCGTCCGTATCCACATTGATAATAGTGACCGTGACGCCAAAAATGACTTTTTCGGTTGCCGGAATCTTCTTAATATCAATGATCTGAGCATCGGAAAGCTTCGCTTCAATCTCTTGAATTCGACCTTCGCAGAAACCCTGTTGCTCACGGGCAGCGTGGTACTCAGCATTTTCCTTCAAATCGCCATGCTCTCGCGCTACGGCGATAGATTTGATAATAGTAGGGCGATCAATCTTCTTCAATCGCTCTAGCTCGGTTTCGAGCGCCTGAGCGCCCTCCACCGTCATAGGAGTCTTATTCATGCTTTAATACTCCGATGTAGATCCTGTAAGCGACGTACTTGAACTTCACCTTTGTGCTGAAGCGCCATACAGACAGCTCGGCCACCAGCTAATGTTGTGGTGTAGTAAACGCGGTGAATTTCAGCACTCGAACGTATTAACGCTGAATCACGAATCGCGACACGCCCTTCGGTCGTATTAATAATCATGGTAATTTCATCGTTGCGGATCATATCCACAATATTTGGACGACCTTCCATAACTTTATTAACAAGACGAACCGGAATATCTGCTTCCTGAAGCACCTTAGCGGTACCACGCGTCGCAACCAGCTCGAACCCTAGTTCAACTAAGTCACGACCAATGCCGGCAATACCTTCTTTATCTGGCTCACGAACTGAAAGGAACGCGACGCCTTCGGTAGGTACTTCATCGCTCGCACCAAGCTGAGCTTTCGCATAGGCTTCAGCGAAGGTATCACCCACGCCCATTACTTCACCCGTCGACTTCATTTCAGGCCCAAGAATTGGGTCAACACCTGGGAATTTATTGAATGGGAAGACCGCCTCTTTAACCGAGAAATAATCCGGAACAATTTCTGAGGTGAACCCCTGGTCAGCCAGTGATGTACCCGCCTGACAGCGTGCCGCAATTTTCGCAAGGCTTGTGCCAATACACTTAGAGACGAAAGGTACCGTTCGTGATGCCCGCGGGTTGACCTCAATGACGAAACATTCGCCGTCTTGATAGGCCAACTGAACGTTCATCAAACCAATCACACCGAGTTCAACCGCCATGCTCTTAACCATTTCGCGCATTTCATCTTGCACGTCAGCTGGCAGCGAGTAAGGAGGTAACGAACATGCTGAGTCACCTGAGTGAACACCAGCCTGCTCAATGTGCTGCATGATGGCTCCAATAACAACGGTCTCGCCATCGGATACTGCATCAATATCGACTTCGATCGCCGCATTGAGGAAGTGATCCAAAAGCACTGGCGCATCATTGGAAACTTCAACCGCCTCACGGAAATAAGTTCGCAGTTCCGTCTCGCTGTAGACAATCTCCATAGCTCGGCCACCTAACACGTAGGAAGGACGTACCACCAATGGATAGCCTATCTCTTCAGCGCGAACAACCGCCTCATCGATAGAGCGCACCGTTGCGTTGCGTGGCTGACGTAAGCCTAAACGCTGAATCATATCCGAGAACTGCTCGCGATCTTCTGCGCGATCAATCGCTTCGGGAGTGGTACCGATAATTGGCACACCCGCCGCTTCCAGCTCACGCGCCAATTTCAACGGTGTCTGACCACCAAACTGAACGATTACACCCTTAGGCTGCTCGAGATCACAGATCTCTAATACATCCTCAAGCGTTACCGGCTCGAAGAATAGGCGATCTGAGGTGTCATAATCGGTTGAAACCGTCTCCGGGTTACAGTTCACCATGATGGTTTCATAACCGTCGTCACGCATTGCTAGGGCAGCGTGGACACAACAGTAATCAAACTCAATACCCTGACCAATTCGGTTAGGCCCACCACCGAGAACAAGTATCTTGTCACGACTGCTTGGCGCTGCCTCACACTCTTCCTCGTAGGTCGAGTACATGTAAGCCGTAGCCGTAGAGAACTCTGCCGCACAGGTATCAACGCGCTTGTAAACTGGGCGTATGTTCATCTTCTGACGGGTGCGACGGAATTGCTTCTCGCTCACACCAAACAAGGTCGCCAAACGAGAGTCCGAGAAACCCTTGCGCTTAAGCGAGTACATTGCGTCTTTATCAATATTAGAAAGCGCAGTCGTACTAATTGATAACTCAGTATCAATGATGTCTTTTACTTGAACTAGGAACCATGGGTCGATGGACGACAGCTCAAAGACTTCAGCCACTGACATGCCCGCACGGAAGGCATCGCCCAAGTACCAAACACGGTTAGCACCTGGCGTTGAAAGTTCACGACGAATCACCGATTCAAAGTCTGGAGCATCAATATCAACGATCGTTTCGAATCCTGCTGAGCCAACTTCTAGGCCACGCAAAGCTTTCTGGAATGATTCCTGGAAACTACGACCAATCGCCATCACTTCGCCCACCGATTTCATCTGGGTGGTCAGACGCGCATCGGCATCACCAAACTTTTCAAAGGTAAAGCGTGGGATTTTGGTCACTACATAATCGATTGCTGGTTCGAAGGAAGCTGGGGTCGCTCCGCCCGTGATGTCATTCTGCAGTTCATCTAAGGTGTAACCCACCGCTAACTTCGCCGCTACCTTTGCAATCGGGAAGCCCGTTGCCTTAGAAGCCAATGCCGAAGAACGAGAGACTCGTGGGTTCATTTCAATCACCACAAGATCACCGTTTTCAGGGTTGACCGCGAACTGTACGTTAGAGCCGCCAGTTTCAACGCCAATCTCACGAAGTACTGCTACCGAGGCATTACGCATGATCTGATATTCTTTATCAGTTAAGGTCTGCGCCGGAGCTACGGTGATTGAGTCACCCGTGTGGACACCCATCGGGTCGAAGTTTTCAATAGAACAGATAATGATGCAGTTGTCGTTCTTGTCGCGAACAACTTCCATTTCATATTCTTTCCAACCGATTAATGACTTATCGATCAGCAGCTCTGATGTGGGCGACAGATCTAAACCACGAGTACAAATCTCTTCGAACTCATCGCGGTTGTAGGCAATACCGCCACCCGATCCGCCCATTGTGAACGATGGGCGAATGATAATCGGGAAGCCAAAGCGATCGCGAATGGCGCGTGCTTCGTCAAGGTTGCGCGCAATACCTGCTGGCGGGCACTTGAGTCCGATACGCTTCATAGCTTGGTCGAATAATTCACGATCCTCTGCCATGTTGATGGCATCACGACTTGCACCAATTAGCTCACAGTCAAACTCTTCAAGTACACCATTGTCTGCCAAGGCTAGCGCGCAATTCAGCGCAGTCTGTCCGCCCATAGTCGGCAACACCGCATCGGGGCGTTCCTTTTCAATGATCTTTGCAACGGTACGCCACTCAACTGGCTCAATGTATGTTGCATCCGCCATGGCGGGATCGGTCATGATAGTTGCTGGGTTAGAGTTAACTAGAATAACTCGATAACCTTCCTCACGAAGTGCCTTACAGGCCTGCGCACCGGAATAGTCGAACTCACAGGCCTGACCAATAACAATTGGGCCAGCACCTAGGATCAAAATACTTTTTATGTCTGTACGTTTTGGCATACCCGCTCCGTTATGCTTTGCGCTGAGCCATCAGCTCAATAAAGTGGTCGAATAATGGTGCTGCATCGTGTGGACCAGGACTTGCTTCAGGGTGGCCCTGGAAGCTAAAGGCTGGCTTATCCGTACGGTGAATACCCTGAAGGGAACCATCAAACAATGACTTGTGCGTTGCTACTAGGTTATCGGGTAGCGAGCTCTCATCAACGGCAAAGCCGTGGTTTTGAGAGGTAATCATTACCTGCTTAGTTTCAAGCACTTGTACTGGATGGTTTGCGCCGTGGTGACCGAACTTCATCTTTTCGGTTTTAGCGCCGGAAGCTAGTGCTAGTAACTGGTGCCCAAGACAAATACCGAAAATAGGTAAATCGTCCTGTTCTAACAGCGTTTGGATTGCTTCAATTGCATAGGTACATGGCTCTGGATCACCAGGGCCGTTGGAAAGGAATACGCCGTCTGGCTCCATTGCCAAGACTTCGCTTGCTGGCGTCTGAGCCGGCACAACTCGCAGTTCCACGCCACGATCAACTAGCATGCGCATAATGTTGCGCTTAATACCGTAGTCGTAGGCTACAACTTTGTATGGTTTCTCGGCCGGCGAGACAAAACCCTTACCAAGTTGCCAGCTACCAACTTCCCACTTAAAGGGGTTGGATGCAGTCACTTCTTTCGCTAAGTCCATACCCTTTAGACCGGGGAATGCCTTGGCCTTTTCAATCGCCTCTTCTTCTGACGCGAACTGACCTGCAACAATGCAACCACTCTGAGCACCCTTCTCGCGAAGGATACGAGTCAAGCGGCGAGTATCAATATCGGCAATGCCAACAATATTGTGTCTTACTAAATAGTCACTGAGGTTCTCTTTGCTGCGGAAGTTTGATGCCAGCAAGGGGAGATCACGAATTACCAAGCCCTTGGCCCAAACTTTCTGCGATTCTTCATCTTCGCTGTTTGAACCCGTATTTCCAATGTGTGGGTAAGTTAGGGTAACAATCTGTTCGGCATAGGAAGGGTCAGTCAGAATTTCTTGATAACCGGTCATTGCCGTATTGAAAACTACCTCACCACTAGCGGAACCCGTAGCACCAATTGCAGTGCCTCGAAAAACGCTTCCATCTGCTAACGCGAGAATGGCTATGTGACTCATTTCGTCTCCTTCGAACGTAGGGCCTTGCATTTTTGGCACAACAAAGCACCTAGCCTCTCGACTACGTGATTTTCATTGAACTCAAAAACGTTCGGCTATAAAAAAGCGAGATGAGCTCTCTCACCTCGCTTGGAATTTGATGCATGCCTGAGCGGAAAGCTCTAGCTGCCGTCGCCAAATAAAACGTTTTCCATATCGTTTATCGGCACCTGTGACGGCTCTTTGACTGGGAGCAAATTATATCCCAACCGCATGCATCAAGCTAGCAAAAGTTTTCACTCGAGCATTCGTAATATTACCGACTCGGTACCGTGTAATAGGTTACACCGTACTATTCAGCAATGTTCCAAGCTCCATTAAAAATAGACCAATATTGCCAGTACAACCCAATTTCCTTTCAGCTGAGACAGCACTAACACCACAAACGTCAACGTATACCGCCGACTTACTAAAGAAAACTCCCAAGCTCAACCAAAAAGAAAGCCAAAGAAACACGCTTTACGCCACCAAATTACCGACTAAAGTTGCAAATTTACGCTGCACAACGATAATGACCGCTTTATATACATCATCAAATGTGAGCCCACATGAACAACTACCAGATTTTTGGCTTGGGTGCTGCCCTCGTTGACACCGAAATAGAAGTGAATGATCAAGACTTGATCGACATGAATATTGATAAGGGCATCATGAGCCTTGTTGACGACGCCCGGCTCCACGAAGCCCTCGATCTACTCAATGATCGCGGCACCGTCGCATCACGCGCAAGCGGTGGTTCAGGCTGCAATAGCATTATTGCGGCAAGTTACTTCGGTGCCAAAAGTTATTACTGCTGCCAGGTCGCGGACGATGAAAACGGCGCATTCTTCGCAGCTGACCTCCGCGCTGCGGGAGTTGAAAGTAACACAGGATACAACGATCCTGCTGGAACCACCGGACGCTGTTTAGTGCTCATCACGCCTGACGCAGAACGAACCATGAATACTTGCCTAGCAATCAGCGAAACGCTCTCCGTGGCCGAGTTAGATGAAGCCGCCGCAGCGTCAGCAGACTGGGCTTACATCGAGGGCTATCAAGTTACCTCAGCGACGGGTCGAAAAGCGGCCATTCGCCTTCGTGAAGTGGCTCGCGCAGCGGGTAACAAAGTCGCTCTCTCACTTTCCGACCCAGCCATGGTGCAATTTTTCCGTGAGGGCATGCTGCAAATCATTGGTGACGGAGTAGATCTACTCTTCTGTAACGAACAGGAAGCACTCCAGTTCACTAACACCGAAAGCATTGAAGATGCCGGCAAGGCGCTTGCTCAGTTTAGTACCGCCTACGTGATCACTCGTGGCGCCGACGGTGCGGTCAGCTTCGATGGCGAGACCCACCGAACTCACTCTGCGAGTAAAGTTAGAGCTATCGATACGAATGGCGCAGGCGATATGTTCGCCGGGGCGTTCTTAGCAGCCATTTGTCAGGGGAAAAGCTGGGAGTATGCAGGCGAGCTTGCTAGCGCTGCGAGTGGCGCCGTTGTTTCTCAGTTCGGCCCACGTCTGAAGCCAGAGCAACACGAAACGATTGCGGCAACGATTAGCTAAGATTTACCTCTGTTCGCTAGAGGTCAAGGCCAATCTGTTGGCTAACCAGCGCTTCTAGACTCTCACCAAATATCGCCAGTAGCGAATCCACTGCTGGCGCTATTTGCTTTTCGAGATAATGATCGTAATCCATCTGTCGAGTAGACATACCTATCGGCTCTGGGCCAGACAGCGTAATCCTATATTCAATCCAATCCCCCCGCTTCGGCTTTCTTGGCAACATCTTCGCGGCCTTAACATGGGGCGGGATCTGTTTGTCATAGGCATCTAATGGCTTTCTCAGACGCTTGCGATACGTCAATTCATCATCAAATACACCGGTGTACATGTCACGGGTGAGCGATATCAACCAGGCTTTCCAGTCCAAATCGAAAAATACTCGTTCAAATAGTTCGGCCTGCACTCTCCGCGCTAAAACACTCCAATCTGAACGAACATTCTCCAGCCCCTTGAACACTACCTGATCACCCACCAAACCGGCGTAACGCTTTTTGCTGCCATGCTCTTGATGGCGAATGGTCGGCATAAAGAAGCGCTTAAAGTGAGTCTCAAACTCAATTTCTAGCTGACTAGGCAGATCGAATCGATCACGAAGTTGCGTTTGCCAGAAGTCATTTAGCCCCTTTTGCAACACTCGCCCTAAGTTGTTTGCTACCACATCATCAAGGTTCTCAGCCACTAACTCCACGAACACAGAATCCGTATCACCGTAGATTACCCTATGGCCCTGAGCTTCAATCCAGCGGGCACTCTCCTGCAGAATTTCGTGCCCCCGGCGAGTAATACTCGAGGCCAGTCGAGGATCAAAAAAACGGCATCCCGAGGAGCCCAATACGCCATAGCAACTATTCATGATAATCTTTAACGCACTGGAGCGGGCCTGATCTTCAGCTGCCTTAGCCTCATCTCTGGCACGCCAAAGTGATTCGATGATCCCCGGCAAAATACTCGCTTCACGCTGAAAATTCGCCCCATCAAAACCCGGAACCGCTGGTACATCCGGATTCGCTTCAGCCTCCCACAGCGCACAGGGATCAACAAAAAAGGTTCGAATAATACTGGGATAAAGGCTCTTGAAATCCAGCACCAGGACATGCTCAAACAAACCCGGAATTGAATCCATCACGAAACCACCGGGCGACTCAAAGCTGAACTCTCGCTGCCCCTGCAGTGGCGCGACGTAACCTGCGCGATGGAGTCTCGGCAGATAAAGAAATTCGAACTGCGCCACCGAACCGCCCACCCTATCTAACTCTGCACCCGTTAATCGGGCGCGTTCAATTAAATAGGAGATCAGCCCCGTCTTCGTCAATATCCGCAGCACCAACTCACAATCGATCACATTGTATTTAGCGAGTTGAACTGGGTCTTCACGGTGCCATGTGATGATTTCGTCAATACCATGACTAACGCCAATTAGCTTGCCATCGCCTAACAACTGCTGTGATACGAACTCCAGACTATGAGAACTAAAGTGCCATCCGGCTGATTTGATACCATCCATTGCGTCCATGATGCTTCGCCCCTGCACTCTGCAGTATCGCCGTTCATCACGATCCTCTCGCCAGGCCACCTCTTCATTGTCACGACCAAGTCGAAACGGAATACCCAGCGATTCGCAGCGTTGCTGAATCACCCACATATCAAATTGGATACAATTCCACCCCGTCAAGATATCGGGATCAACCTGACGCACCCAACTGAGGAAGGCTTCGATGCAAGCGCGTTCATTGCCAACACCAATAAAGTGTTCGTTAGTGTCATGGCCAACCACCCACACCGCTCGTTCCTCGGGGGTCACCGCAGCAATGGAGATAATGGTGTTTTGGTAGGCGTTAGTTTCAATATCAAAGCTGAGAAGTTTGACCGGTAGCTCCACTCTAGTGGGTCTTAGGTCCGGATTACGAAGTGCACCGCGGGAGTCTAGAGCACCACCCGTCCAGCTAGCATCACCACGGATGAATCGCTCCATCAAAAAACGATCAGGCGGTTTAATATCGTATTCTAGTGGGAACAGACCACGTTCAAGTAGCTCATAAGCGGCTGATTGATGGCGAGACCAAGCATTGAAGTACACGCCCCACACCGGTTCTTGCGCGTAGGACTTAAGGGATAGTTGGCGGCATTCCACTGCGAATCTAAGCGCACTCCCGGCCTGCTGATAATCGTGATCACTGAGAAAGAAAACGGGGCGTTCGCCCCGGATTTGAATACATTGAGGCTGATCTTGGGTGGCAAACCAAAATTCTAAAACAAGATAGCCACCCACATCACGCCAGTTTCGACTCAGTAGCAGTCCCTGATTCATCCGTTATTCAACAGGTCTCGTAGGTCAATCAATGCCGCGTTAGCGCGAGAGATATAGTTGGAGAGGACTAGCGAGTGATTGGCTAACATCCCATAACCGCTACCATTGAGGATCATCGGGCTCCAAATCTGTCGCTGGGTACCTTCAAGCTCACGAATAATTTGTTCCAAACTAGCTTGCGCTCGCTTCTTCTCAAGTACATCCGCAAAATCAAACTCGATAGCCTTTAGCGTCTGAGCAAGACCCCAACAGTATCCTCTCGCCTCGTAGAAGACATCGTCAATCTCCAGCCATGGGGTACCAACATACACCAATTGAGCCGAGGCCGTTGACTGCTGAGCTGCTGTATCACCCGCTAAATCCGTGTTAACGCGTGCCTCACCCACCGAGGCTGCTAATCGCTGGGAATAGGAACCTAAGCGAGACCCGACCGTGGTCAACCAAGCATTCAAATTATCTGCTCTAGCAAAGAACTGTGCACTTTGGTTGGACTCATCATTCAAGCGCTCTAAATAATCGTCTAGATAGCGAATACTGTCTCGGTACTGCCCTTCCGAAGCGGGCAACAGCCAAGAGCGATGATTGTAGTTTAAATTAGGTTCAGCCTTTTTAAGCGCTTCATCCTCGGTGGACTGCGTCTGTGATCGGGAGAACTGCTCCCTCATAGCCTTGGCTAAATCACGAATTTGCACCAACGCGCCATATTCCCAATTAGGGATATTATCCAACCAAACCCCAGGCGGTGTGACATCATTGGCGAGGTATCCCCAGGGTTTATCTAATAGTGTTTCCGTTTGCACAATTAACGACTGAGTAGTGAGCGAGCCAATAACTGGCTCTTGACCAGGATGACGCTCGGCAAATTCCTGACGAACATCGAAGGGTTCTGGCTCCGAGCTAATAACAATGCCCAGGATTGCCATTACCAACAGATATATGCCGACAATGATGATTAGCCAACGCCAAAAGCCGCCATCTACGCGATCGTTTTGATCTGTGCGCCAATTATTCCATCGTTCTCTAATAGTCACTTTAATACCTCTCCCTGTTACTGTTTACTGCGCCACCACGGGTAATGTAAAACCAATACGTACACCTGACTCCAGTAAGAGTTCAAACTCAAGCTCTGAGCCTTCCGCTAAGGCGCCCACACCCATCATCATTACATGCAGCGCACCGGGGCTAAATTCAATCATCGCGTTCGCCGGCACGCTAATACTATTGACGTGCCGCATCTTCATCACTCCGTCCACATTCTCAACACGATGGAACATGGTATGACGCGCCGCACTTGATGATATCGAGGCTAACACAACCTCGTCACTACTGGTATTTCTCAATTCGAAGTAGGCCGCTGCAACAGACGTCCCCGGCGGCGGTAGTCTAACTTCTCCATTCGCTATCAATACTTCAGCGTTGGCGGCGGGGCCCAAAACCATCATCGCGGTAAATACCCAATTTCTTAATCTCATCTGACAGTTTACACTCCCTAACAAATTTCAGAGGACAAAGTCTGTTCTCATCATACGAACAAAAATGCTGTAAGGGTAGGTACTAGCCAACATGTTTAAGAAAATCACGCTCACGCTAGCAACACTGCTTATCTTTGCAAGCACGGCCGCTTTCGCCCAGTTCTCAGATAATGCAACGTTTCCGGCCGCCCCTACTTTTCTCGCAGTAGATGAAGCCTACCAAGCCTCGCCCGAATGGCGTGACGGTGAGTTATCGGTAATTTGGGAAGCCGAATCCGGTTACTATCTATATCAACATCAATTTTCCCATGTTCTAAATGGCCAAACACTAGATGTTGAGTATCCTGACACCGCGATTATCAAGTTTGACGAATTCTTCAATCAGGAACTATCGGTGTTTTACGATAATGCCTATGTGGTCGCACAGACCGAGGCGCCAGCGGTTGGTGACGTTTTAACCCTGACCTTCCAAGGCTGTGCCGATGCGGGCTTATGCTACCCGCCGGAGACTTGGTACTTTGAATATCAAGGTAATGGCCAGTTTTCACCAACAGATTATATTGCGTCGGAAGCGGTTGATTCTGCTGTAGCACCTATCGCCACGCCTAGCTTTTCTTGGCTAATGGTTTTTTCTGCCTTTCTTGGCGGGCTTATACTCAACGCAATGCCCTGTGTATTCCCCGTGCTCGCGCTGAAGGCCACCAGCTTTATTAATGCTGGAGCCTCTGCCAAACAACACGCTTGGATTTACACCGCTGGTGTGGTCTTAAGCTTTTTGCTTTTTGCCGTGGTGATCGTCGCCCTCGCACTAGCTGGTCAAAAAGTTGGCTGGGGATTCCATCTCCAATCGCCCATCATGGTAACCATCTTAATCTATCTTTTTGTCGCGATGGCGCTAGTTCTAGCATTGGATATGCCACTAGCACAGCGCTTGATGGGTGCAGGATCTGAACTCCAGCAGGGTCACTCAAAATCAGCGAGTTTCTTCACTGGGCTCCTGGCAGTCGTGGTTGCTAGCCCTTGTACGGCTCCTTTTATGGGCGCCGCAATGGGCGCAGCACTAACTCAATCCGCCGCTGCGACCTTTGCTATCTTCATCGCCATTGGCTTTGGTATGGCGGCGCCAATTCTGGTACTCAGCTACTGGCCAGGACTCATTCAACGACTGCCACGACCTGGCCTCTGGATGGTCAAAGTTCGCGAGTTTATGGTTTTCCCGCTCCTCGCCACCGCACTCTACCTACTCTGGGTAGTGGGTCAGCAAACCGGTGTTACGGGCTTAACGATGATTGCCCTAGGCGCCCTCCTTATTGCTTTGGCTCTATGGTTGATAAACATGACTTCAAAGGGAGCGAAGTTATCGGGACTCGTGCTGGTGCTGCTTGCGGTGTACGTTGCTAAACCCAGCGAACCAACTACTAGTAATTGGGTAAGCTACTCGGAAGTTACCTTACGGGAAGCACGCCTAGAGGGACCTGTATTCGTTGATGTTACCGCTGCTTGGTGCATAACCTGCCTCGCTAACAAGCGAGCATTAAATGACGACGATGTACAAGCGGCGTTTGCGGCGAACAATGTCACCTTAATTGAGGCCGATTGGACCTCTGCCGATGAGAACATTAGTCGCTACCTTAGTAGCTACGGCCGCGCTGGTGTTCCGCTTTATGTGTACTATCCCAACGCCAACGGAGCCGGTATTGTGCTGCCACAATTACTCACCCAGAGCATTGTTTTAGAGACTATTTCAGCAAAATAAGTCACGTTTAAGGCTGACACAACCTCAAACGTGCGTTTGAAATTGTAGCTAAATGTCACAAATTTCATCAAACTGCCACGAAGTTACACTTTTTATTGGACAGAGTTCTGGTTTTACTGCAAAATTAGCAGAAATCAGAACTGACTGGTCACAAAAATGTCTTCGTTGTTACTTTTACATGGTCCCAACCTCAACCTCCTAGGAACGCGTGAGCCTGAAATATATGGTTCAGATAGCCTAGAAGACATCAACGCTCGCTTGCGTGATCTCGCTCAAGCTTCGGGTCATGAGTTGTTGAGCTTCCAAAGCAATCACGAGGGCGCCCTAGTTGACCGTATCCAACAGGCGGCTAGTGAAGGCATCTGCCACATTCTGATCAACCCCGCTGCATATACCCATACTAGCGTTGCCCTTCGCGACGCGCTGTTAGCAGTTGGTATCCCGTTTACCGAAATTCACTTGTCGAACCCTCATAGTCGTGAGGAGTTTCGTCATCACTCATTCCTTAGTGATATTGCCCAAGGCGTTGTTGTTGGTTTTGGTCCACAAAGTTACGACGTGGCACTCAACGGCATCATTACCGCCCTAGCACAACACTAATTGAAATAGATTTGTTTCCGCTCACCTAATTAGAGAGTTAAAAGTCATGGACATTCGTAAAATTAAAAAACTAATCGAACTGCTCGAAGAATCAGATATCGGTGAAATTGAAATTAAAGAAGGCGAAGAATCGGTTCGCATCAGCCGTGGAAGTGGCGTAGCCGTTGCACCCGTTGCCGCGCCAGTCATGGCTCCAGCAGCCGCGCCTGCAGCAGCACCAGCCCCCGTAGCAGCTCCAGTTGAAGCAGCCGCACCAGTAGACGCACTGAAGTCGCCTATGGTCGGTACTTTCTACGGCGCTCCAGCTCCTGGTTCAGCACCATTTGTCACAGTAGGACAAACTGTTAAAGCCGGTGATGTGGTATGTATCGTTGAAGCAATGAAGATGATGAATCAGATTGAAGCTGATAAATCTGGCGTGGTAGAAGCTATTCTTGTTCAAGATGGCTCTCCAGTTGAATTCGACCAGCCACTTATCGTTATTGCTTAATTCGAGGTTTCACTTATGTTGAAGAAAGTTCTCATCGCAAACCGCGGCGAGATTGCACTTCGAGTTTTGCGAGCCTGTAAAGAGCTCGACATCAAAACTGTAGCCGTGCACTCCGTTGTGGATCGCGACCTTAAGCACGTTAGGCTGGCCGATGAGTCGGTTTGCATTGGTCCTAATCCGTCGCCACAGAGTTACCTGAACATTCCTGCTATTATCGCAGCCATGGAAATTACCGGTGCAGACTCTGTTCACCCTGGATACGGTTTCCTCGCTGAGAATGCGGATTTCGCAGAGCAGGTCGAAAACAGCGGTTTCACCTTTATCGGCCCTAGCGCTGAGGTGATTCGTAAAATGGGCGACAAAGTTGCTGCGATTGAAGCAATGATTGAAGCGCAAGTACCAACCGTGCCGGGCTCCAACGGCCCACTCAACGACGATCCTGCCCGTAATGAACGTCTCGCCGACGAAATTGGCCTACCTGTTATCATTAAAGCCGCTGCTGGCGGTGGTGGTCGAGGAATGCGCGTAGTTCACGAGAAATCTGAACTCATCAATTCTATTGCGGTAACAAAGGCCGAAGCCGCAGCAGCGTTCGGCGATGGCACTGTCTACATGGAGAAATTCCTTCAGACTCCTCGCCACGTTGAGATTCAAGTTCTGTCAGATAAGCACGGCAACGCAATTCACTTGGGTGACCGCGATTGCTCACTTCAGCGCCGCCATCAAAAGGTGCTTGAAGAAGCGCCAGCGCCATTCATTGATGATGAAGCTCGTGCGCAGGTTCAAAAAGCCTGCACTGATGCCTGTAAGAAGATTGGTTACGCAGGCGCCGGTACCTTCGAGTTCCTCTACGAAAACGGTAAGTTCTATTTCATTGAAATGAACACTCGAGTTCAGGTTGAGCACCCGGTAACGGAAATGGTTACTGGTGTTGACATTGTTAAGGAACAGCTGCTGATTGCAGCGGGTCTACCACTGTCCTACACCCAGGATCAGATTGAAATTAAAGGTCACGCCTTCGAGTGTCGTATCAACGCCGAAGATCCTGAGCGCTTCCTACCAAGTCCTGGTAAAGTTGATGTCTTCCACGCACCAGGCGGCCTTGGCGTGCGCGTTGACTCACACCTTTACAGTGGTTACACCGTGCCACCTAACTACGATTCGTTAATTGCTAAAGTCATCTGCTGGGGCGATACCCGTGCAGAAGCCTTAAAGCGAACCGAGCGCGCATTGGGCGAAACGGTAGTTCAGGGTATTAAGACCAACATCCCTCTTCAGGTGGATCTAGTGACTGATCCTGAATTCATGAAAGGTGGTATCAACATCCACTACCTTGAGAAGAAACTGGGAATGTAAACGTTAGTCTACCCACATCAAAGGCGCAGATTGTTCTGCGCCTTTTTTATTGGAGCTGTTAAACTCTCCTCATTACTTTCTGAGGACGTTAATACCATGAACTGGTTGCAAATTAAGTTCGATTTACAACGTAGCGATGTCGAAGCTTTTGAAGATCTTCTATTGGCCACCGGGTCACACGCTATCACGCTTCGTGACAATGAGGATGAGCCAGTTCTGGAACCTGGTGTTGGCGAAACACCGCTATGGTCTAACACCCAGATCACCGCACTGTATGACGCTGACATCAATGTCGATGCCCTAATCAATGTCATCCAAGAGCATTGGACTGGCGAATTACCTAGCTACCGCGCAGAGATCCTCGAGAACAAGGATTGGGAGCGTGCATGGATGGATAATTACCACCCCATGCAATTTGGTGAGCGCCTGTGGATTTGCCCTAGCTGGAAGGAAGCGCCCAACCCAAATGCCGTGAACCTCATGCTTGATCCAGGCTTGGCCTTCGGTACCGGAACCCACCCCACTACATCGCTATGCCTAAAGTGGCTTGACGAACAGTCCTGGAATGGTGAACTGGTGTTAGATTTTGGCTGCGGCAGCGGTATTTTAGCCATCGCTGCACTGCTGCTGGGTGCAGACACAGCTGTCGGTGTTGATATCGACCCTCAAGCTGTTGATGCCACGTACGAAAACGCGACGCGCAATCACGTTGACCCGAAGCGAATCAGTGTCTTTCTCCCCGAGGATGCGCCTGAGGTTATGGCCGATGTCACAATCGCCAATATTCTTGCTGGCCCGTTAGAGGCTTTATCCGATAAACTCATTGGACAAACTAAGATTGGCGGAAAGATCGTCCTCAGCGGACTGCTAGCTGAGCAAGCTGAGATCGTTGCTAAATCGTACGAACACGCCATTAAGTGGAATCCCGTGACCCTGCAAGACGGATGGGCTAGACTCGACGGAATAAGAATAAAATAAGCACCCTAAAAACATGAGCAAGACACACAACTACATCGTTTTCTGTCCAGCCTGCAAAGCTCGCTTCTATGTGAGTAAAGCTATGCTAGCTCAAGCAGATGGTCACGTGCGCTGTGGTTCGTGCCAAAAGGTTTTTAGTGCCGCGTCTCAGGTATCGCCCATCGCTGACAATGTGGAATTTGAGGGTTACTTCGAAGACCTCGCGTACGCTGTGGATGACATCGCTCCTGTTCAGCCCGGGCAAATTGACTCCGCTGATTGGTTAGATGACGAACTCATAGCTTTAGCCGAGCTTGATGCCGAACGCTCTGGTAGTGACGACGAACTCCCCGAAATCGACGATGATATCTTCCGTGAGATCGACAGCGAGCTTAATTCACTACTCGCCGATCAAGTTGTCAGTAACGAAGACGATTACCCAGAAGCTCAAGGTGAGCTGAAGAGTCCGTTGGGGTCTGAGTCTAACGCTCGTCCAGAGAATATCTCGGAACAAGATTCGACTACTTCACAAGCAGATAACCTTCCTGAATTAGACCATACTTCAGATCAAGAACACATTTCAGGTTCTGATCACCCAGCTGAAGCAGCTGATGCCCCAGAAGAGACGCAGGTTTCTGAACGTCAGCAAGATACGGCTGACAACGATCAGCTATCGGAAAAGGGATACGACGAGCCTGAAATTAAAGGTGAAGAATCTGAGTTTGAAGTTGAAGTTGAAGTTGAAGTTACAGAGCATGAGATCGAGATTGAAGTTAACGGCACAGAATCCGAGTCTAGATACCAAGAGTCGAAGTTTGCGGAGCACGAGCAAGCACTCGAATCTTCAACCGCTTTTAAAGAAAGCGAGAAGTCTTTAGACACTCAGGAACACCAAGCATCTCCAGAGAACCACGAACGCCAAGAACCTAGCATCAGTTCCGAGTTTTTTGCCAACCTAAACCTAAGCACTGTCGATGATGAGTCACTCACCAGTGAGCTGTCTGAAGACATCAACTTTAATGACATCCCTACTATCGAAGTGCTCAGCCAACCACCGAAACCAACTAATGACGGCGTCGACGCGGAAGCCGAAGAATTGGACGACGCCTCTGATGCCAATCAGGAAGCAAGCTCTGAGAACTCCTTCACTGACAAGAGTTCTAGCGTATCAGATTCCACAGCCAACCCTGATGAATTAGAAGCGTTAGAGGACACAGAGGACCCAGCCGACAACGGTTCTCACGACGCTATCCGTGACGTATCTGTTACCGATGATGTCTCCTCAGAGGAAGTGATAACCGACGAAGCCTCCGCTGAAGAAATCCCCGAGGAAGAATCGGACATTGGCGATACTATTCAACCTGAATCCCAGCTGAGCGATGACTCTGAAGTGGGCCCTCTTAACGACTCTATTGCGCCTGAAGATACTGCCGCGATAAACGGAATCGATGACGCTGAAGTGGCCGATAAAGTCGAGCAGGATGAATCCATTCACATTGACACAACGGTGCTGGAAGAAGAGCTGTCCGAGGACGAATACGAGTACACTCACTCAGACGTCAGCGACGACAACGAAGCCGAAAATCTTCATGACGACGAATATCAGCCCCATCTTGCCGAAATGGACCTGCAACTGCAGAGCTCTAACCGCCTACCAACCCTGCTCTGGAGCTGTATTTCACTGCTACTCATCGCAGTTCTCGGCGCCCAGATAGCTTGGATCAAGCTACCTGCCTGGTCTGCTATGGAGCAATATCGACCTTATTATCAGCAGGCGTGTGAGCTCCTCAGTTGCGAACTACCAACTTACGATGATATCCA
Source organism: Pseudomonadales bacterium (assembly GCA_040119265.1). GTDB lineage: Bacteria > Pseudomonadota > Gammaproteobacteria > Pseudomonadales > DSM-25080 > Umboniibacter. The sequence goes on along the minus strand of JBEDTZ010000019.1, from coordinate 25,476 downwards.
GGCGATTGAAATTATTGCCTTCGACCTTGAAGCCGATGACACAGCGGGTTTATTAAACGTCAACATCAGCCTGCGTAATAACGCCGCTTTTCCTCAGCGAGTACCGGGGCTTCAATTGGAATTCAGCAGCGCTAGCGGCATTCCAGTAGACACGTTGAATTATGACATCCGCCAGTTGTTAAAAACGGGCCCCATTGATCAGCTAGAACCCAATGAAATCATCCAGCTTCAGCTCTATGTTGCGGATCCTGGAGATATCGCAACCAGCTACCAGGCTTACATCGTAAAAAACTGATCTTTTTTCACTCAAACTTCTTTTGCTTAGCGGCGTCATAAGCTAGAATCGCTCGCCCAGAACAAATGGCTATTGAGATGTATTCCATAGGTCCCTATCAGTTATCGAACCCAACCATACTTGCCCCCATGGCAGGCGTCACGGATTTGCCGTTTCGTCGCTTATGCCATCGAATGGGTGCGGGCCTCGTGGTGGGTGAAATGCTGACATCCGACGTATCGCTATGGAACTCAAACAAGAGCCGACATCGACTTCGTCACGACAACGAAGTCACGCCGAAGGCGATTCAGATTGCCGGAGGTGATGCTGAAATGTTGGCTAATGCGGCACAGATGACCCAACAACTTGGCGCTCAGATCATCGACATTAACATGGGCTGCCCCGCCAAGAAGGTCTGCAAGAAGGCTGCTGGGTCTGCACTGTTAAAGGACGAGGCACTGGTAACGGAGATTCTTCATGCGGTGGTTGCCGCCGTGGACGTTCCCGTCTCGTTGAAGATCCGAACGGGCTGGTCTCCAGATCAGCGCAATGGCGTTACGATTGCACGGATTGCGGAAGACGCAGGGATCAAGTCTCTTGCGGTTCATGGTCGTACTCGCGCCTGTAAATACCAAGGTGAGGCTGAATACGAAACCATTCGTCAGATTGTTGAAGCCGTTGATATCCCTGTTGCCGCAAACGGTGATATTGAGACGCCTGAAAAGGCAAAAGAAGTGATAGAATTCACCGGCGCTAAGGCAGTAATGATCGGCAGAGCCGCACAGGGAAACCCGTGGTTATTTCGTGAAATCAATCATTTCTTAGCCAGCGGTGAACGCTTACCAACCATTAGCCGCACAGAACAAGCCGAGATTCTCCTCGATCACATCAAACAATTGCATGAATTCTATGGCCCAGTCATGGGGTACAGGATTGCGCGCAAGCATGTGAACTGGTATCTGAAGCCAGTAGGTGCGGATCGAGAATTTATAAAGATGTTTAACGGCATCAACGATGAAACAGAACAACTACAAACAATTTCTAATTTTTTTAGCTAAAAAGAAGACCTAATAGGAGAGGAACTCAGAGCATGAGTGAACAGCTGTTAAAGGCCACCGAGGCCAACGTTGAAGATTACCCAACACTACGCGACTCGGTAGCCCGTTCAATGCGCAATTATTTCATGGCCCTAGAAGGTCAGGAACCCAGCGAAATTTATGACATGGTCATGAATGAAGTTGAAGAACCTCTCTTAGAAGCGGTGATGAAATTTACCAAGAATAATCAATCTCGTGCCGCCAGCATCATGGGCCTAAACCGAGGCACACTTCGTAAAAAGCTCAAACGTTACGATATGCTTTAAGTCCTCCCCTTGGGGGTAGTCAAGCGTTTCGCTTCGCCCCCAAAGATCTCCCCTCCTTCGCTATTTCTTCTCACCTAAAAAACTAACTCTGCAAATGGTAATAGTTGCTGCGACATGTTGCCGCCGTTTTTGTAAAATTCCACCTTTACTATGTACCACTACTAGAGGCTCTCATGTCAGTAACTGCTGTTAAACGCGCGCTAATTAGCGTGTCAGATAAATCAGGTGTCGTCGATTTTGCTCGTGAACTAGTCGCCCAAGGTGTAGAAATTCTCTCCACTGGCGGAACGTTTAAGCTACTAAGCAACGAGGGTATTGCTGTTACTGAGGTGGCTAAGGTCACAGGTTTCCCAGAAATCATGGATGGTCGAGTTAAAACGCTTCACCCAACCATTCACGGCGGTATTCTTGCGCGTCGTGGCCAAGATGACGAGACTGCAGCAACGCATGGTATCGGCTACATCGACATGGTCGTGGTAAACCTCTACCCATTCCGCGAAACCATCGCTAAGCCTGACTGTTCGCTTGACCATGCTATTGAGAACATCGATATCGGTGGCCCAACCATGGTTCGTGCAGCGGCCAAGAACCACAAGTATGTGGGCATTGTTGTTGATGCTGGTGACTACGGCCGTATCATTGACGAACTCAAGGCAGACAAGGGTTTAAGCACCGCATTGAAACGCGAGCTCGCCGCAAAGGCCTTTGCCCATACCGCAGATTACGACGGTGCTATCGCTAACTACCTGGGAGCACTAGAGGACGACGCGCCAAGCGACGCCTTCCCAACCACATTCAACCGTCAGTTCGTTAAAACTGAAGACCTCCGTTACGGTGAGAACCCACATCAGCGCGCAGCGTTCTATCGCGAACACGACTTAAAGGAAGCCAGTGTTGCCAGCGCAGTTCAGCTCAATGGTAAAGCACTGTCATTCAATAACATCGCGGATACTGACGCCGCACTTGAATGCGTTAAATGTTTCGAAGAGCCAGCCTGTGTAATTGTTAAGCACGCAAACCCCTGTGGTGTCGCAATTGGTTCGAACATCACAAACGCCTATGATCGCGCGTTTAGCACTGACCCAACTTCTGCCTTTGGCGGCATTATCGCATTCAACCGTGAACTCGATGCAGACACCGCCCAAGCGATTATCGATCGCCAGTTTGTTGAAGTTATTATCGCTCCGAGCGTGAGTGAGCAAGCCGCCGCGGTGGTTGCAACGAAGGCGAATGTTCGTCTTCTTAGCTGTGGCGACTTAACTGAGCAAGGCGCTGCTTACGACTTCAAACGCGTCAACGGCGGACTACTTATCCAAGATCGCGACCTTAAACCTATCACTGCAGATGATCTTAAAATCGTTAGTAAGATCGCCCCAACTGAGGAGCAAATCCGTGACTTACTGTTTGCATGGAACGTTGCTAACTACGTGAAATCCAATGCTATCGTGTATGTAAATGATGGCATGACGATTGGTGTGGGCGCAGGACAAATGAGCCGCGTTTACTCCGCTAAGATTGCGGCCATCAAGGCGGCTGACGAAAACTTGGTCGTAGAGGGCTCAGTGATGGCCTCTGACGCCTTCTTCCCGTTTAGAGATGGCATTGACGCTGCCGCCGCTGCAGGCATTAAGGCGATCATTCAACCGGGCGGTTCAATGCGCGACGAAGAAGTTATCGCCGCGGCTGACGAACATGGTATCGCGATGGTATTCACCGGCGTTCGCCACTTCCGCCACTAAGGAGTCGAAATATGAACATATTAGTTATTGGTAGCGGTGGTCGTGAGCATGCCCTGGCATGGAAGTGTGTTCAGAGCCCACTTGCAGAGCATGTATTTGTAGCACCGGGTAACGCCGGCACGGCACTTGATCCACAACTCAGCAACGTTAGCTTTGACGTCAGCAACCACGCTGAAGCGATTAGTTGGGCGAAGGATAATAACATCGGGCTAACTATCGTTGGTCCAGAGCAACCGTTAGTAGATGGCATTGTAGATGCCTTTGAAGCGGCGGGCTTAGCAATCTTCGGCCCACGTTCAGGCGCTGCACAATTAGAGGGATCTAAGCAGTTTGCCAAAGACTTCCTCGCGCGCCACGACATTCCAACGGCTTTCTACGAAGTGTTTACGGAAGTTGCCCCAGCGCATGCTTATATTGATGAGAAAGGCGCACCAATCGTTGTCAAAGCTGATGGCTTGGCGGCCGGCAAAGGCGTGGTAGTGGCTCAGAGCACCGATGAGGCAAAGCAAGCCGTTACGGACATGCTTCAAGACAACGCCTTCGGCGATGCGGGAAGTCGAGTTGTGATTGAGGAATTCCTCGCCGGCGAGGAAGCCTCGTTCATCGTGATGGTGGATGGCGAAGACGTGTTGCCTATGGCGACCAGCCAGGACCATAAAGCCCGCGACAACGGTGATTTAGGCCCGAATACCGGCGGCATGGGTGCCTACTCCCCAGCGCCATTAGTAGATAGTTCAATGCACCAGCGAGTGATGAAAGAAGTTATCTATCCAACGGTAAAAGGAATGAACGCCGAGGGAAATTACTTCCGCGGCTTCCTCTACGCTGGTTTGATGATTGACGCCGATGGTATTCCTAAGGTTCTAGAGTTCAATGTTCGCTTTGGTGACCCTGAAACTCAACCTATCATGTCGCGCATGAAGAGTGACTTGGTAGCCCACTGCTTAGCGGCCACTCAAGGGTCCCTGGCTAGCGAATCGGCTGAGTGGGACGAACGTTATGCACTGGGAGTAGTGATGGCCGCCGGCGGTTATCCGTTCAGCTATGCGAAGTCTCGGGTTATTTCAGGTATCGAAGACGCAGACACCGTCAGCAAAGTCTTCCACGCAGGTACCTCCATCCAAGGTGATGAAGTAGTTACCGCGGGCGGACGAGTACTGTGCGTTGTTGCGCTTGGCGACACGGTTGCCGAGGCGCAGCAAGCAGCCTATAACGGCGTAGAGAAGATAACTTGGGAAGACGAGTATCACCGCACGGATATTGGCTTTAAAGCCATTCGCTAGCGGCGAATCTCGGAAACGAAAAAGCAGCCTTGAGGGCTGCTTTTTTATTGGCTGGTGAAAATTGGCCTAGGCGATTAGCGAGTGCCGTATACCACCATCGTTTTGCCGCTAACTGACACCAGTTCCTGTTCCTCAAGATTCTTGAGAACTCGACCTACCATCTCACGTGAACAACCAACGATACGACCGATTTCCTGACGAGTGATCTTGATCTGCATACCATCTGGGTGCGTCATCGCATCTGGCTGTTTCGCCAAATCCAACAAAGTACGCGCTACGCGACCGGTCACATCTAAGAACGCTAGATTACCCACTTTCTGTGTGGTTTCACGCAGACGATGAGCCATCTGTTGGCAAAGCGCCTCTAAAACCTCAGGATGTTGGTGACTAACTTCACGGAAGCGGGCGAAACTAATTTCGGCAACTTCACATTCCGTTTTCGCACGGACCCACGCAGAGCGAGTAGGCTCTTCACTGAATAGGCCCATTTCTCCGAAGAAATCACCAGAATTGAGGTAAGCAACGATCATCTCGCGCCCTTCGTCCTCATCTTCAATCAATACGGTTACAGAACCCTTGATAATAAAGTACAGCGCGTCGGGCCGATCACCAGCATAAATTACCGTACTCTTCGCAGGGTAGCGGCGACGATGGCAGTGATTCAAGAAGTCGCTAAACTTGTCTACCGGCGAAATAATGGGCCGAAAACTTGAGACCATACGTATAGCTCCTAGGTTTAAAGTTATTATTGTTTATCTTATCGCTATTATGAGATTAATCAAACTAACATGACTACTAGTTTCAGGCGATAAATCATTTGTTTGTGAACTAGGCTCTAATTTTCTTTATGTTATATTAGCTGAAACTCCTTAATACATTGATTTGGAAGAAAAAAATGGAATCAAAACTCAGTTGGCAAGGCGACGTTAAGTTCTTAGCAACATCGGGCAGTGGTCATCAAGTTCTTATGGATGGCGCACCGAATGCCGGCGGTGAGAATGCAGGAGCACGCCCAATGGAGCTCATTTTGATGGGATTATCAGGATGCGCCAGCTTCGACGTAGTAGGTATTCTTAAGAAAGCGAAGCAGGATGTGAACGCCGTTGATGTAGAAGTCAGTGCCAATCGAGCCGATGAGACACCCGCTGTGTTCACCGATATCCACCTGAGATTTATCGTTACCGGCAGTAATATCAAGACTGCCCTAGTGGAACGTGCGGTCAAGCTCTCGTCCGAAAAGTATTGCTCCGCCTCCATTATGCTTACTCGCGGTGGGGTGAACATCACCCATGACATTGTGATTAAGGAGCCCGCCGCATGATTAACCTTAGTGTCATTGATAAATTTATTACCCAAAGTGATAGAGCGCTTCGTACTATTGCTGCCGGTGAACAGGCAAGTGACCGTCCCTCGCCGGCCAGACAACAGCGTCATTGCGAACTGAATGATTCTGAGCGTGCTCACGTTGCCGGCCTGATGCGCGTAAACCACGCGGGTGAAGTCTGTGCTCAGGCGCTTTATCAAGGCCAGGCTCTCACTGCAAAGCTGCCGGAAGTTCGCCAGGAAATGGAGCACGCTGCAGCCGAAGAAGTTGACCACCTGGTGTGGTGTGAAGAGCGTCTTTACGAGCTAGACGCTAAACCGAGCGTTCTCAACCCGCTATGGTACGGCATGTCATTTGCCATTGGAGCGACTGCTGGACTTGTCTCGGATAAGGTTAGCTTGGGCTTTGTTGCGGCAACTGAAGACTTAGTCTGCGGACACCTAAGCTCTCATTTAGAGAAACTCCCGGAAGACGATCAACGAACTCGGGCGGTGCTAGAGCAGATGCATGAGGATGAACTTCGCCATGGTGAGGCGGCGTTGGCGGCTGGGGGGTATGAGTTCCCCGCTCCAATTAAACGAGGAATGTCTGAGGTGGCAAAGGTTATGACGACCTTGGCTTATCGATTTTGAACCTTAGTAAAACTTCGTAGAGCAGGAAAGTCTGGTCAGTCTGATTTAATAATTAGTTCAGTGAAGAGCCGATACTCTTCACTGATCGTGAACTAAATATATCGAAAATTCCTTTGGCTTGTGAGCTTTCTATACTAAGCCGCTGGAAAAAACAATTTTGCCAACTGGTGCCCCGGGTTCTCCGCCCGCATAAATGCCTCGCCCACCAAGAACGCTGAGACATTATTCGCTCGCATCAAGGCTACGTCTTCAGCGGTGTGAATACCACTTTCCGTCACGACGGTACAACCTTCAGGAATACGCTCCAACAATGCAGTAGTGGTTTCTAACGAGGTCTCAAAATTGTGCAGATTACGATTATTAATCCCAACTAAGCTCGGATTGACGCGTAACGCAGACTCCAATTCATCCGCATCGTGAACTTCGATGAGCACATTCATTCCAAGCTTTGTAGCTAAACCGTGGAATTTAGCTAATTGCTCATCGGAAAGAATCGCCACAATAAGCAAAATACAGTCCGCACCAAGTAGTCTTGATTCCCAAATCTGGTACGCATCAACAACAAAATCCTTACGCAGAATAGGCAAATTAACCTCTTCGCGAACCTGTTTTAGGTAGTCATCAGACCCCTTAAAAAAGGCGATATCGGTGAGTACCGACAAACAGGCGGCACCATGATCTTCGTAGGCTCTTGCGATTTCCTTTGGGATAAAATTCTCGCGGATAATACCTTTACTCGGTGACGCCTTTTTCACCTCGGCAATCACGCCAGCACCCAACTTTTCGGCGCGATCTTTTAGCTGAGCCACAAAACCGCGACACGGGCTAAGTTCCTTAAGCATTAACGTTAACTTTTCCTGAGGCAAGAGGCGCTTCCGCTCTTCGACTTCCATCAACTTATGCGCGACAATCTTCTCTAATACCGTAGGTACGCTCACGAAAACTCTCCTAACAGCTGACTAAACTCAGCTAATTCCTTTAACTTCTCACTGGCAACGCCCGAGGCGATCACGTCCAATGCAACGGTAACGCCCTCTTTAATAGAATCTGCAGCCCCCGCAACATAGAGCGCCGCTCCGGCGTTAAACGCAACCATCTGTGCGGCCGATTCATGATCACCTTTCAGCGCCCGCTGTAACATCGACAAACTCTCTGTCGGCCCGTTGACACACAGCGCGCTGATATCGGCTAACGCCTCTAAGCCCACATCACTGGCGGATAATTGGTACTCACGGATTACACCATCGCGAAGTTCAGCAACTGAATTACTCGCGGCTAGCGAGAATTCATCTAGCCCGTCGCCCGAATGCACGACAATGGCATGCTCTGAGCCTAGTTCCAACAGCGCCTGAGCCACTGGAACGACCCAAGCTTCATCAAACACTCCCACTAATTGGCGACGGACAGACGCGGGATTAGTTAGCGGCCCCAACAAATTAAATACGGTGCGAACACCCAAGGCTTTTCTTGCTGGAATGGCGTACTTCATTGACGGATGATGATTAATGGCGCACATGAAGCCCAGCCCCACCTCGTCAATACAGCGCGCCAGCGCAGCGCCTTGAAGGTTCAAATTAACGCCAGCCGCTTCCAATACATCGGCCGAGCCGGAACTACTGGATACACTTCTATTACCGTGCTTCGCCACGGTGACGCCTGCGGCGGCCACTACTACCGAGGCCGCGGTAGAAACATTAAACAGATTGGCGCCATCGCCGCCGGTTCCCACGATATCTACGGCATTCTGAGACTTGATCTCTACCGGAGACATTAAGCTACGCATCACCCCTGCTGCGGCGGCAATCTGACCTGGCGATTCACCTCGAAGCCTTAACGCCACCAAGAACCCGGAGATTAACTCGTTGGATACTTCTCCACTCATTAGCGACAGCATGGCTGCTCGCATCTGATCGTTGCTGAGTGGCTGATTATTCAGCAAGCACTCGAGTGCTGTTTTAACCGCCATTAGCGCGTCCCCTTTAAGAATCGATCGAACTGATCGTGACCATGCTGGGAGAGAATTGATTCAGGGTGATATTGCACCCCTTCGATATCCAATTCGCGGTGGCGAACTCCCATGATTTCTTCCATGTTGCCATGCTCATCTTGAGTCCATGCGGTCACTTCCAGACAATCAGGTACCGACGCTTTATCAATCACCAAACTGTGATATCGGGTGGCCGTGAAGCCCTGTGGAAGTCCCGCAAAAACACCAACATCGCGGTGGTAAATAGGACTAGTCTTACCGTGCATTACCTGCGCGGCGCGAACAATTTTGCCACCGAATACTTGGCCGATACTTTGATGCCCTAAACAGACGCCCAGGATAGGAAGCTTCCCCTTAAAGTGCTCAATCACTGCCATGGAGACACCCGCTTCATTCGGGGTACAGGGCCCCGGTGAAATGATAATCTTCTCTGGCTGCAGCGCCTCTATTTGGGCAACTGACAACTCATCATTTCGAATAACTTTAACGTCAGCCTTCAGCTCAGCTAGATACTGCACAATGTTGTAGGTGAACGAGTCATAATTGTCGATCATTAAAATCATGCCTGCTGCTCCGTATTGGCCGTTAGCATTGAGGCTGCTCGCAGCACAGCGCGTGCCTTATTTCGAGTTTCTTGCCATTCCAAGTCAGGTTGCGAATCGGCGACCACGCCAGCGCCGGCCTGAACATAAAGTCGCTCGTCCTTTAGTACAGCGGTGCGAATAGCAATAGCCGTGTCCATGTTGCCATTCCAGCCAATATAGCCCACTGCTCCGCCGTAGATGCCTCGGTGGCTGCTTTCCAGCTCATCGATGATCTCCATTGCTCGCACCTTTGGTGCGCCACTTAGCGTGCCTGCTGGCATGGCAGCTCGAAGGACATCCATACAACCTAGACCATCGCGTAATTTGCCGGTGACATTGGAGGTGATGTGCATCACGTGCGAGTAACGTTCCACCACCATCTTTTCAGTGAGTTTCACACTGCCGCTCTCCGCAACACGTCCCACATCATTTCTCCCGAGATCGATCAACATCAGGTGCTCAGCAATCTCCTTAGGATCTGCCAGTAAATCAGCCTCTAGCGCTTTGTCATCAGCTTCCGTTTTACCGCGCTTACGGGTACCGGCAATAGGTCGGACGGTGACTTCACCCTGCTCTAATCTAGCTAGAATTTCCGGTGACGATCCCACTACATGGTGATCCTCTAGATTAAGGCAATACATATAGGGTGACGGATTCAGCAGACGCAAGGCGCGGTATAGGTCAGTCGCCGAGTGTTTAAAGGCCATGGACATCCGCTGGGATAGCACAACTTGCATGGTATCGCCCGCAAGTACGTACTCCTTAACCTGATTTACGGCCGCCTTGAAATCCTGCTCACTGGTGTGCAGTCGAACTTCATCTTCGATGGTGGCGTCATCATCCAGCGAGATATGACCCACGGAAGTTTGCGCCGATTTTAATTTGGCTTCGATTGATTTTAAGCGCGCCTGCGCTTGCTCGAAGGAACCGTTCTCGGTGGGATTAGCGTGAGTAATAATTTTCAGCGTGCCCGATAGATTATCAAACACAATCACATCTCTCGCGAGCATCATTAGTATATCAGGGGTATCAATCTCGCGGTCGAGCTCCACACCCTGTAACTTAGGCTCTACCAAGCGCACCGTATCATAGGAGAAATAGCCGACTAAACCGCCATGGAAGCGCGGCAGACCTTCTATCTCAGGAACGTTGAATTGATTGCGATATTCATCGATGTAGTCCAGCGGATTGGATACTTCAAAGGCTTCAATAAGCGCACCGTTACGGGAGATCTCTATCCGTTTGCCATAAACCTTTAAGACCTGCTCACAGGGCAAGCCAATAATGGAATAGCGCCCCCACTTTTCGCCGCCTTCAACGGATTCGAACAGAAAACTATAGGGATCATTAGCGAGTTTTAAATAGCAGGAGACAGGCGTATCGAGGTCAGCGACAACTTCGCGTACAAGCGGGACATAATTATAGCCTTGACGGCCGAATTGGTGGAACGTATCGGGTTTCATAGGGAACTCAGCAATAGTTAAACGACTAGCAGTGACAGGAAAGTGCGTCCGTTTAGCTTCGCCATCGAAGGTTTAAAGGTGAGTTCATAAAAAGCGAGGTATTCATAGCAGCCCGAGGTTAGTTCGATATCATTATTTAACTCCGAGTGTACCCCAGCTTTTAACAAAGAAAAACCCCCTAAAAACCACTAAAACCGTGGGTTATAGGAGGCATTCCAAATATTATAACGCGGACGAATCTCAGCGCTTTGCTAACGCCAGCTCGGCACGCATTGCAGCGATGGTTGCCGCGTAGTCTTCAGTATTGTAGATAGCCGATCCCGCTACGAACGTATCCGCTCCCGCTTCGGCCACTTCGCGGATATTGCCCAGACCAACACCACCATCCACTTCAAGGCGAATATCAAGCCCTGACTGATCAATGATTGCGCGCGCTTTACGGAGCTTATCTAACGTTGCGGGAATGAACTTCTGCCCACCGAAACCTGGATTGACGCTCATCAACAGAACCATATCAACCTTTTCCAAGGTGTACTCCAGAACATCCAATGAGGTGGCAGGGTTAAATACCAAGCCGGCTTTGCAGCCTCCATCGCGGATCATTTGTAATGATCTATCAACGTGCTTGCTGGCCTCGGGATGGAAGGTAATATAACTTGCACCCGCATCAATAAACTGACCAATCATTGCGTCAACCGGTTCCACCATTAGGTGGACATCTATGGGAGCCGTCACCCCGTGATCGCGCAGTGCTTTACACACCATGGGACCAATAGTGAGAGTGGGTACGTAATGATTATCCATCACGTCAAAGTGCACCACATCGGCACCAGCCTCTAAAACCGCATCAACCTCTTCGCCTAGGCGAGCAAAATTTGCGGACAGAATGGACGGAGCAAGCCAAAAATCTTTCATTACCAAGCCTCTAGTAGTTGTTAAGCTAAGCATAACTAAAAAACACTAAAAAATCCGTGCCAATTCGAAATTCAACAACCCGCTTCAAGCTTTATTAGCGGAGGGAATTCCGCCCTAGATAGCGAATTTGTTCTAGGATGTCATGTAACCATCGTTTATCATACGCAGTCTAATAATTGCTTACTGCGGCACAGGGACTCACGTTAGTTACCACATGTTATTTAAACGAATTGCGCTAATCATAGTCAGCACCGCCTTCACAGGCATCGCCTCGGCCGAGGTGGCAGAACCACCGGTTGCTAGCTGCCAACCTGGGGCTGATGCCTCACGTCTGGACTGGGTGCCTCTGACAGCACTATCACCGGAGCAACTCGCCACTGTCAGATCCCGTTGCTGCGGTACCTATATCCCTCCCGCCGAGTACCTTGAACTCGCCAAGAATCACAGTGATAACGCGCCGCTTTTAGCGGGTTCAGATACTAGTCGCCTTGAGGACGAAGGTAATACCAGCGTCATGGAGGGCAACGTATTCGTTCGCCAAGGCGCTCGTCAGCTGACGGCGGATTTAGCTCGTATTAATCAAAGTGAAAATCGCGCTGAGCTCAGTGGCAATGTAACCTTCCGCGAACCCGGTGTGCTTCTTGTGGGCGAACGAGCATCGGTGACTATGAGCGAAGGTGAGGCAACCATCGAGGGGGCGGAGTTCGTTATTCATGACTCCGGCCTGCGCGGCAGAGCGGGTTCAATTAGATTAAGCGAAGCAAGCTCATTACAACTGCAAGATGGCGGCTTTACTAGCTGCGAGCCAGGTAATGAGCAATGGTACTTGAGATCAGACGCAGTAGAACTTGATACCAATACGGGTCTCGGCACGGTGACCGACGCTAAATTTGAAGTATTAGGTGTACCGGTACTTTATCTTCCATGGGTTCAGTTCCCAATCGATGACCGCCGCATGACTGGGATACTTTTCCCTGAACTAAAAATCGGTAGCGACGGTGTCGATTTCTCGGTGCCTGTCTACGTTAACCTTGCTCCCAACTATGACGCCACCATTACGCCGCGATACATTGCTGATCGGGGCGCTGGCATGGAAGTGGAAACTCGCTACTTAAATCGCTATCAACAAACCGACTTAAGCGCTGCATACTGGGAGCGCGACAAAGAGTTTGATGACTCGAGATGGCTTATCGGCGTAGATCATGTTGGTGGTGAAGACCGCAACTGGTACACCCGAATCGACTACCAGAAAGTGTCAGACATTGATTATTTTCGTGATCTTGGCACCTATGGCCTAGATATTGAGGCGCAAACCAACCTTGCCCAGCATGCGGCAGTGGGCTATCAAACTGATATTTTCCACGTTGGCGTTGAAACTCGGCGCTACCAAGCAATCTCGGTAACCACTCAAAACCGCTACCGACAAATGCCACACGTCTTCGTTGAGGCAAGCTACCCGTTTTTCACCGGTTTGAACTTAGGCTTCGGCCTTCACAACACCAACTTCAGTGCCTACGATAACCTAGATATCGATGAGGGTCGCCGAACTAACGGTAGCGTGTTCGCAAGTTATCAGAAGGACTGGCTGCCCGGCTATTTGAAAGTTGGCTCATCATTGCACGCGCTTTCCTATGATCTGAGCAAGCTCGGCCAAGGATCTATTGCTTCGAGTGAATCGCAGGCAACGGTTCCCGTAAGTTATATTGACGGCGGCGTATTCTTCGAACGATATCAAGACGATGCCTTCGCAGCGATGTCCCTCGAGCCAAGGTTGTTCTATACCTATGTGCCGTATAAGGATCAAAGTAATCAGCCTATTTTTGATACGACCTTGCCGTTGCAAACTTATCAGGAGCTCTTCAACCCACAGCGCTTCTCTGGTAGCGATAGAATCGGCGATAACAATCGCCTCACGCTAGGCTTAACCTCGCGATTTATCGATAATGAAAGCGGGCAAGAGTGGTTAACCGTAGGCGTGGCACAGGCCTTCTACTTCGAAAATCGCTATGTAAGCCTACAACCTCGGCTTTCTCAGGATGTTATCGATAACCCCGACTTACTTCCTGATATAACAGACGAAGAAGCTTTAGAACTTGAGTATCTAAGACGCGACAAGTCCGATATCATGTTTGACGGTCAGCTGAACCTCTTTGATGAATGGTGGATTTCCTCAAGTTTGAATTGGGACGCCACCGACAATCAGATAAATCAAACCGCTAGCTACCTTCAATACAGTAAATACGGTGAAGCGCTTGCCAATTTAGGCGTAATCTATCAACGTCGAGGGCAAGGCATTAACGCAATCACCGGTAAAGTGATTGATCGGAACACTTATCAAAGCAACCTATCTGTCTACGCGCCCATTGCGGAGAGTAACTGGTCGGCCTTTGGTAGTTGGACCCATGACATCACCTACAGTCGTCGTATCGATTTCATGGCAGGTATTGAATACGATAGTTGCTGTTGGCGAGTAGCTTTGGCATACCAACAATGGGTAGAAGCGGGTACCGCAGCAGAAATTGATCAATTGAGCGAACGCAGTGCAATTCGACTGCAAATTGAACTAAAGGGTATCGGCAGTGGTCAATCTCCTGTCGACAAACTAATAAGCAGTATATATGGCTACACCGACTATGATGAAAATAACTAAAAAGATCGTCCTCTCAGCGCTACTAATCAGCTTTACAACTAGTGCTTTTGCCGCTCAAGTGCTCGATCGTGTTATCGCGATTGTGAACGATGATGTAATTATGGAATCTCAACTGGAAACACGCTTGAACCAGATTACCTCTCAGTATCCAGCTGAGCAGTTGCCACCTATTTCAGAACTTCGCAAGCAGTTACTCGACCGTTTGGTTGAGGAGGCGCTTGAGCTTGAAGTTGCTCGTCGAGCTGGCGTCAATATTGGCGAACGCGAACTCGAAGAAACGCTAGCACGAATTGCCGCAGGTAACGGTCAGACTATTGAGCAGTTCCGAGCCACGGTCGAGGCTTCTGGCGAGTCGTGGTATGCCGCGCGCGAGCAAATTCGTCGTGAGCTGCTATTGAACCAAGTTCAGCAGGGCGCTGTGTCGGCACGTATCAATGTTACCGAGCAGGAAATCACGAATTTCCTTGAGTCCGACGAGGGCAAGAACCAGACTGCGACCAACTACAACGTGGCACACATCCTACTACCAGTATCCAGCACCGCCACAACGGACGAATTAAACGCTGTAGCAGCGGAATCAACACAGGTATTCAATGCCGCTTCAGCTGGTGATGATTTTGCTGGCTTGGCACGTACCCACTCTAAAGCTCCCGATGCGTTGGAAGGCGGTCAGTTAGGCTGGCGTAGAATTGAACAGCTACCTTCGGTCTTCGCGACCCATGTCGAAGATATGGAAGTGGGCGAAGTCACTGAGCCCTTCCGCTCTGGCGCCGGTTACCACATCGTTAAGCTTATCAATAAGCGTGGTGCCGAAGACCAGGTCGTTGAACAAACCGAAGTACGCCACATTCTAATTAGCCCCAACGCAATTCGCAGTGAAGAACAGGCACGAGAGCAACTCGTCGAAGTTCGTAACCGTATCTTAGCGGGCGAAGATTTTGGCGAACTCGCCGCGGAATTTTCTGAAGACCATGGTAGTGCTCGCCGTGAAGGCTCTCTGGGCTGGTCAATGCCAGGCAGCTTCGTTCCGCAGTTTGAGGCCACCATGAATAGTTTGGAAGTGGGCGAACTCAGCGAGCCATTCCTCTCTCAGTTCGGTTGGCACATTCTTGAAGTTACGGGTCGCCGTGATCAGAATATGTCAGAGCGTTACCTCGAGATGCAAGCTGAAAACTTTATTCGTAGCCGTAAGTTCTACGATGAACTGCCGCGCTGGCGTCAAGAGCTTCGTGACGAAGCTTATATTAGCTACAAAGCTCCCTACGACGAGTTGATGTGAGCTATCTCTACTTAACCTCCGGTGAACCTGCAGGCATAGGACCAGACTTATGCCTGCAGTACGCGCAAGTTGAGCGTACTCATAAGCTAGTTGTCCTAGCCGATATCTCGCTGCTAGAACAACGTGCTCAGCAACTCCAAATTAGCTGCGAACTGCAGCCATGGGCTCCCGGCGACGCCGTAACCCAGCTGGCTGGCCAGCTCTCAGTCTTCCATATTCCACTGCGAGCCCCCTGCACGGCAGGCACGCTTGATACGGCTAACGCCGGCTATATACTCGCTCAGCTCCAACATAGTGTTCAGCTTGTTCAGAGCTCCCGTGGAGCGATTGTGACCTGCCCCGTCCATAAGGGCGTCATCAATGACTCAGGAATCCCATTTAGCGGTCATACCGAATTCTTTGCCGAGCGAGCAGGCGTTGAAAAGGTGGTGATGATGCTAGCCTGCGAAAAGCTTCGGGTTTGTCTTGCCACCACACACCTCCCTCTGCGAGCTGTCGCCGATGCCATCAACGGTCCAGAGCTTAAACAGGTTTTAGCGATTATTCATAACAGCCTGAAAACTCAGTTTGGTATCGCTCAGCCGCGAATCTCAGTTTGCGGTTTAAACCCCCATGCTGGCGAAGGGGGTCACCTTGGCCACGAGGAGCAGGAGATTATCGAACCCGCTCTAGACAGCCTTCGTGAAGCTGGTTTGGACCTCATAGGCCCCCTCCCCGCCGATACTGCCTTTACACCCAGAGCACTGGAAGGTATTGATGCAGTGCTTGCTATGTATCACGATCAAGGCCTGCCAGTACTCAAGTATGCGGGGTTTGGTGATGCGGTAAACGTCACCCTTGGCTTACCCTTTATTCGCACCAGTGTTGATCACGGTACCGCGCTGGATATTGCAGGCTCGGGACTCGCAAATTGTGGCAGTTTACGGTGTGCGCTAGACTATGCAGCTACAATGAGTGCTAACAGCAATTTATAAATCTTTTTTCGGAGTTTGAATGTCGTCTAAATCGATCGTTAATGGCCATCGAATGCGCAAGCGTTTCGGTCAGAATTTCCTGAATGATGCCAACATCATTTCTCGCATTACCCGCTCTGTTGCGCCAAAGGAAACAGATCGAATCGTCGAGATTGGCCCCGGACAGGGAGCTATTACTGAGGATCTGGTTGGTGCAGGCGCAAAGGTTACGGCCGTTGAGCTGGATAGAGACTTAATTCCGTGGCTCATCGTAAAGTTCGAGAAAGACAGTAATTTCGATATTGTAAACGCCGATGCACTCAAGACTGACTTCGGCGCCTTCGTTGATAGCGAACCGCTGCGTATTGTCGGCAACTTACCCTACAACATTTCCACACCGCTTATCTTTCACCTACTTAGTTTCTCAGGTGCCATAAAAGATATGCACTTCATGCTGCAAAAAGAGGTAGTTGACCGCATGGCTGCAGGGCCTGGGGATAATAACTATGGTCGCCTGAGCGTGATGACCCAGTACCTCTGCCAAGTTATTCCGCTATTTATCGTTCCACCCGAGTCATTCGATCCGCCTCCGAAAGTGGACAGCGCTATCGTTCGACTGGTTCCTCGTGCCGAGGTGGACAAGCTTCTAGATGAAGAGTTCTTTGCCACGGTTGTGCGAACGGCCTTTAATCAGCGAAGAAAGACGCTTAGAAATTCGCTAAAGCCGCTGCTCCAAAACGCCGATATTACGTCCATTGGTATTGATCTATCGCTACGACCGGAGAACATATCGGTTGCTGAGTACGTCGCGCTTTCCAATCACCTCGTTGAAGCCAACAAATCCCAATGACGATTTCAGAACAGGTAAAAGTGAGTGTTCGAACCGAATATGTGGGCGTTGAAGAGCGAGGAAGAACCTTCCATCACGCCTTCGCCTATCACATTGAAATAGCGAATAGCAGTAACCGAAACATCCAACTTCTAACACGTGAATGGACCATTATTGACGCGGACGGACACGAAGATCGCGTTGAAGGTGAAGGCGTTGTCGGTGAACTACCCATCCTGGGACAGGACGAGCAATTTTCTTACACCAGCTGGGCGATGATTGGCACCAATGCCGGTACGATGCAAGGGTCTTATGGTTTCATTGACATCGATTCCCAAGAGCACTTTCGCGTTGAAATCCCCTGCTTCAGACTAACAAGACCTGGCGCCCTGCACTGATGGCTCGTTGGGTAATTGGTGATATTCAAGGCTGCTTTAGTGCCTTTGAGACCCTTCTCGAAGCCATTGAGTTTAGCCCTCAAGGCGATCAGCTTTACCTCTGCGGCGATTTGATCAATCGCGGTGACAATGACCTCGCAACACTAAACTGGTTATATGAGCATCGAGACGTGGTGTTTCCCGTATTAGGCAACCACGACTTACACTTCCTAGCTACCTACTTTTTGGGCAAACCTGCTGGCGGTAAAGATACCTTTGGCCAGCTGCTGAACAGTGAACACATAGCTACCTATTGCGATTGGCTACTTCAACAACCCCTTATGCGACTCATTGATGATCGCTTCATCCTATCCCACGCTGGTATACCCCACACCTGGACAGCAAGTGAGGCACTAAATTTAGCGAGCGAAGTCAGCTGCGCGCTGCAAAGCCCACAAAGTCGGCGAAGTTTCTTCGCCAGTATGTATGGCAATCAACCATCCACTTGGAGTGATCAACTAAAGGGCACTGCACGGCTGCGTTGCATTACTAATTACTTTACGCGGATGCGTTATATTCGCGCGAATGGTGAGCTTGAATTTAAGTGCAGTGATCTAGCTGGCCCCGCAGATACGAGCTTCCAAGCTTGGTTTAGTTGGCCGAGAAAGGATCAATACCAGTTACTTTTCGGTCACTGGGCGGCACTTGAGGGTAATTGCTCTACGGCGAATCTTGAAGCGCTTGATGGTGGCTGTGTGTGGGGCGGACGGCTGATAGCCTACCGACTTGAGGATGGCAAACGCGTAAGCGTTAGCAACCCGTCGCACGCTATCACTTAGTTAATTCACTACGCTAAGAAATTCAGCAGATACCTCAGTTAACGGCTGCTTAGTCTTATCATAAACTGACCACTGATCGCGGAAGTAGCGGCCATCCCTTGGATCCTTGAGGTCTGGAGCAATATCAACAAGCGGCTTCAGGACAAAGGCATTTAAGGAAACTTCCTGCCTAGGTAGTTCAACACCATCCACTTCACCGACTTCTCCCTCAACATAGAGGATATCGATGTCTAAGGTCCGCCCCGAAAACTTTGGCGCGTTACGATCACGACCGCAGCTGTCCTCAATTTCCTTAAGAATGGCTTTCAAATCTTTGACACGCTTACTGGTATTAACGCCAACACAGAAATTGAAAAAGGCCTCGCCATCGAAGCCGACGGAAGCACTGCGGTAGACTGGCGAAACCGTCACCAGACCGACTTTTTCCTGCAGTAACTCTAAGCCCTTCGCCAAATAGTACTCACGCTGGGTATTACTGCCGAAGCCCAGGTAAACCCTTCTCATGCCTTCGCCCTGCGGACAATCTTGACCGCAACATTAGTTGCCTCGGGGACAGCACCAGGCTTAGACAGCTTAAGCTTCACTTCGGAGACACCAAATTGACTAATAATCAGCTCAGCTACACGCTCCGCCACCGTCTCAATTAGCTCAAAACTGGTTTCGCTCACATAACCGAGGATAGCTGAGCTAACTTCGGCATAATCCAAGGCAAGTTTAATATCATCGGAGTTGGCCGCGGGGGTATTGTCCCAGGCCATCTCTAGATCAAACACTAAGCGTTGGGTTATATTTCGTTCCCAATCATAAACCCCAATGACCGTATCAACAGCCAAGCCTTCGAGGATGACACTATCCTGCATCGTCAATAGCCTCCAATTGATCCATTGGCCAGCGAGGGTAAGCAATCACTGACAAGTCAGAGCTCTGCCCTGCCGCCAATCGACAGGCTCCCGCGTAGGCGATCATGGCTCCGTTGTCGGTACAAAACTCAGGCCTAGCGTAAAAGACTGAGGCCTTAACGGCGGCAAGCTTCTGTCCTAATTCAGCTCTTAGTTTTCGGTTAGCGGAGACCCCGCCTGCCATGACTAAACGCTTATAGCCTGTCTGCTCAAGCGCCCTTCGGCATTTAATTGCAATGGTGTCGACAACCGCTTGCTCAAAACCTGCAGCGATATCAGCCATAGTCTGTTGATCGGGGAGTGGGCCATCTAGGGTATGCTTTTGCGTTAAATTCAGCGTAAAGGTTTTAAGACCACTAAAACTGAAGTCCAGTCCAGGACGATCAACCATAGGGCGGGGGAATTTGAATCGATGAGGATCACCCGATTCGGCCAGCCTAGCAATTTCGGGCCCGCCCGGGTAATCAAGATCAAGCATCTTAGCGGCTTTATCGAAGGCTTCGCCCGCTGCATCATCCAGCGACTCGCCGATTACTTCATAGCGGCCGATAGCCTTAACATCTACGAGTTGCGTATGGCCACCGGACACCAGTAACGCCACAAACGGGAATTCAGGCGGTTGTTCTTCAAGCATTGGTGCTAGTAGGTGGCCTTCCATGTGGTGGACACCCAGCGCTGGAACATTCCAGCCGTAGGCTAAGGCTCTACCGAGGCAAGCGCCAACCATTAAAGCGCCAATTAAACCCGGACCGGCTGTATAGGCAACAGCGTCGATATCTTCGGAGCTCAGATTAGCCTCAGCCAGAACCTGACGAATTAAGGGTAAAGTCTTTTTGATGTGATCTCGCGATGCTAACTCAGGGACTACGCCCCCATACTCTGCATGCACGGCTACCTGACTGTGGAGCGCATCAGCAATGATGCCCTGCTCGGTGTCGTAGATGGCTATGCCTGTCTCATCACAGGATGTTTCAATCCCAAGAACGCGCAAACTAATTCTCCCAATAAAGCGGTCACATGTTGGTAGCGCGCATGATACGCCTTTCCTTCTCAAACGGCAAAAAACGCCTGCTTGAATTTTAAACAACTTTGCAAAGTGACTAGCAATCGTAGTAGAATGCCGCGCCCGTGTATTAGATACGGGCAATTTCTTTTAATTATTTATTTAAGGTAGGTGGTTTAATGCCGTCGGTTAAAGTACGTGAAAACGAGCCATTTGACGTGGCTCTTCGCCGTTTCAAGCGCGGTTGTGAAAAAGCAGGGATCTTGGCAGAAGTTCGTAGTCGTGAGACTTACGAAAAGCCAACAACTACGCGTCAACGCGCTGCAGCGGCTGCAGTCAAGCGTCACTTGAAGAAAGTTTCTCGTGACTCTCGAAATAAGAAACGTATGTACTAATCGTTGGCTTACTAGCTTCGGCTAGTACCCGACTCAAAGGAATTCACCGATGAGCTCTGCTGTTCAACAATCTATTTCTGCTGCAACGAAGCAGGCAATGCGCGATCGCGCGAAAGCCCGCCTCGGCGTATTACGAATGATCAATGCGGAATTTAAACGCATTGAAGTTGATGAGCGAATCGAACTGGATGATAGCCGTTGCCTTGCTGTGCTCGACAAAATGTCGAAGCAGCGTCGCGACGCGCTTGACCAATACAAGTCAGCGGATCGTCAAGATCTTGCCGACATTGAAGAGGCCGAGCTTGCTATCATTCAGGAATTCCTTCCCCAAGCGCTCTCCGATGATGAAATCATCGCCATTGTATCTGCCGCTAAAGCCGAAACCGGCGCAGCCAGCATGCAGGACATGGGTAAGCTGATGGCGCTAGTAAAACCGCAAGTTCAAGGCCGTGCCGACATGGGTGCTGTCAGTAAACTGGTTAAGGCTGCTCTCAGCGCTTAAACGCCTTTACAACGCCCCTCTCTTCAGTCAACAATAGCCAACTATGGCTGGCCTAATACCTCGTACCTTTATTGAAGATCTTGTGAGTCGTCTCGACATCGTCGAAGTGATTGACGCGCGTGTGCCACTTAAGAAAACGGGCGCAAATTTTATGGCCTGCTGCCCTTTTCACAACGAAAAATCGCCCTCATTTAGCGTCAACCCCAACAAACAGTTTTACTATTGCTTCGGCTGCGGAGCGAGTGGCGATGCCATCAAATTTCTCATGGAGTATGAGCGATTAGAGTTCACCGAGGCGGTAGAACAGCTCGCCAACAAAGCCGGCATTGAAGTACCTCGAGAAGAACGAACGCCGCAACAAAAGAAGCAAGAGAAAACACGGAAGACGCTCTACGATGCGCTCACTGAAGCTGCGCGATTTTTCTTTACGCAACTTCGACACGAAGCCGCGCCACGCAACTATTTGGTCCGCAGAGAGTTATCGCCGCAAATCGCCCGGGATTTTGGCTTAGGTTTTGCACCCGGAAGCTGGGACGCGCTGTTAAAGCACTTAAGTAGCAAAGGTTATCGTGACGAGCAGCTGATTGAAGCGGGCTTGCTTATTGAGAACGAAGACAGTAACCGTCGCTATGACCGATTTAGAAATCGAGTGATGTTTCCTATCCGGGACAGCCGAGGAAGAGTGATCGCCTTCGGCGGACGAGTACTTGATGACAGCAAGCCAAAATATCTCAACTCACCGGAAACCCCAGTATTCCATAAAGGTCGCGAGCTTTACGGTCTCTACGAGTGCAAGCAGAAACTAAAACAGATTGATCGCTTGATGCTGGTAGAGGGCTACATGGACGTGGTAGCTCTTGGTCAGTTCGACATTCACTTTGCCGTAGCCACCCTAGGAACCGCAGCCACCGAAGATCATATTCAACTGGCCTTTAAGAACGCGCCAGAGTTGGTCTTTTGCTTTGATGGTGATACCGCCGGCCGGCGCGCTGCGGCACGAGCACTGCAGAATACACTACCCTACGTCGAGGACGGCCGAACCGTTAGATTCCTCTTCCTTCCCGATGGTGAAGACCCCGACAGCCTTGTTCGCCGGATTGGCACTGAACAGTTCCTCAAAGTTGTCGCGCACGCGATGCCGCTAGAGGAGTACATTTTTGAGCAGGCTGGCGAAGATATTGATCTAAGCAGCATGGACGGACGTGCCAAGCTAGCAAAGCGCGTAGCGCCGCAAATTGCAAAGTTACCGGCGGGTATCTTCCATGAACTCATGAACGATGAGCTCGCCAAGCGGACGGGGCTGAATCGGGCCACGATTGATCGAATCTTGGCAACACCAGAGGTAGCTACGGAGCCTACACCCAGCCAAGGTGAGTATCTACCCTACGATCCCGAGCCGCAGCGTGTTAGGCCGAAACTAGCAGCCATACAAACCAGTTCGCGGACCAACGATATGATTCGCCGAGTTATTGGCCTGCTGAGTCGTCAGCCCCTAGCGATTAACGATATCGAGTCTGAGCTCAATTGGCCTGACACTGCCGCAACGCTGAGCCTAATAGATTTAATCGAAGTGCTTCGTAAGCGACCCGACATGAGTTCTTCACAATTGTACGGAGTGTGGCTTGCTAAGCATGGCGCTACACACGCCCAGGAGCTTATGGATTGCATTGCCTTAACGCAAACCACTGTCGACGCCAACATCGTCACCGAGCTCAAGGAATACCAGGCGTATTTCGCCAAGAAAGCACGCTCTCAAACCAAGTCTCAGCGACTTAATGAGCTCAAACAGATCCCACTAAATGAAATGAGCGATGAACAGCGCGATGAATATCGCCTACTAATTCGCACACGGCGTGAATAATTTTAGTAAATTGACTTGAATACATAGCCATTGCCCCCATATACAGTCTATAATTCTCCTCTTAACTTTCAAAAGTAGAAGGTTCGTTTTCTTAATGTCCGCACATTCGCAAAAGCAATCTCGTATTAAAGAGCTCATCGCACGTGGTCGAGAGCAAGGTTACCTCACCTATTCTGAAGTCAATGATCATCTTCCCGATGACATTTCAGAGCCAGAACAGGTTGAAGAAATCATTCAAATGATCAACGACATGGGTATCCGTGTTTTTGAAACCGCTCCCGATGCCGATACGCTTATTATGGCTGAGGGCGATAGCTCTCCCGATGAGATCGCCGCAGCTGAAGCTGCAGCGGCTCTTGCTGCCGTGGAGAACGAAACCGGCCGAACTACTGATCCCGTTCGCATGTACATGCGAGAAATGGGCAGCGTAGAACTCCTTACCCGTGAGGGCGAGATTAAGATCGCTAAGCGTATTGAAGATGGTGTTCGTGACGTAACCAGCGCCTTGGTTCATTGGCCAAGCATGCTACCAACGATTTTTGCTCACTATGATCGTATTGGTGAAGAAGAGGACGATCTCGACCTTAGTGACGTTTTGCTAGGTTACTTAGATCCAATGGAAGTGGTACCAAGTGCCAATGAGATTGCTCGTCAAAATGCAGCGGCCGCGGAAGCTGCTGAAAACGAAACCGACGATGATGACTCCGATGATAGTGACAGCGATGACGACGATGATGATTCGGCTGACATTAAGAGCGGTCCGGATCCAGAGGAAGCGGCGGAACGCTTTGGCGCCGCACGCAAGCTTTACGATGTCGCGGTTGAGCTATTAGAAAAAGATGGTCGCGATGCACCATCTACTCGCAAAGCGTTTGAAGAAGTCGCCGAAGTGGTTAAGTTCTTCAAGTTCACCACCGAACTTTACGACCCAATCATTGCTGACGTGCGCAACTGCCTTGAGCGTATCCGTGCCGAAGAAAAGCAACTGATGCAACTTCTCGTTCGTCAGTGTCGTATGCCTCGTGGTGAATTTATCAAGCTTCTTCCTGGCAACGAGACTAATCCGGATTGGATTGACAGCCTAAAGAATGCTGGCAAGCCATGGAGCGACAAAATTGTTCATATTGAAGAAGACATCAAACGTTCCCAGCGACGCCTCACAGCGGTTGTAGCACAAGGTCAGCTAGAGCTGAATGCTATCAAAGAAATTAACCGCGCGATGAGTCTCGGCGAGGCGCGTACGCGTCGTGCCAAGAAGGAAATGGTAGAAGCTAACCTTCGCTTGGTAATCTCCATTGCCAAGAAGTACACCAACCGCGGCCTGCAATTCTTGGACTTAATCCAAGAGGGTAATATTGGTTTGATGAAGGCGGTCGATAAGTTCGAATATCGCCGAGGTTACAAGTTCTCGACCTACGCTACCTGGTGGATTCGCCAGGCGATCACGCGTTCTATTGCAGATCAGGCTCGTACCATTCGTATTCCGGTTCACATGATCGAAACTATCAACAAACTCAATCGTGTATCTCGTCAAATGCTGCAGGAAATGGGTAGAGAACCAACCCCTGAAGAGCTAGGCGAGCGTCTTGAGATGCCTGAAGACAAAGTCCGCAAGGTACTTAAGATCGCCAAAGAGCCCATTTCAATGGAAACACCTATTGGTGATGATGAAGATTCACACCTAGGCGATTTCATTGAAGATACAACCCTAGATTCACCGGTTGATTCTGCTACCGGCGAGAGCCTTAAGAATGCCACGAAAGACGTACTAGCAGGCCTTACCGCTAGGGAAGCGAAAGTATTACGCATGCGTTTCGGTATCAACATGAATACCGATCACACCCTTGAAGAAGTCGGTAAGCAGTTTGATGTAACGCGTGAGCGTATCCGTCAGATTGAGGCCAAAGCACTTCGTAAGCTGCGCCACCCTTCTCGCTCTGAGCATCTTCGCTCGTTTATTGACGAAAAATAGCCTTCAAGGCACACAAAAAACATCAACTCCGGTTGGTGTTTTTTTTCGCCCCGAATAAATGACAGGACGCTCTAGGATTACGTGGCGCTTCACGGCGCTAAGTCTTTGTCTTTAGTCGATTTATTTTCCTAAAGCTCTTCTTAGCTATTTTAAATCCCAGAATTTTCTTTATAATTGCGGCAGTTGAATTCAATTCAGCGGGCCCGTAGCTCAGTTGGTTAGAGCATCCGACTCATAATCGGCAGGTCCCCAGTTCAAGTCTGGGCGGGCCCACCATATTAATGATTCCGCATCTGATGGGATCGACACGAAAGCCGCTACATCATTGATGTCAGCGGCTTTTTTGTGTTCGC
>JBEDTZ010000020.1:0-31558 GCA_040119265.1 Pseudomonadales bacterium | reverse complement strand
TGCCAACAGATGTACAAGCTATAAAAAATAGGTGGATGCCCGATTTTCTTAGAGGGCCATTCACAAGGGTCATGCTAGAAATCTTTCAAGGAAAGAATGAAGATATTGGATTGCAGAAACCAGACAAAAGCTTAAATGCAACTCACCCAACAGTAAACTCAGAACTTTACTACGCGGTAAGGCATGGCAAAGTGAAGCCCCATGTGGATATAGAACGATACGAAGGTAGCAAGGTTGTATTTAAGGACGGCAAAAGCGAAGAGTTTGATGTCATCATTGCGTGTACCGGTTTTAAAATTAAACATGACTTTTTCGATAAAAGTCTAATTAATTATGAAGAAGGCCAAGTGCCACTTCTTCATAAAATGATCCCGGCTGATATAAATAATTTATACTTCATAGGGCTCTTTCAGCCGTTAGGCTGCATCTGGCCTGGAGCAGAACTTCAGTCTAAATTGGCTGCTCAACATCTTCTAGGCAACTGGAAGCCAAAGAAATCGATTAAAGAGCTAATCGAAATTGAACTGGCTCATCCGGACGTAAAACAAATCGACACCCCAAGACACACAATAACGGTTGATGATGTTTCATTCAGAGCTAGATTGAAAAAAGAAATAAAAAGATCTATTTCTACTTAGCATAGGCGGATTGATGAATGATTGCTGACAGAACGCGTTCTGTCAGCAATCAAGAAATTAAGAACTTAAAAACACAGCTGTCTTTTCTGAGAGCATTACAGACTCTCTTACACTAAGTAACTCACTATCAATTAGGCAATAAACAGAAGCTAACCCAACTAAGTCTGCTTTATTCAACTCTAATATAAGGTAGGTATCACTTAGCTATTCAAATTTGTCAGCAATACGTTTAACTTATATTGTACTAAACTACCTCGAGAAGAAGTTATTGGAAATGTTACTCCCTATAGCTCAACGCAAGGATGCTAGCTAATGGATCAGCCAATACAGATACCCCTTGACGAGCCTCGTTCAATTGAGCACTTCAACGCCTGGGACCAAGGAAGACGTCGTAAACAAATTGCTCAAGTCTGTAGCTTAACGGGGCTACTGTACTTAATTTTTGCTGTCATACCTAAACCATGGGCTACCGCCGAAGCGGAGGCAGTTATGCGGGTGCTCTACCCCCTCGCTATCGCTCCAGGACTTTTGGGAATTGCACTACTTTCGGTCAGACCTCGATTTGCAGGTCTTGTTGAACCCCTTCTCGCAGCTCATACCGTTCTTGCAGCAGCCTGTCACGTTTACATTAATTCCAAGCTAGTTGAGTTCGAGCCGCTCTTAGGTGAAGCCTACTTGATGATAGTTTGGACGTTTATTGTCTCTGGGCTCTCCCCCCGCTATGCATTATTTAGCGCGCTTTCAAGTCTGGTGATCTTTTCCATCTATGCCTGTTTCGCACTAGAGGGTAGTCCACTCTTTTACATTCACTTCTTTTGGCTGGGCTGTAGTTTTTTATTTGGCCTAGTGGGCGCGAATATTTACGATCGTTCGAGGCGGGCGGAGTTTGCAACCCAATTAGCCTATCGCGAGCTCGCCATCACAGACCCACTTACAAAGTGTTTTAATCGCAATGAACTGGATCGACGTCTAGCTATCGAGATTCCTCGATCTGAACGAGAGCAACAAAGCTTTAGTGTGCTCATGCTAGATTTGGATAAATTCAAGCTAGTTAATGACTCTTACGGGCATGAAGCCGGCGACCGAGTGTTAGCAAAAACAGCTAGCATCATCCGTCAGTCCATTCGAAAATCCGACACGTTAATTAGATGGGGTGGCGAGGAGTTTTTACTCTTAACGCTTAATCAGACAGCTGATCAGGCGATGGGCATGGCTGAAAAATTGCGCCTACTAATCCAAACTCACCAATACGACAACCAACTTAACCTTACGGTCTCGATAGGCGTCACCATCTATTACCCAGGTGATCAACAAGCGGATCTTATAAATCGCGCTGACCAAGGTCTTTATATAGCGAAATCTGAGGGCCGAAACTGCTGCCGCTTCGTGGGAAAATGAGTGCTAACCGTTTTAACTGCTCGGTAAGAAAGAAAAAAGGCGAATAGATCGTAGCTTGATCTATTCGCCTTTTAACATCTCACCCAAAATAAATGGAGTGAAAATTGCGACCGTTTAAAGCGCCGCGTCTAGCTCTGGAACAGCGGTAAATAGATCGGCCACTAGACCGTAATCTGCCACTGAGAAGATCGGGGCATCCTCATCCTTGTTAATCGCAACGATGACTTTTGAGTCCTTCATACCAGCCAAGTGCTGGATGGCGCCACTAATACCGACCGCGATGTAGAGGTCCGGAGCAACGATCTTACCTGTTTGCCCTACCTGCATGTCGTTAGGAACGAAGCCCGCGTCAACGGCAGCACGGCTTGCACCAACACCGGCACCAAGCTTGTCAGCAACCTTGTAGAGAAGTTCGAAGTTATCGCCGTTTTGCATGCCACGGCCACCGGAAATTACGATAGACGCCGATGCAAGTTCAGGACGATCTGACTTAGCAAGTTCCTCGCCAACAAAGCTAGATAAGCTCGCATCAGTAACGTCAGCAATAGCGACTACTTCAGCACTACCACCTGAAGCTGAAACAGGATCGTAAGCCGTAGTACGAACTGTCATAACTTTCACTGCGTCGCTAGACTTAACCGTTGCGATCACGTTACCTGCGTAGATTGGACGTTTGAAGGTATCAGCCGAGATCACAGCGATGACATCAGAGATTTGCTGAACATCAAGTACAGCCGCAACACGAGGAAGTATGTTCTTACCCGAGGTAGTCGCTGGAGCTAGCACGTGCGTGTAATTCGTAGCAATCGCCGCGACAACTGGCGCTACATTTTCTGCAAGCTGATGCTCAAGCACTGCACTATCTGCATGGAAGACCTTCGCAACACCGTCTGCTTCGGCAGCACTGGCTGCAACATCGGCTGCGCCTGAACCAGCTACAAGAACGTGGATTTCTGATCCAAATTCCTTGGCCGCTGCTAACGTGTTTAATGTTGCCGCGTTTAATTGAGCGTTATTGTGCTCAGCAATTACGAGTACTGACATCTTAAATCACCTTCGCTTCGTTCTTTAGTTTATCAACCAATTCTGCAACATCAGCAACCTTGATACCCTCTTTGCGCTCTGCAGGCGGCTCAACCGAAACAAGCGTTACACGCGTCGCGGTATCGACACCATAGTCAGCCGGAGTTTTCACCTCTAGCGGCTTGCGCTTGGCTTTCATGATGTTTGGTAGTGAAGCATAACGCGGTTCATTCAAACGAAGATCAGTAGTAACAACCGCTGGAAGCTGAAGCTTGACTGTCTGCAGGCCGCCGTCAATTTCACGCGTTACCGCAACAGTACCGTCTTCAACGGTAACTTCTGACGCAAATGTACCCTGCCCCATGCCAGCTAAAGCAGCTAGCATCTGACCCGTTTGGTTGTTGTCGCCGTCAATGGACTGCTTACCCAACACTACTAGATCTGGTTTCTCTTCTGAGACGATACCGTTTAACAGCTTAGCAATCGCTAATGGCTCTACGTCGCCTTCAACTTCTACCTGAATTGCACGGTCAGCGCCTAGCGCTAGTGCTGTACGTAGCTGCTCTTGGCAAGCCTTTGGGCCTACGGAAACGGCGATGATTTCAGTGGCGACGCCCTTTTCCTTTAGACGAACCGCCTCTTCAACCGCAATTTCACAAAATGGATTAATTGACATTTTTACGTTAGCAAGCTCGACGTTTGAACCATCGGCTTTTGGTCTAACCTTGACGTTGTAATCTACAACGCGTTTTACTGCTACCAAAACTTTCATGAGTGTCCCATCGTATTGATTATCGTTAAAGCTAATTCACTATAGCTCGCTAGTCGCAAGCAATGTGTCCCCTAGTTGACTGTTGATATCACAGTTATTAGCTACAGTTTAACACCAATAGTCTGTAATATTTAAGCCAATAATGCCGTAATGTGACTAAAAAAGGGCTTTCAGTATTGTCTCTATAAGTCACTTGAATGTCTACGGCGCCAGTTTACGTTTAATATCTACCCACTTATACGTATCATGAAGCCAGAAAGTTCAGACGAGATTGTGAAATATTAAAGCCATTCATCAGCTTTCGTCGTAAAATAATAGCACTTACTCAGTTTAGGAGACTAAATCCATGGAACGTGAATCGATGGAATACGATGTAGTCATCGTGGGCGCAGGTCCAAGCGGACTTGCCGCAGCATGTAAACTTCGCCAGCTCAGCCAAGAGAGCGGCAAGGAAATTAGCGTCTGTGTGGTCGAGAAAGGCTCAGAGGTTGGCGCACACATCGTCTCAGGTGCAGTGTTCGAGCCGAAAGCGCTGACGGAGCTTTTTCCTAACTGGAAAGAACTCGGCGCGCCGCTAAATACTGAAGTTAAGCGCGATGATATCTATATGCTGAAGAACGACCGTAAGCATATCAAGGTTCCAAACTTCTTCACTCCAAAGACCATGCACAATGATGGCAACTACATTATCAGTCTTGGAAATCTTTGCCGTTGGTTGGCCGAGCAAGCTGAGGAGCTTGGTGTAGAGATTTTTCCGGGCTTTGCAGCAGCCGAAGTTGTTTACCACGATGATGGTTCGGTCAAAGGTATCGCTACTGGCGATATGGGCATCGGCATGGACGGTGAGCAGAAAGATAGTTACATGCCTGGAATGGAACTTCACGCCAAGTACACGCTCTTCTGCGAGGGTTGTCGTGGTTCGTTGGGTAAGGAACTTATCGAGAAGTTCAATCTCGACGAAGGTAAAGAGCCTCAGCACTACGGTATCGGCATCAAAGAGATTTGGGAAATTCCTGCCGAGCAGCACGAACAAGGTCTTGTTGTCCATACCGCTGGTTGGCCGCTCGCCGAGCACGGTGCAGCAGGTGGCTCATTCCTCTATCACATTGAAGATAATCAGGTAGCGTTAGGTCTTATTACTGACCTGAGCTATAGCAACCCTTGGTTGAGCCCTTTCGAAGAGTTTCAACGCTATAAGCATCATCCGGTAGTTAAGCAGTACTTAGAAGGTGGCAAACGTATCTCCTATGGTGCTCGTGCTATCACTAAAGGCGGCCTCCAAAGTCAGCCTAAAATGAGCTTCGCCGGAGGCCTACTCTTAGGTGATGACGCCGGCACACTTAACTTTGCGAAAATTAAAGGCTCTCACACTGCAATGAAGTCAGGTTTGGTTGGCGCTGAGGTTGTCTTTAAGGCAGTCACTGCTGACCGCGCTAATGACGATCTTACTGAATTCGCCACTGAATATAAGCAATCATGGGCGTACAAAGAGCTTCACACCCAGCGAAACTTTGGCCCAGCTCAGCACAAATGGGGCAACATTGTTGGTAGCGCCTACGCGTTCATCGATATTAATATCTTCAACGGCGCGCTACCTTGGACACTCAGTGATCCGAAGCCTGATTATGCGCAACTCAAACCAGCTGAAGATTTTGCCGAAATCACCTACCCGAAGCCAGACGGCAAGTTGAGTTTTGATCGTCTTTCGTCGGTATTTCTTTCGAATACCAACCACGAGGAAGATCAGCCGTGTCACTTAAAGTTGAAGGATGCGTCTATTCCGCTTTCGGTGAACATGCCTAAATTTGCAGAGCCTGCACAGCGCTATTGCCCTGCCGGTGTTTACGAGGTACTCGAGGACGCTAATGGCGACGCTAAGTTCCAAATCAATGCTCAGAACTGTGTTCACTGTAAAACCTGTGACATCAAAGATCCAAGTCAGAATATCACCTGGATAACGCCTGAAGGTACTGGTGGGCCGAACTACCCGAATATGTAAGCAATAATAAGTTTCATTTCGGTATAACAAAATACCCCAGTTGATAAACCTCAGCTGGGGTTTTTTTTAGCGATATGAAACAATCATTACACTACGTAGCGTCGCTAACGTCGTTAATTCGAGCTTCGGCTAGCGCTACCCAAGTAGACTTGGAAATAAACCCTTCATCCCTAGCGCGATAAATTCAACGGCCATAGAGGCAAGAAGAAGACCCATGATACGGGTGACCACGTTCATACCTACGGTGCCTAGAAGACGAGCAATGGTTGGCGCGGAACGCATGAAGATATAAAGTACGAAGGCGAGCGCAACGCTTGCCAGAATCGATATAAGCACGCCAATTGTATTGGCGTAGACAATCATTGCAGAGATTGCCCCCGGACCAGCCGTAATGGGCATAGCTAACGGTACTACAGCAATTGCAGGTCTTAGTTGTGAGGCATTCGCCTCTTCATCGGTTTGGCGCACATCATCAGTGTGAGCCTGCATCATCGACAACGCCATGATCATCACCAAAATACCGCCAGCGATTCGAAAGCCATGAATACTGATACCAAAGAATTCCAGTAAGTGGTCGCCTGCTAGTGCGGAAATACTCAGAATGATAATAATAGCGATACTCGCCTGCAGCGCGATACTACGACGATGAGATTCCCAACGACCCTGTGTCATTGCTAGGAAAATTGGGACTAGACCAATTGGGTTCGCTAACGCTATGAGTGTTGTAAAGACCTTGATAAAGTCGGCGTTAATCCAATCCACTGTCTGTCCCTGAAATATGTTTGTTTGTGAAATAATAGCTGATCGATCTATTATTAATGAACTTTAGCATACAAAGGGCTATTCCATGAGATCACGACTTCTACTGACAGTACGAGCACTTACCTTCGGCGCACTCATCTTTGCAGTCAATAGTATGGCAGACGAGGAATCGATTTCACTTGAAGAGCACCCGAGCATTCAAGTTCTCATGGCTCAAGAGGACGCATGGAATAACGGCGATCTAAATGGCTTTATGCAAGGTTACTGGCAATCCGAAGCTTTGAGGTTTGTCGGATCCGAAAGCGTTACCAAAGGCTGGGAAGAAACGTTAGCCCGCTATGAGCTTCGCTACCCCAATTCGGAAACAATGGGTAAACTCAGCTTTGAGGTACTAGAACTAGTTCCCCTACAAAGCGAATATCTGTGGATGATCGGAAGCTGGAAGCTTGAACGATCTAACGACCGTCCAAGCGGACATTTCACCCTACTTTGGCAGCTAATTGATGATGAATGGCTAATCATCAGTGACCATAGTAGCTAAGAGTAAGCGCTAAGCGAGAACTTTTACACCCCGCCAATCATTGGTCATCTCGCCAATAAGGCTTAGCGATTGATTTGACTCACGCGCAGCCGCTTCAAGTGAAGCTAGGGAAGATGGGCTAACGCTAATAAGCAGGCCGCCACTAGTTTGCGGATCACAGATTAGTCGGTAGTCAGGATTTTCAAGGGCGTTTAGGTCCAATCCGTCACCGTAGCTTTGGAAGTTGCGGTGCGTACCGCCAGGTACGCAGTCTTGAGCAAGGTAATCAGGCACTCCTGGTAGCACGGGTAATTGACTAAGGGACACCGAGGCCCCCAGCGTTGCACCGTCACAGAGTTCTAAGAGATGACCTGCAAGACCGAAGCCAGTAACATCCGTCAAGGCATTTACCCCAGGGATACCCGACGCAACCATACCAAAAGTGTTTAGCTCCATCATGGCGTTAGCGGCAACGCCCTCATGCTCAGGCGAGAGCAATGCCCGCTTTTCAGCAGTGGTTAGAATCCCGACTCCCAGCGGTTTCGTTAGCAACAGTAGATCACCAGGCTTAGCAGTACTGTTCTTCTTCAAATTCGCCAGTGGCACCCTACCCGTCACAGCTAGCCCAAAGATGGGTTCAGGAGAATCAATGGAGTGACCGCCGGCTAACGGTATGCCCGCAAGCTCACAGGCACGTCGGCCGCCATTAATAACGTCACGCCCTACAGAAGATGACAACTTATCGATAGGCCAGCCGAAGATCGCGATAGCCATCAGCGGTGTGCCGCCCATCGCATAAATATCGCTAATCGCGTTAGCGGCGGCAATGTGGCCGAAGTCCATAGGATCATCAACGATAGGCATGAAAAAGTCGGTGGTCGAAATAATGCCCGTGCCATCACCCAAATCAACCACCGCCGCATCATCTTTGGTATCGTTACCAACGATTAAACTATCAAACTGTTGCTGATTTGACCCTGCTAGGAGCTCGGAGAGCACTTCAGGGGACAACTTACAGCCGCAACCGGCACCATGGCTATATTGTGTTAACTTGACCATCTCAGCTCTCTTATAGTGGGATGTAAATTTAAAATTAGGAATATTTTGCTAGCATAGCGTGTAAGCGAATTGCTGTCAGCATTGTCGCCGCCATCGTTAGACGATGAACTTTTCGGCAAAAAAAAACGACGGCTAATGCCGTCGCTTTTATATTGGTCGGAATAGCGGGATTCGAACCCACGACCCCCACACCCCCAGTGTGGTGCGCTACCAGGCTGCGCTATATTCCGAAGATAACTCGTTCTGTTGCTAACTCCTGCTGATCTTCTAGTAGCACCTTGAACTACTAAGCTACGAGTTAGGCCCAAAAAATCTGTAAACTACTGATTTTATTAGGACTTTAAGTATCTGGCGTTGATAATAACGCCAGCAACTTCGAGATGCAAAAGGTTTTTAATCAGGGATTATAACGAGCTAGATGCCAGCCATTTTCTGTACGGGTATAACGGAAACGATCGTGAAGACGCTCGCTTCGTCCCTGCCAAAACTCGAGAGAATACGCCTCAACACGATAACCACCCCAAAACTCAGGACAAGGTACTTTTCTGCCCTCGAACTCACGACTAAGCGCCTCAAAGCGCAAATCGAGTTCTGAACGGTCTTGCGCCATGGCGCTTTGAAAGGACGACCAGGCAGCAATCTGACTCGCGCGCGGACGACTATGAAAATAGGCTTCGTTTTCTTCACGAGTAAGCTGATGTGCAGTACCGCTAATAATTATCTGACGCTCTAACGGTAACCAGGCAAATAGCAGGCTGACGTTAGCATTGAAATTAATATCCTCAGCTTTATCACTTGTGAAGTTAGTGAAAAATCTAAAACCAGCCTCGTCATGCCCTTTTAACAGGACAATTCGTCCGGTGGGATAGCCGTCGGGACTGACCGTTGATAACGTCATTGCCGTGGGATCTTTGATAAGATCACTATTCACACTCTGTTGAAACCAATGATCAAACTGTGCGTGAGGTGAGTCGGCTAATTGCTTACGGTGGAGTTCACCAAGTTGGTATTCTCGGCGAATATCTGACATATCAGTCATAGGATTTTCTCCAAAAATCAGGAGTCTGCCTCGGCAGCATCTGCAGGATGAGCCTCAACACGCGATTTAAGCTTTTGTCCGGGCTTAAATGTAACAACGCGTCGAGGTTCGATTGGAATTTCTTCACCCGTCTTAGGATTACGACCTGGTCGAGCGTTTTTATCTCGGAGGTCGAAATTACCGAACCCCGAGAGTTTAACCTGCTCGTTATGCTCAAGAGCCTGACGAATTTCCTCAAAAAAGAGCTCAACTAAATCCTTAGCCTCTTTTTTGTTGATTCCAAGTTCATTAAACAAGCGCTCTGCTAAATCCGCTTTAGTCAACGCTGTATGCATAATGTCAGTTCCTTAGGCTCGCCCCAAATTCGTTTGCTAGAACGTCGATCACGTTGTTAACGCAATCATTGACTTCTTCATCATTAAGAGTGCGAGATGGATGCCTAAAGGTCAAGCCCAAAGCAACACTTTTTCTTTGTTTTTCAATACCTTTGCCCTGATAGACGTCAAAAATATCTACCTGCTGGAAGATCTCGTTAGCGCCTAAAAGTGAGCGGATTCGATCACAAAGTACACCGGAGGCAACGCCTTCATCCACCACGAAAGCAAGATCGCGACGCGTCTCGGGGAACTTAGAAACCGGCGAGTAATTTGGCAGCCCATTATTGAGCATAACCTCTAGATCAATTTCTACTAATACTGCTCGCTGAGG
Organism: Pseudomonadales bacterium; assembly: GCA_040119265.1. Taxonomy (GTDB): domain Bacteria; phylum Pseudomonadota; class Gammaproteobacteria; order Pseudomonadales; family DSM-25080; genus Umboniibacter. The sequence goes on along the minus strand of JBEDTZ010000020.1, from coordinate 21,640 downwards.
AATGTCCAACTCACGCTGAGTTTCAGGGTGAAGTACGCCAATCCAACCAACAGACTTGCCGTGCAGGAGGATCTCTGCACTTTGACCTGGATGAAGTGCGTCACGGGTTGCCGCAACAAACTTAAACTCATTGGTAGGTAGGATAGCTTCCAAGTCACCCTTAACCGAGAAGAAATCAACCGCATCTGACGTATGATTCCAGGCTTCACTGGTACGAGGACCGTAAGCCAACAGCGCTAGCGTTGGGGTTTGTATCACTTCGCTATGATCGGAGCCTGGGACGAAACGTAAACCGGTTTCGAACAGACGAACTCTTCCCTGCTGGCGATTGATATTCCGCTTTAACGCGGTCACAAGGCCTGCCCAGAGGCTAGTTCTCATCACCGATAGGTCATTCGAAATAGGGTTAGCCAACTTTACTGGACTAATATTTGGATCAATCAACTTCTGAACCGCTGGATCAACGAAACTGTAGGAGATAGCTTCCTGGTAATCGCGGGTAATCAGGTCTCGTCGAAGGTACTGAATAGGCTTAACTCGCTCGTCGGCCTCGCCGATTTCAAGGACTGCCTGCGGCGTCCTAGTTGGCAGGTTGTTATAGCCGTAGATACGCGCGATCTCTTCAATCAAATCAACTTCTATTGAGATATCGAAGCGCCAAGTAGGAATTCGGAAGGTCCAACCTTCTGAATCGTTCTCGGTCATTTCAAGCCCGAGACGATCGAGGATATCAAGCACCTCGTCATCCGAAAGTTCAAGCGTGAGATACTGCTGCAACTTGGCGCGACGTAGGGTTACAAAGCGATCAGCGATGCCGTCGGTACCGGCTTCAACAATTTGAATTGGCCCTGGCTCACCACCACAGATGGCTAATAGTAATTGGGTTGCACGTTCAATGGCTACTTCTTGCATGGCGATATCAACGCCACGTTCGAAACGGTGCGATGAATCAGTATGAAGGCCATAAGAACGTGCCTTACCTGCAATTAGCGCTGGCGTGAAGTGCGCTGACTCGAAGACAATGTCCTGTGTGGACGTTGTTACGCCACTGTCTAAGCCGCCCATGATGCCAGCAATTGCAAGCGCTTTGGCGTGATCAGCGATCACTAAGGTATCTTCTTTTAGGCTGATCTCTTGCTCGTCTAGCAAGGTAATCTTTTCATCAGCCTCGGCCATACGAATAACTAAGCCGTCGGTAATGTTCGCCAAGTCAAAGGCGTGCATTGGCTGCCCAAGCTCCAACAGTACGTAGTTGGTTACATCAACGACCGGATCAATAGAGCGAATTCCTGAACGACGAAGACGTTCTTGCATCCACATCGGTGTTGCAGCAGAAACGTTGACATTCTTTACAATACGGCTTGCGTAACGTGGGCAGGCTTCACCGTCATAGAGGGCGACATCCATCACGTCGTCGTGACTTGGCTCAATGAAGTCAATTTCAGGGATATTTAGCGGCAGACGATTTAATACCGCCACATCGCGCGCCAGACCGATAACACCAAGGCAGTCGCCGCGATTCGGAGTGAGATCTACTTCGATGAGCGAATCATCCAAATTTAGATAATCACGAATATCGGCACCAGTTGGCGCATCAGTAGGAAGCTCCCATAGACCTTCGTTGGCTTCGCTAATTTCAAGCTCCGACTCAGAACACAACATTCCGAAGCTTTCTACGCCACGTAGCTTAGCCTTCCGAATTTTAAAGTCTCCAGGAAGTCTGGCGCCTACCGTCGCAAAAGGCACCTTAATACCTAGACGGGCATTTGGCGCGCCGCAGACAACCTGGGTTAGCGTTTCGCCAATACCCGCCACTGAGCAAACCTTTAGCTTATCCGCATCGGGGTGCTGTTCGATGGCCACAATTTCTCCAACGATAACACCGCTGAACTTACCAGCAGCCGCTTCAACGCCATCAACTTCTAACCCAGCCATGGTGATCTGAGCAACTAATTCTTCAGTGGTTAATGAGGGGTTAACCCACTCTCGTAACCAGCTTTCACTAAAAATCATAATAAACCTCGATTAAAATTGCTCTAAGAACGGAATGTCGTTCTCGAAGAACAGTCGTAGATCATTAACGCGGTAACGTAGCATTGCAAGACGTTCTACACCAAAACCGAAGGCGAAGCCTGAATAGACTTCCGAGTCGATACCAGACATCTTGAACACATCAGGATGAACCATGCCGCAACCCATAACTTCAAGCCAGCCAGTATTCGAACAAATACGGCACCCTTCTCCACCGCAACTGGTACATTGAATATCAACCTCAGCGCTTGGTTCGGTAAATGGGAAGTAACTTGGACGGAATCGCGTGGGAAGGTCTGCTTCAAAGAAGGCCTTCAAAAACTGATCTACAGTACCGCGTAGGTCAGCGAAGCTTACATCCTTCGCCACGACTAAGCCCTCTACCTGATGAAACATTGGGGTGTGCGTAAGGTCAGAATCGCAGCGATAAACACGCCCTGGACAGATAATGCGAATGGGAGGCTCTTGGCTCTCCATGGTACGAACTTGCACTGGTGAAGTGTGCGTTCGAAGAACACCACCTTCTAGCGTATAGAAAGTGTCGTGCATAGCACGCGCTGGGTGATGATCGGGAATATTGAGGGCTTCGAAATTATGATAGTCGTCTTCAATTTCTGGACCTTCGACGGTCTCAAAGCCAATCTTAGAGAAGATCGTTTGCATACGCTCTAGCGTACGCGTTACTGGGTGTAAGCCACCAGTAGTCGACTGTAGGCCTGGTAGGCTTACGTCAATTCTTTCTGCTGCAAGCTGAGCATTCACCGCTGCAGTTTCCATTGCGGCACGCTTCTCGTTCAACGCATCTTGAACGCGCATCTTAACTTCGTTGATGCGGGCGCCGGCCTGTGGGCGCTCCTCTGGCGTTAACTTGCCAAGGTTCTTCATCAGCGCGCTGATTTTGCCTTTTTTACCCAAATAATCTACTCGAACAGCGTCAAGGGACTGAATATCTTCAGCGGAGGCGATTAACTGGATGGCCTCATCGCCCAATGAAGCAAGGTTTTCCATGCGGAATCTCCGATATCTCTATACAAAAACAGGGAAAGAGTCGCCTCTTTCCCTGCTCGTGAGAATACAGCGAACTGTACTCTAGGTATACTTTATTTGCGGTTTACGCTAAAGCTGCTTTAGCTTTCTGTACAAGAAGAGAGAAAGTTGCTTTGTCGTGAACTGCTAAATCAGCCATAACCTTACGATCAAGAGCGATAGACGCCTTTTTAAGACCGTTGATAAACTGGCTGTAGGTCATACCGTTAGCACGGCTTGCAGCGTTGATACGCGCAATCCATAGCTTACGGAAATCACGTTTCTTAACGCGACGGTCGCGGTAAGCGTACTGACCTGCTTTTGTTACTGCTTGAACAGCAACGCGATAAATACGGCTACGGGCTCCATAGTAACCCTTAGCTTGCTTTAAGACTTTCTTGTGACGGCGATTTGCGGTCACTCCACGTTTTACGCGAGGCATAGCCTACTTCCTTCTAAAAATTAAACTCAGGGTTACTTAGTTCGCAACATGCGATCAATTAGTACAACATCAGACTTGTGAACCAAGTTGGTACCACGAAGTTGACGCTTACGCTTTGTTGTCATTTTAGTAAGGATGTGACTCTTGTGAGCACTCTTACGTTTAAAGCCGCCTGCGACTTTCTTAAAGCGCTTAGCTGCGCCACTGTGTACTTTAGCTTTCGGCATTTCGTTAACTCCAGTAAATTTCAGGATTTAATCGACAAGTAAGCCGGCATACCGAGTGCCGGGATTACTTCTTCTTTTTCGGAGCCACTACCATAGTAAGTTGACGACCTTCCATTTTGGGGTACATCTCCACACTACCGTACTCTTCAAGATCTGCTTCCAGACGTTTTAGCATCTGCATACCCAGCTCTTGATGGGCCATCTCACGTCCGCGATAGCGAAGCGTAATTTTAGCCTTGTCTCCGTATTCAAGGAACTTAATAAGATTGCGTAACTTAATCTTATAGTCACCTTCATCTGTACCAGGACGGAACTTGACTTCCTTCACGGTGTTTCGTACCTGATTCTTTTTAGCGGCAGCCTTCTGCTTCTTCAATTCGTAGATGTGCTTACCAAAGTCCATCACCTTACAAACAGGTGGTTCGGCATCTGGTGAGATTTCCACTAAATCGAGTTCTACTGAGCGTGCTGCTTCCAAGGCGTCTGCTAATGCTACAACACCAATCTGGTCACCGTTAGGTCCGATCAGACGGACTTCGCGAGCTTGAATATGTTGGTTAAGTTTAACCTTATTACCGCGCTCTTTACCGTTGTCTCGCTTGATAATCCAATTCTCCGTTCTAATTACAGTTAACCACGTTGATCATGAGTGAAAATACGTGGCCTAATTGCTGGCTCTTCCATACTCATTCACTGCGTTCTGCAGTAAAGATTTGAAATCCGCTAGAGGCATAGACCCTAAGTCTTCCCCTTGGCGTGTTCGAACCGCAACAGTTTGCTGCTCTACTTCGCGATCACCCACTACGATTAAGTATGGCACTCGCTGTAAAGTATGCTCGCGGATTTTAAAGCCGATCTTCTCGTTTCTCAAGTCCGTATTTGCCCTAAAACCATCTTTTTCCAATTCTTTTGCTACAAAAGTAGCCCAATCGCTCTGTTTATCCGTGATATTGAGCACAGAAACCTGCGTTGGCGCCAACCAAGTCGGGAATGCGCCCGCATAGTTCTCAATCAAAATACCGATAAAACGTTCGAATGAACCCAAGATCGCACGGTGTAACATCACCGGCGTTTGACGTGAACCATCTTCCGCTACGTATTGAGCGTCAAGACGACCCGGCATCGAGAAGTCCACCTGAATGGTGCCCATTTGCCATACGCGACCGATACAGTCTTTTAGGGAGAATTCAATCTTCGGGCCATAGAAAGCACCCTCTCCCGGGAGTTCTTCCCAAGGCAGATTTTTGGCATCTAGCGCATCGGCAAGTGACTTTTCAGCCTTATCCCACGATTCATCACTCCCCACTCGACTTTCTGGGCGAGTAGATAGGCGATAGATAATCTCGCTGAAACCGAAGTCATGATAGACCTCATGGAGGAAATCGATAAAAGTAGAAACCTCAGCTTGAATCTGTTGTTCACTACAGAAGATGTGTGCATCGTCTTGTGTGAAGCCTCGAACACGCATAATGCCATGTAAAGAGCCCGAAGGTTCGTTGCGATGACATGAGCCAAATTCAGCCAATCTGAGTGGCAAATCGCGGTACGACTTCAATCCCTGATTGAAGACCTGGACGTGACAAGGACAGTTCATCGGCTTGACGGCAAAATCACGCTCTTCGGTTTTAACCATGAACATCCCGTCAGAAAACTTATCGGCATGGCCTGATCGCTGCCAGAGTGAATAATCGACAACCTGTGGGGTTTTGATTTCCTGGTAACCGTGGATGCGTTGCTTGGTACGCATATAGGATTCAATGGCTTGGTAAACGGCCCAGCCCTTCGGGTGCCAGAACACCATACCCGGAGCCTCTTCCTGTAGGTGGAAGAAATCGAGCTGCTTACCAATTTTACGATGATCACGTTTCTCCGCTTCTTCGATACGGTGAAGATAGGCTTTTAACGCTTTCTTATCGGTCCATGCGGTGCCGTAAACACGCTGAAGCATTTCGTTATTGCTATCACCACGCCAGTAGGCGCCGGCAACTTTCATTAGCTTAAACGCTTTGATTTTCGAGGTACTTGGTACGTGCGGTCCACGACAGAGATCTTCAAAATCACCTTGACGATAAAGCGACAGCGCTTCATTAGCTGGAATACTCTCAATGATTTCAGCTTTATACGCTTCACCAATGCCTTTGAAATACTCAACCGCTTCATCGCGAGAGAGTTCACGACGGGTAACCGGGATATCCTGCTTGGTTAATTCCAGCATACGTTTCTCGATTGCCGCTAGATCTTCAGCGGTAAACGGACGCTCGTAGGCAAAATCATAGTAAAAGCCATCTTCGATCACCGGACCGATAGTGACCTGCGCTTCAGGGAATAGCTGCTTAACGGCTTGAGCTAGCAAATGCGCGGTAGAGTGACGAATTACCTCGAGTCCCTCTGGAGACTTCTCGGTGATAATCGCAAGGGAGGCGTCGTTCTCAATAAGATACGACGCGTCGCGTTCAACGCCATCAACCACACCAGCCAGCGTCGCCTTTGCGAGACCGGGACCGATATCAGCGGCAACGTCGAGAATAGAAACGGGAGAATCAAATTGACGGCGACTGCCGTCTGGGAGCGTAATGCTAGGCATTAGAGACCTCTTTTCAGTGGTGACCCCTACGAAAGGCCACGTGATGGGCTGCTTGGGCAGCCTAAATTAAGTTTGAAGCGGCAGTATATAGCCCAAGGCTGGTTCGTGCAATCTAGGCATTCTAACTATCTTGAGCCAGCCGGCTATTCATTGCGGGAATACTGACATATGTAACTATTGCTTGATAAATCTTTGAGTTGTGATGAAAATGAAAAGATCAGCATTCAGACTCCAACAGGTCAAAAGCCGTAGATGCTGACGTAACTGCAGTTCTATAACAAAATGAGCCCTGGAGGGACCCTATGAGAGCTACTCGCTTCAAACCTAATCTACTATCTATCGCGGTAGTATCAACTCTATCTTTGTCTATGCAATCCATTGCACAGGACACTTCTTCGTCGATTCGCGGCAAGGTCGTGACCGATGATGGTCGAACAGTGACTAACGCAACGGTATCCATCACTCACGAGAATACTGGTCGGCAGGTTGATACTTCTGTAAATGACAGCGGTGTATTTGTCGTTAACGGTCTTCGCGTTGGCGGCCCTTATACCATTGAAGTTGATACAACGGAATTCACCGACAGCACGATTAATGATGTATTCCTCGTTCAAGGTAATAACACCAACTTCAACTTCACTGTTGGTAGCACGGTAGTTCTTGAAGAAGTCACCGTAACCGGTTCTCGTGTAGACCGACAGCCTGGTCGAGATTTTAGCTCTGACGACATCAGCAAATCCGCCAGTATTGACCGTGACCTTCGTGATACATTGAAGCGAAACCCACTTGCCGTATTGGACGGTGACGAATTTAGTGTAGCTGGAGCGAACCCGCGTACCAACGCATTTGTTGTTGATGGTATTCGTCAAAATGACAACTTCGGCTTGAATTCCAACGGCTACCCAACTCAGCGCTCACCTATATCGCTTGACGCCGTAGAGAGCGTCAGTCTAAACGTAGCTCCGTACAGCGTGACTCAGGGTGGTTTCACCGGCGGCCAAATTAACGTGATTACCAAATCTGGTACCAACGAATTGACCGGTAGTGTTTTTTATGAGTTTACCGATGACAGTCTGGCTGGCGACAAGGTTGCTGGCGAGAGCTACGAGGGTTTGATCTCAGAGGAAACTACCTGGGGCGTTTCAGCGGGTTTCCCAATTATTCAGGATACTCTCTTTGGCTTCTTAAGCTACGAGAAATTTGACAAGCCCTTAAACCCCGAGTTCGGGCCAGCAGGAAGTGGCCTTGCTAACGAGAGTAACATTACTCAGGCCGACTGGGATCGTATTGATTCAATAGCTCAGCAAACCTATGGTCTAGCTTCGATTGGCAGCTATGCTACCAAGCCTGTTGAAGAAGACGAAAAAATACTAGCCAAAATTGATTGGCAGATCTCCGATGATCATCGCCTTGCAGCGACCTATCAACATACCATCGGAAACCGCACTAACTTAGTTTCTAGCAACCCATTCTCACTCAATGCCTCATCTTACTGGTATGACAAGGAAGAGGAGCTCGAGACCTTCGTGATGATCGCGAACAGTGATTGGAGCGATGCATTTTCTACTGAAGTAAAGCTAGGTTATAAAGATACTACTACAAGTCAGCAACCATTCTACGATCTAGGCATCGGTCAAGTTGCTGTTCGCTCTAGCTCGGGAACCGTCAACTTCGGTGTGGACCAGTATCGTCAGGCTAATCGCCTAAATAACCAGACTACCGAGTTCCTTTTCAAAGGTAATTACCTGTTAGGGGATCACCAAATCACCTTCGGCTATAACTACGAAAATGTTGATGTCTTCAACTTATTCGTTCCTGCGGCAAAGGGTTCATGGAGCTTTTCCTCGATTGATGACTTCGAGAACGGCCTAGTCGACCGCTTTAACTATTCCAACGCTGCATCCGGCAATGCCGAAGATGCGGCCGCTAGCTTCAGTATGGTCACCAACACTTTCTTTATTGAAGACCTCTGGACCGTTACGGACAAATTGGACATTAACTACGGCGTTCGCTACGAACAAATTTCAATGCCTGATTCACCTGCCACTAACCAAAACTTTGTTAATCGTTATGGTTTTTCAAACAACTCAACGTTTGACGGTGAATCAATGATTTTGCCGCGTATCGGCTTCGATTATACCGTGACCGATAACTTTGTTCTCTCTGGTGGTATTGGCAAATTCTCGGGCGGTTCACCTTTAGTTTGGATGTCTAATAGTTATTCTAATGACGGCCAATCTGCACTAACCTATTTCGGTGGCTGGGATCCAGCATGGCCGATTGACTTCGCACAGGTTCCTGCGGATGCGACGGCAGGTCTTGTTGGCGGAGATGGTTTGGTCAATGCGGTGTCGCCTAACTTCGACATCCCTTACGATTGGCGTTACAGCTTGCGCGCTGAAACTTACTGGGACATTCCACTGTTGAGTGACAGCGTTGAAATCGCAGCTGAGGTTATGCTTAAGCACAACAAGAATGACGTCCGCTGGGTTGATCTGTCTCGCCGCTATATCGGCGAAGATGGTACTGGCCGGACGGTTTATGAGACTTATGATCCGCTAACACAGTCACAGACCGACCGCTACGACCTAATGCTTACCAATGCGCAAGATGACGGAAAGAGCACCATCTTTACGTTATCGATGGCCAATGACTGGTCTAACGGATGGAGCATGTTCACCTCCTACACCTATCAGGACGTGACTGAGGGCACGCAGGGTTCAAGTAGTACCGCGCGTTCTAATTACCAATATCCAGTCACCCGCTACGACCGAAATGGTACAACACTCGGCCCAGGCTACTGGCAGTCCGAACATCGCTTCACTCTCTCGTTGAACTGGGAGAAGGAACTCTTCTCCGGATATGAAACCTCAGTCAACATGTTCTACGAAGCACGTTCAGGTCAGCCTCTTAGCTGGGTTCTTGGCTCCTACCGCGATGGTGGCTTAGGTGATCAACCATCCTTACAGGGTTCAGATGCTTACCTACCGTATATCCCAGTAGATGCTAACGATCCAAACGTAGCCTATGGCTGGGGTTTAGACTACGACACACTCATGTCCGCGGTTAATGAGATTGGTTTGGGGGGGTATGCTGGTGATATCGTACCGCGCGGTGTCGACACTCAGCCTTGGATTCGCTCACTGGATTTAAATATTAGTCAGGAGATCCCCGGCTTCACTGACGAGCATCGTGGCGTCGTCACTCTTTCCTTCGTGAACGTACTTAATATGCTTAACGATGATTGGGGTGTTTACCGGTCACAGAGTTTTGGGAACAAGATCCTAGTAGATCACGACTACGACCCTGCTTCGGGCGTCTACACTTATAGTGTGCCGTTCGGACAACAGGAACTAGAAACTAAAAACTGGGACCGCGTTAATCCAGAGCGCTCGGTATGGCAGTTAAAATTAGGCTTGCGCTACAACTTCTAAGCCTTTGAAGGGAGTGCCATGCCAGTGGTGCTCCCGTTTCATGTATGAGGAGCTAATTATGAAAAGAGCATTATTGCTAGCCGGCCTACCGTTAGTAAGTGTATTAGCCGTTGAGGCCAATGCATGGGGAGCGTCAGGTCATAGAGCCGTCGCTAGGCTGGCCGATAAGTACCTCAGTCAGGAGGCTCGGACCGGCATCAACGAGATTATCGGGTCGGAGAACCAGCTTTGGGAGCTGTCAACTTGGCCCGATGAGATTAGATCCAATCCCAATAGCTGGCGCCATACTTTTCCCTGGCACTACATTTCAATTGACGATCATGAAGATATTTACGGTGAGTTTCCTCGCTCGGATCGCGGCGATATTCTTAGTGGGATCGACGCTATGGCGATCAAGATCAATGATCCTTCGCTTTCTATGGAAGAACGATGGGAAGCCTTAGCGTTTTACATACATTTTGTTGGCGACATCCATCAACCACTGCACGTTGGAAATCGCTCTGACCGCGGCGGCAACGCTCTTCGTGTTGATTGGTTCGGTCAGCGAAGCAATCTCCATAGTGTTTGGGATAGTAAAATTATTGACCACTGGGGCCTCAGTTTCACGGAATTGGTAGAAGCACTAGATGAGGACATTACCCTAGCTGACACTAATAGCGCGCACGTTGAGCCGATTGTATGGGCTGCGGAGTCTAAGGTTCTGCGTAACCAATGCTATGAGCGCCTCGAAAGCGACGATGGCGAGTACCCCGACCTCGGCTACGAGTATGCCTACTACAACGGTGATTTGGTCAGAGATCGATTGCGACTGGCTAGCTACCGATTAGCCTACCAACTTAACAACATCTTTGCGGCGGAATAAGCGCTATCATGGAGAGGGTGACCGCTTCATGCCGCAATTAGTCCCCTCCTCTCGCACAGCAAACTAACTCAGCACAGTTCAGCTCGCTAGAGGGGTTTCTGTCTTCTAAATAGCTGCTAAGTGCCTGCTAAGCACGTGGGAGTTATCAAATCCTGTCCGATACCAACAACTTCTATTATTGCTGCACTGATGCTGGTCTTTCAGCAAAAATTGATCAATCATAGATGATAAATAATCTGTCTCACTAAACTGCCGAGAGAACGAATTGATGGCGCAGCTCTACTTCTACTATTCATCAATGAATGCTGGGAAGTCCACCACCCTGCTTCAGTCTGCCTATAACTACAGAGAGCAAGGCTTAACTCCTCTCCTCTACACAGCGGCGCTAGATGACCGAACCGAAGCTGGTACAATCAGCTCTCGCATTGGTCTTCAAGCAACGGCAAATACCTTCAACGAAAATACCGATCTGTTTGATGAGATATCAGTAATTCAATCCGATGAGCGACCGAACTGCGTACTAGTGGACGAGGCGCAGTTTCTTTCGAAGGCTCAGGTTGATCAACTGGCACGCGTTGTCGATTGCTTAGGTATTCCAGTACTTTGTTTCGGCATTCGGACAGACTTCTTGGGCGAGCTATTTAGTGGTTCTAAACGGCTTCTGGCCATTGCCGACAAGCTCAAGGAGATCAAGACGATTTGTCATTGTGGGCGAAAAGCGACGATGGTAGTCAGGCTAAACGAAGACGGTGAAGTCGTTCAGCACGGTGACAAGATCTCCGTAGGCGGAAATGAGAAGTACAAACCACTGTGTAGAAAGCATTTCAGTGAAGCTTTTTTGGCTTAATTGTCACAGTCTGAGAAACCATTGGACGATCTATAAACTTCATTCGAAGTCACTCACATTAACTAGTGAGGTTGCGAATAAATACTGTTAGGATTTTCATTCATAGTTACAAAAGAAACCTTATCTGTCTTATTTTTTGAGAACCTGGTCAGTATGATATCTACTAAAAACCTGCGAATTTTTCTACTCACCGCACCGTTATTACTAGCCATCGGCTGTGGTGGCTCAGGTAGCGATTCGCCAGAAGATCCACCCCCCTCAAACCGTGCCCCGGTTGTCTCAAATACTATTGACGATATCATCGTTTCGGCTGATGAGCAGATCGATATTGATGTGACTAAGAACTCAACAACCTTTAGTGATCCAGATGGCGATGCGCTGACCTATGAGGTGTCCTTAAGCGATGAAGTCGGCAGCCTTACCGTAGACGGTAATCGCGTAGTGGGTCAGCTTGGCGGAGCCACTAATGTTACGGTAACGGTTTCCGCTGCCGATAGCAGTGGGGCTAGCGTCACCACCCAATTCGGGATCATACTTCTGAGACCCGAAATTTCTGGAAGAGTGACCTATGAAGACGTACCTGCCACTCGATCAGGTCTGGATTACGCTAATACTGAGTCTAAGCCGGTTCGAGGAGCCGTGGTAGAACTTGTTGACCAGCAGAATAACATTCTTCAGACCTCGGTTACGAGAGCTAACGGTCGCTATGATTTCGCCGCGATACCCTTAGATGAAGCAGTCCGCGTGCGGGTAAAGGCGGCACTAGTCAATCAACAGGATAGTTTATACGTCAAAGTCGTTGATAACACTCAGAATTTCAGTCTGTACGCGGCAGAAACAGAGCTCGGCAGTTTACGCGCACTGGGATCAACTCGTGATCTACACCTTGCCTCAGGGTGGCGTAACGGCAGTTACGCGGAACCCCGTTCAGCCGCGCCGTTTGCAATACTGGACACCCTATATGGCGTATCTACTAGCGTCACTCAAAACCTCCCCTCCATCGTGTTACCTAACTTAGAAGTGTATTGGAGCACCTTGAACGTCCCTGAAGATGGTGATGTCACTGCTGGAAAGATTGGTACTGATTCCTACTTTGACAGCGTTATCTATTTGCTAGGCGCGGAAGACGTTGATACTACCGAATATGATGATGGGACTATTGCACACGAATGGGTTCATTTCTTCCAAGACGTTATTTCCCGCGACGACAGCATTGGCGGGTCTCATTCTGGGAACGATCGTCTTGATCTTCGTGTAGCGTTCTCTGAAGGCTATGCCACAGGACTCGGTGTCTTCCTTATGGACGGAACCGAATATATTGATACTTATGGTAGTGGTCAGGGTGACGCCTTCGTATTAGATCCGGAAAGCACCTCAACCAATATAAAGGGCTGGTACAATGAAGTTTCTGTCATGAGCCTCATTTACGACGTACTCGATACTTCAGCGGATGACCAGCTTGAGATTCCGTTGGCAAGCATCTTAGCCCTTCATCAAAATTTACAGGCAGCGCCAGAGTTTATTTCGATATTCAGTTGGGCCTCGCGGCTATTCCCTACCCTGTCTAGTAGCGAAGCGGGTCAATTCGATGATTTACTAAACCGCCAATCTATCAACCCTACTGGCATTGATCGCCTCGGTACGAACGAACAGAACGATGCGGGCAGCACGCTGACACTGCCAATTATCGATACGCTTTCACTGAATAACCCCCTAGTCCGCTGTATCAACGATGAATATGGCACCTACAATAAGTTAGGCAACAGTCGTTTCTATCGCTTTCAGGCTATTGCTGGGGTGAACTATAGCATTGAGGTAAGAAGAGTTTCTGGAGGTAACTACCCAACTTCGGTTACTCCAGGTGATCCTGATTTCTTTATCTATTATGAGGACTCTTTTCTTGCCGTGGGTGGTTCCGGTGAAGAGAATCGAGAGGATGTAACCTTCACCGCCACGCAATCGGGCGAGCATCGATTGGCGCTTCGTGAGTACCTAATTTCCGAAGACTTGACGCCGCGCGATGATACCTACTGCTATTCAACAACGATAAGTTTGGGGAAGTAAATGAAGCGTTACACACACACTCTAGGTTGTTTATTAGTAGGTTGCGTTCTGGCGAATGGGGTAACTGCTGAGGTGGCTACAGAAGAACTCTATGAACGACCGCGCCCGACACCCCCAATCAGCTGGTCGCTTGAACGCGTCACTCAAGCTGGCGCGATGTCGCAGGGCTCGATCACATTCAACGCACCCGTCAGCCCGGATTCTGTCCAGCTTCTCATGCTCGGTGGCACGCTCCAAGAACTTAGCAGAAAGCTAAATAACGACGGTCTTCTTACTTCGATCGAATATGCGATTACCGTTGACACTCAACTCAAGACGCAACCTCTACTTAGCTTAATCGTTGACGAAGGTGATGACAGAAAGCCTCGCATTAGCTCATATCAACTTGAGGTCAGCGACTTTCGACCAGAACAAAGGCAGGTAGTGAATGGTCTGGTTCTACTGCCTACTAGTCCAAAACGTGAGGACTAATACACCATTCAAAACCGTTTCTAGGGCAATCACCTACCCTAAGCCTACTGAATAAGCTAGAGTTAAAGCTTATTCACCACAGTGACTAGTAGATTCATAATGGCGCAGACGGTTTTAGTTTTTAATGCAGGTAGTTCAAGTTTAAAATTCACCTTACTTGACGTCGACAGCTCGAAGGTACTAGTCGAAGGTATCGCAGAACGACTAGGTACTGTGGAAGCGGTACTTCATGTACGCCTGCCCACTGAGAAGCTTAGTGCCGAATTAGCGGACGCCACCCATAATGGCGCACTTCAGGCAATACTCGATGCCCTGTCCAGCTATGACAAACCAAGCGTCATTGGCCACCGAGTGGTTCATGGTGGAACCCAGTTCAGCGAATCGGTGCTCATTACCCCAGCAGTAATAAGGGCCATCGAGAGCTGCTCTACCTTGGCTCCCCTTCATAACCCCGCTAACCTTGAGGGGATTAACGCCGCCATCACGAACTACCCAAATGTCCCGCAGGTCGCGGTCTTTGATACAGCCTTTCATGCTACGATTCCTGATTACGCGTATCTCTACGCGCTACCCCGCCAGTTGGAGCACGACTTCAACATTCGCAAGTATGGTTTTCACGGCACTAGCCATCGTTACATCAGCGGCGAAGTGGCGAAACTCTCCAATGTATCGCCCAACGAACAACATATCGTCATCGCCCATCTCGGCAATGGCGGCAGTGTCACTGCCGTAGCTCAAGGCAAATCAGTCGATACCTCGATGGGAATGACCCCTACCGATGGATTGGTAATGGGTACTCGCTCTGGCTCCCTTGACCCGGGTATTCTCATCCACCTCATGACCACCTATGGCTACGATGCCGAACAGCTCGATTCACTCATTAATAAACAGTCCGGCTTACTCGGACTCTCAGCGCTTAGCTCAGACATGCGCGAACTAGAGGAAGCTGAAGGCGCGGGTTCTGACGCTGCAACCTTGGCCATTGAAGTATTTTGCTATCGCTTGGCGCAGAATATCGCCGCGATGGCGATAGCGCTTCCACGCTTAGATGCCCTCGTATTTACCGCCGGAATTGGCGAGAACTCGCCGCTTATTCGCGAGCGAACGGTTAAATGGCTAGTGCTGCTTGGTATTGTTATTGATGCTGAGTTAAACCATGGCGCTGCGCGAAAGGCCGCAACCAAAATCAGTCCTGAAAGTGCCGCGGTAGCTGTTTGGGTGATACCAACGAATGAAGAACTAATGATTGCCAATGAAGCGATTGAGCTAATAACTGCTGCAGGAGAACAGTAACCATGACGAAGGTATTTCAGCTTGTTTCCGCAGAGCCCGGTGCCGGCTTAATGACCACAGCTCTTGGCGTCAAGCATCTGTTTCAACAGCACGGCCTCAACGCTGGAATATTTTGGCCTGTTGGTACCCCTAACGACAGCATGGTTGATCTTGAACCCGTGTATGGTCTCGAGGCGTTTAATCGAGCCGTTCAAGAGCAGCGGCTTTACGAGGTGCTAGAGACACTTGCCGGGCGCTTCGATTCGTTAAGTGAATTACATGACGTCATCTGTATCATTGGCCTGTCAGAAGCCGCCAACCTTCCTCAAGCCAGGGAGTTTAACACTTTGCTGGCTAAGTCCCTTAATAGTCAGGTTATTGTTGTCTGCTCCGGTGCCGGCACCAATGCTAGTTTGATTAGCAGTCGTATAAAATTGTCTCTCAAAAGTTACCATTCAATCAATGATCGAATCTTAGGATTCGTACTGAATAAGATTGGAGTGCCGTTAGATCGACATGGTCGAATACGGCCGGACCTTGGCGTCTCCTTAGACTCAGAGGGAAAGGATTACTCGGGTGGCCTCAAGGCCGAAGACTTGAAGCGACTCCCCGTACCGATGCTCGGCTTCGTTCCATGGGATCAAGTTAATAACCGTGCCCGAGTATCCGATCTCAGTAGTATCTGCGAATTCGACTATCTCAACGAGGGCGAAGCCAGTACACGAAGAATCTCTTGGTTGTTAGTGGCAACGCGCTCCGTGGATACGCTAACAAAAAACCTTAAGGCCAACACCCTAATCGTCACCGCCGGTGATCGCGTGGATGTGCTTATGATGGCCGCACTGGCCGAGCAGCGCGGTGTAAAGCTTGCAGGTCTTTTACTAACCTCCGGCATTCAGCCATCGCAGCAGAGTGTAGACTTAATTCAGATGGCTCTCGATTCGGGACTCCCCGTGTTGGAAACGCGCGAGCGAACCTATGAGGTGGTGTCAAACTTCTCAAGTTTATTTTTAGATGTACCAAATCAGGATGAGGATCGTTTCGTTGCGTTAACCAACCATGTTGCAGCGCACCTCAACCGAGACGCACTCTTACAACTCACCGAGCGAAAATATAAAACGCAACTGTCTCCCGCCGCATTTCGCTACAAGCTCGTAAAGCGCGCAGCAAAATTGAACAAAACTATTGTTCTACCTGAGGGAGACGAACCACGGACACTTGAAGCGGCTCAACTCTGCTGCGAGCGGAATATCGCTAAATGCGTGTTATTAGGTGACCCAGAAAAGATTCGTGCGCAGCTTAAAGCATTGGATATCGAACAGCACCAAAACCTCCAGATTATCGACCCACTTGAAGCCTTTCACCAATACGTGGACACCTTTGTTGCGCTCCGTGAACATAAGGGAATGAATCCGAGTTTAGCCACGGATATTCTGCGTGAGGACCGCATAATGCTGGGCACACTAATGCTCTACTGTGGCGATGTGGACGGATTGGTAGCCGGCGCAGAGAACACTACCGCTGCAACGGTAACGCCCGCCTTTCAGATCATCAAGACCCAACCCGGACAGTCGTTGGTATCCTCCTGTTTCTTCATGTGCCTTCCGGACCAAGTACTCGTTTACGCGGACTGTGCGATTAACCCTGACCCAACCAGCGAGCAGCTTGCGGACATTGCAGTACAGAGTGCAGCCTCAGCCCAAGCATTTGGTATCGAACCTCGAGTGGCGATGATTTCCTATTCTACAGGTTCTTCGGGCAGCGGCAGTGATGTTGATAAGGTGATCGCGGCCACTCAAACAGCGAAGGCTAAATTGCCCGACGTCTTGATAGATGGTCCGCTCCAATACGATGCGGCGAGTGTCGCGAATGTAGCCAAATCGAAGGCTCTTACTTCCACGGTTGCGGGACAAGCTACCGTATTTATCTTTCCTGATCTTAACACCGGCAACACAACCTATAAGGCGGTACAACGAAGCGCTGGGGTAATTTCAATAGGCCCCATGCTGCAGGGCCTCAATAAGCCGGTCAACGATCTGTCCCGTGGTGCCTTAGTTAATGACATCGTTTATACCATCGCACTGACCTGTATTCAGGCTGGCGCAAACTAGGGCTGAGACTTCCTCAACACCTGAGACTCAGAAGGTATGAGTCTCAGCCTAATATGTGCGGGTTAGCTATCCATAGAGAGAGATTTAGCGCTGCCGCAAAACTTACCCAGAGCAAGTAAGGAATTAGCAGAACTGCCGCAAGCTTCGAAATGCGCCAAAAGACCGCTATGGTCAATGCGATAAGTAGCCATAGTAGTACGATATTAACGAAAGCAGCGCCGCCGAGCTGCCAAGCAAAAAATACCCAACTCCACAGCGCGTTAACCACTAATTGAACGCAAAAACTGCCGATTGCGAATCGGTTTGAAGACCAACCACCCCTGCGCCAGATCATCCAAACGGAAACCCCCATCATGGTATATAGGAGCGTCCAAACTGGACCAAATAGCCAAGGCGGCGGAGCCCAGCTAGGTTGAACGAGTTGCCCGTAGAAAGTTTGTGCCTGAAAAGAGCCTAGGGCACCTACAGCCGACGCGGTATAACATAGGACTAACCAACCAATAAGCGCGGCGACTTGGATTGGATATGAATATTTTCTCATAGTTTATTTAAGTCCTTAAGGTATTGTTCGGCCTGATAGAGAATAGCTTCCTGATCCTGAGGGCTCTTTTTTCGCCAAGTAGCGTACACCATGCGGTTTCGAAGATTTGCCGAGAATTTGTCTTCATGCTCATTCATGAAGTGCCAGTACAATGAATTTAGCGGACAAGCTCGCTCCCCGGTAATTTGTTTAACGCTATAGAAACAATCCTTACAGTAATCACTCATTTTATTGACGTAATTACCACTTGCTGCATAGGCTTTACTCGCCAATAGCCCCCCGTCAGCGAATTGGCTCATACCTCGGGTGTTTGGTAGCTCGACCCATTCAATTGCATCAATATAAATACCCAAATACCAAGCATCCACCTCATCGGGATGGATGCCGGCGATGAGACTAAAGTTGCCGGTAATCATCAATCGCTGGATGTGATGCGCGTAGGAGAACTGTAAGGACTGCTCAATCGCAAAGCTTTGACAGCGCATCTTAGTCTTCCCGGTCCAGAACCATTGCGGAAGCGGCCGTGTTGCCGCTAAGGTATTGAGTTTCGAATATTTTGGCATGTTCGCCCAATAGATACCTCGAACAAACTCCCGCCAACCCAATATTTGTCGAACAAAGCCCTCAATTTGCGCGATATCAACGGCAGCAGGATTTACACGATAATGGGCGATAGCAACGTCAATTACTTCCTGCGGAGACAGGATTTTGGCATTGAGGGCGAAGCTGATTCGCGAGTGGTACAGACTCCAGGCTGACTCACTATTCGCTGTCATAGCATCCTGAAATTGGCCAAACCGCGGTAGACAGACCTGACAAAAGAAGTTGAGCTGTTCAAGTGCCTGAACTCTATTTATTGGCCATAGAAGCTCAGAATGCGCCGTCCCTAGGGTTTGTACTCCATGACGAAGGAGACGCGCGAGAATCTCGCTAACGTCATTGGTAAATATTAGAGGCACTGGTATGGATGCTAAATCTGCTGCCTTGAGCTTCTGACGATTCTTTTGGTCATAGTTCCAAGTACCGCCGTCGGGCTTGCCATCAACCATTAAGATGTCAAAGCGTTGGCGCATCTTACGGTAGAACGCTTCCATTCGATGGGCTTTAGCTTCCTGAAAATAGCTTGCTAACTCGTGATCAGAAATAAAAAAATGCTCACTTTCAAAGGCCGAGCTAGGGAGCTTTCGTTGCGCTACAAACTGACTAAGTTGCTGCCGCAGGCGAAACTCATCGGGTAGTTGATATTCGAACTGAGCTATCGAGTAAGTTGAGAAGACATGGTCTAGGAGTACATCCAAATTGTTAAAATCAGCCGTTTGATCAAGTGTTAGATGGACCACCTGATGACCCGATGATCTTAGCTCGCTAGCGAAGGCCTCCATCGCAGCAAAAAACGCACAGACTTTTTGCACATGATGTCTTGCATAATCCGTTTCCTGCCGAAGCTCTGCCAACAGGTAGACGACTGAATCGTCGACGTCACGATACCAATGGTGCTGCGCGTTGAGTTGATCGCCGAGGACTAGTCGAAGCGTTTTGAACGATGGCGTCTGCCTGTTCTGCTCTAATCTTAACACTTGGGACATCACCCGAATTGCCCTTCGACCTTCGTCTTTCGCGAGCCACTACAGCGCTTTGAACAGTACTTTACCTCTTCCCAATTCTTTTCCCACTTCTTGCGCCAAGAAAAAGGTCGCTGGCAGACCGCACAGATCTTAGTTGCTAACTCTGACTTCTTCTTCATTGGTCACCTCCAGAAACAGGCTCTGATTGTCTCTAACACAAGACTAGTTACTCACCGTGGCAGGCGGACAAACTTCAGCTACCGCCACGATGATTTATACGAATGCTAACTTGAGCGATGAAGACCACACACTTTATGGCCATCCGGATCCAGGAAGTAACATAGGTACATCACACCAATGTCGCTCTCGCGAGGACCCGGTGCGCCTTCAACGCTAGTTCCTCCGTTGGCTATTGCCACGTCATGTAACGCTTGAAGTTGCTCCGGTGAATCACACGCAAAGCCAATCGTCGAACCGTTGGCAACCGTCGCCGGCTCGCCGTTAATCGGTTCACTAATGGAAAACGTTGAACCGTTATGAATATAGAATAGCCGTTTTTGGCCTGTGGCATTCACATGGGTCATTGCTTCACCGGCTCCTAGGACAGCAAGCACTGCATCGTAAAACTTCTTTGACGCATCAATATCATTCGAACCGATCATCATATGACTCAGCATTTACAAGTACTCCTTGGTTGTTTGATTGTTATTTTAAGGACAAAACTGACGATGATAGAGTGTCTAAATAGAACATCTGAATGACTACTCGGTATCAACACCTAGTTGTTACGGTAAGCGGACATAGATGGGTCATTAGATCGGTAAAAGAGTTAACGCGAATGACCCGTAACTGCAAGCCGTCAGGCTTTAGACCGGAGGCAAATAGGACGACTTCACTTTAGTTCAGTCTTTCAAGGCGAGGAATTTTCCAGCTCCCATCAAGAGCAGCTTGCTCGGGCCAGTACAAACGCATGGTCAATACCATTTCACCCGCATTGGCGGGTAGCCAGTTGCTTTCCCTCCCCTGAGGCGGATTGCCACCGAAGAAGAGATCTATGGAGCCATCTGGGTTAAATGTGAGCGAGTCCATTGAACCCAATTTATGCTTGTTACTTGGGGTAGCTTGTAGAAAGCCTTCGGCGCTATACACGGTCACCGACCAAAAACCGCGAGCAGGAGGCAAACTGTTTGCGGGGAAATGCAGGCGATAGCTGTTCTCCCCGTCCAATAGCCTGCCCTCACTATCCCTAGAGGCCGAAGGATAAACAGCATCCTCCTGGAGGTTCGCTCCCAGGCCAACCAAAGCGACTACTGCTCGAGTATTGTAGTCTGCGCCATAACGACCGAGATTGTTAGGAGGAAACCGCCAATCAGCATCGGTGGAGTCCGTGAGATCTGTCATATGACTCTTGAGCCGCTCCCGCGCCACTTGTACCCCTAAAGATACAACCTCTTGTATTTCCTCTGACTGTTCTGAAAGCACATAGGGCACTCCCGGTACAAAATTAATTTCCTCGAGCTTAGTAATAATCTCGTCATCTACCGTTGTGGGAGGATTGGCGGCCATCAAAATGGATAGCCGGTAGAAGAACTCCTCGGCTGACATATTCATAACCCAATCTTTGGGCTTAGTGATTAGCGGTTCCAAACCAACTTCTTTGATGTTACTCGCCGCAGTCAATGATAGCTGCGACTGAAACGCCATCGCCAAGGTACGATCGCTTCCCGCTGTGGCAGCTATTCGTCCAAGTGCCCAAACGAGATTGGTACCACTTCGAACGATGGAGGTATCACTTTGCTCTGAGACACTATGGTCGGGACCCACAATCAACAACCGTTGCTTGAATTCACCCTGGTTGCGTGAACTTGGTGTGGCCACTACGTTAGTATAAGCATCGAGCAAAGGCATCATATAATACCTATCCGAATCGCTCGGTAAGTTCAGTTCAATTGGGCCGCCTGATAGATCTAGCATCGCGCTGCTGTAGAGGAAATCCACGGCGGGACGCACGACTGCTGTGAAATTTGCGTCAGGGAAGTCTTGCTGGTGTCGAAAGGTATTAATAGGAACACTGCCTAGATTTCTAGGGTCCGTCATCGCTATTCGTGTACCATCCATTATCACCAGTGGAAGTCCAAATACGAACCCCTCACCCGCCGCACG
>JBEDTZ010000018.1:0-159184 GCA_040119265.1 Pseudomonadales bacterium | reverse complement strand
GTCAGTGACTTGTTTGACGGCCTGGATTTTAAATTCTTCTGGATAACGCTTTCCGCGCATGACAACACCTCATAAATCTGTTCAGATTATATAACTATGAGATGTCTAGTTCACTAGGACCGTACCATTGAATTTATGGACGAGTACATTCGAGTAGAGAATTCAACAACTGACACGGTCCACTATATTCCTCATGAGCGGATAACCTATATCGGCGAAGCAATTGAAACAAGGTAATAACAAACGCAGGCAGCGGACAAATTTTCTGCTGCGCGTCAAATTAGCTCGCTGCTGCGAGCGTTAAACGTCTTCGACGTTAGCAACAACGCAACCAAAGGAATGGTTAGCCTCACTTGATACCCTAGGTTCCCAATTCCTCTCATTTTTGGATTGTCCGTCGCTGATGTTGATGCTATCGTTGAGTAGACAACGTTTTGTTGCGTGATATACCTTGCGTCAGCTAGCGCACACAACGTTTTGTTACGTGATAGACCTTGCGTCAACTGACGTACACGCCGGTTGGGCGTACTAAGTTGGACGTTATCCAGCATGGAGCAGGGCGTTAGGATCAGTGCATCAAATAAGTGTTGGTGTGGCTTAGCCTGACGTTTAACAAAGCCGTCTAAATCGACGGCCTTTAAAATCAAGGCCGCGATTAACGGCGGCGTTAAACTCCTGAAATGACGAGTAGAGAAACCCAACTATTTTGCGAATAATACTTATTTCCATTTATACAGGTTTAATTCTCTTGTTGCTTCCATGGCTGCCTGTTGCAATGTGGTGTGGAGCATTTGTCTTTGGTGACCCTATGCCAGAAAACTTTGGGGTTCTATTTATATTTGGCAAGGTTATACCTTCCTTTGTTCTTGTTTACCCCTTTTTTTTAGTGCATTCAGTATTGTCAAGTTGGCGCTCAATGCGACAGGATCAATCAGCTAATATTGTTTTACTTAAAGCACTTTATCCAATATTACTTATTATTCCTGTATTATTAATTGTAATCGCTATCTTTAAGGCAACAAGCTAAAGCGTTTAACAAGGCCAAGCAACATCATTCGCTGCGCTCATTGGACAGCCTTTTCATTGCACTTTTTGTGCAGGCTTCGCCTTTATCGCACAAAAACCACAATAAAAAGTCTGCCGTTGTTGGCGGCGTTAAACGTCTTCGACGTTAGCAACAACGCAACCAAAGGAATGGTTACCCGCACTTCATACTCCAGGTTCCCACTTCCTCTCATTTTGGATTGTCCGTCGCTGATGTTGATGATATCGTTGAGTAGACAACGTTTTGTTGCGTGATATACCTTGCGTCAGCTAGCGTACACAACGTTTTGTTACGTGATAGACCTTGCGTCAACTGACGTACACGCCGGTTGGGCGTACTAAGTTGTATGTTATCCAGCATGGAGTAGGGCGTTAGGATCAGCGTATCAAATACGTATTTGTGTGGCTTAGCCTAACGTTTAACAAAGCCGTCTAAATCGACGGCCTTTAAAAGCAAGGCCGCGATTAACGGCGGCGTTATGTGCTACTATTTTCAGTATAAAATCAGAGATAAGCCTATGAATACTAATACTAAAAATTTTAAACAAGCATTACTTACTTTGCTAAGTTGCTTAATGCTTACTGGTTGCCCACTTGATGGCGATGATGGTAAGTCTGGTGCTGTTGGCGTTGATGGCGTTGATGGCGTTGATGGCATTAACTGCTGGGATACTAATTCTAACCGTACCAATGATCCGGATGAAGACATCAATGGCGATGGTGTGTGGGATGCCAAGGATTGCTCAACTCAAATTCAGAGTGCTCAAAATCCTCAAGTCGAATTTAATCATCAGCATTTTTGCGAGGCATTTGCACTTCTTCCTACCCCTCAATACCCGGCTGGCTGTCCTTCAGCCACTCATAGCCCACCGACTGGAACGCTGTTCCCGATGACAGCAGGTCAGTTTGATGGAACGTTTAATACTTGCAGTGATTTATCAATAGTAACCAAAACTGACTCGACAGGCTCATCAGTTCAAGCCTATTGGAGTTTACAGGGAGGTTATATTGGCTATAAAAAAGAATTCTATCTCGGAGATCGAGACTTATGCCGTACAGAATGCGAAAATGACACAGACTGTGTTGCAGCATTTTTCAGGCCCCAACCTACGACACAGGCTGGGGAGTGCAGCATCATTTACCATTCAGACACTGTACAGCCATATGAGCGGATTTGTGGAGTAGGCGTTACAACCCAAACACTTACCTTATCGCCGCAAGAGGTATGTTTGGGATCGCTATCATCTCAGAATAATTGGTGGGCAATTTGTCCTTAGTAAAATATCACTAGTTAAGCATCGTACTTCGATTAATTACCTTGTTTTCTTGCGGTGTGAACAGAGTCTTCTGGGGTTTGAGGACAACATAGATGGACAGGCCGCTCAACGATTGGGTGTTACTTGCCCTTAGCACATAACAAGGCCAAGCAACATCAGTCGCTGCGCTCCTTGGACAGCCTTGCGCTTGCGCTTTTGTACATGGCTTCGCCATTACTGCACAAAATCCACAATCACAAGTCTGCCGTTGTTGGCGGCGTTATGCGCCATACCAACCACAGGGAACGTACTATGAATTATAAGAACGCAGCTGTATCACTGATTTTAGGTTTAGCTTTGTCGTATTCATTTGTTTGGATCGTAGGCATAGGAGCCGGGGCTGTTGCCCCTGACGCTTTGGCAGGCTATACGTATTTTGCATTGAATGTATATCCGAACTTGCTAATTATTATTCTATCCTCTGTTGTCTCAATGGGTATCGTCGCTGCGTTACATAAAACTACCGTATTAAAGGCAGATCGTAGCACGTCATTAGCATTAGTCCCGATCTTTGCTTATTTGATTTATCTGCTCTTTACGATTCCTGCAGCGATCCTATCAATAGGAGTAGCAGCAGTTCCTGCAATCGCAGCAGTCATCTATATCTCGTTCCTTAAAGAGCACGCATAACAAGTGCGTCTAACGGAATTATTTCCGCTGCGCTCCAATTAATCCGTTTACGCGGGCGTTAGATAGCCCTATTTCCACCCCCCTCAAAAAAGTGATACTATAGTGGCACTTTAAGAGGGTTTCCTATGCGTACAGAACTTGTTACATCGTTGAAGCGTCA
Organism: Pseudomonadales bacterium; assembly: GCA_040119265.1. Lineage (GTDB taxonomy): Bacteria > Pseudomonadota > Gammaproteobacteria > Pseudomonadales > DSM-25080 > Umboniibacter. Next base: position 156,034 of record JBEDTZ010000018.1, on the reverse strand, counting down.
AGCAACATCTATACTCGCTCAACTTCATGAGGATAAAGAGCCAGTACTCATAACTGAGCACGGCAAGCCTTCAGCCTATCTTGTAGACGTCTCGGACTACGATGCTATGGCCAAGCGCATGGAGATTCTTGAGGGTATAGCACGTGGGCAGAAAGACGTACTTGAAGGGCGGGTAAAGACTCAAGCTGAAGCCAAGGAAATGTTCTCGAAATGGCTCAAGTAAACTGGACCGAGAATGCTCTTTTTGGTTTACGTGACGTAATTGAGTACATTGAACTATTTAATCCTGACGCAGCTGATTCGCTTGCTCGTGAAGCTTTCAACTCAACTGATCGTTTAGCAGACTTTCCCAAAAGTTGTCAGTTGGTTGACGAACTTCCAGACCATGATTTCCGCCAGCTTTTTGTTGGTCCTCTTCGACTACTTTATTCCTATGACGGTGAGCATGTCACCATCATGCACGTCGTTAGGCAAGAGCGTAGCTTACGTAAGTTAGTTTCCGAAGGCTAACAATCTAACAAGCGCACTCAGTTCAGCGCTAAGCGCCTCGGACTCATAAACGCTCGCTTCTAGTGCATTTGCACTATTAGCTCTCCTATTACTCGCCGCTGATGCGGGCGTTAAATGCCACTCTGCACAAGCCTCTTGCCTTAAACTCAAAAAAGGTATATTTTCTATACCATGATGACATTTGAGTTTGACCCCAATAAGAGCCTTAGTAATGCCGATAAGCACGGTATCGACTTCGAGCAAGCGCAAGCTCTATGGGATGACCCAGATCTTCTCATTATTGACTCAAAAGCGCTCGATGAGCCTCGTCAACTAGTAATCGGGATAATCGAAGGCAAGCATTGGTCTGCAATCATTACAGATCGTCCTCCCAATACTCGTATTATCTCTGTTAGAAGATCTCGACAGTCTGAGGTGGATATTTATGAAAGCAAATGAGCTAGACAAAAAATTTGATGATGGCGATGAAGACATTGTTGCTGACTTCGACCTAGCAACAGCAAAACGCGCCAATAAGGAGCAGCGTCGTGTTAATGTAGATTTTCCTGTCTGGATGATTGAGTCTCTTGATAAGGAAGCTTCACGACTGGGCGTAACACGCCAATCTATTATTAAAGTTTGGCTGGCTGATCGCTTAGAAAGCACCCCATCAGCCAAGCACTGATCTGCATTTAACAAGTTTGTGCAGTACACTCGCTACGCTCGTCGGACTCCAAAACGTTCGCTCCTCGTGCATTTGCGCTGGCGCGCAAAGTATTTCACGATAAGCTCTCTTATTACTCGCCGCTGACAAAGGCGTCAAGGATAAAGATGAGTTTACTTTTTACTATCGTTGCTCTTCTAGTAGCTTTAATTCTTATCTTTAACCATATAGGGGTTAGGATCCGGAAGAAAGGAATGCGCCCTGTATCCGCTCAGGAAATCGAAGATGCTGGTCAGAAGCACGTCTTGACGAACGATGGTCGCCTTATCGCTTATGCCGTCTATGGTTGCGAACAACTGGGGGCTCCTGTCGTCATCAATATGCACGGCTCTGCACTTGAAGCTGGATTTGAAAAAGCAACTTACGCAAATATTTGCCAAGCGCTTAATATTAAAGGTATAGCGATTAGCCTACCCGGCTGTGGTTTTACCGATCAAAAGCCCGGTCGCAAAGTTGTCGAGTGGGCCAGCGAAGACCTCGCTGCGGTGCTCAAAGCTGAACGAGTAGAGCAGTTCCATATCACCGGCCATTCGCAAGGCACTCCACATGCTATGGTGGCAGCATTAACTTTTCCCAATAGAGTTATAGGCTTGGGTTTAAATGCGCCTTTACTTCCTGCAGCACTTAACAAAGAGTTGGGCTTTGCTAGCACGATAGGCACTGGCCAAACACCACACTCTAGCTCTCTTAAAAAATATAGTATGGGTTGGTATTTTAGTGTCTTTCGAATTGTATTTGGTTTGCTGCCTCAAAGTGTTGCCTCGCGTGTACTTAGGAAAGGTTTTCCAAAAGTAGAAGCTGATAAAGAACTAGTAGAGCGCTTTCATGCCTCGCTTAAGCGTGGCGTTGTTAGGGGAACTTCTGGTTCTACTTGGGAAACTGCACAAGACAGTTGTTTTGATTGGGGGTTTGATGTCAAAGAACTATCCCATAGTAATGCCTTTGTTTGGCACGCTGATGACGATAATACCGTTCCCTCCATTCAAGGTAAGTGGTTAGCAAGCCTGTTGGGTGCCAATCATAAACATAAGGCGGAGGGGTATGGACACCTGACATATTGCGCAGGGCAGTATCAAAAGCCGGAAAGATCGATTGTCGCTGCTATGATAAAGGGCGCCAGTCGCCTGCCATTAAGTGACCAAAGAGGATCATGACTATGGAAGCCCCGAAGTACGCATTGATATACATTCTCATTTGCTTGTTTCTATTCGGATATATGGGGAATCTTTCGGCGCTTAATCGTAAGCGTGGTTGGCTATTTAGATTAATCGTAATCTTTTCAATTTTTCCTTTATGTATTGCACTGAGCTACGCCTCTGGCCTAGATTCATCTTTATCACTTGTCTTTATTCTTGTCGGATTGGTAATATTTTGGGTTAGAAGATCTCAGGTTATACAAGATAGTGGATCTGACAAGTTAACTAAGCCTTAAAGATAGTTGGGCAGTGAGTATCTTCTAACTAGAACGTTCTTAGTATTCACCGGCAGTTTTGCTCAGCGGGGCCATCACGATGGTACCTTGATGGCTCTTTTATCGCTTAGTAAAGTGTGACCAAGGGCTTTCAGGCTGGAGGCCGTAAGCATTCTGACAGAGCCGCCGTAAATTGGTGGACTTTGAAAGTAACGACAAAATTAACAGTGGCGTTAAGCTGAGATGGAATATAAATGAGATTGATACCTCGACGACGGTTGGATCCAGTGAGAGAGTGTGCTCGTTGCAACCTACAGACTTCTGAGAAAAATACCGAATGCGTACACTGCTCAGATTTATCAGAAATTGAGTTGCAGTCATTGTTAGAGCAGCATCAAGCTAGCCTCGAGGCGAATGCGCATTTGGGTAAATACTTTGGCTTGGCAGCCGTCATCATTTTGGCTCTTATGATTCTGAATAGCTTTAATATTTAGTCGTTATCCACCCGTGACTGCCCTGCGGCTATGACCATATTGAAATCGACAATTTATTGAAAGAGGGTGATACACGATGCCTAAAGTTAACATTCTGACTGCCTTTTTTATGGTGCTATCAATTGTCGCCAATGGCAACGCGACCAGTGAGCCTATTCGTGAGGGCACGACCTATAAACTCTATTTTCTTGGCGGCCAATCGAACATGGAAGGCTACGGGTTCTCCGAGGATTTACCAGAGAACACTTTGCATTCGCCCCAGAAGGCGATGATATTTGTGGGGCAGATGGCGTTCGACAATGAAACCCACGGTGGCGTGGGAATTTGGCAGCCATTAACACCCGGACTTGGTACCGGCTTCAAAACGGATGGTACCACTAATGAGGTGTCGAATAGATTTGGGCCCGAGTTGTTTTTCGGTCTGACCATGACTGACCAATCGAATGATGAGAATGTTGCGATTATCAAGTATGCATTGGGCGGATCGGGCTTGGCCGAGGGTGTTGGTTATAGCAACTGGCATCCCGATTTTTCGGAAGGAGCAGGTATCAACCAATATGACAATGCGCTCAAGACTCTGCGTAATGCGCTGGTACCAAGTGATCTCGACGGGGACGGAATCGCAGATCGTCTCGTTCCATCTGGCATTGTCTGGATGCAAGGAGAGGCCGACGCCTATGATAGTCAGGCTGCCGCGGATGACTACCGCGCGAATCTGGAAAGATTGATGGGCCTCTTAAGAGCGGCATTACGAGTCGACGATTTGCCCGTGGTCATTGGGAGAATAACGGATTCGGGAATGTCGGATGATGGATCGGTAATGGACTACATCGAAACCGTACAGCATGCGCAACAGGACTTTGTAAACAACGATCACTGTGCAGATTACGTTACCGCTACCAATGATCTTCCCTACCTGAACGACGGTTGGCACTACAACACGGAAGGATTCATCCGCCTGGGCACTGCCTTCGCTGAGTCTATGATGAAGCTGGAGCAGCGATGCGGGCATTCCGACTATCAGCACTGACCTGATCGGCGACGTCAGTCGCTGCTGAGCGTCGGCGTTCAATAGAGTTTAGGTGTTGTTATGTAGCCCAAAATATTCCTTAGTTTTCTACTGTTCTCCGCTATTATTGGTTGTTCCAGCCGTGTTATACATACTGTTGATGAATCCGTTGAAGGGCGTGGCGAGTAATACATCTGAACGGTCAATATGGCCGTTAGCCATCAAAAGCGATACCTAACATGATTGAGAGTTCGAAAGTTAAATCACAATCTGGCAGTCCGCCCGAAGTTTTCCTCGTATTTTTGAAGCTCGGGCTGACATCTTTCGGTGGGCCGATCGCGCATTTGGCCTACTTCAGGTCTGAAATTGTGGGACGTCGTCGCTGGGTGAGTGATGATCAGTTCGGTCAGCTGCTCGCCATCTGCCAGTTCCTGCCAGGCCCAGCCAGTAGCCAACTGGGATTTACTCTCGGTCTACTACGTGCGGGTTCGTTCGGTGCGCTTGCCGCATTTATTGCATTCACTCTGCCATCGGTGCTGGTACTTCTAGCCTTTGCGGCCGCCTTACCGTTCCTCGCCGGAGATATTGGAGTAGCTACGGTACATGGTCTGAAGCTTGTGGCGTGTGCCGTGGTTGCGGATGCCGTCCTGAGCATGTCTAAGAATTTGTGTCCTGATACAAAGAGAAGAGTCATTGCTGTATTGACTGCATCGGTGCTCCTCATTACACCTTCGGCTCTTGCTCAGTTACTTGTCGTTGCGATGGCTGCGATTATTGGAATACTCTTCCTCCGTGGTATCGAAGCGTCAGAAAGTGATTCCCGGATTAGAATTCCCTTCGGCCCGCGAACCGGGATTGTTCTGCTGATTATTTTCGCAGGGCTGCTATTTGGCCTGCCGATGATTACAACGGGGAAGCTTGAGCTGGTTTCGGTTGCGGAAGCCTTCTATCGTGTGGGCGCATTGGTGTTCGGTGGGGGGCATGTTGTGCTTCCGCTACTTCAGGACTCCGTTGTCGCCACCGGCTGGATCTCACCCGAGGAATTCCTGTCAGGCTATGGAGCGGCGCAGGCCATCCCTGGGCCTATGTTTGCCTTCTCAGCATACCTAGGTGAGGTCATGTCGCCAGGCGACAACACTTATCTGATGGCCGCAACGGCCTTGGGTTTTGTGTTTCTACCAGGGTTTCTTTTAGTTGCCGGTGTTCTCCCATTTTGGGGGGCGGTTTCGGGCAATCCCATGGCGCGAAGAGCCATTGCAGGGGTCAATGCCGCGGTGGTCGGGTTGCTGGGAGCGGCGCTTTACAATCCTATCTTCACATCGGGCATAACCAACTCAGTGGATCTGGCCATCGCGTTGGTCGCGTTCGCGCTGCTCGCTGTTTGGAGAATGTCTCCACTCATCGTGGTGTTATGGTGTGTTGCCGCTAGCGTATCGCAGCTATGGTTGTTTTCTTGAATCATAGGGGCTGACGGCTCAGGGGCGATGCACACGGCGCTAACTTATGGTCGGTCTTGCCACAGCGCAATTAAAATACGGGTTAGTTGCACTTAGTATTTTGTATTGTACCTTGTACTTCAGTTTTCCAGTTTATATCTGTCTGTATTGTTGGATATCGATGTTAATGATATTGTTGAGTAAGCATCTATCGCAAATAATTTGCAAAGAAAATCATCGGTGATGCCAGATAAAACCTATAAAAGGTTGGCTGTTTCAGGGCCTAGAATCGAAATAAACATCTAGCCTTTTTAGCGACGTTAGAACTTGAAACTATTAGGGAAAGTATAGCCATGAGAAAGATTAAAATGTTTGTAGCGACAATAGCGACGTTTTATGTGGTTGCCTTTTTTTAGCGGCACCGTTATGTTTATTTGCGATGCAAAAAGGTTCATCTCCGGCGAGCATTACACTTGGCCAAATTATTGGAACATACGATACAACTGCAAATGGCTGGGTTGTTGGGTCATTTGGGCCAGATAATATGCTATCTCAATTACGTATCCATAATAGCTCGTTCTGGTGCTCAAAATTTGAAGATTGTAGTGAGGCAGAGAAGAGTGGCTAGCAAGGTCTTCTTCATCTAGTGCTTGTTAGAGCAAGGGCCTTTTAAAGCAAGGCGAGTAACGGCAGTATTGACGAAACAGGAGTGTGGATGAAGTACTTTTATCTATCTATTTTTATACTGTTATCTGGTTGCACGTCACAGAGTTTGAAAGATGAGTTTGCTGATGCGGCTATCGAAGCGCTAACGGGTAACGATTACTCGCGCAACCCCTCTAGTTGCCTCGCAATTAAGCAACGATGTGGTAGTAATGGCAACCACCAAGAATGGTATCAAGAGTGGTATCAAGAAAATGGCATGCTAGCGTGCGCTTGCAATAAGTAATTGTATGGGGAAATTATCGTACAACTGCAAGAAGTGACTCATCGAGGGGATAGATTACATCGGTTCTAGGAGTGATATGAGCATCGAATATAAAATTAATGAGCCAATTACCTCAGATCAGTTTGTGGAGCTTTTGCGAGATTCGACGTTAGGAGCAAGGCGTCCTCTTGAGGATCGTAAATGTATCGATGGGATGCTTTCAAATAGTAATCTCATAGTGAGTGCATGGAATAACGGCAAGCTGGTTGGTATCGCAAGAAGTGTCACCGATTTTCATTATGCCTGCTATCTGTCAGACCTCGCTGTAGATCAAAAACAGCAGCGGTCTGGGATTGGTAAGCAGCTTCAAATACTCACTCAAGAGCAGTTGGGGCCAAGGTGTAAATTGATACTCATCTCCGCACCAGCAGCCAACCAGTATTACGAACATATCGGGTTTAGTCACAATACACGGTGTTGGGTACTTGACCGTGATGTGAATATCGCCAATTAGTACTAAAGCCGGCTAGAGGGCAGATTCGCTGCGCTACTCGCGCAATCTGGCCGCCTAAATTATTTGGAAATCTAGTTAAACCCAGTATTCAAATGTTCCAGTATGAGTCTTAAACCTCGATAGGCCGGATTCTAAAGTTAAAACGGGGATAGCAATTAAATGACAACAGTAGAACACTTTCGGCGCCTAGAAAGTATGTATGCCGCAGCACCTGTTAATGAAATCTATGAGCCAATCATGGAGATCTCCGAAGCTAAGGCAGTTATAGAAATTGAATTGTCAGCTAAGTTTCACCACTCGGCGGGAGGTGTCCATGGCTCTGTTTACTTTAAAATGCTGGACGATTCTTCCTTCTTTGCTGCAAATTCTTTGGAAGAGGAATTTTTTGTATTAACGACATCCTTCACCACCTATATCACGAGGCCTGTCGCGTCTGGAAAAATGAAGGCGGTTGGTAGAGTGGTCAACAGCAACCGTTCACAATTTATTACCGAGTCGGTAGTCTATGACTCTGAAGAGAGGGAAATTGGTCGTGGTAGTGGTATTTTTGTTAGGGGCAGGTGCCACTGATTGAAGCATTGGGTTACGCATAGCGAATAGAAACATAGACGTCTATTTGATTGGCTTGGTCACTCTGCTACAGACCATGCGTTACTCGCGATCTTAAAGTTAGGAGCTTATTATGGATATGATATTTTTTGCCATCATGATGATTTTCGGCGTTCTACCTTGTGCGATATTGGGCTATCTGATCAAGTATCGTGGAAGATACTCACTCATAGCTGGTTATGATGAGAAGGGCGTAAATAATCCTAAACTTCTCGGCGACCGCATTGGTAATATTCTCTTTATGACCTCGATATTACTGCTCTTCTTGTATCTTGATATTGAGTACAATTCTGACGTATCGGCATTCGGCTGGGGGATTGTGGTCTTGCTTTTAATTGCTCCGGTTATGCTGGCGTTTCGAGCAGCGAGGTTAGATGGAGAAAGTAATGAACCCACCCCTAAAGACAATGACCAGGATGGTAGCGAAGAGCGATGATGAAAAGTAGAGTGGTATTTTCTAAGAGCGGCCAAAATTCATTCGTGATGGCCTTACTATTAGGGGCCTTTATTATTTTTGGTGCTTACGCTCTAGAAAGTTGGACGATCATTTCTTTCTTAACTGTCTGTTTAGCTGTAGTTATCGCAGGAAGGCCCGATGAAGTGGCAGTCTCTATTGTTAATAACAAACTAATTGTAAGCCGTAAAGAGACGATTATTGGCCTTGTCGATGACGTTGAATCAATCACCTCAATTTCAGTGATAGAACCTTCATACCTATTCTCAATGCCAAAAATATCTGTTGTTACGGAAGATGATTCGTATGAATGGGACTTGTCGCCACTACATCATTTCGACTCTGAAAAAAGTAATGTGAGTAGTTTGGATAAGTTGGTTTCTATTTAGGCTGATCGCTGAAAGTGACATGTAACTCGGTACTGTAAGTCTACGAATGTTTGTATCCCAAGCAGCGATTTTAGCGGCATAATGGATGTCGATTTACCAAAAAATTCTCCAACATGGCTATTGGAGGAGTTGGGCTTGTTTTAGCCTTGATCGGTTTCACGATTAACGTCTCGAAGATGGTGATTGCTTAGCTCCGCATGAAAACGCTACAGAGACTTTGACGAGAAAAAGGTTAAGGTCACTACCGGGCGAATTGGTGGCTTTTTTTGCCGAAATGATGCACCTGAACACCAGCGGTTGAGGCCCAGTTCTATCGAAAATAGTTGTGACAGTTAGTCATTCCTTGAGTGTGTTTAAGAACGGAGTTGAAACGAATGAAAGGACTACAAAAATTAGCCGGGCTTTCAGCTATTTTTAATGGACTCATCTATATTATTGCTTTTTCCTACTTTGGTGCCTTTTGGTCTTATCCAGGAGATGGCACTCCCATAGAGCAAATGACTCATATGGCGGAGCATCAAGTTATATTCTCATTGATCTACTTTCTAATGTACGTGCTATTTGGCCTACTCCTCGCGGTGCTCGTAGTGAGTATGCATGAGAGACTGAAAGACAGAAATAACCCGATTGCTTCGCTTGGAGCACTATTCGGTGTTATCTGGGTTGGTTTGGTCATAGCGAGTGGAATGATATCGAACATTGGCCTTGCTCATGCTGTCCAACTGATGGCTACAAGCCCCACTAGAGCGCTTGATATGTGGATGTTCGTTTCAGTGATAACAGAAAGTATCGGCGGGGGAAATGAACTTGTTGGCGGACTTTGGGTTCTGTTGGTTAGCATCGCCGCTATTCAAGAAAACTGGTTACCGCGTGCACTTAATTATCTGGGATGTTTTGTCGGCGCAGCGGGGATAGCCACGGTCTATCCTGATGAGATTTTTACTGAGATTTTTGGCTTATCTCAGATTGTTTGGTTTTGCTGGCTCGGTGCCTATTTGTTTAGGAAAGAAAATTCCCCAGTATTAAACCAGCAGCCGACTGCCGGCGATCGTTGATATCTTCGTCGAGAAGTCTTGTAAGCGAGGCAATAAAATAAGCTCTGTGGAGACGCTTTAGTCGGCTTGATAGGAAGAAACCTTCAGTCGAATAAAGCGTAAATTTCGGCAGCAAACAGAGATCACACTAAGCTGTGGCAAAGCTAATGATCTTTTCAGCCCCAAAAAAACTATGGAGAATAGAAAATGGGACAACCACATGGACGAATTATGCAGCTTGTAGGCGGGGCACTTTTAGCAACAATACTTGTTGCTGGTTGCGGTGGTGAAACGCCGACATCTTCATCTGAGCGCAGCGAATCTAGCGCCCTAGGAACGCTTTATCATAACGGTACATTACTGACTATGGCGAATAGCGAACCGACAGTAGCCGAAGCTTTAGTAGAACAAAATGGTGAAATAGTTTTCGTTGGGCCGTTGACTGAAGCTAGAGCTTTGGCAGGCGATGACGTCGTCGAATTCGACTTAGCTGGCGCGACGCTCATGCCTGGCTTTATCGAGCCCCACCTTCACCCGTCTTTAGCGGCAGTGATGCTGGAAAATGAGATTATTGCTCCCTATGACTGGACGTTGCCCTCGGGAATTAAATACGGGGTGTCCGGGGAAGAGAATTACCGTGACCGAGTGACCCAATCTATTGACGAAAATGCCAACCCTGATGAGTTGTATTTGATATGGGGATTTCATCAGCTTTGGCACGGCTCCTTATCAAAGGAAGTGTTAAACCAGCTTGCAGGTGAGCAACCTGTAGGGATCATTCACCGGTCCTTCCATGAGATTTATTTGAATGATGCGGCTATTTCGCTGCTTGGCATAGCGCGCGAAGACTTCGCGGGAAATAGTCATGTGGACTGGGATAAGGGGCACTTTTACGAGGCGGGATGGCTTGAATTGGTGCCGATCATGGCGCCCATACTGCTCGATCCGGAAAAGTACCTTAGTGGTTTAGCAACAATGACCTCGCTGTTACGGATGAATGGTATTACAACGATCGCTGAACCTGGATTTCCAAGTGCTAATTTTGATGCTGAACTGGCAATGCTAAAGTCAGAGATGGCAACTAACCCGCCTTACGACGTATACCTGATTCCTAATGGTACGCAACTCTATGCGATGCAAGGAGGCAATGTTGAGGCGATGGAATTCATGGAGGGATTGGCTTCGAGTGACCAGCATAATACTGAAAATATTCATTTTCTACCGAAGCAAGTTAAGCTCTTCGCAGATGGCGCTATTTACTCGCAGTTGATGCAGATGAAGGACGGCTACATCGATGGCCACGAAGGTGAGTGGATGACACCGCTAGAACTCTTCAATGAGCAAATTGAACTGTACTGGCGTAACGATTATAAAATTCATGTCCATGCTAATGGTGATTTAGGGCAGCAGATGGTGATCGACAGTCTGGAAAGTTTACAGGCTAACAGTCCTCGGGAGGATCATCGCCTAACCTTGCATCACATGGGTTATTTCACTGAGGACATGGCTCAGGAGATGAGTGAACTCGGCATGGAAGCATCGTTGAATCCCTATTACTTGTGGGCATTAGCGGATAAGTATGCCGAGTTCGGATTGGGACCGGAACGGGCCGAAAATCTTGTTGCTCTTCGGTTACTGGTGGAACGAGGTATTCCAGTTTCGTTTCATTCAGATTTTTCGATGGCTCCCGCAGAACCGTTGACGCTTGCTTGGACGGCAGTGAATAGAATGACCGCAGAGGGGACTTTGATGTCTCAAGATCAGCGTGTCTCGATTTACGACGCCCTAAAAGCGATCACTATTGATGCCGCCAGAAGTTTAAATCTCGAGACTGAGATCGGCTCCTTGGAGGAAGGGAAAGTCGCTAATTTCACCATTCTAGGAGCCAATCCACTTGAACACGAAGCAAGTCAACTCAAGGACATTGAAGTTAGGGGCGTTGTGTATAGGGGTGTTTTGCACAGAGTACACTGAGGTTTAGCGACATTATAAGAGTTAAATGCGAATAGAAGGGGTGTAAACAGTGCTTTAACTGACCTGTCTTCGGGCGCTTATCGTGTTCTCTGCTTTAAACCTTTGGAGATTGATCTAAGCTCTATTTTGGCGCAACGCTGGCGACGACAGTCAGTGAACACGATACGCAGCGAGATAATCAAAATGTTGGCAACCTTTTAGGGGGATTGTCTTCCGCTACTTTTGATAGTCGCGGTACAGTTGGAACTATTGAATTAGGGGCTAGCTTTGCGCTCGGCGATTATTGGCAGATCACGCCACTCGTAGGTGCTCAGTATGCAGAACTTCGTCAAGATGCTTTCACTGAGACCGGAGCGTACGATTTTTCCTATCGTGTACATGATACTAAGGCGACTGCACGAATTAGCTATGTAGGTGCTAGGTTCTCGGGGAACTTTGTTTTGACTAACGGACTGAGTGTGGGGCCTCACCTAGGGTTGAGATACGAGAACGATCATGATGCCGGAGAGGATGCTTCGCACAGCATTACGTTTAGTACGGATCACTTTGGGCAGTTCACACAAGTAGGTCAAAACAAAGGTAGTAACACTCAAGTTGCAAGTATTGGCTTAGGACTTAAGACCGTCGTACAAAGCACTATTTCCTTGGACTACCTATACAGCGATAGCGACTTTGGCCACGAGAAAGGTGGTCAATTAAGTTTTAGCTGGTTCTTTTTATCTACTACACTGAACTAGAGTAAAGCTAAATTATTTGAACTTTGGCCTGGTGTTTACCTTTGTTAGTTTTGGGACTATCGGCCTTAGATGCATACGGAGAAGATCATATGAGAAACAAACTCACGAATATTGTTGGTCTTGTGGTAACAGCTCTTTCATTGGCCGGAGTAAATTCTGCCGTCGCACAATCCAATGAGGAACTCGCTAAAAAACTTTCCAACCCAATAGCGTCATTAATTAGCGTTCCGCTACAGCTTAACTATGACACGAACATGGGGCGAGGTGATGACGGCAGCCGTTTACTGCTTAATGTCCAGCCGGTCATCCCTATTGAAATCAATGATGACTGGAATTTGATTTCCAGAACTATCTTACCCGTGATAAGTCAGGACGATATTTTCGCTGGCGCCGGAAGCCAATTTGGATTGGGTGACGTAGTTCAAAGCGCGTTTTTTTCGCCATCTCAGCCCACGGACAGTGGTTGGATTTGGGGAGCAGGGCCAGTGCTTTTACTACCTACGGCTACAGATGATCTTCTGGGTGCTGACAAGTGGGGGGCTGGCCCTACTGCTGTAGTGCTTAAACAGGAGGGGCCATGGACCTACGGAGCCCTTGCAAACCATATTTGGTCAGTAGCCGGCAACGACAATCGACAGGATATTGATGCTACGTTTCTCCAGCCTTTTGTGTCCTACACAACGCCGGAGGCTGTTACCTTTGCTCTAAATACCGAATCTACCTACGACTGGGAGGCGGAGCAATGGTCGGTGCCCATCAATTTCACTGCAACAAAGGTTACCAAGATTGGCAATCAATTGGTGAGTATAGGTGGTGGAGTAAGATACTGGGCCGAGAGTACTGATAATGGCCCTGAAGGGTTCGGCGTGCGTATTCTCTTCACCCTGTTGTACCCCAAGTAATCAGGGTATCCAAATTAGCAGGGATTTGCTCTGCAGTTCGATTCGATCCTTTGCAAAGGCGTCCTAACTCAAGTTGGACGCCTTTTATTTTGCACGTCATGATGAATTAGCTCTGCGGTTTCTCTGCGCGAATCGAGTCACTTTATTGACCTTCTCTGTTATTGTGGAACCCTATCACTTGTTCGAAATAATTGAATTAGCCAGGGTCAGGAGTAATTTGACTCGCGAGCCTTAGCGATGACGGAGATTAAGCCTTGAAATGAATATACAACTCGTTAATTGCAGGGACTTAGAAGCCTCGGCACAGCTAACCTTGGATAATATGCAGCCATACTATCAGATGTATGGCGTTGATTGGGGTGTTCAGCAAATTAGCTCTGCTATTGCGGAGCTTATGAACTATGACATCCTTTATGACGGTAAGGTAATTGGTGCGCTTCGATTAAGTTTTGCAGATAATGAGTGTCAGCTTCGAGACATTCAGATTGCAGAGACTCATAAAGGAAGGGGTGCTGGTGGTCGAGTTATCGCAATGGTTCAGGACTTGGCAGCCCAAAATCAGGTGCATAGAATAGTGTTAAAGGTATTCCAATGCAGCCCTGCGGCTCAGTTATATCCTCGCCACGGATTTACTAAAACGGGTGAAGACGAACGTTTTTTTTATATGAGTGCAACAGTTAGTAAATAGGGTAGTTCAGGAGAAGTGAAAATGGCGAAGGATAGGATTGCCGGCTTCGTGACTGTTGGTTGACGACCCCAGTTCCGTCGATCTCAACCTTAGTAGTACTATTGAGATTGTAGAAATTTCGATGATTGGGAGGCGTGTTGTTTGCGCGTAACTATTTGGTGTTAAGGAGTGCTTTAAATAAGCGCCGTTGAGTGATGAAAGGGAGTTACTAATGCCTGAACACGGAAAGTTGAATTATGTAGAATTTCCTGCCGAGGATCTGCAGGCAACTAAACGGTTTTTCAATCGAACCTTTGGTTGGGAGTTCGTGGATTACGGACCAGATTACACTTCCTTCGCGAACGAAGGGCTCGATGGCGGTTTTTTTAGGGCGTCACTTTGTTCCGAGGCCCTAAGCGGCAGTGCTTTGTTAGTTTTCTACAGTAATGCTTTGCAGCAGACATTGGAGCAGGTTGTTCTCAACGGAGGTGAGATTCTTAAACCTATATTTTCGTTTCCAGGAGGTCGCCGTTTTCACTTTAAAGAGCCTAGCGGCAATGAGTTTGCCGTTTGGTCGGATAAGGATTCTTAATAATTGGCGCTCAGTGTCAGTTGAGCGCAATGGACTAAATGTTATGAATAAAAAGATAGTAGTGTTGCTTTGTGCTGTGTTAGCCGGCTGTGCGCAGGGGAAAGTAGACATACTCGACGCCGACAAAAAGGTGATTGGTTACTGTTCAGCAAACTTTGATTTTCATTGGTACGGGGCTCAGGACTCCGTGAATTACATCTTGTATCTCTGTGCTAAGGAGTATGTTGATCAGGGTTACACCATTTCCGATGAATCTCTTCTTGCCAAAGATTACAGTATTCCTGCTCCACCCGATGCAAGTGGTTGGAATAAACAACTTGCTAAAGAATGGTTCCAGGCACATCGGATTACGGAAGAGAAATACGGATATATTTTAGCCGCGCTGGAGTACCAGTATTGGCTTGATCTAGACGCTGCGGCGGAACAGCTAGAGCAAGGTCTGATTAATCAAGCCGAGTATCAGGTGCTTATTAAAGAAGCTGAGGCGACCTTCGAAGGGACAGACTAAACAACCGCTACCGCTCCAACGGTGACGAATATTCTTTAGCTCCGATTAAAGCTGAAGAGCTGGAGTTCATTCACGCAAGTACTGGCGTGAAGGTTTCCTTCCTAGTAGAGAATGGCTTCAATTCTTTTCTACTTTATGGACGGCTGGCAGAAAAATTGCCCAAGGAAATCGACGAGAAGGGAAGTAACGGCTGATATTGTGTAGGAGCACCGAAGCGCAGCTAACTGATTTGTCATACACAAATAAATAAACATGGAGAGCAGGGCTATGAGAAATTTCGCATTACTTTTAAGTGCTATTACTTTGATGAGCATTTCGGGCGTCCTCTGGGCTCAGGACAAAACCACAAGCTCGTTCTCGTTTAATCATTTGGCGCTCTCCGTCGAAAACATAGATAACTCAGCTGATTTTTATAAAGACGTTTTCGGGCCTCAAGAAATCACTAATCGTACGGAAATTGCAGGTATAAGATGGTTCTCGCTTGGGGAAGGCAAGGAATTACACCTTATCTCCATTCTAAGGGAGGATGTGGTGGTTAATAAGGCGGTACATTTTGCATTAACCACCTCTAATTTCGATTCGTTTGTCGAGACGCTTAACACCTTGAATATTAATTATTCTGACTGGCCTGGGACTCCCAGTAGAATTAATATTCGCGCCGATGGCATCAAGCAGATATTTCTTCAGGATCCAGACGGCTATTGGATTGAAGTTAATAGTGTAGGTCAAGATTAGATACCTACTAAGTGTGTAAATTTTAGAGTCCTAGCTCTGCTAGGGGAAAGTTTAATAGGGCGGGGATGGGAGATAATAATTACAATGCTAAGAATACCTAAAATTATTCTGCTGTTGGGCGTGGTTCTTTTAGTTGGCTGCTCTGAACCATTGCCGCAGGACTATTCTACCTATGCTGGCGACTGGCGAAGTTCGGAGATGCGACTGCTAATTCTGCAGGACGGCTCAGTCTCCTATCAACGTATTAAAAATGGGATGACGACTTCCATCAATGCCCCTATCAAGTATTTCGATGGTGATGACTTTGTGGTTGGAATCGGGTTGTTTGATACCACCTTTGAAGTAGAGCAACGACCTTACCAGAAGGGAGATACCTGGTTTATGGTGGTTGACGGAGAAACATTACAGCGTGTGGGACAGCAACCGAATGAGGTTGATGAAAAGCGCGTAGAACAGCGCTTATAGGCATGCTAGAAAATTCATAGTTGGCGGCGAATTGGAACGCTGCAGCGAACAGGTGTGACGACAAAGCATCCCTAAGACGTATCAAAATTACCTCTATTTTCTCAAGGAGCTGAGCGATGAATAAATTGTTTTTAGGTATTAAGAGTCATGTAGTGTGTATTGATAAGCGTGATGGCAAAGAGCTTTGGCGGACAAAGTTGAAGAGCTCTACCATCATCAATGTCTACTACGAGGATGATCAGGTATTTGCCTATGCTGGTGGCCACCTTTTCTGCCTTAAAACCCGCGATGGGAGTATTGTTTGGACGAATACCCTAAAGGGATTAGGTTATAGCACCTGCATCATGGCCAGCGAACAGCAGAGTGCTTCGGTAATCGCCAACCAGGTAGCTAGCCAACAGGCAGCAGCGGCTGCAACAACCGGCGCAACAGGGGCTGCAACTGCCAGTAATTAGTCCGAACGGAGTCAATTATCACAGGGGGAGTTGGCGATGAAATTAGGTTGTTTTTCAGTGAGTTTAGCGGTTAAGGATTTACAGAGATCTAAAGCGTTCTACGAGAAATTGGGTTTTAGCGCCTATGCGGGTGATGAATCACATAATTTCTTAATTATGAAAAATGGCGATACCAATATCGGGCTGTTTCACGGTATGTTTGAGGACAATATTCTGACTTTTAATCCAGGCTGGGATCAAAATGCGCAACCGGCTGGAGATTTTAGCGATGCTCGAGACCTCATAAAACGTTTTCAGGCCGAAGGCATAGAAATTGTGCAATCCTCCATTGAAACGGATCAGGGACCAGCAAGCTTCTCGATACTCGATCCAGATGGTAATGCCATCTTGATTGACCAGCACGTATAAACTGATCTAGATAGGGTGGCCAGTTCTCCATGCGGTTTGATCAGGTTTAGCTACGTTGTAAAAACCGAGGCTATCGCCTTCTCATAAGCGTCTCAACTGGCGAATCTTAACCCTGCAGCTATATTTATTGCAGAGTCTTAAGTTAGCTATTTTCTGGGCTTTATCGCTCGTTGTAATTTGGCCAAATATTAATTCTCAACGTGTTAAGCAACAGAGAAACCATTAAGGAGATTAGGATGAATGAAGCCACTACTAAAGAGGCTATTGAAGCTTTGAATACTATCATGGAGTACGAATTAGCAGGCGTTGTTAAATACACCCATTACTCATTAATGATCTTCGGCTATAACCGAATCCCCATTGTCTCGTGGCTCAAGGGTAACGCTACTGAGAGTTTGGATCACGCACATAAAGCCGGGGAGCTCGTTACGTTATTAGGTGGCCACCCCTCACTGAAGATTGGACCGCTACTCGAGACCGAGAAGCATGATGTAGGGGATATCATGCGCGAAAGTTTGGAACATGAAGGTGCAGCCTTGGCGGCCTATTACGACTTGCTGAAAATTGTAGAGGGTAAGTCAGTGCTGTTAGAGGAGTATGCTCGAGAGATGATAATGCTGGAAGAAATGCACCGCGATGAAGTGAATAAGATGTTGCGCAAGCCAGGAGAGATTGCACAATTTGAAGGGTAGCTTCTAGCTTCTGGGTAACCCGATTAGCGGTTGCCCATCTCCACTTCCACGTCCACCTCATCATCCACTCCATATCCATCTCCATCCTCGCGAGATCTAGTGAACCAAAAAACTGCCTTAAGCGTATTCTCCCTTCTAGGGAGCATTTATGAAAACAGGATTGTTTTGGTTTAACTCAGATCTTCGTCTAAACGACAACTCTTCGCTGTTCGAGCTGTTAAATCGAAGCCAGCAAGTAGGGTTTGTTTATGTCATTGACCCCAGATGGTTTCATCCACTTCGCTTTCATCAGCCGCGAATGGGGTGTCATCGCTGGCAGTTCCTCAAGCAGAGTTTAGTAGACCTCAATCAAGAACTAGAGCGAAAGGGCCACGCGCTGACGCTATTGGTTGGCGATCCGGTTGTGGAAATTTCTCAACAGTTGCGCGACTGGGGCGCTGATATACTAGGCTGCGCACAACCCACGGGTTTCTTTGAGGCCCAACAACTCAGTAGTCTGACTGCTAAAGTCTCACGCGTTATTAGCAATACGGACCAGACGCTTTTCGATGCTGCGCAGATGGCGCAGGACAATCCAAAAATGGCGAGCTTTAGTCAATTTAGAAAGTACATCGAAAGTGACGATTTAGAGGTGAATGCGTCGCTCCCGTCACATAGCTTCGAACTGGCCTCGGTGGCTAGCAATGCCTCCCTAGACGATATCTTTTCGCAAATTGAGGCTAAGTGGCCACAGCTGGCAACTCCTTCGAAATCAATTTTCCAAGGCGGCTGTAGTGCTGCCCAAACTCATTTGGCTGACTATTTTAGTACTACCAATCCAGCGTGCTACAAGGACACGAGAAATGCGCTCGATGACTGGGATTCGTCGACCAAATTTAGCCCTTATTTAGCAAGCGGAAATCTATCTGCCCGGCAGATATGGGGTGCTGTTGATGACTACGAGGCCACGCATACTGCCAACGAGTCTACCTATTGGATTCGTTTCGAACTGCTGTGGAGGGAATATTTCCATCAACTGGCGATACGCCAAGGCGCCAAATTATTCCGCTTTCAGGGTAGTGCGACTCAGCGACCACTAACCTTCTTTAACGCTGCGAGCTTCGCTCAATGGTGTGCCGGTTCTACCGAGTTCCCCCTAGTGAATGCATGTATGAACCAACTTCGTGAGACGGGTTACATCTCCAATAGAGCAAGGCAGATTGTCGCGAGTTGCTTGGTTAATGAGCTGCAATGTGACTGGCGGTTTGGCGCTGCCTATTTCGAACAGTATCTCGTTGACTACGATGTGGCAGCCAACTGGGGTAATTGGCAGTACATCGCTGGAGTGGGGGCCGATACCCGCGGTGGGCGCCATTTTAATCTTGAGAAACAAGCTGAGATTTATGATGCCGACGGCCGCTATAGAATGAAATGGTTAGATGATTCCAGTGAGTTTGTCGCACCGTGGGTTGACGCGGTGGATTGGCCCATTGCTCGGCGACAATGAAGCAGGGTAAGGTAATAGCCGATTAAAAGGTGAATATGCAATCAAATCAGCTAAAACTAGCAATAGCTGCTGTACACGCTATCATTAGGTACGAAGAGATTTGTTAAGATTTTACGAGGTAGATCATGATTCGAGTAGTGTTGATATTAGTGGCGGGAATGCTTGCGGCGAGTGCAAACGCACAATGGACATCAGCAATTGGTAAGCGAGGCGGTCACTGGGAAGGTACCTTTGGGCTCAAGTACCAAGACAGCGAGTTTTTGGGAAGCCAAGAGGGATCATCGCTCAAGTTCGAGTCAGATTACGGTTTCATGTTTGGGCTAGCTTACAATTTCACTGATCATTTCAGCGCCGGCTTCGATGTAGACTATCTGCGAGCCTATTATCAAGCGGACCTGATTTCGGCTACGCCCGGCGAGCCAGATGTTCAGTTTGGTCACAAAGGTGATTTTACCTCGTTTATGTTTAATGGAACCTATAACTTTATTTCGGGTTCTTTCACGCCTTACGTTTCAGCCTCGGCTGGCTGGCAGTACTTTGATTCTAATATTATCGATGGCGATCCGGTAATCGGTTGTTACTGGCACCCCTATTGGGGCTACATTTGTAATGACTACTACCAGACCTACACGGAAACCAGTTTCGGCTACGGGGCAACGGCAGGCCTTCGCTGGGAAATTGATTCCAGTATGTTTATCAAAGCAAGTGTATCGCAGGACTGGTTCGATATGAGTGGAGCCCACTCGGACCCAAGTTTCATGAGCGGTGCGATCGAGTTTGGTACTCGTTTCTAATTACAGTCTGAAAAAGAGATTTCAACTAGCGGCTATATTGGCCGCTTTTTATTGCCCAAGAGGAAGTAACACTCATGAAGTGGCTGTACAAACGGTTCGAAGGTTGGACGAAGGCTTACCCGGAAATAGATCATAGTAAGATACCGTCAAGTCTTATGGGCTTTTGTCGTCACTTTACCAAGGGTTTCGAAAAACCATTACTCCTGATGGCGGTGTTAAGCGCAGTTGTCGCGAGCTTTGAAGTAGCGCTGTTTAACTTTGTCGGAACGCTGATTGATTGGTTGAGTGTTTACTCTAAAGACGAATTATTAGCTGAAAAGGGCGAGCTACTGGCTTGGTTGGGCGCTTTTATTCTTTTTGGTGCGCCGCTACTTGTAGGGCTGCATTCGCTATTATCTCATCAGAGCTTGCTGGGTAACTTTCCGATGGCAATTCGCTGGCAGTCACATCAGCACCTGCTCCGACACGGTATTAGCTTTTATCAAAAAGACTTTGCCGGACGCATTGCCACGAAGGTGATGCAGACTTCGTTGGCGGTGCGGGAAGCGGTAATGAAGTTGCTTGATGTCGCCGTTTACGCGCTGGTGTATATGTCCGCGATTATCGTCGTAATGGGGTATGCGGACTGGCGATTAATGCTACCGATGATCGCGTGGGTCCTCGCCTACGCGGCAATCCTGCGCTGGTACATTCCCAAGCTTAAGAAGGTATCGATGGAGCAGGCCGATGCCCGATCACAGATGACTGGGCGAATAGTAGATACCTATTCCAACATCACTACCGTGAAGCTCTTCTCGCATACCGCGAGAGAGACAGCCTATGCCAAGGAATCAATGGACGGATTTCTGGTTACGGTGCATAAACAGATGCGCTTAGTGACGGGCCTTAACTTCTGGGTTGAGGCGTCAAATTATTTTCTTCTCTTTGCGGTAGCTTCGCTATCGATTCATCTCTGGTTGAAGGATCTTCTGGGCGCAGGTGCCATCGCAGTTTCACTAGCCCTAGTGTTGCGCCTAAACGGTATGGCTCATTGGATTATGTGGGAGGTTTCCAGTCTCTTTGAGAATATCGGTACGGTTGCCGATGGCATGACAACGCTCTGTGAGCCGTTACCTGCTGAGCCAGATCAACCTCAACCATTGGCGATTGATCGGGGCGAGATTATCTTCGATGGCGTAGGTTTCTCCTATGATGACCAGGCTGCGGTTATCGAAGAAATCTCCTTACGGATACAGGGCGGTGAAAAAATAGGCCTAGTGGGGCGTTCGGGTGCTGGAAAATCCACTTTGGTTAACCTGTTACTCGGCTTCTTCAATCTGAAGCAGGGGGCGATACGGATTGATGGTCAGGATATTGCAAATATGGTCAAAGATGACCTGCGCCAGCATATTGGCATGATTACTCAGGATACCTCGCTGCTTCACCGAACTATTCGAGAGAATATTCTTTACGGCAGGCCTGATGCCTCCGAAGCACAACTGATAGCCGCCGCTAAACAGGCCCATGCCTATGATTTCATTGTCGGCTTAGTGGATGATCAAGGGAACAAAGGCTTTGATGCGCAAGTTGGTGAGCGCGGCGTTAAGTTATCGGGTGGCCAACGTCAGCGGATTGCTATCGCGCGGGTATTACTCAAAGATGCACCAATTTTAGTGATGGATGAAGCCACATCGGCCTTGGATTCGGAAATTGAGCAGGCGATTACCGAGAGCCTTAGTGAATTGATGTCCGATAAGACCGTTATCGCGATTGCGCATCGGCTCTCGACAATCGCGGCGATGGACAGGCTAGTGGTAATGGACCAAGGGCGCATCGTTGAGGTAGGAAGCCATCAGGAGCTTCTCTCCAAGGAAGGACTTTATCATTCGCTTTGGCAGCGCCAGAGCGGGGGCTTCCTCGCGGATTGACCCCACGCGCTAGTGTGGTGAAACTACCCACGTCGCTTTTGGGGACAGGTCGTAAGGTCGTAAACTGGGGTCATAGTTTTGCCTCAGTAGTGAGTTTGATTTAAGGTGGTGAATAAAGCTGGGCTGGTGATTTTGGATGCATTCTTGCGCGAAGTCATCAGCTTTGACCTTCAACGGATTGGAGCGCATTCGATGGCAATTGTTAATGAACCCACACTGACGGCAAATTTTGAGTTGTCGGTGGAGATAACCGCACCGCTTGGTGAGGTGTGGCGATCACTGATTGATGATATCGCGCTGTGGTGGCCACCCGAATTTTTCACTTCAGATAAGACCAAAGGTATTTGTTTAGAAGCCTTTCCAGGTGGGCGGTTGTTTGAAGATTATGGCGAAAATGGGGGGTTACTTTGGTATAGCGTTGTGGCTATTGAAAAAGAATCATCGTTGCTCCTGTCTGGCCATCTATTGCCGCCTTTTGGTGGACCCGCGGTAACCTCATTACGCTTGTCGCTCAGCAAATCATCATCCGGTGTTATCCTCACAGTCAACGATTCGATATTCGGTGCTATTGGCGGATATGACCCAGTAGATGATTGGCGGTTATTGTTTGAGGGTGGATTTAAGGCCTTTGTCGAACGGCCAAAGCAATGAGTAACATTGGTTATCCGTCGATACTTACAACGTCTATGTGGCGGCAGATGACATTTAAGATTGGCTCGAATAGCTTCAAGAATTGAACGTAGATAGAAAAATTTAAAGAATTGAATCCTGATAGGAGAATTAGAACATGGACTTAGAGCAAGTAACGGCACTGTTCGGCTGGATGTCAGTCATTCATATCGCTTTTTTGAGTTTCGCGAGCATAGTATTAATTCTTGCTAGGAGGCCTGTTGCTCGTCTTCATTCAAAATTAACCGGTGTAGCTGAAACCGAACTACCAACGTTGTATTTTAATTATCTGGGGAACTATAAAATATTCGCCATTTGTACTGCGATTGCTCCTTATATCGCACTGCGCTTAATCTGAGTATTCGGCTAATCATGACAATGAATCGTCGCCAGCGCACCATCCTTATTACTCATTCTCACAACGGATACCGAACGTGACCTACACACTACGATTACTCAGCAATCAACTAGCACTAGCAGGTTTTATTTTTACTGCAAGCACCTATGCTCTCGGCGACTCGAGCCAACCGGAGTTGGTATCAGCAGCACAAGAAAACGCAGCGGAAGCCACTGAGTCGACTGAGACGGCTGAGCTAAGCAGTGATGTAGCGGTTGAGGCTGAGCCTGAGAGTGAGGATAGCGACAGCTCTCCTTGGTTATTAACTCCAACCTTATCGAGTGATCCAAAAATGGGTAGTTCGCTCGGCTTTCTGGCCGGGTACGTGCATTATTTTGATAAGGATTCACCGTCCTCGATTATTGGCTTAACCGGAAGTTATAGTGATACCGACTCTACGGTTCAAGGTGCCTTTGCGTCAACCTACTTTGATAAAGATAGGCAGCGTTTACAGGCGGCTTATGTGACGATGAAAATAGAAAATGATTATCAGGACTACCTCGGTACGGGCTTAGATGTTAACACTACCGATGATGCGTCAATTGCGTTTCTCCGTTACTTACGAAGAGTCTCAGATGATTGGTTTTTGGGTGCTCAAGCTATGCATGCCGATTATACCATCACAGGAAGAGACCAGTTCTCTCAGGCACTGTTAAAGCTAGTTGGAATTGATGGCTTCAACGGAACAGCCGTAGGCCTAGTCGCCGAGCGAGATTCTCGCGATAACGTTAATAACCCTCAGTCAGGTAGTTATTTTCAAGTTATCAATACACAGTATCTCGAAGCGTTGAACGACGATCTTGAATTTGGTATCTGGCAGGTCAAATACTCTCGTTTTGATGCTCTCAATGATAGCCATCTCATTGCGACGCAGTTTTCAAGCCGCTCTACCAATGATGCCCCGAAAGCTGCCTACAGTTCGGTGCGGCTTCGCGGCTACACTGCTGGAGAATACCTGGCGCCTCACAATATGAGTTTTGAGGTGGAAGACCGCATCAAAATCTCGAGTCGATGGGGTGCAACCGTGTTCGCGGGAGCCACCTGTCTATTTGGCGACGGAGAAGACTGTGGTGATTCCAGCAACTGGTTCCCTATGGTTGGAGCCGGTGTAACCTACCTACTCAAACCTTCAGAAGGTATGGTTGTTCGCCTGGAAGGTGCTAAGGGGCAGGATGATAGTTATGGTGTTTACCTGCAGTTTGGTAACTCGTTTTAACACTGATTATCAACGAAGCGTTCGACGATTGAAGGGGAATCAGGCTTGTCACAGTTAAGGGTTCCAACATCATTACTAAGCGCTCAACTTGCCGGCATTGGTGAGCAATCAGAGCTGGCTAAGTCTCTCCTCACTCAGGCGGGTCTAGCGAGTGATGTGCTGGATAAATCTATCGAGTCCATATCCCTGGAGCAGTATTCACACATTCTCACAATGCTCTTTCAAACTTTGAACGATGAGGCAGGCGGCTTTCTTTCAACACCGATGCGTCTGGGTAGCTTTGATCTTATGTGTCACGCCTTGATTGGTGCCGAAGACTTAGGAGAAGCCCTGGCGCGTTTAGTGCGATTCTCCAAGGTTTTATCGGAAGAATTGAACTATCGCGTTCACGAGGTCGATGAGGAAGTGTTTTTTGAGATCAATTACCGCAACCAACAGCAGCGAGAGAGTAGTTTTTTCGTCAGTGCGATTGCCACGATCTGTATGCGACTTTGGTGTTGGCTGGTTGATCAGCCTTTGTTACTTCATCGTGTCGAGTTTAGCTTTGCGCAGCCTCAGTTCAGCGAAGAGTTAGAGGCTATTTTTAATGCGGGAATTAGTTATGGTAAAACGACTAGCCGCATTGTGATTCCCCATGAATATCTTCGCTTTCCCATCCGTCAAAACCAATCAACATTAAAAGTTTTCTTAGAGGCGGCGCCGCTGTCACTCTTAACTCAGTATCGTAAGGACGAGTCGTTTACCGCGCAGGTTAAAGCTTCAATGAGCGAATTGATTGATTCCGGTGTAGCGTTTGCCGATATTCGCTTTGAACGTATTGCGAGTGAACTATCGTTACCGGCGCATACCCTTCGCCGCCGTTTGAAAGATGAATCACAAAGCTTCCAATCGCTCTATGATAACTATCGTCGCCGAACGGCGATGGATTGGTTGCAGCACAGCGATAAACCGCTAGCAGTGATAGCTCTGGATCTAGGGTTTAGTGAATCGGCAGCGTTTCACCGAGCCTTTAAACGCTGGCTAGGACAGTCGCCAAGCAGCTACCGGAAGGCACTTCAAACTCGTTCTGTTCCGCTATAAGGACAGTTAGCCCACTCGTTACACTTCGATTGTAAATTTCGGTCAATTGTTTGTTATTTCACATCATTGAGACGCTTGTCGTGAGCCCGTAAGGTAGAACTATAAATTGAATATAGGACTCGACTATGGAAGCGTATATCTACGACGCAATACGAACCCCGCGTGGGATTGGTAAAGCGAAGGGCTCTTTACACGAAGTTAAGCCCGTGACTCTGGTGGCGGAGCTACTCAATCACCTACAAAATCGCAACGGTTTCGCCACTAACACCGTTGATGATGTGGTGTTGGGTTGTGTATCCGCCGTGGGTGACCAGGGCGCGAACATCGCTAAATCGGCAACGCTTCTAGCTGGCTGGGACGACGACGTAGCGGGAGTGACCTTAAATCGTTTTTGCGCTTCCGGTCTTGAAGCGGTGAATATCGCGGCGATGAAGGTGAAGTCTGGTTGGGAGGATTTGGTGGTTGCTGGTGGTGTTGAATCCATGTCGCGAGTCAAGATGGGTTCGGACGGCGGTGCCTGGGCACTGGACCCAGAGACCAATCTAAAAACTGGCTTTGCGCCTCAGGGGATTGGCGCAGACCTCATTGCTACCTTGGGTGGTTACACTCGCGAAGCGGTAGATGCGTTTGCAGTGCAGTCTCACCAGCGAGCCCATAACGCTTGGGAACGTGGTGCGTTCAATAAATCAGTTATCCCCGTAACCGATCGAAACGGCGTCACCGTCTTGGCTCGTGATGAGCTCATTCGTCCAGAGGCCAGCATGGAGTCGCTTGCAGCGCTTAAGTCTTCATTCGCGGGAATGGGTGAGATGGGTTTTGATCGTATCGCCCGAGCTCGTTACCCTCAGGTTGAACACGTTGAGCATGTGCACACTCCGGGTAATGCCTCGGGGATTGTGGATGGCGCGGCGCTAGTGTTAGTGGGTTCAGCCGCGGCGGGTGAGCAAATGGGTATCAAACCGAGAGCCCGTATTGTCTCTACGGCGTTAGTGGGTACTGAGCCTACTATCATGCTAACGGGCCCATCACCCGCAGCCAATAAAGCGCTTGCTAAGGCCGGAATGAACGTTGAGCAAATTGACCTGTTCGAGGTGAACGAGGCGTTCGCTTCAGTCGTCATGCGCTTTATGGACGAACAACAAATCTCTCCAGATAAAGTGAACGTTAATGGTGGTGCTATCGCCATGGGTCACCCATTGGGAGCGACCGGAGCCATGATTCTTGGCAGTTTAATTGATGAGCTCGAAGCTCGAGATCTTCGTTTTGGCATGGCTACCCTCTGTGCGGGTGGCGGTATTGGTATTGCCACCATTGTTGAGCGTCTTTAGGAGTTAGTCATGTCTAGTAGTCAAATCAAACATTTAGAAAATGAGATCGTTCAGCTCGTCCTCGATAACCCAACAGGTTCTAGCAATCTCATGAATCAGGCGTTCACCGTGGACTTCATTACGGTGGTTGAACAGCTTAAGGCGATGTCCTTCAAGGGTATTGTTATTACCTCGGCGAAGAAAACCTTTTTGCAGGGGGAGACCTCAGCGAATTGATACAGGTTAGTAGCGCTACGGCGGCGCAAACCTATGAGGGGCTGCAGACTCTAAAGGTTGCTATGCGCTGGTTAGAGACTTGCGGCAAGCCGGTAGTGGCGTGTATTAACGGCGCCGCGTTGGGTGGCGGTTTAGAGTTGGCGTTGCATTGTCATCACCGCATAGCGATGTCTTCGGGCGTTAGCTTGGGGCTACCAGAGGTTACCCTAGGGCTGCTTCCGGGTGGCGGTGGAGTAGTTCGCTTGACTCGTTTACTGGGGCTTCAGGCGGCAATGCCCTATTTGCTAGAGGGTAAACAGTTCAAATCACCTAAGGCTTTGGAATTGGGACTTGTTGATCAGCTGGTTGACAGTCCAGACGAGCTACTAGCGCAAGCGATTGAGTTTGTTAACGGTGTTGAGGGTGATGTAGTTCAGAGTTTTGATGCCAAGGGCTATCGGGTACCGGGTGGTAAGCCGTCACATCCTAGCGTAGCGGGGCTACTCCCCATTGCTCCGGCAATGATTCGACTAAAGACTAAGGGCGTGATGCCGGCTCCCGAGGCAATATTATCGGTAATGGTAGAGAGTCTTCAGGTGGATGTTGATGCTGCCGATCGGATCGAGTCTCGTTATTTTGTTGAGCTTGCCAGCGACGCTGTTGCCAAGAATATGATTAATACCTTTTGGTTCCAGCTCAATGCGCTTAAATCCGGCGCCTCACGGCCAGATGTAGCACAGCGCTTTACCAGTCAGAAGGTGGGTGTCTTAGGCGCGGGAATGATGGGTGCAGGTATTGCCTATGCCGCTGCGACCAAAGGGATTCAGGTGGTGCTCAATGATGTCTCCGACGAGGCCGCGCAAAAGGGTAAGGCCTACAGCGAGAAGCTACTACAGAATAAAGTTGCGAAGGGCTA
This sequence comes from Pseudomonadales bacterium, assembly GCA_040119265.1. Lineage (GTDB taxonomy): Bacteria > Pseudomonadota > Gammaproteobacteria > Pseudomonadales > DSM-25080 > Umboniibacter. Next base: position 128,420 of record JBEDTZ010000018.1, on the reverse strand, counting down.
CATGACTCAAGAAGCTGCCGCCAACGTGCTAGCTAGTATTCAAGCCACTAGTGATGCGAAACACCTTGAGGGGTGTGACCTCATTATTGAAGCGGTGCCTGAAGTTCGTGCGTTAAAGGCCGAAGTCACCCAACGAGCCATTGCCAATGCTGGCGAAGACGTACTCTTTGCCTCCAACACTTCAACGCTTCCCATTACTGGCTTAGCGACTGCATCACCGCGTGCGGATCGGTTTATCGGACTTCATTTTTTCTCGCCAGTGAACAAAATGCCATTGGTGGAAATTATTCGCGGCGAGCATACATCCGATGAGACCTTAGCGCAGGCCTACGATTTTGTGCAGCAGATTGCCAAAACCCCGATTGTGGTCAACGACAGCAGAGGATTTTTTACTTCTCGCGTGTTTGGGACGTTCACCCAAGAGGCCATGACGATGATTGCGGAGGGTGTTCCCGCCGCAGTAATTGAAAATGCCGCCTATGAAGCCGGTTTCCCAGTAGGGCCTTTAGCGATTATTGACGAAGTCTCGCTGAGTTTAATTCAAAAGGTTCGTACCCAAACGCAGCAGGATATGGCGGCTGTGGGTGAAGCCTATCTGATCACTCCAAGCGATGAAGTACTCGACACCATGATTGAACAGGGTCGCAGTGGTAAGGCGGCTGGAGCAGGGTTCTACGCCTATCAGGAGGGCGGAAAGCGCCTGTGGGATGGATTGGCGAAGACCTTCTCAGCAAGCGCCGATATTAGCTTCGAGGATGTAAAAGATCGGTTGCTTTATCGCCAGGCCCTAGAGTCAGTTCGTGCGCTGGATGAGGGGGTCATTAATTCCGTTGGTGATGCCAACATCGGATCCATAATGGGCATCGGCTTCCCGCCTTGGACCGGGGGAGTACTGCAGTTTGTTAATCAACATGGCTTAGCTCAGTTCGTAACGCGAGCTGATGAATTAGCTAATCGTTACGGCGCGGGTTTCACCGTCCCAGCAAGTTTAAGAGAGCGGGCGACCGACAACAGGGAGTATAAAGATGAAGCGTAAGTTATTTGATAGTGATCATGAACAGTTTCGCGCCAGCGTCCGTAAGTTTTTAGCGGAAGAAGCTGCACCACACCGTGAAGCTTGGGAAAAGAACGGACAGGTTAGCCGAGAGATTTGGCAACGCGCCGGTGAATTAGGGATGCTATGTCCATCGATCCCAGAAGAGTATGGCGGGGTTGGGGTAGATTTTCGCTACAACACGATTGTGGATGAAGAAGTCGCTCGCTGCGGTGTATCAGGGTTGGGTTTCGGGCTTCATAGTGACATCTCGGTACCCTATCTATTGGCCTACGGCACGGAAGAGCAGAAGACAAAGTACCTACCAGGCTGTATAGACGGTTCAATTATCACCGCTATTGCGATGACCGAGCCCGGCACGGGCTCCGACCTACAGAGCGTCAAGACCTTTGCTCGGAGGGAGGGTGACGAGTTCGTAATCAATGGTTCAAAAACCTTTATCACTAACGGTCAGATGGCCGACTTGGTCTTCGTTGTGGCGAAAAGTGGTGATGGCGAAGGCGCTAAGGCCGTTAGCTTGTTCCTCGTTGAAGCGGGAACGCCAGGATTCACGAAGGGTAAGAACCTTGAGAAGATTGGGTTGAAGTCTCAGGATACGTCGGAACTATTCTTTCAGGATGTGCGTATCCCAGCTGGGAACCTCTTAGGTGAAGAGGGCAAAGGTTTTATCTATTTAATGCAGGAGTTATCACAGGAGCGTCTGTCCGTTGGTGTAGCGGCGGTGGCGGTCAGTGAGTGGATTCTTGAGGAAACGGTAAATTATGTGAAAGAGCGTCAAGCCTTTGGTCGTCCTATTGCCGCTTTTCAAAATACCCAGTTCAAACTGGCAGAGTTAGCCGCTGAAGTAACTCAATCACGAATCTTTGTGGACTATTGCCTAGAACAACATCTTTCGGGTGAACTGGATCAGGTGCTGGCAGCAAAGTTGAAGTTACTGACTACCGATCTTCAGTGTAGAGTGGTAGATGAATGTCTGCAGCTTCACGGCGGCTATGGTTACATGTGGGAATACCCAGTCGCTAGAGCCTTTGCCGACTCGAGAGTACAAAAAATCTACGCGGGGACTAACGAAATTATGAAACTGATTATTGGTCGAACATTACTTGCATGATGGCTGAAACTAAACGTACTGGGCCGTTGGCGGGCTTGAGGGTTATTGATTTTACTACCCTCCTGCCTGGACCCTATGCCACGCATCTACTGGCTGACATGGGCGCGGAGGTGATTCGAGTAGAGTCTATCTCCCGTCCAGATCTGCTAAAAATGGTGCCACCCTTAGTAAACGGGCAATCTGCTGCGCATTTGAGTATTAATCGCAATAAGCAGTCAGTGGCCTTAGATTTAAAGCAGGAGGCGGGGCAGAAAGTTGCCCGTGAACTCATCGCGACGGCAGATATTGTGGTAGAAGGCTTTCGACCTGGAGTAATGGCGCGGCTCAAGCTAAATTACGATTCGCTTAAAGCGGCAATGCCCAAACTCATCTATTGCTCGATCACCGGCTATGGGCAAACGGGAAGCTTAGCGCAACGCGCTGGCCACGATATCAATTACCTCGCGCGTTCGGGTTTGGCGAGTTACTCGGGTAAGGCGGAAACTGGGCCCACTTTGAGCGGCTTTCAGATTGCTGATATCGCTGGTGGTTCTCAGCAGGCCGTGATGGCAATTTGTGCTGCGGTGATTGAACGATTCCGAACAGATGAAGGGCAGTACCTGGATATCAGTATGCTGGACGCGGCTTTGGCACTGAATACCATGACAGGCGCAAGCTACTTGGCCGGTGGTGATTGCCCTGATTTAGGAAGTGACCTCCTCGCGGGCGGTAGTTTATATGATTATTACCAAACTGCGGATGATCGCTACCTGAGTGTCGGTTCATTAGAACCACAGTTTTTGGCACAACTACTTGGTGCTCTGGGCTTGGAGTCCTATCTATCGGAACCCAATGAGTTGGGGCAGAAAATGGCGCAACTCAAGGAGGATATCGCCGCGGTGATTCGGGGTAAGGATTTGGCTCACTGGACGGCACGTTTCACCTACTTGGACTGCTGTGTGGAGCCGGTGATGAACCTTGAAGAAGTGATGGCAGAAGACTGGGTGTTGGAGCGAGGTATGCGCGTTGACACCCAACTTGCTTCCGGCGCTAGTATTAGTCAGTTGCGATCAGCGCTGCCGTTTAAGGTAGATCACTATGAGGCGGGCAGTGAGCTTGGAGAACACACCGAGCGCACGCTTCAGGCGCTAGGCTATTCCGCTGACGAGGTGGTGGAACTTCGAGAGAAGCGCGTCATTGGCTGAAGCAATCCCAGCGTGGGTTAGCGCTTAGCGCTAATGTGAGATTGGTAAACGGAAGATCAACCGCTAGTTGTCTTCAATCTTCGTGGTGGAACGGTGGCTAAAAGCTTAGCGGCCCTCCGCCCAATACTTGCAATAATTTTTCCCTCTGCGCACACTGGGTTTTATAACAATAATATTCAGTGTTAGTGCGCTTGAGTCATCTCGAACCGGATAGCTTGCCCTGTTAATACTTCTCGAACAGGTGGTGGGTAGCGTTAGAGTTTGATGGTTGGATCAGGGCGCTGGCCATCAAGGAGAAAGTACGTGAAGCCCTACGTTGTCATTGGTGCAGGTCCGTCTGGACTGGCCGCAGTACGAAGATTAGTTGAGCAAGATATTCCCGTTATTGGCGTTGAAACGCATGCCGATGTGGGAGGTCTTTGGGATATTAATAGTTCCACCAGTACCATGTATGACAGCGCCCATCTCATCTCCTCAAAGTCGATGACACAGTTCAATGACTTCCCCATGCGGGATGAAGTTGCCACCTACCCAAAGCACACCGAGCTGCAAGCCTATTTCAGTGATTTCGCGGATCACTTCGACCTCAACAAACATTACCGTTTCAATACTTATGTCAGCTGGATGGAACCCGTTGATGGCGGATGGAAACTCAGCCTCGTCGCAAATGGCGTAACGGAAGAATTAGACGCGGCAGGCGTAGTATTAGCCAACGGGACGCTACACGAGCCTAAACGCCTGAATCTGCCGGGTGACTTTAGTGGTGAGCAACTGCACAGTAGCGAGTATCGTGATCCGGCTATCTTTGCGGGTAAACGAGTACTTATTGTCGGCTGCGGTAACAGCGGCTGCGATATCGCGGTTGATGCGGTTCACCGCGCTAAGTCGGTTGATATGGTGGTTCGACGCGGCTATTACTTCCTGCCTAAATTTGTAATGGGTAAGCCCACCGATACGCTGGGTGGGCTCATTAAAATGCCGGGGCAGATCAAGCAGGTGCTGGATGGCCTATTAGTCAGATTGATATCGGGGAAACCAAGCCAATTCGGCCTGCCTGACCCAGATTACAAAATGTATGAATCTCACCCGGTCATTAATTCGATGTTTCTGCATCATATTGGCCATGGTGATATTAGCGTCAGGCCCAATATCACAGAAGTTAGTGGCAACACGGTCCGTTTTGACGATGGTAAGCTAGCTGAATACGATCTTATCTTGGAAGCGACGGGCTACGTACTGCATTTCCCGTTTATTGATCCCAAACATCTTAACTGGCAGCGGGAAGCTCCCGATCTCTACCTCAAAATGTTCACCCCCGAGCACGATAACCTGTTCTGCGTGGGAATGGTGGAAGCGGCCGGTCTGGGCTGGCAACCTAGGGATGACCAAGCCCGGATTATCGCGCGCTTCATCAAGGGAAGGGCTCAGAATAAGGCAGGCGCCAATAAACTCTGGGATAAGATTCGTTCACGTGTTTATGAGCCGTTGAATGCTGGCTTCAATTATCTGAAATTGGAGCGGATGTCATTCTATGTGAATAAACAGGCTTATCTCGACGCACTCAAGAAGACTGCTAAGCAGTTGGAGGGCTAATATGTCGCCCGGCTTTATGATTGCACTAAACCTAGTGTTGGGCTGCATGATGTTTGGCATCGCGCTGAGCTTAACTCCTGCAGATTTCAAGCGAGTGGCGGTCATGCCGAAGGCTGCCGGCGTTGGACTGCTTTGTCAGTTTATTCTCTTACCCTTCGTCAGTTATCTCATTACGGTTGCCTTTAAGGTTCCAGCTGAAGTGGCGCTAGGCCTGCTCTTAGTGGGTTGCTGTCCCGGCGGTACCTTTTCGAACATCATGACCTACCTAGCCCGAGGTAATGCAGCATTGTCGGTGTCGATGACCGCTGTTTCGAGCTCAGTGGCGGCGTTCGCGACACCGGCGAACTTCCTACTTTATGCCTCGCTCAATCCCGAGACAGCAGGACTAGTCACAGCTATTGATGTGGGCGTTGCGGGCATTGTGAGTTTTGTGTTCGGGGTGCTCATTGTCCCCTTGATCCTGGGTTTGTTAGTTCGCCATCGGTGGCCGGAACTCGCCGCCAAATTTGAAACACCTTTTCGCCGCTTCTCCCTGGTACTCCTGCTCAGCTTTGCGGTGATTGCATTAGGTTCTCATTGGGGGCAGTTTGCGGCGGGCGTAACGGGCTACGCGCTCTTGGTTATTCTCCACAACCTCGTGGCTCTGAGTATGGGTTTTGGCATGGCAACCTTGGCGCGTTTAAATGTTGCGGATCGTCGCGCGGTGACGCTAGAAACGGGCATTCAGAACTCGGGCTTAGGCTTGGGCATTATCTTTAGCTTTTTCCCGGATTATGGCGAAATGGCAATCATTGCGGGCGCCTGGAGCATTTGGCATTTAACCAGTGGTTTGGTGCTGAGCAGCTGGTGGGCAAGACGGACAAATATCGAGTTAGTCAAGGCAGGAAAATGACAAAGCGAATCCTTATAACCGGCTCCGAGGGCTATGTTGGCAAGCGACTTGTTGCTCGACTGAGCGAAGACTATGCCGTTTTTGGTATCGATTTGCTTCCTGAGCCCAGCCAGAATTATCACTACCAACAGATGGATATTCGCTCTGTGCAAATCGCAGAGCGACTAAAAACTTGGGGGATTACCCATATTATTCATTTGGCGAGTATCGTTAGCCCCTCTGCGGATGATGCTAGAGACTATGATATCGATGTTAACGGCACCAAAAACCTGGTTGAATGCGCCTTGGCTAGCGGCGTTACTCATTTTACGGTGACCAGCAGTGGAGCAGCCTATGGCTACTATGCTGATAACCCACAGTGGTTGTCTGAAACAGACCCGCTGCGCGGTAATGATAGTTTTTCCTATTCGCGTCATAAACGATTGGTGGAAGAGTTGTTGGCTGGCTTAAGAAGTTCGAATCCGGAGCTTCAGCAGCTAATACTTCGCCCGGGTACGGTACTTGGCGAAGCCACTGATAACCTAATAACGCGGTTATTTCAGCGCTCCCGTGTTTTGGCTGTGCGCGGTTCGAGTTCGCCCTTTGTGTTTATTTGGGATGAGGATCTGGTCAATATCATTGTTCAGGGTGTTGAGAAGGATGTTTCGGGGGAGTTCAATGTAGCAGGTACGGGTGCCGTATCGATTCGTGAGTTGGCTACCATCATGGATAGGCCCTTGCTTGATATCCCCGCCGGCGCGCTGCGTTTTTTGCTGTCACTAGGGCGGATACTTCGACTCACTCCCTACGGACCCGAGCAACTCGACTTTTTGCGCTATCGCCCAGTATTAGATAATAAAAAGTTAATTGAGACGTTTCCTTACACGCCTCAGAAAAGCTCTCGAGAAACCTTTGATTTCTATTTAGCCGCACAGCGAGCGAAAGATGACTAAACCCATAGCCGTAATTACCGGCGCCGCTTCAGGCATTGGTGAGGCGTTAGCCGAGCAGCTTGTGAGTAGCCACCGATTAATCCTCGTGGATATGAATAGCGAGGCCCTGTTGGCGCTCTCCTCTCGTTTAGCCGGGAGTGAAGCCTTAGTGGCAGATCTGACGAGCGCCAGCGAGATTGAGACATTGCTTAACAAGCTGAATTCATTAGCTGGAAACTTGGCGCTATTAATTAACAGTGCTGGTATCACGCATCGGTCGCTGGCCTGTGAAACGGACTTGGATGTAGTAAAGCGAGTGATGCAGGTGGATTATTTCGCCCCCGTGCAACTCGTATCTGGGCTTTTTGAGCGCATGAATAATGACGCAACGTTAGTTGTTAATTTAGGTTCTATGGCGGGTTGGATGCCGGTAGCAGGCCGGGCAGGCTACTGTGCCGCTAAGTCAGCCCTAGCTCAATATTTTGAAACACTGCGTGCCGAAAGTGCTCATTTAGGGCTGTCCATTTTAATGGTGTACCCCACCTTTGTAGCAACGCCGATTGAGCACAATGCGCTTGATGGCTCCGGCGGTGTAGCCAATAAGCCGCGATCCACCGCGGGTAACGTTCAGTCTCTAGAAAGTGTGGTGGCAAAGATCCTTAGAGCGATTAATCGTCGCGACGAGCGGCTTTATTTTGATCGGTTCACTCGCTTCGCCACCACCCTATATTGGGTGTTTCCGCGGATATATCAGTTCCTGATGAGGCGAAAATTTAGCGTGGAAATCAAGCATAGAAGCTAGTCCTCTTAAGGACACAGCTGTCGGGTTGCTGAGCGCGCGAATGAAGGCTTTGTAGCCGGCTAAAATGATGGCTGCCAAGTTATTGAGGATGATTGTTGTTTATCGGCTGACATTGAATATTTAGACTAAAGAACTAGCATTCAAGGAGTGGCGAAGTATTGAACACAGTGCTTTAGCCCATTACTACGGCGATACAAAACACATTCTCTCTGAGGGCGAAATATGGTGGCAGCGATGAGTTCTCCCAAGGGGCTAATTCATGCACTTGAATTGGATGGTCACGGCGGGGCGACGGCTATTGCCTGGGATGACGTTAGCTGGACTGATGGCGATAAGCTGTGGCTGCACTTTGATTTTGAGGAGGCCGAATCAGTAGCGTGGATACAAGAACAGAGTCAACTCAGTGAGGTGGCGATTCAAGGCTTACTTTCCGAGGACACACGACCAAACTTTCTCCGCCGCAACAATAACTTACTCCTGATTCTGCGAGGCGTTAACCTGAATGTAGGCGCTGAGCCCGAAGACATGGTTTCAGTGCGGATTTGGACCGATGGCCAGAGGATGATTTCAACACGCCGTAGGCAGTTAATATCCACTCAGGATGTGTTGTCGAGCTTAAGTGAGCAGGAGGGGTCAGAGTCCATGGGGCAGCTACTCATTCAGTGGATTGAAGCGATTGTTGGCAGGATGACTAACACCGTTGATGCGTTGGAAGATGAACTACTTAATGATGAACAGCGTTTACTGGATTCCGATGGACAATCTTTACGCACCGACTTAATGAAACTGAGGCGCAGAGTTATCAGCCTGAAGCGGTATCTAACGCCACAGCGTGACGCCTTGCATCGGCTGGAAAACGAGCCATTGGCGTGGTTGAGTGAGTCAGATCGCTTGAGGCTAAGAAGCATCACTGATCGTCAGATTCGTCATGTTGAGGATTTAGATTTGGTTCGCGAAAGAACGGCAATGGCGCTAGAGGAGTTAGTTGCTCGGACCGCCGAACAACTCAATCAACGCAGCTATCTGCTGACTATTGTTGCCGCACTATTCCTTCCCCTCGGGTTCTTTACCGGTTTAATGGGTATCAATGTGGGGGGGATGCCGGGGGTCGAGAATGACCACGCGTTTTGGTGGGTGGGGATCATTTGCCTATCGCTGACGGTAGGGATGGCATTATTCTTTCGCTGGAAGCGATGGCTTTAGCCGCTCATTAGCTCCTCAGGACGCTCGTGCTAAAACACTATCAGTGCGCTGTTTTAGCTTAGAATTCAAGCGCAAGTTACCGCGCAAATCTATTAGCTAACAAGGTAATTCATCTAGAGATGAAAATAGTTAGCTTGATGAGTGAGCTAGTTCAGCGCGAAGATGGTTCTTTAACCCACACTGGGACGGAATCATGGCAGCGCGAAACCGCTTAAGTCAGCACTCTCAAAGCAGTTCGAATACTGGCAGTAATAGCTCACGGACCAATAGTGACTCCAGATTACCTTGGCCTCACCTTAGACAGTTGATTCAGACTCTTAGCCTTTGCCTGCTCCTGTTAACCCAAAACTCCGTCGCCGAGGCTCAGCGCTTAACGAGTCAAATGGTGCCAATGCGTGATGGCGTAGAGTTGTCTACCGATATCTACTTGCCCAACAAGGGCCAATCAGACCTTCCCACGGTGCTCATTCGAACGGTTTACAATAAGAATAACACCTTCGAATGGAATCCCGTTTGGGCTGAGCTAGTGGAACAGGGTTACGCCATAGCGATTCAAGATATTCGTGGTCGTTTTGAATCAGGTGGTGACTATGTGATCGCTGAGGGTCGACGAGCGGATGGCGTAGATACCTTGGAATGGCTAATCGCCCAACCCTGGTCAAACGGTAAGGTAGCCCTCTCCGGTTGCAGCTATTTAGGTGAGACGCAAGTAGTATTGGCAGCCACTAATCATCCTAGTTTAGTGACCGCAGTACCCATGTCACCGGCGTCAGGCTATTACGAGCCTGGACGAGCTTGGCAGGCGTTTAGCGGCGGAGCCTTTGAGTTAGGTCAAACTGCGGGCTGGTTCGCCGGAAGTGGCTCAAAGGTTTACACTCAGCCGCCTGAAGGGGTAGCCCGAGGTGATTACTTCCAGACATTAGCTGAGCCCATTGAAATGACTCCACCCATTGACTTCGCGCGTTATCTCGAAGCACTCGCATCGCTTCCAGTGATCGACGTGCTAGATAGAGCGGGGGTTCCGGAGAATGACTTTCGGCGCTGGCGTGAGTCACACCCCGATGGCGATTACTTTAGAAATCTTGATTTAGTTACCGTTGAGGATTCGGTCAGTATTCCTATGCTGTTTATGGACTCTTGGTATGACTATGGCGCTACGGAGACCTTGGCGATGATGGAAACTTTCGAGCGCAATGCAAATACTGCGCAAGCGAGGGAACATCAGTTTCTGGTGATTGGTCCAGGCACCCACTGTAACTATGATGATGCTAGTGAAGACACTCGGGTGGGTGCAAGAGGAGTAGGGGATGCTCGTTTTGATTATGCGCAGCTGCAACTAGATTGGTACAATTTTTGGCTCAAGGGCGAGCGCAATGCCGTGCTTGATCGACCGAGAATTCAGTACTATCAGCTGGGCGCGAATGAATGGCGTTCAACAGAAGTCTGGCCGCCCCAGGGCTCCGAATCCCAGCGTTGGTATCTGAGTAGTTCTCGCGGGGCAAATAGTTTACACGGAGATGGTGTTCTGCTGACGTCGCCCCCTGAGCATATATCGGTGGACGAGTTTAGTTATGACCCAGAGGATCCGGTACCGTCATTGGGCGGCCACACCTGTTGCACCGGAACCGATACCGAAGCTGGAGGCTATGATCAACGGGCGATTGAACAGCGAGAAGATGTACTGGTATACACCAGTGAGGTGTTAAATCACAACGTTGAGATGGCGGGGCGTATTCGGGCCGTATTAACCGTATCCTCCTCGGCAGTGGATACGGACTTCAGTGTGAAGTTGGTGGATGTTTACCCAACCGGAGAGGCATTTAATATTCAGGAGGGAATGTTGAGAATGCGCTATCGGGCTAGTTTATCCGAAGCCACTTTGATGAAGCCCGGGGAGCGCTATCAGATTGAAATTGACCTCCACACCACGGCCAATACTTTTCTTAAAGGTCATCAAATTCGCGTTGAGGTCAGCTCCTCAAACTACCCCAGAATTGAGCGAAACCTCAACACCGGGGGCAATAATTATGATGAGGTGCGTGGAGTCGTTGCGGAAAATAGCCTCTACACCGGACCTGATTTCGAAGGTTATGTGGAATTTCCGGTCTTAACTGGCGCCAATGTGCGCAACGGACGGAATTAAGTTAACTCGGAGCGGTAGACGTGGAGCCCCATCAAGTTGTGTCAATTGACCGCACCAATTTCAAGTGCCCGATGCTTGAGCTAGGAACTAGTTAAAGAATTCGGTCTAGGGAAGAGGAACGCCATCTTTGGCCTCTTTCTCGGCCTCCAAGCGTTCTATTGTCTCTTCAAAATGCTCGATTTCTTCCTCGCGAATCTCTTCCGCTTCCGCATCGATATCTTCATTGCTCTCTGCGGTGTCGTATTCCTTGTCGCATGGAGTGAGCCCCTCACCAATTCCGCAATGGTGATAGTAGCCCTCGCGGTCTATATACACTTCTTCGGCTCGGATATTAGCGCTTGAGTTACTACATCCTGAGGCGAGTAGGATGAATGAACTGATGATACTGAGGGATTTGAGCATGAGAGCCTCGATAGCTTGGAATGAGGTTAACTATAGTTTGTTGGGTGAGTCTGGGCAATGATTTATCAGTGGCGGTGGGGACGTTGTAAGACAGCCTCTTCCTTAACGGCGACCCTGATAGCGCCGCTGGGGTCTGCCGTTATTAGCGCTATGAGAATTAGCTATATACCAAGGGTGGGAGCAACTGCTTAGATCAACTACAATAGTGGCAATTAGAACTGCTTGCGCCTGTCGCTAGAGGAATTATGACTAAAATATTGACCACCCACGTTGGCTCTTTGCCGAGAACTCAGGAAGTTGTTGATTTTATCTTCGCCCGCGAAAACGGTGAAGCCTACGAACAAAGCGCTTTTGACGCCTGCATGACTAAGCATGTGGACGAGGTAGTTGCTCGTCAGGTTGCGGCTGGCGTAGACGTGGTGAGTGATGGTGAAACCTCGAAGATTTCCTACGCTACTTACGTGAAAGATCGTTATACTGGTTTTTCTGGGGACAGTGAGCGAAACGCGCCTGCGGATCTGCTGAAGTTCCCATCTTTCCTAAAGCGTCTAGCGGATGGCGGTGGTACGCCCACCTATAGTCGTCCAATGTGTACGGGTGAAGTAAAAGTCAAAGATCATGTAGATTTGCATAAGGATATTGCTAATTTAAAGTCGGCGATGGCCACGCATGGTGCGCAACGCGGCTTTATGAATGCGGCGTCTCCCGGGGTAATTAGCTTGTTCCTGCAAAATGCCCATTACGCGAAGCGCGAGGACTACCTAGCCGCCCTAGCGGAGGCGATGCGCGAGGAATACGAGATTATTATTGGTGCTGGACTAGACCTACAGCTAGATTGCCCTGACTTAGCGCTATCTCGTCACATGCTGTTTAACGATTTAAGTGATGAAGAATTCGTAGCCATTGCTAATACGCATGTTGAAGCGCTTAACTACGCCCTAAAGAATGTTCCTGAGGAGCGCGTTCGCCTTCACATCTGTTGGGGTAACTATGAAGGGCCGCACGTGTGTGATATCGGCATGGACAAGGTATTCGATACCTTAATGCAGTCGAAGGCGCGTTACCTAGCATTCGAGACGTCAAATCCACGCCATGCCCATGAATGGACCGTGTTCCGTGATCGTAAAAACGACATACCCGATGGCAAGGTACTGATGCCTGGCGTCATTGATTCAACCACCAACTTTGTGGAACATCCAGAAGTGGTTGCTCAGCGCCTGGAGCGTTTCACGTCGATTGTGGGTAACGAACGTGTTATGGCGGGATCGGACTGTGGTTTTGGCACCTTCGCGGGTTTTGGTTCAGTGGATCCTGATATCGCCTACGCCAAGTTAGCATCGCTCTCTGAAGGTGCCGAAATAGCGTCAAAACGAAGCTGATCTTAGTAACTAAATACTTGCTTTTGCGGTGACTCGCGCTACCCTGTTGACTGAGCAATTTGATAAATATCGTTCAGTTAATAGGGTACCAATGATCAACGAGATGACACCGCTGAGGACTTTGTTTCCAACCGATTTACCTGTTCTAGTTTCCGAACGCTGTATCTTAACGCCTATCGAAAGCCTACATCAGCAACCACTCTTCAACATGCACAAGCATAATGTGGTGAATGATTTCCTTCCCTATGAAACCTGGCTAGATGCCTCTCAAGCCTATGAATTTGTTCAGCAGGTTAAGCAATATCACGCATCAAAAAGCGCCATTCATCTTGCCGTGATTCATCAAGAGCTTGATCAACTCATCGGTAGGTTAGTGGTGTTTAATTTGGATGATAAGCATCGTTCCGTTGAAATTGGTTATGCCTTTCACGCTGACTTCTGGGGTGAAGGCCTTGCCAAGGAAAGTTGTTGTAGATTAATAAATTACCTCTTTGAAGAGCGCGGTGTGCACCGCATCAACGCTTTAGTCGATACCGAAAATATGGCCTCAATTGCGCTCCTCAAACGCTGCGGCTTTGTGCATGAGGGCACGATGCGTGAATGTCGGCAGCAACAGCAGCGTTGGATTGATAGCGCCATATTTGGTTTGCTATCCAGTGACCTTAACAACGGGAGTACCTGAGATGAAAGTATTGTGGCTGATTGGTTTTACAGTGGTGTTAGTGTGGTCAGGGATCAATCCGAAAGACCAGTTTACCTGGTTCCTAGAAGTACTCCCGGCGCTAATTGGTTTAGCGCTGCTTGCGGCAACCTATAGACGATTTCCGCTGACGCCAATGCTCTATGCTTTTATCCTTGTTCACTGTTGGATATTGATGGTTGGCGGTCACTATACCTACGCGGAAGTCCCCGCGTTCGATTGGCTTCGCGATACCTTCGATATGGAGCGAAATAATTACGACAAGGTCGGCCATTTTGCGCAGGGATTTATTCCCGCACTGTTGGCGAGAGAAATCTTAATTCGTCGTGAGGTGGTCAAAAGCATTGCGTGGATGAATGTTTTTATCGTTTCCATATGCTTGGCTTTTAGCGCCTTCTACGAGTTAATCGAATGGTGGGTAGCGGTCGCCAGTGGGGAAGGTGCCGAAGCCTTCTTGGGCACTCAGGGCTATGTTTGGGATACTCAGTCGGATATGGCGTTGGCGCTACTCGGTGCGATTTGCTCCGTGATTGTTTTGGCTCGGTGGCATGACCGCCAACTCTCGCAATTATTGGGCTCAAGTTCGGCGTAAGAAAGGATTCGATCGTGAAAGTCGTCTGGTTAAGTCGGGCTCTATTGATCACTATTGCCGCACTACTAATGCTGTGGGGCTTCGATTGGTGGTGGTTGCTGATATTAGCAATGGCCTATATGTGCCTAATGGCATGGTTTTCATTTCATCCGAATACCCAGATCTTTTCGCCCTGCTACTTTCGCCATAATTCTACACAAGTCAGCCTTACCTTCGATGACGGTCCGCACCCAGAGTCCACCCCGCGGCTGCTAGCGCTGTTAGCTAAGCATCGGATCAAAGCCACATTTTTCCTCGTCGGCGAGCGGGCGGCCGCTCACCCCGAACTAGTCCGTCAGATTGCCGACCAAGGCCATGAAATTGGCAACCATTCGCACACCCATAGTTATGTCATTAGCATGTTCTCAAAGGATCGTTGGCTAAACGAACTCGCTGACTGCCAGCAGATATTGTCTGCAATCCTTGGGAATTCGCCGAAGATATTTCGCCCGCCTTACGGAGTATCAACACCCAACACGGCCTACGCAGCTGCCGAATATTCGCTTCAGCAAATAGGTTGGAGTTGTCATACTCATGATTTCTTTGGGTCCGTTGCGCGAATAACTGATTGTCTAAATCAGCTCAAGGAGGGAGATATCGCGCTGCTACACGAGACTAAAACCAATACGGTGGAAGCGTTAACACGTTGGCTGCAGACTGATCAGGCCAAGTCGTTCGTCTTCACTACCGTCACCGACGGCGCTAATTTGGCTGCGAATCACGCCGAATAAACACGCCGGTGAGATATTTATTACAGCGGCCGTGCACCACAAGCGAGTGGATGCGGGTAATCAGCGCCCAAGGTCTGCGGAGATAGTATTTAAGCAGATTTCGTCCTACTCCCTTCGCCCGACTGGTTGATGCCGCCGAGTCGTCGGCCATTAAGTCGTCGTACACCCACTCCTGAATTTGCTCGAAGCCAGTATCAAATTCAAAGTCAAACTGCCGCAAGGCGCGCTTAAAGCTTCGTTCGCTAAAGTCTTGGAGGTGATGGGGGTTGCCGTCACAGGTTGGTGTAGTGGGGACGGAGGCAATGAGTTTACCGTTGGCGTTAAGTAGTTTGGCGAAATTTTTCAGTAGCGCGTTGACCGAGGGTAGGTGCTCGATGGTCTCTAGACTGACAATGCAATCGAAGCGTTGATTCGATTCAAAGGTGGTGGCGTCAGCACTTTCGTAGCTGAGATTAGGCAGTTGATAATGCTGCTTAGCATAGCCTATAGCTTCTGGGTCAATATCCACACCGACGAAAGTTTTATCTGGATGCGCCTTGGCCATTAATGCCGTGCCGTAGCCACAACCGCAGGCAAGATCCAGGATTCGCTCACCGGTTAGCTGTTTAGCTGCGTAGCGATAGCGGCTCTGATGTAACTCGATAGAGTCTTTATCGGAGTTATTAGTTGGGTCCATTTGGTGAGGATAAATACGCTCTAGGGACGTATTGGCGACACGATCATTCGTCATAACTGGCTCACTATGGCAGGTAAATTTAATACTGCTGATTGATCCACTACTAGTCTAGACTATAGATTATTGTGTACGCTGTGAATACATTTTGTCATTGGCTAGCAGCCAACTTAACGGAGCGTGGTGATGACCGAACATCTGCTACTGGTAATACTTTCAACGTTGCTTGCGGGATTAGCGATGCCGCTGGGTGCGTTTGTCAGCTCATTTTCTGCAGTGAGTTCAAAAAATGAGTTACGGCATACGATCATGGCATTCGGTGGCGGAGCGCTGCTGTCGGCGATTGCGCTGGTGTTGGTGCCTGAGGGAATCGTCGGCTTTCAGCCGCTTAGCGCTGCAGGTTTGCTGGTATTAGGCGGGCTACTTTTTATGGTTCTGGATATCTGGTTGGCGCGTTCCAATACACCCGCCAGTCAGCTGGCAGCAATGCTAGCCGATTTTATTCCCGAATCGGTAGCCCTCGGTGCGGCATTTGCCACCGGCTCAGAGAGCGCCTTCTTATTAGCGTTACTCATTGGCTTGCAGAATCTCCCGGAGGGTTTCAACGCCTACCTAGAGTTAAAGAGCGATGCCGTGGTTCGCGGTGGTAAGATTATTCTAATATTTATGGCCATGTCGCTGCTTGGTCCCATCGCGGGCTCAGTGGGGTACCTATATCTCACGGACTATCCTCAGTGGGTTTCAGGAATTATGCTTGTGGCGTCGGGTGGAATTCTCTATTCGGTGTTTCAGGACATTGCACCGAAGGTGCGTTTGGAGGCACATTGGCTGCCACCCATGGGGGCTGTACTTGGCTTCATGCTGGGATTAATAGGGTCTATGTGGACTGCTTAACACCTTGCAGTGGTTCGAACAATAATTGAGACGCTAAATGGTGGACGAATAGGACGAATGAAACAGGTATATACTCACCCCATCCTCGCGATGGTACAGCAAATGGGGAACGTCCTTGAGTTGCGTCAAGTACCGTCGGAAGTTCGCAACCAATATGCGGCCGGTGCCACCGGCGAACTGTCGTTTATTGATTCGTGGCCGCAGTTGTTTGTTGATGAAATTGATTTTCAACGCGCGTCTCGCTTCGTGGATCAAGAATTAAAGCAGACCGGCGAGGATTGGAATTGTGCCCAATGCGGCGAACAAAATGGTTTCGCATTCGGTGCCTGTTGGCATTGCGGTAGTATCCATCCGGAGGATAAAGCGTGACGATTAGCTGGGAAGACTTCAGTAAAATTGAGCTTCGCGCGGGAACCATTGTTGACGCGAAGGTCTTTGAACAGGCGCGAAACCCGGCCTACCTCTTGTGGGTCGACTTTGGCGAGGAATTGGGGGTTAAAAAGTCTAGTGCCCAGATTACAGTCCACTACGAGCTGGACAATCTTGTCGGTAAGCAAGTATTGGCGGTGGTGAACTTTCCTCCTAAGCAAATTGGACCTATTCGCAGCGAATGCTTAGTAACGGGTTTTTATGATCAAGAGGGCGATGTGGTGTTAGCAGTGCCCGACAAGCCAGTTCAAAATGGCGCCAAACTGGGCTGATGACTTTGCTCGTGGGCGCGGATCTAGCGTGGCGGTTAGAACGAAATAACAGCGCACTGTCACTCGTTGAGGCAAAACAGGGTGTCTTGTATTTGCGCTCGGTGGAGCCTGCGATTGTTGGTGCGTCGGCGATACTCGCTCGAATAGCGAAGTGGCAGCCAAATGGAATAGCCATTGATGCGCCCTTAGTTGTGAATAATGATCAGGGCATGCGTGCCTGTGAACAGGAGTTAAACCAAGTTTACCGCGCCAAGTATGCAGGCTGTCACCCCACCAACCTCAATCTCTATCCCCAGCGGGAAATCAGTCTGCTCAGCGAGCAGCTTCAACGCCAGGGCTATGATCATTTAGCGGCTGAATACTGGCAAATTGAGTGCTATCCGCATCCAACACTAGTCGAATGGTTTCAACTCGATCAGCGTTTGGCCTATAAGCGTGGGGCGGTGGATAAACGGCGAGCAGGGCAGGTGCAACTTGTGGAGTTGCTGCTGCAATGGGTAGCAAAGGGTAAACTCATTCTGGCAGATTCGGTGAAGTATCTTTTTGAACCAGCGCGAATTGCCTCGTTACGGGGAAAGGCATTAAAAATCAATGAGGATGCGTTAGATGCCGTGATCTGTGGTCTAATTGCTGGCTGTTACTACTATCAGACCTCTCATCACAGTTTTGGTACTGTTGAGGAGGGTTATATCTGGGTCCCTAAGGAATCGTTATGAATAGCGTGAAGCGTTTAATTGTTATTATAGCGACACTGTTGCTTGTCGGCTGCACTGGGGTGCCTAAAGGGCTCTCGCCGGTAACCAACTTCTCTCTGGAACGCTACAGCGGAACTTGGTATGAAATTGCCCGCCTTGATCACTCCTTCGAGCGCGGCTTGGTTGACGTTACTGCCGAGTATCAGCTAAATGAGGATGGCTCGGTGCGCGTTGTAAATCGGGGCTTTAACGTTGATGAGGGAGCTTGGTCGGAAGCGGAGGGCGTTGCTTATTTCGTGGCCGACGAGGAAGCAGGGCACTTGAAAGTCAGTTTCTTTCGTCCCTTTTATGCTAGCTATGTTGTCTTAGATCTCGATCCGGAATATCAGTATTCGATCGTTACTGGGTTTAACCGAGATTACCTTTGGCTATTATCGCGTACGCCAACGATCACGGCCGAAGAGCGCGACCGTTTCGAGGCGTTTGCTATCAAGTCGGGCTTTGATTTGACTGAGATTATTTGGGTTGAGCAGACCAAGGCAATTGGTCCTTGAGTCAATTTTTATGGCAGCACCTATAGTCACTTCAGTCACTTCAGCGCCGTTAGACGCTTAGCTTTTTACGTTAGCGTGATACCAAACACGTTGATTTCTGCCGCCATTTTTAGCCTCGTAGAGCGCACTATCGGCAGCTTGATAAAGTTTCATGCCATCGTTCATTTCTGGACTTAATTCGGCGCAGCCTGTTGAAATGGTTAATTGTTGGTGGGCACTGGCAAGATGCTCAATGGCGAGATGCGCCAGTGCGTTGTCTACCGTTAACAGCAAGCTATTGAATTCCTCGCGACTACTTCCTGTTACCAAAATCGCAAATTCTTCGCCGCCAATGCGGGCACAGCTGTCGACACATCGTTTTAACTTTTCTTGGAAGATTTCTGCCAGAGCTCTTAAAGCCGTATCACCCTTTGGGTGGCCATAGTGGTCGTTATATTCCTTGAAGTTGTCGATATCTACAATCGCGAGCATTAGCGGTAGGTCTAAACGTTTACACTTTTTAAAGTTGTCTTCTAGGATGATATCGAAAGCTCGGCGGTTCGAGAGTGCGGTTAAATCATCTGTTTCAGAGAGTTCCTTAAGCAACAGGTTGGCTTTTTCGAGTTTGCTCTCCTGCTCTTTCCGAGCCGAAACATCGTGCAGATTGATAACAAACAACTTGCGATGAGCGAGTTGGAGTTCGCTGATCCCTATTTCGAGAAACTGTGTACTAGCTCCGTCTCGGTTTTTTGGTCGAACATTTATATGAGCTGAGAACTCGTCCAGGTCACCCGTCAGCAAGAAACGCTCTAATTTCGAATTAAATTGCTTGCTACCTGCGGCGTTAAAATGTGCTTGAATCTTAGATTGTTGTAACTCTTCGGAGGGAACACTTAGCAATGCTGCCGCTGCATCATTGGCAGTTTCTATATATCCCTGATAATCAATGAGAATGATGCCGTCTCTTACATTGAGTAGAATTGAGTCGAGGAGTTGGTTCTTAGCAACGAGCTCAGCTTCGATCTGTTGCTTCTGCCGCTCTTGTCGAAATGCGTTGATCATCGTGGCACAGGTGACCGCGATAGGTTCAAGCTGAGCGGCCAGCTTGTGGGTGTATCCCCCCGGTCGATTTGCTATGCCAATAAGCCCCAGCATCTTTCCGTCGTGAACAAAGGGTAAGCCGAGATACGATGACATAGGCGGATGCCCCTTCGGAAGGCCGCCGCTGCGAGGGTCAGATATAGGATCATTAGAGATGACGAGGTCGTGAGTGATCAGCGATACGCCAAATAACGTGTTGAGGTTTCTAAATTCAAAGCCCTTCGCCATCTGTTGATCATAGAATTGTTTGCTTTCGCTATCCCAGCTTACGTCAGTAAGAGCGTGCGAGACTAGGTACGGGTCCGGATCATAGAGTACCTCGCCGATAAAGCCGTAGTCGCTACCGGTGAGTTCGAGAAGCTCCGAAAGTATTCGAGCGAAGGCCGTTCGCAAATCGAGCTGACCGATAAAGGACTGTTGAATGGTTACAACAGAACTAAGGAGAGAGTGATCAAAGCTGTCCCATTGTTGCTTATTCATTTCTAGCGGCACTGCCTATACATATTTGAGTTCTTAGGGTGGACGATGGTTTTTGAAGCAAGCTCGTGAATAGTTTTTTAGCTGAAGTTGGTAATACCCCTTAAGTAAAGTCGAGCATAGACAGATAGCAAGTAAAAAACGGGTCTTCCTGAATGGTAGCGCAAGCGATATTCGGTCAGTTACAGAGCAAGCCGACCTATTGGCGGCACCAATACTGGCAGTCTATAGCCAAGATAATCCCTTCGGTAATTATCCGCTTGAAAAGCAATCCAACAGAGCGAGTTGCTCGTAAGACCGCACAAGTGAACATCAACTAGGACCCTGGTATGACATCACCAACGATATATTCTAATCCACGCATAGTCTGGCTTGCCGAGTTAGTTTGGTTCAACGCGGCGTGGGCGAGTTTAGTCTTTGGCCACGAGGTTATACCTTGGTTTGGCCCTGCGCTGGCTATGTTCGGGCTGGTGTTCACCAAGATTCGCGGCCAGCTTCGCTCGGTGCTCGTGATCGCATTGATAGGTTGTGCGGTGGACCAACTGCTGACGGCCATTGGGCTTTTTAGATTCGACAATGGACTGTCTGGCGCGGTGCCGATGATTCCCTACTGGTTAGTTGCATTATGGCTATGCTTCTCGGCAACCCTGCATAGCAGCTTAGCGTGGCTAATAGAGAAGCCGAAGTTGATAACCATGATGGTGTTCGCCATTTCAGGACCCTTTTCATATTGGGTTGCGTTTAAGGCCGGTGCCTATGCTCTGCCGCAGGGGCTCATTTTGAGCATGGTTGTTCTAGTTTGCGTCTGGGCATTATTTGGTTGGCTGTTGCCTCGATTATTACATATTAAAAATAAGCAGGTTAACTCATGAAAGCATTAAAGCTTGTAGCACTCATCCTCGCATTCACCCCACTTGTGTCCGAGGCTGCCTGTAATAAATGGACCAAGGTAGGCGAAACTGAGCTGACCAAGCTCTGGTTCGACATCTACCGGGCGGAACTCAGGACTCCGGAAGGCTCCTATCGCAGCGGCCAGCCGCTCTGCCTTCGCCTTAACTATCTCATTGATATTTCGAAGAACGATCTGATATCGGCTACTGACGACTCCTGGGAGCATCTGGGTGTTAACGCACAGACGCGTTCCGACTGGCTTCGTGAGCTGAACGTGGTATATCGAGACATTAGTGAAGGGGATATTTTTGAGCTCACTATTGACGAGAATGGCCACGCGAATTTTCATCATAATGATCAGTTCACCGGAATCGTACGGGATCAAGAATTTAGCAAAAAGTTTTCGGCGATCTGGTTGGCTGAAGAAGCTCAGTATCCTGATCTTGGCGCTGAGCTACGCGGTGAGGTGACTCCGTAATGAAGACACTATTTGTACGATTGGTGCTGGTTATCGTTGTAGGGCTCTCGCTGGGCTCATGCAGTAAAGCGAGCTACGAGCATTTAGAACCTCGTTTCGATTTGCAGGGATTCTTCAATGGTGAACTCCACGCTTACGGTATTGTCCGAAGCCGTGGCGGCGAGCTCATGCGGCGCTTTAAGGTTAATCTTGTGGGTTCCTGGGAGGATGGAGTCGGTACGCTCGACGAGCAGTTTCTCTACGACGATGGTGAACGCGCTCAGCGAGTGTGGACCTTTGTGGACGATGGGGAAGGCAACTACACCGGTACCGCGAATGATACCTTGAGCACTGCAGTCCTTCGTATTTCAGGACCTGAGCTGACGTTGAGTTACAACATCTCGCTTGAGGTGGGAGGCTCCAATTATGAGGTTCGCTTTGACGATTGGATTTACGCCATCGATCGTGACCGAGTTATTAACGTAAGTGAAATTTCTAAGTTTGGGCTCACGCTGGGTGAAGTTATACTGGTAATGGAAAGAGGGCATCAACCGTTGAGTTTTGAATAACTGAAATTTATTCATCGAAGCGATGCCCCTCTGATACACTTATCGTATTCGCAACAGCACCACAGGGCATCTCAATGGAAAAAGTCTACATTTCAGCACAAGAACTACTCGAAGATTCAGCTAAGCTAGCCCTACAAATTTTTGAGAGTGGTTTCCGCCCCGATTACATTGTTGGTGTTTGGCGCGGTGGTGCTCCGGTGGGAATAATGGTCCAAGAGGTGTTGGATGTTCTGGGCGTAGAATCAGACCACATTGCAATTCGCACCTCATCGTACACGGGAATCGGCGAGCGTAGCCGTACCGTAAAAGTACATGGCCTAACGTATCTTATTAAGCGCTTAGAGTCAGAAGACTCTCTGCTGATCGTCGACGATGTGTATGATTCGGGTTTAAGTATTCAGCAAACGATTGTTGATTTGCAAAAGGCCTGCAAGAAGAACACGCCAGAAATCAGAATTGCCACGCCGTACTTCAAACCCGCTAACAATCAAACGGACCGAACCCCTGAGTACTATATCCATGAGTCTAATGAGTGGTTAGTCTTCCCGCATGAGATTGATGGCCTATCAGCGGAAGAAATTCGCACTAACAAGCCCGAGTTTTCCGTTATTGCCGATAAGTTAGTAGAGCTCGGCAAACTCTCCTAAAGAACTAATTGCTAGAGTGCTGCTAAGACCAGTGGCGCTTTGATTGCCAATATTGCAAGGCGTAGAAACAGAGCTCGTGGAGTTTCGTAACTACGCCTTTTTTATGTATGATGCTCAAACAACGAGAGGCAATGAAGACTTAAGCCTCTCTAGATAATAGTTAGTCTTTAGTTAGTTTGAGGGTTCAAATGCGAGTATATTCTGCAGGTGTAGAGGATGTGGCTAAGATAGCCCCACTCTTCGACAGCTATCGTCAGTTCTACGAATGTCCGAGTGATTTAGCTGCCGCGCAGAGCTATCTTCTCAGCCGATTGAACGCCGAGGAGTGCACGGTTTTTCTAGCCGAACACGAGGGAAATTCGGTGGGGTTTACGCTGCTCTATAACAGCTATTGTTCATTGGCACTAAAGCCCATTGTCATTCTTTACGACCTGTATGTTGGGGCCAGTGCTCGGCGTCTGGGGGTAGCTTCCCAGTTAATGTCCGCTGCAGAGGCATACGCTATCAAGCTTGGTGCATGTAGGATTCAATTAGAGACCAATCATGCTAATACCACCGCGATCAATCTTTACGAGACCCGCGGTTATGAGCTCGATACTGTTTATCGCGCCTACATTCGAGAGTTTGCATAACTATGAAAATTTGGTTAGATGCCGATGCCTCACCGAGGCCTGTAAAGGAAACACTTTATCGCGCCGTCCAGCGAGTTGAATTGCACTTGACGGTAGTGTCTAACCACGCGTTTGAGATACCGCGGTCCCCCTTTATTGAACGACTGCTGGTAGCGAGTGGTTTTGACGAGGCCGATAATGAGATTGTTGCTCGTTGCGAACCGGGTGACATCGTTATCACTAACGATATACCGCTTTCGGCTGAGGCGATTGAAGAGGGCGCTATGGTGTTGAATTTTCGCGGCGAAAAGCTGACGAAGGCAAATATCAGTGCCAGGCTCTCAATGAGGAACTTTATGGATGAGTTACGTTCTAGCGGCGTGGACACCGGTGGTCCAAAGGCATTTAGCGCTGCCGATACCCGTGAGTTTGCTAATTCTCTTGATCGTGAATTGAGCGCTGCATTAAGACGAAATAAAAAATAGCTGGCATCGCTTCCAGCTAACTATTGCATTAGTACCTGTTAACTATTCCTTAGCGCTTGTTAGCGATTGCCTTAACGCCTGTTAACTGTTGCCTTCGCGTCTGCTAATCACTGCTGTGCGTTTACTAATCCTCCCCGTAAGACCCGCTAATTATCGCCTTACCGTGCCAATTTGTAATTCCTAGATATACTCTAGTTAACTAGTCAACAGTGGAGATGGTTATGAAGGCGACGATGGCGGAGTTTTGGGGCACGTTTTGGTTGGTGCTAGGTGGCTGCGGATCAGCCGTTTTAGCGGCCGGTTTTCCTGAGGTCGGCATTGGCTTGCTTGGCGTTTCGCTAGCTTTCGGTTTAACCGTGGTAACCATGGCCTATGCGATTGGTCCTATTTCGGGCTGTCATCTCAATCCCGCGGTCTCGTTTGGCCTCTGGGCCGCCGGCCGATTCGAACGGCAACAACTATTACCTTACATTGCAGCTCAATGTCTTGGCGCAATAGCTGCTGGTGGCGTGCTTTACTTAATTGCTTCCGGCGCTGCTGGCTTTGATGTTAGTAATGGCTTTGCTGCCAATGGCTATGAGGATCACTCTCCGGGTGGCTATAGTCTGACCGCTGTCATTGTGGCGGAATCAGTGTTAACGGCAATGTTCCTCCTCGTCATCCTTGGGAGTACTGACAAAAAGGCCCCAGCAGGTTTTGCTCCGCTAGCAATTGGCCTTTGCTTGACGCTTATTCACCTGATAAGTATTCCGGTTAGCAACACCTCCGTAAATCCTGCTCGAAGTTTAGGAGTGGGCATCTACGTGGGGGATTGGGCGATGCTACAAATGTGGGTTTTTTGGTTGGCGCCACTTGTCGGAGCGCTAGCAGGTGCGTTAATTTATAAGACAATATCCACTGAAGAGGAATAATCCATGTCACAGCTTGCGCGATTAATAGCAGTATTTGGCACCATTGCGTGCTTCGTGTATGTCCCAGTTTCGGCATTAGGAATAGAAAGCTATTACTTTATTTGGGAGAGTGAGGCAGGGGTGCATGCCTACGAACACATCAACTGGGAGCGCTTAGCCCTGCAGCTAGTGGCTATTTATGTGGTGGCTCTTGTACTCGCAAATTCTAAAAAGTTATTTGGTAAGTAAATATGCCTGAGAATGCCGTTTCAATTTCGCCATGGAAGGGCATGAGTATTGTTTTTCAGTACCTAACAAATCGGGTGGCTTATTCGGCGACGGCACTTTCGGGGGCCGAAGTTATCCGCGTTAATAATCAGGTTGTTGCGCATCGTGTTCTCAGCGAGCAACCTCGAACTCTGAGCTTTGTTGTGGATGAGGTTGAACTGCTTATTAAAACGGCAGTTTGCACTGATCGGAGTAATGCGATCACTGTCGTGCTGATAGCTAATGACGAAGAGATTGATGGCTTTGATTTAAGCTTTTTGCCACTTAAACGCGTACTCTTCCGTCGACTGCTTTTAGTTATGTTACTCAGCATGGTGACTGCTATCGGCTTCGCGAGTGGGTTAGTGGTCTGGTGGGCGGCACTGCTGTGCGGCGCTTTGGCTGCGATGCTGCCGTTATTCGGTGTTCGAGGTCGCTGGGTAATTGAGCGGCGCTAGATCGCGACGATGCATTCGTCTGGGCGAGAAAAGTTCAGTTAATTTCTTTGAACTACGCCTAATTACAGCTTATTTTCTTTATTTTAGTTCTCATTGCAAAGTTATGGTGCCCATCGATTTAAAGTCTATGGTAATATTGTGACTAATTGGTCATGCGCCCCGTTAAAGGCTAGGGCCATATTAATAGAATAAGAATTTGGAGTATTGAAAGCATATGATCACCGCCAAACAGGGCCTTGACCGTCTAAAGGCCGGTAACACGTCGTTCGTAGCTGAACGTCGTTCCGTTGGTAAAGCCAGTATTGAACGAAGATTAGAGCTAATTGCTGGACAGTTTCCCTTTGCAATTATTTTGGGTTGTTCCGACTCACGCGTACCGGCCGAGATTATCTTTAATCAGGGGTTGGGTGATTTATTCGTTATTCGCGTAGCAGGTAATATCGTAGCACCGTCGCAGATTGGTAGCATTGAGTACGCTGCCGAGATGTTTGGCACTCCGTTAGTGGTTGTTATGGGGCACTCAAACTGTGGTGCGGTAGAGGCAACACTTCAGGCGCTAGATGATCCGTCGTCGGAACGTAGTGATAACCTGAAATCAATCGTTGAGCGTATCCGTCCTGCAGTGAGCGGTTGCGATCATAGCCTAGCTCCCGAGGATCGCTTAGAAGAAGCGGTTAGAGCGAACATTTTAGCATCGGTACAAAACCTTAAGAATGGCTCAGATATCATCAAGCAGCTGCTAGCAGATGGTCGGCTTACCATTGTGGGAGCTGAGTACTCGCTGGAGACTGGCTGCGTTAGCTTTATCGATGTCTAGTATTGGATTTAGCTGCAGTTGTGGAGCATGCTGTGGCAAGATCTTTGCTGAGCCGCAGCGTGTTTCGGTTTGTTATTGCATGAGCTGCAGAAAGCGAACTGGCTCAGTTTTGGCTGCCCAAGCACGGTTTTTGTGTTCGGACGTTAGCATTGAAGGTAGCACTCATTCCTATCGCCGTTGCTCAGAAGATGGAGCGGAAATAATTTTTGATTTTTGCCCCGCGTGCGGAAGTACCATTAAGTACAGGCACTCAGCGCTGGTAGATCAAGTGATTATCCCACTGGGTGTTATTGACCAAACTGAGCTCTGGCAGCCTACTGCTGCAATCTATAATGATCGACGACCTGCCTGGCTGCCACATAATGAACATATTGAATGGATTGACTAAGGGTTTTCGCGCATGAAAAAGCTGAGAAAAACAGCCAATGCTGCGTTATAGTTAATTTATACAGCTTGCTAGTAGAAGAGGTTTCAATGCGTTATTTGTGTGGAGCATGTACCACTCACTTCCGGTTAGACGGAATGGCACTCAATCACGAGTCGAAAGGCAACCAAAAACGTTTGGTCTGTCCGCATTGCAAGGCAAAAATCTTGGCGTTAGAACCGTTTAACTCGGCCTGGCGTAACGAAGTTAGCTACTGGGTACTCGGTACTGTGATAGCCATGTATGTGGTGCAGTTACTAATAAACGGCATCCCCAACAGTCACTATTTCTATTCCTCACTGAGCCAAGTCTTTGTCGCCTTAGCCAGCTTTCAGTGTTATCAGAAATTCGGCACCATCTTTACCAAAGCTGATAAGAATGACGATTAATTAGCAACCTAGATCCGCGAACGTTTTGTTTGAGGTCCAGCTCGTTAACTAGTCTCTCAGGCCCTAGCATCGAGACGTGCCAACGAGCACATTCGTACTCGTTGGCATTCACTTTCTTACCATTCAGCCGTTGCGCTGATACCAATCTGACGCGGAGCACCAAGCTGCACGTAGGTCTCAGTGATATAACCATTAGCTGGATTGTTACCAAAGCTTCCGAAACCACGCGTTTGCGTTTCTTCATCAGTTAGATTCTTCGCCCAAAGTCGAATATCCCAATTGCTTAGCGACCAATTCAAACTCGCATTTAAGAGCACATAGCTTTCCGACTGCGCTTCATGGCGGGTTGAAAAGTAGAATGAGTCCTTAGCTTCTAAGCCGATACGTCCGCTGACGGACGTTGAAAGTTGATAGTCCAAATCCACAGTAGCACTGTAGCTAGGTGCGTGTGCAGATTCACGGTTGCTTAAACCAGATGACACGTCGTTAAGTTCGGTGTGAAGCAGGCCGATATTGGCAAGTAAGTCTAATGAAGGGCTAATCCGCCACTGGGTATCGGCCTCGATACCGTAGCTGACACCTTCGGCTGAGTTAGCCGTGTAATCCACAAATTGAGTACTGCCGTCAGGGCGAAGAATCAAGCGAGAGGCTTTAATCTGCACATCTTCGCGATCCTGGCGGAATATGCCGACGCGATAGTCGATTTGCTCTCCGTTACCGATAAGACCTAACTCAGTGTTCCAGAGCGTCTCGGTTTCATAGCTGCGAAGGGCTACAGGAAGCTCGGTGCTACTATTGAAGCCGCCAGCTTTGTAACCACGTGATACGAGGGCATAGAAGCGATTGTCTTCCGACAGCAGCCATTCGTAGGAGAGCTTACCGCCCCACATGGTTTCTGATGGTGCACTGGAGATGCCGTCTGAATCACTATAATCCGCATCCCATTGCTCAACTCGGGCGCCAACTAGGAGGCGAGAGTAGTCGTTCAACGCGAAGGTAGTTTCACCGAATAGCGCGCGAGTGGTGGCATCAAAGCTAGATGAGAACGGGGCTGCTAGATAAGTGTATTCGCGGCGCAAATCCGTGCCACGCTGTGCGGTGTAAAGACCCACGGTCCAATCGAGTGGGGCATCGTCCTTCGAGCGGATTCGCAGCGTACCATTATAGGAGTCTGAGTCACGGAAATAGGCATCATAGCTGGAGTACTCCCAAGGATGGAAACCAACGTAAGACCAATCTTCGTCATAGGCATAAAGAAGATCCGACTGCTGAGCGGCGATATTCCATTCAATATTTACACTGGATAAACCGCTATGCGTGGCCGCCAGAGATGCGGCGCTAGTTTGTTGTTGATCTACGCCCGGCTGGTCCGATTGAGTTGTATAGTCGTTATCGAAGTTAAAGGCATCGTAGCCGTTATCCATATCTAGATAGTAGGCAGTGAATCGATACTCAGAAGTTGCCGTAGGGGTGTAGTCAACGGCTAGGCGAAGACTTTGCTCATCGCGATCTTGAGTATTGTCGACAGTATAATGATTGAAATAATAACCGTCGCTAGTGAGCTTTTTGGCAGCCACACGAACGGCCAACTCTTCGGTCAATGCGGTATTAGCGGTTAAGCCAAATTCCCGTGTATTGAACCGTGATGCGCCTAACTCAAGCGCGAATGAGGATTCCTGCTGCGCGCGATTACCCGCGACGTAGACTAGGCCGGCCAGTGCATTCGCACCATGGAAGGTACCCTGAGGCCCGCGAAGTACTTCAATCTGCTGGGTATCGATGAGGTTGGCGCCTGCCGCTAAACCACTCATCTCAATACCATCAACGACTAACCCTACCGATGGGTTAAGGGGCTCTACAAACTGTGAGCGGGCACCGATGCCGCGAATTTGAAAGAATCGAGGGTTAGAGCCACCCGTAGCAAAGTTAACGTTGCCGAGACCGCTGATGGCTTCAGCCAAATTAGTAGCTTGTCGCTTATTAATCTCGTCCGCACCGACTACAGATGTTGAGGCTTCGGTATTGCTGAGCAGTCGATCAGAATGGTTCGCGGTGACCACTATTTCTTCAATAGCTTGAGCGACAACGGAAGGAGCCGCTACGAGCGAGAGCATCGCGGCAACGAGATTAGCTCGAGTAGATTTCATGGTTTTCTCCAAAAATAACAGATAGAAAACCGGGATGGATAGACGTATAGCAGGACAATGCAAAGAGAGAGACCTATTCCTACGCCGGTATCACCCGGATCAGGTTCAAAGGGTTTGTCATAGACATCTCAGGCTGAGCCACCCCTTAGGTAGTTGATTGAGTTTGCAATCAACGGTGCAATTATAACGCCTTAGCCACCCACTCGCAAGCTACGAAAGCTTTAACTTACAAGGCTGGCGCTAGGACTATCCTGCATTAACCGCTAAGCCACACTGTGTAAGCATTTCGCTGGCCATGCTTGCATGAGCTCTTTGGGCGTCAATGAGTTCATTTTGTACGCTACTTCGATGCTGGATATAGCTATTCTGTTGGCTTGATAGCAGCCCTGGAAGCGAACTCTCGATACGCGCTAGGACCTCATTGAGCTCTCGCCACTGTTGCAGCGTTTGGTTTGCTGGTTGCTGGATGTTTTTGTTGAAATAGTTGCTAACAATGCCTTGAAATCGCCTCGCTCTCCGAGTGGGCGAAGTCTGCAGACAAAGTGGGGCAGAGGAAAGTTGTTTGCTCAGTGCTTGATTGGCAAGCTGATAAAAGGCCAGCTCTCGCTGCGCGAATCTCAATAGGTAGCTAGCGGCATTGGAATGATAAACCTGTCCTAATAGAGCTTCGACCTGACTTCGTGACTGTGAGAAGTCACCGTCACGCCACTGTTCAGAAAATCCCGCGAGTTGTCGAAGCGCATCAAGGCCAGAAATAACGTTGACGGCTTCGCTTTGCAAGTTGCTATGGAGCTTAGCCCACTCAGGTCCATTAATAGTCGCCTGATAGATACTCACTGGTAAATCATTGAGCTTTTGACTTCTCAGTAGTCTGAGTTCAGCGGCCAACTCGCCATGCTCCGCCTCAATGATCTGTGCACAAGCTGGGATCTGCTCAATGACAGCGAGTTCATAGAGTAGTTGCTGAGACGGTTGCTGGAACCTACCAAGACTAGAATTGCGTTCGGCGATGGTCTGATGGAGTTCGCAGGATTTGAGTTGCCAGAACTCGACGAGGCTAATGGTTGGGTTGTCGTCAGGCAATGCTTCACCTGCCGCGGTTTGCCACGTTTGGAGGGATTCGGCCACCAGGAAGTCTTGCTGGGGCTGGTTAAGATTCGCTGTTAAGCGTTGAAGATATTCCTGCCATTCGGCGTCTCTTGAAGGTGTCTCAGCACATCCTGCTAGGAGAGTGAGCGAAAGTACTAAAATAATTCTACAAATGATAACTATTATCACTTGCGTTTGTTTTTGATAATCATTATCATTTGCGCAACTTGAGAAATTCATTCCAACACCACTAGAGAATACAGTCTTTATGTTAGTACGTAATCAACTGAGTTTAGCGATTAGTTTATTGGCAGCAGCTGGCATGGTAAATGCCGCTCCAGATCTTCAAAGCGCTAATTTGTACTTAGAAGAAACAACGGTTATTGGCCACCAGAATAGAGCGAACGAAGTCTCCGCCTCAGCAATTGTGCTGGATGAAACAGACTTGGAAGTTTTCCACAGTAGAGATATTAATAAGATTCTTTTGGATGCGCCGGGCGTTTACGTTGCGGCGGAAGAAGGTTGGGGTTTGCGCCCTAATATTGGTATACGCGGTACGGGTACTTCTCGTAGTAGCAAGGTAACCATCCTTGAAGATGGTGTGCTAGTTGCTCCAGCGCCATACTCAAACCCAGAAGCCTATTATTTCCCAACTACCAGTCGTATGGTGGGCGTAGAGGTTCTCAAAGGTTCGCCAATTTTAGAATATGGCCCAGCCACCATCGGCGGTGTCCTCAACCTCGTTTCGGCGCAAATTCCTGAAGCAGGCTTTGAGGCACGAGCCAATGTTGAAGCGGGCTCCTTCGATACCTACCGTGCATTAGCGAATGTGGGTGGTCACGGTGCTAACGTAGGTTGGATGATTGAAGCACAAAGTTTCCAATCGGGTGGTTTCCAAGATATTGACCGCAGCAGTCAAGACACGGGTTTTGATAAGAACGACGTAACGGCTAAGTTCCGCGTGCACAGTGATAACATTCCGGGGCAGGTTTATCATCAGCTTGATGTTAAGTATCAATATGCTGAAGAGACTTCAAACATGTCCTACTTCGGTTTGACTGATACGGATTTCAACGAGAATGCTGATCGCCGCTACGGTCTAACTGAGTTGGACGAAATGGATAACAGCCGTGATAGCTACTCAGTAAACTACCAACTTCGACTATCACCAGTATTTAGCGTTAGCGCGCTGGCCTATCGCAACGAATTCCAGCGTGATTGGTTCAAAGTTGATAAAATCAATGGTGTTTCAGGCAGCTCAATGATGAGCGCAATTAACACCAATGGTGCTGATGCCGCGCTCTATCAATCGTGGCTGGACGGAACGGCTGATGTTGCCGACATCGACATTAAGCACAACAATCGTGCCTACGTTTCCCAAGGGGTACAGCTCGTTGTTAATGGTAAGTTCGAACTAGCTGGTATGCAGCACGACGTTCGTGTTGGCGTTCGCGACCACAGTGACGAGATGGATCGTTTTCAGCCAGTTGAAAGCTACGCGCAGATTAACGGCGAGTTAGTTTTTGTAGACTCTACTGCAGGCAATGTTACCGGTTCGAATAACCGTATTGAAACTGCTGATGCGTTAGCGTTTTGGTTGATTGACGATATTCAGGTGACCGAGGCGCTCAAAGTGAATGTCTCAATTCGTAACGAAGACATGGACGTTAGCCGCCGGACCTTTAGTGACAATGATCGAATCAATGATCCGGCACGGACAGCTAATGATGCTAACGAGTGGCTATTTGGTACCTCGGCAAGCTACAAGCTTAGCGACGCTTGGACGGTACTTGGTGGTGTTCAGCAGGGGATGACTCCCATTTCGGGTGGCTCTACCAAGCCTGATGCACCTGAGACCTCTACTAACTATGAATTTGGTGCTCGCTGGACAGCGGCCGCTACCGAGATCTCAATGATTGGCTTCTACAGTGATTACGCTAATACCGTACAGTACTGCTCAAACGCCTATCCGTGTGACAACGGCGATACCCAAGGTTCTTTGAGCTTGGGTGAATCAGAAGTTGTTGGTCTTGAGTTTCGAGCTGATACCACCGCGCAGTTCAGTCGCCTAAGCATGCCAGTCGGCGTGGCTTACACCTACACCCAGGCCGAAGTCACCGAAGGTGTGAATGGCGCAATGGATGTTAGTGGCGATGAGTGGGCTTATATTCCAGCGAATCAGCTATCGGCTACAGTTGGACTGGTTGATGGAATGACTGGGCTGTCCGGATATTTACGCGCTTCATACGTTGAAGGGGCCTGTGTGGCAACGGGTTGCAACCGCACTGGTGATGAGTTCTCGCGAACCGATGATCAGATTTCTCTTGATGCCTCAGCGCACTACGCGTTGACGGATCGAGCGGATGTATACCTAAATATTGACAACCTGCTAGATGAGCGCGCCATTGTTTCCCGCAGTCCGTATGGCGCTAGATCTAACATGCCTCGCTCGTTCACACTGGGCGTAGACTATAAGTTCTAAGCCACTAGGCTAATAAAGACTAAAAAGGTCGTTCAGAGATGAACGGCCTTTTTTATTGGTCGAGCTCGTCGTCATCAACCGCTTTACTGTCGTCCGAGGGATCCTCGACGAGATAGCTTGCTAGCACGACTTCCAGGTTTTGGTTATCGAAGTCAATAACCCCGTCGAGCTCTACGTCCTCAGTGGAGAGACCTTCGATTAGAGTATCTTCAAGCCCGCCGTCTAGTAGCCAAGTGTAAAAAGCCTCGGCCATGTTTTCGGATCGATCTCCGATAAAGTTAAGCGTTACCTTGCGCATACGGTTGTCCTAGTTAGGTTGAGTTGCGGGTGGTTAACACAGCGTAGATGATATTTTCTGAAATGGCTCTATAATCGCAGCCAATTATTTTTTTATTGAGGGGTAGGGCAGATGACTAAATCGGTGGGAGTCTGGCGTTCTTGGGCGCTAGTAGTTGGCACGATGGTCGGATCAGGGGTTTTTCTGCTCCCTGCAGTCCTTGCACCCTACGGGGCGAACAGCCTCTGGGGCTGGATGTTTGCCGGCGCAGGAACCTTGTTCATAGCGCTCTCACTAGCCTCGTTGGCGAGTCGTTATCCCAAGGTAGGCGGTCCCTACGCCTACACCCGTGAAGCCTTTGGGCCTTTTGTGGGTTTTCTTATTGCCTTCGGCTATTGGATCTCACTGTGGAGTGGCGTGTCAGCGGTTGCGATAGCCTTCGCCGGTTATACGGATACGCTGATGGGCGGAAATCTTGGCGCCTTAGGGCAACTTGCGGTGGCGCTTGGAATCATTGCCGTCCTCTGCTTTGTGAATTGCCGAGGTGTTGAATCCGCGAGTGTGGTGCAGTTGGTCACGACCTTACTGAAATTAGTGCCGTTAGTCTTAGTTGGGTTTGTTGGCTTTAGCGTGGGTGACTGGGAGTCTGTTGAGCCACTTAACCCCGACAATCAGTCGTCAGTTGCCATGCTGTCCTCAATGGCTTTGCTCATTATGTGGGCGTTCATTGGCGTAGAGTCTGCCACCATTCCTGCCGAGGACACGATCAACCCCCAGCGTACAATCCCAATTGCGTTGGTAGCAGGTACGTTGACCGCGACTGCCGTGTACATTTTAGCCACTTACGGTGTGCAGTTGCTCATTCCTGCTGAACAGTTAGCGGTTTCAACCTCGCCGTTCACGGACGCTGCGCTTATTCTCTTTGGACCCGTTGGGGCTTGGCTAATTGGTCTAGGCGCACTGGTGGCCATAGCGGGGGCACTCAACGCGCTAATTCTATTCAGTGGTCAGATGACACTGGCTCTGGCGAAGGATGGTATTTTCCCAGCGTCCTTTGCGAAACTAAACAAGCACGGTGTGCCGACTACCGGATTGATGACCGCATCGGTACTCGCCGCGTTGTTCGTTGCAATGAACTACACCGATGACCTCGTAAGCGCGTTTACGTGGATTATTAAGCTGTCAACACTGATGGTCATTCTGCCCTATGCAGTCTGCGCTATGGCTGATCTAGTTCTGCAGCGGCGTAACGGTGCATTGAAGCCCTTAAAGGTTTTGGTTTCATTACTCGCTTTAGGGTATTCAATTTTCGCAGTAATAGGATCGGGCGCTGAGACGGTATATCTTGGGGCGTTGTTGTTAGTCGCTGGGATGCCACTTTATTTTGCGCTAAGATCTGGCAAACAAAAATAGGGAATACGATGATGTTTAGCCGAGCCATAGTACGTAAACCTTCGCGTTCAATCAGTGAGGGCTTAACCGGCGCTGATTTGGGTACGCCGAACTACGAAGCCGCAATAGCACAACACCAAGCGTATACCAGTACCTTATCTGCTTTAGGGCTAGCAGTGACAGAACTCCCTGCGCTGGATGATTTAGCTGACGCGACCTTTGTAGAAGATGTGGCACTTTTAGTTGATGATGTAGCGGTCCTTACTCGCCCGGGTGCGTTAAGTCGCGAGCCTGAAGTCGCTTTCATGGCAGACACGATTAACCAATTCTTTAGCCAAGTTCATACCATTACCGCGCCAGGCACGCTGGAAGCAGGCGATATTATGCGTGTGGAGAACAAACTCTACGTAGGGCTTTCGGCAAGAACTAATGAAGTTGGAGTGGCTCAGCTTAGTGCTATATTCGCCCCACATGGTGTCGAGGTTATCAGCGTTGAGATGGCGGAGATGCTACATCTGAAAACCGGTGTTAACTACCTGAGTAACAACCAGATGTTAGTCTGTGGAGAGTTTGTTGATCATCCGGCCTTTAGCGAATATGAGTGCTTTGAAATTCCCGCAGGAGAAGAATACGCTGCGAATTCACTGTGGATTAATGGTACGGTAATTGTTCCCTCGGGCTTCGATGAGACCGCAAAATTGGTGGCGCAGTTGGGCTATCCAGTCGTTCGTGTCGATACCTCGGAGTTTAGAAAAATTGATGGTGGTTTAAGCTGCCTTAGCTTGCGATTTTAGGAGTTATTATGGGATTTAATACTAAGCCAGATTATGAGGGCACGGTAACTTGGAACCCACTGCGAAGTGAGGGGGGGCCTCATGGTTTATCGCGCGCTGCGGTACCAGGCGGTTGGCTAGTCGCGTTTAATCCCAACCCAGCTAGTGCTGGAGGTCTAACATTTATGCCGGACCCAACTCATTCGTGGGACGGTAACTCGCTTTCGTTGGGCGGCGAGTCAAGCTCGGAAGACTAATTGAGCGCTGACACTACACGGCTAAGACAGCGCATGTTAAAGTTGGCGCTAAGCATGTTGCAATTACAATTATAAGAAAGGTTTTTACATGACAGTTTCTCGAGAGCACTTTGGTTCACGCCTAGGGTTCGTCCTAGCGGCGGCAGGTTCAGCCGTTGGTATTGGTAATTTGGTTGGGTTTCCTGTGGCGGCTGCTAAGAATGGCGGCGGCGCATTTCTGTTGGTCTACGCGATCTTCGTGGCGTTTATTTGTCTGCCAATCATGATGGCAGAGTTAACCATGGGTAGAACTAGCCAAAAAGATCCTAGCCAAGCCTATTCATCGCTAGGAGGATCTGGCCCAGTTTGGGCGTTTGCAGGCATTATCGGGGTCTTAACTCCGTTCATGATTGCCGTCTTCTACTCAGTGATTACCGTCTGGATTCTGGGCTATTTCACCGCAATTATTAGTGGTGATCTAGTGGCCCTTGCGGACCCAGCATACTTCGGCGCGTTTATTTCTAGTGATGCGGTGTTCGGCTATTTAGCAGCCGTTGGTGTGATTGTGTTTGCAATTCTTGCAGGTGGGGTAAAGGATGGGATTGAGCGCGCCGCGAAACTATTGATGCCGGCACTCTTCGTGATGCTCATCGCGATGGTGATTTATACCCTGTCGCTTCCTAATGCCATGGCAGGTGTTAGTTTCTATCTAATTCCGGATGTGAGTAAGATCACTCCGTCAGTGATTAGCGGGGCGCTCAGTCAAGCTTTCTTCTCGCTGAGTTTGGGCATGGGTATATTGATTACCTATGGTTCTTACATGGATCGTAATACCGATATTAAGCAAAGTGCTAAGCTGGTGGCGTTAACGGATACACTCGTAGCATTTAGCGCTGGTTTACTGATTCTTCCTGCCATATTCTCCTTTGATCCGCAGATCAATACGGCTGATCTTTCTGAATCTTCGGTTTCGTTGATGTTTAGCTTCCTGCCGAAGATTTTTGTGGCGCTGCAGGCTGATGTAGGTGTTTTCTGGGCAAGTACAATTGCCTGCGTATTCTTCTTGCTGGTTCTCGTGGCCGCCATCACCAGCTTAGTTTCCATTGTAGAGGTTCCGCTATCGGCGATGAGCGAACGTCGAACTATGAACCGCAAACGATCTATCGGTTTTATGGTGCTGTTACTCGGGGCCTTTGGTGCCGCGGCGTCAATGTCATTTGGGTTGAGTGATTTCTTTACTCAATTTGTAACCTACTCCGGTGCTGACAAGTCCCTGTTCGATGTCATTTACGATATTTTTTACGACACTATTCTTCCGTTAAACGGCCTGTTGGTATGTTTGTTCGTAATGTACAAGTGGAAGAAGGCGAATTTTCAGAAGGCTTTACACGAAGGCGCCGCGGATCGAGCAATGTCTTGGTATGACCGCTACATGAACTTTGCTTTAAGTGGCTTCATTCCGTTGGTGCTAGCGGTGATCTTCGTCAATACCGTAATGACGAAGTTCTTTTCATAAAATGTCATTGATTGACGCTACTAAGTGTCCTCTATGTCAGAGCGATAATTTATGTGGGGTTGATCAATCGCGTTGCTGGTGTATGAATTACACCGTGGATTCAGGGCAGTTAGAACAGGCCTTAGCTAGTAGCGTTGAGCCAACAGATACCCAGAGTTGTGTCTGTGAAGCCTGCTTGGCGCGCATAGCTGATTTGGTAAAACAACCGTGCCCGATTCAACGCAAAGAGTAAATATTACGGACGGATAATGCCAAGTTTCAAGGCCTTTGCAACCGCTTGAGTACGATTCTTCGCCGTAAGCTTTCGGGCGGCGTTACGAAGATGAAACTTAATAGTATCCGCCGAACGTGCCAGCCTGCCAGCCATTTCCTTCTCGGTCAGTCCCTGCGCTGCTAAGTGAAGACATTCCCACTCTTTCTGCGAGAGTCCACAGAGCTTGGTTTGATCTTCATCTATCTGGCTAAGCTCAATGAGTTTATCCAAGAAGCAGTTACTGATAATTGACAGTTCTGAACGATGCTGTTCCACGAAGGGTTGCAAATCTAAACACCGCTTGGTGAAGAGGACAACGTAGCCAAGCGAGTTGAGCGGTTGGTGTAACGGAATAGCCACCCCTTGTCGGATATCGTAGCGACGAAATATTGCGCGAATTAGGTCAAAGTCGCGACGCTTATGCCAATAGCTTTGAATGCTTTCGACATCGAACGCAAACGGCCGTCGAGTAGTCGACAGGTGTTGGATTAAGTTGGCCTGTTGATCGAACCCAAATCGATCCCACTGTTGGCTATCCAGTTCGTGCCATCCAAAACACGTCATCAAGCTAGTATAGGTAGCTCGCAGTGGACTGAGATCGCCGAGTTGAGGCTGAAAGATGCAATGTTCAAAGCCTTCAGCTAAGCAGTAGTCCTGAAAAATTAAGGCCGCCTCTTTGACTGATTGAACCTTAGATAAACGGTGTTGAAAATAGGAAGATTGAACCATGATACTCACTCTAGAGAAAAATTGAGTGGGCATATTAGGTAGTTGCGTTGTCCGTCCGCAACCACCTAAAAGGGTAGCCTTGACTAGCGGACTATGCGGTTAACTCATCGGCCAAGATAAATGCCATTTCTAGGACTTGATCGGCGTTAAGGCGCGGGTCACAGGCGGTTTGGTAGCGATTGGGAAGGTCCTCATCACGAAGATCAGACAAGCCACCAATACACTCAGTAACGTGTTGTCCTGTCATCTCTAAATGAATGCCGCCAGCATGGGTGCCCTCGGCTTTATGGATGGCCAAGAACTGCCTGACTTCAGAGAGAATACGATCGAAGGAGCGAGTCTTCAGACCGGTTGAAGAGCTATGAGTGTTCCCGTGCATAGGGTCTGAGCTCCAGACGACCTTAGCACCAGCTTGAGTGACGCGTTGCACTAAGGGTGGGAGTATCTTAGCAATGTTGTCGGCGCCCATTCGGGTTATAAGTGTTAACTTCCCAGGCTCATTATGCGGGTTGAGCTTTTCAATGAGTTGAATGAGCTCATCAGGCTTCATAGTTGGGCCGACTTTTAAGCCGATTGGGTTATCAACGCCGGACAGCATTTCCACGTGAGCGCCATCAAGTTGACGGGTTCGGTCACCAATCCACAGCATATGGCCGCTACTGATGAAGTGACGATCATTATGTTGGCGCATTAGCGCATTTTCATATTCAAGATGCAGGGCCTCATGCGAGGTAAAGAAGTCGATCCGACTCAATGCTGAATCATCGTGGGCGCGAATGCCACAGGCGGCCATAAAGTCCAGACTTGCCTTCACTTGAGCCGCAATAACACTATATTGTGTCGCGAGTGAAGAGCGCTCGATAAAACCCTCGTTCCATTGCTGGACATGATCTAATGAAGCGGTACCACTTGATGCTTGGCTACGCAGGAGATTGAGAGTTGCTGCCGACTGGAAATAGCATTGAGTGAGGCGTTTCGGATCGGGTTCTCTGCTTTGCTTATCAAACGCGAGGCCATTAATCATGTCGCCGCGAAACGATGGTAATGAAACACCATTGATGGTTTCGGTATCACTCGATCTTGGTTTCGCAAACTGTCCGGCGATTCGACCGACCTTAACAACCGGTTTGCCGGCGCCTTGAGTTAACACGATAGCCATCTGAAGAAGAATTTTGAACGTAGAGAGAATACCTTGCTGAGAAAAGGCGTCAAAGGTCTCGGCACAATCGCCACCCTGGAGGAGAAAGGCTTCACCGTTACAGGCTTTCGCGAGTTGCACCTTTAGGAGCTGACACTCTTCATAGCTGACTAACGCCGGAGCCGCTGCGAGTTGCGCAGCAGTTTTAGCTAGGGCGCTGGGGTCAGGGTACGTTGCCTGCTGCTGAGCAGGGTATTGGCGCCAGCTGTTGGCACTCCAGGATTTAGCCACGTTGATACCTACACTAAATTTCAATTGGTGGGTATTATGCACGAGCGTCTAAAATTTTTCATAGCGGATTTCAGCAAATAGTAACAGAGGGGTTGTAATTGAAACCACAAGAAGGCCAACGCTTACCTGCTGTATGGCATCCCGACTACAGCTTCGAGTTTTCATCGAAGCATCGCTTTCCTATGAGTAAGTTTCAATTATTATACCGTTATCTAGAGTCCTCGGGAGCGCTAGAGGGGATGCAGCTACATCAGCCGGATCGGGTCTTGATGAATGACCTACTAAGAGCTCACGATGGCGAATATGTTGACGCATTTATCCATAATCGGTTGGATAAGAAAGCGCTACGACGTTTGGGAATACCCTGGAGCGAGGGGCTGCTGAATAGGACGCTGCTGTCACCGGCTGGAACCATAAGAACTTTGGAGCTGGCGTTGGATAGTGGTCTTGCCTGTCACTTGGCTGGGGGCACACATCACGCACATCGGGACTTTGCATCGGGTTTCTGTATATTTAATGACCTGGCTATTGCGGCGCTTAAAGCGGTGGAGGAGTGGGGCTTGGAATCCGTGTTGATCTTTGATCTGGATGTTCACCAGGGCGACGGTACCGCGGCAATACTTCAGGACTGCCCAAATATTCATACCGTTAGCATTCATTGCGAGAAGAACTTTCCAGTGCGGAAGCAGTCTTCATCGATTGATATTGGCTTAGCCGTAGGGTTGGGCGATGAAGAGTATCTTGCGATGGTCGACAGTACACTTCAGATGGCAATGAACTCGTTTCAGCCAGATTTAGTGATCTATGATGCGGGTGTAGATGTCTTTATTGATGATCCGTTAGGACGGCTTAACATCACTTCAGAAGGGCTTCGTCAGCGCGAGCGGCAGGTGCTAGTTGCATTATATGGCGAGGTGCCTACCGCGACAGTGATTGGCGGTGGCTATGACGATGATCGTGAGGCGTTAAGTCGCCGCCATGCAATGGTGATTGAATCTGCGTTGGAGTTAGTCAAGATAGGCGCTTAGTTGGTTGTTTTCGCGATAAAGAAGAGGATATCTAGGCGCTACAATACGTTGTTATCCTCAGCTTCCTGCTGCGCGATTTCGTCCTCTTCAATTAACCGAAGAATCTCGTCGATCTTTTCTCGAAAACGACTGTTTTCAGGACGTGCAATACTCGTGAAACGCTTGATAACAATCCCATCGGCGTCGACTAAGTATTTATAGAAGTTCCAGCGGGGGGCACCAAACTCGGCAGCTAAATCTGCATAGAGCGGTGAAGGGTTTGATCCAGTTACTACCGTCTTCTCGAACATTGGGAAGGTAACATCGAAATTGGTGCTACAGAAGCTCCGAATCTCGTCTTCATCGGCCGGTTCTTGATTTAAGAAGTCATTGGAAGGGAAGCCAAAAATCATTAATCCACGACTGGCATAGTCCTGATAGAGGGACTCGAGTTCCTCGTATTGAGGGGTGAATGCGCACTCTGAGGCAGTGTTAACGATGAGGTAAAGTTTTGCGGGGTAATCGTGACACAGATTACGCACATCATCCGAAGCGAGTAAGCGTACGTTCTGGTCCAGTATCCCACAGTCGCGCTCAGCTTGGGCAAAATCGCCAAACGCAGAGCAGGCTGTGATCAACCAAAAACTAAGGGACTTAACGCTAGTCACGAACTCACCAATAAATTAAATTTAAGGACTAATGTTATAGAGCTCTTAGTTTCTTTGCCCTTGCGGATTATGCCTAACGAGCAAGCTTTCAGTACCGTTGACAATGTCCGAATAAACTCTACTCAGTGCTAACCGCGACGCTTAATGAATTTAGCTGGATTGCCTGCGACTACCGTGTAAGGTTCTACATCTTTGGTCACAACGCTATGCATAGCGACTATGGCGCCGTCGCCAATGCTTACCCCGTCCACGATGCCTACCTGGGCTCCGATCCAGACGTCACTGCCAATGGTAATGCCTGCCGAGGAGACTGGCTGCTCTCGCACTAGTCGATCGGCATCGATTCCGTGATTGAACGCGTAAACAGAGCAGTTGTTGGCTATTCGGGTATTGTCGCCAATGCGAATGCCACCGGATCCGCCGTCGAGCGAGCAACCATGGTTAATTCCAACATTCGCGCCGATGGTAATCGGGCCGTGCAGGAAACAGTCCGCGCCAATATGGCTATTTTTTGAGACTTGAATTTCACGACCCGGTTCGGCGAAGAGTATGGCGGTTTCTGCAACGAAGCAATAGTCAGAAAAACTCACGGTTTCAACTTCAGACAAGGTCCGTTGAATATCATCCTGCCAGGGCTTAGCCCAGGCTAGGTGTTTGGGCTTTAGGCGGAAGTAGAGCCACGGCATGTGATTCAATCGAGCTTTATGTTGGGCAATATAATCGGGCATATTTATACCGTTATCTTTAGCGCTGGAGCCATCCATCTGACGGCTTATCAAATGTTGTAAGGCGGATTTAGTGAGCCAAAGCAGCCCTTCATTGCGCCTGCTAGCAGCATCATCTATCACCGCCTGCAGCAGCGCAGAGCCATTCCAAGGGTTTACTTCCCGAGTTTGGCCCAGCGCTTATGAGCTCCAGGTCTAGCCTAGCTTGGCAAAGCCTGGACGAGTGATGTTGACAGGTTTGTTGTCTTTCATAACAACGGTGTCTTCAATGCGAACTCCGCCATAGGGGCGAAGCCACTCAATGCGCTCTTGGTTGATCACGTTTGCTCCATCATGTTTGGCGAGGAGCTGATCAATCACGTAGCAACCGGGTTCGATGGTGAACACCATCCCTTCAGTGATGTCTCGACGTAGGCGAAGGAAAGGATGGCCATCTGAGGTGTCAGCCGTAGAGCCTTGATGGTTAATTTGGTGGCCAGCAACATCGTGAGTTTGAAGTCCTATCAAGTGGCCCAAACCGTGGGGGAAGAAAGCTTTGGTGACACCGTTAGCTACTGCTTCGTCAGCAGAGCAGTTAATTAGCTTAAACTCACGGAGAACGTTCGCAAGACGAGAGTGCATATCATAGTGATAGTCAGCGTAAGCGCGTCCTACTTCTAACGCTTCGATCAGTGCTAGTTGTTCTGTATCAATCGCATCAATGAACTGTTGAAACTCACTGTGCCCCGGTGCAGTCCAGGTTCGCGTGATATCGGCGACGTAACCATGGTGACGAGCCCCCGCGTCAATCAAGAAGGCGATTGACTGTTCCGGAGCAGTGGTTTCGTATTTATCGTAATGCAACACCGCGCCATGACTATTGAGGGCCACAATACTACTGTAGGGAAGGGCTGATTCTGGGCCTCCCATTGCGAGTAAATATTGGTTGTGAATATCGATCTCTGACGCGCCAGCTAAAAACGCATCGCGCGCCGCGAGATGAGACTTGGCCGCGATTGCGTTTGCGGTGGTGAGCAGTTCGATTTCCCAGTCAGTCTTTTCCGCGCGGTCATAGTGTAGGTAAGCTAGCAGCTCCTCTGGGTTAGTTTTTTCAAACCCCCACTGGATTGGCATGTGTGGAGTGTCGCCAAGCCATGCGCACTGCTTGTAGTCGGACAGTAACTGTTCAGCCTGTGCCAAGTTCGGCACTGAGGTGGTGTCGAATAGCTCCAGCCAAGGACCTTGGCTTAACTGCGGTTGAGTATGCCAAAAGTCGTCCGCTTGGAGGACAATCAATAGTGGCTTTTTGCCAGGCTTAAATGCCACAAAGCTATCCGGGCAATCGGTCATCGGTACCCA
Source organism: Pseudomonadales bacterium (assembly GCA_040119265.1). Taxonomy (GTDB): domain Bacteria; phylum Pseudomonadota; class Gammaproteobacteria; order Pseudomonadales; family DSM-25080; genus Umboniibacter. Next base: position 85,644 of record JBEDTZ010000018.1, on the reverse strand, counting down.
GTAGGCAAAGTGAGGATTGACTTTATAGGGGTAGCTTTGGTCGTCAAGATAGATCTTCTGTGGCGACCCTGAGTGAATCACAACACCTTCGTGTTGGGTGGCGGTTAGCGCGTTACTGAAGCGCTGCTCGATGATTTTGAAATGATCGTTATACAAACTCATAGTGACCTTCTTTGGGGAAATTAGCGGATAGGAACTTGCTGAAGTTGCTCGAGAGTACGCTGGTAAATCTCATAGAAATCAACATCAGCACCGCCTTCTGCACGCCGGGAAATAAGTGTTGAGGGGAATACACAGGGTGTTTGCTCACGCAGGCACAATGCTCGACTCTTGCCCTTATCATCCTCGTAGGACGCCCAGCGAAAATTGTTATAGGTGGCTTCCTGGAGTAGATCGCCCATATAGATGCCAATTGCCTGCATCAAACGACGATCGGTACGATCAATTCGATTATCATCGTAAAGTCGTTGAAAGGTCTTTAAATCATATTCATTGCCGTTCAGCCATGTGCCAGCGGCTGATATCTCTGTTTTTAGGTAATCCCGCTGCGCAGTCAGATATTGCTGCATGATCGTTGAGGGCGCTTTGATCTCAACATCCTCGTCAGCGCTGCTTGTGCTCGCTATTGGGAGAGTTAGCAGAAGTAATAGAGTTAATGTCCGCACGATTTAATCCTCTGGGATAAATTTGGTTGCATTTGTTAACTATTCTAACGCAGAAATCCGTGTTGCGTAGCATTAATTGGGTGATCTCACTTAGTTGTTTTGCCGTACCATTGCGCTATAGTGTTGGCACAATAATTAGCTAGTTCGATTTAAGGAACAATATGAATCTTCGAGTAGTAGTGATTCCCGTCACGCTCTACCAGCAGAATTGTAGCTTGCTCATCTGCACCGAAACTAATAAAGCGGCTCTAGTGGATCCCGGCGGCGACGTAGACAAACTCTATGCTGCGGTGGAAAAGGAAGGTGTTAAGATAGAGAAGGTTTTACTTACTCACGGTCACCTCGATCACTGTTCTGCCGCGCGTAATGTCGCGGATCATTACCAGGTGGAAATCGAAGGGCCGCACCGGGCGGATCAATTTTGGATTGACCAGTTGCCGCTGCAGTGTGCTCAAGCAGGCTTTCCTGCAGTAACCGTTTTTCATCCCGATCGTTACCTTGAGGACAGCGACCAAGTTACCGTGGGGAACCTCACCTTAGACGTCTACCATTGCCCCGGTCATACCCCTGGTCATGTCGTGTTTCACTCCAGTGCGAATCAGCTTGCTTGGGTGGGTGACGTGATTTTTAAAGGGTCAATTGGGCGTACTGATTTCCCACAAAGTAACCATCAAGCCCTTATTGAGAGTATTCGTGAAAAGCTCTTTAAGCTTGACGATGCTACCCAGTTTATTCCTGGCCATGGGCCAACTTCTACCTTCGGCGCTGAGCGCGCTACTAATCCATTTGTAGCTGATGCTCGCTACCGTTAATTTGAGGACGTATTGATGAATAAGTTCAGTTATGCATTTATCGCCATTCTCGTTGCCCTGACTTCCTACTCATTTGCTGAAGAATCTGCAGATGAAACTTGGGATATTGAAGGCGACAATGGTGGCGAGCTAAGTCGGATTCAGTTTAGCACTGATGAAGGTACCTGGATGAACGTAGATGTTTCGCCAAAGGGTGACTTAGTTGTCTTCGACCTATTGGGCGATATTTACGTCATGCCAATTAGTGGCGGCAAGGCGACGCCGTTAACTCAGGGTAGGGCGCTTGATATTCAGCCGCGTTTTTCGCCTGACGGGGAGTGGGTTAGCTTTACGTCAGATAGAAACGGTGCGGATAATATTTGGGTAATGAGAACCGATGGTAGTGACGCGCGCGCTATTTCCAATGAAGATTTTCGACTCTTAAATAATGCGTGGTGGCACCCGAATGGTGAGTACCTAGTAGCACGAAAGCACTTTACCGGAACCCGTTCTCTCGGCGCCGGTGAAATGTGGCTATACCATGTGAATGGTGGTGATGGCATCCAGCTCACCGAGCGTAGAAACGAACAGCAGGATTCCGGTGAACCAGCATTTTCGCCGGATGGCCGTTATGTCTATTTCTCTGAAGATACTACTCGCGGCCCCTTCTTCCAGTACAACAAAGATGCGAACGGCGAGATTTACCAGATCCAACAGCTTGATATGGAAACAGGTGAGTTAGATACGCTGATCAGCGGTTATGGCGGTTCGGCTCGCCCAAGCCCTTCACCTGATGGTAAGTATATTGCCTTCGTTCGCCGTCACCGCGGTGATACCCAGCTCTGGCTTTACGAGCGTGAATCCGGCAGACAGTTTGAGGTCTACGGAAACTTAGAGCACGATCAACAGGAAGCATGGGCGATCTTCGGCGTTTACCCGAATATTAGCTGGACCCCGGACGCGGAATCCTTGCTTTTTTGGGCAGAAGGTAAAATCAAGCGTCTAGAAGTCGCTTCGGGCGATGTCGTAGAGGTTCCTTTCTCAGTTGATGTGGATATGCCTGTGGTTAGCGCTGTCGAACATCAGTTTGCCATTCCTGAAGGGCAGTTTGACGCGCAAATGATTCGTGATGTTACCACTTCGCCAGACGGCTCTAAGGTGGTATTTCATGCAGCTGGATTTCTTTGGATCAGCGATACAGATAGCGGCGAAGCAAAGCGTCTTACTCGCTCTAGCGACTTCGAATACCAGCCGAGTTTTTCACCGGATGGCCGTCGTGTTATCTATGTTGCATGGAGTGATGAGAATCTAGGGCAAGTCCGAAGCGTAAACCTTCGTGGTCGGTCGATGAAGACCTTGACTCAGCGTCCAGGCTATTACGCCAATCCAACCTATTCATTAGATGGCGACTTCATTGCCTACGAGCGTACCTCTGGTAATGATTTGCTTGGTTATGTTTACGGTGTGGATACCGGTATTTTCGTGGCCGAAGATGATGGTGATGAAGCACGCAAAGTCAGTGTCCATGGGCGCCGTCCACAATTTGATGCCGGCGGAAACGGTGTTTACTTTCTAGATGGCTACGGCTTAGAAAAACAGTTTATGTGGGTTGGTCTTCAGGGTGGTGATGAGCGTAATATCTTCGACCTTAAGTACGTTAATGATATTAAGTTGAGTCCTGCACGGGATTTTGTAGCCTTTACGGAGCTATTCACTGCTTATGTTGCCCCCTTGCCGTCTATTGGTAAGGCGATTGAACTAAGCCGAAATACCACGGCTATTCCAGTTGATAAAGTAGCTGAAAATAGCGGTAGTTCATTACACTGGAGTCGCTCTGGCGAGCAGCTTCATTGGATGACGGGTAATTCATACCACAGTGCATCGCTGAGTGCATTGCTAGATGATGCGGACGCCGAGCCCTCCCAGCTGACCTTGTCCGCCACTATGGGCGTAGCAGCGCCAACTGAGCAATATGCTTTAGTAGGAGCACGTGTCATTACTGGTCGCCAAGGTGAAGTTCTTGAGGAAGCGACGGTACTCATTGATGGTAATAAGATTGCAGGCGTTGTTGCCGAGGCAGATATTCCCGCTGATTATCAGCGTATTGACGTTACCGGTAAGACGATTATCCCAGGGTTGGTCGACGCCCATGCTCATGCTGAACATTTCTATGGCGGTGTTTCGCCACAGTCAAATTGGGCTTACTTAGCGAACTTAGCCTACGGCGTAACGACTATTCAGGATCCGTCTGCGAGTACTGAATTTGTATTTGGTCAGGCTGAAATGGTTCGTAGTGGAGCCATGTTAGGTCCTCGCGTCTATTCAACCGGTTCAATTTTGTATGGTGCAGATGGCGACTTTAAAGCCGAAATAAACTCGCTTGACGATGCTCGAACACATTTAGCACGTCTGAAAGCGGTAGGTGCTACCTCGGTTAAAAGCTATAACCAACCTCGCCGTGATCAGCGCCAGCAGGTAAATCAGGCTGCTCGTGAACTTGGTCTGTTAGTGGTAATGGAAGGTGGATCTACCTTCTATCATAACCTTTCCATGATCCTCGACGGCGCTACGGGTATTGAGCACAATATTCCAGTTGCACCGCTATACCGAGATATGGAAATGCTATGGCAGAATACCAACGTTGGTTACACCCCAACGCTAGTTGTGAGTTATGGTGGAATGAGCGGTGAATACTACTGGTATCAGCACGATGATGTATTTGATGCTGAGCCATTACGCCAGTTCGTTCCAAATGATTGGTTGGATGCACGTTCGCTTCGCCGCCAGAAGACACCAGAGTTTGATTACTATCATATTGAAGTCTCTGAGGCCGTCAATCGCGTGAAATCTATGGGTGTTTCAGTCCAGGTAGGTGGTCACGGCCAAATGCAGGGTTTAGCCATGCATTGGGAAATGTGGAACCTAGGCCTAGGCGGGATGACACCGCTTGATATCATTCACAGTGCCACCTTGTCTGGAGCAGAATACTTAGGCTTAGACGCTCACTTAGGTAGTATTGAGGCAGGTAAATTAGCAGATTTGGTAATCCTCGAAGATAATCCGCTAGAAGACATTCGCCATTCCGACTCAATGTCTATGGTAGTTATCAACGGCGAGCTTCGTCAGGTAAACGATCTAGCCAACCTGTTACAGGACGGAGAGGGCGCTCCAACGGTTTGGCATCGCAGAGACGGTGCGGTTGCATCACCCACCAATGCGCGGGCTCATTCACACTAGGCGAGCGTACTAAAAAATATTGACGCCAGCTGCATCCATTAGCCGCTGGCGTCCGTCTATTTAAGGGAATAGAACGTTAATCTTTAAGGGAATTCTTATTATGCGTAAGCTAGTTAGTGCACTGACACTCTTTGCAGCAACGGTCACATTTGCAGACGTAACCGAGCGTCATGTTGATCTTGATGATTTTGATGTCATAAATCTCAAGGGCAATATCGATGTAAGTGTGACTCAGGCCGATGAATTTTCGGTCATCGTCGAAACCGAAGATGAGTGGCAGCAGTGGGTCATGGTTGAGAGAGATGGCGATACCTTGACTCTCCGTATGGATCCAAGGCGTCCAACCGGCTTTTTCGGTGACGATTATGATGTCGAAGTCTACGTAGCCATGCCTCAGATAGAGGAAGTCTTCATTCAAGGATCGGGTGAGGTCTACGCAGAAACCATTGAAGCGGATGATTTAGAGTTACGTATTGATGGGAGCGGCGATATTGTCGTTTCGGCCATCGTAGCGACGAATTTGGACATAGCGGTTAACGGCTCTGGTGATATCAAGCTCGCGGCAGTTGGCGCGGAAGATGTTCGAATTAAAGTATCAGGGTCTGGCGACGTAAAGGTTTCTGAGATCAATGCTTTAACTATCGATAGTGTTATTCGCGGTTCTGGCGATATCAAGTTGGCGGGTGCAGTTGACGGTACCGTAATTGAAATCTATGGTTCTGGTGACTTTGACGGTCGCTTTTTAGAAGTAGGTGATACAGAAGTTACTATTTTCGGTTCTGGCGATGTATGGTTAAATGCTAACTCCATTGCGCGACAGTCTATTCGCGGTAGTGGAGATGTCCATTTAACTCGCCACTAATTACCTTGGAGTTCAGCCGGTGCTAACTGATAACAGTCACGATAATTTTGAAATTTTTCTTCAGCAGATTGTTTCTACTGGATCGGTTTGGACGCTCAAAAATGAGGACGGTTTTGCCGTTGTCGGATCTGAGCGATTTCCGGATGGTGAGGTCATACCGTTTTGGAGTGAGAAGTCATTTGTCGAGACAGTTCTGACAGATGACTGGGAGTCATTCGAAGTTGTGGAGATCGCGCTAGAGGGCTTCGTAGAAGAGTGGTTAGAAGGCATGCACGAAGATGAATTCTTAGTGGGTATTAACTGGACCGAGGATTTAGAAGGTGTAGAGATAGAGCCAATGGATCTAGCAGACCAGATTGATAGCCTGCTAGATGACATTGAATAGCAACTAGGCGTTCGGCCCTAGGTAGCTGCAGCCAGAGGTACAAGTTTCTTTAATCTCGACGCGGCTAAGCAATGGTAGGGTGGGTTGGAGTTTTTCCCAAATCCACTCTGCTAACACTTCACTGGTTGGATTCTCCAAACCAGGAATATCATTCAGATAGTAGTGGTCTAACTGGTCATAAATTGGCTTGAAGGCTTTCTTTATGTCACCAAAATCAATAACCCATCCCATAACAGGGTCTACAGGACCTTCTACTACAATGCGAACCATAAACGAATGGCCATGTAAGCGTGCACATTTATGCCCCTCGGGTACGTTAGGGAGGCGGTGAGCCGCTTCGAAGGTGAATTCTTTAAATAGTTCCATGGGAGTCTCCGTGTCGATATGAGCGCATCCTAATCTTTTGTTGATCGAAAATAAAGCAGTTGACCGCTGATAGGCAAATTTGGCCTCTGGTCTTATATGTGGTGAATAATTGTGATGGAGTTCACGTTTGTAACCTTAGCTTCAAGTTATCACCATCTAAAGTGACTATCTTTCATTTGTTGGTGGGGGGCAAGATGGTTCCTGATCATGAGGTGGATCTTTTGCGATCGCGGTTAATAGCGTGGGCTTCGGCCTCGCAAATAGAGTAACTGCCAAGCACTCTCAAATTGAGTGCGCTAAAAGGTACTCCCGCTAACAGGATAATGCTCTTTCGGTAAGGATACTCGAGATGGAAAAAGATTGGGTTTCAAAGTTAAGTTGTCAAATTGGCAAACACCAAATGGTAGTCAAATGGCACCGCGGTCTAGGCTCCATGTCGCTCTCCATGGATGGAGACGTTTTATCCAGAAAACGCATATCGGAACTCGCGCAGCGGCCGTACTTAAGGGATGTAGAAATCTCTGGTCATCAAATAACTATTGAGGTTGGTGCTGTAATTCAAGAGGGGACCTTGCTGGTACGAATTTATGTTGAGGGTGACAAAAAAGTCGAACAATCCATCTCTGCACAAGAGGCTTACAATGTGCGTCTTAACAATTTAGGCGAACTACAGGCTCATAAGCCCTCACTGTCAGAAACAATCCACTACGGACTGATCTTCTTTACGAGTCTCTTCATCTCGGCGTTAATCATGACCTTCTTCTTTAGATTTGCCGGAATGCTGGATTTCAACAATCCATTTGAGCCTATTCTCTTTGCTAGCCTGTTAAGTCTAATAACTCTGGTGGCCATACCCCGGCTACCGATTCTTCGAAAAATCTATGACCCCAATAGGATGGCAAGGTTGAATCGTTTACGTCAACTTTCGAATCGCATCCAATCAAATGATATGTAAAGCTCAGTGAGTAAGATTAATTCTTCGCTTGCCCCTGAGCATTATCAATACTCTTGCTCAAGAGTGAGCATTAGGAAGGACTAGTCGATATTATTTATAAAACTTAGCGTTCATCTTATTCGGAGCTGTGCCCCCAAGGGTGACGGCTTCTGAAGGCTGGTGAAAGTAAACATGGAAGCTAAAAACACATATCGCAGTATGAAGGGGCCGCCGTGAAGAGGTCTTCACGGCGTGAGGAATGTCCGGGTTGCCAGCTAGTAGCGAAACTTTTCTATGCACTCCACTTGAGAGTTAACATTTAACTTTCGGTAAATTGCCGAGAGATGTCTTCGCACTGTATTTAGAGCAACCTGCAGTTGACCCGCGATCAGGGCGGGGCGATCGCCACGAAGCAAACACTCTAAAACTTCAACCTCACGCTGGGTCAGACCCGCAATCGATGTGACATTGGCGTGTTTGTGGCAGGCGACGTCGGATGGTTGAGCAGTGATATCACGGATTGTCTCAATAGATTGTTCCAAAACTTGACGGAGTTGAATGTCGTCATAGAGACGCTGACGAAGTATTTTGAGATTAACCGACACTTGGGCTAGCGAAGCTAGTTGCTCGGTTGGAAGCGGATTTTCGGTAGCAAGGGCGCGCATGATGATATCCTATTGATTTAGTGAACGTCCGAAGAAAACACGGACTGAACCAGATTTGTATCCATACAAATTTCTATTATTTTTGAAGCAAATATGCGCCGAAGAGCAATGACTATTCTAGTGATTCTGATGTTACTTGGCGCTTCTGCTGACTCGAGGATGATCTGATAAAAACTACTTTGGGTGACAAATTAATGCCGATTAGCTCACCTTTGCGGTGGCGATCAGGTCACACTTTTCTAACTCGAGAGTCCCGTTAGGGAGAGTAACTATTTCATAGAATGAAATTTATTGGCATACGATAATTGTTGTAGTGCCGTTCTATAAAGGCACACCACTATATATAGCGATTATTCGCGTTATTCTCTCAATTTTTGGTATTTTTTCAAAATTAACTTCTTTTACGTTACACTTCGGCGAAATAAGTTTTTTCTCACTTTTTGAAGAGCATAGATTGAATGAAATTGTCGCGTTTTGGCGCTCGTATGACCGGGCAATCGGGTATCAGTGATTTGATGGATGATCTGGGCGATGCCCTAGCGAACAAACCTGAAATGATAATGATGGGTGGTGGCAACCCTGGTCATATCCCTGAGGTTAGCGAGTGCTTCCAGCAGCTGCTTCAAGATGTAGCGAACGACGCTGAATTAACGCACGCGACAGTGGGCGTTTACGATCAACCGGCAGGTGATCAAGCCTTTCGTAAGAAGCTAGCTATTTATTTATCTGAGAAACTGGGGAAGGTGATCGAACACGATCAAATCGTGGTCACTAACGGCACTCAGACTTCGCTTTTTATGTTGTTTAATTTGTTCGCTGGCCCCGGTGAAGATAACGTCAATCGCAAGATTCTGTTGCCCATGTTGCCTGAGTATATCGGTTACGCTGATACGGGGATTGACCCCGCGCTCTTTCATTCACTTGCGCCGAAGGTAGAGTCTGCCAGTAGCCATCGTTTTCGTTATCGTCCCGACTTCGAGGAACTTGCTAGTTTGGATGACATCGGCGCAGTGTGCGTATCTCGGCCGGGTAACCCCACCGGGAATATTATTTCGACGCCAGACTTAGAGCAACTTGATGAATTTGCCAAATCTTGGGGAGTCCCCCTGATTATCGATGGTGCCTACGGTCTGCCGTTTCCGAACTTAATCTATCGTGAGAGTAAGGTGTATTTTAGTGAGAATACGATCCTGACACTCAGTCTGTCTAAGTTGGGGCTCCCCGCAGTGCGCACTGGAATTGTGGTAGCTCCTAAGGCGATAGCCAAACGATTAGCAACGATGAACGCAATTATGAGCTTAGCACCCGCTAGTTTGGGGCAAACTCTGATTAGCCCGCTACTTCAGGGCGGAAAGCTCGATGAGTTATGTGATAAGCATGTTCGACCCCATTACCTCGCCAAGCGAAATGCGCTACTCGCAGCCGCAGATGAGCACTTTCAGGCCCACGGTGTCGACTACGAGATACACGAAGCGGATGGCGCCATGTTTCTTTGGATTCACTTTCCCTCGTTAAGAATTAGCTCACAGGCTCTTTATGAAATTCTTCGTGAGCGGGAAGTGCTAGTGGTGAGTGGGCACTATTTTTTCTTTGGAACAAGTGAACCAGGACTGCATTCCGATCGTTGTATCCGTGTGACTTATTCGCAAAATAGCGATAAGGTACTAGCTGGAATTGAAATCATAGCAAAAACGGTAGCTGAGTTTGCTTGATCAGTAAGCTGCTGCTTCATTAAAAACCATAATAAGGGCACTGCCCAATCCAAATATTTTGGAACTGACTTAACGGAGTCTTCATGAATTCAACAGATTCGTCTAATGACGCTTTCTTTGGCCATCCCAAGGGGCTAAAAACATTATTCTTCACTGAGATGTGGGAGCGAATGAGCTACTACGGTATGCGCGCTCTCCTCGTACTCTTTATGACCCTTTCGCTCCAGGAGGGTGGTCTGGGTATTACTGTCGCAATGGCTACTGCCATCTATGGTCTTTATACCGGTTTTGTCTACTTGGCCGGTTTACCCGGTGGGTGGATTGCCGATCGTCTAATCGGTGGTCAGAATGCAATCTGGTATGGCGGCATTATTATTATGTTCGGCCACATCAGTTTGGCTATTCCGGGAGATACGACGTTCTTTCTAGGTCTAATTCTTGTGGTGCTAGGTACTGGGCTATTGAAGCCAAATATCACCGCCGCAGTTGGCCAGCTTTACAAAGCAAATGATCCGCGTATGGAGAGTGGTTATGCGCTTTACTATATGGGAATTAACTTAGGTTCAATTGGCGGCTATCTAATTTGCGGCTGGTTATATGAAGCGAACTCCTTCGGCCCTCATTGGGCCTTCGGTGCCGCGGCGGTAGGGATGGCAATAGGCCTATTACAGTTTAAGTTAACTCGTACTAACTTGGGTGAAGTGGGATTAAAGCCAATTTCTCCTTTAACTGAGAAAGGACGTCAAACCGCGTGGACTGTTATCAGCTTATTGTTGTTGACGATTGCAGCGGTAGCGGTTCTTACGCTGACTGGTATGATTACCCTTGATCCTACGCCCATTGCTCAAGCCTCGGCAATTATTTTTACCCTTCTATTCATCGGCTTCTTCGCTAAGGTATTCTTTTTCGGTCAGCTCAGCGCGCTTGAAAAGAAGAGCATGCTTGCGCTGCTGCTAGTCTGTGTTGCCTCAGCGTGTTTTTGGTCTGGCTTTGAGCAAGCGGGTTCTTCGCTAAACCTTTTTGCGCAGCAGATTGTCGATCGTCAGCTCGGGTCATTTGAAATTCCAACCGCTTGGTTCCAGTTTGTTAACCCGTTCTTTATTATTATCTTGAGTCCATTTTTTGCAGCACTTTGGATTAATCTCGGTAAGCGTATGACAACGCCAGGATTCGGTTTAAAGACCGGTGTCGGCATCTTGATCATGGCTTCTGGTTTCATCGTAATGTACTTCGCGGCGCAACTTGCGGCGGCAGAACTTCGTGTTGCGCCATATTGGTTGGTTGCTACCTACTTCTTGCACACGGTTGGTGAACTCTGCTTGAGCCCAATTGCCCTTGCAGCGGTATCACGTTTATCGCCGAAGCGTTTTGCGGGTCAGATGATGGGTGTATTCGTACTAACCTATTCAATTGGTAACATCATTGCAGGCCTACTAGCCGGTGGTTTTGATCCTGAAAACGTTCAGGAGCTACCAGCGTTGTTTATGAACGTAGCGCAGATCAGCTTGGTCTTTGGTGTCGTGATCCTGTTGATTGGTTATAAGACTCGAAAGTGGGAACTTACCCACGACTAACACGCCAACCTTGTTGGTTATATCAAAGCAGGGCATCTAAGTATTTAGGTGCCCTTTTTTTGTCTAGGTAGGACACGCCATTGTTGTGATGGGGCTAATACGTCTAAACTTACGTAATGATAATAATCGTTGAGTTTGAGCTCATCTAACAATAACTGGGGTAGGGAATGACAAGTCATATTACCACTGCGCTTGAAGACGGTGTTTTAACCATTAACTTCAATCGCGCTGACAAGAAGAATGCAATTACCGCTGACATGTATCGCGCAATGTCCGACGCCATGCACCGAGCCGAAGCGGATCCGGAAGTCCGTGTGATACTCTGGTCTTCTACGAGTGATAACTTTAGTTCCGGTAATGATCTGGCTGATTTTATCGCCAATCCAAGCATGGATGAAGAGGCTCCCGTGAGTGTCTTTATCCGTTCAATGGCCGAAGGTACTGTGCCGATGGTTAGTGCGGTTCCTGGGCTGGCAGTAGGGATTGGCTCAACACTTCTTCTCCACTGTGATTTCAACATTCTTGGCGAGAGTGCTCGTTTAAAGATGCCATTCACGGATTTAGGCTTAGTTCCCGAGGCCGGATCTTCACTATTGTTACCTATGATTGTGGGGTATCAACGTGCCGCCAAAATTGCACTGTTGGGTGACACGCTTGATGCCCAGCAGGCGCTAGCCTTTGGTCTGGCGCATCAGATTGTAGCAGACGCTGATCTCCCTACGGAGGCTATGAAGTTAGCTCAACGCTTAGCGGATAAGCCTAAAACCGCGCTGCGCGCGTCAAGAAAGCTGTTACGTCCAGATCCAGAAGAACTTTTAAAGGTTATGGCTGAGGAATCAGCTCACTTTTCCGCGGGATTGAATTCGGCGGCGGGGAAGGAAGCTTTTACCGCTTTCTTCGAGCGCCGAGCACCCAACTTCAGATCCTGTGATTAAACGCCTAGTCAGCGTGCTATGAAGAGCTTCGCCCGGACAGTACGCCGGTATTCACTCGGGGATAGCCCAAGCTGTCTCCGAAACAACTGAGCAAAGAAGCTGACATCCTGATAGCCTACGTTGAACGAAACGTCACCGATGGCTAAGTTGGAGTGTCTCAGTAACTGCTTAGCCTGCTCAATACGGCACTTTTGTACAAACTGGTTGGGTGTCATTTGTACCGCATTCCTAAACCTACGCGAAAATGTTCGTGGGCTCATCTCCAATCGTTGCACGATGGCGGGCAAAATTTCTGGATGCTGCAAGTTTTCCCTAATCCAATGCTGCGCTAGGGCAATCTCCTCGTCCTTATGAGCCGAATCACCCTGAATGAAGGCGATTTCCTGAAAGGGGCGGCGAATTTCGTGACTAAAATTACGTTGCACCCAATGTGCAGTTTCAGCATCGTAGAGTTCCGCTATTAGGTGCACGGTTAGGTCCGCTAAGGAATTGACGGAGCCTGCGCAATAGCTCTGTTTAGCAACCGTGACGAAGTAATCGCGTTTGAGATCAACGTGAGGATAGCGACTAGCGAAGTGATCGAAGTAGTGCCAGTGGGTGGTAGCAGGTTGGTGGTCCAACAAACCAAATTCGGCCAACAGATACGAACCCGTTGATACCGAGCAAAAGCGCGTGCCCTGTAAATACCACTCGGTAATACACTCGCGTAACGGCGCAAGCTCCTTGAGCATTGGTAAAGGGCTGCGCCAAGTTGACGGAATATACACAAGCTGAGGCCGAGCCAAGGATTCCAGTGCCGGGCCGGCTATTGTGAAGCCAGCCTGACTCGTTACAGGAAGCCCCGATGCGGTGGCCGTAGTAATGTCGAGTTGTGTTCGTCCATGCGCTTTGGCGAAATCATTCGCTGCGGTTAGCATCTCGCTCGGAAGGCTAATGGATGAACTTAGGGCATTCTGACTTGCTAATAGAATAATGTCACTCATTTTGACCTTTTTGCCTTTCTCTGTGGCTGTTATGCCATATTATTCTATCGTAAATCTTTCTAAACTAGCAGTATATATTTTGTGACTGATTAGTTCTGGAGATTAATATGAAAGCGATGCCAGTTGTTGTGGGGTTCGGTGGTGTGAATGCCGCAGGTAGGTCGACTTTTCATTTAGGTTATCGTCGATTGGTGGAAGAGGCCCTTCCTGACGATAAACGCAGCGAGATGATTACGGCGCTGGCGGCGCTCAGTGGTATGTCTGTTGACGCCTACCCGTCAGCCGAAGCGTTCGAGGCCGCCGTGCTTGAAAACTCGCTGATTCGAAAGATTGGTGCGGAACACTTTGATGTTGATAACGCGCCAGGTATGAAGCGAGTACAGCTTTGCACTGCTAAGCAAGCCATTGAATTCACCATGAAAAAGCGCGACCTGCCGGCTCAGCTGCCCGCAAGCTGGGCCGTAATTGGCGAGGACAAAGATGGTGTGCGTTTAAGTGCTAGTGATCTCAATGCGCTATTGCCGACATCACGCAAGATGGCCGTTTCAACCGCCGGAACCGTTCCAAGTGGCTTTGATCCGGCTACTCGATACAGTTCGCGTCACCATCCGCGTGGTCTGCAGCTTAATATGTTTGCAGCATCGGATGCGTTGCAATCGGTGGGTATAACGTGGTCAGAGATCATGAGCCATATCAACCCAGATCAGGTATCGGTCTATTCCGGGTCAGCGATGGCGCAGTTAGATGATGCTGGCAATGGGGGGCTCCTCAAGGCCCGCTGGCAGGGCGACAGAGCCTCTTCAAAACAGTGTCCTCTAGGGCTGGTAGAAATGCCCGCGGACTTCGTTAACGCCTATCTCTTAGGGTCTGTTGGCTCAACGGGTGCTGCGGTTGGCGCCTGTGCTAGTTTTCTCTACAACCTCAACTTAGCGATTGAAGATATTAAAGAAGGCAGGGCTAAGGTAGCCTTCGTTGGTAACGCAGAGGCGCCCGTTAATCCGGAGGTTATTGAAGGTTATGCGGCCATGAGCGCGCTGGCGACTGATGATAATCTCTGTAAGCTAGACGGCTCATCAGAGCCTAATCACCGCGGAGCTTCTCGTCCGTTTGCCGATAACTGCGGTTTTACGATTGCTGAAGGCGCGCAGTACGCCGTGTTAATGGCGGATTCCCTAGCGCTTGAGTTGGGGGCGAATATTCACGCTTCGACTCCGGCGGTTTATGTGAATGCTGATGGTTTTAAAAAATCCATTTCCGCTCCGGGCATTGGTAACTACCTGACATTAGCTAAATCGGTGGCGTTCGCGCGCTCTCTGTTGGGGCAGGAATCCGTTGAACAACGCTCCTTTGTTCAGGCGCATGGCTCTAGTACGCCTGCCAACCGCGTAACCGAGTCAATTATCTTTGAGCGGGTGGCGAAGGCCTTTGGCATAAGCAATTGGCCAATCACCGCCATGAAGTCGTATCTTGGTCACTCTTTAGGTGTTGCCTCGGGCGATCAGTTGATGGCCACGCTAGGCGTGTGGGCTGATGGCATTATTCCGCGTATCAACAATGTTTCTGACATTGCAGATGACGTGTACCGAGAGAACCTTGATTACGTTACTGCCCACCGAGATGTGGGTGTAGAGGGCATCGATGTTGCCTTTCTCAACGCCAAGGGTTTTGGTGGTAACAATGCGAGTGGGGTGGTGGTGTCTCCCACTAAAACGATGGCGTTGCTAGCGTCGCGTTACGGTGCCGAAAAATTGTCGCAGTGGCGATCAAAAAACCAAGATGTTGCCGCGAAAAGTGAAGCCTACAAACAGCAGATTCTTGCTGGCGAAGACGTCACGCAGTATTCATTCGGTGAACATGTGGTGATGGATGATGCGGTTGAGATTTCGTCGTTGAGCCTCTCGATAGACTCCTATGCGTCAGACGTTTCTCTGGATATAGAAAACCCCTATTGAGTGGGTTTTTGCTGATTATTTTCTACAAAGCCAGCTCGATCTAGTCGGGCTGAGCTGCCTTTCCTCAGACCTTTCTGGTTATTTCATTGTTGTTTTGAAATAAACACTGTAAAAAATATCGAACACTTGTTAGATTATTATTTCAAAACATAAACCATGGAGTGTGAAGTGTCTGAAGAAGTTGGTAAACGATTACGATTAATTCGCCAGCAGCGAGGCTGGTCTCAACGAGAGCTCGCTAAACGAGCAGAAGTAACGAATAGTACCATTTCTTTAATTGAGCAGGGACGAGTTAGTCCGTCAATCGCCTCGTTGAAAAAGGTGCTTGATGGCTTACCTATGTCGCTAGCTGAATTCTTTTCCGTTGAGTCAAATGATGGTGATAAAGTTTTCTTTAGTGCCGATGAAATGACCGAAGTCGGCTCAGGTGATATTAGTTACCGTCTACTGGGTGCCTCGATTGAAGGTCGCTCGATGCAGGTAATGTTCGAAACCTACCCGCCCGAGGCTGATACCGGTGATGAGATGATCTCACACAACGGCGAAGAGGGCGGTATTGTGGTTGAGGGTGAAATCGAATTAACCGTAGATGGCAACACGCGAGTATTGAAGCCCGGTGATGGTTATTACTTCGATAGTCGTCTTCCGCACCGCTTCCGCAACCCTAGCGGTAAACCCTGTAAGGTAGTCTCTGCTAACAACCCACCAAGCTTTTAGCGGCTTTACTGCGGATTAAGCAGCACGCTGTAGTGATGCTCAAAAAAATGGCCAATCGATTAGTCGATTGGCCATTTTTGTAGCGGTTTACGACAGCGCTAATTATGCGTGGCGAAGATACCAGTCGTATTCTTGCATGGTGATGAACTCGTGAAACTTTTGACGTTCAGCGAGTTTAATTTGCAAAAACACATGACAGAATTCGCTACCCAGTACCTGTGGTAATAACTTTGCATCCTCGAAGCTCTGAATCGCCGCATCCCAGGTTAGTGGTAGCGTAGGCTCAAATTCTTTATAGGCGTTAACCTGGGTAACGGGGCCTGGTTCGAGTTGCTGTGTGATACCTAGATAAATGCCTGACAACAGGCTTGCAAGGTAAATATAAGGATTCGCATCAGCGCCTGCTACTCGGCACTCTACACGCTTGGCTGAATCTGGCCCTGCAGGGATGCGCATAGCGACCGTCCGGTTATTGAATCCCCAGCTTGGATGCAGCGGTGTGTAGCATTCCGGGCTAAATCTGCGGTAGCTGTTGGCGCCAGGCGCCGCAAGCAGCATCCCTTCTTCCATCGTAGCGGAGAGGCCGCCAATGGCGTGGCGAAGCATCTCGTTACCTAAATCATCGCCATTGGCGAAGACATTGTTTCCAGCTTCGTCATAAAGGCTAATATGCATATGGAAACCATTGCCAGAAAGATCCGCAAAAGGTTTCGGCATGAAGGTAGCGTCGAAATCATGCTGGAGCGCTACGGCTTTGATAAGACGTTTTAATTCTACTGCGTGATTACAAGCTTGAATAAGGTTGTCACTGTGGTGCAGGTTAATCTCGAACTGACCCGGCGCGTACTCCGCGATGGCGGTATCGGCAGGAATATCCTGCGCCACTGCTGCGGCTTTTACGTCACGCAAGAATGCCGCGTAATCGTCAAGCTCGGCAATGCCGTATACCTGAGTGTTTTTGTCTCGGGCGCCAGTAACGGGGGAGATGGGAGGCAGTGGACGGCCGTCCTCATCGCGTTTGCGATCAAGTAGGAAGAATTCGAGTTCGGGTGCGATAATTGGTGTGAGCTTGAGCTCTTTGAACTTGTCGATCACATTTTGAAGTACACCATGCGAGGTGTAGCGCAGGACATCACCGTCTTCATCTACCATATAAGCAAGGACTTGTGCCGCCGGCTCATGGGCCCAAGGGACTATCTTTAGTGAACCTGCTACCGGAAGGCAAGGGCAGTCAATATCGCCAGTACGAATACCAAGATCAGTGCCGTCAGTGGTGTCGCCTTCGATATCGCTCGCAAAGGTAGAGCGGGGCATAAGGATGCCTGACTTATAAAGTTTTTTGATGGCATTACGATCCAGGCGTTTGCCGCGGAGAATACCGTTAAGATCAACTAGAATAACATCAAACTGATTAACATCAGGGTTCGCCTCAAGGAAGGCATTTAATTCAGGTAACAATTGCATGATGAGCTATCGCCTACTAAGTTTCATTATTTTATGGTCAGTACATTAACTGAGATGATCAGACTGTTCAATATTTAAAACACTGTTTGTGCGATAAGCAACATCAATTTATGTTTTTGTACTAAATTAATTTAGGGCTTGGTAAACCATTGAGTGACCAGTAGGTCACAGAAAATAGCACAAAGTAATTCAAACGGGTGTTTGAATTATATAGACTGATGCGACAATCACCGCTGAGATTTTATTCTTTGGCGATAATAATGAGGGATAAGTAGGTATGTATAAAGGTAATACGCTAACCGTAAGCGCTATTGAACCGGGCCTCTACGAGCTTTGTTTCGATAATCAATCCGACTCCGTCAACAAATTCGACGCTGCTACCATTACTGAGCTAGCCGAAGCAGGCGCTCTTCTTAAAGACTCTGGTGCAAAAGGTCTCCTAGTAACGAGTGGCAAGCCAGTCTTCGTAGTCGGTGCAGACATCACTGAATTCAAAGGTAACTTTGCGCTAGATGATGCGGCTTTTACCGCCAATCTTGATGGTGCAAATGCCTGTTTCAACCAGCTTGAAGATCTCCCCATGCCTACCGTATGCGCCATTAACGGCTTTGCGCTGGGTGGTGGTCTAGAAGTGACACTTGCCTGTGATTTCCGTGTCATGAGTACTGTAGCAAAAGTAGGTTTGCCGGAAACTAAGCTGGGTATTTTCCCTGGCTTCGGTGGTACGGTTCGTATGCCACGCCTTGTTGGCGCCGATAACGCTATTGAGTGGATTGCCGGCGGCAAGGAATATCGTGCCGATGCGGCGCTAGCTACCGGCGTGGTAGATGCCGTTGTTGCACCAGAGAATCTTCGTGAATCAAGCTTGAACCTGCTGAAGCAGGTAGTCTCAGGAGAGATTGCTTACGAGGCTCGCCGCGAGCAGAAAAAGGCGCCGTTACAGCTCAATGATATTGAGATGTTGATGTCGTTCTTCACGTGCAAAGCAATGGTCCAGCAGCAGGCGGGTCGAAACTACCCATCTCCTGTAGCGGCGATTGAAGCCATGGAGCAGAGTGCTAAGCTTGGTCGTGACGATGCCCTGAAGTTGGAAACTCAGCACTTTATCCGTATGGCGCGAACTTTCCAGTCTAAGGCGTTGATTGGTATCTTTCTCAATGACCAGCTAGTTAGTAAGAAAGCCAAGATGATTGCTAAGGGTGCTCCAGACGTTAAGAAAGCAGCGGTACTGGGCGCGGGCATCATGGGCGGCGGTATCGCTTATCAGTCGGCATTAAAGGGAACGCCGATTGTGATGAAGGATATTAATCAAGCGGGTATCGACCTTGGCCTTTCTGAGGCCAGCAAGTTGCTTTCGAAGCGTGTTAAGCGTGGCAGAATGACAGCCGATAAGATGGCTGAAGTCCTTAGCCGTATTAACCCGGCACTTAGCTACGAAGAGTTGAGTGGCGTGGACATGATCGTTGAAGCGGTGGTTGAGAATCCAAAGGTTAAACATGCGGTCCTCAAGGAAGTTGAGACGAAGGTTGCAGCGGATACCATCATTACCTCAAACACTTCAACTATCTCAATTGATTATCTAGCTGAAGCGCTAGAGCGTCCAGAAAACTTCTGTGGCATGCACTTCTTTAATCCGGTTCCGTTGATGCCGCTAGTGGAAGTTATTCGCGGCGCTAAAACCTCTGATACGGCAGTTGCTAAAACAGTCGCCTACGCCAATGCATTAGGTAAAAAGGCCATTGTTGTTAACGATTGCCCAGGTTTCTTCGTAAACCGTGTCCTATTCCCGTACTTCGGTGGGTTTGCGTTGTTACTCCGTGACGGTGCAGATTTCGCAGCGGTAGATAAGGTGATGGAGCGTTGGGGGTGGCCAATGGGTCCTGCCTACTTGAGTGATGTAGTGGGTCTAGATACCGCGGCGCACGCAGCTGACGTACTTGAAGCTGGATTCCCTGATCGTATGGCTCAGTTCGAAGGCTTGGCTACTAACGTGCTCTTCAAAGCAGGACGTTATGGTCAGAAGAATGGTAAGGGCTTCTATAACTACGAAGCTGACAAGCGCGGTAAAGTTAAGAAGGTTGCTACTTCCGAGAGTTACGAACTAATTGCTCCTCACTGTGCCGAACGTGCCGAGTTCGAAGCTGATGATGTTATCGCTCGTATGATGGTGCCAATGGTTATCGAAGTTCAGCGTTGTTTAGAGGAAGGTATCATTGCCTCCGCTGCTGAAGCCGATATGGCGTTAGTCTACGGCGTTGGTTTCCCTCCCTTCCGCGGTGGCGTATTCCGCTACGTTGACGAGATGGGAATGGCAAACTTCGTAACGATGGCGGATTCGCTTAAGCACTTGGGTGCACCGTACGAAGTCACAGATAAAATGCGCGAAATGGCCGCCAATGGCGAGTCGTACTACGGATAATTGGGAGCGTTAAAAATGAGTTTAAATGCAAGAGATGCAGTAATTGTTGATTTTATCCGTACCCCAATGGGGCGTTCAAAGAACGGATCCTTTCGCAACCTTCGAGCGGATACGCTATCTGCTCGACTAATGGACGGTATCGTTGCCCGCAACGCGGCAATGGACCCGGCCCTAATCGATGACATTATCTGGGGTTGTGTTAACCAGACCAAAGAGCAGGGCTGGAACGTAGCTCGCTTCGCTCAACTATTGAGTTCGATTCCATTTACCGTGCCAGCACAGACCGTAAGTCGCCTGTGTGGTTCGTCAATGTCGGCGCTCCATACCGCAGTAGCAAATATTCAAGCGGATGTGGGCGATGTCTACCTTATTGGTGGGGTTGAGCATATGGGTCACCTACCTATGGATCATGGTGTTGATCCGAACCCATCGGTGTCAATTAAAGCGGCAAAGGCTGCGGGAATGATGGGGATGACTGCCGAGTATCTCGCTCTGATGCATGGTATTGGCCGTGAGCAGCAGGATGAGTTTGGTGCTCGTTCACATCGTTTGGCTCATGAAGCCACCCTCGCTGGGCGTTTCGATAATGAAATCTTAGCAATGGAAGCGCACGATGCTAACGGCGGTCTTTACATGATGAAGCATGATGAGACTATTCGCCCTGACACTACTGCTGAATCATTAGCCGGTTTAAAGCCTGCGTTTAATCCACGCGGCGGAACCGTCACTGCGGGTACCTCGTCACAGATCACTGATGGCGCATCGGCGATGTTAGTCATGTCTGCAGCCAAGGCTAAAGAGCTTGGGTTGCCGATTCGTGCCAAGGTTCGCCAGTTAGGTCTTGCGGGCGTAGACCCTTCAATTATGGGTTACGGCCCTGTACCAGCAACTCAGAAGGCCCTTAAGCGCGCTGGGTTAACCATTGACGATGTGGATGTGGTTGAGCTTAACGAAGCCTTCGCCGCCCAGGCCCTGCCGGTTCTGAAAGACCTGAACTTGCTTGATAAAATGGATGACAAGGTCAATTTGAATGGCGGTGCTATAGCGTTGGGTCACCCGTTTGGCTGTTCAGGTGCTCGTATTACGGGAACCCTGCTAAATGTGATGGAACAGAAGGACGCAACCATTGGTGTTTCCACCATGTGTATTGGTCTTGGCCAAGGTATTGCGACGGTGATTGAACGCGTTTAATACCACTTTAGTTTTTATGCTGCTTTACCGGGACTTAGTCCCGGTTTTTTTTTATTGGTTGGTCGAAAATAGGTCAATTGGACAAGTCTTTGAAAATAATGAAAAAATTGCTTGGCAAAAGCGAATTTATCCTTATAATTCCGCCTCGTTAACATCGAAAGCGTTACGAAACATTCTGCGCTGGGGATGTGGTGAAATTGGTATACACGCCAGATTTAGGTTCTGGTGCCGCGAGGCGTGAGAGTTCGAGTCTCTCCATCCCCACCATATTTCGATGTTAATTAGAGCAATCGCTCGGCCCTATAGATGGGGATGTGGTGAAATTGGTATACACGCCAGATTTAGGTTCTGGTGCCGCGAGGCGTGAGAGTTCGAGTCTCTCCATCCCCACCATCTATTTTTTTCTTCTCAGCAAAACTTCATTTTCTAATCAAAACTTCATTTTTTCTCTCGTTTTAACGTAAAAATAAATTTCCATTCAGTGATTATTTTTCGCCTCTTAGCGCTCGTTGTCTTGACCTGAACAGGCAATTACCTATAATGCCTCGATTCGATTTAGCAGTCGTAGCTGTCTGTGCTTGTTCGCGATAGCTACTTATTATTAGCGGTGCCAATAGAATCACCGCGCACGTATTATTTTTAGAGGAAAAGCGATCCATGCAGGTATCTCTTGAAACGACTAGCGGCCTAGAGCGTCGTATGACTGTCACAGTTCCATCAGCGAGCGTTGATGCTCAGGTGGAAGAGCGTATTAAACAGGCTTCAAAAACTGTCAAAATCAACGGTTTCCGTAACGGTAAAGTCCCTCTGAAAGTTGTAAAGCAGCGTTTCGGTGGCGGTATCCGTCAAGAAGTTTTGGGTGACGCAATCAACCGTGCTTTCTACGAAGCGGTTCAAGCTGAGAAAGTTCGTCCAGCTGGTGCGCCGAACATCGAGCCTAAGAACCTAGAAGAAGGTTCTGATATCGAGTTTGTTGCCACGTTCGAGGTTTACCCTGAAATTGAACTTGCTGACATGTCAGCGGTTGAAGTCACTAAGCCGGTAGCAGAAGTTAACGAAGACGACATCAACAACATGATCGAAATCCTTCGTAAGCAACAGGGTGAGTTTGTAGAAACTGACCGCGCTGCAGCGGAAGGCGACAAAGTTAACATCGACTACCTAGGCACCAAAGACGGCGAAGAATTCGAAGGCGGTAAAGCTGAAGGTTCTGACTTGACGCTAGGTTCTAAGCAGATGATCCCGGGTTTTGAAGACGGTATCGTTGGTATGAAAGCTGGTGAAGAGCGCACGATTGACGTGACCTTCCCAGAAGAGTACCACTCAGAAGAACTTAAAGGCGCAGCCGTTCAGTTTGCTATCAAGCTAAACAAAGTTGAAGCGCAGCAGTTACCAGAGCTAAACGAAGAGTTCTTCGAAAAGTACGGCGTTGCTGAAGGTGGCGAAGAGAAGTTCCGTGAAGAAGTTGCAGCCAACATGGCTCGTGAACTTAAAAACGCGGTAACTAACAAAGTTAAGACTCAGGTGATGGATGCGCTAGTTGAAAAGCACGAGTTTGACGTACCTAGCGCGCTACTTACTAACGAAATCGCGCAGCTTCGTCAGCAGATGATGCAGCAGTTTGGTGGCGGTCAAAACATCGATCCATCAATCCTTCCTGATGACCTATTCAAGGACCAGGCTGAGCGTCGCGTTAAGCTAGGTCTTGTGATGGGCGAAGTTATCGCTTCTAAGAAGCTAACTGTTGCTCAAGATCTTGTTGATGCGAAGCTTGCGGAAGTTGCTTCAACTTACCAAGACCCACAGGAAGTCATTGACTACTACAAAGGTAACCAAGAGTTACTTTCAGGAATTCAGAACGTGGTTCTTGAAGACCAAGCAGTAGAAGCTATCATCGCGGACGTGAAGGTAGTTGAGACTGAAGTAAGTTACGATGAGGCTATCAAGCCTGCTGATCAAGCTGCTAACGCTTAAGATTCAGTAACTTCTAAGAAAACCGCGGCAGCTTTCGAGCACCGCGGTTTTTTTATGCATTTTCCGCAGTAATTGGCACTGTACAAGCACTAGTGCTTGCGTCTAAGCTCTACAGTACAGAGTAAAACTAATTAACGTCGATAAGGGTTCCTTTTCATATGCAGAATTTTGATCACAACAAAACGAGTATCGACCCACAAGCGCTAGGCCTGATCCCAATGGTGGTAGAGCAGTCTTCGCGCGGTGAGCGTTCCTATGATATCTATTCACGATTACTCAAAGAGCGTGTGATTTTTGTGGTTGGTCCCGTAGAGGATCACATGGCAAATCTTATTGTCGCTCAGTTGTTGTTCCTAGAGTCGGAAAATCCAGACAAGGATATTCACCTGTACATCAATTCACCGGGTGGTTCAGTAACGGCTGGCATGTCAATTTACGATACCATGCAGTTTATCAAGCCGGATATCAGCACAATTTGCCTGGGGCAGGCCTGCAGTATGGGTGCTTTCCTTCTTAACGCGGGAACGCCCGGTAAGCGCTTCTGCCTGCCGAATTCTCGCGTGATGATTCACCAGCCATCGGGCGGTGCACAGGGTCAAGCTTCAGACATCCATATTCAAGCTCAAGAGATTCTTAAGATCCGTGAGCGATTAAATCAGCTGATGGCTGAGCACAGCGGACAGACGCTAGAGCGCATTGAGTTAGATACTGAGCGTGATAATTTTATGAGTGCTGACGAGGCGAAGGCCTATGGCTTAGTAGACGAGGTTCTACTTAAGCGCCCTGTTTAGGGTTGAAATTTACAGCATGAAGCCTCATCTTAGTGATAGATGAGGAAATAATCGGAGTACTTAAATGTCTGATACAAACACTGGAAAGGGCGGCGACAGCGGCAAACTTTTGTACTGCAGCTTTTGTGGTAAAAGCCAGCACGAAGTGAAAAAGCTAATCGCAGGGCCATCCGTATTTATTTGTGACGAATGCGTCGACCTCTGTATCGACATTATTGATGAAGAAATAAAGGGCGCTCCTGCCGAGACTACCGAGAGTAGCTTGCCGGTTCCTCACGAACTAAAGAAAGCGCTCGATGATTATGTCATTGGTCAGGACTTTGCAAAGCGCGTCTTAGCGGTAGCGGTTTATAACCACTACAAGCGTTTACGTAAGGATGTGAAAACCAGCCAAGAGGGTGTTGAGCTGGGTAAATCGAATATCCTGCTAGTTGGTCCTACCGGTTGCGGTAAGACGCTTCTTGCTCAGACACTGGCGCGTACCTTGGATGTTCCGTTCACGATGGCTGACGCAACGACGCTAACCGAAGCGGGTTACGTGGGTGAAGATGTTGAAAACATCATCCAGAAGTTACTGCAAAGTTGTGACTACGATGTCGAGAAAGCTGAGCGCGGTATCGTTTACATTGACGAAATCGACAAGATTACGCGCAAAGCCGAGAACCCATCCATTACGAGAGATGTCTCGGGTGAAGGTGTTCAGCAAGCATTACTTAAGCTAATTGAGGGTACTGTTGCCTCTGTACCGCCTCAGGGTGGCCGTAAGCACCCGCAGCAGGAGTTCCTGCAGGTTGATACTCGTAATATTCTATTCGTCTGTGGTGGTGCCTTTGCGGGTCTAGATGGCGTCATTCGTGATCGTACCGAAAAGGGCGGCATTGGTTTTGGGGCTGAGGTTAGTTCTAAGAGTGAGGGTCAACTATTCGGCGATGCAATCAAAGGTCTTGAACCAGAAGATTTGGTCAAGTTCGGATTGATTCCTGAATTCGTTGGTCGTCTGCCAGTGATTGCCACGCTAGAAGAATTAGATGTGGATGCCCTAGTGCAAATCCTGAGCGAGCCCAAGAACGCCTTGACCAAACAGTATCAACATCTCTTCGAGATGGAAGATTGCGAACTGGAATTCCGTAGTGAGGCACTTCAAGCGGTAGCGGAGAAAGCACTTGAACGTCACACAGGAGCTCGAGGTCTACGATCTATTCTTGAAGGCGCGCTGTTGGAGACTATGTACGAACTGCCATCGCTGAAGGATGTGATTAAGGTAGTCGTCGATGAATCGAGTATTCGAGGCGATAGCAAACCGCTTATGGTCTACAAGCAGGATGAACAGAAAGCGGCACCGAGCGCTTAACGCTCAGCCGTTGGCTAATTTAAAAGGCGAGCTAGGGCTCGCCTTTTTTGTCTCTGAAATTCATTAAATCAAAAAGATTTCGAGGGGAGGCTTGTTTTTTCGGCACTTCGCCCTCAAATAAGAACATAGAAGCTATCATAAAACGTGGATGCCCGATGAGTTGGTATCGCGGTCAGGAGAAGAGATGTCAGAGTATATTAAGTACAGCTTGTTACCACTTCGTGACGTAGTGGTTTATCCCCACATGGTTACTACTTTGTTTGTTGGTCGTGAAAAGTCTATCGCGGCGCTCGAAGAAGCTAATGAAAACGATAAGCGCTTATTATTGTCGGCGCAGAAGAATGCGGCCGATGACGAACCCAGTGTAGAGACTATTTACACCACCGGTACTATTGCGCAGATTCTGCAAATGCTTCGTCTCCCAGATGGCACGGTAAAGGTGTTGGTAGAGGGTGTTTCGCGCGCTGAGTTAAAGGATATCGAGGAAGACGGCCGTAGCTTCTATGCTGCGGGTCGCGCTATTGAACTGCCTGTTGAAGATACCGCACACAATGAGCGAATCATTAGCTCGTTGAAGGAGCAGTTTGAGCAATACGTCGGTCTATCGAAAAAGGTACCTGCTGAAGTACTCACGTCGTTGAGCGGCATCGAGGATCATTCGCGCTTAGTCGATACGATGGCAGCGCATATGTCACTCGATTTGGCGCAAAAGCAGGAAATGCTTGAGGTCACTAGCATCCAAGAACGCGCTGCGTTTTTGATGGGAGTCATTGATACCGAAGTTGATTTGTTTCAGGTGGAAAAGCGCGTCCGCGGGCGTGTAAAGAAACAGATGGAGCGCAGCCAGCGCGAGTACTACTTGAATGAACAGATGAAAGCGATCCAAAAGGAATTGGGTGGCATGGACGACGTTCCCAATGAATTTGAGCAGCTAGAAGAGCGCATTCAGGAAGCGGGAATGACAACCGAGGCGTTCGATAAGACTAATGCCGAGCTCTCCAAACTAAAGATGATGTCGCCGATGTCTGCCGAAGCCTCGGTGGTACGCGGTTATATTGACTGGATGGTGGGCGTGCCGTGGAAGAAACGCTCGAAGGTCCGTCATGACCTAACGAAGGCTCAGGCGACGCTTGAGGCCGATCATTATGGCCTTGAGGAAGTAAAAGATCGAATTCTGGAATATTTGGCGGTGCAGTCTCGAGTTCGTAAGTTAAAAGGTCCGGTACTTTGCCTAGTAGGTCCACCTGGGGTGGGCAAAACTTCGCTAGGTGAATCCATAGCTCGTGCGACAAATCGTAAATTCATCCGTATGGCCCTAGGTGGGGTGCGTGATGAAGCTGAAATTCGCGGTCATCGCCGAACCTACATTGGCTCTATGCCAGGAAAGCTCGTACAAAAGCTGTCAAAGGTTGGGGTTAAAAACCCGCTGTTCCTATTGGATGAAATTGACAAGATGGGTATGGATAATCGCGGTGATCCTGCGTCGGCGCTGTTAGAAGTCCTCGATCCCGAGCAGAACAGCACCTTCAATGATCATTATCTTGAGGTGGATTACGACCTGTCGGACGTCATGTTCATCTGTACCTCTAACAGCATGAATATTCCCGGGCCACTACTGGATCGAATGGAAATTATTCGTATTCCAGGTTACACCGAAGATGAGAAATTGGCGATTGCTGAACGCTACCTCCTGCCAAAGCAGATTAAGGCAAATGGTTTAAAGGATGGCGAAATACAGGTTGATTCCAGCGCTATTCTAGGCCTTATTCGTTACTACACTCGCGAGGCTGGGGTTCGAGCTCTAGAGCGCTCACTCGCTAATCTATGCCGCAAGGTCGTCACTGCGAAGGTTCGTGACGGTGATAAATCACTGCTGACCATTAATGACGACAACCTCGAAGAGTTCGTAGGGGTTCGAAAGCACTCCTATGGCATTGCTGAAGCCGAAAACCGTATTGGAATGGTAACTGGTTTGGCGTGGACTTCGGTGGGTGGCGAGCTATTGACGATTGAATCCGCGGTAATGCGCGGTAAAGGACAAATCGTTAAAACGGGTTCACTGGGTGACGTAATGCAAGAATCGATTGCGGCAGCTACCACTGTGGTTCGTACTCGCGCCCAAAGTTTGGGGCTGTTAGGTGACTTTAATCAGTCCGTTGATCTTCATATTCACGTCCCTGAAGGTGCTACACCGAAGGACGGACCGAGCGCTGGTATCGCAATGGTGACGGCAATGACCTCAGTTTTGACAAATATTCCTGTACGGGCGGATGTTGCGATGACTGGCGAAATTACGCTCCGCGGTGAGGTGTTACCCATTGGCGGTTTGAAAGAAAAGCTACTCGCAGCGCGCCGTGGTGGAATCAAGGTTGTATTGATTCCTCATGAAAATACGCGTGATTTAAAGGAAGTTCCCGACAATATTAAGGAAAATCTCGACATTCGCCCAGTTAAGAACATCGATGAGGTTCTTTCAATTGCATTGGAATCTAAGCCAGTGGCGCTGAGTGATGATGATTTTAATCGCGTTCAAAAAACGAACGATTCCGAAAATAAAGGCGAAAGCAATGTAAATAGGCATTGAAACAAGCTTGACCCGTGGGATGACACTTGTTATAAATTCTCACAGTGACTAGTTACAACAACGGTTGTGGCTGTAGTTACGAAAACAAAAACTAACTTAAAATTAACTACAAACCACACGAATCTAAGAGGGGTGTAGAGTGAATAAATCTGAGCTAATCGATGCTATTGCAGAATCAGCGGATCTTCCAAAAGCGGCTGCCGGTCGCGCGTTGGATGCTACTCTTGAAGCTATTACGGGTACTTTGAAGGGCGGCGATTCTGTCGTTCTTGTAGGTTTTGGTACATTTACTGTTAAAGATCGCGCTGCACGTACTGGCCGCAATCCACAAACAGGTGCAGAGATTCAAATCGCTGCAGCAAAAGTACCATCTTTCAAAGCTGGTAAGGCACTGAAAGACGCGGTTAACTGATTGAAATAACCTTTACGGTTTTTTTCAGGCAGTCATAGAAAAGGCGCAGCCGTTAGAGACTGCGCTTTTTTTTTATTTATGTGTGAGTAACAAATGCTTCAGAAAATTCGAAATAACACCCAAGGTATCGCAGCGTATTTCGTTGCCGGTATTCTAGTAATCGCCATGGCAGCTTTCGGCGTTGGCCCTCTGCTTGATTCAATTGGCGGTCCACCTAATGCAGCTGAGATCAATGGAACCGAAATTGCAGAACCTACCGTAGCGATTGAAGTTCAGCGTCAGAAGCAACAGCTCTACCAAAGTGGCGTCTCGGATATCAGTGATGATGTTCTGCGCGAAGAGGTACTCGATCGTTTGATCGGTGCTGAGCTCCTTACTCAGGCAGCGGAAGAATTAAACTTAGCAGTCTCAAAAGGCGTTATTGATCAGCAAATTGTAACGAATCCTGCCTTTGCGGGGATTGACGGTTACGACCCGAATACATTTAGCATGCGTATCGCGCAGCTAGGATATACGCCGCAGGAGTTTGTTGACGCGCTTAGCCGTGACTACACAGTCCAGCAGTACTTCACCGGTCTTACCAATACTGCCTTCCTAGGGAATGAGCAGATTGCCGCGCTGGTCGCAATTATCGAACAGAGTCGTAGCTTTGAGTACGGCGTGATTGATGCAGCGGATACTGACGGTATTGTGATTGACGAAGAAACACTTGAAGCGCGTTACAACGAGAACCTCGAACGTTTCCTAACCGAAGCGCAAATGACGGCCCAGTATGTGAAGCTCGAGCGAGCGGAGCTTGCGGCGTCCGTTGAGGTCACTGAAGAGGACCTTCAGCGCGAATTCGAAGTAACTCAATCCAATGTCGATGCACAAACACTAAAGCTTGTGGCTCACATTCTTGTTACACCAAAGGATGATGGCTCAGAGGCTGCTACGATTGCCGACATCGAAGCTTCGCTAGGTCGCGGTGAGGATTTCGCCGAATTGGCTTTGAACTATTCAGATGATTTCGCCAGCGCAGAGATTGGTGGTGAAATTGGTCAAACGGACGGTACTGCCTTTGACCCGGTCTTTGAGGATGCGCTTGATGAATTAGCCATCGGCGAAGTTTCTGGTCCAGTAGAAACCGACTTCGGTACGCATTTTATTAAGCTCTTGGAAGTCGATTCGGCCGAGCAGGTTGCCTTTGAAGATGTTCGTGATGAGCTAGAAGAGCGAATCCGCAACATGGAAGTCGACCGTATTTACGCGGTTGAACTTGAGTCGCTTCGTGATGCAGCTTATCAGTATGGTGATCTTGAATCGTTAGCTGAAGCACTTGAATTAACCCTTTATGACACTTCTGCATTCACGCTCGATGGTGGTGAAGGGATGATGGCTAACGCTGAGTTACGTGCCACAGCGTTCGCTAACGATGTTCGTGAAGATGGTCTTATCTCTGAGGTTGTTGAAGCCGAAGAGGGTGTTGCAGTGGTAGTAGCGATGCAAAACTTTGAGCCTGCTCGGGTTATGAGTTTGGACGAAGTTCGTGATGAGCTTGTTGCAGAACTGACTGCCGAAGCCGCTTCCCAGCGTGCTAAAGTATTGGCTGATACCCTTGTTGAGCGCGCTCAGTCTGGGGCTACACTAGAAGCCTTGTTCGCTGAAGAGGGTGTTGAGTGGTTAGTTGCCCGTGAGCTAACTCGCAGCATGGTGACTGTGGAGCCTGAAATTAACCAGGCGGCGTTTAAGTTGCCAATTAATGTTTCTGGCGAACGCGAATACAGTGCCGTGACATTGCCTTCAGGTCGAGTTGCAGTATTTGGTTTAATCGGTGTTGCTGACGGATCATACAATCCCGAGGAAGCGGCGCAGTTAGACATGATGATGCAGTTCTTCGACAACATGTATGCGGCTGCGGAAGCAGAGGCGTTACAGCAGGCATTGTTCGACAATGCGGCCATCGAGCGTCGCTAATACTGAGCAAATAGCGGCTGGCAGTTAACTGCCGTTGGCTTCAGGAAGCTTAAAAGAGACCCGAACTAGCGATGCTAGCTCGGGTCTTTTTGTTTGCGCAATGAGTGAAGGGTTTAGCGCGATAAGCTCTGTCGAGTCCAATAGAACCCTCAATACTTACATTTCAAAGTCATAGGGCTTTTCTTCAGAGCTTATCAGGCGCTGTATTTGGAGTTTTAGAGTTTTGGTAGGTATGGGGTAGGCAGGCGAAAGAACGGGGCTTAGAAGCCCCGTTTGAAGTGTTTTTGGTACTATGATTAGTGGCTTTCTAACTTTGGTTGTTAGTATCCACGAATATAATCAGATTTTGTCCTGGTTGGATGTACTTTTGACCGCTAACCGACGAGTTCCAACGGCGAAGGTCAGAGATACTGACTTTAAACTTCTGGGCAATACGAGCGAGTGAATCACCTTGACGAACGGCGTAACTGACGCGTCGGGTATTGGCCTGAACCGGGGTGCGTTGCCACATGACGAGTTCTTGGCCAGGTCTGATTGGATCATTGGGTGCCATATTGTTCCAACGGGCGATGTCACTGACATTCACGCCATGCTCGCGGGCTAATTCCCAAAGGCTATCACCGCTTTCTACACGGTAATCAATTCGGTAAGCGCCACTTTGTCCGCCACGCTGCTGAGCTCGAGCGAGGCGCTGCCAGTCCGAACTGCGGTAGTATTCAAGGGGTGCCGCAGGGATAGGGATAAGGAGATAGTCGCCAGCTCTGATAGATGAACCACGCAAATCATTATAGGCTCGGATGGCGTCAACTTGGGTATTGAAGCGAGAGGCAATCAGGCTAAGCGCATCGCCTTCGCGGATCTGATAGCGTTCAAACTTTATCCGTTCGTTTTCAGGTAATGACGCTACCGCTTGCACAAATTCTTCGGCAACACCTACTGGAACATTAACTAACTGATGAGAGCGTGGCGAGGTTGCCCACTTGGTATAGCCGGCGTTCATCGCTCTAAATTCGCTCTCTTCTAATCCTGCCAGTTCTGCAGCTTTACTGATATCCAGCTGGTAGCCAGGGTCAACGGATACGAAGTAAGCTTCGTTAGGAATCGGCTGCAGGGTCACGCCGTACTTTTCTGGATTGGCAACGATCTCAGCCAGAGCCAGAAGTTTAGGTACATAGCCTTCCGTTTCACGGGGCAGATCTAGTGACCAAAAATCAGTTGCCTTGCCAGCTTGGCGGTTTCTTCGTACGGCGCTGTTTACTCGGCCACCACCGCCATTGTAGGAGGCAACCGCTAGCTCCCAATCACCATCAAAGCGACGATTGAGCTGCGCTAGGTAAGTAAGTGCTGCATCGGTTGCGGCGACCGGATCTCGACGACCGTCGTACCACCAGTTCTGGGCTAGGCCAAAGTAGGTGCCAGTGCTTGGGATAAATTGCCATAGGCCACTTGCTCGACCGTGTGAATAGGCAAAGGGGTCAAAGGCGCTTTCGACAATCGGAAGCAGGGCGAGCTCAGTAGGTAGCTCGCGCTCCTCAAGTTCACGGACGATATGATACATAAAGGGCGTAGCACGAGTGGCTACCCGATTAAGATACGATTGATGTTGCGAATAGAAGGCAATTTGTTGCTCTACTGCGCGGCGATCAACGTGGGTATCTAGCGTTAATCCTGCTCGGATTACCTCCCAAACGTCTTCGGGTGGGAGGTCGATATCAACCTCTACTACCGCGGTGGGCTCCTCAACGTTGGTTGGTTCCAGCGTTGCTTCCTCACTACTAACCGTTTCATTGGTGCCATGGGTGGCAGTTTGATCCGTCGCGCTAGTAAATTGAGAAAGTTGCGTACAGCCAGCCAATGAGCTCAGGAAAACGAGTGCTAGGGGCTTCAAAACTATATTTTTGGTCATTAAAACGTGTCCTTCCAGGCGCGCAAGCACGCGATTACAGCTATTTCGTTATTATTCTTCAGGGGATCCTTTGCAAGGGCCGCCGCTTTAACGGCTTCCTCAGAGGTGCGCAGGAACGGATTAATTTTCAACTCCATACGCATGGAGCTTGGCAGAGTAGGTTCATTCTTATCTCGCTGTTGCGTGCACCACTCGAGGTGCGTTTTGATCGCATCATTACTAGGTTCGACAGCGCGAGCAAACAAAAGGTTCGAAATTGTATATTCATGAGCACAGCAGATCAGTGAATCGAGACCTAGTTCATCTTTGTAGGTTGTCATCACTGTAAGTAACTGTTCAGCCGTGCCCTCGAAAAGCCTTCCGCAACCGCCGCTAAAAAGACTATCTCCACAAAATAGCGCTTCTCTACCATCGGCAAGCATGGCGACATAGGCAATGTGATCGAGGGTATGAGCAGGTACGTCGAGTACCTTAATGTTGCTAAACTGTTGCGCGAACTCAGGGGTTTTAGGGTTCAAAGTTGCGCCTGGGTAAGTCTTCGGCTGCGCAATGATTTCGAGCTCTGGATAAGCGTCAACGAGACCTGAAATGCCGCCGATATGATCGCTGTGATGATGAGTTACTAGAATACCAAAAGGGGGCAGCTGATTTTTGGTGAAGAAATCTATCACAGGTAGCGCATCACCAGGATCAACAACCCACCATCGATTGCTCTGGTCTTGCCAACACCAAATATAATTATCGGTGAAGGCGGGTACCGGATGTAAAGCCATGATTCCCTCGCAACTGCTACGCTAAATCGTTATATTAACAGTTAACTTTAATGAATGGCACAGTGCCGTTGAGAATCTAACAATGTCACCCAAATTGCAGGCAACATTAGATAGCTATTTTACTGAGGTGGGCGGCCCAGCACTGCTTGCTCATGAGCGTGCCGCGTGTCAGAGGCTTATTGATTCAGTGTTTGGTTACTGTGCAGTAGAGTCAAGCGTTGTTCAGGGCGGTCTGCAGCTGAAGACGAGTACCGGGAATTATTGGTGGGCATCAAATTCGGTGGAAGTTGATGCGGGCGACCTCTATTGCTCACCCGGAGCTTGGCCATTTATTAACGAAGATGTCGATTTGGCTATTTTGCATCATCTACTGGATTTTTCAGGTGATCCGCACGATGTGTTTCGTGACACTGCGCGAATTGTGAAGGCGGGGGGCTACCTATTAATTGTAGGTTTTAATCCGTTTAGTTTGCTGTCATTAAAGCAGTCAGTTAAACGGTGGAACAACCCAGCGTGGCATTTTTCAGCCCTAGCAGAAAATCGGCTTCGTGACTGGCTGCAGTTATTTGGATTTAGTGTGGTCTCCTGTCAGTACACGCAGTTCTTACCAACGCCTAAAGGAGTCACTTTTAGACGTGTTAACGAGCTGTTGGCGCCGTTGACATGGCGATTTGGCTCGAGCTATGTGATGCTAGCAAAGAAGCAAAAATATAGTGGTTTAATGCGCCGCTCAAGGGCTGAAAAGCTAATGCAACAGTTTTCCGGTGGGGTCGTAAATCCTGCCGCGTCGAAGGAAATTAGTTCGTGAAGAAAATTATTATGTTTAGTGATGGCGCGTGCCGAGGGAATCCGGGTCCCGGTGGCTGGGGAGCGGTGTTACGCTTCGGACAGCATGAAAAGAAGCTGCATGGCGGAGAGCGCGAAACGACCAATAATCGTATGGAGCTAACCGCAGCGATTGAAGGCTTGAACGCGCTGAACGAAAAATGTGAAGTACAGCTTTATACCGATTCTCAGTATGTCCGCAAAGGTGTATTGGAGTGGTTGGAAGGCTGGAAGAAGCGAGGTTGGAAAACGGCGGCTAAGCAGCCAGTGAAGAATAAAGACCTCTGGCAACTGCTCGATGAGGCCATACAGCGCCATCAAATAGCGTGGCACTGGGTAAAGGGCCATTCGGGTAATGAAGGGAATGAATTAGCCGATGAACTGGCCAATCTTGGCACTGACGAAGTAATGGGGAAGTAGCAACGTGCGGCAAATAATACTCGATACAGAAACTACCGGCTTCGATCCAAAGCAGGGCGATCGCCTTGTAGAGATTGGTTGTGTAGAGATGATAGACCGAAAGATTACGGGTAAGACTTACCACCAGTACGTTAATCCTCAACGCGACGTACCCGAAGATGCCATTGCGATTCACGGAATTACTAACGAGTTCCTAGAAGACAAACCTATCTTTTCCCAAGTAGCGGATGACTTTTTTAATTTCGTTAAAGGTGCGGAATTGATTATTCACAATGCGCCATTCGACTTAGGTTTCTTAGATTTTGAACTTAATGCGTTGAACAGGGGATACCCTAATTTAGCAAGCGTTTGTTCAATCATTGATACGTTAGTGATGGCACGAGAGATGCGGCCAGGACAGCGAAATACATTGGATGCGCTGGCGAAAGAATATCCCACCTATTCAGTGAATCGTGATCTTCACGGGGCACTGTTAGACTCAGAGATTCTAGCGTACGTCTACTTGGCGATGACCGGTGGGCAAAAGTCTTTGGAACTTGCTTCCAGCGATGGATCTTCCTCTGACTCCCTGATGCAGGTTACTCCGATTGATCGTGCAAAGGTGAAATTGGACCTGCCTGTACATCGACTTACTCCCGTTGAGCGACAAGCTCACTATGATCGTTTAGAGGCAATCAAAAAAGCGTCCGGAGGCATAGTTGTCTTCGAGGATCTTGGCTCTGCCTAAGCGCATTGCTGAGAATTGGACCGAAATCATAATTTTTGGGTTTGCTGAAGATGCTGTGCTCGCGAGGGCTCAGTTTTGTGTTATAAATGTAGAACAATAAGAGAACTGTTTTGCGGAGGGCAATGTGCCTCAGAATTTCCAAATCGCGTCACTCGTCCTAGTAAAGGAACAAATGCTAGCTACGCTACATGGAGCGGCAAACCACCTCGATGAGTGGATTGAAGATGACAGTTTGACCGAATCCTTAGAGTTAGCGATGAACGAGCTTTCTCAATTGGCTGGAACTGCCAAAATCCTGTCTTTGGATGGATTAGCCAGTTTTTACGGCGTTGCCCATACGGCGCTTGCCAACGGCTCTCTGGCGGCTTCGTCGGACGTTAAGAAGGCGGATTACGCTACCCTTATTTTAAAAACCGAACGCTACCTCAACTTTCTAGAGGAGGGTGGGCTTGCCGCACCCGAGGTACTTCACGCTGACATCGTTAAGCTCGAACGCCTAGCGAAGGAGAAGCCTAGTGATATCTTCCAATGGCGCGATGACCTCTTAAATGCCGTTGAACTCAACGACTATCAATACGATGACGCCGCACTTAGACGCTTTCGCACCATGTTCCAAACTGGACTGCTCGCGCTGCTAAGCGATGAGCCTGGACGAGCGGTACTGCTTATGGACAGGGCGGCACAGCGTTTACGTAAGGGAGCGGTTGACGCCGATGAGCTACTTTGGCAGATGGCTTCGCAGCTCATTGCCACTTACGATACTGAGACAGTTCCTACGGATGCCAAGCGTCAATTAACCTATTTAGATAGATATCTTGCAGCGCGAATAAAAGGAAGCGGTGGCTTGAATGCCTATAACCGTGCGCTAGGAGCCGTTTGTTGGTCGTCGTCGGTTCAGCGTGCTTCAGGTATTGTTTTGGAAAGCTACCCCTACAGCGCGATTGCCGACTTTAGCTGGGCTGATCTAGCCACTGCGCGCGCAAAGTTAGAGGGTATTGCCGCGGATACGTTAACCTCGGTAGCAGAGCTGGTTCGTGAGGATTTACGACAATCTCGTGAGCTGTTGGAGCTCATGTCGAGTGACGATCATTCTCGAGATAATGCTCGTATTGATCAGCTCGTTGGGCAATTCAACGGCGTTGCTAATACCCTTGAGGTTATTTCGCTTGGATCATTAGCCGTTTTGCTGAGAAACCAAGCACATAGTTTAGTGGAGGCCAGTGCTGGGCCCTCTTTAAGTAATCAACTACTTGAGGATACTGCCGATTGTCTGCTGTACGTAGAATCCTGTCTACAGACCATCAATGGTCCTGATGGCGACTCACTTGACGTCTTTAATGATGAGCGTCGCAAGTCGATCATTGCCGAGAACCTATTCCAGGGTGCGCGAGAACTAGCACTCAACGAAGCGAAGGTGATGGTAGGGGCGTTAAAGCTCTCACTTAACGAATTTGTTGAGAGTGGCTTCGATGTTAGCGTCGTCAACGATGCAACCGAGCAACTCAGCTGTATCGCGGGAATTATGAACGCACTGAATTTGTCGCGCCCATTAGCAGTTGTGCAGTCAGCTCAATCCTTTGTTTCCGAGAAGGTCCTTAGCGATAATTTAGATGGGGCGATCGAGCCAATGCTAGAAACTTTTGCAGATGCGTTGATTGGTCTGGAATATTTCTTAGACCGTGTTTCCTTCGACGAAAATACCGACGAAAGTATTTTGGATATGGCGTCAGAAAGTTTAAAGGCAGTGGGCTATTAACGTGAAAACAAATCGCTGGGTTGTCACTGACGGGCATCACGTTTTTACTCAAGATAGTCTTTTTTATACCTCTAAACCGCCCATGATCGTTGGCGATGAAATTTTGATTCGTGAAGATCATGGCGTTAATTGGTATGTGTTGGTCCCGCACGAGCCGATTAGTGGCGAGAATCTTCGCGAGCTTTTATTAAGTTATTCCCTCGAAGATCAGCAATACCTTAGCGCGGCCGCAGAAGTTGCTAACTGGTATAAAGATCACAGCTATTGTCCGCGATGTGGCCACCGTACTCGTAGGTTAAATACCGAGCTAGCAATGGTGTGTGATAAGTGCCGCTATCGTAGCTACCCAAGATTATCACCCTGTGTCATCGTGTTAGTGGAAGACGGTGATCGCATCCTTCTGGCCCACCATCACCGCAGCAATACACCTGTGTATACCGTGTTAGCGGGGTTTGTTGAAGTAGGAGAATCTGCTGAGCAAGCTGTGGTGCGTGAAGTCAAGGAAGAGGCTGGTGTGCACGTTAACAATATTCGTTATTTGGGAAGTCAATCATGGCCATTCCCAGGCCAAATGATGCTTGCCTATCTTGTCAGCTATGAATCGGGTGAGTTGAATCGCGATAAAGATGAATTGAGTGATTTGCGCTGGTTCAGCAAAGAGGATTTACCATTATTGCCTCCGCTAGGTACTATCTCAGAATCTATGATCTCACAGTGGTTAGCCGCTAAGTAAGCCGTTCACTAAGTCTTCAACGTTGCCTCTCATTAATTGCTGATTAGCGAAAACAGCGAACGTTAATAGGGCCTTAGATAGGTTCGGCTAGATAGATTTGGATGCCAGTATGGCATCCAAATCTGCTCAAGTTTAAATCAGTAAGCCGCCATCAACATTCAACGCAAGTCCAGTGGTGTAACTCGAAGCGTCTGAAGCCAGATAGAGAAGTGCTGGGGCCATTTCCTCTGGCTGGGCCGCTCGCCCCATCGGGATGTTTTTCAGAGCATCTGGCTGCTCCGTAAGTGCACCCGCAAACTTCGTCGCGGTAAGACCTGGTAATAGCGCATTGACTCGGACCTTGTCTTTGACGCATTCCTTGGCAAAAGCTTCGGTCATATTCACTACACCCGCCTTCGTGATTGAGTAAACACCCTGCCAAAGACCTGGTGACTTGGCGTTGATACTGGCTACATTCACAATACTTCCGCCACCATTTTCGGACATCAGTTTGACCGCTTTGGCTGTCATGTAGAAATAACCCTTGAGGTTTACCTCAACGATCTTATCGAAAGCAGATTCCGGCGTATCTTCGATTGGGCCGAAGTAGGGGTTGGTCGCAGCATTGTTAATGAGGATGTCTAAGCGACCATGTTGCGTGGCGACCCATTCAAACGCAGCGGTGATGTCCTCCATTTTGCCAACATGAAGTTCTCGCGCTTCGGCACTTCCGCCAGCTGCAGTAATCTCGGCAACGACCTTTTCGCAATCTACGACTTTTCGACTACTGACGATAACGTGGGCGCCATGTTGCGCAAATAATTTAGCAGTGGCTTCACCAATTCCGCGACTGGCGCCAGTAACGAGGGCGATTTTTCCCGAGAGGTCAAAGGTGGTGGTCATATTGATGATAACTCCTGAGTGATAATTATATTTTAGTTGCAATAGTCTACTGTAGCTTCGGTGTGATAGCGAAGGGGGAAAACCGCAATCGAATCACTAGTCGAAGGGTCTACCGTGAGGCATAATATGGCTAATTATTGGAGGATTAAGACTTGGAATTCTTAGCAGAGTATGGATTGTTTTTGGCCGAAGCGATTACGGTGGTCTTGGCGATCGCCGTGGTTATAGGGCTTATTGCCAACAGTGGCGGACGAAAGAGTAGTAAGAGGGGGGAGATTTCGGTCACCGACTTAAATAGCCATTTCGACGAGCTTGAGGAAGCTATTTTCTCGGCAACAGCCAATGATGAGCAGATTAAGCGTCGCGAGAAAGCATTAAAGAAGACAAAGAGCTCTGAGAAGAAGACGGCCAAGAAGGCGGCTAAGGCCGCTAAAAAGAATGTTAAAGAAGATGACTCAAATTCAGAAGTTAAGACTAAGGCCAAGCGCTACGTCATCGACTTCGACGGTGATGTTAAGGCTTCAGCAGTAGAAAATCTTCGTGAAGAGGTCTCGGCAGTCCTTATTGCGGCTGAACCGAGTGATGAAGTCGTTATCAGATTAGAGAGTCCTGGCGGCATGGTTCATGCCTACGGTCTTGCTGCTGCGCAGTTAGAACGAATCAAGGCTAAGCAACTGCAACTAACGATCTGTGTAGATCAGGTCGCCGCGAGTGGCGGCTATATGATGGCCTGTTTGGCGGATCGTATCGTTGCGTCTCCGTTTGCACTACTTGGCTCTATTGGTGTTGTGGCGCAGGTACCCAATATCCATCGTCTGCTGAAGAAAAACCATGTAGATGTGGAGTTACACACGGCGGGTAAATTCAAGCGAACATTGACTATGCTCGGTGAAAACACCGAAGAGGGTAGAGAGAAGTTTCAGGAGGAGTTGGAAGAGGTTCACCGGCTATTCCGAGATATGGTAGCGGAAGCTCGTCCTAAGCTGGATATCGATGCGGTGGCGACGGGTGAGGCTTGGTATGGCAAGCGGGCGCTGGAACTCAATCTAGTTGATGAACTACAAACTTCAGACGACTACCTATTCAGCGGCCGTAAGAGCTTTGACCAGTATCTTGTTCAGTGGTCCCGTAAGAAGACCGTAGCCGACAAAGTAGGTTTGGCTGCTCAGGCGGCGTTAACAGCCAGTTACGATAAACTACTGGGGCTTGCTCATCGGCGTGACTTTTAACGGCAGTTAACTATTTCAGTTGAGTAAATCCCAAGAGGAGCTTTAGGGCTCCTTTTTCGTGCCTGTCAGTTTAGGTGTTTCCTTTGAAACAGCCGGATGGCTTTGCTGAGTAACTCGCTTAAACCATCACAAAGTGGGTTGCACTAAGAGACCATCTTAATCGCGTCGCAACGAATCCTTTGGCGATAGTGGGTTACTCAAATTAAATATGACTAAATAGCTAGATACGAGGAAGGTAAGGATCGCCGCGCTTTGTACGGTAATTGAGGCGGCTTCAGAGAGGAGACCTGCATTAATTGCTACAAAGACGACTAGTAGTGAGAACTCGCTAATCTGTCCTAATCTGATGCCCAGATCCCAGGCTAATCGATTTGACTCCGACTGTTTCCGCAATAGAGTTCTAAAGGTGATGGGCTTAATCACTAGAACAATAATCGCGAGTAAACTACTGACCACCCAGACTTGCTCCAACAGGGCGAAGTTATAACCTGCTCCAAGCGCAAAGAAGAAGGTAACGAGGAAGAAATCTCTAAGCGGTTTGAGGCTTAATGCGATGTATTGCGAAATGGGTGAGCTCGCCAGGCTTACACCAGCAAAAAATGCACCAATCTCCCGGGACAAGCCAATTAGCTCGCTAACTTCAGCCACGCCTAGGCACCAGCCAATACTTAGCAGGAAAATATACTCCTGAAAACGGTCGAACTTTGCGAGTAGCGGTAGCAGAATGTAGCGAACCGCGATAAGAGAACCGCCGGCGACTAATGGGATCATTGCCAGGATGTAAAGGGCTGCGGCGAAGGCATTATCTGCGCTGTCTGTGCCCTGCAGGAGACTTATTAGAATGATGGCAATAATATCCTGAACTAGCAGAATACCCACAAGTAGCTCACCAATATGGCGGTGGTGAAGGGCAGTGGTGGGCAGCAGTTTGATGCCAATGATAGTGGAAGAAAACATACAGCATGCGCCAATTATTAGCGCATCGGTAAGTGTGAATGAGAAGCTATAGGCAAGAGCAGCACCGAGGCCAGCAAAGACAATTGAGCTCAGGATGACTACGATGGTGGATTTACGCAGAGTTGCCCACAGCGCACTGGGCTGCATATCTAGGCCAAGAAGAAAGAGGAGAAAAATAATCCCGATGTTACTAATTTGACGCAGCAATTCTAAGTCAGAGACGAAGGCAAAGCCAAACGGGCCTAGTAACATACCCACCAAAATGTAGGCAACTATGAGTGGTTGTTTACCCCACAGCGCAAGTGTGGCGACTACGGCGGCACTGGAAAAGATAATGAAAAAACTTTGAAAGATATCGGTCACGTAATTCTCCTGCTAGCCAACAAATAGTGGCGGAGTTGCGTGAATTACGCAAGCGAACAACTCCAACGTTGTCGCCTGCGTGAAGACAGTAAATAGGGGATGACTAAGCGCTGACTCTTTCCTGAAAGTGGTAACTGTCAATTCGCTCTGCAAGAAGACGCTCTGTCTCTTCGCGCTGCTTGTCATCATTGACGATGAAGGTTGATACCCCGCACTGGGATAGATAGCCCACTTGATCAACGATAAAATTACCCGACACGATGATGTCCCCAGTGAAGCCTAGATAGCGAAGTTGTTTGCTAAGGCTAAACACTTTGCCGTCAGTGAATGCAGGAACCTCAATGAGCACCGCACTCGCAGCGCTCGCGACCAGCTCATTAAGGTTGGTGTTCTCATCAACGATCGTACAAGCCTTACTTTCCTGAGCAAATTCTGTTGAGTTTAAAACCTTGGTATTAGGCATGAGTGGTGCCCTCCGAGCTTTTTGTATCATTATTTGCATAGGCGGCTGCTTTAAACGGAGCGTGACCAAGACGATGGTAGGTATGGGAAAATCGCTCACCCTCTAGCCGGTTTTCTAAGAACACATTGAGGAGCTTTTGCAGCACATTAGTGATTTCCTCTTGGGCGAACGAGGGGCCTAGAATTTTGCCAATGGTAGCAGCTTCGTAGCCGGCATTTCCGCCTAGAGAAATTTGGTAGAACTCCTTGCCTTTCTTATCCACTCCGAGAATACCGATGTCACCAATATGATGGTGGCCGCAGGCGTTCATACAACCAGAGATATTGAGATCAAGATCGCCAAGATCATAGAGATAATCATAGTTGTCGAAGGTTGTTTGAATATCGTGGGCTACTGGAATTGATTTAGCATTGGCTAACGCACAAAAGTCTCCGCCGGGGCAGCAAATGATATCTGTCAGAGTATTGATATTTGGCGTTGCGAAGCCCGCATCCAACAGCGCCTTATAGAGCTCGTAGAGCTGGTTTACTGGAACGTCTGCCAGCACAATATTTTGCTCGTGGGTCATGCG
This sequence comes from Pseudomonadales bacterium, assembly GCA_040119265.1. GTDB lineage: Bacteria > Pseudomonadota > Gammaproteobacteria > Pseudomonadales > DSM-25080 > Umboniibacter. The sequence continues at coordinate 44,119 of JBEDTZ010000018.1, read as the reverse complement.
AGCTTCAGAGAAGCTATATTTATCAGCTAAGTCCGCCACAAGATCCAGTTGATCCGCAGTGAGATCGCCGGGCGGCGTTCCAGTTTTTTTCAAGGAAAGTGTTACGGCGCGATAGCCATCAATTCGATGCTGACTTATGTTACGGCCCAGCCAGAGGCCAAAGTTCGTATCGGCCTGTTGCTGCGGATATAACTCAGCTTGAGCATCAAGTTCATCGACGCCGCGCGTATAATTAGGTTCACTAAAATAGCTTTCAAGCTCGCTCAATTTATTAGCCACGTACTGCTCATCATAGCTTCCTGCCACCGGAAGTTTTGCTAGCACTGCTTCTCTGAACGTATCAACGCCCATGGCTTTAACTAGAATTTTAATTCGGGCCTTATATTTGTTGTCCCGTCTGCCGTTGAGGTTATAGACGGTTAAAATAGCTTCAAGGTAATTAAGCAACTGGCTAAGCGGTACCCAATCGAAGACGGATTGACCGACGATGGGCGTTCGACCTAAACCACCGCCGACGAAAATCTCTACCCCTAACTCACCCGAGTCATTATGTGCCAGCTGAAGGCCAATATCATGGAAGCGAATAGCAGCTCTATCCGATTCGGTGCCGGAGACGGCAATTTTGAATTTTCGCGGTAAGAACGCATATTCAGGATGCAAAGTACTCCATTGGCGAATGAGTTCACATAGCGGTCGTGGATCGGCAATTTCATCTCTTGCAACACCCGCGAAGGCATCCGTTGTGGTATTGCGAATACAGTTCCCTGAAGTTTGAATAGCATGCATCTCGACCTTTGCGAGCTCTGCTAAGATATCAGGCACATCCTTGAGTTCTGGCCAGTTAAGCTGGATGTTTTGCCGCGTAGTAACGTGTACATAGGAACGGTCATAGCGCCTGCTGACTTCCGCTAAACAACGCAATTGACGGCTATTAATCATCCCGTAGGGAATCGCAACTCTAAGCATCGGCGCATGACGTTGGATATAGAGTCCGTTTTGCAGGCGAAGAGGAAGAAAGGCCTCTTCGGAAAGTTCGCCCGCTAAAAAACGCGAGGTCTGATCTCGAAATTGACTAACGCGTTGGTCAACCACTGACTGGTCGAAGGCTTGATAAACATACATTTTCAGTCAATCCCTGAAGTACTGAGTAATGGGGCTAACTTAACAGCTTTTGGTTATTTCAAAAAGTACAGTAAATACATAGTCTTATTACCTCTGGTTATAACCTCTGCTGTAGACTCTGTAAGCCAGTGAGAGTGGGTGTTTCCACGGGTTGTCGCTGGTGATAAGTAGTGGTTATACTGTAAATAGCCGAGGCTGTTATGGATCGGTCAATTTAATTGAGTTTCATAACATGGGGATCTTTCAGGTGACAGAATCAACAAATACAGCAAATGACGCAAAAGTAGATGCAGCCGCAGCAGTAATTTTAATTGCGATTTTCGTAACTGCGGCTATCGTTTGGTTACAAGGTTTAGCTTAATTGCTAGCTGGGCTCGCTCAGCGGTGAGCCTAAACTTCTCGAATAGTTCGCTTTAGGTACTTATTTTATGAGTTCAGAGTCGTCAAATATGGAATTACATAGCAGTTCAATCTACTGGCTAGGCCGCTTGGCTACGCAAATGCAAGAAGCCTTCAATGGGGCGGTTGCTCAATACGGGGTGAGTTGGGCTCAGTGGATGGTATTGAATGCCGTCTATTACGAGCGCGCCAAGACACCGGCACAAATCGCTCAACACATCGGCGTTGATCGTTCTGCCATCACGCGCTTGGTAGATCGTTTAGAGGCCAAGGGTTTAGTGGAAAGAAGTCGCGAGAATGCTGACCGACGTTCAATTAATATTGAACTGACGACTAAGGGCAAGAATTTGATTCCTTCTCTCTTGGAGTCAGCCAAGTCACACGAAAAGCAGTTCATCGAATTACTGGACGAGCGTGAGAAGTCGAATTTCTTCCGCGGACTCAGCGTACTGCTTGCAGCAACGGGTAACGATGACACTCCGTTTCATTAGGTTGTGTCGTCTAACTTAAGACAATATTCAGTTCAGCACCGTGTTGACGATGGCGATTAACGTTACGACGAAGCCTACGGTTAGTATTAGGCCCATTACTATGAAGGGTAGTGGGCTACTCCCCTGAAAATCTTCCTCAAGTACTTTACTCGACTGAACACCAAAAAACGCAGCAGCCGTGCTTTTAGCAATCCGCAACCACTTTCGCCAGCCTTTCCTATTGGCTATGCCGCTCATAATAACCCCTTAACATTTGTTGTTTTTATCGCCTCAGCTTTGGCGTAGAATACGCCCAAATTGCTGGAGAATATCAACCATGTCTAATGTAACCGTAACCCCATCAGCTCACGACTATCTCGCAGATCTATTAAGTAAGCAAGATGTTGAAGGTGTCGGAGTACGCATGTTTGTTCAATCTCCGGGCACACCATCTGCGGAAACCTGCATTGCCTACTGTCGTCCTGGTGAAGAGCAAGAGGGTGACGTTGAAATGCCGCTAGAGCGCTTCAGCATGTGGTTTGACCAACGCTCGTTACCATTCCTAGAAGACGCTATGGTTGATTTCGCTGAAGACCGGATGGGTGGTCAGCTTACGATTAAAGCGCCAAATGCTAAGATGCCTCGCGTCAGCGATGATAGCCCGATTGAAGATCGGATTAATTATGTCCTATACAATGAAGTCAATCCGGGCCTAGCGTCTCACGGCGGTCAGGTCTCTCTGCGAGAGGTCGACACAGAAGGCTACGCCATTCTTGAGTTTGGCGGTGGCTGCCAAGGGTGTGGAATGGTTGACGTGACCTTACAGCAAGGCGTAGAGAAGACTCTACTTGAAAATATTCCAGAGCTGAAAGGCGTTAAGGATTCAACAGATCACTCAGATACGTCGAACGCCTACTTCAAGTAAGCGCGCTTCCCGCGACGCTTGGTGACTGAGTCCACCGGCGTCAGCCCTACGTAAAAAGGCCCGATACAGGTATCGGGCCTTTTTTGTTATCGCTAGAAACCGGCACTTATGGCGCACCGATTTCGAATTGTGACAGCTTAAGATCGAGTTCGCGCCGGGAGAACGTTACGCAGTTTGTCGGCCATCTCACGAAGGCAACTCTCAGTGGTTTCCCAGTTGATACAGGCATCGGTAATAGATACGCCATATTCAAGCTGGGCACGGTCGGAATTAATCTTCTGATTACCGCTGTGCAGATTCGACTCAATCATCATACCCATTATCGAGGTATTACCTTCAGCAATTTGGTTACACACGTTATCGAGTACGAGCGGCTGAAGATTGTGGTCCTTGCTGGAGTTTGCGTGGCTGCAATCAATCATTAGATTGGGAGTAATCCCTGCAGAACTTAGTTCCTGTTCGCATACCTGAACGGAGACTGAATCATAGTTAGGCTTACCATTGCCACCACGTAATACGATGTGGGCATAGGCGTTACCTCGAGTGCGAATGATCGCAACCTGACCTTCTTTATTAATACCCAAGAAACGATGTGGGTTTGCAGAAGACTGAAGGGCATTAATTGCAACTTCTAAGCCGCCATCGGTACCGTTCTTGAAACCAACCGGAGACGACAAACCACTCGCCATTTCACGGTGAGTTTGCGATTCCGTAGTTCGCGCGCCAATGGCCGACCAGGCGATAAGGTCTTGAAGATACTGCGGTGAAATAGGATCAAGCGCTTCTGTCGCAGTGCCGATGCCAAGTTCGAGAACGTCCATCAGTAATTTACGGCCAGTGTGTAAGCCTTCTTCAATGGCAAATGAGTCATCTAGGTGAGGATCGTTGATCAAGCCTTTCCAACCGACGGTGGTACGCGGCTTTTCGAAATAGACGCGCATGACAATAAATAGGGTGTCACTTAACTCATCGGCTAAGACTTTGAGACGCTTAGCATAATCCATTGCCGCTTCAGTATCGTGAATTGAACATGGTCCAACTACGAGAAGTACGCGGTGGTCTTTGCCATCTAGAATGTTGCGAATTGTATTTCTCGCTTCGGTGACGACTTTCTCAGCGCGCTCCGATAGCGGAAGTTCAGCAATTAGTTTTGCTGGAGAAATCAGTACGTCTTGGCTTTCAACGTTGATATTGTCGATTGTTGCTAAACTCATTTTCACTTACCACACAGTTCGTTTAATCGTTATTAGTTTAAGCATAATAGCTATCGAATCCTCAGGCTTAAAGGGAAACTTGCTTTTACCTTGGATAACTAAAGCTTATAGATGATTGCTGACGCTATAGGGCAGTAACGCTGGCGAATAACTCCGCTTGCAATAGCTGGATGGTTGCACGGTTGAGGGTGCCGGTGCTAAAGAACTCGGTGGGTTCGGAATGCTCCTGGATAGGCGTTAGATCGCTCACTCGTCTAGCTATCGCACTTCCTGAGTCCACAAAAGTGATTCCCTCTGGAAAAACGGCTTGGAGTTCCTGTTTTAGAAGAGGGAAGTGGGTACAGGCAAGTACTAGGGTATCTGCCGTTGGCGGAATCTCAGCGCTAGGAAGTAGCCTTCGGAGTTCCGTAGTATCGACGGCACACCCCGATAGCTTAGACTCCGCTAGTTCAACTAAACGATTGGCTCCGATACAGGTGATTTTGCAGTCCGCGGCGTGCTGTTGAATAAGTTTGTCGAGGTATGGCGAGGCGATGGTGCGCTCTGTAGCAAGGATGATGATTTCTTTGTTACTTGAGATGCTTGCTGCTGGCTTGATAGCCGGAACCACACCCACTACAGGTATATCAAGCGAAGCCCTGAGTTGAGGGAGCGTATGGGTGCTAGCGGTATTGCAGGCTACGACTAACAGCGATGCATTAACTCGTTCCACCATTTCAGGAATGAGGGAAAGCAGGCGACTGCAGATGTCGTCAGCGCTTTTGGCTCCATAGGGCAGCCAAGCATGGTCAGCAAACTGATGAATGCTGAGATCGGGTCGTAACTGCTGTATTTCTCGGCGGATACTCAACCCTCCGAGACCTGAATCAAAAATTAGTACAGACACACTTTGTTTCCATGCTTAATCTAGCTTATTGTTGTCTTAGAATGGCTACAACACAAGGACTTGAAGGTGAAAATTCGCAAGAGCTATCGAGGTCGAATGTTCGGTCTGATTATTGTACTCATTACCGTGAGTGTCATGGTGATGCTGTTCACTCTTTTTACGCTATTCCGAAGTGTTGCCTACCAGAACCAATATATCCTATCCAGTTACGTAGATAACCAAGCTCTACTCTTCGAGCGAATGCTCCTTGAACAACCCGATTGGCAGGTCGAAGAGCCACTGACGGTAATGCGAAGAGTCTATTCACAGTTCGATCGACAAACTCTACCCATTAACGAAACTACCGGTGTGTTCGAAGTCATTGTCCAAGCGGATGAGGAAATTCATTGGCTAATGGGTGGTGGTACCGTGGTCTCAAGCGCCGCGTATTTACTGGAAGATAAAGTGACTTTGGCCGCGTTGAACGGCGCACAGGGTGTGGTTGTTTTGGATGACGGCTTTACGGAACCGCAAGTGAAGGCCTTCTCAGGATTACCGGAATGGGGGGTAGCGTTTGTATTAACGGTGTCTATGAACGAACTCCGTGAGCCCTTCGTTAATGCGGCCATTCGGGCTGTTCTGGCGGCGATAATTTTAACTTCCATTGGTGGCTGGTTTTTCTACCGTATTAGTCGCCCGATTATTGTCGATCTGGAAGAGAATGAACTTAAATATCGGACCCTCTTTGATAACGCCAATGAAGGGGTGCTGCTCTTATCTCCGGAAATTGTGGATTGTAATGATCGCGCCGCGATGATCTTTGGGTTAACTAAATGGGAGCTTCTAGGGCGAAGTCTCGATAGTTTCTCGGTGAAGAATCAGGCCTATCAGCAGCCCCGTGATTTCATCAGTCGTGCTGAAAACGGCGAAGCTCAGTATTTCCTTTGGTTAGTTCGCGATAGTCGTGGGTCCGAACATGAGCTGGAAGTTATGATGCGCAAAGTTGAACTTGATGAACAGGATCGACTTTTGGTTACCTTGGTAGACATTACCGACCGCCGCCGCGCGGAAAAGGACCTTCGGGTTGCGGAAAAGGCGATTCGCGATGGCCGTGACCACCTCGCGCATGTTGCGCGCCTTAATACCATGGGGGAGATGGCGGCCGGAATTGCTCATGAGATTAACCAACCACTCTCTGCTATCACAACCTATGCCCAGGCGAGCGAAAAGCTCCTACAACGCCCTGAGCTCGACAGAGAGATGATGGAGGAGGCGTTTACGCAGATTGCTAAGCAAGCGAGACGAGCAGGTGAGGTTATCCGACGTCTTCGTGATTTCGTTAACAAGAGTGGCACCAATCTTCAACTTTGGGCTCCTGAAGATATTGTCGCGGAGTCTGTGGCGCTAGGCATGGTGGATGCACGAAAGTATGACATTCCAGTTGTTACCGACCTTCAGGTTGGTATCGCACCTATCCAAGTTGACGCCGTGCAGATTCAACAGGTATTGATTAATTTGATCCGTAATGCGCTGGAAGCCGTTGCGGCATTCCGACAGTCCGATGGCCAGGTTGATGTGATACTGTTTGCCGAAGAAAGGGGGGTAATCATTCAAATTGGTGATAATGGCCCTGGCTTGAGCGACGAGGCACTTCAGCGAGTTTTCCATCCCTTTTTCACTACCAAGGCATCGGGAATGGGAATTGGCTTATCTATTAGCCACTCGATTGTTCAGGCTCATAAAGGTACGATGAGAGTCTTTAATAAAGATGAAGGTGGGGCAATTTTTGAAGTCTGCCTACCCTATGCGAAAGCGTCAGCATAGTTTCGCTGAAATATTGTATATAAAAAGATGTTCCACTAAAGGTTTGACCAAAGGGAAATAACGCATGAGCGAACAAGCATTAGATGTTGTAATTTACGTTGTTGATGACGACGAGGCGGTACGCGGTTCAATCAGCTTTCTTATGAAGGCTAACGGTTATCGCTGCCAGACATTTGTTGATGCGCAGGACTTCTTGGCGAATGCAGCTCTAGGCAAGCCTGCAGTAGGTATATTCGATATTCGTATGCCGGGAATGAGCGGTCTAGAGCTCTTCGATGAACTTAAAACTCGGGATCAACTTCTGCCAGTTGTATTTGTAACTGGCCACGGCGATGTTCCTATGGCTGTAGAAGCTATCAAGAACGGCGCGCTAGACTTCATCCTAAAACCTTTCGATGATCAAGAGTTGCTCTCACATATCGAGGACGCGGTTGAAAGCATGACTGCTAGCCGCGAGCGCCAGGTTCTAAAGGAAACTGCACTCGAGCGACTATCTAAGCTTACGGATCGAGAGTCTCAAGTTATGGAGATGGTGGTAGCCGGTAACGCAAATAAGGTGATTGCCTATGACCTAGAGGTTAGTCAACGTACCGTTGAGATTCACCGCGCCAACGTCATGCAGAAAATGGGCTGTCGTTCATTAGCGCAGCTGGTAAGAATGGTGATGATCGCGCGCAGCGAGATCTAACTTTAGTCCTTATTTGCTGGCGGCTGAAGAGCTGCCAGTAAATACTTAGGCGCTTCACTCTCAAACAACTGTCTGCCGCCTTTTTTGTAGGCGAAAGCCAAGGTCTGATGTGCTTTATCGGCATCACCCTGTTCAAGTAGCGATTGTCCAAGTCGCAGTAATACGAAGGGGTTGTAGTTAATCCCAGGGCAATGGAGTGCTGAGTTTAGCGCTTCCTTTGCAGGCCGAAACCTAGCGGCCTTGAAGTAGGTGTCCCCTAAAGCTGTAAGCACCCAACCAGACTCCCTATAGCTTGTCTGTGGCTTCGGCAGCTTATTCCAAGCACGATAAAAAACGCGTAAAGCTCGTTCCCACTGCTTTTGATCATAAAGGTCATAGCCTTCGGAGCACAGCGCCTTGATAGATTCCGTTAATTCCTTGCTTAGTTCGTCCATGATGCCCTTTTTAAGCGTATAATCGGTATATTGATCAGAATTGGAGTTTTTATGCTGACCGTCACTATCTTAATCGGTTTTATCCTAGCAACAAGTATTATTGTAGTGCTAGCAATTTATGCTCTCAAGCTTACAAAACAGGTAAAGCAGGTTCAGGCTGAGCAAGCGCTCAAGCTTCAGGACATCGAAGAGCGTGCCGAAGCGGCGATGGACGAAGTTGCCTTGGGTATTACGGTGCTGGCGAGAGCTTGTCTTCAGGGTGAGCTTTCGGCAACCGAAGCGTGTTTGCGAATTTGTCATTCAATGGACCAGTTACAACTGAGTTCATTGTACCGCGGTATTCATCCTGCTATTTACGAAGTGTCTGATCGGGCCCAGAGTTTTCCCATTCTGGCTGATTACAAAGCGCTCACACCGAAGGAACAGTTTAAACTGGACCGCCAACGTGATGAGCTTGAGCAAGAGTTTGAAGAAGCTGTAAAGCGCTCAATGGACGCTCTGTCGACTTTTGAACGCCCGAAATTTGCAGACGCCGCTGCCTAGCGGCGTTCCAGTATAACGCCTGCTTCCATGTGATCAGTATAGGGAAATTGATCGAATAGCGCGGCGCGCTTGATGTCATGCGTTTGCGTCAGTTGCTGTAGGTTCTCGACCAGCGTAGCGGGGTTACAGCTAATATAGATGATACGCTCGAAGCGCTGACACAGTGCAGTGGTGTCTGGGTCCATACCGGCTCGTGGAGGATCTACGAAAATAGTCGACACATCGTAGTCGTCAAGGTCTACATCTCTCAAGCGCTTAAACTCGCGGTCTCTATTCCACGCCTGCGTAAATTCCTCCGCCGATAACCGAGCAACGCTAAGATTTGCGACGCCATTAGACTCAGCATTCAGCTGAGCGGCGCGAATGGAAGTCTTCGCCATCTCCGTGGCCAAAACTTTTCGGTAGTGTGGAGCAAGTGCTACTGAGAAGTTACCGTTGCCGCAATATAACTCCAAAAGATCCTGATTAGTCTGTTGCGCAGACTGGGCGATAGCCCATTCAAGCATCTTCTGGCAGACTGCCGCGTTGGGTTGGCTAAATCCACCCTCGTTCTGTCGATAGTGCAGGGCGTTACCATTCACCGTTAGTACTTCATCCACCCAGTCGCGGCTAATAACAACTTTCTGTTTGCGCGAGCGTCCAATAATAGCGATGGAATAGCGGGCCTCCAATTCCTTAGCGAAAGCTATCCACTCATCGTTCAGCGGGCGATGGTAGATAAAGGTCACGAGCATATCCCCCGATAGCGTTGCTAAAAACTCAATATGAAAAAGCCGCTTGGCAAGCAGTTCGCTAGCGTTCACTTCGGCCAATAGCTTTGGCATTAAGGCATTGATTTCCTTGGAGGCAACCGGGAAATGATCAATAAATATAGGAGTTTTATTATCACCGGGCTTGAACATGGCATAGTGCGCGCCATCGTCAGTGTGCCAAATTCTAAACTCGGCGCGCATACGATAGAACTCTGGTGTGGACTCGTAAGTGTCAAGAGCACCGCCGTAGAACGGACTGAGCATAGTGGTTAGGCGGTCAATTTTTTCCGCAAAGAGAGCTTGATAGTTTTCGGGTTGGGTGAAATTCACGCGGTTACCTAGATGCTAAGTTAATTGCGCGAATTATAGTTGATCTTATGCTTGGATATCGAGCCGATTTTTGTCACGACTATGCCAAAGTTGCAGGCTTTCTGCCCTGGCGGCCTCATAATTGGTGTGGTGATAGGCCATCAGCACGGCAGTCATTGTTTCTAAGATCGTCATTACACCGTTTTCAGCCTCAGGGGTGGCTAGTTCGTCATTACGCCAGACGTCGCAAAGCACCTTAACGGTGGGGGCGGTGGGTGGGAGTCTGGAGCTAGATTGGCGGCTCATCGTGAACTCATAGGCTTTATCGGCTTGAGTGATAAAAAGTTGGGTATTCGCAGTAGGACGAATTTCAGCTTCGCCACCGGCCCCTTTAAAGACGAGGCTACTAGCTCGACCGAGACGAATAGAGGCCTGTTGGTGAAGCGGTGAGTAGCGGGGGTGGAATACTGACATGAGCTGTAGTCTAGCTGCAAAGGGAGCGCAGAGACGCAGGACACTATTTAGTGGCGATCTAAGCCCAAGTTCGAATCTAAGCGCGAGCATGCGTTCGAGCTTCGGAGCCCAGTCGCGCAGTGGTAGGTAGGTTGGATTATTCAAGCTAGGGGTTTTCGCCTCGAGTAAACCGAGCTCTCGATAGACCGCTTCGGTGTAATATCGACCAGGTGTATGTCCGGGCCCACCATGCACCAATATGCGATAGGACTGACTCAGCGCTAGCTGCGCTAGAATATACCAGTTGCTCTCATCTCGTTTTCCCGAATAGCTTGACCAGCTAATATCGATTTCAGCGCTAGCTTTAGATTGCGCCCGCGCCGAATGAGCTTCGATTGCTTTGACAAAGCCGATGAGTTCGTCCTCGCATTCTTCCTTCACGCGCATCAGCATGAGGAAAGCGCCAATCTGCGTATCCGTCACCTCGTCATTGAGAATGGCCGTCATGGCGCTAAATGCTTGCTGTTCGCTAAGATCTTTACGGCCTTTCTGACCTTTACCGATTTGACGAATAAATTCCGCGAAAGGGTGCTCTGTAGTCGTCATAGGCAGTTTTCTGGCTTTGGGAGTCCCGCGATTTTGCTGATGTACTTTGCCGGACTACCTGGAAACAGCTTAAGTAGTGCGATACTTGAGGCAAGCTCGTCATGACCCTTGCGCTTGAGGAACTTAATAAAAGCGCGCATGGAGGGTGAGGTTTCGAATTGCTGATGGAATGAGCGCGCAGCGTGGATAGCGATGGTATGACTTTCAGTGAGCTCGATGTTCTCCTCTCGAGCAAGCTCAATGGCTAGCTCTGAGGTCCACTGGTCAAGGTTGCACAGAAAGCCCTCGGAGTCACGCGTTACGTCTGTTAAGGCCATGTGATGACTCGACTGTGTTGTACACTTAATTGTACTAATTCGGCCGAAGAGCTAATTCCACAACTAGGCGACAGAGCTCTTGCCTGACAGGCGCTCGCGGAGGCTAATAGTTTGCAGTCTGGCTTGTAGCTAGAAGCCAAGGCAACGGCCTGACCCATCAACACAATCGTATCGTTCTGGCTGACGGCCGCTTTAGCGAGTTCTGCGCTGGCGGTTGAGTAAAGCAAATGAAGGCTAGCCATTAGAGTACCCACACATTCTTAAAGTTGTTCATCAGATCATTTAGGGCGCTTTCAGCTATTTCCTTCACTGCAACGACCGAATTATCTGGTAGCTGATTACTACACACATAGATATCTTCGAGGTCGAAGAGCTCAAGGAGCTGGAGTTTCGCTGCCGCAGACTTGGCAAATATAGGTTGCTGATTAGGGTTGAGCGCTAGGGCGCTTTCGTTCAGAAGCAGCAGTGCCGCATTGCGATCAAAGTTGAGCGCAGCGATTACTAGGTCAATGCGTTCCTGAGCGATGGGACTTGCATAGGGGTCCGATGTGAAGCAGATCAGTAGATCCCTCATTAGAACCTCACCACGCGATCTGAGCCAGTTTCGGCTTCAATTAACGAGCCCAGGCCAACGACGCTAAACCCCGGTGCCACGGAGGAGGAACCTTTATCATGACGGATTGCTTCGTTGCCATCCAATACGCCGCGTCGAGTTGCCGAGGCTATACAGACGTTGAGCTCAGAGTTAGCTTGCGCGGCAATCTTTCGCCAAAGGCTGGCTGCATCGTGCTCATCTCGGGGAGTAACGGCGGTGTTGAGGGCTGTAATAGTCCCTTCACCCCAAAAGAATATTTGCTCTAGGGTGTGGCCGGCATCTAGCACAGCTTGAGCGAAAGCTAATGCATCGTGATGCATTTCGCTAAGTTGGGGTGCACAGGTGATAAGCAGAGAAAATTTCATGGCATGAAAAAAGGCGGCTCTCGCCGCCTCATCATTTTAGTCGTCGTTCATTGCACCGAGTAAGTGCAGAAGGTGAACGAAGATGTTGTAAATACTAAGATACAAGCTGACAGTAGCCATGATGTAGTTCGTCTCGCCACCGTTGATGATTCGTGAGGTGTCATACAGGATGAATCCTGAGAACAGTAATACTGAAGCACCGGAAATTGCGAGAGAGAAAACGGATACGTTAACGCCCATCAATGAAGCCACTAGGCCTCCTAGTGATGCGACTACGATGACCATCAGGCCAACGAAGAGAAAGCCACCCATGAAGGAGAAGTCTTTCTTAGAAGTTAGTACGTAAGCTGACAGCGTCAAGAAAATGAATGCTGTGCCACCCAGTGCTTGAAGTACGATCTGAGCACCGCCAGCTAAGCCGAGGTAGGCATTGATTGTTGGTCCTAGGGAAGCGCCAAGTAAGCCGGTAAATAGGAATACGACGCCTAGGCCTGCTGAAGAGTTAGCCGTTCGTGGAAGTACAAACCAAACTAGAGCGATCGCCGCAATCATCATCATTAGAGCCGCGCCTCGACCTAGGCCGATCGCCATTGCGCCGGCAGCACAAATAGCTGAAAACGCCAAGGTCATGCTAAGAAGCATGTAGGTGTTTCGAAGCACCTTGTTGGTCGCTAGCGCGGAAGGCTGAGCGTAATTAGAAATTTGATCTTGCATAGTTGTAGCTCCTAAAGCTAATTATTTTTGCTTTTCCTATTATGCGGTCACCAGAGGCCAATTTAAAGAGTTTTTCACGTGAATAACCGAAGTAGGGGCGGCGTCTACTAAGCGAGAGCTCAGTTCGAGACCTAGTTATCTTCTAGTGTTCAGTGCTGAGGTTATTGGATAGGCCTGGACCATCAAGCGTGTCGTTGACTGAGGCTGGCTGATGAATAAAGAGCTAAGAAGGATAGAGAGCTAATTAAGCGATGCTGATTTACTAGGGGAAATGAAAAAGGGACCTTAAAAAGGTCCCTTTGAATATGGCGGAGAGATAGGGATTCGAACCCTAGGACGGCTACTAACCGTCGCCGGTTTTCAAGACCGGTGCTTTCGACCACTCAGCCATCTCTCCGAACACGCTGGCTATTATAGCGAGCGTTTTTTTGTTGGCAAGAACTATTGAATAAATGATGTTCTGGCTAAGGGAAAAGCATTTGGAATGTACGGATAATAAAAAAGGGACCTTAAAAAGGTCCCTTTGAATATGGCGGAGAGATAGGGATTCGAACCCTAGGACGGCTACTAACCGTCGCCGGTTTTCAAGACCGGTGCTTTCGACCACTCAGCCATCTCTCCGAACACGCTGGCTATTATAGCGAGCGTTTTTTTCTAGGCAAGTACTTTTTAAAATATATTTTAAAATCAGTGGCTTACGTGCCAAAGCCACTGATTTTCGCGCAGTTACTTGTTGCGAGGATCGTTAGCAGGACGCTTCAATACTCGTTTTTCTCGCTGTGGAACTTCGGTAGCTTGTGCGCCTTCCTGATAACTGACTTCGGAAAGCGTTGTTACCTGAGTTTCAACGACTCGCGCATTCTCGCGAGGATCGTTCTTTGGGCGACTCAATTTACGAGGTGAGCGATTAGTAACTTCAGTCGGAGCGGCAACCTCAGCAGGTGTTTTAACTTCGGCTGGCGCTTCAACTTCAGCTGGTGCTTCAACTTCAGCTGGTGCTTCAACTTCAGCTGGTGCTTCAACTTCAGCCGGTGTTGCAGCTTCAGTAGGAGCTTCAACCTCAGCAGGAGCTTCAACTTCGGCAGGTGCTTGAACTTCAGCCGGAGCTTCAGCTTCAGCAGGAGCTTCAACTTCAGCCGGAGCTTCAACTTCAGCTGGTGCTTCAACTTCAGCAGGAGCTTCAACGTCAGCAGGTGCTTCAACTTCAGCAGGTGCTTCAACTTCAGCCGGTGCTGCAACTTCAGCCGATGCTTCAACCTCAGCTGGTGCTTCAACTTCAGCCGGTGCTTCAACTTCAGCCGGTGCTTCAACCTCAGCTGGAGCTTCAACTTCAGCAGGTGCTGTAACCTCAGCTGACGCTTCTGTGTTAGCTATTGCCGTCGAAGCTGCCGCTGTTTCTACCACGTTTACATCGCTATCAGCGGAAGAGGTCTCAGGAGCCTGAGTATCCTGTTGCTCTTCATTAGAGCGCTCTTTGCGTGGTGCACGCGACGGTTTCGGCGCCGTCAAATCATTGACCGGCAATTCCTTAGTGTTACGTGGGCGCGCATCAACACGTCCGTTACGTTCACGTGAGGTCTTTTCGCTCTTGTCGGTGACAATTGCAATTTCTGCAACGTCAAAGCTTGGAGCCGGCGTCGGCGCTGTTTCAGGTTTTTTACTTTCTACCTGTTGCACCGGTTCCTTGGTGACTGCTTGCTCAGCAGCAACTACCGAATTTTCCTCTACTACTGGAGTAGCAGCTGGCGCGTTAGAACGATTGCGTTGACGATTACGTGGGCGCTTGTTCTGTGGTCGCTTAGCTGGACGGGAGCTATTACTCTCGGTGCTAGGCTTCGATTCAGTTGCACTGCTGTCTGCTCCCATCACTGTAGTGATTTCAGGCGGCTGCTCAGTAGAGTGATCACGACGATTGCGATTGCCGCGGCGCTTGTTGTTACGAGAGCCTTCGTTGCGGTTACGACGGTTGCGATCGTTAGGGCGAGCAGGGCGGCCGGAATTACGCTGGTTACGGTTGCGAGAATCGCGCTGCGGTTCTTCCTTGGGTTCTTCTTCACCTTTGAACCAGGCTAGGATTTTAGCGAATAGACCCTTTGTTTCGGCTTTAGCCTGTGGCTTACGCTTGTTCCCTTGACGGCCTTTCGGCTTTTCCGTTTGTTTTTCCTGTTCAAGCGTTTGGCGTGAAGGTGGTTTTGAAGTTGGGACAACATTCTTCACGGCCGGTGAGTCGATATCTGCCATGCTCACTTCGGTTGGTTCAGCGGCGGCAAGTGTTTGCGTCGCTTCGTCGCTAAGACCGATACTTAAACTTAGAGCACCGGCTTCAGAGTCTGATTCGCGCAATCTCAGTACTTCGAAATGAGGCGTAACGAGTTCTTGATTCGGTACGATGACAACGCGTGAATCGTGACGAGACTCGATATCAGAAATGGCCTTACGTTTCTCGTTTAGAAGGAAGGTGGCAACTTCAACCGGGGTTACCGCACGAATTTCAGCTGAATGCTCTTTCTGTGCTTCTTCTTCGATAAGGCGAAGAATCGATAGAGCGAGCGACTTGGTGGCACGGATTGTACCGACACCGGAACAGCGAGGACATACGTGCCCCATTGTTTCGCCAAGTGACGGGCGGAGGCGCTGTCGAGACATTTCCATGAGGCCAAAGCGTGAGATCTTGCCATACTGAGTACGGGCGCGATCAACTGTAAGCGCTTCGCGAACACGATTTTCAACGGCGCGCTGATGTTTAGCTGCGCTCATGTCGATGAAGTCGATGACAATCAACCCGCCGATATCGCGCAAGCGTAACTGGCGGGCGATCTCGTCAGCAGCTTCAAGGTTGGTATTCGCAGCGGTCTCTTCAATGTCTGAGCCGCGGGTAGCGCGAGCGGAGTTAATATCGATTGAAACGAGTGCTTCAGTTTGATCGATAACAATAGAACCGCCCGATGGCAGTGAAACTTCGCGCTGGAACGCGGTTTCAATCTGGCTTTCAATCTGGAAGCGATTAAATAGTGGGATTGGGTCGTCGTAAAGCTTGATCTTATGGCGAGAATTCGGCATCACTTGGTTAACAAATAGTGATGCTAGGTCGAATGCTTCCTTATTATCGATCAGCACTTCGCCAATATCGTTGCGAAGGTAGTCGCGAATAGTACGAAGGATTACATTGCTCTCACGGAAGAGGAAGTGAGGCGCTTTTGCTGCGTCCGCTTCTTCCTTAATGGAGCTCCAAACTTGGGATAGGTAGTCCAGGTCCCACTGAAGTTCGTCAGAAGTCCGTCCTACACCTGCGGTACGAACGATAACGCCCATGCCATCTGGAGAAGAAATATTAGACATTGCGTCACGAAGCTGAGCTCGTTCTTCGCCCTCAATGCGTCGTGAAATACCGCCGGCGCGAGGGTTATTTGGCATCAACACAAGGTAGCGGCCAGCTAAGCTGATAAAGGTCGTCAGTGCTGCGCCTTTGTTACCGCGCTCCTCTTTATCGACCTGAACGATAACCTCGGTGCCTTCGCGAACAAGATCTTTGATCTTGCCACGGCCAGATTCACCTTGGCCCTGCTTGCTAAAGTACTCGCGGGAAATCTCTTTGAGAGGCAAGAAGCCATGACGCTCGGCTCCGTACTCAACGAATGCGGCCTCGAGGCTCGGTTCTACGCGAGTGATTTTACCTTTGTAAATGTTGGATTTTTTTTGCTCGCGAGTACGATTTTCAATATCTAAATCGAACAGACGTTGACCGTCTACGAGAGCTACGCGCAATTCCTCTTGCTGCGTAGCGTTTATTAGCATTCTTTTCATGCGTTTTATTGCTCACTTTTTGAGTGGCGATATCGCGACGAATGCCCGGCTAGGGGTGCTGACCAGCATGACTGCGCTCATAGGGGCAGGTAGGGTCAACTGATTCTGAATTAACAGAATGATCCAGTTTTTATCGTCAGCTTTAGTACGACTGACGTGTCATCTTAAACCAAAACGCCTCTGCCTAAGTTTCTAAGCAGCTGCTTGCCGTTGGAATTTCTCGGCAAGCTTACGTTGAAGTGTGAATCTATTATTACGCCCAGCCTGGGACGTTTCGGCGTTTTCGCCTTTACTTAACATGTAAACTGCCTCGGCAATTTACCTAAAAATTTTGTCTTCGAGCCTAGATCATTAAAAACCGTTGCGGGATCTAGCTACCACCTCGAATTGAATTCCCGTTATCTCACTCATATTCAAGGGTGATTATCTCGGGGCGCATATTACAGCGACTCGCGACTATAACACTAAATTTAGTCATTTGGAAGTGCGCTTGCTGACGTGGATGGTGCAAACTTAAGTTGAACGCGGCGCTCATCTATCTGATAAACTAGGTCCTATGACTGATAAAGTAATTAGTGACGCTGTTCAATTTGTCACCATTGATGATAATCGGGCGGGACAGCGCCTCGATAATTTTCTTATCGCCGTTCTTAAAGGTGTTCCTAAGAGTCGAATCTATCGGATTCTTCGTAAGGGTGAAGTTCGCGTAAATAAGAAGCGAGTTAAGCCGGAGTATCGTCTGGCGAACGATGACGTGGTTCGTATTCCGCCTATTCGCATTAGTGAAAAGGTTGAAGCGGTTGCGAGTTCCGGTCTTCTTGCTGCCATCGAAAGCGCTATCGTCTTCGAAAGTGATGCGCTAATGGTGGTTAACAAACCGTCCGGAATAGCTGTTCACGGAGGCTCTGGTATTTCGCTGGGTTTGATTGAGGCACTGCGACAACTTCGACCTGAGCAAAAATTTCTTGAATTGGTCCATCGTTTAGATAGAGATACTAGCGGATTGATTATGGTAGCCAAGAAACGCTCAATGTTGGTTTGGCTCCATAAACAGCTTCAACAGGATGGTGTCGATAAGCGCTATTTAGCGTTGGTTGAGGGGCAGTGGTCGAAGCGAAAGCTTAAGGTTGATGCACCACTCGAAAAAAACAACCTTCAGTCGGGAGAACGTATGGTTCGCGTGAGCCCGTCGGGTAAGGCCTCGTTAACGAAGTTTCAGCTTATTGAAAGTTTGGCTGGGGCAAGCTTAATTGAGGCCAAGCCAGTTACCGGTAGGACGCACCAAATCCGTGTACATACTCAATATGCAGGACACGCCATTGCCTGCGACCCTAAGTACGGTAGTGACGAGTTTGCTAAGTTTATGAAGACCAAGGGGCTTAATCGTTTGTTCCTGCATGCCTGGCGTTTAGTTATTACTTTACCTGATGGAGAGCAGAAGACTTTCGAGGCGCCGCTTGATGAGCGCCTTAATGGCGTGGTGGCAAATTTAAGAACTACCTCCAAATGATCGTCGTTTACGACTGGGATGGCACCTTGAGTGATAGTCTTGATGCGATCGTTCAGGCTTTGTCTGATGCTTCCGATGTCTGCGACTTACCGCGCCTAGAGCCTGCTGTGTATCGATCCATTATTGGTATGAACTTGCCCGCTGCGTGCGAAGCTTTATATCCAGCGGAGTCAGTTGCTACGAGAGAGAGCTATGCGGAAGGCTACCGACGGTGTTTTGGGCTTGATAGTGCGACACGTTTGTATGACGGAGCAGCTAAACATCTATCAGAGGTGGCTAAAGTTGCCGGCGTTCAATTAGCTGTTGCGACAGGGAAAAGTCGTGAAGGTCTGGATTTTGCGCTAGAAATCCTAGGTTATGGCAGTAGATTTGTAGCAACGAAAACTTCGTCGGACGCGGCTTCAAAACCCTCGCCGGAGATGCTGTTGCAGCTGCAGACTGAGCTTGGTGATGCCGAAGTTGTAATGATTGGCGATAGCGTGCTGGATGTCGGTATGGGCGTTGCTGCTGGGGCTTATACGATAGGCGTGAGCTGGGGTGTTGGATCCCGTGCGCAACTCCTGGCGGCAGGTGCTGGAGTTGTGGTGGATAGTTATGATGAACTTGGCCGAGTGCTAAGACAGTACATCAGCGAACGTAACAGTATGACTCCAGCGGGTTAGTCGGAAGTGTTTAGCGGGTTGATCCCTATCGCGCGCAGCGCTCGTGCTACAGCTATGAGAGGAAGCCCCTGAATTGCAGTGGGGTCACCCGCTTCAATTTCGTCGAAGATTAGCGGGCCTAGCGATTCAGTCTTGAAGCTTCCTGCGCAGAATAGTGGATCATCTAGCTGAATGTATCGGCGGAGTTCTGCATCGGTAGTGTCGGCGCGAAACTTAACGCGTGATTGGCTTAGGTGCTCAATGACCTTGCCATTGCCACACAGAGTGAAAGCGGTGTGAAAAGTTACCCATTTTCCGCGGCTTGTTATGAGTTGTTGAAGGGCGTTTTCCTTGGTGTGAGGCTTGCGTAGCAGTTCACCCTCACAGGTGGCTACTTGATCGCTGCCGAGAATCCAATGATTAAGCTGTCTAGAAGGAAGGGACTGCGCTTTCAATGTCGCAAGTCTAGAAGCTCTGTGTGCAGGAGGTTCAGTGGCGATAACCGATTCGTCAGCACACGGGCTTTCGCATGTAAACGTTACTCGAATTTGACTTAATAGCGCCTTTCGGCTTGAAGAAGTCGATGCAAGAGTAAGTTTGTATGTCATAATAGGGATACCGTTAAATTAAGTGGTTGAAGGGATATTAAGGGGTTTACCTTAGTCGTCAAGTAGATTTCCCTTTGACTTGTTCGTTGACTATCAATAGAATGCCGCGCCTATGTCAGAGGAACAATTGAACCGACAGCTACCCGATCATGTTGATGGTCGCAAGATGGCTGATCATGATGTTTGTTTAGAAGGTTTTGTCCCCGTGGCAAAACTAGAGCGCCTCGATACGATGACTCGTGAGGCGGGTGATTTACTTCCGGTAACGGCAACGTTCCGTCGTAATGAAGCTCGTCACCGCTGGTTACGTCTTGAAATGCGTTCTGAGCTAACGATAGAATGTCAGCGATGTCTTGAGGGTTATCGTTACCCGATTGAGGTAGATTGCGAGGTCATGCTCGTTCGCGATGATGAAATTGCGAAAATCGTCCCACGACATGTCGAGCCCGTAGTGCTCGACGACGATGCGGTAAGTATTTGGGAGGTACTCTCTGATGAGGTCCTGCTAGTGCTTCCGCAAGTGAGTCAGCATGACGTCGAGCACTGCCAAGGTAGTGCGTCGTTTGAACTTGGCCCCGGGAAGGCCGACGCAAGTGTTGAGCTTGATGTTGAAAACCCATTTAGTGTTTTATCGAAGTTAAAGAAGTAATTCGGAAGTTTCGTTAGAATTGAAGTCACAACGATTTTTGGAGCTATGACCAATGGCTGTTCAGAAGAGTAAGAAAACACGTTCACGTCGCGGTATGCGTCGTTCACATGATGCACTAACAGGTAATGCATTATCAGTTGATTCAGTAACTGGCGAGAAGCACCTTCGTCACCACGTATCAGCTGACGGTTTCTACCGTGGTCGTAAAGTTGTAGACACTGACGGCGAATAAGCTGTTAGTCAATGCGCTTAGCGATTGATGTGATGAGCGGGGATTTCGGTCCCCGCACATCTGTTCCCGCCTGTATGATGGCGTTGGAGCATTTTCCTTTCCTAACCCTCGATCTCGTGGGTGATCCTCAGGCTATTCAAGCCTATACCAGCTCGCTTTATCAACATCGTTTCAGAATTGTTGCTGCAGCTAATACCATTACTCAAGATGCCTCAATTGGCGAAGCACTTCGTGGCGCCCAAGATAGCTCTATGCGACTAGCCCTCGAGCAAGTTTCAAATGGCGTAGCCGATGGGGCCGTCAGTGCCGGTAATACTGGTGCCTTAGTGGCGTTGAGTTGCAAGCTGATTGGCTGTATTGATGGTATTAAGCGTCCTGCGATATGTGCCCAGCTTCCGCGAAAGGATGGTTGCTTCTTTCTTCTAGATTGTGGTGCCAACCTCACCGTTACCGCAGAGCAGCTTCACGAGTTCGCTGTAATGGGTGACGCTCTAGCGCGTGGAGTTGGCAGTGTCAAAACTCCTCGGGTCGCGTTGCTTAACGTTGGTAGCGAAGAGTCAAAGGGTAATCCTGTGGTTCGTGGAGCGGCGGATAAAATTAATGCCAACACAGCTATTTGCTTTGATGGTTTCATTGAGGGGCACCAACTCTTCGATTCATCCGTTGATGTCATCGTCTGCGATGGCTTTGTAGGTAATGTGGCGTTGAAGACAACCGAAGGTCTGGCGCTTCATCTTCGCGATAGGGTGAGCATGTCAGTTTCAAGGGGTTGGCGCCGCCTATTTACGCCGCTCACTACATTACTACTTCGCAAGGCGGTTAATTGGCTCAACCCAAGGCGATATAATGGCGCAAGCTTACTTGGCCTATCTAAAGTGGTGGTAAAAAGTCACGGTTCTGCGAATGTAGAGGCATTTTACGCCGCAATTGATTGCGCTATCCGAGAGGTTAACGCAAAATTGCCACAGCAAATTGAGTTGCAGATCAATCGGCACTCAACTGACGCTTAAAAAGTATAAAATTATAGAGGTTTTAATAACCCATGAATAACGCAGCATTAGCTTTTGTCTTTCCAGGGCAGGGGTCTCAAAAAATTGGCATGCTAGCCGAGCTAGCAGAGCAACACAGCATCGTTGGTGAAACCTTCGCTGAGGCGAGTGATATCCTAGGGTACGACCTTTGGGCACTCTGTCAGCAGGGTGAGCAAGATGCTATTAATCAAACTGCAGTGACGCAGCCCTTATTACTAACGGCTTCAATTGCGGCATTTCGAGTCTGGCAGCAGCAAAGCTCTGTGCTCCCGGCTTATGTCGCTGGGCACAGTTTAGGTGAGTGGTCTGCGCTAGTTGCTGCTGACGTGGTTGACTTTGCGGATGCCGTAAAGTTAGTTCAACGTCGCGGTGAACTGATGCAGAAGGCCGTTCCTGCAGGTGAAGGCGGCATGGCGGCCATTCTTGGTCTAAGCGATGAGCAAGTGATAGCGGTCTGTGCTGAAGCAGGTGCTCATGCAGTTAATTTCAACTGTCCAGGTCAGGTCGTTATCGCGGGTTCAGCCGCGGCGGTAGACGCTGCAGTGGACGGAGCTAAGGAAGCGGGCGCGAAACGGGCGATTCCTTTGGCTGTGAGTGCACCGTTTCACACCCCAATGATGAAGCCAGCAGCTGAAGCGCTTGCGGTGGATATCGCGGCAACGAATTTCCGTGCGCCGAGCATTCCAGTAGTTCACAACGTTACGGCGGACACTGAATCTTCGGCTGAAACCATCAAACAATTGATGGTTGAGCAGGTTTACTCGGCGGTTAAGTGGACTCAATCGGTAGAGTTTATGATTAACGCGGGCATCGAAATAACGATTGAATGCGGAACTGGTAAGGTTCTTTGCGGTCTTAATAAAAAGGTATCTCGTAGCCTACAGGTTGCATCGCTTGAAGATGCGGCAGGCTTAGAAAAAGCACTAGGATTGGTGAATTAATATGTCAGAAAATAGAATCGCGCTGGTTACCGGTGCTAGTAGAGGCATTGGCAAAGCCATTGCGACAGCTTTAGGTGAAGCGGGCTTCACGGTGATTGGTACGGCCACCTCGGAATCAGGAGCGGAGGCTATCAGCGCTCGCTTTGCGAGTGAGGGCATTACGGGTTGTGGCATGATGCTAAACGTAACGAGCCCTGAGCAGATTGATGCTACTATTAAGCAAATCACCGCCGATTTTGGTGCGCCAACAGTTTTGGTAAACAATGCTGGAATCACCAAAGACAACATTATGCTGCGCATGAAAGAAGATGAGTGGAATGATGTAATTAACACTAACTTGTCTTCAGTGTATCGAGTGACTAAAGCTTGTCTTCGCGGTATGACTAAAGCACGCTGGGGTCGAATCATTAATATTGGTTCGGTAGTGGGGCAGATGGGTAACGTTGGTCAGGCCAACTATTGTGCTACGAAAGCCGGTGTTGAGGGCTTTTCACGCTCAGTCGCTAAGGAGCTAGGCTCTCGGGGTGTTACCGCTAATACTGTGGCCCCTGGATTTATTCAGACGGATATGACCGACGAACTCACCGAGGAACATAAGGCGATGATGTTGTCTAATGTTCCAGCGGGGCGACTAGGTCAGCCGGAAGAAATTGCCGCGGTAGTGGCATTTCTTGCTAGTGATGCAGCCGCTTATATCACTGGCGAAACCATTCATGTGAATGGTGGTATGTACATGTAGGGTGTTTGTGGTCACAGTTTTTGGGGTTTTTCACTGGAATCTGTCCACAATCACGGGTAATATCTCGTCCTATATTTTATAAGCACGTAAAAAACGTGCCACATTAACCTCTATCGGAGAAGATGGATATTATGAGCAGCATCGTAGATCGCGTTGTAAAAATCGTAGCAGAGCAACTTAACGTTAAAGAAGACGAAGTCACACTAGACGCGTCTTTCGTTGAAGACCTTGGCGCAGATTCACTAGACACTGTTGAGTTGGTAATGGCTCTTGAAGAAGAGTTCGATACTGAAATCCCAGACGACGAAGCAGAAAAAATCACTACAGTTCAGTTGGCAGTTGATTACATCAACGCAAACCTAGACGACTAATATCGTCTCTGTAGTAAAAGAAGCCGCGCTAGGTTACTAGTTGCGGCTTTTTTTATGCTAGATTAGGCAATAATTTGTAGCTTTTTGGAGTAGTCATGTCGAAGCGACGTGTAGTAGTAACTGGAGTAGGTGGCTTAACCCCTCTCGGCAATGATATTGCCACTACCTGGGCAAACCTACTGGCTGGAAAAAGCGGAATCGCGCCGCTAACACAGTTCGATACGAGTACCTTTACCACACATTTCGGTGGCTCCATCAAAGATTTCGATGTGTCACCCTATCTTTCGCCCAAGGATGCTCGAAAGATGGATGTCTTTATGCAATATGGTATTGCGGCAGCCGTTCAAGCGGTGAATGATTCGGGAATCGACTTTGAAGCCGAAAACAGTGAGCGCTGTGGGGCTGCAATAGGCTCCGGTATTGGCGGCATTGGTTATATCGAATCAGCACGTCAGATAATTGATACCAAAGGTCCGCGGAGAATGAGCCCATTCTTTGTCCCCGGTTCAATTATTAATATGATAGCGGGTAATGTGGCGATTCAATATGGTTTGAAGGGCCCCAATGTAGCTATCACCACAGCCTGTACAACGGGAACTCATAACATCGGCTTTGCCGCGCGAATGATTGAGTATGGTGATGCGGATGTAATGATTGCCGGGGGTGGTGAAATGGCCACAACCGAAGTCGGGCTCGGTGGTTTTGCCGCTGCAAGAGCGCTATCTACTCGCAACGATAACCCAGCGGCTGCTAGTCGACCTTGGGATCGTGATCGCGATGGTTTTGTCCTCTCTGACGGTGCAGGAATGTTGGTTCTAGAGGAGTTAGAGCACGCGAAGGCCCGTGGTGCGAACATCTATGCAGAGCTATCAGGCTTCGGCATGAGCGACGATGCCTTTCATATTACTTCGCCACCAAGCGATGGTGCTGGCGCCGCTCAGTCAATGAGAATGGCCCTTAATAATGGTGGTTTGAACGCCGATGAGCTCCACTACATCAATGCTCATGGGACTTCGACACCGGCAGGTGATGTTGCTGAGTGTTTGGCCGTTAAGTCTGTGCTTGGGGATTATGCTTCTCAGGTAGCAGTGAGTTCTACCAAGTCGATGATTGGCCATCTCTTGGGAGCTGCTGGCGCGGTGGAGGCTATCTTCAGTGTGTTGGCAATTCGTGATCAAGTTGCACCTCCCACGATTAACTTAGATAACCCCGATGAGGGCTGCGATCTCAATTTTGTGCCGCATACCAGTCAAGAGCGAGTTATTAATTCAGCGCTCTCCAACTCATTCGGCTTTGGCGGAACAAACGGATCTCTTCTCTTTACACGGTATCTGGGTGACTAGGTTCTGGGTAGATGGGGTTGAGAACGGAACCATCCCCCACGACAACCGTTCGCTGATGTACGGAGAGGGAGTGTTCGAAACGCTGCGAATCGTTGATGGTCGGATTCCGCTCCTTGAAACCCATTGGCGGCGGGTGCGAAGCGCTGCGGTTCAACTCGGTATGGCTATTAGTATCGAGTCAGCCGAGCTGTTTCTACAAACCATTGATTTATCATCGCTGCAATGGTTGCGCTTGCAGTGGTCTCCTCGCTCCACTGGCAGAGGATATGGCGCTCAGGATAATGTTGCGTATTGCCAACTGCTCGCCTGGGGTGGAGCGGATCTGAGCCATCAGTCCGGTGCGGTGAAGCTTGTAAGCCTGACTACCCAGCTACCACAGCGCTCGTTCTCGAGCGGTTTGAAGATGGTAAGCGCGGCGGAATATAGCCACGCAGCGGCTGAATTAAAGGGGTTGGCTCAGGATCAGCAACTCACAGACGGACTGTTGTTGAGTGCGCAGGGGGATGTGATTGAAACGACCCGTAGCAATTTGTTCTTTATTGGCAGCGAGGGCATTGTAACGCCGTGTCTAAACGACCATGGAGTCTCGGGTGTGATGCGTTCAGTTGTCATTGACTACGCTAAGGCGCAAAGCTGGCCGCTCTCGATAAGACCTGTGTCGCAGCAAGAGCTGGGTAGCTTTCAAAGCGTTTACCTAAGCAATGCGCTAATGGGATGTGCGCCGGTGACGCAGATTGACCACCATCACTATCAAGACAGTAAACACTACGATTTACAGTCACTCACGAGAGAGCTTGGATTTAACAATGATTAAGAAAATTCTGATTGGACTACTGTTGTCCTCACTGCTCGTGATCGTTTCTGCGCTCGTAGTGGATAGTCATTGGCAATCGCAATGGACCGATAATCAGCTAACGGAAGATCGCGTTTACAATATTGCAGCAGGCCGATCCCAGCGTGCTATTTTGGGTGATTTGGCGGCGATGGGTTTAGTTCCGGAATCCATCTGGTTTCAGCGCTGGATTAACTGGAAGGGAATTGAATCGGTTCAGTCTGGTGAATATCAGCTTCTGGCAGGAGAGAGCGCTGAGCAGGTCTGGAATCGGCTGGCAACGGGCGATGTTAAGCGCTATCAGCTGACTATTATTGAGGGAATGAGTATCCGTGAGATTGTCGCCTTATTCCAGAGTCACGAGGCACTTAACTATGATATTTCAGGCACTTCCCCAATTGAGTTAGCTCAGCAGATGAATATCGATACGGCCTCAGCTGAGGGTTGGCTGGCACCTTCCACCTATTTCTACCACCGAGGCGATAGTGCCGTGGGTGTATTACAACGAGCCAAGCGTCTTATGGAGCAGTGGCTCACCGAGGCTTGGGAAGGTCGCAGTGATCGCACTGCAGTCACGACAGCCTACGAAGCGCTCATTTTGGCGTCGATTATTGAAAAGGAGACTGGGGTGGCAGCGGAGCGACCAGAAATCTCCGCGGTGTTCACCTCTCGCCTTAACTTGGGTATGCGTTTGCAGACGGACCCCACGGTGATCTACGGCATGGGTGATCGCTTCGATGGTGATATTCGTCGACGCGATCTCCGCGAAGCCACGCCTTGGAATACCTACGTGATTCGTGGTTTACCGCCAACACCTATCGCAAGCCCTAGCAGAGAAGCCGTTATAGCTGCTGTGAATCCGGGTGACGGTGATTATTTATATTTCGTTGCCAAGGGCGACGGGAGCCATTATTTTAGTCGTACGCTCGAGGAACATAATCGTGCGGTACGTGAATATCAGCTAAAGGGGCGTTAACAGTGAGTAGCGGACAGTTTATTACCATCGAAGGTGGGGAAGGGGTAGGAAAATCCTCGAACCATCGATTTATTGCCGATTTTCTCCGAGCGCGAGGTCTCGAAGTTGTTGAGACTCGTGAACCAGGAGGCACACCACTTGCTGAAGAGATTCGTACCCTATTACTCGCAAAGCGTGCAGAGCTAATGAGTCCTACTGCAGAGTTGCTATTAATGTTTGCTGCGCGAGCTCAACATATTGAGCAGGTTATTAAGCCCGCACTCGCGCGAGGCGCCTGGGTGCTCTGTGATCGCTTTACTGATGCTACCTATGCCTATCAAGGTGTCGCGCGCGGTTTGGGGACAGAATTTATCGTTGAGTTAGAGCAATCGGTACAGGGGGATTTGCGTCCTGACCTCGTTGTGTTGTTAGATCTGGATCCACGTATAGGTATGGCGCGAGCTCAAAATCGCGGTGACACGGATCGTATTGAGCAGGAGAATATCGATTTCTTTGATCGGGTTCGACGTGGCTACTTAGAGCGGGCCGAGACTAACCCAGAGCGCTTTTTAATTGTTGATGCCGCGGTAACACTTGAGCAGGTTCAGCAGCAAATTGCTGCAGGACTAACAAAAATTTTAGGTTCGGTATCTGCATGAAGGAATCGCTAGCCGACTGTCCGTGGATAGCCACTTCTATTGATGCGATTAAGCGTCGCGCCAGCAGCGGGAGTCTTGCTCATGCGCTGTTACTGGCGAGCCCGCCAGGTATTGGTGGTGAACTTTGGGCGGATACCGTTGCGCAAGCGTTGCTCTGTCAACGCGATCAATGGGATCAGGGATGTCAGTGTCAGAGCTGTAATTGGTTTGCCGCGGGAAGCCACCCGGATTTTAAGGCAGTTCAGACTGAGGAAAAGTCTGCTGTTATTAAGGTTGCTCAGATCCAGACGATTGTTGATTTTGTTGTGAAGACCTCACGGTGCGGCACCAAAGTGATTCTCATCAAGGATTCTGAGCGCATGAACTTAAGTTCATCCAATGCACTGTTGAAGACCTTAGAGGAACCTCAGGGCAACTGTTATATTCTTTTGCATAGCACCAGTCCCGGTAGATTATTACCTACCATTCGTAGTCGAACCCAATTGCAGCAACTCGACCTCCCTACAAAGGCTCAGGCCATTGAGTTTTTGACGGCGCGGGGTATTGAAGAGCTCCCGCGACTTTTTGCTAAGCGCGCACTTCGCGCACCAATACAAGTTACCGAGCTGCTAGAATCTGAAGAATATTCAGACCGAAAGAGTTGGTTGTTGGCGCTTGCAGAGAAACAATCTATTGATGTGCTGCAGGCTGCGAAGAAGTTCTCGTCCACCAAGATCGATGATTGTATTTATTGGTGGATCGGGTATGTTCAAGAGGCAATTCGACACATAGAAACACCGAGTCATGATTGGTTTGCTTTTTTAGCGCAACTAAACTCGCTCTATGATCGTTTATTATCCGGAGCGAATCCCAACGCTCAGCTGACACTAGAAACGCTGTTAATGGACTGGTACCGGATGAGTCGCAAATTCGATTTTCATTTGGAAGAAGATGTTTCAATTAAAAGGTTAAGTGAATGAGTAATGCAGGATCGGGTGGTTTCCTAAATCACAAGTTTCAAGATGGTGCTTCGCTATACGCGGCCTACATGCCATTTGTAAAGGATGGGGGCGTTTTCATCGCGACTCATCGTCAGTTCAATATGGGTGATGAAGTCTTTCTTGCCTTAAGTTTTCTTGATGATCCGCAGAAGTTTGGTGTGACCGGTAAAGTAGTTTGGCTGACCCCTAGAGGGGCGCAAACGGGTAAGCCTGCGGGCGCGGGGTTTCAGTTTGTAGAAGATGAACAGAACGTGAAGCAACATATTGAACAGCTACTAACAGGGACATTGGCGTCGGCAAGACCAACGCATACGCTATAAAATGAGATTAATTGATTCACACTGTCACTTAAATCGCCTACACATCAGCGCGGCTGAGGCAATTGCCGATGCTCGTTCTCGAGGAGTAACGGGGATGATGTGTATTGGTGTAGATGAAGAAACGATGCCCGAAGTTTTGCGGATAGCAGAGAGCGAGGATTCGGTTTGGGCCTCGGTAGGTATTCACCCATTATCCGTATCGGAGGATAATAATCGTGAACAGCTATTAACTTGGTTAGCTCACGATAAGGTGGTTGCGATCGGTGAAACCGGCTTGGATTATCACTATCAAAAAGACGCGGAGCAGCTCGCGACTCAGCGCGATAGCTTCAGTTGGCATCTACGGCAGTCGAAGGTACTACAAAAGCCCGTCGTTATTCATACTCGCGCTGCTGAAGAGGATACACTAGCACTCATTAATGAGTTCGGTTGTCCATCAGCGGGTGGTATCTTGCATTGCTTTACGGAGCGGTGGGAGATGGCAAAAGCGGCATTAGATTTCGGCTATCACATTTCAATATCTGGAATTGTTACCTTTGGCTCTGCTTCTGAGTTACGAGAGGTCACGCGTAAAATTCCGTTGGATAGATTACTGATCGAGACTGACGCTCCGTGGCTGACACCAGCCCCTAACCGTGGTAAGCCAAACCTTCCAGGCTATGTTCGAGACGTTGCTGAGTATATTGCGGAACTGCGTGGTATTTCCGTAGAAGTACTGGCCGAACAAACGGCGGAAAATTTCAATCAACTCATGAAGTTGTGAATCACCGAAACTATTAGTGAATGAATCTGTATTCAACGATCTAATAGATCTATGAACCAATTAACTATTAAGTCTGTTACCCAATGAACTAATACCCATGACTCCCGAACGTTTCGCATTTTTTAATCGTCTAATTGACCATCGACAGCTAGATTTGACGCTGGTGAATGATGGTATTCATAAGCAACAGAATCTGTCCGCCATTCTTCGTACCTGCGATGCGGTGGGAATTGCGCGTATTCATCGTGTTTTTGATCACCGCAGCGCTCGAACCTTCCGTGGTACCGCAGCGGGCAGTCATAAGTGGGTAGATGTAGTCACTCACGACACTCCGTCGGCGGCTATCGCTCCATTAAGAGAGCAGGGCTTTCAGGTTGTTGCAGCACACCTAAGTGAACAGTCCGTTGATTTCAAAGCGATTGACTACACCAAGCCCACCGCTATTGTCATGGGTAATGAGAAGTTTGGGGTGAGCGACGAGGCGCTTGCTCTGTGTGATCATGTAGTGACAATCCCGATGATTGGGGCGGTTGAATCCCTCAATGTTTCGGTGGCGGCAGCTTTGATACTCTATGAGGCGATGCGCCAACGGGAGCACACTGATTCCTATGGGGTGAGGCAAATGGAGCAGAAGGAGGCAGAGAAACTGCTGTTCGAAGTGACTCAACCCCGATTAATGCGCTACTGTATAGAAAAGAAGATTGCCTATCCCGAACTGGATGAAAATGGCGAATTGCGTTTTCCAGAGCAGTGGATAGCTGCCTTGCGGGCCAAAAAATAAATATTACAGTTTCTTGCATCCAAACCGTGAGCTAGAGCGTCAATATTAATAACTCAAATACGAAAGAGAACTTTACTATGACAAACGCACTATTGAAGCATCTTGCTATCGCCGGTTTGGCGGGAGCGGTGAGCTTTCCAGCAATGGCTAAGGCCCCGATTTCATTCACGTTTGTAACCGATGAAATTGTTGAAGGAAAGCAGAGCAAGGAATCGGAAGCTGAGACCGAGTTTGACGCAGAGTCGGAATTCGAGGTTGAGGTGGTTGAAGAGAGCGCACCGACCGTTGAATTTATCATTGATGATGGCAGTGGCGAAGGAAAGCGCGCTATCAGCTTTACGATCAGTGATGACGAAGGCACAGAGCGTGTTGTCATGATCAATGAAGATGGCGAGGAGATTGAAATTGCTCGCAGTGAGGTTATTCGCGAACGTGTTGATGAGCTACGTACTCGTATTGAAGAGGGCGAAAGCTTAACGCGAGAATTGAAAACGCGGGAGTTTGAGACTGAGATTGAGATGGCGATGCGGGAACTCGAACTAGCGGGTGCCGAAGCAGAATCCTTGGATCCAGAGCAGTTTCATTCTTGGCTTGTGGTGAGAGAACAGCAGAAATCAGAAGAATACTTCTGGACGGAGGTGCTAATTCCTATCACTGCAATTATCTCGGTTTTCGGTATGCCAGTATTCATCGTTGCGTTGGTTAGCTATTTCCGTTTCCGTCGCCGTCGTGAAGTGACTCATACTATTGGCGATATTGTTGCTAAGAACCCGACCCTAGATAACGAGCGTCTTGAAGAGATTAAAGGCCTACTGTCAGATACACCTGCTGCCACTAAGTCAGCGCGAGCAGTAGATCGTGATCTTCGTCGCGGGGCGATACTCACGGCAATTGGCGCAGGGATCTTGATTTATCAGCTATTCAACTGGAAGTTTGACTCCTTGATAGTAGCGCTAGTCCCCTTATTCATTGGTATAGCGTATCTCTGGCTTCACAAGATTTCACCGAAGTCAGCTGAGCAAGTTTAAAAGGGAATTTAGATTATGGCGATCAGTGAGGAAGATCTGATCGCTCGAGTACAGAGTAAACAGTGTCAGCACGCCTTTGGTGAATTGGTTAAGATGTACCAAAGTGATGTGCGACAGCTACTGCGAAAATTAACAGGTGGCGATATGGCCACCGCCGATGATTTAGCTCAAGATACGTTTATTAAGGCGTTCAAGGGTGTTAAGAATTTTCGGAAAGAAGCAGGCTTTAAGACGTGGTTATTTCGTATTGCCTGGAATGTGTATCGAGATTATTATAGATCTAAGAAACGCAGACCAGAAGACTACGTTGAAGAAGTTCCAGAATCTGCAGTTGAATCGGACT
Source organism: Pseudomonadales bacterium (assembly GCA_040119265.1). Lineage (GTDB taxonomy): Bacteria > Pseudomonadota > Gammaproteobacteria > Pseudomonadales > DSM-25080 > Umboniibacter. The sequence continues at coordinate 12,994 of JBEDTZ010000018.1, read as the reverse complement.
TTAATGCACCGATGAAAAGCAAAGCTCTGGAGGCAGCATTGGATACTTTGTCGAGCGATCAACGCATGGCAATCTATTTATGTTTGCAACAAGAGATGACACAGCAGGAAGCAAGTACTATTATGGGTCTACCACTTGGTACAGTGAAATCTCATGTAAACCGAGGAAAGGCTAAGTTAGCGTCGCTACTAGCCGGATGGCAAAGAGAGGGTGAATATGGCTAAAGACATAGATGACAGATGGTTAGAGTCGCTGCTTAACGACAGCGATGATAGTAATCATTACATCCCAGACGACGGCTTTAGTGCCGGCGTGATGCATGCCATTGCTCAGGAGCAGATGGCTCGCTACCAAAAATGGCGTAAAGTTATTTTGGTACTGTCGGCATTACTCACTGCTGTCGCCGTTTTTTATGGCAGTTCGGGCTTCTCCGTAGGTGATTTCATTCAGCAAACCTTTGCTCGCTTTGATTTCATCGTGTTGATCCCAGCCGCAGCACTGTTGGCGGTTGCTATGTCAGCAGGGTGTACATTACTACTCCGTGATTAAATCGTTACCTCAACAGAATTAATCATGCATAGAAGCCGACATAAGTCGGCTTTTTTTTGTTTCAAAACTCTTCGGCGCATAATCTTTTTATTTATACTCCAGTAGTTAGAAAAAGATGGTCGTAAATGCCCAATTTCGGTTAGCATGATCGCAGTTTTGCAGTATTTGTCTAAAATCTAGACATATACTCTCTGTATTGTAATTGGTGGACTCTACATGACCTTTAACTTCTCTACTTTTGCCAATCAAATCGCTGATGTCGATCGCTACTTTGTCCGCTCTGAATCGTCTGTTGCACAGGATTTATTGCAAGTCACCAGTACCTTAACTAGTCAACCTGATCAGGTTAAGGCTAACGCGTTACAGCTCATTAACTACATCCGTGAATCGTCGAAAAATACGATTGGAGTGGAAAGCATGTTGCGCGAGTATTCGCTCTCTGAGGCGGAAGGTATTCTACTAATGTGTCTGGCCGAATCGCTCCTGCGCGTCCCAGATGGCCTCACGGCAGACCGGTTAATCGCGGATAAGATTGTGGCGGGTGATTGGGGCGAATACGTGGGCAAGGGTGACTCATGGTTGATGAATGCCTCGTCATGGGGTTTATTCCTCACCGGCAAGTTTTTAAACCTAGGAAAGCTGGATTCTGAGCGCGCCAAACGATCGCTAACTAGCACTATTCGACGAGTAGGCGAGCCGGTAATTCGCTCCTCGGTAAAAATCGCTATGGCGGTGATGGGGAAGCAATTCGTTTTAGGCGAGGATCTAGGCGAAGCCTTTAAAAAGGCCGCTCGGTGGGAGAAGGAAGGCTACCGCTACTCCTATGATATGTTGGGTGAAGGTGCACGCACGATGGCCGACGCAGATCGGTATTTTGTAGCCTATGCCGATGCGATTAAAAGTATCGCCAAAGCGGCTAAGGGAGCGGGTCCAATTAATGGTCCTGGAATCTCTATTAAATTATCGGCACTTCATCCGCGCTACCAATTTTCTCAGGACCAACGAGTTCAGCAGGAGTTATTCACGCGTCTTATGGAGCTCACTCTGTTAGCTCGGGATGCCGATATAAACCTTACCGTTGATGCCGAAGAAGCGGATCGCTTAGCGTTGTCACTTCGACTTATTGAACGAGTTATGTCTGACGAACGATTAGGCGAGTGGGGCGGATTTGGCTTAGCGGTTCAGGCTTATCACAAAGCAACTCCCGTTGTGCTTAACTTTATTCGCGAACTTGCGCAATCTAATAATCGCAAGATGATGGTTCGATTGGTCAAGGGCGCCTATTGGGACTTCGAGATTAAACATGCCCAAGAGGGCGGTCACCCGAATTTCCCGGTGTATACGCGTAAGGAGACTACCGACGTTAGTTACCAAGTGTGCGCCGCGCAGCTATTAGCAAGTCGCGATTGGATCTACCCACAATTTGCCACCCATAACGCGATCACCACTAGTCATATTCTAGCGATGACCGATGACCATACTGGCTTTGAGTTTCAGCGTCTCCATGGTATGGGCGAACACCTGTTTGAGGGAATGAAGGAACAGGGTATCTATAACGGCCCCGTCCGTATTTATGCGCCTGTTGGCGAGCACGAGCATCTTTTGGCATATTTGGTTCGTCGTCTACTTGAGAACGGGGCGAACTCAAGCTTCGTGAATAAAATCTCCGATCCTTCGATTCCTGCGGAGGAGCTTATTGAAGATCCCGCAGAAAAGCTGCTTGCTCACGCTTCGTTGGCTCACCCGAAGATTGATTTACCGCAACGTATTCTCGGCGCTCGTAGTAATTCCGATGGTTGGAATCTCGAGTTGGCCGCTGATCAAGCGGTTGCATATTCGGGCCTCGCTGAGGTTGATGCGGTAATTAAACGTCTAGCCGAAAACGAATTCTCAGGGAAGTCCTACGATATTTTTGACCCTTCAGATGTGTCGAAGGCTATTGCCACCACCACGCTTATGTCTACAGAGGATTGTCGTGCTGCACTGCAGAGCTTGTCCTATGAGTCTTGGGCGCAGTTAGGAAGCCCCGCTAGAGCTGTGATGCTCTTAAAGCTGGCTGATTTGTTAGAGGAAAATAAAGTCGAGTTGGCGGCGTTACTGATTCGTGAGGCAGGTAAATTAGCCACCGATGCGGATGCAGAAATTCGCGAAGCGATTGATTTTTGTCGTTACTATGCAATGGATGCCGATAAGTCCAGCGGCAGAAGCCCGCTTGGAAAGGTATTGTGCATCAGTCCTTGGAACTTCCCGCTAGCAATTTTCCTCGGTCAGGTTGCCGCCACCTTAGCAGCTGGCAACGCCGTGCTTGCGAAGCCTTCTGAGCAGGCGATGATGGTCGCTAAGCGAGCCGTCGAACTAGCCTACGAAGCAGGTATCCCGTCAGAAGTCTTACAGCTCATTCCAACAGATGGAGCGACAGCAGGCGGAGCACTACTTGAGGATATTGAAGTAGCCGGTATTGTCTTTACGGGTTCAACACGAACTGCTCAGCACATTCAATCTACCGTAGCAAAGCGTGGTGGCAGAATGCCCGTGATCGTTGCGGAAACAGGTGGTCAGAATGCGATGATAGTCGATTCAACCGCGCTACCCGAGCAGGTTACTGACGACGTTATTCGTTCGGGCTTCCAGAGTGCCGGCCAACGGTGTTCAGCCCTGCGAGTATTACTCGTGCAAGAGGATATTGCGGACGGTGTGATTGCAATGATTAGCGGCGCCATGAAGGAACTACAGATTGGCAATCCAATTCATCCTTCCATTGACGTAGGCCCGGTTATTGATGAAGCGGCGCTGGCTCGATTAAAGTCCCACGAAGAGCGAATGAAGGGCGCAGCTAAATTACTTTACCAATGTGAACTGCCTGCGGAGACTGAGCGTGGGCTATTCTTCCCGCCAACCCTATACGAAATTGACTCCCTTGAGACGTTGACCGAAGAAGTCTTTGGTCCCGTTGTTCATGTATTGCGTTACAAGGCCGCTGACTTTGAGAAGGTGTTTGAGCAAGTCAATAGCACCGGCTTCGGTCTTACCATGGGCATTCATAGCCGTATTGACTCTCATGTTAATACCGCAGTACGGAAGTCGGGCGCTGGTAACGTGTATGTGAATCGAAATATCATTGGTGCAGTTGTTGGTGTGCAGCCGTTTGGTGGTTGCGGACTTTCGGGGACAGGCCCTAAGGCCGGTGGTCCGAACTACCTATCGCGCTTCTTAGACTATGCGCCGCTGCAGTCACAGGAACCTAAGTACAGTGGCACCGGGATCGAGTCACAGACCGTACGTGGCGCTTGGCGAGAACTTAGTGGAGCGGAGCGTTGGGAACTGCTTCGCCAAGCAGAGGGCGAAGGAGTCATCGTTTATCATTGGGCTCATGATCTGGTAGCAAACAAGGAAGTGATGCCTGGCCCAACCGGAGAACTAAATACGTTAGAGCTTCGACCGCGCGCAACCGTTTGGATAGACCCTAATGTGCAGCACGAACAGGCTCGAGGTCTTATATTGCTGGCATTACTAGCTGGAAACCGTGTTGCAATGAGTAGCAATGCGGAGATTCCGGCACGATGGAGCTGCTTCGCTGAGCACGGCGCATTTGAGCTGGTCGATTTACCCAATCGGGAGGCACATTTGAAGCTACTGGCTTCAGGTCGATTCAATGTTCTTGTGATGGCCCACGATGACGAGCTCCTAGCCGCTACTGCTAAGGTAGACGGTGCGTTGCCGATTATTGTTGATTCATTTGATCAACATTTGGCATTGCAGCGCTTTAGTCATGAGGTTACCGTAAGTGTTAACACCACAGCGGCGGGTGGTAATACCGCCTTGATGGCCACCGTAGACTAAGCGTTTAGCGTTTACGGAAGTATTTAGCAGAGGGAGTTTACGTGCAAAAAATTGGCATTATGTCATTGGGTGGAACCATCACCATGGGGCAGAGCGGAGAAGATGGCGCTCTGCCGGATCTCAGTGCAGAGGATATCTGTGCTGCGTTGCCTCAACTTGACGAAATCGCCGAGGTCCATTGCTGCACGATTCGAAAGGTAGGCTCTCCGAGTTTAAATATGTCCGACCTATTTTATGTGATCGATCGGGTCAACGAGTGGCGCGCCGCGGGCATTAATAGCTTCGTCCTACTGCAAGGCACGGATACGTTGGAAGAGACGGCCTTTGGTCTGGACTTGATGCTAGGGCAAAGCGGTGTCAGTTTAGTTGTTACGGCTGCCATGCGTGATCCTAAGCAGTTAGGGGCGGATGGATTTGCTAATCTTTTAGCGAGTGCTCGCGTTGCACTGCACCCACGCACCGCAGATATGGGAGTGGTGGTTGTCATTAATGACGAGATCCACGCGGCCCGATTGATTGAGAAGCGACATTCGTTTAGTCTTCGCGCCTTTCAATCTCCCAACTTGGGGCCGGTAGGCTGGATTGTGGAATCAAAAGCTCGCTATGTGGCGGCACCAAGCCGCTTAGATATCGACTACCAAGGCGGCAGAGCAAAGGTATCTATTCCATTAGTTCGCTGTGTGTTTGATATGGATGACATTTTGGTAGCGGCGGTTGCTGCTACGGATGTTCCAGCCGTGGTTATCGAAGGTGTTGGCGGTGGTAATGTCAGTGCCAATATTAGCGGAGCTGTTGAAGCACTGGCGCAAGAAAAACATGTCGTCATTTGCTCGAGAACGGGCGGTGGCGAGGTCTTGGCGTCGAGTTATGGTGAAGCCGGCTCAGCGGGTCCCCTTGTTCGCGCTGGCTGTATCAACGGTACCACGCTTGATGGTTTAAAGGCGCGCATGCTGTTGCTCGTGCTGCTAGCGGATGGCGCTGATGAGGCCCGTTTGCGGGAAATATTCCATCGAGTTGGCCAGCTCTATCTGCAATAGATGATGACAGGGCGGCAATTCAACAGAAGCTTAATGGCTCAGAAGGCGTTTAGTGTGTTTACAATCATTTTTAGACCCATTCCATTATGAATCTTGATGCTGTAGAGCAGTATGCCGGCTTAGCCGAGGCAGAAGAAAGCTTGTTTGTTCCGGGGTTAGCGCAATGGCAGCCGCAATTATCGGGCACCATGGATTTGATGATTGATGACACCGGCCGCTGGATTCATGAAGGCGCTGAGATTAAGCGCGCTCGGCTTGTTAATCTGTTCACCCGTATTCTTCGGCGTGAAGGCGACGATTATTTCCTGCTTACTCCAGTAGAAAAGTGGCAAATTACAGTAATGACTTACCCGTTATGGGTATCGTTATTGGTCGAAGAGGATGGCAACTGGTTTTTCGTACTCAGCTGTGGCAACAAATTACCACTTAATCAGGACTGTCAGCCTCGATTAGAGAGCGATTCAGTAGTGGTTGATGTGGCGCCCAATATGACCGCTAAATTTCATCGTAACGCTTACTATGACCTCGCAGAGCGTCTACAAGAAGACGATCAAGGTTACTTTATTGAGACTGGTAAGGCGCTACTTCGCGTTCAAAGTTAGTTCGAAATTCGCCCGAAGGAAGTTTTAAGGGGGGTTAAGCGAATTAAACCCCAAGTATTCAGCCAGTCGGTCTGCTCGGCATAGCAACAGACTTTCGCTAAAGCTTCTATGGTAGAGTGATGAGCTTAGAGTGATGAGCTTAGAGTGATGAGCTTAGAGTGCGTGTTTGCGTAATGAAGTTAAATTGCGCGTTTGAGTAACTCTAGGCGGCTACCATCACTAACGACATAGTAGTAATGGTCGGTCCAGTCACCCAACACCACTCGTTGAAATTCACCAAGTTCATGAATCTTTGGTCGGTGGGTATGGCCGTGGAGGATAACTTGCGCGTTGGCTTCTAGGTGTAAACGTTCCACCGCGGCAGCGTTCACATCCATAATATTATCTGCCTTGTTAGCATTTGACTGCTGACTCTGTTGGCGAAGATGAAGCGCGATGGCTTTGCGTTCAGCGAGTGGTTTCGCGAGTAATGCCTGTTGCCACTCGTCACTGCGGCTGAGTTTCCGAAACGCCTGATACTCTTCGTCATCGGTACACAGTTCGTCACCGTGGCAAAGTACCCAGTTTTCACCGGTGTCCTGTTCGATTAGGTATGGGGCTTTAATAATGGTCAAGCCGGCAGTTTGCGCCCATTGCTCACCTAGAAGGAAATCGCGATTACCGTGCATGAAGAAGGCGTGAATGTCGCGTTGTCTTAGTGCTAAGAGGTGTTGAGCTAATTCTGCAAGCCAAGGCGCGTCGTCATCGTCGCCAACCCAAGCTTCAAAAATATCGCCCAGCAGGTAGAGCTCACATCCAGAGGGTAATTCATCCAGTAGCGTCAGCAGTGCGCTATAACGCTCATCCTGACTATCTAGGTGAAGGTCTGAAATAAATACGCGATGCATGTGAACTCTCCGTGCCGAGTAATAGGAATTAAGCTACGCTTGCGCGCTCGATTACTACTGTTTCCTTCGGTACGTCTTGATGACCACCCGTGCTGCCGGTAGCAACCTTCTTAATCTTCTCCACAACGTCAAGGCCGTCAGTCACTTTACCAAACACTGCATAGCCCCAGCCGTGCGTATCCTTTGATTTGTGGTTAAGGAATGCGTTATCGGCAACGTTGATGAAGAACTGTGCGGTTGCTGAATGAGGGTCCATAGTGCGCGCCATAGCGATGGTGCCAACGTCATTCGTTAGGCCATTATCCGCTTCATTTTCAATAGGTTCTTCGGTAGCTTTCTGGCTCATATCGGCGTTGAAACCGCCGCCTTGAATCATGAAGTTGTCGATTACACGGTGGAAGATGGTGCCATCAAAAAAGCCAGACTCCACATAGGATAGGAAGTTAGCAACGGTTTTCGGCGCTTTTTCGGCATTAAGTTCTAGAGTGATGTCACCGTAGTTGGTGTGTAAAATCACAGACATTGATAAATTCCTTCGCTCTTTAGCTACAGCGTGGTTAAAAAGGGGGGTATAATACTCCTTTTAGAGAATGAGCGAAACCGCCATCAACACGCACAGAGTAAAGTGCGTGGTAATCACGTATCGAGACCAAAATGAGTACAGAAAAGACTGCTCCAACACATTTTATCCGCAAGATTCTGGCAGATGACCTTTCATCCGCAAAACACACGAAGATTGTGACGCGTTTTCCGCCTGAGCCAAACGGTTATCTTCATATCGGTCACGCCAAGTCGATTTGCCTAAACTTCGGTATGGCGAAGGAGTTTGGTGGGGAGTGCAATCTTCGCTTTGATGATACGAACCCTGAGAAAGAGAGCCAAGAGTTCATCGAGTCAATTAGTCAGGACGTAAAGTGGCTTGGTTTTGATTGGGCTGGCGAGGTTCGTTACGCATCCAACTATTTCGATCAGCTCCACGAATGGGCCATTGAGTTGATCAATAAAGGCCTCGCGTACGTCTGCGATTTAACTCCGGATGAAGCACGTGAGTATCGCGGCACGCTTACGGCGCCGGGTAAGAACAGTCCTTATCGTGAGCGTTCTATTGAAGAGAACTTAGCGCTATTCGCACAAATGGGGGCTGGTGACTTCGATGAAGGTGCGAAGGTACTGCGTGCGAAGATCGATATGGCGAGCCCGAATATGAATTTGCGGGACCCTATTATTTATCGCATCCGTAAGGTCACCCATCACCAGACCGGCGATAAGTGGTGCATCTATCCAATGTACGACTTCACTCATGGATTGTCGGATGCCATTGAAGGTATTACTCACTCTATCTGTACGCTAGAGTTTGAAGATCACCGACCGCTCTACGATTGGTTTATTGCTAACGTCACCGTTCCTGCTGTGCCTCACCAGTATGAGTTCGCGCGACTGAATTTGAACTATACCGTCACCTCAAAGCGCAAACTCAAGAAGTTGGTAGACGATAAAGTGGTAAACGGCTGGGACGATCCTCGTATGCCTACCATCGCTGGTATGCGCCGCAGAGGCTTTACACCTGAGTCACTTCGTCATTTCTGTGAAATGATCGGCGTGACCCGTCAAGATTCGGTTGTGGACGTTGCCATGCTTGAATTTGCGATTCGCGATGATCTTGATAAAAGTGCGCCGCGCGCTATGTGTGTGCTGGATCCACTCGAGATTGAAATTACCAACTATGACGAGGCTAAGGTGGAGTGGCTAACACTACCTGGGCATCCACAGCATGATGATTTTGCCACGCGTTCAGTGCCATTTGGTCGTAACTTGGTTATTGATCGCGCCGACTTTAGAGAAGAGGCCAACAAGAAGTACAAGCGTTTAGTCTTAGGCAAGGAAGTTCGACTTCGTGGTGGCTATGTAGTCAAAGCCGACGAAGTGATCAAAGATGCCGATGGCCAGATTAGCAAAGTAATTTGTAGCTACGACCCCGAGACATTGGGACAAAACCCTACCGATGGTCGAAAGGTTAAAGGTGTTATTCACTGGGTAAATCGTGACCACGGTAAGCGCGCGGAAGTTCGGATCTATGATCGCTTGTTCAATGAAGCGGCTCCTGACAAAGGCGAAGATATGATGGCCTCGCTTAACCCCGAGAGTTTAGTGACGGTTAAGGATGCATTTATTGAGCCTGGTTTAGCCGCGGCTTCTGCCGAAGCACGCTTCCAGTTCGAGCGCGAAGGATACTTTGTTGCTGACCGTTATGATCATTCCGAAGATCGCCCTGTTTTTAACAGAACGATTGGCTTACGAGACACCTGGGCAAAAGTAGGCGATAGCGCCTAATCGTTAGGAAACGAATTGATGACTTTACACTTATACAACACTCAGGCCGGCGAAAAGCAGGTATTCGAACCGATCGACGCTAACCACATTAAGATGTACGTCTGTGGCCCTACGGTTTACAACCGAGTTCATATTGGTAACGCTCGTCCAGTAGTAGTTTTTGATGTGCTCTACCGAGTGTTAAAAGCGCTGTATCCGAAAGTAACTTATGCCCGCAATATTACCGATATTGACGATAAGATCATGGCAGCGGCCAAAGCGTCCGGTGAAGAAATTGGCGCAATTACTAGTCACTATGCCCAGGCCTATGCGGAAGATATGGCGGAGCTAAAGGCACTCACACCGGATGTAGTTCCCTATGCAACGGAGCATGTTCCGGAAATGATTACGATGATTCAGGCACTGGTGGAGCGCAATCACGCCTACGAAGCCGAAGGTCACGTATTATTTGCCGTGCAGACTATGGATGATTACGGCTCGCTGTCGAATCGTTCTCTGGACGATATGCTAGCCGGTGCGCGAGTTGAAGTGGCAGCCTATAAGCGTTATGCCGGTGATTTCGTACTTTGGAAGCCATCTGCTGATGATGAGCCAGGTTGGGATAGCCCGTGGGGACGTGGTCGACCAGGCTGGCATATTGAGTGCTCAGCGATGATTGAGAAGCACCTTGGACGCACCATTGATATTCACGGTGGTGGCCGAGATCTTGTGTTCCCGCATCATGAGAATGAAATGGCGCAAAGCTGCTGTGCCCACGATGGCGATAGTTTCGTTAACTTCTGGATGCACAACGGCTACGTCAATATCGATGGCGAAAAGATGTCTAAGAGTTTAGGCAATTTCCGCATGGTGAATGAGCTGCTAAGTGAGTGGCAGGGCGAAGTGTTGCGCTTTGCCTTGCTATCCGCCCAGTATCGGAGTGAAGTTAACTTCTCACCTGAATCGCTCGCCGCTGCAAAGCAGGCCTTAGATACCTTTTATCTAGCCCTGAGAAAGCTACAGGATGTAGTCGCCGATTCGGTCGATTCCCAGGATTCAGTGATTTGGGATAGTCTACTGGACGACCTTAATACTCCTAATGCGGTAGCCGCTTTGCACGGTTTGCTAAAACGCCTATCAGGTGCCGATGAAGCGACTCGTGCCGAGGTGAAAGGTCAACTACTTGCTTCCGGCGAGCTGTTGGGCTTATTTGGTGATGATCCCGAAGCGTGGTTTAGTGCCGGTACTAACGCCGACGAAGGTGCAGAGATCGATGCGTTGGTAGTTGCTCGTAATGAGGCCAAGGCGGCTAAAGATTGGGCGAAAGCCGATGCGGTCCGTGATGAACTCAATCAGCGCGGTATTATCCTCGAGGATGGACCTAACGGGACGACGTGGCGAAAGGCCTAAACAGTTGCTCAGGCGGGCCTTAAAGGGCTTGCCTGAGTCCGCTGACTGCTTTAGTCTGAAATTAAAATAATAAGTTGCAGGCGCTATGTTTTTTTCAGGGAGTAGGGCGCATTTCTTTCGCCCCTTAAATGGTAAGTACCGCGAAGTGGTTTCAGCATGCTTAGCGGGCCTCTATCGACGTCAATTCACCTCTCTAGCCGATTACGGTCAAAGTTTGTCGCGTCAGCAAGTTATTGATACCTTTGCAGATACCATCGCACGATCGGGCGCTCAATTCGAAGATGAAACTGAGCTCCTCGCCTCAGATCCCCGAAAGCTCGCTTTATGGATTTTTAACCAGCTTCGCGAGAACGCTTGGCTTGATGAACGAGCCGACGCGGTCTCAATGACGGCAAGCTACGGCTTGAGTGTCGTTGGGCGAAATTTCGCACAGGCCTTTGTAGCTGATAATCCACTTCAAGTTCGTACCCACCACCGCAATACTCGTAATACACGCAATGCCTTGAAGGCTTTCGTGGTGGGGCATGACGTTCACGATTTACTAGACGCCTGCGAGTACTCGGAGCGAATTATTGCCGACTTTAGCGATATTATTGTTGAGCTAGAGCAGCGCAGAAACCAGTTAGTTGACCAAGTTAAAAATGAAGGTGAGGCAGATGTTGCCGCGGATAGTTTCTTTGACTTTCTCGAGCGTCGCTTCGAACCTGATTTAGCCGTCCGCCTCTCGGCCGATAGTGTAGAGCGCTATCGAGATGAAATTCTTCAGCTTTTACGGAAGTTCCGTGAATCCAAGAAAGTCACCCGTCTTCAGGTGGAACGCGACTTGCGCGCCTTGAAGTTAGAAGGCTTTAGCGAACACGAGATTTGGTATGAGCAGCTGTTGCGGATGATAGAACAGCGTCTGCGCAACGCCTGTGATGTCATGTTGCCGGCTGTACGAGATGCGTTAACATCATTCACTCAACGCGCTGACGCAATTATTCGCCAGTTAACAAGCTTATCTAGCGGAGCTGTGCAGTCATCGAGTGATGCGCTGGCACAGTTGGGCAGAGTACCAAACGCCAAGCGGGAGCGTATTCTGTCTCAACTCGCTGAGGAAATGGGTACGGTTGAGATTGGCTTTATTGATCCCGGGCAGGTGAAGCCACTTAAACGAAGGACTACCGATGCCTTAGTGCAAACGGCTGAAGCGAAAATCGAAGTCTCCGATGAAGGCCAAAGACTTATCCAGATTAGTGCGCTGTTAGATAAGGCGTTCGCAATGAGTCATCAACAGTTTGTAGAGGCATTGCAGAACATTGTCGGTGATGATGTGAGAACCACCGCTGATTGGAAAATTGATAAACCCCTAGACCTAATGATGCTGGCAAATATTGTGGCTGCGGGCGCGGCGAGTGGGGCGGGCGACAGTGATTTTGAAGTTGTCGCGACGGGTGAAACCGAGCACGACAAATATTTTGATAGCCGTGATAAATTCACAATAAAAAGACGAGTGTCTTAGTATGAATACGTTCGAAACTACCTTAGAACAAAGCCTCGATATTGCTTTGGCACAATTCAAGATGGTACTGCAGCGACTGCTGAATTATGGCGTCATCTCCCGCGATGAATCCTCTGTTGAAGCAGAAATTTACGATCTCTTCGTGCGCTGTGAGCAAGAGCTTGCAGATTACTTAGGAGTTATGGATCTTCAACTACTCCACGATAGAGCCGGGCGTTTCGTTAGAGTGCTCCCTCCTGCCGCCGAGGCACCTGGACATGAGGCCGTCTCCAGCCCCTTTAAAACAGGGCTTCGTGTTGCCTTGTCGAACGAGGAAATTGAGCTGCTGTTAGTTCTTCGTGCTCAATATGAGATTGGTCTTCGCGCCGGTGACATTAATGAGCACGGTGGTGTTAGTCAGACAATGGAAAGCTATTCGGTGGCGCTCTTTAACCTATTAGATCGCCGTTTACCTTCGTCATTGAATGAACGAAAAACGCTGTTCCGAAAATTACGCAAACTCCGTGTGATTTCCGTCAATCTTGATGAATTGGATGATCCGAATTGCTGGTTTGCTATTCGCCCGGCTATTACTACCTTTGTAACCGATTCGGTCCTATCTAGCTTAATGGATTCACTTAACGAGGTTGACGCGAGTTCGACTGATGGCCCGGCTGAAGTAGAAGCAGAAGCTGGGGTAGAAGCTGAGGTAGAGGCTGAAGTAGAGTCTGAAGTAGAGTCTGAAGTAGAGTCTGAAGTAGAGGCTGAAGTAGAGGCTGAAGTAGAGGCTGAAGTAGAGGCTGAAGTAGAGGCTGAAGTAGAGGCTGAAGTAGAGGCTGAAGTAGAGGCTGAAGTAGAGGCTGAAGTAGAGGCTGAAGT
>JBEDTZ010000017.1:0-107963 GCA_040119265.1 Pseudomonadales bacterium | reverse complement strand
GAGGCTGAAGTAGAGGCTGAAGTAGAGGCTGAAGTAGAGGCTGAAGTAGAGGCTGAAGTAGAGGCTGAAGTAGAGGCTGAAGTAGAGGCTGAAGTAGAGGCTGAAGTAGAGGCTGAAGTAGAGGCTGAAGTAGAGGCTGGAGTAGAGGCTGGAGTAGAGGCTGGAGTAGAGGCTGGAGTAGAGGCTGGAGTAGAGGCTGGAGTAGAGGCTGGAGTAGAGGCTGGAGTAGAGGCTGAAGTAGAGGCAGCAACAGATTCAGCTGTGGTAGATCAGTACGCTAATAAGTCGATTTTTGGGTAGGGTGAGACTATGTATCTAAAGCAATTTATCTTTGTAAATTGGGGTAATCTACCAAATCAAATCTTCGACTTTGGGCCGTTAAATCTTCTCTCTGGGGGAAATGGTTCGGGTAAGACTACCGCGGCCGACGCAATTCAAACGCTAATGACAGCGGCGCATGACAATCTATACAGCTTCAACCCGGGGCAGGACGAATCGACTCAGCGCACGCGAGGCAAGACGGTTCGTACCTTGGCCAGTTATTTTTTGGGTTGTGATGATGGCAGTTACTCTAGGCCACAGCGAACTGATGGCTACTTGGCCGCTAATTTTTGGCCTTCAGAGGGCGAGGAGGTTGAGCCCTTTGCGGTTGTTCTTCACGGCCGCGCTCACCTAGAACAGTCTGGCAACCAGCGCGTTGCGAGATTGGATTCCCTACAGTTCTTCTTACTGCGTGGACAGCAGCTCTCACTTGAAGACTTCGTCCATGACCACAAGATTAGTGATGGCGCTAAATTCGGACAGCGTTTGGCGCAGCGCTACCCGTCCCACCTAATTGAACGCTACGATCGGAAAAAGTCCTATTTGGGTAGGCTTTATGGCGCGTTACGCGGCAAAGATGATGCGGTGAGTGATCGTGAGGCAATGCACTGTGCAAAGACCTTTGCTCGCTTTATGGCGTATAAGCCGGTTCGTTCAATTAATGATTTTGTGGCCAACGAGGTGCTTGAGAAGAAGGACCTCGCCGAGGCTATTCGCAACGTTTCAAGCTTGATGAAGACGATCCATGGTATGGAGTCTTCAGCGGGGGCAATTCGAGCCAGTACTGAGTTGTTAGAGAAGGCCCAGGGTCACGCCAGTTTCTTTATCAGTGAATGGCTAGCGACCAACGAGCTGCAATACACCGCTGCTCAATCACGATACCTCAGTGACCAACGCGACTACGTCCAAGCTAAGAAGGTTCAACAGCAAGTCCGTGCGAATATTCAGGACAATAGTGATAGTCGATCTACCTTAGAGCAGCAACAGGCCTCTCTAAGGCAGCAGCTGATTTCACTTGAGGCCCAGAAGCAGGGACTTTCGGGAGCCGATGCGGTTCGCCTGGAACAGGAACTTAAGAAGACAGAAGCTGATCTCGTAAGGTGCGCAAAAGCGGCCCTCGAAGAACAAGCTAAGGTCGATTCTGCCCTTGCGATTGCGCGGTTCTTAAGCGCTGGCGAGAATAAGATATCTACCTTTGCAGAGAGCGATGCTTTAGTGGAAGTGGCACGGTCGGTTACTCAGAATTATCAGGCCTTGGATCTCAGTGCGATAATGAGTGCCGATTGGATTGATGAAAGTCGTTTTGATGAGCTCGCCAAGTCAGCGATGGAAAATCAGCGTCTGTTGCGCCGCTTGGCAGAAGTTGCCTCACCGACCGGACTTGGTGGGACTTTCTATCAATCCTTGCAGGCGGAGCAAGCGAAACTTGCGGGCGAACATCAGTCCTTAACTAAGTCATGTCAAAGTTTGCAACAGCAGATTGATAGCCTTGAACAGAGTCGCAGTAGCTATCCACGTCATGTTAGTCATGCCTTGGTCGTCTTAGCGGAAGCGCTACCTAAGGCTGATGCACGGGTAATGTGCGACTATGTGAGCGTCGACGATGTTCGCTGGCAGAGCGCCATTGAAGGTTATCTAGGTGGCGCTCGCTTTAATATCATTGTTGACGAAGACTTTGAGGCCGAAGCTGCTGAGGTTCTTCGCAAGCATCCTGATGTCGGACGCGGAGTACGCGTTGTTCAAGGAAGAAAAGCCCGCGCTGATGTGGCGAAGCTTAGCCGTGTAGCCAGTGATAGTATCGTGCAGCTAATGCGCTTTGAACATGCCGCGGCAGAGGCCTTTATCACTGCTAGTTTCGCTAATGTTTTACAGGTTGATACAACTCGCGACTTGGGTAATGTCCGCCGAGGGCTAACTGCGAATGGCCTTGGTGCAGCCGGTTATGCAATTTTTAAATGTGGCCTGTCCGACCATGAACTGGTATTCGGTAAAGGTGCTCGGGAGCGTTCCAAACTCGCGAAGCGCGAACAGCTGTCTTCTGAGTTGGAAAAGTTAGGTCGAATTTCTACCCAGCGGCAAATTATTGGCGATGCGCTCAAGCAACTTGCGAAGGTTCAGCCAGTAGCCATTGGTGACGAGCTGCTAAATGTGGCCAATGCACTGCAGAGCGCGAATAACCTTCGGAAGCAGATTTCGCTGCTTGAGGCTGGCGATCACGGCGAGCTAGATGCTCAGTTAGAGCAGGTACTGAATGATGAGCGATCGCTTGCTGAGGAACTGGGACAGCTGCAGATTGCCTTAGGAACGCTCAATAGTGAGCTTAGCCAAATTGAGCGCAAGATAGAGCGATCTAATAAACAGCAGTTAGAAACGGAAGCGCTAGTTGACGAAGCTGAGACAAACCTTAGAGAGCTCGCTGCTCGCTGGCCCGACTATGACCTTGAAAACGCAATAATTAGCGCGGATGAGCGCGCCAGTCAAGAGAGTGCTAAGTCACTTACTGAGCTGGCTACACAGAAGCGCGACGAATTGGGTGCCTCGATTAACCAGCTGGAAAGTTGTTTGATTAAACATAATGCTACTCTTGATGAAGCTGCGGCCATCCCATTCATGCCGCAAAGCCGTCAACTTAACAAGGCACTGTTTGATTGTGTGGTCGACACCCATACCTTAATTGACGTTGAGTACAATCGTCTGAAGAATAATGTTTTAGCCAAGAAGTACGAACAGCTCAAACATTACAAAGAGAGCTTTGATAATACCTTTGTGACTCACCTCTGCCACTCTGTCTACCAGTCTGTGAGCGACGGGGAGCGGGCGCTTGAGGATTTGAATGCCGAGCTTATTCATCACGCCTTTGGTGCGGACCGCGAGCGTTATAGTTTCGGCTGGGAGTGGGAGCCCGAATTTAAAGAGTACTGGGATTTCTTTGCCGAAGTCACCCGTGCACCGTCCATTGAGGGGGCTACCAACAGTCTGTTTGACAGTCAATTATCTGCCAAATACGGGCATGTCCGGGATCGCTTGATGGCGATGTTATTAGATGAAGACGAGCAGCGTGCGCTGAAGAATCTAGAGGACTTAACGGACTACCGTCGCTATCGCCGCTATGAGATCTACAAAACTCCAGAGGGCAAGAAGTCTATCGCCTTATCGGAGTATGGTACTGGTTCGGGTGGTCAGTTGGAGACTCCGGCCTATATTATTCGGGCAGCAGCAATTACCTCGGCCTTCAAGTTCTCAGAAAGTGGCTCACACCTGCGTATGGTATTGGTTGACGAGGCGTTCTCGAAGATGGATGAGCATCGCTCTCGCGAAGTTATTGACTACCTAACCAACCGCTTAGGACTGCAGTTGAGCTTCGTGATGCCAACCTCAAAGTCTGGACCGTTCATGGACTTGATTTCCAATCAATTTGTCTTCGCAAAAGTTCCAGTAGGAGCGAAGCGAGGTGAATTAGCAACGGGTGTCCTGGTGGATCGTCAGATCTTGAACCAAGAGCGAGTAGCCGAACTCTGGGAGAGCCATCGTCAGCAGTTGCGTTCACAGGCAGAACTGGAGTTTTTGGCGGAGCTCTAGGTGTCGAAGCCTGAGCATTGATTGCCAAAATCTGAGCTGAACACACAACAAAGCCCAAGTGACATCACTTGGGCTTTGTTGTATTAGGGAAATTAGAGTTTCTTAGCCAATCAGCTTGGTTAGGAAACTTGCTAAAAGGGCTAGCTACTTAATAGCCTTGGTGCCGGCCGTTAAGGTTTGTGCAATCAATGTATTGATGGTCATTGGACCTACACCACCTGGAACGGGCGTAAGCGCCTTAACGCGTCCGTGTAGCGGTGCAAGCTCAATGTCACCCACGCCGCCAGTATGGTAGCCAGCATCCACTACAATGGCACCATCCTTAATCCAGTCAGCTTTGATGAATTCCGGGATGCCCACCGCGCCAACCACGAGGTCGGCTTGGCGGATGTGGCGCTCTAGGTCTTTGGTGCGCGAGTGGCAAACTGTTACCGTACAGTTAGCATTCAACAGCATGAGAGCCATGGGTTTACCAAGAATTGGGCTTCGGCCTACTACCACAGCATGAAGACCAGATAGTTCAAGTTGGTACTTTTCTAGCAAGCGCATGATTCCAGCGGGGGTCGCGGAGCCGTAGGCCGATTCGCCCATGGCCATCCGGCCGAATCCCAAGCAGGTAACGCCATCTACGTCCTTCTCTAGTGCGATACGATCAAAACAAGCACGCTCATCAATCTGCGCCGGGACAGGGTGTTGGAGGAGAATGCCGTGGACATTCTCGTCGGCATTGAGCTCATCGATGGTAGCGAGCAGTTCATCGGTAGTTGTTTGCTCGGACATCTCAATCTTTCGCGAGTCCATACCAATTCGGCGGCAGGCCTCTCCTTTCATACGCACATAAGTGGCAGAGGAGGGGTCTGCACCCACTAGAATTGTGGCGAGCACAGGTGTGGCATTATTGGCACGCGCTTTGAGGTTGGCGACTTCTGTACGAAATTCATCTTCGTAGCAACTGGCTTGGTATTTACCGTCTAGAATTAAAGTATCCACAATGTGATTCCATGAGATTGATTTTGTATGGGGTTATCCTAACAAAAAAACTTTATCGGGCTCTAAAGTGGTATTTTTTTCTGTTGAGGGGAATTTTCGTAAATTTTTCATTGACTTAGCACAGGGGGATTACTATTATTCGCACCGCTTGGACGATAACCCAATCGCTAAGTTCGGACACGGTGAAACATGCTTTCACAGGATTGGCTCAATCCTTCCAGTAAAGAGTTTTTCGGGGTATAGCGCAGCCTGGTAGCGCGCCTGCTTTGGGTGCAGGATGTCGGGAGTTCAAATCTCTCTACCCCGACCATTTTCATTGTTTGAACCTTCGGCGCCCGTAGCTCAGTTGGATAGAGCAGTGGCCTTCTAAGCCATTGGTCGCAGGTTCGAATCCTGCCGGGCGCGCCATTTTAGGTGTCTGGCATCAGAATATGGTGGGCGTAGCTCAGTTGGTAGAGCCCCAGGTTGTGATCCTGGTTGTCGTGGGTTCGAGCCCCATCGTCCACCCCATATTTCAAACCACCAGTTATGGTGGGCGTAGCTCAGTTGGTAGAGCCCCAGGTTGTGATCCTGGTTGTCGTGGGTTCGAGCCCCATCGTCCACCCCATTTCAAACACTCTCTTAGCTAAACTATCTTATTCATCAAATTCTCTTAGTCGCGCCACGATTAATGCTTAGTCGTATGTCGGCCAAACTCTCGTTGCTCGTTGCTGATTTTGGATTGCCTGCTAGTTATCGTCAGCATTACGGTGGGGATATTCCACGCATAGTGCTAATGTCTAGATTCAGAGCAAAAAAAAGGGCGCCCTAAGGCACCCCTTCTGATCTTCGAAAAAGTTATTCCTTTCCGAAAACGTTGTTTTCCTGCTCTTGGACGCGAATGAACGTAGTTCGCTTGGAGAGCTCTTTCAGTTGCGAAGCGCCAACGTAGGTACAGGTTGAACGGACGCCACCGAGGATATCGCTAATGGTATTAACGACTGGGCCGCGATAAGGTACTTCAACAGTTTTACCTTCGGAGGCGCGATAATTCGCTACACCGCCGGAGTGCTTGTCCATGGCGGTAGACGAAGACATGCCATAGAACTGACGATATACCTTGCCATCGTGTTCCACAGTCTTACCGCCAGACTCATCGTGTCCAGCGAACATGCCGCCGATCATCACGAAGTCAGCACCTGCGCCAAACGCCTTTGCTACATCGCCTGCGCAAGAACAGCCGCCGTCGGAAACCACATGACCACTTAGGCCGTGTGCCGCATCAGCAGATTCAATGGTGGCAGAAAGCTGTGGGTAGCCGACACCGGTCTTTAAGCGAGTAGTACATACTGAACCCGGGCCGATACCCACTTTAATGATATCTGCGCCGCACAGGAGTAGCTCTTCAACCATCTCTCCCGTTACCACGTTACCGGCCATGATGATCTTGTCGGTAAATGCCGCACGAGCACGGCGAACGAAGTCGGCGAAGTGCTCGGAGTAGCCGTTGGCCACGTCAATGCAGATGAAGCGAAGTTTAGGATTAGTAGTAATGACCGAGGAGATCTTCTCGAAATCACTTTCTGAGGTACCCGTACTAATCATGATGTGATCGTAAATTGAGTTGTCAGCTGCGGCTAAGAAGCTGTTCCACTCGTCGATGGTGTAGTGCTTGTGAACCGCTGTAAGACATTTGTGCTTGGCAAGTTCGGTCGCCATCTCAAACGTTCCTACGGTGTCCATATTGGCAGCAACTAGCGGTACGCCAGTCCAAGTTTGGCCGCTGTTACGGAAGGTATAGGTACGCTCTAGGCTAACCTGTGAACGGCTCTTAAGCGTAGAACGCTTAGGGCGGATGAGTACGTCTTTGAACCCAAGTTTGATGTCATTCTCTACGTGCATGATCGCTCTCTCAATAAGTTAAGTCATGATCGTATAAGCACTTGGGCCGGCGGAAAGTCGCCGAAAATGGCAAGCTTGGGCTCATACGCGCGGATTATCGTAAATTAGTGAGTGTTGTTCAATAGTCAATTCTTAGTAGCTTAGTCGAAGTACGCACAATCGCTAACAATGTGTCATGAGTGGGCTATTATTCGGGAACTACTGAGGCGCGAAGGGCGTTAACTTCCGTAAGGTTGAACTTAAATATTGCTCTGAGGAATCTATATAATGAAAAAGCTGTTTGCAGGTATGAGTATGATGTTGGTGTCGACCTTCGCGATGGCGCAGGATCGGTTCGCTGACGTCGAATTAACCTTTAGCCAGGTAAAGGATAATGTCTGGGTGCTCTTTGGCGCAGGTGGAAATATTGGTCTGAGCTTTGGCGATGACGGGGTGGTGATTATTGACACTCAGTTCTCGGAATTATCTGAACGTCACTACGAAGCCATCGAAGCTGAATTTCCTGGCTACGACGCGACTTTGGTTTTAAACACTCACTACCACGGTGACCATGCTGGCGGTAACCCGTTTTGGGAAGCGCACGCGCACATTTTATCTCATAATAACGTCCGTACTCGCCTTGTGGCGGCCGATAAGCCAGGCTTACCAAGTCTTACCTATTCCTCTGCAATGGAAGTTTATTTAAATGGTCAGCACCTTTCTTTGGTGCACCCAGGCCCAGCGCACACGGATGGCGATACAATCGTAATTTGGAACGAGCTTAATGTAGTTCATACTGGCGATCTATTTTTTAAAGACCGCTTTCCCTATGTTGATCTGGATGGCGGTGGCAGTGTTCAAGGCTACTATGATGCCGTTACTGCAATGATTGCCAATATGGATGCTGAAACTAAAATCATTCCTGGACACGGTGACTTAGCGACTTTATCGGATTATCAAACTTTCCAGATGATGCTAGGTGATTCCATTGCTTGGATGACTGCAGCTAAGGCTGAGGGTAAGACCTTGGAGCAGTTGATCGACGAGGATGTTCCCGCTAAGTGGAGCGACTGGGGTTGGCAGTTCATTAGCAATGAACGTTGGATTACCACACTCTATAACGATATCAACTAGTAGTTAGAACTCCCCGCGAAGCGCGTTATAATGAATAGCTGATTATTAGGAGCTATTATGGCGCGCTATCGCTGTCCCATCTGTCAACAGGCCTTAGAGGCTGATACCACTCCCGTCCGCTGTGCCAATGGCCATAGCTTTGATCGCGCTAAACAGGGTTATCTAAACCTCCTACCAGTCCAGAATAAACGCTCAAAGAATCCCGGTGACTCCAAGGAAATGGTTAAAGCGCGCCGTGAGTGGTTATCGCTAGGGTTTTACGAACCCATTGTTGCCGGTATAGCGCAATTATTAGACGGGGTCTCCGCCAAGGTGCTTGATGCTGGCTGTGGAGAGGGCTATTACACCAGCGCGCTAGCTCAATACTGTGGGGAAATCTCTGGTAGTGATATCTCCAAAGAGGCGGTTTTGTCGGCGGCGAGGCAATACCCTAAGATAGAATTTACGGTCGCTTCCAATCGGGATCTGCCTTACCAAGATCAACAGTTTTCCGCGGTACTATCGCTCTTTGGTTTTCCCGTTGAGGAGGAGTTTATTCGCGTGCTTCAACCCGGCGGGCGAATTATTACGGTAGACCCAACGCGGGACCACCTTATTGAACTAAAAGAAGCGCTGTATACTGAGGTCAAAGCCGCCTCCATTCCATCCCTGGCAGGTTGTACTCTGGAGTGCGAAATTCCAATTGAGTTCGAGCTGCGCATAGACCAGCCAGAGCTAATACAGAAGCTGCTGGCCATGACTCCTCACTATTATCGAGCCCCGAAGGATAAGCTCGCCATGCTCCTTGAGGCACCGCCTAAGCGTGTTAGCGTTTCGGTGGTTGGGCGTATCTGGTCACCCAAACTATAATAACCCCATGAAACGGCGGTATTTGCGTCTAAGTGTTACTTGGGTGACAAAGGCTATTGCGTTGACCGTGGTAGTTTTTGCTTATTCAATTCAATTGGGGATAGTGCCAAATGGTCGAACCAAAACAATATAAAACAGATGTTCTAATTGTCGGGGCAGGTATATCCGGTATCGCCTCTGCTTATCATTTGAAAGAGAAGTGCCCAAACCACGATTTCATGATCCTAGAGGGTATGGAGAGCTATGGCGGTACTTGGCTAACTCATAAGTACCCAGGCGTTCGTTCCGATAGCGATCTATACACCTTCGGTTATAGCTTTAAGCCTTGGACGGGTGTGCCTATCGCCTCAGCCGAAGAAATTCTTACTTACATGGGCGAGGTGATCACTGAAAGTAAGCTCAATGATCAGCTCTACTTCAATCACAAGATTGTCAATGCGGACTGGCAGGCGGCAAAGAAATGCTGGGTAATCAAAGGCGTATTTGGTGCCGAGAATCAGCCGTTTGTATTGGAAGCGAATGTGCTTTGGATGGCCGCCGGCTACTACGATCATAAAACACCGTATACCCCTGAATTCCCAGGAATGAGTGACTTTGATGGCGAGATAATCCACCCGCAGCACTGGCCAGAGGATCTCGATTACAGTGATAAGCAGGTTGTGGTCATTGGTTCGGGAGCCACTGCAGCGACAATCATCCCTGCCATGGCTGGTGACACTAAGCACATTACCATGTTGCAGCGTTCGCCAACCTATTTCGTGCCGTTGGAGAATAAGAACGAATTGGCGGACACGCTTCGTCAAATTGATGTGCCTGAAGCATTAGTTCACGATATTGTTCGTAAGAAGATTTTATTCGACGCCAAGCAAATTCACGAAGCTTCAAATGCCTACCCAGATCTCATTAAAGCCGAGCTATTGAAGACTGTTCGTGGCTTTCTGGGTGAGGAGTTTGACATCGAGAAGCACTTTACGCCGAGCTACCGACCTTGGCAGCAGCGAATTGCCTGTGTGCCTAACGGTGATCTCTTCGCGGGTATTAACGCGGGTAAGGCTTCGGTTGTAACCGATCAGATCGATCGTTTTGTTAGCAATGGAATATTGCTCAAGAGTGGCGAGGTACTCGAAGCGGATATCATTGTTACTGCCACTGGCTTTAACTTAGCAATGGTCGGCGGTGTTCAAGTCAGCTTAGAGGGTGAACCCGTTGATTTTGCCTCAATGACAACCTATCGCGGGGTCTTATTTTCGGGGATGCCGAACTTTATTAACATCTTCGGTTATCTTCGAACTAGCTGGACAATGCGCGCGGAGTTAGTTGCTGAGTATGTATGTAGGTTGTTGACTCACATGGACGAGAAGGGCGTTTGCGTGGTGACGCCAGAACTTCGTGACTCCGATGCGGATATGGAGCGCAAGCCTTTCATTTCCCCTGATGACTTCAATCCGGGCTACCTGCAGCGCGCAGGGCACCTAATGCCGAAGCAGGGTGATCGCTCGCCATGGCAGTTCAGTCAAGACTACTATCGTGAGGTTTCAGAGCTTCCTGTGGTGAGCCTTGATGACGATGTACTAAAGTACAGCTAAACGCTTGGTAGATTAGTGAGTCGCGCAGTGCCTTAACAGGGCGCTGCCAACTTGCTCTTGGGTAGAAATAGCTTAAGAGCTATTGGTTGGATCAAGTTTAGATAGCGCAAAAAAAAGGAGCCTTTCGGCTCCTTTTTTTATTCAGAATGATTAAGCTTTCACTTCATCAATCTGCACTGCCGCGATGCGTTTGCCATCAGCAGCCGCTTTTTGGAAGCTTTCGATTTGATCGAAGTTCATGTAGCGGTAGATCTCAGCACCCATCGAATCAAGCTTACCTGCGTACTCATTGTACTCAGCTGGCGTAGGCAGGCGGCCAAGAATGGCGCCTACTGAAGCGAGTTCGGCTGAGGTTAGGTAAACATTAGCACCATCACCTAAACGGTTCGGGAAGTTACGGGTAGAGGTTGATAGAACAGTAGTTCCAGCGCCTACACGTGCTTGGTTACCCATGCATAATGAACAGCCCGGCATTTCAGTACGAGCGCCAGCACGACCGAAGATGTTGTAGTAACCCTCTTCCATCAAAGTGTGCTCATCCATGCGAGTTGGCGGTGATAGCCATAGGCGAGTAGCAACAGAACCTTGCTGTTCGTCTAGCAGCTTACCAGCAGCTCGGAAGTGACCGATGTTGGTCATACATGAACCGATGAATACCTCATCAACCTTGTCACCTTGAACAGAAGAAAGTAGACGCGCATCATCAGGATCATTTGGTGCACAAACAATCGGCTCAGTGACTTCAGCAAGATCAATTTCGATCACTGCAGTATACTCAGCATCCGCATCAGCCTTCATCAAGCTTGGGTTAGCAAGCCATTCTTCCATCGCACGGGCACGACGCTCTAGGGTACGCGCATCGCCGTAGCCTTGGGCAATCATCCAGCGAAGCATGGTGATGTTAGAGGTCAGGTATTCAGCAACTGAATCTTCGTCAAGAGCGATGGTACAGCCAGCAGCTGAACGCTCTGCAGAGGCGTCAGAAAGCTCGAACGCCTGCTCAACGGTAAGACCTTTTAGGCCTTCAATTTCTAGGACACGACCAGAGAAGATGTTTTTCTTACCCTTCTTCTCAACGGTCAGTAGACCTTCTTGGATAGCGTAGTAAGGGATCGCGTGGACCAAGTCACGAAGCGTGATACCTGGCTGCATTTCACCTTTGAAGCGAACCAATACTGATTCAGGCATATCAAGTGGCATAACGCCCGTTGCAGCAGCGAATGCTACCAAGCCAGAACCCGCTGGGAATGAAATACCCATTGGGAAACGGGTGTGAGAGTCACCACCAGTACCCACAGTGTCCGGAAGCAGCATGCGGTTCAACCACGAGTGAATGATACCGTCTCCTGGGCGAAGTGAAACGCCGCCACGGTTGATCATGAAGTCTGGAAGCGTGTGCTGAGTATCAATATCTACTGGCTTAGGATAAGCCGCGGTGTGACAGAATGACTGCATCACGAGGTCAGCAGAGAAACCTAGGCATGCAAGGTCCTTAAGCTCATCGCGAGTCATAGGGCCCGTAGTATCCTGAGAGCCTACCGTTGTCATCTTTGGTTCAACGTAAGTTCCTGGGCGAACACCTTCAACGCCACAGGCTTTACCGACCATCTTCTGACCAAGCGTATAACCAGCTTTAGTCGCTACTGGCTCAGAAGGAACGCGGAATACGGTAGAAGGCGCTAGTCCTAGACTTTCGCGAGCACGACCCGTTAAACCACGACCAATAATTAGGTTGATACGACCGCCAGCCTGAACTTCGTCCAGAATAACGTCGGACTTTAGTTCGAAGCTAGATAGCTCTTCACCCGTTTCGGCATTGAGGATTTTGCCGTCGTAAGGGCGAATCTCAATCACGTCACCCATTGCAAGCTTGTCAACTGGCGCTTCGAATACGAGTGCACCAGCATCTTCCATGGTATTGAAGAAGATTGGCGCAACCTTACCGCCAATACAGATCCCGCCGCCACGTTTGTTAGGCGTTCCTGGAATGTCGTCACCGGTGTACCACAGTACAGAGTTGGTGGCTGACTTACGCGATGAACCCGTACCAACAACATCACCAACGAAGGCAACTGGGTGACCTTTCTTGTCGAGCTCTTCAATCTGTTCTTTGGCGTTGTGAATACCTTCGCGAGCAACTTTGTACATTGCCAGTGCGTGCAACGGGATATCAGGGCGAGACCATGCGTCCGGTGCTGGCGAAAGATCGTCGGTGTTAGTTTCACCAGTCACTTTGAATACCGTCACTTTAGCGGACTCGGCTACTGCATCGCGGTTAGTGAACCATTCTGCGTTTGCCCATGATTCCATTACCGACTGCGCTACGGCGTTGCCAGCTTTTGCTTTTGCTTCAACATCGTAGAAGGCATCGAACATTAGCAGAGTATGCTTCAGCTCTTCACCTGCAGCTTCGGCAAGATCGCTGTTGTCGAGCTGAGCAACTAAAGTCTCGATGTTGTAACCGCCGTGCATGTTACCAAGCAGTTTAACGGCATCGGCTTTAGTGATAACCGGCGAGTTAGCTTCGTCATTAATGATTGCAGTCAAGAAACCTGCCTTAACGTAAGCAGCCTCATCAACACCTGGCGGCACGCGCTCGCTGATTAGCTCAACGAGAGTAGCTTCTTCACCAGCCGGTGGGTTTTTAAGTAACTCAACCAATTCAGCAACTTGCTGTGGGTTAAGTGGGAGAGGTGGGATACCTTGCTCAGCACGTTCTGCAACGTGTTTACGATACGCTTCAAGCACGACTAATTCCTCTAAAGTGAAACGAAACCCCAATGGCTTCGTTGTTAGTCTGATTTTTAGTGGCGCTATTCTAATGAATTCTGCGCCTTAAGTTAAGCGGCCTAGGGCTTTAAATAGCTAGGTTGACTAGTAATTGTTAGTAATCATAGAACTGATGGGGGATTCCTGCACTATTCACCGCGATTATAAGCGGGATAAAACGTCTGCTTAGCAGGATAAAACGTCTACTTGGCAGCTAAATAGCGATGGACTCGAAGCATTGGGATGAGCGGTACACTGTCAATGCGTTGATCACTGCGAGATTTTCGTGGTGTTTTTTCGTCGGAGGCCGGAAGTGGTTTAATCATGGGAAGGAAATCTTGAGCCGTTAAAAATATGGGGGTAGAGCAGTTAAAGGCGATCATCTCGCCGTTACCGAGACGAACGTTAGCGCGTATCAGCGGTGCCTGTTTCTGCACAATACAGAGTTCTGTGGTTGAGCTAATACCCGCTAAGGTGCTCCATGCCTGCTGAATATCTACACCCTGACGATCAAGTCTTTCAAGGCGATCAACTACCTGTTGGTAGTCCACCCGTTTAATGGAACGCCCGTTCTTGTACCAAGCGTAACTAATGCTCTTTACCGGCTGGTCAATGACGCGAACACGTCGCCAGCAGGCTTTCAGGTTTAACCGGCCGTGGGCCGAATCGGCGAGGGATTGGCGAGCATCCGAGTGGGTGGTAAAAATGGAGCGCTGCCAGGACTTTGTTTCCTTTGGGTATTGCGCTCGGTAGTTAGCAATGAGAGCCTTAAAGCTGTCTTTGGCCTCGTTTAGCGCCACAATCTCAGCGTTATTAGCACCACATATCACCCCGCAACATTGACTCGTTGCGCGTCCGTCGTCGCCGTCGCGATAGAAATAATCGCTTAAACTGGAAGTGAGGCTGCAAAGAAAGGGCTCGCGTTGCTGCCAACAACTTTCAGGTGATAGTTGAGTGACAATCGTCTGGCTTTGCAACGCCACCTGTTCGAAGGCGCTGATGAGTTTGCTTGGGTTGAAGGTCTCGGTCATTTTCTTAGTCTACGTGGCGGGAGGTTGATGACGCAAGGGGTAGGCGGAACCCGCGCTCGCAATCTAGTTAACGGGCGATATAATAGCCCCATTCGGAAACAGATCACTGGAGCAGTTTGTGTCAAAAGACGTTGATTTAACGCCTATTAAGGCTTTTTTAGGTTGTGAAACACCTGACGAGTGGGTTTCGGTGGCAATAAACAACCAAGATATTATGCTAATCGACCATGCTAACTGCGAGAAGAAAGCTGCCAAGACCGCGCTTCATCTTATTTTTCGCTATATCGAGCACAGTGATCTGCTCTACAAAATGTCACGCTTAGCGCGAGAGGAGCTACGTCACTTCGAGCAGGTGATGTCCATTATGAAAAAGCGTTCGGTTGCCTACGAATATGTGAGTGCTAGTCGCTATGCAGCGAAGATGATGGCTTCAGTGCGTAAAGAAGAGCCAGCGCGGCTTATCGATACGCTAATTATTGGCGCATTTATCGAGTGCCGTAGCTGTGAGCGCTTCGCCAAGCTAGCGCCATTCCTAGACGCCGAATTAGAGAAGTTCTATACCTCCTTGCTACGCTCTGAAAGTCGTCACTTCATGGATTATATTGAATTGGCCGAAACCCTAGCGGGTGAATCCATTGATGAACGAGTTTCGTACTTTCGTGAGTTAGAGGCTAAGCTAGTAATCAGTCGCGACGAGGAATTCCGCTTTCACTCAGGGATGCCAAGCTCAGAGCTACTAGAAACAGCCTCAATCTAACGTTAATGATCTTGGAGTAATTCATGAAGCTTTTCGCACGGCTAATCGCTTTTAGTTTGTTATTAGTAGGAACGGTGACTCAGGCGGAACAGGCGCCTATTGGTTATTGGAATACTGTGGATGATTCAACCGGTGAAGTAAAATCTACGGTCGAACTCTACCTGGATGGGGATTTACTGTATGGCCGTATTGTTGAACTGATCAACCCTGAGGAGCCTAACCCTGTCTGTGAAAAGTGCACCGGCGAGAAGCTTAACGAACCGGTGATTGGCTTGACCATTATTGAAGGACTCAGCTTTGATGGTGACTATTGGACGGATGGCGAAATTTTAGATCCGGAAAATGGTAAGACCTATGAATGTAGGATCTGGCGCGAGGGCAACAAACTGATGGTCCGAGGCTACATTGGATTCTTCTATCGTACCCAGTCCTGGCTCCTTAGTGAGGAGACTAGCGACTAGTCAATCATCGTAGATTCCGCTAATCTGTGCCCAGACTAAAGAGGAATTCAAGATGAAACGTTGTCACGAACTAGATGTTGAAATTCACGGCCATGATTTACAGATTGTAGAGGTAAGCTTAGACCCCTCTGAGACCGTTGTGGCCGAGGCTGGGGCCATGAATTACATGGAGGCCGGCATTGAATTTAATACTCGAATGGGAGACGGCTCTGAACCCAATCAGGGAATGATGGGATCGCTATTTAGCGCTGGAAAGCGCCTGTTAACCGGTGAATCTTTATTTACCACGCACTTCACTAATCACGCTTCGAAGCCGACTAAGATTGCTTTTGGAGCGCCTTTCCCCGGTTCAATTATTGCCCTCGACCTTGCTGAATATGGCGAACAGGTGACCTGTCAGAAGGACGCATTCCTCTGCGCAGCTCTGGGCACTAAGATTGATATCGCCTTTAACCGAAAGATCGGTTCGGGCTTGTTCGGTGGGGAAGGTTTCATCCTACAAAAACTCTCTGGTGACGGGATTGCCTGCATGCATGCGGGCGGAACGGTTGTTAAAAAAGAACTTCGTGGTGAAACACTGCGGGTAGATACTGGGTGCTTAGTCGCCTTTACTCAGGGAATTGATTATGACATCAAGCTTGCAGGTGGCCTTAAGACAATGATGTTTGGCGGTGAAGGCATTGCGCTAGCAACGTTATCGGGTCATGGGACGGTATGGCTGCAGAGTTTACCCTTCTCACGTTTAGCTAATCGAGTATTCTCGGCAGCAAGCTCACACGGTGGCCGAGACCAAGGTGAAGGTTCTGTTCTGGGTGGCTTAGGGCGTTTACTTGATGGACGCTAAATCCACAAAGGCTAAATCTTCCAAGGGTTTACTGGTCGCCAAAATTTTGGGTGGCCTCTTTGTCGTGTTGCTTGCTACCGAGCAATTTCTTTTCTTCGTGGGTAGTCAGAATTTTCAGCCACAAGTATTCCGAGCGAAAGCGCAGCAGTATGATGTTGAGATTATTCGTGATGGTGTAGGGGTACCGCACATATATGGTGCCAATGATTTCGATGTGGCGTTTGGCTTAGGTTATGCGCAAGCGCAAGATCGGCTTGAAGACATCGAAGAGGCCATTATTATGTATCGCGGTGAGTCCGCGGAATTTAAAGGTTCGGAGGGCTTAACTGCTGATTACCTAATTCGGCTGTTAGGTGTTTGGGAGCCCTTAGAATCTGGTTATGTTGAATCACAGTTGCCCGTTGAAACGCTGGCGCTATTGCAGGCCTATGTTGACGGTGTTAACGCCTATGCCGGCACCGATGTAAAACGAGCTACTCCTGAGCTTTATCCCATTACTCGCCGCGATCTTCTGGCAGGTTTCCATCTGCAACACTTATTTTTCTATGGCTTTGATGAGCAGCTAAAAACGAAAATCGCTGCGCACACCAACGCGAGTGGTGTAGCCCAATTACAGCAGCATGAGTTACCCATCGGCTCAAATGCCATAGCGATTGCTCCGCA
Organism: Pseudomonadales bacterium; assembly: GCA_040119265.1. GTDB lineage: Bacteria > Pseudomonadota > Gammaproteobacteria > Pseudomonadales > DSM-25080 > Umboniibacter. The sequence continues at coordinate 91,119 of JBEDTZ010000017.1, read as the reverse complement.
GCGAACCGAAACCAATTCCACGCTGCTATTGTGGAATTCGCACCAGCCGCTACGAGGCCCATTAGCGTGGTACGAGGCACACATTGAAAGCGCTACGGGCTGGCAGTTTTATGGTGGTTTCTTCCCCGGAAGCCCAGTACCATTTATCGGGTTTAATAATGCTATGGGTTGGGGCGTTACCGTTAACAAGCCGAATCTGTTGGATGTGTTTGAACTTCCAGAGTCTGAGGTTGAAAGCTATGGTTGTGCCGTTGGATTCAAGATCTATAGAGCCCTACGAGTTCCGTTACCGTTGAGCTGCTATCGTGATGGCGAAGGACGGCCGGTATTAGAACAGGAAGGTCGTTATTTTCAACTTCGCTATGCCGGCGCCGGAGAATATCGTCAGATTGATCAGTGGTACCAGCTTTCGCAGGCCGATTCGGTGGCTCAGTGGCGCAGTATTTTTGCTGAGAATCATCTATCGAGTTTTGCCTTCATCGCCGCCGATGCGACGGGCGATATTCACTACCGTCATAATGCGTTAATGCCTAATCGTAGCGAGGGTGAATTGTGGACGGAGTATCTGCCCGCAGATTCGGTTCCCGCGATTTCGAACCCAAGTTCAGGAGTCTTAGTGGCCACGAATCAATCTCCTTGGGCGGTGAGTCAGCTAAACGACTCGCTCACTGTGGTTCAAGAGCTCGATTATGAACAGCAAATTAATAACCGTGCTATACGGGCACATGAGCTATTAGGTGGTGATCAAACGCTGAGTTTTGATGAATTAGTTAATGCTAAGTACGACGTCACGTTCAGTGCAGAATCTCTGCAAGTCAGCTATCTACGCTCGGGGTTAGAAGAGGATCTCCCCGAATACTTGGTGGAGGCTTCGGAGGTGCTGAAAGCCTGGGACTTCAGCGCAGATGAAGCGAATCGAGGTGCAGCCCTGGGTGTTTGTATGCTCGAAGCGGTGGATAGTCAATTCGGCCGTATTAAGACTTCATTTTTGAAGCAACTGGATTTCTGTGATGATCTTTTGAGAACCAATCTTGGCACCTTGACCCCGCGTTGGGGACAGATAAATCGCCTAGTAGATGGCGGCAATTTTTGGGGCGTAAGTGGCGCTCCAGATACGCTCAGAGCAATGCATGCGGACGCGGATGACTTCGAGACCTACGGGATTCGTAGAGTTGTTGCCGGAGATGGGCTTCACGGTATAGTAGAGTGGCGTGATGGCGCTTTATATCGAGCAGAAGTTATTTCACCTTACGGACAGAGTATTGCAAGATTAACGCCGTTTCGAACGGATCAAACGGCAATGTTTATCAATAGAGAGCTACGACCCGTGTTGATGAATCGCGAGGAGATTGAGCGCCAAGCAACACAGGTTATTCTTCCGAAAACCTACTATTAAGGAAATATCATGGCAATTGTTAAATTAGGTGATGCAGAGTTTCATACCACTGGTGACCTTCCTACGGTAGGTTCAGCGGTTCCCGACTTTACCTTAACAGGGGTCGATTTGGGGGACATTAAACTTGCAGATTATCGCGGTGAGTCCATCGTATTGAATATCTTCCCGAGTATCGATACTCCTACCTGCCAGATGTCGGTTCGCGAATTTAATCGCCGAGCGAATGACTTGTCGGCCACTAAGGTGCTCTGTGTAGCCATGGATCTGCCGTTTGCGTTTTCCCGCTTCTGCGGAGCCGAGGGCTTGGATAATGTAGTCAGCGCTAGCGGCTTTCGTTCGAGTTTTGGTGATGCTTTCGGCGTAACGATGACTGACGGTCCGCTGCGTGGCCTCTATGCTCGTGCAGTAGTGGTAGTCAGCGCAGAAGGGCTGGTTACTCACACCGAATTAGTTGAGTCAGTAGGTTCGGAACCCAATTACGATGAGGCGCTGAGCGCAATTAAATAGGTAGTCTAAAAATAATGGAAGAGTCGACCGAAGCACTAACAGCGGGTATTGAAGCGTACGACATTGGCATGTTGTTCGAGCGAATCGCCGCTTCACCCGCTGAGTTCTGGCAAAAGATTGCTGTTATCGTCACCGCAACCATCGTACTACTGTATGTTGTGGATCAGCTTTTTAAGCTCCTAGAGAAGCATCCGCGCGGTGACATCTTGGATGCGATATGGTTCGGCTTGCGCCGTCCCTCGGCATTCCTCGTTATTATCGCTGGGCTTTATGCCCTGGCGAAGATCGAGCACTTCGGGTTCAATAAAGGTTATCCGTTAGGGGTAGTGAGTTTATTGAAACTCTCAGCCGCCTGGGTCTTTACGTGGGTAATGTTCCGCTTTGCGAGAAGGCTACAGTTAAACATCTCTACGGATAGGTACCACCCCGCACGTGTTGACCTAGGCACCGCAGATTCACTGCGGACCTTAATTCGTCTCTTTGCCGTAAGCTGCGGAATTCTCTACACCTTAGATACGTTAGGATTCAATCTTTCAAGCCTGCTAGCGTTTGGTTCCGTGAGTGGTTTGGTAGCCGGCTTAGCAGCCAAGGACCTAGTCGCTAACTTCGCGGGTTCCATCATGATTCGGATGGATAGGCCCTTCGTGGTAGGAGAGTGGATTCGCTCGCCTGATCAGGAAATCGAGGGAACCGTTGAGGAGATCGGCGTACGGGTAACGCGAATTCGAACGTTCGATCAGCGCCCACTCTATGTGCCAAATTCTACCTTCACGAGAATATCCGTTGAAACACCATCGCGGATGTTGAACCGCCGCATTAAGGAAACTATCGGTGTTCGTTATGATGACGCTGCGGCGGTAAAAAACATCATCGATGATGTTAGGGAAATGCTGGCTAATCACGATGCGATTGATAAGAATCGGATTCTGATGGTTAATTTACTAAGCTTCGGCCCGTCAGCCTTAGAATTCTTTATTTATACGTTCACCCGCACTACCGACTGGGCGACGTATCATCAAATAAAGGAAGATGTGCTAATCAAGGTGATGGATATTGTCGCGTCACACAATGCGCAAATTGCGTTCCCAACACAGACTCTCAAAGTAGAGATGGAGTCTTCAGCAGAGGGCTAAGCGTTTTTGGTCAGCGTATTCGCGTTGGCTTGCAGCTCGGCAAGCAAGTTGTCGAGCTGCTTTCGTTTTGCTTCAGAGAGGCTTTCTACCAGCTTATCTTCGTAGGACTGAGCAACGGGCACAATATCGTTGTAAATCTCGATGCCTTTGTCAGTAAGTGTTAGATAGGCTCGTCTTCGATCTACAGTACAGGGCTCACGTTCTATATATCCCATCTGAACTAGGCTAGCTACAGCACGGCTTATAGCCACTTTATCCATCTGTGTCGTCGATGCCAAGTCAACGGCTGTTGAACGTGGTTTCTGTGCTAACAGCGCGATAACTCGCCAACCTGAAATGCTCAAATTGAAACGATCCGCATAGTATTCCGAAATCGCATTGGAGACGACATTCGATAGTACCGAAAGGCGGTAGGGCAGAAATTGAGCCAGTTCCATGTTGCGAATTCCTTGATGATGACCAGTTAATCTATGGGTAATAACTTAGTTATATCACAGCTGATTTTAAGTCAGAAATAGCGTTATCGATTCGAGTTAATAACTTTTTGTCCTGTATCCCGAGTAACTGGTCAGTTGACTCCATGACGAAGTAGTTAGGTTGGGGGATATCTATTCGGTATCGAGTCCGTAAAATTGTATCGATATCAAACGGGTGATGACTTACCTGAGCAAGATCTAAGGAATGATTAATCTCCTTTGGAGAGCTCAGGATCCCGCCGCCAAATATCTTCGTAGCGCCGGCTTCGCGTATCAAACCAAATTCAATGGTAAACCAATATATTCTTGCTAACGCGACCTGTTGCTCGTGGTTACATTGAACGCCCAACTTACCAATCCAGTGCGTAAAGGTCGCAAACTCAGGGTTACAAAGAATAGGGCAGTGGCCCATCACTTCATGGAAGAGATCGGGTTCGGGTAAGTATTCAAGCTGGTCTGGGCGACGCATAAAGGTCGCGGCTGGGAATTTTTGCTCGGCAAGGAGCCCAAAAAATCGCTTGAAATTGATAAGCGCATCAACCGGTTCGAGCTGCCAACCCGTTTCTGCCAGTAAAACGCTGTTGACCTCCGGTAACTGAGCAGGTCCGTTTTCAGACAGGCCGAGCGTTGTCATTCCCTCTAGATATGAGGCGCAGGCGTGCTTCTGGGCAAGCGGTTGCTGCCAGTTGAAGAGGTGCTTCCAAGTGGAAGTATCCTCCTTGGAGTAAGCAACATAACCGTTTTCATCAACGGGTATGGCTGTGTAGGCGCTATTCTTCATCGTGAACGTCCTATAAATATCATTGTTATTTTGGTTTCAAGTGTAACTATTAGCTTTAGGGAAAGCAAACGATGGCGAAGCGACGGATGAATCGCTATTTGAATGTTGCCTAACGAGACGTATTAGGCGACTATTAGCGTAATTATTTTTAGTAACGAGAGGAGAGCGAAATGGCGGAATTACGTCGCGAAGTTAAGCCGGTAGAAATTAATTATCTCTGTGACAAGTGCGAAAAGGGCATGGTAATTAAGTTGGAGCGGGATGTAACTGACGAAAAAAACCATCAGTGCGTTATCTGTGGTGAAGGTTACCACTTCAATGGCAAGGGCTATCCGCGAATTGTCTACACCCCTGTTGAATCGTAATCTCTAACCCTCTATCTATTGAGCGATAGATGTAGGCAACTCATCAGTTGATTGTATTGGTAGCTCAATGGTCACCTCCGTTTCCCCTCGATCATTGAGCCCTATTCGAATAGAGCCGTCGTGGCGATTTTCGATGATGTGAAAACATAAGCTTAAGCCAAGCCCATAACCCGAGCCGGCCTCTTTCGTTGTGAAGAAGGGGGCAAAGACCTGTTCTGCCACTTTCGGGTCAATCGCCTTGCCGTTATTACTAATTGCCAAAATTTGATAACCATCGGCCTGTGACTGAGTTATGGTTATGTGGGGTATATTCATAGAGACTGCGGCGTCCCGCGCATTTCCCAAGATGTTATCTACCACTTGGCGAATTTCGATAGGATTACATACTACCGGTTCTAGACAATGGGCACAGGGGATTAGCTCAATCTCGATATTGTGCTGATGCTCGAACTCGGCTGCGGCCGCGTTAACAAGTTGGCAAACGTCAGTGGGTTCTTTAGGGATCGATGACGAGCGGCCAAAGGTTAACATGTTGGCGACAAGGTCTGACAAGCGTGTGGTGGCGCTGATAATATTTCCAGTAATAGAAGGTAGCTTCAGGCTATTAATAATGGCAGCGAAACTGTCAGGGCTGACGTGGTGAGCGCCTAACACTTCGTTAACCGTAGGGTTGTCGATATCCAACCGCTTTGCCAAAGTAGAGCAGGTAGTGGTCACAGCCATTAGCGGGTTGTTAATTTCGTGAGCGATACCAGTAGTGAGTGTTTCAATGGTCGTCATTTGAGCAAAGAACTTCTCTCGGGCGAGCAAATCGAATTCCGCCGACGCATTAGTTAGCGCAATCACGGCGCCACTTCGATTATCTAAAACACTAATCGTCATCTTAGTCTCGAGCCATCCTAATTTAAGCAACTTACCGATGTTGGGGTGGGTCATTGATCGTTTACGAGCGATCAATTTTTCAAAGTCTATATCGCTGTAGTCGTCTAGGACCTTAGTTATTAGATGGTTGAAACTAATTTTCCCAGGTGCTTTTGGAATATAGGGGACTACCTTTTTTGCAAGCTCGTTGCTACAGAGGATTAAGCCATGCTTGTTGACGCAGAACATAGCGGCAGGGAGTTGGTCCAGAATAAGCTGTTGGGCACTTTGCTTAATGCTCTCGACCTGATCATCATCTGAAAGATTTGCTGTCGCAGAGCGACTCTGATAAAACGCCCGGCAAATTAGTACACTTATGACCGTTGACGATGCAATACAGATAACGGCGATGGCAAGGATATCCATCATAACTCCTATCAGCTATTCTGATTATTTTAATTATTGGAACATTGATGTCTTTAATTCATCTTAGAGAGGCTCTAGCCAAAAAGCTACTGGTGCGCGAATACCGCATGAACGCCTGTACTTTTCATGTTGCTCACCTCGATGCCATTAACCGCCAATGGGGTGGTAACAAGTTATTTAAGCTTATTGGCTTTCTGGATGATTTGTCGGCAGGAGATACCATAGTTAGCTTTGGCGGCGAACATTCTAACCACCTCTATGCACTGGCAGCGCTAGCTGATGAGTTTCGATTGGTGGTTTATATTCGTCGTTCCTATAACGCAGTAACAAATAGTGATAGTGCGGTTGGTAGTTTGCTGGCCGAAAGAGGGGTTAGTTGCCACTTTTTAGATAGCACAGATTATCAGCGTGCTCGAAGCGACAAAGTGTATCGGCAATCCCTAGGGCAAGTTCATAACGCCTCATGCATTATCCCAGAGGGAGGTAATGGTATTGAGGCCGAGCGAGGATTGCGATTGTTAGCCAAGAAACTGAACGATCAGTTTGCCGCGCCAACCGAGTTTCACTTGGCCGCTGGTACGGGTACTACAGCGCGTTACTTAGCAAAGCACCTAGATAGGCGCCACCGACTCATGGTCACTCCAGTCGTCACCCCCTCCCAACTTGGTTTTGATGAGCTTGCCAATGCCGAAATGGCTTGGTACCAGCCTCGGAAGCGCTTCGCGAAGCTACGACCTGCCGACGAGCTTAGATTGGCTAGCTGTGAGGAGATAAACTTAGCTTTGGATCGAGTTTATAATGTCCACGCTCTGGAAACGCTGATGGCCTCTCATTTCAATGGATCTAAATGTCTTCTCCATACGGGCGGAATGCGTTCGCAAATTGCTAACTTGTGATATGCTCATATAAAACTTAATAGGCTAGGAACAGCATGAAAATTGAGCGCGTGGGGATCTTAGGACATAAATATAACCCACAGGTTGCCGAGACAATGGTTTCGGTGGTTGATGTGCTAGTTAATCGCGGTGTTAAGGTTCTTATTGACCGCTCTAACCCCTATGTTGAGCAACTAAAAAACGTTGAGCTAGTCGGGATCGACGACATCGGTCAGCAGGCCGACTTAGTCATTGTGGTTGGTGGTGATGGGACCTTATTGGGTAGTGCTCGTAAATTAGCGGCGTATGACGTGCCAATGTTAGGAGTAAACCGAGGGAAACTGGGGTTCTTAACAGATATTGTTCCTTCCGAAGTAGAGCCCAGTATTAGCAGAATACTGGATGGTAACTACTACGAAGAAAAGCGCTTTTTGCTCGATGCAACGCTCTACCGAAACGGTGTTGAGATTGCCAATTCTCAAGCGTTAAATGACGTTGTACTACACCCGGGTCAATCTGTTCGAATGATCGAATTTGAAGTCTTCATAGACGGGCATTTTGTGTACTCTCAGAGCTCCGACGGGCTAATTCTTGCCACGCCAACCGGCTCAACCGCCTATAGTCTTTCTGCGGGTGGACCGTTACTTCATCCAAGTCTTAACGCCTTTGTGATGGTACCGATGTTTCCTCACGGGCTGACTAACCGCCCCATTGTTGTGCCGGGGACAAGTGAACTTCGTATTGTTATTGCTAAGCATAATCGGACGTATCCGCGCGTTACCTGTGATGGCCAGTCGCACGCTGCGACGCAACCGGGTGATGAGCTGATTGTTAAACAATATGAGAAGCCATTAACACTGATTCACCCCACCAATCATAACTTTTACCAGATCTGTCGCTCTAAGTTGGGCTGGGGGAGTAGATTGGTGTGAGTACCGGATTCGACATCATCGGCGATATCCATGGTGAGTCTGAGAAGCTCGAAGATTTACTGTTGGCGTTGGGCTATCGAGAATCGTCAGGTGTATTTCAACACCTGGAGCGTAAAGCTATTTTTGTGGGTGATATTATCGATCGTGGCCCGGGCGTCCGCAGGGTGGTCGAGATAGTAAGTCGAATGGTGGGGGCTGACCATGCGTTCTTGGTGTTAGGCAATCACGAACTCAACTTAATAAACTGGTTTCGGCCGCTAGGCCTCTCTAATACCTTTGCCCATCCTCACAGTAAGGCGAATCAATTGCAGCTGTCGGCTACGCTTGATGCCTTTTCTGAGGACGAAGCTAAATCATTTGCCAGCTGGTTGAGCTATCAGCCGTTGTTTTTAGAGTTCCCTAAGTTTCGTATTGCTCACGCCCTGTGGGATCAGCACTTTATTAGCCGCTATATAGATACCTATGGAAGTTGCTGTTTGTCTCCGGAAATTCTCAAACAATCGGACCGCAATCCGTGGTTACTTCAGGGTTTGGACCGTTTAACTCGAGGTCTTAATCTTCGTCTACCTGAAGGCTACTTTCTCACTGGTAATGACGGTGTTTCGAGGAAACGCATTCGCGCTAAATTCTGGGGCGAGCCGGCAACTAATTACGGTAACGTGTTACTTCAGGAACAGCCTCTACCCCCGGAACTTGCCATTCGTGAACTTACCGCAATCCAGAAGCAACAGTTGTGCCTTTACAGTGCGAAGGAACGTCCGCTGTTTGTAGGTCATTATTGGCAAAGTTTGCCGGCAAACTTATTTAGTTCAAATATTGCCTGTGTTGACTTTTCTGCTGCTGGCGCCGGCCCATTGGTGGCTTACCGACTTTATCATCAAGACACCGCACTTAATCCAGAACAATATTTTCACGTATAATTAGGACTCAATCGCTCACGGGAGCTAGCGTTATCGACACGACTGAATACGGCTGTTATAGCGCTCGGTGGGTGACGTGAGTCTAAACAAGATAGGAATCAATATGGAATACTCCGAAGCCATTCGACAAATGCCTCGCCACCAGTACGATGCGTTAAAGTCTGCACTCGAAACGGGTAAGTGGCCCGATGGTAAAGCTATTAGTCCAGAGCAGCGCAAGCACTGCATGGCGGCCGTGATTGCCTACGGTGAGATGCATCTCCCTGAAGATGAACGCGTAGGTTATATCTACAACCCGAAGCACGATCATTGTGAAACGGATGATGTGCAGCCATTGAAGTGGGATAAATAGGGTGCGGGGATTAGCAACTAAATTAGGCGTTGAGTCGCCCGAGGGGCTAGCGCAATACACGCTTCGTTTTGGTGACCAGCGGTTACCTCTGAATGAGTTAATCGGTAGCTCGCTGTCGCTGCGTTTTCACGGAGAGATTCGCTGTGCTCACTGCGCGAAGGTCACTAAGAAAAGCTATTCGCAGGGGTATTGTTTCAACTGTATGCAGACGCTACCGCAGTGTGATAGCTGCATTATGAGCCCTGAGAAATGCCACCTTCATGTAGGAACCTGTCGTGATCCTGAGTGGGGGAAAACGAATTGTGAGATCGACCACATTGTCTACTTAGCCAATTCATCGGGACTTAAAATAGGAATTACTCGTCATACCCAAGTCCCAACACGCTGGCTTGATCAGGGAGCGGTGGCAGCGGTTCCCTTATATCGCGTTGCCACACGCAGGCTCTCCGGCCTAATTGAAACTCATGCTAAGGGCGCTGTAGCCGATAAAACAAATTGGCGCGCTATGCTCAAGAATGAGGTCCCAGAGATAGACTTAGCTCAAGAGGCCGTAGGAATGCAGAAGCGGCTGGGTGAATATGTGGAGGATTTGCAATTCGCCTTCGGGCCGCAAGCCATCGTGCCGTTAGTCCCTTCGGTCTGGAGTACCAACTACCCAGTCACTGAATATCCTACCAAGGTCGTATCACTAAATCTTGAAAAGCTGGGAGTGGTAGAGGGAAAGCTGATGGGTATCAAAGGACAATATCTGATTTTCGACACCGGTGTTATCAACCTAAGAAAATACACCGGTTACGACATTGAATGTAAGGTGAACTAAAACGCTATGAGTACACAACCAAGCACTATCTATCTGACGGATTACCGCCCAGCGAACTTCAGTGTTTCCCACGTTGAATTGGATTTTACTATTCATTCAACGCAAACGCGTGTGGTGTCGACTATGACGATGCAGCGACATCCGCAGGGAGAGCCAATCATTATCCTCAATGGGTTTGAGCTCACCTTGGTTGAAATTGAACTCGATGGCCGAGTTTTGTCTCCGGATGAGTATCAGCGTGACGAGGAATTACTCCGTATTCCCTGTGATGCGGCTGCGGTGACGGTTCGGGTGACGACCGAAATTAATCCGCTGGAGAATAAAGCGCTTGAGGGACTCTATCGCAGTGCCTCGATGTTCTGCACTCAGTGTGAGGCAGAGGGTTTCCGACGCATCAGCTTTTTCCCCGATCGCCCCGATGTATTGGCAACCTACCGTGTCCGTATAGAGGCCGATAAGGCTGAATGTCCGGTGCTTTTGAGCAACGGAAATTTGGAGTTGTCGGGCGACCTTGCAGATAATCGACACTTTAGTGTTTGGTATGATCCATTTCCAAAGCCGAGCTATTTATTCGCGCTAGTAGCGGGTGATCTTAAGGCCCAAAGCGATGTTTTTGTTACCGCTAGTGGTCGTAAGGTCGACCTTCATCTGTATGTGGAGGCCAAGGATTTAGATAAATGTGATTTCGCGCTTGAGGCGCTTAAGCGCTCCATGACCTGGGACGAAGAACGCTATGGTCGAGAGTACGACCTAGATCTGTTTAATATCGTCGCCGTTGATGACTTCAACATGGGTGCTATGGAGAACAAAAGTCTTAATCTCTTCAATTCATCCTGCGTCTTAGCAAAGCCAGAAACAACTACCGATCAGGCGTTTCAGCGAATTGAAGGGATTGTTGCTCACGAGTACTTCCATAATTGGAGCGGCAATAGGGTGACCTGTCGCGACTGGTTTCAGTTGAGTTTGAAGGAAGGTTTTACCGTTTATCGCGATGCGCAATTCTCTGCGGACATGGGTTCGGCAGCAGTGAAGCGAATTGAGGATGTTGCACTGTTGCGTGCGCGACAGTTTGCTGAGGATGCAGGCCCCTTGGCTCATCCAGTTCGCCCAGCCTCCTATATTGAGATTTCCAACTTCTACACGCTCACTGTTTACGAGAAGGGCGCTGAGGTGGTGCGGATGATCAATACTTTGATTGGTGATGAAGCCTTTCGTAAAGGTTCAGACCTCTACTTTGATCGCAATGACGGCAAGGCCGCGACAATCGAAGACTTTATTTCTGCCATGGCTGACGCAAGTAATCGTGATTTTAGTCAGTTTATGCATTGGTACTCTCAGGCAGGCACGCCAGAAGTTTGCGTGACCGAGAAGTGGGACGAGAGCACAGGCTACTATGAGTTGACGTTTGAGCAAAGCCTTCCGCTGGCGGGTGATCGAGCGAAGTGGGAGCCACTGGTCATTCCTATTCGCTTAAGCCTACTGGGTGAGGCTGGCGCGTTGCCTATTGCTCAAGCCGGCTCGGAAAGCGCAGATAATACCGAATGGGTCTACGAGCTTGACCAATATTCCGCCACCGTTAAGTTTGGCCCCTTTAACGAGCGACCCGTTCCTAGTTTACTCAGAGACTTTTCTGCTCCCGTTAAATTAATCGACGAGCTTAGCGACGATCAAAGACGTTTTCTGATTGCTCGTGATACCGATGCGTATGTTCGCTGGGATAGTAGTCAGAAGCTGCTATTGGCCGAGATCGAGCGCGCTAAGTTAGCTGAGTATTCGTTGTGTCCACTTCTTAGCGAGGCCTTACGAACGGTATTGATGGATGAGAATGCTGACCCAGCGTTGCGTGCCTATAGTCTGTCGCTGCCAAGTGATGCGCTTCTCCAGCAGGGCGAGGGCGTAGATCCAGTAGCATTATTCGAAGCAAAGGGGCGTGTTAAGGCCGCCATAGCCAATGAACTCGCTAGCGAATTTACGGCTATTGTTGCACAGCGAATGACGTGGGATGAGTATCAGCCTTCCGCGGAGCAAGTAGGACAACGATTACTCCAAAACTTAGCGCTTGATTATAGTGTCATGCTGGGGGAAAACTCCGTGGCGGAAGCACAGTTTAATAGTGCCAACAATATGACGGATCAGTTATCGGCGCTAAGAAGTTTATTCCGCTATGCCGATAGGCACCCCATGAACGAATTCATGGCGCAATGGACCACCGACGGCCTCGTGTTGAATACTGCCTTTGCACTCCAGGCTAGTGCTAGAAATGGCGCAACACTCGCTGATATCCAACGCATTACCGAGCATCCTGCATTCGATTTCGATAACCCGAATAAAGTTCGTGCGGTGTTCGGTAGCTTTGCTAGCGATAATACGCCTTTGTTCCACGCTAAAGATGGCTCAGGTTACGAGTACCTAGGCGATATGGTACTTAAGATTGATGAATCGAATCCTCAAACAGCGTCTAGGTTAGCGGCTCCGCTTACCCGCTGGCGTAACCTCGACTCGACTCGCTCCGCTGCGATGAAAGCCGTTTTAGAAAGGTTATCCGGATGCTCAACACTATCGAAAGACCTCTATGAGGTTGTCAGTAAGAGTTTGCTGTAATGGCTGATGATAAATCGTTGTTCGAAGCCGAAATGGCAGGCGTCAAAAAGTTAGATATTGCACCCCGTGTTGAGCGAAAGACAACGCGACTCAGTGCTGAACAAAAGAAAATTCGCCGTACCGTGGCCGAGTCGGAAGATTCTGTCGATTCGAATCAATTGATGACGGATCATCTAGAATTCGTTGAGCCTCTATCGTATCTTGAGTTTCACCGAACGGGTATTCAGCACGGAGTGCTGAAGAGTCTTCGTTTAGGGAAGTATGGGATTGAAGCAAAACTGGATTTACATCATCGAACGGTAGAGCAAGCGCGATCTGATGTGTATGAGTTTGTCCGTGATTGCGTCCGTTACGATGTGCGAACTGTCATTATTTCCCACGGTAAAGGTGGGCGCAGTGAGCCAAAAGCTTTACTGAAGTCGCACGTAAACCGTTGGTTGCGACATTTGGACGAAGTTATGGCCTTTTATACGGCCCTGCCACGCCACGGAGGTTATGGTGCGGTTTATGTGATGTTACGTAAGTCGCCCGAGAAGAAATTAGAGAATAAAGAGCGCCACGAGCGCCGACGATAGTAGTACGTTTTTTATAATAAATAACGGGTGGATAAATAGCCCCCCTCATGACTACACTGTGATTAACACAGGAAGAGAGCAGTTAAATGGGTATAAAACAAATGGATGCCAATACGTTACTCAAGGAAGCTCAAAAGGCGAATTGTAGTGACGAGCATTTAGCCTTTATCAGTGCTTGGCTAAGTAATTTTCCTCTGGACGAATTTTGTTCGCGCAAAGTCGATAACGTTGCGGGCTGGTTAGTTGATCTAGCTCACCAGCACGTAGGGCGCAGTGACGATTATATTCGCGTCTACAATCCCACCATCGAACGAAATCGCTGGCAGGCTGCTAATTCAGTTGTGGTCATCTCCTTTTCTGACCTTCCGTTCGTAATTGACTCTATTCGAATCGCCCTTGGGGTTATTGGGATTGAGGTCCGATTACTTCACAGTCATGTATTCGTGAGCGATACTTCTCGTTCATTGGCATATATTGAGGTTGGCCGCCGTGAAAAAGCGGAAGAACTCAGTGCGATTGCTGAGGCATTAGACAACACCCTGAGCTCGGTCAAGAACGTGGTTGACGCGTTCCCTAGCATGCAGGAGCAAGTTAAGACCCTAGTGGTAAACTATGAGAAGAAGTTCGCTGGCGACCCGGCACATGATTTCTTAGATTGGTTGCGTCGAGAGCATTTCATCTTCTTGGGTTATGGCGAATGGTGTGATGGACAAATTACCCGCACATTAGGTACCACCAAAGACAACAGTGATGATGATGATCTTGTTTCGGTCCCCATCCTTATTGAAGGTGAGAATATTGCCTTCTCTAAATCGTCGTCGCGGTCGCAGATTCATCGCCATGTTTATTCCGATTACGTAGTCATTCGAGATCCTAAAAGGCCAAAGGTGGAACATCGTTTTGTTGGCCTCTTTACCTCAAGCGTTTATCACCAAAATCCGTCGCTAATTCCCGTAGTCAGGGACAAGATTGCCTACGTGCTTGATAAGGCTAATCTCCCTAGCAATAGCCATGACGGCAAGGTCTTGGATCAAATTCTAGCGAATTATCCTACCGATGAACTTTTCATCAGCTCACCTGAAGAACTTTATTCGGGTGTTAATCGCGCCCTGCGCATTCAGGAGCGGCCAATTGTTCGCGTCAGTATCCGTCGGGGCCGTTTAGGGCGCTTTGTAAACTGCCTTGTCTACGTCCCGCGGGACCGCTACAACACTGAGTTGCGAAAGAATATACAAAAGTATCTGAGTGATGAGCTCAACGCGGTAGATAGTGAATTCACCACCTACTTCAGTGGTGGTAATCATGCGCGCGTTCACTTTATCCTCCGTACCGCAAGTAACGAACGCCGTGACGTTGATTTAACAAATTTAGAAGACACTATCTTAGATATGTGTCGGGAGTGGCCAGATAGGCTACGTGATACGCTCTGCGAGACGTTGGGCGATGACGTAGGTAGCCGATTGGCTAGCTTGTACCTGGGTGCATTCCCCGCGGCCTATCGTGACGATTACGATACTCGCTTCGCGGGAAGAGACATTGTCACGATTGATGAAATGGCCAACGATCAATCTATGGCTGTGAGCTTTTATCAGCGCGTGGGCGACGCCGACAATGCGGCACGTTTCCGTGTATTCCGTTTTGATACACCAATCGGTCTCTCTGAAGTACTGCCGAAGTTTGAGAATTTGGGTTGGTATGTCCTGGGAGAGCATCCCTACGAAATCGATCGTCGCGACGGAGAGCGCGTGTGGCTGCATGAATATCGGATTCTGGTCGAGGGGCTAAGTGGCGAAAAGATCGAACGCAACGCCACTCTCTGTCAGGAAGCCTTTGAAGCGGTATGGCGCGGTGATGCAGAGGACGATCGTTTTAACCGTCTCGTGCTTCGTGCTGGACTCAGCTGGCAGCAGGTGGCTATCCTACGAAGCTACGCACGCTACATGTTCCAGATACAGTTTGGTTTCTCACTGGACTATATCGCGGATACCTTATCCGAGCACAGCGAGGTTGCAACACAACTCGTTGATCTCTTCGAAGCAATTTTCGATCCTGAGCGTGCAGCGGATGAGCTAAGTAACATCGACGATAAGTTACAGACCTTACGAGCTGAAATTGATCAGGTTGAGAGCTTGGATGAAGATCGGATTTTACGCCGCTACCTTGACTTGATTATGGGCACCGAGCGTACTAACTACTATCGCCCAACACTTTCCGGCCAAGAGAGATCGGTATTGTCGTTTAAGCTCAATACTCGACGTATTCCCGATCTACCAAAGCCGACACCGTATTTTGAAATCTTCGTCTGTTCACCTCGAACCGAGGGCGTCCATCTTCGTGGCGGGCCAGTGGCTCGAGGAGGCCTCCGTTGGTCTGATCGCTTTGAGGATTATCGAACCGAAGTGCTTGGTCTCGTGAAGGCTCAGCAGGTCAAGAATTCGGTAATTGTTCCAGTAGGCGCTAAGGGTGGTTTTGTAGCGCGTAAAACCGATAGCACTTGGTCGCGAGACCGTTTCCTCGAAGAGGGGATAGCCTGCTATAAGGAATTCATTAGTGGTCTGTTAGACATTACCGATAATCGCTCTGGCGAAGAGATTGTCTCACCGCCGGCGGTCATTTGTCGGGATGAGTCCGATCCTTATCTGGTAGTCGCTGCTGATAAGGGTACGGCAACTTTCTCTGATATCGCAAATGGCTTGGCTAATGATTACGGGTTTTGGCTCGGTGATGCCTTTGCGTCAGGCGGCAGCCAGGGCTATGACCATAAGAAAATGGGTATCACCGCCAAGGGTGCTTGGGTGTCTGTGCAACGACATTTCCGTGAGATGGGTATTGATGTTCAGTCCGACCCCGTCACCGTATTGGGTATCGGCGACATGTCTGGCGACGTTTTCGGTAACGGCATGCTGTTGTCTTCATCGCTAAAGGTAGTGGCGGCGTTCAATCATCGTCATATCTTTATTGACCCGAATCCGAACCCTGCGAAGTCGTTCAAGGAACGACAGCGTTTGTTTGAGCTGCCGCGGTCTGGTTGGGATGATTACAATACTAAACTCATCTCCAAAGGTGGAGGTGTCTTTAGTCGTGGTGCGAAGGTCATTAAAATTTCCAAGGAAATGAAGACCCTATTTGCGATAGAAGAATCTGAACTGCGACCCACTGAGCTCCTAGAGCGTCTGCTCAAGGCGCCCATTGACCTACTATGGAATGGAGGCATCGGTACCTACGTTAAAGCTTCTACGGAAAGTCATAGTGATGTAGGAGACAAAGCCAACGATACAATCCGGGTGAATGGTGTTGATCTTGGAGCGCGGGTAGTAGGGGAAGGGGGTAACCTCGGTCTGACGCAGCTTGGGCGAGTGGAGTACTCCGTCGAAGGTGGGCGCTGTAACACGGATTTCATTGATAATGCCGGTGGCGTAGATTGCTCTGACCACGAAGTTAATATCAAAATTCTCCTTAATCAATTAACCCGCGATGGTGCGATGAGTGAGCTGCAACGAAATGAGCTGCTTGAATCGATGACCGATCAGGTTTCTAGCCTAGTGCTGCATAATAATGCCTTGCAGGCACAGGCTATCAGCTTGGAATCACTCCGTAGTACCTACCGTAGTGGCGATCATCGACGATTTATTATTGATCTAGAGTCCATCAATGTTCTTGATCGAGAGTTGGAATTTCTTCCGAGTGAGGCAGATATTCAAACGCGTATCCATGAGCGAGAGCAGGCATTAAGCCGTCCTGAGCTGTCGATTCTGTTGTCCTATGCCAAGTCAGAGCTTAAGCGTCATTTCGCTCGGCCCAAGCTAATAACTGGGCAGTACCGAAAGGCGATGGTTCAGTCGGCTTTCCCCAAGATCTTGAGTGACAAATTCCCTGAGCAGATAGAGGATCATCAGCTCAACACTGAAATTGTCGCAACTCAAATGGCGAATGAAATCGTTAATTTCATGGGCATTACATTTGTTCATAGACTGCGAAAATCAACCGGCGCCGGTTATCAAGCCATCGCAAGAGCGTGGATTTTCTGTCGCGAGGTCTTTAGTTTAGATGCGCTGTGGGATGATATTGCCGCACTGGGATCAAACGTTGATTCTACTGCGTTACTCGAGCAGCTGGATCGCGAGCGGCGAATGGTTCGACGCGCAGCACGTTGGTATATTCATAATCGTCGCACCTCAAAGGATGTCGAAGCCGATATTCAGTCATTCAAAGATGAGGTAAGTCGGTTAATCGAACAGTTACCGCACTACCTATCAACTCGTCAGCAGTCCAAATGGACGAAGCGCTATAATGCAATGATTAGCGCTAACGTTCCTGAGAAATTGGCGACTCGTTGTGCGGCGACGGATTATCTCTTTGCCATGCTCAGCATTTGTGATGTTGCCTCGGAAACGGAAACAGACAGTGTGTTGGTGGGCAGCGCCTACTTTGAGGTGGCTTCTATGCTTCGACTCAATGACATTCATGAGCTATTGACTTCCTATAAGGTTCGGGATCAATGGGAAGCCATGGCGAGGGAGGTTAACTTAGATGAGTTAAATCTTCGTCGAAGGGAGCTAACAGCAAGTGTTGTACGGGGCCTTGAGATCGGCGACGACAATGCCTGTAGCACCGTAGGTAATTGGGTGACTCGCAATAAGAGCGCTGTTTCCCAGTGGCAGGCTACGATGGCAGAGGTCGATGCAACGAATCAGCATGGCTTTGCGCTATTTGCCGTGACACTAAGGGCTTTATCTCAGTTGAGTTCTGACTGCTAAGGCGCGATAATCGCGCCTCAATCAATCGCAAAGTAGGATCATTATGTTTTCACTCGTTAAGCCATTGTTGTTTAGTATGTCTGCGGAAGCCGCACACGATCTAACGATCGACGGACTTAGCGCGCTTGGGCGCCTAGGATTAGTCAGCTTAGCGGGTAAACGGAGAGTGGATGATCCTTTCACCTGCATGGGATTAAATTTCCCCAATCGTGTTGGCTTAGCGGCTGGATTAGATAAAAACGGTGTGGCAATCGATGCGTTCGGAGCAATGGGCTTTGGCTCAGTTGAAGTGGGTACCGTGACACCTCGACCGCAACCAGGTAATCCTAAGCCGCGACTGTTTCGTCTCGAGGAACACGGCGCCATTATCAATCGCATGGGATTCAATAATGCCGGTGTAGACGCCCTAGTAGAGCGTCTAGCGGCACGAAAATTCGATGGTATTGTTGGCGTTAACATTGGCAAGAATTTCGACACCCCGGTGGCAGATGCTGCCAGTGACTACCTGCATTGTTTAGATAAGGTATACGCCTTCTCCGACTATGTCACAGTTAATCTCTCATCACCTAACACTCCAGGGCTTCGCGAACTCCAGTTTGGTGCAAAATTAGATGAATTACTCGCTCAACTACGCGAGCGACAGCTGCAGCTGCAGAGTCAGCATCAGCGCTATGTCCCTATAGCGGTGAAATTGGCTCCGGACATGGAGGATGATGATCTTCGCCAGGTAGCTGATCAGATTGTTGCGTCGGAGTTGGATGCAGTGATTGGCACTAACACAACTTTGGACCGTTCGAAGGTTGATGGCCATCCTCTGGCTAACGAAGCAGGGGGCTTGTCAGGCTCTCCGCTTACGGACAAAGCGGAACATTGCTGTAAGGTACTCAGCGAGCAGTTAGCAGGCAAAATCCCGCTGATTGGCGTAGGGGGAATTGATAGTGGAGAAGTAGCCGCGGAGCGCATTGAAGCGGGAGCTGATTTGGTTCAGATCTATTCGTCGTTTATCTATCAAGGACCTGAGCTAATTAAGGATGCCGCGAAGGCTATTAAAAAGCTCAGATCTTAAGAATCCTTATTGACGGTCGGGGTCGACTTCCCATTGATCGGCCCGGGCTTGTCGCCAACCACCTAGCCATTCGAGCCGATGGTCCTCCTGAGAGTGGGGACACTGTTCACGTGATTTGCCCTTCATGCCGGCGTTATATCCTTTATCGTAGGCGCGTTGATTCATATCTCGTTTTTGTCGTTTCACTGGCGAACCTCCAAATTGTTACTCAGGTGTTACAATTACATTAAAGCAGTGGGCGAGAAAGCTTTCCACTCGAAGCGACGAACGGCCTTAACTAGTCCGCTCATTTGCGAAACTTGTCACGAAAGGTGGCACTAATTTAGGAACTACATCATGTCGGCAAACTACACACTAATCGTTACCTGCGCCGGTGGCCTTGAACGCCATCTAGCGGATGAAATCCAGCAGATCCTGCCGGAGGCCTCAGTAACGCAGGCGCTTGGTCAAGTTAGCCTAGAGGGTGGTATTGAAGAGATCTATCGCATCTGCCTTTGGTCTCGGGTCGCGTCGAGGGTACTCCTTCAGTTGGCGAGTGCTCGGGTTAATGATGTTGAAGAGCTTTACGACGTTGCGGCAAGTATCCCGTGGTTAGCACACCTAGGGCCTGAGCACAGCTTCGCAGTAGACTTTCGTGGCATGAATAAGTGGTTGCGCCATACCAATTTTGGCGGGCTTAAGATTAAAGATGCGATCGTCGACGTTATTCGAAATACTACCGGCGAGCGACCGAATGTAGACACCGAAGACCCCGCTATCCGTGTGTACGGACATTTGCAGCGGGACAAATTTTCCCTGGGGATAGATATGTCAGGCGGCGGCCTTCATCGCCGTGGTTATCGTGCAGGCGGTGGTTTAGCGCCACTCAGAGAGACCTTAGCTGCCGCGTTACTGTATCAAAGCGGCTGGCCTGCGATTGCGGCAGAGGGTGGATCTTTTCTTGATCCTATGTGTGGCTCGGGCACCTTCGTGGTTGAAGCGGCGATGATGGCGACAGATATGGCACCGGGGTTGAATCGTGAATCATTCGGTTTTGAACAGTGGTATCGCCATAGTGACAGCATTTGGGAGTCCATCTATCGGGAAGCTGTGACACGAGATCAACAGGGTCGTGCTGCGTTTGCGGGACATGTCATTGGCTTAGATCTTTCCCACAAGGCCCTTCAGGCGGCGCAGCGAGCTGTTGCGGGTGCTACGCTGGGTCGTTTTGTTAAAATTCATAAGCACGATATCAACGATGAAATCGATCCAGCTTGGACAGCGGATTTAGTGTTAACGAATCCTCCTTATGGCGAACGTATTGGCGAGGAAACCGAGCTAGCAGGGCTATATCAGCAGTTAGGTAATCAGGTTGCAGCTTTGCCAAATGTGACGACGTTTGGCGTGTTTACGTCGCGCGTGGATCTCTGTCAGCATATGCCGCTTCGCTCACCAAAGCGCAATAAGTATCAGAACGGCGATATTGAAGCATTTCTGCTTCGTTTTGACATGAGTTCCGAGGATAGTCGAGGTTATGGTAAACCACTGCCTACGGCGATCTACGAGCGTGAACGGTTATCTGAAGAGGGCTTAATGCTCTATAACCGTTTGAAAAAGAACCAGAAACAATTGAAAGCCTGGATTAAGCGAGAGCACATCAGCTGTTATCGTGTCTATGACGCGGATCTTCCCGAATTCAGTGTCGCGATTGATGTGTATGGCGATCAGCTTCATGTCCAAGAGTATGCAGCGCCGGCCACTATTCCGGAAGCCAAAGCCGCAGCCCGCTTTAAAATTGCACTCACGGCTATTTCGGCTGCGTTTAACGTGCCATTGGCGGAACTAAATAGTAAGGAACGACGTCGCCAAAAGGGTACCTCTCAGTATGAGTCAGCACCCGAGTCGAAACGTTTCTTTGTGGACGAGTTTGGCCATTCTATTGAGGTAGAAATGGCATCCTACTTAGATACGGGTTTGTTCTTGGACCATCGTCCGCTACGCAAACGGATCATGAATGAGGCCAAATCTAAGCGCTTCTTGAATCTATTTTGTTATACCGCCGTTGCATCTTTGCACGCGGCGATGGCAGGAGCCAAGACGACCAGCGTAGACATGTCTCGAACCTATCTAAACTGGGCTAAAGACAGCTTTCGCCGCAACTACGTAACCCTTGCACAGCACGAGTTTGAGCAGGCAAACTGTGTTGAGTGGCTGGCTACTGCCACGGGTGAGTACGATATCATCATGCTCGACCCGCCAACCTTCTCTAACTCCAAGCGAATGAGTGACGTATTCGATGTGCAGAAGGATCATGAGAAGTTGATTGATGACGCGATGCGTTTGCTGGCAAAGGATGGAACACTCTATTTCTCGAATAACTATCGCAAGTTCAAGCTTGAACCTGGATTAGCTGAGCGTTATCAGATTGAGAATATTAGTGCGTCGACCATTGACGTTGATTTTAAGCGTAATCCAAAAATCCACCAGTGCTGGATAATCCGCCATGGCTAGTGCCATCAGCCTGATGCACACCCAATACTGTCACCTCTGTGAACAGGCGCTGGAGCTCATTCGCTACTATGCGCCTGAGAGTACTCTGAAATTAGTTGATATCGCCTTAAACGATGAATTGATGGAGGCTTACGGTGTCCGTATCCCGGTGGTTGTGATGGGAAGCAATGAGCTGAACTGGCCATTCGATGGCGATCAGTTAAGAGCGTTTATCGCTGCCAATTAAATAGCGAAGTGACATTAGCTTCGGATTGTTCGCGAACCGCTTCAACGGAAACCTTCTTTAGTCGGGCAATGGTAGCGGCGATATGCGGAATATGACTTGGCATCGCGCACCCCGATTTCGGCTTAGGTCTGAGGTCGCGGGCTAGTAGATAGGGCGCGTCAGTCTCGATGATTAATCGATCAAGGGGGAGGTAATCAAGAGCCTTAACTAGCTCTTGGTTGCGTCGCTCGTCGCACAGCCAACCGGTAATTCCGATATATAGCCCACGATCCAAATAACTACTCATCTCGGCGCGCCCCTCGGTAAAGCAGTGTGCGATGCCATGGGAAATATCGAAATCAGCCAGACACTGCGCAAATACCTTGTGTGCTTCACGTTGGTGAAGATAGACGGGTAGCTGATGAAGCTTTGCGAGCTTGAGCTGCGCTTCGAAGGCCATAATCTGATCCGATTCTGTCTGCAACATCCGTGCAAAATCCAATCCGGTTTCACCTATCGCGCAGATATTCCTGTCGGCAGCTAAAATTTGCTCCGCCTGCAAAAGTAATTCTTCTAGCGCAGGCTTCGACGCATAGTGGGGATGCAGCCCAAAGGAGGTTCGCCAATCAATTTCCTGAGGGCTGTTGGCGTGAATGAATTCATAGTCGGCGAGCTCGGTAGCGATGCAAAGCCAACGATCTACACCGTTTGCTAGTGCGCTCTCGAGTAACGCTTCTCGACGCTTTTGTAACCGTGGGTTACGCCAGTTTACACCGGCGTCCGTGTAGCGAGGTAGGTGTGGCAAACTAACCGTCAATTAGTCGCCGACGCGAACGGCTAAGACGTCACAGGAGGCTCCGTTTAGCATACTGTTGGCGGTTGAGCCAAAGAGCATCGAAAGACCTGCTCGACTGTGACACCCCACGACAACAAGGTCTGCTTCGATTTCGTCGGCAAGGGCGCGGATTTCTGCCTCCGGCTGACCAATAAGGATGCGACAATCATAGTCCGGAATTTCAAAACGCTGGGCAATCACGGCAATACGCTTAGCACTTTGCTCTTTGATTTGCTCTTGCACATCACTCATGTCGAGGGGAATGTCGCCACCATAAGCTAGCGCCAGTGGCTCAACCACATGCGCCAAGGTGATTCGTACATCATGCTCGCTGCTGAGTGCCTTTGCTCGTTTAACAACCTCTGGTGAGTGTTCAGTGAGATCTAGTGCAACTAATACTTTCTTGTATTGGCTCATGGGCGGCTCCTTGGTCGCATTCGCAATCTTTTCATGATATAAGACTCAGCCATGATTAGGCAACGACTAAGTTAACAACACGTATGACAATCTATCTGATTATCTTTTTCGCAGTATGTTTGGTGCTAGGCGGCATCGCGATGGTTAAACCGTCGAAGCGCGAGCAGCAGTTATCGCGGCTGCGGCAGGTAGCATTATCGAAGCGTTGGCAGGTGTCGATGGAGAAGGATTCACGGACCAATGAGTTCGTAACGGTCTACCGCTACCAAGATAACAACAAACGTACCTTCAAAATATGGCGCTGGCGCCATCGTTACCGGGATGATTTTCTCCATGTTCCAGAAGCTGTCGGCGACTATATAAAGAAGGCGTTGTACGAGGACGAGCGCTTCATGGAACTCGCTACGTATGAACGCGGCATAGTTCTAAAATGGCGAGAATTTGGCTCGGATGAAGATGTAAGAAATTTATTAGATGACTTGCTAACTTGCCTTAATGCTTCTATTAATGCTAACAATAGAAAAAATGAAGGCTAGTGTTAGAGAAGACCAAATTACGATCTGTAACGAATAAATACAGTTAAATATTCAAAAATTTAGGTGACAAATCCACATATGGGAAAGTCTTTAGTTATTGTCGAGTCGCCCGCTAAGGCGAAAACGATCAACAAATATCTGGGTTCCAAGTTTGTCGTGAAGTCCTCGGTTGGCCACATTCGTGATTTGCCAACAAGCGGTAACACGTCTACGACAACGCCGGCTGAGCGAGCTAAACAAGCTGCTAAGACCCGAAAGATGAAGCCGACGGCGAAAGCTGCGTATCAGAAGAAGAAGGCGCATGACCAACTCATTCGCAGAATGGGTATTGATCCAGATCATGGCTGGGACGCGCAATACGAAATTCTGCCGCGCAAAGAGAAAGTGGTTGAAGAATTACAGAAGCTTGCCCGCAATGCTGACACTATCTATCTGGCAACGGATTTGGATAGAGAAGGGGAGGCCATTGCCTGGCATTTGCGTGAGACTATTGGTGGCGACCCTGATCGTTATCAGCGCGTAGTTTTCAACGAGATTACCAAGACCGCAATTCAAGAGGCCTTCGAAGAGCCCGGTCGTCTTGATATCGACAGAGTGAATGCTCAGCAAGCGCGACGCTTTTTAGATCGCGTAGTTGGCTTCATGGTGTCGCCACTGCTTTGGAAGAAAGTCGCCCGAGGTCTTTCTGCAGGACGCGTCCAGTCCGTTGCAGTCAAACTCCTTGTTGAACGTGAACGAGAGATTCGAATCTTTGTCCCGGAAGAATTTTGGGACCTTTCAGCCTTCTTAAAATATCAAGGCGATACCTTTAAGTTCGCCCTCAACAAGAAAGACGGTAAAGACTACAAGCCGACTAGCGGAGCGGAAGCTGCCGAGGTCAAGGCGAAGCTTGAGGCAAGCGATTACAAGGTTAGTGCCCGTGAGGATCGACCAACCAGCTCGAAACCTTCAGCGCCATTTATCACTTCCACGCTTCAGCAGGCCGCCTCAACGCGACTCAGCTTTTCTGTAAAGAAGACGATGACCTTGGCTCAGCGACTATACGAAGCGGGTTATATCACCTACATGCGAACCGACTCGACCAATTTGAGTAAGGATGCAGTAGAGAGTTGTCGCACCCTAATCAGTGACAACTTCGGTGACGCTTACCTCCCTAAAACGCCTAATAGCTATGGTTCGAAGGAGGGCGCGCAGGAAGCTCACGAGGCCATTCGACCATCGAGTATTGATGTGCTGGAAGAGCATCTTGATACCATGGAACCTGATGCGCGTAGACTGTATGCACTAATCTGGCGTCAATTTGTTGCGTGTCAGATGACACCAGCTCGTTACACGAGTACCCGTATTAAAGTTAATGTGTCAGCTTACGAGCTATCTCTGAAGGGGCGAATCGTCGAGTTCGATGGTTACACCAAAGTATTACCCGCGATGAGTAAAAAAGACGATGATGTCATGCTCCCGGATATGCAAAGTGGCGATGCCTTAGCATTAGCCGAGGTGGATGCGAAGCAGAACTTTACTAACCCTCCAGCTCGTTACTCCGAGGCGAGTTTGGTTCGCGAACTTGAGAAGCGAGGCATTGGCCGACCTTCTACCTATGCGGCAATTATTTCGACCATTCAAGATCGAGGTTACGCCCGCGTCGAGAATCGACGTTTTTACGCCGAGAAGATGGGCGATATTGTAACGGAGCGGTTGTCTGAATCGTTTGCCGAGTTAATGAACTACAACTTCACGGCTGATATGGAGTCTCGTCTTGATGACGTGGCCCTTGGCAAGCTAGATTGGAAGCAGGTACTCGATGAATTCTATGAGCAGTTCCAGGGCGAACTGACTCAGGCAGAAAGTGAAGAGGGTGGGATGCGCGCCAACGAGCCGGTGGCAACGAGCATTGAATGTCCTACCTGTAGCCGTACTATGCAGATTCGAACGGGTAGTACCGGTGTTTTCCTCGGTTGTTCGGGTTATAACCTGCCGCCGAAGGAGCGCTGTAAGACAACGATTAATCTTGTTTCGGGCGACGATGTCGTTTCTTCGGATGGTTCAGAAGAGGCCGAGTCGGCACTGATTCGAAGTAAGCGCCGGTGCAGTATCGATAACGCGACAATGGATAGCTACCTCATTGATGAGGGCAGAAAGCTCCATGTCTGCGGTAACAATCCTGACTGTGACGGCTACGAGATTGAGACGGGTTCGTTTAGGATTAAGGGTTATGATGGCCCTACAATCGAATGCGATAAGTGTGGCGCGGAAATGCAGCTGAAGACCGGCCGTTTCGGCAAATATTTTGGCTGCTCTAACGAGACCTGTAAGAATACCCGCAAGCTGCTAAAGAACGGCGAAGTGGCGCCGCCAAAAATGGACCCAGTGCCGATGCCCGAGCTCAAGTGTGACAAAGTCGATGACTTTTACGTGCTACGTGACGGTGCTTCGGGTATGTTCTTGGCAGCCAGTGGCTTTCCTAAGAACCGTGAAACTCGTGCGCCACTGCTTAAAGAAATTATTCCTCACCGCGATGAAATTGATCCGAAATATAATCATTTTTGGTCTGCGCCCGTTGTGGATGGTGATGGCGTACCCGTTACGATTCGTTTCTCTCGAAAAACCAAGTCCCACTATGTTCAAAGTGAGGTCAATGGCAAGCCAAGCGGATGGCGAGCAGAATTCGACGAGGACGCGTCGCGCTGGATCGTTAGCGATAAGAAGAAAAAGGCGAAGTAAATGGATTATGCCCAGGCGCAGCGTGAATTACTTGCTCTGCGCCATATTCTTCAACGTGAACTTAACAGCGGAGAGCTGCGTAAGCTTGACTACCAGCTCCTCTGGAATAGGTTCCTTGGGGCGCTAGCAACACTCTATAGCTTGCCCCGAACAGCGTTAGATAGCCAAGAGAATATTAGCGCTCTGCCGTTTGAGCTTGGCGCGTTGGTAGTTTTGCAGTATGAAAATAATTCATGGTTGCAAAAGTTACTTAAGGTTGCTTCTTCAATCATCACAAGTAGCCAGATCATTGGTTCAGACCGCGGTATTCATACCGTTGATGATGCGGAAATTGCGCGGTCTGTCACGGCCTTCCTCGAACAACTTGAGTTACAAATAAATCTCCAATTTGAAGCGTGAAATTGATTTCTTAATGATGTTATAGTGGTTTCTACTACTGCAGTAACTAGATAAATATAACAGTTAGGGGGTCCTATGGACGACGAAGTATTTGAGTTGGTTGAACTAAGTTCAGGGACCATCGCACTTAAGCGCCACGGCGACGATTCAGACAACGCTGAATGTCTAATCAAAATCGAAATAGGCCCAGAGATTGAAAACAACTTAAGTGTCGAGCGGATGGAGTTTGTTCGTATCATGCTAGAAGCAGGTTTTGCTGAAGCTGCTGACCGCCATCAGAGTCACTATGAAGAGGAACTACCTCTTCAACACTCCCAGGTTCTTCACTAGAGACTAGCATTAACATCGCGCTCCCTATGCGTCATAGGCGAATTACTGGGATTTGCGAATAGCTGTCATAAACGAAAAAGCCCGTTCTAAGAAACGGGCTTTTTAATGTTAAAAGACGCTATTTAGTCCATTAATGGCGGCGTATAACTCCTACACTAATACCTTCTATGTCAAAATCCTGATAGCTTAAATCAACTTCGATAGGCGAGTAAGCCTCGTTCTCAGCATGAAGTAATACCTTCGCTGTACTGATTTTCTCGTAGCGTTTAACGGTAACTTCATCATCGATACGCGCGACAACGATATCACCATTACGAATATTCTTTGTTTGATGCACAGCTAACAAATCACCGTCGTGAATGCCAATATCGATCATAGAATCACCCTGAACGTTTAACATGTAGTTGGCTCGAGGGTGAAAGAAGTCAGGTGAAACAGGGCAGTGCGCCTCAACATGTTCAATCGCCAACACTGGAGAACCTGCGGCTACCTTGCCAACGATTGGTAGTTGGTTATCGTTAGCCGCAGCGCGATCGATCTCCGGCTGTTCAGGATTGATGAGAATGCGGAGGCCGCGAGACGTGCCGGCAATTTTCTCAATTGCACCTTTTCGGGCTAAAGCCTTCAAATGTTCTTCCGCAGCATTAGCGGATTTAAAGCCAAGTTCAGCAGCAATTTCTGCGCGAGTTGGCGGCAAGCCGGTGTCTGCAATATGCTTTGCCAAGACATCGAGAACATCCTGTTGGCGTCTGGTAAGTTTAACCATTGTTTTTTGCCTGTTTGTTTATACAGTGTTGTAACTATATACAGGTTTAGCTGACGCTGCAACCTTAGCAAAAACTTGTTTTATCAAGCTACTCGGAACTTGACGAAATAATAATTCAAACGTATGTTTGAATTATTAGTCAGGGAGCATTATGAGTACCACATCACTTCGTATTTTGGATCAAGCAGAAAGGCTTTTTGCCGAGCAGGGCTTTAACGAGACATCGTTAAGAGCTATTACCTCAGCGGCCGAAGTTAACATCGCTTCGGTTAATTACCATTTCGGCTCTAAGAAGAACCTTATTCAGGCGGTCTTTAATCGCTATCTCGAGGATTTTTATTCGGGCTATAACGCCCAGATATCGGTGCTAGCGTTAGCTGATACTGAAGTATCCCAGCGGCAGGCGATTGAAGCGGCAATTATCGCGATGCTTGGAACTGATTTGAACGTTTCCCGAGCACGACGCTTTATGATGTTGTTACGCCATGCTTATGCTCAGCAACAGGGGCACTTAAGACGCTTCATTCAGGATCATTACAATGAGGACTACCGGCGGATGATTCAGCATCTAGCAGGTCAAAATCTTCAAGAGGACTCGAAGCTAAAGTTCTATTGGCGGCTACAGTTCCTGATGGGCGCGGCGATGTTTTCGTTAGCTGAGTTTGATACCTTAGATGCGATAGCCGATGCTCAGTACCACGCGCGGATTAGTACTCATGAACTACTCGACTTGTTTATCCCCACCGCTTTGGCTATTTTAAACCCTCACTCAGAGGAGTAGACGAAATATGGCAGCGTTTGAAGCAGTAGAGTTGATGGAGCAGGCAGAGTGCCTCTTTGACCATCAAACCGTTTGTGAGGCAATTGAGAGCCTGGCAAGGGCACTGAATCGAGACTTTGCCGACAAGCAACCGGTGGTCCTGGTGGTGATGACGGGCGGAGCCATTGTCGCGGGGCATCTTCTGCCGCAGTTGAAGTTCCCGCTAGAGCTGGATTACATCCACGCCACCCGCTATCAGGGTAAGATGACGGGCGAAAAGGTACGCTGGTTGGTACAGCCTCAGATTTCGCTGATCGGTCGTGATGTCTTGATTGTGGACGATATTCATGACGTAGGTCTAACGCTGGGTGAAATTAACTCTTACTGCCAGGAACGCGGCGCCACAAGTGTGACTTCAGCGGTGTTGCTGCTTAAGAATCATCCTCGTAAAGCATCGGTACCCTGTGATTATCATGCGCTTGAAGTTGGCGATCGCTTTGTATTTGGCTTCGGCATGGATTACAAAGGCTTATGGCGCAATGCCCCAGGCATCTTCGCGCTGCCAAAGGACTAATCTTAAGCTCCTAGTTTAGAAAAGCCTCTCCGCAACGGCCTAAGGCCTTCATTCAGTTTGACTTCTAGGGAAAGCACGCCAATTTTTAAGGGCTACTTGATACCGGTATATATCTCTTTCTTCGAATTTAATTGGCGGGCAAAACTGGCTCGCACTTTGGATTGTGCATTGAGTCCAATGTGAATTTGACTTGACAACGCCGCGCTCGCAATAAATTATTATAAATAGCTAACTTAGTTTGCTAACCATAACTCGAAATAAAAATAATAAGATGAGGTTGTAAAAATGGATGCTCGTGAAATCGGCACTGTAAAGTGGTTCAATAATGCTCGTGGTTTTGGCTTTATTCAGCGTGCTGACGGGGAGGACGTATTCGTCCACTACCGCTCTATTCAAGGCGAAGGCTACAAGACTCTCGATGAAGGTCAACAGGTTGAGTACGACATGGTGACTGGTGATAAAGGTCTCCAAGCCGAACAGGTAGTCCCTGTTTAGTGGAGAAACAGCTCTACTCGGCGTAAGCCAATAAACTAAAAGGCCGTCCTGACATGTGTTAGTACGGCCTTTTACGATTTTGAAACTAGAATTTGCTTTTAGTCGGTTAATTCGCTGTCGGTGACAAGCGCTGGGAGCAAGGAATCCATAAGCTCTTGGCGATCTTCATAGCGTGTTAGTTTAATAATCACGCCAAATCCGGGGTGATCAACGTAATACTGTACTCCGGAGCGCATTCGCTGGACGGCGTTCAAGCTGAAGTGTTGCGTTGAAACCCAGTTCTGTGAGCTAGTAGGAGTTTCTGTTAGGGATGGAATCACTAGACCCGAAGGCATAGATTGAGCGCTGTTGAAGTTAAATGGGCTCGTCTCATCGCGGTTATTATCCAGAGAAAGATCAACATCGCCTAGAGTAATACTCTTAGGTGGAATAGGCGGTAAGTGTTCGTTGACCTCCTCATCACTCAGTGCCAATTTAAATGTGCTCATCCAAAGGTTGATGTCGGCGTGAACATAGCGCTGTTGACGATCAAGTCGAATACTGCCTTCTAATTCAAAGTGCTCACCCAATTGTCTACCGCCAAGTACTACCACCGATTCACCGTTAGATGCTGGCGGGATGAATTGGTGCCATGCGGAGTGGTGGAGAACTCTATAGCGATTTGCCGTTAGCCTCGAATCTGAAAATTCAAAGCGTTCCTCATTAAGTGGCACGTACTCGGCGAAATTTTGCACGAGGAGGGCAATTTCATCGAGCTCTGGTTGCCACTGAGGAATGTCATTATTCGGCTCTAGTTCATCCGTTGACAAAGTATCGTCATCGGCTAACGTGGTATCAACGCCACCGAATTCTATGTTACGACTTAACTCACGATTTTGACGCCATAGGTCATAAAGCTCGCTCACCCAGTCTCTTACTGCTGGGGCAATGGCGAGAACTTCGCTTTGTTGCGGAGGCTCTTGAGTAAGCATCTGGGTAGCTACTTGAGTAGATTCCTGATCCAGTACTAGGTCTGAGTTTGTATCTAGGTTACTTACGGGCAGTCCAGTACCACCTTGCTCAGTGTTAGCTGCCTGTAAAAGGCGTTGCTCGCTGGTAGCGATCGGAGCAGGAAAAAGTTCGTCAGAAGCCTGCAAAGCAGTGTCCCAATCAGAGTCGATCGTTGCGCCTTCATTTTCCTCAGTCGGCTTCCAAGCATTCTCCAGCTGCTCAGCAAGTAGTTGCTTAGTAACCCCTGCGGCGGGCTGCAGATGGATGGCATTGAGCGGGTAACTCAGAGGAGGGTTCTCTGGCCAGCTTTCATTATCAATTCCTGCCTGATTACCTTGAGTAAAGACGAGTAGCTCTACCCGGTACCAGTTTTCTGCACCGTAGCTAGGTAGGCTGAACATTGCAGCGCTTATTAGCGCCACGCGACATATTTTTGCGCGCATTATTTAGGAGGCCTGTGTTGTTTTACTAAGGTGGTCGATTAAATCGTTTACCCACACCAACCGCTGTTCGCGATCATCTAATGGTAACCCGAAGCGGAGTTCGTTGGCACCCTGAAGACTGAAAATTCGTGACTGCTGTTGTACTAGCTGAACAATTTGCAGTGGTTCGATCATGGTATTGTCTGCAAATACGACTTTACCGCCCGTTGAGGAGCAAACGAGCTTCTTGATGCCAATCTCTTGGCAGCGCTGTCGAACCTCATTAACGTCGAAGAGACGCTTGGTCGGTTGTGGCAACAGCCCGAAACGATCGATGAACTCAATCTGCAGTTGCCTTAACTCAGCTGGCGTTTTGGTGTTGCTTATTCGTTTATACAGAACTAGGCGCTCGTTCACATCACCTACATAGTCATCCGGAATGAGAGCAGGCATCTGCAGGTCTACTTCGCCGGTAGTCTGAAGTCCGTCAAAGCCCGATGGCGTTCTTCCCGCTTTGATATCAGCAACTGCCTGTTCAAGCATATCAATGTAAAGGCTGAAGCCCACCGAGTGTATCTGGCCACTCTGTTGGTCGCCCAGCAGCTCTCCGGCTCCGCGAATCTCCAAGTCATGAGTTGCGAGCGTAAATCCTGCGCCTAATTCGCCAGTATTCGAAATGGCGTCAAGTCGCTTCTTGGCGTCCTTCTTCAAGCCTTTGTAGGGCGGAGTAAGAAGATAGGCATAGGCCTGATGGTGCGATCTACCAACCCGACCGCGAAGCTGATGAAGTTGTGCGATACCGAACTTGTCAGCTCGATGGATGATGATGGTGTTGGCATTAGGTATATCGATACCGGTTTCAATAATGGTGGTACACACCAAGACGTTAGTGCGGCGGTGGTAGAAGTCAGACATTACCCGTTCGAGCTGTCGCTCGCGCATTTGGCCGTGACCAATTCCAATGCGTGCCTCGGGAATTAGCGCTTGGATTTCTTCCGCGGTACGTTCAATGGTGGTTACTTCATTATGTAGGAAGTAGACCTGACCGCCGCGGAGAATCTCCCGTAAAACCGCTTCTTTGATTAAGTTGTCATCATTCTCACGGACGAAGGTGTTGATCTTCAACCGCTTAGCGGGTGGCGTGGCGATAATCGATAAGTCGCGCATTCCGTTCATCGCGAGATTCAAAGTTCGCGGAATCGGCGTAGCGGTCATGGTGAGGATGTCTACCTCGGCACGAAGTGACTTAATTCGCTCCTTTTGTCGTACACCAAAACGATGCTCTTCATCGATAATCAGTAACCCAAGATCGTCAAACTTAAGTGACGACTGGAGTAATTTATGGGTGCCGATAAGAATGTCGACCTTGCCTTCGGACAGCGCAGCATTGATTTCGTTAATCGCCTTATCGCTTTTGAAACGCGAGATTACCTCAATCCGAACGGGCCAATCCTTAAATCGATCAATGAAATTATCAAAGTGTTGCTGCGCCAGAAGTGTTGTGGGTACTAGCACGGCAACCTGCTTAGCAGCGTGAACGGCCACAAATGCGGCGCGCATTGCGACTTCGGTCTTGCCGAAACCTACGTCGCCACAGACCAGACGGTCCATGGCTCGAGGAGCCATCATATCCGCCACTACCGCATTAATCGTCTTTTCCTGATCGGGTGTTTCTTCAAACGGGAATGATGCCGAGAACTGGGCAAGTGCCGGGCCCGGATCGGGAAAGGCAAAACCTTTCTTGGCCTCGCGCCGAGCATAGATGTCTAACAACTCCACGGCCGCGTCACGCGCTTTCTCAGCGGCTTTTTGTTTGGCATTGCTCCAGGTTTCGCTGCCGAGACGATGAAGCGGCGCTGAGTCCGGGTCCGAGCCAGAGTAACGGCTGAGCACATGGAGGCTAGCGACGGGTATATAGAGGGTAGATTCGCCAGCATATTCTACGACGACAAATTCGATTTTTTCACCGTCAATAGTCAGATTTTCTAGACCGCGATAGCGCCCAATGCCATGCTCAATATGCACGACTGGGTCGCCCATCTCTAATTGACTGAGATCACGGATTATTAAACTGTCATCGCTGACCGCTTCATTTCGACGCCGTGTTTGGCGAACCTGGAGGCCGTAAAGCTCAGCGTCGGTAAAAATCTGAATGCCATTTTGGGTAATGGCGCCCTCGTAGAGAGGGGAGGCCAGTAGATAGCATTTGGCTGTTTTATGGTCGCTAAGGTCATCCCAGTGCTCTAAGAGTTCGACTTTGATCTGTGCTTTGCGCAGCTGCTCGTCAAGCAATTCACGACGGCCTAGCGAATCGACACTAATCACAACGGGCTTTGGTTGTTTCGCTAGGTGAGCCTTGAGGATTTCAAGTGGCTGCTCGCGTCGCCCATCAATGGTTACACCCAAGTCGCGGATTGGGTTTCGATCATCGATAGTGAATTGGTAGCGGGCAAAGGCTTTGATCCTTGCCATACTCCGGTCCACTGGATGGAAGGCTAAATGCGGAGCAAGGATAGGGCGCTGAGTATCGCCGCGGAACTGTTCGTAGCGGTTGTTGATATCCCGCCAGTGGCGATCTAGGGAGCTACTGATGTCGCCAACTAAGAAGAGGTGGCTATCCTCGGGACAGTAATCGAGAATTGAAGTAGTTTCGTCGAAAAAGAGGCTAAGAAAATATTCGATACCGGGCGTCGTTAAGCCATTGATAATATCTTGGTACATGGGTACCGCGTTAAAATCAACGTCAAACTGCTCATGCCAGGCTTCCTCAAAAGCAAGGCGGTGGTTCCGATCAGTTGGCACTTCCTGAGCCGGCAGTAATTCAATGGATTCGACCGCGCGGGTGGTCCGCTGAGTATCAACATCAAAGAACTTCAGTGTTTCGATTTCGTTATCAAATAGATCAATTCGCACCGGTTCGTCGGTGCCCATTGGAAAGATATCAATGAGACTGCCACGAAACGCATATTGACCGTGGTCTCTAACGATTTCCACATTTTGGTAACCGCTACGACCTAGCTTAGTGCGTAGTTGCGCCACATCAAGCTCTTGGCCTTTGACCAGCTTTAACGCTCGGAGCTCAACGTAGTCGCAGGGTGGGAGACGATTACTCAGCGTTGCCGCTGGGATGATAAGTACCCCCTGGTCTAGACGAGGAAGTTCATTCATTGCCTTCAGACGATCGGAAATAATATCTTGGTGGGGTGAAAACTGATCGTAAGGGAGTGTTTCCCATTCGGGGAAGTTGATCACCGAATATTGGTTCTTTGCTAGATAGCTGAGCTCGTCGGCGAGCTGCAGTGCCATGGATGCTTCGGCGCAGATAATGACAAGAAGTTTCTGCTGAGTCCGCTGCCATTCATGGATCGAAAGCGCTACGCCAGCACCGTGTAAATCAGGCCATTTGGATATTCGCGCCGGGGAGTTAGCGAATGGCAGGCTAGGGGGCATAGATGAGCTTCCTGATAATTTGGTAGTAACAGACCATAGCGAGTTTATCACTTTTACAAACTAAGCATAAGTCAAATAAATGGCTATATTGTTGAATGAAACTGGCGTGGAAGCGCATAATTAGCAACAGATTACTCCACACACTAATTAACCCAAAAGGTGTTCCCATGACGCAAAATCGTCCTGTACCAAGTGATTACTTTCAAGATTGGAAAGCGCGTGAAGCGCTAGCAGAGGGAATGATCCCTCTTGTTGGCAAGATGTATCGTGAAAACAATGTCTCTTGTTACATTTACGGCCGAGCGCTAGTGAATAAGTCAGTCATCGATATCATGAAGGCGCATCGTTTCGTTCGCCAGATTGAGCACAACGAACTGTCTGAGTTTGACACCTTTCCAATTATTAGCATGCTAGCGAAGCTTGATCTTAGCTACTCGCATATTGATGTAGGTCGCTTAGCAGTTGGCTTTATGAACGATGACTCGGGCGCTACCCTCGAAGAGTACGTTCAGTCACACCTCGATGACAGCTTGAATTCAACTAAGAAGCCTATTGATGGCTCGCGCGATGTTGTTCTGTACGGCTTTGGTCGAATCGGTCGTCTTATGGCTCGTTTGCTTATTGAGAAGACCGGTGGTGGTGACGTACTGCGTCTTAAGGCAGTGGTCGTTCGCCCGGGTGGTGAAGGTGACTTAATTAAGCGTGCTTCATTACTTCGTCGTGACTCCGTTCATGGTGGCTTCAAGGGTACCATCCGTGTTGACGAAGAAAATAACCGTCTGATTTGTAACGGTAACCCGATTCAGTTTATCTACGCGAATGCTCCGGACGACATCGACTACAACTCATATGGTATCGATAACGCGATTCTGGTTGATAACACCGGTAAGTGGCGTGACGAAGCGGGCTTAGGTTTGCACCTTAAGAGCAAGGGAATCTCTCAGGTTCTTCTTACTGCGCCAGGAAAAGGCGATATCAAGAATATCGTATACGGTATCAACCACGAAGCTATTCAGCCTTCGGATACCATTGTATCGGCAGCGTCATGTACTACCAATGCCATCACGCCAGTATTGAGCGTAATGATGGATGAGTACGGTGTTGAGAATGGTCACGTCGAGACGGTTCACGCGTTCACTAATGATCAGAACTTAATTGACAACTTCCACAGTGCGGAGCGTCGTGGACGTGCTGCGCCGTTGAATATGGTATTGACGGAAACCGGTGCGGCGAAGGCTGTTGCTAAAGCATTACCTGAACTCGCAGGTAAGCTGACTGGTAACGCGATTCGCGTACCAACGCCAAATGTATCGATGGCGATTTTGAATCTAACGCTTGAAAAAGAAACCACTAAAGAAGAATTGAATGAATTTATGCGTCGCATTTCGCTGCATTCATCACTGCGCAAGCAGATCGACTTTACCGAATCTCCTGACGTAGTTTCTTCGGATTTCGTCGGCTCGCGCACAGCCTGTATTTTTGATGCGAAGGCTACCATCGTTAATGGTCGTCACGCTGTCCTTTACTGCTGGTACGACAACGAGTTTGGTTATTCATGTCAGGTTCAACGCATTGTTGAACGTCTTGCTGGCGTGAAGTACGACATCATTCCGCGTCAAGACTAAAACCGTAGGCAATACTGTCTTCGTGAATATGGGGATTTCCACTGGATAAATCTCCTCAGTGCTTTTACAATGCCGCTGAAATTTTACAAAGTCGAGGTAGCTTTTTGCTAGTCTCGGCTTTGCTTTGTAAGGTGTTAGCTGTTTTTTCAGCTAATATTTTGGTTGTCACAATGAACTTTCATTATTTGGGCAGAGACGTATGATAAAAATCCGCCGGGGCCTCGATCTTCCGATCTCAGGTTCGCCAGAGCAAGCAATTGGTGAAGTGAATCCAATTCACACCGTTGCTATAGTCGGATTTGATTACAACGGCATGAAGCCTACTATGGCAGTGCGTGAAGGCGATATCGTCAAGCGCGGTCAGGTAGTCTTTTCAGACAAGAAGAATGACGGGGTAGTATTCACTGCGCCGGCTTCTGGTAAAGTTACCGCGGTTAACCGCGGTGCTCGTCGTGTATTCGAATCTTTAGTTATTGAAGTAGAGGGCGACGAAGCTGTCGACTTCGGTGTTGTCGATGTAGCAGCTGCTACCCGCGAAACACTTGAAGAGAAGCTGGTTGCTTCTGGCCTTTGGACTGCGTTTAGAACGCGTCCATACTCAAAGGTCCCTGCGCTGGGTTCGCAGCCAAACTCAATCTTCGTTACCGCAATTGATACCAATCCGCTTGCAGCGGATCCGCGCATCGTTATTGCGGAGCAGAAGGCTGATTTTGCGCTGGGCCTTAGTGCTCTTGAGAAACTAACTAAAGGTCGAGTTTACGTATGTCAGAATGACGGCGAAAACTTAGCTAAAGAAACGGCGCAGATTGAAATTGCCCGTTTCGGTGGTAAGCATCCAGCTGGTTTAGCTGGAACGCATATCCATCACCTTGATCCAGTTACCGCATCCAAGATCGTCTGGTCTATCGGCTACCAGGACGTCATTGCGTTCGGTAAGCTATTCGCTACAGGTAAACTTGATGCAAGCCGCGTCATTGCCTTAGCTGGACCGCAGGTAAACCAGCCTCGCTTGGTTCGCACTATCTTGGGCGCAAGCTTGGATCAGCTAACGGCTGGTGAGCTTAAAGAGGGCGTTAATCGAATCGTTTCAGGTTCGGTTCTTGGTGGTCGTACTGCCGAGGGTACAACGTCTTTCTTGGGTCGCTACGACAACCAAGTTACCGTTTTGCTTGAAGGTTACGAGCGTCCGATGCTGCATTACGCAGGTCTTGGAGCAAACCGTTTCTCGACGACCCCCGTATATTTATCAAGCTTATTCAATAAATTGTACGACATGACCACCAGTTGTAACGGTTCGGAACGTGCAATTGTACCAATCGGCAACTACGAGCGCGTCATGCCTCTAGATATTCTTCCAACTCAGTTGATTCGTTCATTAGTGGTTAAAGACACTGAAGCGGCTCAACAGCTTGGTTGCCTAGAACTTGATGAAGAAGACGTAGCGCTGCTAACTTTTGTTTGCCCAGGTAAGCACGAGATTGGTCCAATGCTCCGCGACAATCTGACAACGATTGAGAAGGAGGGTTAAGCCATGCGTAAGATTCTCGATAATTTAGAACCTCATTTCCACACCGGCGGTAAATGGGAAAAGTGGTACGCGCTTTACGAAGCGGTAGATACTTTCCTTTATCAGCCAAATGATCGAACTAAAACTACTGCGCATGTGCGTGATGGCATCGATCTGAAGCGCATCATGATTATGGTGTGGTTCGCAGCATTACCATGCATGTTTTGGGCAATGTATAACACGGGTTTTCAAGCTAATACTGCACTCGAAGCAATGGGTGCGACGGGCATTGAAGGCTGGCGTGGAGCCTTACTTGGCGAGTCGATGATTAATTCGGCTAGCTTCTGGGCCAACCTCTATCACGGCGCACTCTACTTCTTACCAGTTTATCTAACGGTATTCATCGTTGGTGGTTTCTGGGAAGTGATGTTCGCGATGGTTCGCGGTCATGAAGTTAACGAAGGTTTCTTCGTCACTTCTATCCTATTCGCACTAACGCTTCCCGCCACTATCCCGCTATGGATGGTTGCGCTGGGCATCTCGTTCGGTGTTGTCGTAGGTAAAGAAGTTTTCGGTGGTACCGGTAAGAACTTCCTCAACCCTGCACTCACAGGTCGTGCATTCCTTTTCTTCGCTTACCCTGCAGCAATGTCAGGTGACGCGGTTTGGGTAGTAGATGGCTACACCGGTGCTACGGCACTGTCTATGGCTGCTGCTCAAGGCATGGAAGTGATGCAGAACAGCGTGACTTGGATGGATGCCTTCCTAGGTAATATCCAAGGTTCTATGGGCGAAACATCAACACTAGCGATCCTTATTGGCGCCTGTGTGCTTCTCACTACCCGTATCGCTTCATGGCGAATCATGTTGGGTGTGTTACTAGGCATGGCTGCAACCGCTACGTTGTTTAACATCATTGGTTCTGAAACCAACCCAATGTTTGCAATGACGCCAGCTTGGCACCTCGTTATTGGCGGCTTTGCCTTCGGTATGGTCTTCATGGCAACTGATCCTGTATCAGCGGCGATGACCAATCGTGGTCGTTTCTTCTACGGTGCACTGATCGGCTTCATGGTGGTATTGATTCGTGTCGTGAACCCTGCGTTCCCAGAGGGCATGATGTTAGCGATTCTTTTTGCCAACTTGTTTGCACCTATCTTCGACCACTTTGTGGTTCAAGCGAATATCAAGCGGAGGTTAGCACGTGGCTAATAAAGAGAGCACAGCGCGTACGTTTATCGTCGCCATCCTGTTGTGTTTAGTCTGTGGTATTTTCGTAGCAGCCGCCGCTGTTGTGTTAAAGCCACTTCAAGAGACCAACGCGCAGGAAAACCTTCAGCGTAACGTATTACTTGCTGCGGACGCCTACGATGACTCAAAGACCGTTGCAGAGCAGTGGGGTTCAGTTGAAGAACGCTTCGTTGATATCAACGAAGGTATTTTCACTGAAGCGCCTGTTGGCTACGACTTGAACAAAGTCCTGAAGGATAACGAGCAATCAGTTGTTATCGAGCGAGCAGATGATGCTGCCGGTATCGGTCGTCGTGAAAATCTAACTCGGGTCTACATTTTCTCCGATGAGAATGGCGACATCAGCCGAATCGTATTGCCTGTTCGTGGTAAAGGCCTTTGGTCTACCATGTGGGGTTTCTTGGCGCTTGAGAATGATTTCAACACCATTGCTGGCTTCACCTTCTACGAGCATGGCGAGACGCCAGGGCTTGGTGGTGAAGTTGACAACCCACGTTGGAAAGCTCAGTGGCCAGGCAAGACACTTTACAACAGTGATGACGAATTGCAGTTGAGTGTCACGAAAGCAGGTCAGGCCGGTGAAGGCCAAATTGACGGTCTATCGGGCGCTACACTTACTACCAACGGTATCGATGGCACCATCGAGTACTGGTTGGGTGAGAACGGTTATTTCGCGTTCCTACAAAACCTTAAGGCGGGAGATGCTTAATTATGAGTGATTCAGTCAAAGATGTATTGACTAAGCCTATTGCGGATAACAACCCGATTGCGCTGCAAATTCTTGGTGTATGTTCGGCTCTAGCTGTAACAAGTAGCATGCAGGTAGCTATGGTTATGACTATCGCGGTAGTGGTAGTTTGTGGCCTATCAAACCTGATCATCAGCTTGTTGCGTAATCAGATCCCCAACAGCATCCGTTTGATTGTTCAGATGACGATTATTGCGTCATTGGTAATTGTGGTTGACCAGGTTTTAAAGGCTTATGCCTATGAGATCTCAAAGCAGCTATCGGTATTCGTTGGTTTGATTATCACCAACTGTATCGTTCTGGGTCGTGCTGAAGCGTACGCTATGAAGAACGGCCCGAAGGCGTCTTTCTGGGACGGTATCGGTAACGGTTTAGGCTACGGTCTAGTCCTATTCGTAGTTGGCTTCTTCCGCGAGCTTTTGGGTGCAGGTAAGTTGTTTGGTTACACCATTCTTCAGCCTATCTCAGAAGGCGGTTGGTACGAGCCAAACGGTTTGATGCTGTTGCCACCTAGCTCTTTCTTCATCATTGGTCTTTTCATCTGGGCATTGCGTAGCTACAAGCGTGAGCAGATTGAGACGCCTGATTTCGTCATTGCGCCTAACTCGCGCACGGCCGAGGGTTAATCGATGGAACAGTTTCTAAGTATTTTTATTAAGTCTATCTTCATTGAAAACATGGCGTTGGCCGCATTCCTTGGAATGTGTACCTTCCTTGCCGTTTCTAAGAAGATTGAAGCCGCTATTGGTTTGGGTATCGCCGTTGTCGTGGTACTCGTGGTAACTGTCCCAGTTAACAACCTGATCTACACCAATCTTCTTGCTCCGGGCGCACTAACCTGGACTGGTATTGAAGGTATGGAAGAGGTTGATCTAGCGTTTCTTGGCCTATTGAGCTACATCGGCGTTATTGCCGCGTTGGTACAGATCATGGAAATGTTCCTAGATAAGTACGTACCTTCGCTTTACAACGCATTGGGTGTATTCCTCCCATTGATCACAGTGAACTGTGCAATTTTGGGTGCAACACTGTTAATGGTTGAGCGTAGCTACTCATTCAGTGAGTCAATTGTCTACGGTGCCGGCGCCGGTGTTGGTTGGGCAATTGCGATTGTTGTATTGGCTGGTATTCGTGAGAAGCTCAAGTACAGTGATGTACCGGATGGTTTACGCGGTTTGGGTATCACATTTATTACCGTTGGCTTGATGTCGCTTGGCTTCATGTCGTTCGGTGGTATCCAGCTTTAAGGGGTAGGATGTAATGAGTATTTCTAGTATGACCATCGTCCTTGGGGTCGCAATGTTCCTCGTCATCGTCTTGGCGTTGGTTGTTGTAATTCTAAGTGCGCGTTCTAAGTTAGTGAATTCCGGTGACGTGACAATCAACGTCAACGGCGAGCGTGACATTGTTGTGCCAGCAGGCGGCAAATTGTTGCAGACGCTGGCAGCGAACAACGTTTTCCTATCGTCTGCCTGTGGCGGCGGTGGTAGCTGTGCGCAGTGTACCTGTAAGATCTTCAGTGGCGGCGGCGATTTGTTGCCAACTGAGGAACCGCACTTCACTCGTCGCGAGGCGAAGGAAGGCTGGCGTTTAAGCTGTCAGGTTAACGTTAAGCAGGATATGAAAATCGAAGTACCTGAAGAGGTATTCGGTGTTAAGAAGTGGGAATGTACTGTTGAGTCAAACCCGAACGTAGCAACCTTTATTAAAGAGCTAACGCTTAAGCTTCCTGAAGGTGAAAACGTTGACTTCCGAGCTGGCGGTTACGTTCAGCTAGAGTGTCCTCCTCACACTGTTAAATACAGCGACTTCGATATCCAAGAGGAATATCGTGGTGACTGGGAGCGTTTCGGCTTCTTCGATGTTGTTTCGGATGTGAAAGAGACCACAATTCGTGCTTACTCGATGGCTAATTACCCAGAAGAGAAGGGCGTGGTTAAGTTCAACATTCGTTGTGCTACACCACCGCCGAACAATCTAGCGCTGACTCCAGGTATTATGTCTTCATGGGTTTTCAGTCTAACCCCAGGCGACAAAGTTACTGTTTACGGTCCATTTGGCGAGTTCTTTGCGAAAGATACCGATGCCGAGATGGTTTTCGTCGGCGGTGGTGCAGGTATGGCGCCAATGCGTTCTCATATCTTCGACCAGCTCAAGCGTTTGCAGTCTAAGCGTAAGATTTCTTTCTGGTACGGCGCGCGTTCCTTACGTGAAGCGTTCTATGTAGACGAGTTCGATATGCTCGCTGCAGAGAATGAAAACTTTACTTGGACACTTGCGATGTCTGATCCTCAGCCAGAGGATAATTGGGAAGGTGCTACTGGATTCATTCACAATGTTCTCCTTGAGAACTATTTGAAAGATCACGAAGCACCAGAAGATTGTGAGTTCTACATGTGTGGTCCACCAATGATGAACGCAGCGGTTATTACCATGCTGAAGAATCTTGGTGTTGAAGACGAAAACATCATGTTGGATGACTTCGGTGGTTAAGCTTAATCGCTTAGTAAAAACAGGGCTTTTAGCCCTGTTTTTGGTTGTGTATGGCTGTGATTCGGGTCCTAGTTCCACCTTTATTGAAGGTGCAACAATGGGTACGACCTATCACATTACTGTCGTGAGTGACCAAGTGGTTGATAGCCAATCGCTGAAGCAGGAAATTGATGGGATCCTGATATCGGTCAACGACGCTATGTCTACCTACCAAGCGGATTCAGAGTTGTCACTCATCAATGGCAGTGAACAAACAACTTTTACGACTTCCTTAGCGTTATCTCAAGTGTTGGCCGAGGCGTTTAGTATCTGTGCGCAGGCTCCCAATTACTATGATGTCACGATTGGGCCCTTAGTTAATCTTTGGGGTTTTGGACCTTCCTCTCGTGGTGATGCCTCGCCAACAGAGCTAGAGATTGCTGAAGCTCGTTCGCGGGTGGGCTGTGAGCGTGTATCATTAGACGGTCAGCAACTAACGCGTCCGGTAGGGATGTATATTGACCTTTCGTCTATCGCCAAGGGTTACGGGGTCGATTTGGTGGCTCAAGGACTCGAAAAGCTAGGGTATTCCCACTACATGGTGGAAATTGGCGGCGAAGTGCTAGCTAAAGGCCACAATGAACGTGGTAGAATATGGACGATTGGTGTGGAGCGTCCCAGCCTTGAGGTTGGCACTCCGGTTCTAGCTGTAGCACTGGATTCCGCAGGTCTTGCGACATCGGGTGACTATCGCAACTTTTTTATCGAAGGCGAGCAGCGCTACGGTCACACTATTAACCCCCAGACGGGTTATCCAATTCAGCACAACACGCTATCGGTAACCGTGTTGGCACCAACAGCGATGCAAGCGGATGCTTGGGCAACCGCGCTAAACTCAGCAGGTGTTGAGGCAGGCATCGACATAGCCACGGACTTGGATTTAGCAGCCTTTTTTATCTATGCGGAAGATGGTGAGTTACAGACTTTGGCCTCGCCCGCATTTACAGAGTTAACGGAGCAGTAATCATGATAACTATCCTATTGAGTGTTGTAATTTTTGCAGTTTTAGTCGGGGCAATGGCCGTCGGCGTTATAATGGGAAATAAGCCCATTGCTGGTTCATGCGGTGGTCTAAACACTATCGGAATGAAGGAAGATTGCGACATCTGTGGTGGTAATGACACGCTTTGTGATGAAGAGAAACAACGCAAGAAGAAAACTGCGAAGCAGGATGTACTAGCGGTAGGCGGTACCTTGCAGCCACTGTTTAACGACGCTACAAAAAAATAATAACGGAGTAATTTATGCCGTCGTACGATTACGATCTACT
Organism: Pseudomonadales bacterium; assembly: GCA_040119265.1. GTDB lineage: Bacteria > Pseudomonadota > Gammaproteobacteria > Pseudomonadales > DSM-25080 > Umboniibacter. Next base: position 47,953 of record JBEDTZ010000017.1, on the reverse strand, counting down.
TATTATCGGTTCCGGCCCAGCCGGCGAGGGCGCTGCTTTGCACGCCGCGAAACTCGATCAGCGAGTGTGCATGATCGAAGAGCAACATTTCGTGGGCGGTAACTGTACCCACAAAGGAACGATTCCTTCAAAAGCCCTTAGACAGGCTGTTCGTCGTATCATTCAGTTCAATACCTTACCTATGTTCCGCGATGTCGACGCGCCGCAAATCTTTGGCTATCCAAAGGTACTCAAGCAGGCTGAGCGCGTAATCCGCAAGCAGGTAAAGCTTCGTACCGAAATGCTGGCACGTAACGGTGTTAAAGTTGTTACGGGTGTTGCGTCATTCGTCGATGCCAACACCGTTGATGTAGCGGGAGAGTCGGGAATTGAAGAGAAGATCACTGCTAAGAACTTTCTGATTGCCACCGGTTCGCGCCCGTATCATCCAGCACACATGGACTTCAATCATCCTCGTGTTTTTTGCTCGGATTCAATTCTACACCTCAACAACACTCCGAAGACGCTAATTGTCTACGGCGCTGGTGTTATCGGGTGTGAGTACGCCAGTATCTTTGCGGGCTTGGGTGTTCATGTTGATCTGATCAATACTCGTTCAAGCTTGCTTGAGTTCCTCGACGACGAAATTTCCGATGCACTTGGCTATCACCTCCGTGATATGGGCGTTAACGTCCGACACAACGAAGAGGAAGAGCGCCTTGAGGTTGATGAGGATGGCGTGACCCTCTTCCTAGCGTCAGGTAAGCGCCTGCGTGGCGATGCTATCCTGTTCTGTAACGGCAGAACGGGCAACACCAGTGATCTTAATCTTGAAGCTATTGGCTTGAAGGCGAATCACCGCGGTCAGATTTCAGTTGATGAAAGCTATCGTACCGACGTAGACAATATCTATGGAGCGGGCGATGTCATTGGTTGGCCAGCTCTGGCGTCAGCGGCATACGATCAAGGTCGTTCGGCTGCAGCGGCAATGCTGGGCGGTGAGCAAGTACGTTTCGTCAACGACGTCCCGACGGGTATTTATACGTTGCCGGAAATTAGCTCAATTGGGAAAACCGAGAGCGAACTCACTGCGGCGCGTATTCCCTATGAAGTGGGTAGAGCGTTCTTTAAGAATATTGCTCGGGCACAAATTACCGGTGATGAAGTGGGTATGCTTAAGCTGTTATTCCACGTCGATACGCTTGAGATTCTTGGCGTCCATAGTTTTGGCGCCGAGTCGTCTGAGATTATTCATATTGGCCAAGCGGTAATGAATCAACCCGGTGGTAACAACAGTATTGAATACTTTGTAAATTCTACCTTCAACTACCCCACGATGGCTGAGGCTTATCGTGTTGCGGCGTTGGAAGGGCTGGAGCGAGTTGGTCGTCTTAACGACTAAGTTGCGGACAAAAAGCCCAGGGGCGGTCAGTAATAATCTGATCGACCCCTAACTTCTTTAGGTATTTCGCTCTTTTCAGGCTATTTACGGTCCAGACGCTAACCGCTAAACCATGTGCTTTAGCCTTTCTGAAAAGATTGATGTTGATGCTGTTGTTGCGCACAGCGATCAATTCGCAACCTAATCCCCAAGCAAGCCCAACTGGATTACAGTCCAACTTGTCGACGAGAAGCCCTCGTCTCAGCTCAGGATAATCACGATTTATCATCGCCAATAGCTGCCTATCGAACGAAGTCACTACGGCATTAGGATTGTTAGTAGTAAAGGCGGAAATTAATCCGATGTGGTGGCGCCAGATGTCAACGGGGGCGGGTTTTAATTCCAGCTGAATCATACCTGGATAGGGCGGCAACTCGGCAAGTTTATCGTCGAGTAGAATTCGTGGGTCGGCTGAAGTTACCTCGATGCTAGTACTCTGATGAACAGGCTTCGAGTGGAGCTTTGCATCATGATAAAGCGCTATGCGGCCGTCGGAAGTAGGGCGAGCGTCAAGCTCGATACCGTCACAGCCGTGATCGTAGGCCGCCCAAAATGCGGCCATGGTATTATCATGGAAGCGTCTCCGACAACCGCGATGTCCAAGTATCTCAGTCACTCTCCACCTTTCTAACGCTACTCAAGACCCGGTCCTCTTCAAATACAACAACAAACTGCTCGTAATGCCACTTGCTGATAGCAGGGTCACCAATGGGCGTGGACTCACTCGTGGGTTCACCAAACTCATTGAGCACCTCTAATTGTGTTTGCCCGTTAGCGGGTAGCGTGAGTTCATTATCTCCCTGCTGACCTACGGGAATGACGATGTCTTCGGCAAACGCAATGGAGGTCAGTGAGGTGATACTAAGCAATAAACAAACAACAGCGAGTTTCATAGTATTTTCCATAGTGTGAATTCATTCTAGCAGTGTATCATGGAGAAAAATAACACTCAGTTACTGCTATTGGATATTGTGAAACATGACGCAGAGATTTCTGCTTTCGGTTGCCTGGCGATTCCTGCGCGCTAAACATGCGGGCTGGTTTGCTTCATTTATTACCCTGACCTCGGTACTGGGGATCGCATTGGGTGTTTGTAGCCTCATCACGGTAATGTCGGTATTAAACGGCTTCTCCGATGAGATTCGGACTCGGGTAGTTGCCGCGGAACCACATCTGCTAGTTAGTCACGAATCCAATACCCTAGATGACCTCTCCGAGGATGGTGTCCTTGCTAGCGCAGACATCTTACGCTTCACCGCGATCGGGCAGTCCTCATCACAACTTCAAGGTGTAGAGGTTAACGCTGTCACCTTCAACGAATATACCCAAGTAGTCCCAATGGACTCCTACCTGGTGGCGGGTAGGTGGTTGGAGAAGGATGATCGCTTCAATATCGTTGTCAGTCAGCTGCAGGCGCGTCGCTGGCGGCTTGAAGTAGGCGATTCGCTTAACCTTCTTCTTCCCAGTTTTATCTCAACACCAGCGGGTTTGTTCCCCCGGAGTAAAGCGCTAAGAATTGTTGGTCTTTACAGTACGAGTTCCGACACTGACGCATCCCAGGTTTTCATTCCACTACGTATCGGCGAACTATTAACGCGAGCTAGTGATTACGAAACCGAGTTAGCCGTTCGAACTAGCCGCGCATTTGATCTTGCACCGCTTATTGAGCAGCTTGAATTGAGAGAAGATGTGAGTAGCGTGACCTCTTGGCAGGATAAACATCAAGCGCTCTTCGCGGCAATTGCAATGGAAAAACGTATTACTTCATTTGTACTGTTAGCTATTGTTGCTGTTGCTGCATTCAATGTTATTGCGGCACTCTCCATGCAGGTGTTGAATAAACGGAAAGGGATAGCGGTACTTAGAACACAGGGACTATCTCGCCGTGCGGCGGGTCGAATCTTTGCTTATCAAGGAGTGATCATTGGGGGCGCAGGGATTTTGCTGGGTTCAACTATTGGGATCCTACTAAGCCTCTACTTCCGTGAATTCAGTAATTGGGTTCAGGATACGTTGGGAATCTACCTCTTCGACCCTAGCGTCTATTATGTTAACTACCTGCCGACCTCTCTTGACTGGTGGGACGTTGCACTCGTCAATGTTGCTACCACGGTGATTGCCACGTTAGCTATCTGGCATCCGGTGAAAAAAGCCCTAACTATTGAACCAGCGGAAGCGTTGAATTATGAGTAAAGTTATGTTGTCGGCCAACGGCATCAGCAAATCCTATCAGCAAGGTCAGAATGACTTGCCGATACTTCGTAATTTAGAGATGACCGTTCACGAAGGTGAAATGGTCGCAATTGTAGGCCGTTCAGGTAGTGGCAAATCAACCTTACTAAATCTTTTAGCAGGACTTGACCATCCAGACTCAGGTGAAGTGACGCTAGCGGGATGCTGCTGGCAACAGACCGGTGAGCGGGAGCGTGATCGTGTACGCAATCAGTCACTTGGGTTTGTTTACCAGTTTCACCATCTACTGCCAGAATTTAGTGCGGTCGAGAACGTGGCAATGCCGCTACGGATTGCGGGCTTGAGCAGGTCTAAGGCACGTGCCCAAGCGCTTGAATTACTGGCACAAGTTGGTCTGTCCGAGCGAGCCAAACACAGGCCAAATCAGCTTTCTGGGGGCGAAAGGCAGCGTGTGGCTATCGCACGGGGATTGGCTAATAATCCCGCGGTGGTACTCATGGACGAGCCTACCGGTAACTTAGATGTGGAGACGGCGTCAGAAGTGAGAGATCTCATTCGAGAGTTGAGTCGTTCCGCGGCGACAGCCTTCGTGATTGTTACTCACGATCCAAGTTTCGCAGCCTATGCCGATAGAGTGATGACGCTCAGCAACGGTAGGCTTGAGGGCGAATAATGCGCTTTAGTTTTGATGTCGGTCAACGCTATTCCAAGGTGACTCAGCAGGGTTCGCTGATAGGATTTATTTCTAGCTTAGCGGGAAAGGGACTCGCGCTTTCGGTCGCAATTTTAGTGGTGGTGATTGCCGTCATCGATGGCTTTGAGCGAGAACTCGAGGAACGCATTCTTAACCTAGTGCCACACGTCGAGTTGAGCCGCTATGGGGGAATTGATGATTGGCCCCAAGTTATCGCTAACCTTGAAGCGCTGCCAGAGGTCACCGCAGCCGCGCCCTATATTAATCAGTCAGTCCTTTTTAAGAGCGGGACAAAAGTTTCCCCGGGAATACTCTCGGCGAGAGAACCCCAATTGGAAACGCAATTCAGTCCAATCGCTGAATTCGTTGAGTCTGGAAGCCTCTCGGATCTAGCCATGGATGACTCGATGGTTTTAGGCTCTGCGCTAGCCGAAAAACTCGGCCTACGCGTGGGACAGTCTTTTACACTAATGATTCCAGGGAGCACCGATAGCTCTCAGCCGACGATTCGCAGGTTGAAAGTGGTCGCGATTATTGCCTCGGGTACCGAGCTTGACCATATTCTGGCCATTACGACGATTGATTCAGCATTATCCTGGCTCAAACGAAGCCGCGTTGACGGTGTAAAACTTAAGCTCACTGACCTTTACCGTGCGGATATGACGGGTTTACTTATTTCTGAGAGCCTTGGTGGTGGGTACACTTCAAAAAGTTGGCAGCGCCAATTCCGTCAGTTATCGTTCGCCATTCAGACGTCGAAGCAGATGATCAATCTATTGCTACTACTGATTATCCTCGCGGCGGTCTTTAATGTTGTGACGACCTTGACGATGGTAGTGATTGAGAAGAAATCTGATATTGCCATTCTTCGCTCTATGGGAGCTTCGCGGTTCGCCATCATGCGCATTTTCGTGAGCCAAGGCTTTATGGTCGGCGTTTATGCTGCTTTAAAGGGAGTCGTTGCTGGGGTCCTTGTGTGTCTGGCATTACCATGGCTGGGTGAGGCAGTGGAGCTATTCACTGGCGCATCACTGCTTAGCTCAGATGTATACCCCGTTGATTTCATTCCCGTATTCTTACGTGTGGATACCGTTGCCTTGGTTGCTGGTGCAGCCATCTTCGCGAGTTCGCTCGTGTCCATATTACCCGCATGGCGGGCGTCTAGAGTTGATCCAGCGAAAGTTCTGCAGCTTGAGATCTAATGTTCGCATTCCAGCTTGAGTTTGATCTTAGAGCTTGGGGTTTGTGTTTGGTAGCAGAAGTCTATTTTCTATTTTTACGCCGATTTTGCCAGGCGCTAACCACGTGGAAGCGCCAAAAGCCTCTGGCCACTGACCAGCCGATCCCACCGAAGAAGACCCCGCAGCTAATACAGCCAACTAGAAAAGGCAGCCAAGAAGTAGCGAGTTGCTCACCTAACCAATCTAGTGTTAGTTCATCCGGCATAGGAATAGGAGGCTGCCCAAGTAGCAGTAGTCCAACACGATAGGCGCCATAAAAGAGGAATGGCATCGTTACTGGATTACTTATCCATACCAGTACTACTGATAGCGCTATATTCGCGCAAAACAGAACCGCCAATGCTGCGGCGGCCAGCATCTGAAAAGGGATGGGGAGAAAGCTGCAAAAAATGCCGATAAACACAGCGCGAGACACCGAGCGTCGATTCAAATGCCAGAGGCTGCCATCCGCTAACCAATGTTGAATCCAAGCCAGCCCTTTGTGCTCACGAATATACTGAGGATCAGGCATGATCTTTTTAAAGAAATTTTTGGCCATTAAAGTCTGTGGTTTCAAATTGGTTGGGCTAATTATGTGCCCGATTCGGCGAAAAATCTATTAAAAGGCAGGGAAAGCTGATGAATAATTTAGTACGGAGCAAAAAGCGCTTAAATAATACCCAATTCAAGCGCTGTAGCGACGGATTCGCCCAGCTCAGTCGCCGCCGAAAGGTCACTTTCCAGCGGTTCACCGCGAACAATTAGTGAGCTGCCGACTTGCCGGAATCGGTAGCCGGTTAGAATACGCTGCATTTCTCTTTCGGCACCGGTTCCGTCGTTACCCGCACTAATAATTAACTGAAAGGGGAGCGCTAGCTGAAGCGCTTCAACTTCATAATAGGTTTGGTCAAAGAAGTGTTTCATAGCCCCGGACATAGTGCCGAAGTTCTCGGGTGTCGCAAGCACGAGGGCAGAACAATTTATCAGGTCCGAAGGCTCCCCGTGTAACGCTTCAACCACACGAGTTCGAATCCCAGACACCCGTTTGGCGCCCTCGAGAAAGGCATTACACAGCTGTTGCGTATTGCCCGTCTTACTGTGTTTAACAAGTAGGAGCGTTTTTATGTTAGTGGTCATTGCGCTCGTCCTCTTACTACTGGTTTGGATGCTAGCAAATTATGTGGTGCTGGCAGGTTGGTGGTATGGCTGCCTAATTATTCTTGTCGTGCTGTTGTGGCGTCGTCATCTCGCCCTCGTTACGCTGTTTAGCTGCTACTTCCTAGTTAACTACTATGTTGACTATTTAAGTCGCCTCCAAAGTATCGACGCTACCGTCGCCGAGGTCAACCAAGGGGACTTTTCCCAGCAGCTCAGCTTTCACGATAGTGACCTTCGTCTTCGTATTGATAAGTTTCCTCAGGTTGAACCCAACTGCCAATTCAAAGCTGAAGTTCGCTGGCGCTACCGGCCAGCTCCTGAGGACTACGGAAATCGCCTGCAGCGGCAACAGCAACTCATCCCGAAAGCGTACTCCGAGAGTTTTGATACTTATTGCCCTTGACACAAAGTGAAATCTCTGAAACCAAATTTCCTCGTCTTCAGGCGCTAGTTCTCGGCCATTTCAGCTTACTTGATCCTAGCGAGGTTGAGCGTCTTAGGCGCTCTGGGACGCTACATTTATTCGTGGTGAGCGGTCTCCATATTGGCATTATTTATCTCACGATAAGCTGGTTGTCGCGTCGCTTCTTTGGGATCTATGTGGCTAGGAGCTTAAGTCTGCTCGCTATTTGTTGGTATTTGGTATGGATAGCGTGGGGGGTGGCGGTAGGCAGAGTGTGGTTAATGATTCTTCTGGCTGCGATAACTTGGTGGTCAGCCAGAATTCTTAATCGCTATGCAATCTTGGCTGCGGTAGCGCTGCTAATGGTGTTATGGACACCCCAGTTTATCTGGCGACCAGGATTTTGGTACTCGTTTAGTGCCGTGCTCTGTATTTTAACCCTCTATGTTGGGGCGAAGGGTGGAGGGGTGACTAAAGTCAGTGCCGCGCAGTTGTCAATTAGCCTTGTTTCTGGGGGGATCAGCCAGCTCCCTACGAGTCCATTGCAATCCTTCGCCACCAATCTTATTGCGGTGCCGCTTTGGGGCCTAGTTGTACCGTCTTCACTCCTAGCATTACTCCTTCCCGTAGAGCGGCCGGCACAGTTTCTGGAAGCGCTGCTTAAGGTCATTATTGAATCGCTGCCAAACGCCGCTTCGGCTTGGCTATCGATCAGCGCTGATTGGTACTTAGCGCTATTTGTCTTTGGTGTTTATTTGGTCATCATCAGTCCTGCTCCACTCAAGTTATCAGGCGGGTTTTTGCTAGTTATCACTTGGCTCACTAATTCCCACCTAAGTCAGCTCAGAATTCACGATGTAGGACAGGGGAGTGCCCTCAGCGTGTTATCTGAGGGTAACTTTGGTCTCTATGATACCGGCTTCGGCAGTACTGAGTTTGGCGCGGTTACGCAGCGAACAATCTGGCCACAGCTGACCTCACTAAAGCCTCGTCACATTGACTATTTTATTAGTCATGGGGATGCGGATCATGCCGGGGGACTCGCTGCCATGAGTGAGTTCAGACCGCCTAATCGCTTTAATGGCCTACAGACCTGCAGCGCGGGGCAGCGTTGGCAAATAGGTAGGGCTAGGACATTGGTACTTTGGCCCCGTTATTCAGAGCGTCTACTAAGGAATAACAGTGCAAGCTGCGCCTGGTTGATAGAGTTAGACGGTTGGCGGCTTCTGTTATTGGGCGATATGGGGCTGAAGGATGAATTGGAGATGTTAAGGATGTGGCCGAATTTAACGGCTGATATCGTTGTGCTTGCGCATCACGGCAGCGCGAGTTCAACCTCCTATGCGTTGATAAGTCAGTTTAAGCCAAGGTTAGCAATCATTTCGGCGGGGCAAGATAATCGATTTGGTCACCCTTCAGCGACAGTAATTCACAAATTATCACAATTTGGTGTTAAAACACTTGTCACAGCTAAGGTGGGCGCTATAACCTTTTCGAAGGTGGATGACGTTGAGTTGATCCGATTAAGTTGTTTAGAACTCATTTCCGCTAAGGACTGCGAAGTCTCGGTGAATTAAGGGGTAATCTGTGTACGATATTTTAATGGCCGGTGGTTGGCTGATGCTACCACTCGTATTATGTTCTGTAGCTGTGGTGGCTATTGCGCTTGAACGTTGTTGGGCGTTACTCCCAGCGAATATCTTGCCTAAGAATCTAACGGCTGAGGTTTGGCATCAGTATAAAGACCAAGGTCAACTGAGTAACGATAAGCTCAGAAGCTTGCGTACGGGCTCTCCTTTAGGTCATATTTTAGCAGCGGGTATTGCGAATGCCTCGCATGGTCGAGATACCGTCAAAGAAAGTATGGAGGCTGCTGCAAGCCAGGTACTCCATGATTTGGAACGCTTTCTCACCGCGCTAGGTGTTATCGCCACAATTGCTCCGCTCATTGGTCTGTTAGGTACGGTTACCGGGATGATTGATGTGTTTGCTGCCATTGTCACTGAGGGCACAAGTGATGCAAGCCTGCTCGCAGGCGGGATTAGCAAGGCCTTGATCACCACCGCGGCAGGACTTAGTGTGGCTATTCCGGCTACTATGTTAGACCGCTATTTCGGTCGCCGCGTTGAGTCTATTGCTGTTAGCCTCGAAAAAGAGTGTGTTAAGTTTGTCGACGCGATGTTCGCCCAGCCTTCAATGAAAGCTCCAACACAAAGAAATACGACTAAACGCGCCGCGGCAAACACGAACAGCGATGAGCAAAAAGCGCCAGTAAAAAAAGCTCCGGCGAAAAAGGCTCCCGCTAAGAAATCGGCGGCTAAGAAAGGCGCAGAAAACTCATGAAATTCGCTCGCCGTTCCAAAACGAGAGAGGGAGTCAATCTAACACCGCTTATTGATGTGGTGTTCCTTCTGCTTATCTTCTTTATGGTAACGACAACTTTCAAAACAGAAAGCGAGCTTTCCGTTGATCTACCGCAAGCGAGTAACGAAGCTGAGCGAGCCGAGGTTGATATTCGCATCGTTGTCCAAGCCACTGGACTAATTACCGTTAACGGCATCGCGCTACCGAACTCGGACTCAGCAACCCTTGTTCGAGGGCTTCGGGAAACAGGTCTTACCGGCCCACAAATAACCGTGGCAATTGAAGCAGATAAAATGGCAACGCATCAGATGGTCGTTACTGTGCTCGATGCTGTGGGTAAATCAGGCTATAGTAGAGTTCATCTAGCCACTAGCCAAGAAAGCGAATGAGTCTAAAGCAATCTATTGTTAATCAATGGTACCAACGTTCCCCAGGTATGCTTCGATTACTAACCCCGTTATCGTGGTTAGTAGCGAAGCACGTTGTTAAGCGTTTTGCTCAGCGCCAGTTGGGATTGGTTAATGGTGTTCCAGTAATCGTCATCGGTAATATTTCAGTTGGCGGAACGGGTAAGACACCACTCATCGGATCTCTAATCGCGCATTTTCAGGCTAAAAATCTTCGTGTAGGAGTGATCACTCGCGGTTACGGGGGCTCTCTCTCGGGGCAACAGGTTGTCAAAGTTAACAATGATCATACGGCTGCCGAGGTGGGCGATGAGCCGCTGATACATTTTAGTCGGGGCGCCGCCGTGTTCCTGTGTGCTCAACGGGCGAAAGCTGCTGAATTAGCCTCACGAGAGTGTGATGTTATTTTGGCTGACGATGGTCTTCAGCACTATGGTCTAATACGGACTATCGAGGTCTGTGTATTAGACGGCGCACGAGGTCTGGGTAACGGTCAACTACTTCCCGTTGGCCCATTAAGGGAGCCAGCGAGCCGGCTCAATAGCTGCGACATTGCGGTCGTTAATCACGGCGAGCAGATAAACGAGCAAAAATCCGTTGCTCATCATGCTGAATTTGCAATGAAGGTTGCTCCAGGCGAATTGCGATCAGTTCGTGATAATGAAGTTCAAGCACAGCCAGTGAACCGGGTAACGCTAGTCAGTGGCATTGGTAATCCAGCGCGCTTCGAAGATACAGTTAACGCACTGGGCATTGAGTGGGATCAGCACATCCGTTTCGGTGATCACCATGCCTATCGAGCGTTCGATTTTGATGAGGCCGAGTCGCAGGTGCTAATGACCGAGAAAGATGCCGTGAAAGTGGCGTCAATTGCACCGGCATCAAGTTTATATATTACTATTAAGGCAGAGTTGAGCAGCGACTTTTATACGCAGCTAGACGCTCTCCTTAGTCACAAGCAACAAGAGTTTAGCTAATGAATTTTCACATCGTAATCCCAGCGCGTTATGCCTCTTCAAGATTGCCAGGCAAGCCTTTAGTTGATATTTGTGGTCTTCCTATGATTCAACGCGTCTGGCAACAGGCCTGCAAAGTGGGCGCCATTGACGTTGTCATCGCCACGGATGACCCGCGAATTCAAACGGTTTGTGAAAGCTTTGGCGCACGGGTTGTGATGACGAGAGACGATCACGAATCAGGCACTGATCGATTGCAGGAAGTGGCAGCAATTATGCAGTGGGCCGAAGATGAAGTTATCGTCAACGTGCAGGGTGACGAGCCCTTAATTCCTCCAGCAGTTATTCATCAGGTAGCGAAGAATTGTGCCGTGAATAGTGATGTGAGTGTTAGTACGCTAAGTGAGCCCATTGAGCGATACGGCGATTTTGTGAACCCTAACGTGGTGAAAGTTGTGGCAGATCAGCAGCAACGCGCGCTGTATTTCTCGCGCGCGCCGATGCCTTGGCCTCGTGATGACGCTCAGCAGTTACCGCATTGCGGAGCGTTTCGTCACATTGGCATCTACGCCTATCGGGTGCACGTTTTGCATCAATTCGTCAGCTGGGCACCAGCGCCGTTAGAGCTGACTGAGAAACTCGAGCAACTTCGATTTATGGATCACGGCCATAGAATCCACGTGGAGCCAGCTTGTGCGCTTGTTCCTGGGGGCGTTGATACCCCTGAAGATCTCGCGGCTGTTAGAGCGTGGTTTGAGGATCATCCAGAGTGAAAATACTATTCGTTTGTCTGGGGAATATTTGCCGTTCGCCCACCGCTGAAGCAGTCTATCGCGCCCGATTTCAGTCCGAACAACTAGTCCTCGATTCAGCGGGAACTGGGTCATGGCATATTGGTAAAGCTCCGGACTCGCGTATGTTGGCGACGCTTGCTGGTCATGGCATTGATGCTTCAGACTTAAGAGCGCGCCAGTTTAGCGCTACAGATTTTGCGCAGTTCGACCTGATCATTGCGATGGATGAACAGAACCAACGGGATATTGAGCAACTTCGTCCCGCAGGAGCGACCACACCGGTCCGCTGTCTACTCGAGTATAGTAGCGCCTATAGCGGTGATGTGATCGATCCCTATTACGAGGGTGAGGAAGGTTTCGAGCTGTGTTTCGCCCAAGTAGTGTCAGGCTGTGAAGGGCTTTGGGAACAGCTAGAGCGATGATTGAGATTCAGTCGAATTTTAACCTAAAGCAGCTGAATACCATGGCACTCGCAAGTGTCGCAGAGTATTACTGTGCGGTTCATTCCCTAACTGAACTCGAGGAGGCAATCGACTTTGCTAAGCGGGAGCGGGTTGCACTCCATATTTTAGGCGAGGGTAGCAATACGCTCCCAGTTAGTCATGTATCTGGATTGTCCTGCGGTATTGCCGTGAAAGGTATAGAGATTGTTCAAGAGGTTGAAGACACCATCACCTTACGAGTCGCGGCGGGTGAGAACTGGCATCAACTGGTTGCCCACACAGTCAAGAACCAATTGTGGGGGATTGAGAATTTAGCGCTGATTCCCGGCACGGTTGGTGCGGCTCCGGTGCAGAATATCGGTGCTTACGGCGTGGAGATAGCCGACGTTCTAGTCTCCGTTGAAGTGTTTGACCTGCACACCCAAGTCCAGCGAACACTAACGAAAGCGGAATGTGAGTTAAGCTACCGTGAGTCAACGTTTAAAGGACGTGATCGTGGCCGCTATGTGATTCTGCAAGTCTTGCTTGAACTCTCCAAAGTCGCCAAACCGGTACTCTCCTACGCGGGTTTGTCGGAGCTTGCTGTGCTAGCAGGCAGCGAAGAGTTATCTGCCAACCGAGTGGCCGAACGCGTTATCGAGCTTCGGTCCGCGAAATTGCCGAATCCTTCCGAACTTCCGAATAGCGGCAGTTATTTCAAAAACCCCGTGGTTCCTCGAAGTGTTGCAGACACGTTCCTCGAAAGCTTTCCCCAAGCACCGCATTGGCGTGTTGGAGAGGAGGTTAAGTTCGCTGCTGCCTGGCTCATTGATCAGTGTGGCTTTCGCGGAGCCGAACTTGCCGGTGGTTTCCAACCCTATCATCTCCAGGCTTTAGTCATGACTAATCCCAAGGGCGGTGGTTACGGTGATCTGCTGCGAGCAGAAACGGAAGTGATTCGTACCGTTGCGACTCGCTTTGGCATCAAACTTGAGCGCGAGCCGCAATTGCTGGGTTAATAGTGATTAAATAGTTGAGCAAGCTTGCTGAACTAATTACACTGAATCTATCAATAAAATGGCTTGTAAAGAATGAAGATACTCATTGCTGATGATCACGAACTCGTCCGAACAGGAATGGCTTATATGCTGCGTTCCTTCGACTTCGGTGGGCTAGTCCTCGAGGCGGCTAGTGGCGATGAGGCGTTGATTCAGGTTCAGCAACATGAACCCGATGTGGTCTTGATGGACGTTAATATGCCGGGATTAGGCGGTATTGAAGCTACACGACGTATTAAACGGATCAAACCTGCTACTCACGTCATTATGTTGTCCGGCTCGGTAGATGTGCTGTGCATTGATGCGGCTTTAGCTGCGGGTGCCACGGGCTACATTGGCAAGTCAATTGGCGGTGACAAGCTTGAACTTGCCATTCGTTCAGTAATGCGAGGAGGCTCATTCTTATGTGATGAATCCCGTTTATTGAAGGAACGATATCGAGCCAATAAGACCAACTATTTTGAACATTTATCCACTCGCGAACGGCAAATTTGCCTGCTCATCGCCGAGGGCGTAAAAGTTACCCAAATTGCCGAGCAGCTATCGCTTAGCCCGAAGACCATCAATACCTACCGTTACCGTATATTCGAGAAATTTTGCGTCAATAGTGATGTTGAGCTTGCTCTGGCTATCCATCAGCAGCGTCACCGGGATGCGAGCGCACTCGAAGATGTTTGAGGCAGAGCGTTTCCTCGCTGGTTTAACCAATCAGCCTGGTGTCTACATGATGTACGATAGCGAGCAAAAACTGTTGTACATTGGCAAGGCGAAAAATCTTCGCAAGCGGGTCTCAAGCTATTTCAACGCGAGTCCTAAACCTCTTAAGACGATGGCGCTAGTCCGCAGAATAGCCGACATTCAAGTGAGTGTCGTGAGCTCTGAGACGGAATCGCTATTACTTGAGCAGAGCCTGATTAAGACCCATCGTCCGCCCTATAATATTCTCCTTCGAGATGACAAATCATTTCCATTTATCTATTTGTCCTCACATAAACGGTTTCCCAGACTGCAAATGTTACGCGGCAAGCGGCCTAAACAGGGTAAATTGTTTGGCCCCTATACTAGCGGCCTAGCGGTTAGGGATAGCTTGAATTACCTACAAAAGGCGCTGCAATTACGGCAGTGCGATGACACTTTTTTTAGCAATCGCTCTAGACCCTGTCTCCAGTATCAGATAAAGCGGTGTAAGGCTCCCTGTGTGGGCTATATCAGCGAATCAGAGTACCAGGAAGACGTTGATGCCACCGTAGCGGTGCTCGAGGGTCGTAGCGAGGCTTTGACTTCCGAGTTGGCTCGAGAGATGGAACAGCATGCGAGCAACTTCGAATATGAAGAGGCTGCTCTCTGTCGCGATCGAATTAGTGCTATTCGTCACATTCAGGAACGCCAAGGCGTTTTCAATCGAGACGGAAGTGTTGATGTACTGGCTGTTATTTACCGAGCTGGACTCGCGATAATTCAGCAGCTTGAAGTCCGAGGAGGGCGCATTGTTGCTAATCAGAGTTGGTTTCCTAAACTCGGCTTGGAGGAAACACCCGAGAGCCTTCTCGAGCAGTTTGTCGCCCACTATTATCTCAATGATCGCCCTGATAGACCGGCCGAGTTGATTGTTAACACTGAACCAACAAACAGCGACACGCTTCGTGCTGCCATTGCTGGTTCGATGTCGCGACGATTTAGTATCAGTACTAAGGTGCGAGGTGATCGCGCTAAGTGGTTAGACTTAGCGATTCGCTCCGCTGAGGAAAATATCGGCCAACGGCTTGCAAGTAAGCGAGTGTTCTACGGCAAGTTGATGGCGTTACGAGAGGCGATTGCACAACCGAGTATTGATCACATTGAATGTTTCGATATCTCTCATTCCTCGGGGGAGGCAACCGTAGCATCTTGCGTTGTGTTTGATGAAAACGGCGCGGACAAGAAAGCCTATCGTGCTTACAACATCAAGGATATCACCGCCGGAGATGACTACGCTGCCATGCGACAGGCGCTCACTCGGCGCTACCAGAGCGCGATTGAAAAACAGCGCTCGCTTCCTGATCTACTCATCATTGATGGCGGTAAGGGGCAAATGACGCAAGCCATTGAAGTGTTGGATGAACTCGCGATTTCGGGTGTTTGTATACTAGGCGTAGCCAAGGGGCCCACGCGCAAAGCCGGATTAGAAACCTTGTATCTAGGTCGGGAGTTTGCCGAGATCAACTTGATGCCACATGACCCAGCGTTACATTTAATTCAGCAGGTACGTGACGAGGCCCATAATCACGCCGTAAAGAACCACCGTAAGCGCCGTGATAAGAAGCGAGTTGTCTCGGTGCTAGATAGTATCGAGGGAATTGGTCCGGCGAAAAAACAAGCACTGTTGCGGCACTTTGGTGGGGTAGCACAAATTGAACGGGCTTCGCAGCAAGATTTATCGCGGGTCAGCGGTATCTCACAAAAACTAGCAGATAAGATTTATAACCACTTTCATCCCGCATGATGCTCAGGTACGATTAGCCCACTTTCATTAGAATTATTAAAAATGACGATACCCAATATACTGACCACAATTCGCGTTCTTCTCATTCCTGTAATTATTGTCGTGTTCTACCTTGACTGGGTTTGGGCGGGTTTTTGGGCAAGCATACTCTTTGGTGTTGCCTCGTTCACGGATTGGCTTGATGGTTATCTGGCTCGTCGTTTAGATCAGGGCTCTGCCTTTGGTGCCTTTTTAGATCCGGTTGCGGATAAACTAACCGTCAGCGTAGCGCTGATCTTGATTACTACTCACTACCCAGCAATCTCAGTAACCATTGCTACGATTATCATTATTGGTCGAGAAATCATCATTTCTGCGTTGCGTGAGTGGATGGCTAAGGCCGGTCAGAGTCATCTCGTGGCGGTCGATGCTGTCGGTAAATGGAAGACTGCAGCACAAATGCTAGCGATAGGTTTCCTAATGGGTTCAACCTCGGCACCAACTGCCTGGGGTTTTTGGCCTGGCTATGTACTGTTAGTTTTGGCTACTTTGCTCACTATTTGGTCGATGGTAGGGTACTTGCGTTCAGCAATGCCTGTAATCTTGCAATCTGGCCGATAAGTTCGCTAAGTTATTGAAATTAAAGGTTGACACAAATTTCTGAGTCCATAAAATACGCCTCGTTCTCAGGCACAAAGTAATTGAGAATTTGCGGGAATAGCTCAGTTGGTAGAGCACGACCTTGCCAAGGTCGGGGTCGCGAGTTCGAATCTCGTTTCCCGCTCCAATTTATTATTTGTAATGAAGCAACTTCGCTACAAAGAATAAAACGAAAATCTGTAAAGGCGCGATAGCAAAGCGGTTATGCACTGGATTGCAAATCCACGTAGGCCGGTTCGACTCCGGCTCGCGCCTCCACTTATTTAAGTGGGCCATCCTGCCCGGGTGGTGAAATTGGTAGACACAGGAGACTTAAAATCTCCCGACCGCAAGGTCGTGCCGGTTCAAGTCCGGCCCCGGGCACCATTCTTTTTTTCATCCCCATATTTTCCCAATTCATATTTACCTAGTAGCCAATGCTATGCGTTATCTAATTCATAGCCTCGCTTAGGTGTGTCGACTAGTTTAAACTAGCTCTCAGATGGCACGATAGGTCATCAATCATCACATAATAATAGGGAAGTGCTCATGACACATATTACTGCGCTGTATGCGGGTATCCTCGCGCTAATTTGGATGGGCTTAGCCTACCGAGTTGTTAAAGGCCGATGGAAGCATAAAGTTAATATTGGCGATGGCGCCAACGAAGATATGGAACGCCGTATTCGCGTCCATGCCAACGCGACAGAGTACTTACCGCTAGCGTTAATCCTATTGGCGATGCTTGAACTAGGTGGAGTAGGCCACTTATGGCTGCACGGTTTAGGTGTTGTGCTTGTAGTTGCCAGAGTATTGCACGCAGTAGGTTTCTCAAAGAGTTCGGGTGCCTCATTCGGTCGTTATTGGGGGACGCTACTAACTTGGCTGGTTGTCACGGTGATGGCATTAGCGAACGTGGTTCACTTCTTTATTTAGAGATGTAGGAACCTAGCATTTTGGGTCAGTAATTTCGCTATAAAACAGAATTTTTACCGCAATTTTGGTGTTTATTCTGCCCAAAAAGATGCCCGATTCAAAGAACCGGGCCAAGACCATTAGGAGTGTTCATGGGTGCGTTTAAGCGCCCAAAATACCGGCCCCGATAGTTTAGGGGGAAGTGTCGAGGCCTGTGATTGAACTATCGTAGATATTTCTAAATATGCAAGAAATTGGGTTAAAAAATGCTGTAGCTGCGGTAAATACGCAGCTCAACAAACATGGCTATGCAAGCTTGTGTGCTGAACCTGGTGCGGGTAAGACCATTCTCGCACCGTGGTTACTCGCGCAGGCGGGTTATCGGCGAGTTATTGTTACCCAGCCTCGGGCGCTAACGGCGATCAGTGCTGCGCGCTTTGCAGCGAGCTTCCACAATGCGGAACTCGGCTCGGATATCGGCTTCGTTACTGGCGATTCACAGAATTCTAGTCGTCAAGCTCGGGTAGAATATGTAACGGATGGTGTTTTAGCTCGGCGCCTAGCCAGCTCGGCTGATGAATTTGATGGTGATCTGTTAATCATCGATGAATGTCATGAGCGCAGTTTGATGACGGATGCCTGTTTCGCAATGTTTACCGCATCTAGAGAGTTTTACCCCGACAGTTTCTCTGCCAAACTGCTCCTCATGTCGGCCACGATGAATGGATTGCAGCTTCCCGCTCACTTAACGCAAGATCAACCGGTTACTGTTGCTGGAAGAAGCTTCCCAATTACTACCTCTTTCGACCCCTGTGATCTATCCGACTACCAAGCGGTAGCCAATTCCGTTGTTGAGGCGGCAGAGAGCGAGTCAGGTGCGACACTGGTCTTTGTCTCCGGTCAGCGCGACATGCGCGCACTCGTTTCACGCCTAGGTCAACAGACGACAATTCCAGTGGTGACGCTCCACGGCGGTCTCAGTGCGAAAGAGCAGTATGACGTGGCACAAGCCAGTGCTAAGGCGCGAATAATTCTCGCTACGAATTTAGCCGAAGCATCAATTACTATCGAAGACGTGGGCACAGTGGTTGATTTGGGCTTAGTTCAGAACGCCTACTTTGATCCCAACACTGGTAATAGCGAACTGAGGCGGGAGGCTATCTCCAAAGCCTCAGCAACACAGCGAGCAGGCCGAGCAGGGCGTGTCAAAGCGGGACGCTGCGTACGTTTGTGGTCAGAGCAGCGTCACTCAAGCTTATACGAACAATCCATCGCGCCAATCGAGCGGGAGTCCATCGATGAGCTGCTCTTGCTATTAGGGCAATGGGGTTCATTGGATCCCGAGGATTACCATTGGTTAGCAGCACCCAATGCTAAGCGCTGGGAGCGAACGTTACAGCGCCTTGAACAGTTTGAATTTGTCAGCGGTACTTCGCTCACCGAAGCAGGCGAGCTCGCGGCTAAGCTGCCGTTAACGGCAGCGTTGGCGCGCTCAGTTATCCTAGCGAAAGAGGTGGAGGTAGTTGCGAAGCAGCTCTTGGCACTCGATACGAAGCGTGGCGCTGGCAGTACCATGATTCAGCTTAGTTCGTCACCTGTACTCACCAAGATCCAAGCTCGTCGCAGCCAACAAATAACACGTATATTGGGGTCTAAGCGCGGAGCGATGACGCAAGTAGATGCGGAGACCGCGCTTGTCTCGTCGGCGCCGAATCGGCTTGCGAAACGTCTACAGGGCAATTGCTACAAAACGGCGCATAACCAAGAGGTTTTTATCGCTGAGCCGGCCTCGCTATCGAGTCCAGACACGGTATGGTTGTCCGGTCTGTGGGGCCAAGCGAAAAAGACGGCTGCCCACGTTTTACCCCTGTCAGCGGGAGTATTTTCCTCACTCTGTAAGCGTTTCGCTACATCGGAAGTCACAACGGTATTCGAAAAGGAGCAACTGTGGCAGCTGGATATCCTCCGTCATGGCCGATTCGAGGTGGCTGAAAATCGGAGCGTGCTGCGGGGCGATGAACTGATTGCGTATTTGGGCGCTGTAGAGGGCTCAAAATTACTGCCGTTACTCAGTTACCCGCAACGCAACGACTTTGAGCGCGAGGCGATTCGCTTGCTGCTCGGCTTAGGGTTAGATGACCAGCAATGTATCGAACATTTGCGTACAGCGCTTATTGGCCGTGTAGGAGTAGGTGATTCGCTGCAAGAACTCAGAAAACTCTCCATCAAGGGGCTTGTGACGGAAATCTTGAGCTACGACGATCAGCAGTTATTGAAGGCTAAGGCTCCGGATAAGTGGCAAGGTCCACTCGGATCAGCTGCGATTATTTACACTCGCCATGGTGACGAGGTGCTAGCTAAAGTATCGCTGAGATTACAGTGGGTTTTGGGCTTGTCCGATATCGTTTTCCTGGGGGTGGCACCCAATCAAATTGAACTCAGCTTTGAATTACTGAGCCCAGCACAACGGCCTATCCAAACCACTCGCAATTTGGGTGGATTTTGGTCCGGTAGTTATCGCGAAGTCCGCAAGGAAATGAAAGCACGCTACCCGAAACATCATTGGCCTGAAGATCCAGCAAACGAAAGCCCCATCAGGATGACAAGGCAACGTTAACGAATAGTTTGCGCAGCTGATTCTCTAGTAACTTCAAGGCGCAGGAAATTATGCTGTGCGCCTAAAGGCTTTCTAAAGTTAGCGACTCTTCTTTCTTACTAATCCTTCCTGAGCCGTTGAGGCCACCAGCTTCCCAGTGCGGTCATAGAAAGAGCCGCGGGTGAAGGCACGGGCTGAGCCAGCAAAGGGAGCGTCGGTGGTGTAAAGCAACCAGTCATTCAAGTTCACATCGTGATGGAACCACATTGAATGGTCTAAACTTGCCGCCATAATCGATGGGTCTAGAAAGCTGACGCCGTGCGGCCGTGCCGCGGTGCCTAGTAGGCCCATGTCGGACACATAGGCAAGAATGCCACGCTGAATAATTTGATCGTCGGGCAAAACGCCATCAGCTTTTATCCAAGCCATTGAGGTCGCGGGTGCTTTTTCAGGATTGATGAATCCAAGGAAGTCTACCGGACGAATATCTAATGGGATCGGGATCTTTGCGAAGTGCGCTAACTGCGGTATTTTCTCAGCAAGCTCATTACGATGTTGGGCCATGGATTTAAAGTTTTCTGGCCCTTTTGGGAACTCAGGCGTCTCTAACTGATGCTCTACGCCTGGCTCTTGCACATGGTAGGAGCACGACATGTTGAAGATTGCCTCGCCATGTTGACGCGCTACAATTCGACGCGTAGCGAAACTACGACCATCGCGGATGCGGTCTACTTCGTAGCCAATTGGCTCCTTCGGGTCGCCGATTTTTAAGAAGTAGGCATGCAGCGAATGGGGAAGTAAGCCGTCAATGGTATCAGTTGCCGCAAGCAAAGACTGGGCAATAACTTGACCGCCAAAGACTCGCGGCAACCCCATCGAGGTGCTATTTCCATAATAAATGCCATCTTTATCGGCTTGGACGTTCAAAATCTTGATTAATTGCTCTAAAATTTGCGTCATAGGTCATTCTCGGTGATTATTAGGTTTCAATCGCCCACAGATATTTAAGGAATAGGATTGATGGTACCTCAGGCTTCAACCAGTATCGAGCGCGCACAGAAAAAAGTTCAACTTTTTCGTGCTCGAGAGCAAGCCATTCTCGACGCCGCATTGGAGCTGTTACTTAAGTACGGTGAAGATCGCGTGACGGTGGAGAGTATTGCCGAACACATTAACATTGGTAAAGGTACCATCTACAAGCACTTCCGTTCGAAGAGTGAAATCTATATTCAGCTGCTGCTGGATTATGAGCGTCAGCTGACCGAGAGCCTTCAAGATGCACTTAAGGAATCTTCCGCTGCCGCCGCCCGTATCTATTTCGATGTTCGCTTGAGTAACCCTGAACGTGATCGACTATTCCAGCGCCTTGAAGAGCGTCTACTTGCCGACGGTGGTGTCGAAGAGCAGATTGGCCAGCTTCATGCATTGCGCTCGTCTAACCGCGACGGCTTGAACGCTATGATTGGCGAACGTATCCGTATTGGTGCGCTTGAGGATGTTGATCCAGCCTATCACTTCTGCATTTGTTGGGCGCTCGCTCAAGGAGCGGTTGAGCTATGGCATTCGCCGTTTTTCTCCGAGATCCTCAAGGATAAGGACGACTTCATGGAGTTTGTGAAGGACATCGGCATCAACATGGGGCGCGCTGGTGTGCTGCATCACACTTCGAATACCAAGAGTGAATAACACGAAAAGAATTATTTATTCTTTTAGGCCGATATTTCGAACAATATTAACCCCTTCGCGGCTTGCATTCAGGCCGCTGCTGAGTAACGATAATTGCCATCTCCGAATTGGCTAGCGCGCTCGTTGCGCGTTGCTGATTTCGCTACCATAACAACAATAAAAGGCCGTGAGCCTGGGTATCAGATGTTAGCTAATTTCGTTATTTATTCGCACGAAGATCAATCCATTGTCAAAGACTGGGAAAGTACGCTTAGCGTTCAGGCCGAGAAACGAGCCGGCAGCTTTGCCGTTAAATCCTCCTATGTGGTTGGGCCACACGCTCTAGAAACTTGTCTTAGCGAAGATATCAACCTACAGGCACTCGTCTTAGTAACGCCGCTCTGTGCGCAAACGTTGAGTAAGATTAAGGCGTTGAGACCATCGCTTGATCTGTTGGTGGCGATGACTGAGACCGGTCAAACCACACTTGATCGCGATTTGCGCGAACAGTACGGTATCAAGCAGCTTATTGGCATGAATGACCAGCCTGCACAACAGGTGGTCAACGCCATTGCTCAATGCATCGAAAGTCGCGCCGCAACGCCCTTTGCCGACGCGCTCACTCAGTATGTAAAAGCGAACCGCGATTCTTGGCACACACCAGGCCATTTCGGCGGGAGTAGTTTGAGTCATAGCGAATGGGCGAATCATTTCTATGACTTAGTAGGCCCTAACGTTTTTGCGCTGGACTTAAGTGTTTCAGTGGCAGAGCTTGACTCACTCCACGAGCCGCATTCGGTGATCGCTCAGGCTAAGGAGCTTGCGGCTGAGGCCTTTGGCGCTAAGCATACCTATTTTGCCACCAATGGTTCGTCCACTGCGAACAAGGTGATTTTGCAAGCCCTAGCGCACCCAAGAGATGTGCTACTGGTGGATCGAGGGTCTCATAAGTCAGTTCATCACGGTATTATCATGTCAGGTGCGCAACCGGTGTGGCTGGAGCCTTCGTGCAATCACGAACTTGGCTTAATGGGGCCGGTTCCCAAGCAGGCTATTTTTGATGCGATTGATGCGAATCCCAACGCAAAACTGATTTTCCTGACCAGCTGTACCTATGATGGCTTGCGCTACGATATGGCGCCGATTGTTGAAAAAGCCCACGCTCATGGTATTAAGGTGGTCGTGGACGAGGCTTGGTACGCGCATGGATATTTCCATCCTAAGCTGCGTCCTACGGCGCTGGAATCAGGTGCTGACTACGTAACTCAGAGTACGCATAAGGTATTGTCCGCCTTCTCTCAAGCCTCGATGATTCATGTTAATGATCCAGACTTTGACGCCCATCGATTCCAAGAATTTTTCAATATGCATGCGTCAACCAGTCCTCAGTACTCAATGATAGCCAGTCTTGATGTTGCGCGTATGCAGGCGAGCATGGAGGGCTACGGTCGTCTTACTCAGGCGCTGCGTCTGGCACAGCAGCTTCGCGATGCCATTAACAACATTAGCGGTCTTCGAGTGTTAGAGTGCGATGAAATTATCGCCGATAGTTTGGTCAACGATGGGATTAGCTTCGATCCCACCAAGATTACCATTGACCTGAGAGCCTGTTCGCTTTCCGGTGCGCAGTTACAGAATCGTCTCCTAGATAATCACGCCATCCAGGTAGAGAAGTATACCGAACATACGTTATCGCTACTCGTGACCATTGGCACCACGGCGAGCAAGGTTGAACGACTCATCGATGCGTTACAGCAGGAGTCTCGCGACGCTTCGCTGGTTGAAACTATCCAACCTGCCTATCGTCTGCCGCCGCTACCAATTCCCACGTCGCGCTTCGTTCGTCCTCGTGATGCACTGAAGCTATTAGCTGAAGATGTTCCGTTGAAGGATGATCAAGGCGAGGTGAATAGCGCTTTAGTGGGTAGGGTGGTCCAGGACTTAATTGCCCCGTATCCTCCTGGCGTTCCATTATTAACCCCTGGTGAAGAAATAAACTCGGAAGTGTTGGAGTGGCTAGCCCGCTGGTTACAGAGCGATGACGATGCCGAAATTCACGGTCTTAACTGGATCAACGGTAAAGCCTATTTCCGCTGTTGTATCATGGATGAAGGCAACAATTAGTTAAGGTCGTAAGTGCCTTGAGCGATTGCAACTAGCATTCGCTCAAGGGCTTGGCACACGCTAGTGTGCAAGTAGTAAAAAGTAATAAAAAGTGGCAAAGATTAGTAAAGATCTATTCTTCTAGCAGGACGTATTCGAGATGAGCCTTGGCACCTAAAAGGCCGACCTCTGCATTATAAACCTCTACCTCTACAGCGAAGCTTCTTCGTCCATTGTGTTGAGACTCGTCTAAAATCCTTGCGCGTAACAAGGCGTCATTGCTAATCGGCTTAAGAAACTGTACCTGCTGGTCCCGAATGACCAGTGCTGGAAGGGCGGCGCCATTAAGCTGCTGGGCAACGTGAAACCAACCCAAAGTCGTAGTCAGTAGGCTAATAGATCCCCCAAAAATACTCAGCTTATGATTGCGGTGTAATGCAATGGGGGCCAAAAGGAAACTCGATGAGCTTTTTGGAGATAGGTCATAGGGCTCGGTATTTAATGCCTGAAGAAGAGGTATATCCTGGAGCAGTTGGTTCCATCTCTTCACTTTTTAAGTGCCTCGCGCAGTTGCTCGCCCGCTGCCTGGTTCCCGTGTGCTAGCTCCGTAATAATGGTGCTCAGACTGGCGTAGGCATCACGAAGTTCAGGATGTTGAGACAGGGCGCTCAAATGTTTTTCGACGGTCGCAATGTCACCGCGTTTTACGGGGCCGGTTAGGGCATCGCTGGGCGAATTCTGCTGCAGGTTCTCTAGTGTGTTGCGCATTAGCGAATTGACTAGGGAGGCCGCTTGCTCCGCAGGGATTCCGGATTGCTCAGCTACCGTTTGCGCTGCGTACGACAGACCTACGAGTAAATTGGAAGCCATGACCGAGGCCGCATGGTAATGCGCTCTGGAGATGTCTTCGCTAAAGATCAAATTTTCCGATAGTGGCGAAAATAGCTGTTCGAGAGACAGCTGATTAACGGCCGATGATTCAATGGCCAAGGTTGTGCCGTGAAAGGTGTCTAAGCCCACGAATGCGCCGGTGAAGCTATAGGCTGGGTGAACGGCGGCTAGCATACTGGACTGTCCAATTAGCGGGGATAGGGCTTCAACCCCAAGGCTTCCCGAGCAGTGAATAACAAGCCTTGGATTAATAGCCAGTTTGGCAAGCTGCTGAGCGACCGACGATATTTCCGCGTCAGTCACCGCTAGAACAAGGAGGTCAATGTTGGTGAGGTCAGGGATAGTCGAGATGGACCAAAACTCTAAAGGCGCCGCGATTTCGGATCTGGCCGAAATTAGTATCTCGGCGCTTGGATAGGCTTGATGAATCAGCCCCGAGAGTCCGCGAGCTAATTTGCCCTGACCGATAAAACCGACGCGTTCAAGCTTAATCACGGGCGTTCAGACTCAGGCATTGGCGTTCAAACTCAATCATCGGCGAGTAAGGTGCGGTAGCGCTTAAGCGTAGTCGCCAAACCCATATCAAGGGATTCGATGGTTAGCGCATGACCGATGCTTACTTCACTAAGCTTAGGTAGCGACTTGAACAGGGTCATATTCTCAAGGTTAAGGTCGTGACCGGCGTTGATACCTAAACCCAAAGAGTGGGCTAATTGGGCGCATTTGGCATAGTGGTCGTAGCTATCCTTACCGTCCTGCTCTGAACGATTCCACGCGTCCGCAAACGGCCCTGTATAGAACTCGATGCGGTCTGCACCGGTACTTGGAACTCGCCGGATTTGCGCCTCGTCCGCGTCCATAAACAGTGACACGCGGCAGCCGAGCTCTTGGCAAAAGGCGATTTGCTTCTCAAGCACAGAATTGTCACCACTTAAGTCGAAACCGTGATCAGACGTAAGCTGATCATCGCTGTCCGGGACTAATGTGACTTGATCTGGTTTTACCTGCCGAACTAATTCCAAGAATCCCGGGTAGCTGCCTAAAGCCTCTGCATTCGGGTTTCCTTCAATATTATATTCAATGCGTGGAAATTCAGCGCACAGCGCAGCCAGTGGGGCAATGTCGTTAGCGCGAATATGGCGCTGATCGGGGCGTGGGTGAACCGTAATCCCTTGAGCGCCAAGTTCAATGCAGTTGCGGGCGTAGCTAACGAGATCTGGATTGTTGCCTTCGCGCGAATTACGAATCAATGCTATTTTGTTGATGTTTACACTGAGTATAACCATGATTATCGCTCTCGATTTCCTTAATCCAAATTAGCCGAACTGGGTTGGCTGGTAAGTGTTGATACGTTTCAAATTGGCGCACGGGTTCCTTTGCGATAGCGTCTACCACCTCCATGCCACAGTCAACTTGGGCAAAGACAGTGTAGCCTAGGCTCTCTTCGGTGGGATCTAAATGCGGGTTTGCCTTGAGGTTGATGTAGAACTGCGAATCAGCCGAGTCGGGATCACTCCATCGAGCCATGGCCAGGGTGCCGCGGATATTCTTAAGACCGTTACGACTCTCGTTCTCGATGGGGTCACGGGTTTCGGGCGTGTCCAGTACGGTATTCACGCCCCCAGTCTGAATCATGAAGTCGTCGATAACCCGGTGAAAAATAAGGTGCTTATAGAAGTCATCGGCAACGTAAGTCGCGAAGTTTTCAGTGGTGATAGGTGCCTCTTCATCAAAGGTCTCAATGTAGATGGTGCCAAGATCGGTAAACAGCTCGTAATGCTTGCCATGAGCAGATACTGCCAATGAACACATTAAAAGGAGTAACAGAGAGCGAAACATTAGGGCAGAACCACTTTATAAGGTTTAACCATCACGTTGGCATAGACGCCTGCAGCAACGTAAGGGTCTGCATCAGCCCAGCTTCGTGCCGCAACTAAACTCTCAAATTCCGCAACCACTAACGAACCACTAAAACCGGCTTCGCCTGGATCCTCACTATCGATGGCCGGGTGAGGCCCAGCTACGAGTAATCTACCTTCATCTTTCAGCGCTATGAGTCTTTCAATGTGGGCGGGACGAGCGCTAAGACGCAGTTCAAGGCTATTCGGTACATCCTGAGAAATGATGGCGTAATACATAATTCTTTAATCCTTCGAATTTTCTTCTTTTAAAGCGGGTAGCAAAATGGCTGCGGTGATTAGCATAATAATCAGACTAAAGCCGATGGAGCTATAGAACTTAAAGTTCACCCAGGTGGCTTCGCTAAAGCTGTAGGCGACCACGAGATTTAACGCCCCAACGAAGCTGAGGTAAACGACCCAAGTCCACTCGAGCTTTGACCACACTGGGTTTGGCAGCGACATTTGGGTATGCATCGCCAGCTTCAACCACGAGCGACGGCCCATTAATTTGGGTACGAGAATACCGAGGGCCAATGCCCAGTTAACCAGGGTCGGCTTCCATTGGATAAATTCTGCACTGCGCAATGATAGTGTCACGGAGCCCAGAATCAGAATAGCTGCCGTGGTCCAGAAAGTGCGCTTGTCAATTTTACGGGTACTCATTACATCAACGAAGAAGAATAGCGTTGAACTAATCATGAGCGCCCACGTGGCGGAGTAGATACCGTCAAAGGTATAACTGTAGTCAAGCAGGCTAATGGTCTGTCCATCAGCTTGGTACACGAGGAAAAAAAGCACTAGCGGGATAAATTCAAAAAGTTGTTTCATTGCTCACACATCGACAATTTAGGTTTGTGCCATCATAATGAAGAGAAATGATTAAGTCACCTACATGAAACACGCAATCAATACTTGGGATTTCCACTTTCACTCGAATTTATCGGATGGCGCACATTCGCCTGAAGAATTAGCCGAATTCTGTGTTGCCGCAGGTATCAGTGCAGCGGCACTAACTGATCACGATACAACGGCTGGTATTGAGCGCTTTCGCGCTGCCGCTGGGGATCGCTTTCAGGTGATCAGCGGCATCGAGTTATCATCGCGCTGGCAACGACAAAATATTCACGTTGTGGGACTTGGCTTTGATGTCACGCATTCGGCCATTTTAGAAATGATTGATCTGCAGACGTCATTGCGAAACGAACGTAACGCAAAGATTGCTAACCGTTTGAATAAGTTGGTAGGCGGCGATCATGACATCCTTGCAATGGCTCAGGAGCTTTCCGGAGAAGGGCAGTTATGCCGGCCGCATTTCGCCCAGGTTGTTGTTAATCTTGGCTTAGCGAATGATACGGGTAGGGTCTTTGATCGTTGGTTGGGTAACGGCAAGCCAGCGGCGGCGAGCATTGAGTGGCCTGATATCAGTGCGGTGGTGGAAGCGATATCGGCGGCGGGTGGTTTTGCCGTGATTGCCCACCCAATGCATTACAAAATGACCCGCAGCAAACTGGAGTCGCTGATGGCTGATTTCGCAGAATGCGGCGGTCAAGCCATCGAAGTGGCAACACCTGATCTACAATTAAACGGTGTGCAGTCCCTGATCGACCGAGCGGCTAAATATGGGCTGATCGCGTCGGGCGGTAGTGACTTCCATAATAGTTCTTGGGGTGGTCGCGGGGTGGGAAGATTTCCGCAGTTGCCAGAAAATACGGCAAGTGTTGTATCTGCCCTCGTAGCAGGAGAAGCATTATGAGTCAGTTTTTCCAAATTCACCCCGATAACCCGCAGCTCCGTTTGGTTCGTCAAGCCGTTGCCATCATGCGAGATGGCGGAGTTATTGCCTATCCAACGGATTCCGGGTATGCGTTGGGTTGTATGTTGGGTCGCAAGCGCGCGATTGAGCGGATCCGTCGAATTCGTCGCTTAGATAGCAAGCATCCGCTGAGCTTGGTCTGTGGTGACCTCTCGTCAGTTGGGGTGTATGCCAAGGTCGATAATACCGATTATCGAATGTTGAAAGCCGCTATGCCGGGCGCATTCACCTTTATTCTCAACGCTACCACCGAAGTCCCTCGACAGATGATGCATCCAAAGCGACGCACTATTGGTATTCGCGTACCGGATAATGCGATATCACAGGCGTTACTGCTTGAGTTGGGCGAGCCGATTATTAGCACCACGATGATTCCTCCCAACGAAAATGACGCGCTGTTCGACCCGATCGAAATTCGTGAACGCTGGGAACATGAATTAGACCTCATCATTGACGGCGGCTCTGTTCCTCCCGAGGAAACGACGATGATTGATCTAACGTCACATGTTCCAGAATTGATTCGCAAGGGCGCGGGAGACTGGACGCCATTTTTCGCTGACGAGCCCGCTTAAAATAGGTACACTCATAGATATCTCAACAAAGGGTGCTGGCGTGGACAACGAAACCGATGACGGAGTAATCGTCGCAGGAGCGGCTGTTACAGAATTGCCAAAGGATCTTTTTATACCCCCCGATGCGCTGAAGGTGATCTTGGAGTCGTTCCAAGGTCCGCTGGATCTGCTTCTATACCTCATTCGCAAGCAAAACATCGACATACTCGACATCAACGTCGCTGAGATCACTCGCCAGTACATGTCGTACATTGAGATGATGCATAGCCTTGAGCTTGAGTTGGCTTCTGAATACTTAGTGATGGCGGCAACACTTGCAGAAATCAAATCAAGAATGCTGTTGCCCCGTAGTTCCGAGCACGACGACGATGATGAAGATCCTCGGGCAGCATTGATTCGCCGTTTACAGGAGTATGAACGATTTAAGGCTGCGGCGTTGCGAATAGATAACCTTCCTAGAGTGGGTAGAGAAATTTATTTAGCCGAACCGGCGAGCTACGAACCAATAGTTGAACGAACTCACCCTGATGTATACCTAGGTGAATTGAGTCTGGCCTTCGCGGAAGCGTTGAAACGTGCCAGTATGTTTGAATCACATCAGGTTGCCCGTGAACAGCTGAGTACCCGTGAGCGGATGTCGCAGATTCTCGACCGTCTTGCTGGGCGCAGCGAACTCTCTCGCTTTAGTGATTTGTTTGACGGACGCGAAGGGCGGCAGGGGGTCGTGGTGACATTCCTTGCCATCATGGAACTCATTAAAGAGTCGCTCCTGGATATCGTGCAGTCTGAGCAATTTGGTGAAATTCGCGTTAAACGACGTCAGGAGGACGCTTTCAATGGATAAGCTAACCCGTGCAAATATTGTTGAGGCGCTCATATTTACCTCCGACGAGCCCGTCAGTAAAGAGCGAATGAAACGTATATTCGGCGATGCGCCGCCCACCTCTACAGAGTTGGATGAATCGCTAACAATTATTGCTGAGCGACAGTGCGGTGGGGTTCAGCTCCAAAGGGTGGCTAGTGGTTGGCGTTTTGCGGCCATCGACGAAGCAATCCCTTATCTCTCTACTCAGCACGAGGAGCGTCCGCAAAAATATTCTCGCGCAATGCTGGAAACTCTCGCATTAATAGCGTATAAGCAGCCCCTCACACGGGGTGAGATTGAAGATGTTCGCGGTGTAGCCGTTAGTTCGCACATTATGAGAACGCTTAGTGAGCGCGGATGGGTGAAAGTTGTCGGTCATAAAGAGGTGCCGGGTAGACCTTCTTTATACGCAACAACGCCGGCTTTCTTAGATTATTTCAACCTGAGATCGTTAAGTGAGCTACCTTCATTAGACGAGCTTCGTGATTTAGAAGAAATCGGCCGTGATGTATTCACGAGTGCCGAGATTACCGATGATTATACTAGCGTGACGCACGAAAGTGCCGATTACGCCCTAAACGAGGAAAACTAAGCCAGATGAGTAATGGCGAGAAGATTCAAAAGGCACTAGCAGCTAGCGGTGTCGCGTCACGACGTGAGGTCGAACGCATGATTGCTGACGGTAAGATTACCGTTGATGGCGAACAGGCTCACGTGGGAATGCGCATTAGTGGTACAGAGCGTATCGAAGTTGAGGGTAAACGAGTTCGTCTAGCAACATTGGATCGACGCCGCGTTATTCTCTATCACAAACGTGAAGGCGAGGTATGTACGCGTAAGGACCCTGAGGGTCGCCCGACCGTTTTTTCCAACCTGCCATCTATTAATGGCGAGCGCTGGATTAGTGTTGGTCGTTTAGATATTAATACCAGCGGGTTGTTGTTGTTCACCAATGACGGGGAGCTGGCGAATCGTTTGATGCACCCACGTTATAATATGGATCGTGAATACGCGGTTCGGGTGCACGGTGATGTAACGGATGAGATGCTTGGTAGACTGAAGGAAGGCGTCTGGCTAGAAGATGGTATGGCCAAGTTCACCGATATCCGCAAAGGTAACAACGAAACTGAAGGTCGTAATAGCTGGTTTTACTGTGCGTTATTAGAGGGTAGAAACCGTGAGGTTCGCCGTCTTTGGGAGTCGCAGGAGGTCGAAGTAAGTCGACTAAAGCGGGTTCGCTATGGGCCGGTATTTATCCCGTCGCACCTAACACAAGGTTCTTGGTTGGAGTTGCCGCCGCAGGATGTATCGGTGTTGCTGCGCGAAGTGGAGCTACACGGCGAGAAGCACAAGCTTACTCCGGACCAGTTAGCGCAATTTAAACGGCAAAATACCCGTCTGCGTCGCAAGGCTGAACGAAGCAAGAAGCCAAAGCGCTAAACGTCATCGTAATAGCGTTCAGCTACCAAAATGGTCGCCGAGCGTTACCGAGAGGGCGTTACCGAGCATAAAAAAAGCGAGCTAGTAGCTCGCTTTTTTTATGTCTTAAAGTTAGCCATTGAGTGCTTAGTAACTCAACTGTTCACCTGACACGCCAATGCTATCGTCGCTGAGAAGAAACAGATACCAGGGCATGAGTTCCTCTGCACTTTTCACCGATGCTGGATTCTCAGCAGGGAAGGCGCCTGCGCGCATGGAGGTGCGGGTAGCGCCTGGGTTGAAGGTATTACAGCGAACATTGGAAATGCCGTCGAGCTCGTCCGCTAGCGTGAGCGCTAATCCCTCGGTTGCAAATTTTGAAACGCCGTAGGCTCCCCAGTGGGCACGAGCTGTTCGGCCGACGCTCGAAGAGGTAAAGATGAGCGAACTGTGCTCTGGGATTTCAAGTAGCGGCAGCATCGCTTTACTGAGCAAGAAGCTCGCATTGACGTTCACCTGCATTACTCGTTGCCAGGTTTCCGCAGGATAATTGGTGATGGGTGATCTACGACCTAGTAGCGAGGCATTGTGTACAAGGCCGTCTAGGTGTCCATATTCCGCTTCAATGGATGCGGCAAGGGTGTTGTAGTCATCCTCTTGGGCGCCGCTTAAATCGAAGGCTAAGATGGCAGGCTCTGGGGCGCCTAGTGCGCAAATCTCGTCATAGGTGTGCTCAAGCTTGGCGGTGGTTCTACCCAGCAATAGCACGGTTGCACCGTGCTTGGCCGCACATAGGCTCAAGGTTTTTCCAATGCCGTCGCCGGCGCCGGTAATTAAGATGACGCGATTCTTTAGGCAGTCTTCGCTGGGCTGGTAGTTTGGATCGAGTTTTGTCATTAGGATTCTGGTCGCTTAGTGTGGAACATGTAGTTTACGTCAAGATCACTTGGGTTGAGCTTGTACTGTTTGGTAAACGGGTTGTAGGTTAGCCCGGTGCTATCAATTAGCGTTAGCTCCGCGTCACGCACGGCGCTGGCAAGTTCGGAAGGCTTGATGAACTTACTGTATTCATGGGTACCCTTAGGGAGCATCTGCAGGACGTATTCCGCCCCGACGATGGCAAACAGATAGGACTTAGGGTTGCGGTTAAGGGTTGAGAAGAAGACATGTCCACCTGGCTTCACCAGTTTGGCGCAGGCACGGACAATCGAGGCCGGGTCGGGGACATGCTCAAGCATTTCCATGCAAGTGACCACGTCAAAACTTGCTGGCATTTCCTCGGCAAGTTCTTCAACCGGCACTTGGCGGTAGTCTATTTTTAGGCCAGATTCGAGCGCATGTAGCTTTGCAACACTAAGCGGTGCCTCACCCATGTCAATGCCCATACTTTCACTGCCGCGTTGAACGCAGGCCTCGGTGAGTAGGCCCCCACCGCAGCCCACATCTAAATGACGTTTGCCCGGAAGCTGAGTGCGCTCATCGATATAATTGGCACGCAGAGGGTTGATTTGATGTAGCGGTTTAAACTCGCTATTTGGGTCCCACCATTTGTGGGCAAGTTGCTCAAATTTTGCAATTTCACTAGGGTCGACATTCAGCGGTGTTTTATCCACGCGTCTTTCCTCTTATTAATGTCAGTTTTAGCCACAGTCTACACCTTTATTTGCCTAGCATCAGCCCCAAAAAAATAGACCTGACATTGACGTGCCAATTACCCTCAAAAAGGGTATGAAAAAGAATGAGTTATGGTACACTAAAATTCATATTTTAAGCGTTGCAGCGTCAGCCCTATATACAAATAACGAGGGGCGTTCAAAGCCACGTATTCAACCACAATAAGGAAACTCTTATCAGATGGGTGAGTTAGCACAAGAAGTACTGCCAATTAACATTGAGGATGAACTGAAACAAAGTTACCTCGATTACGCGATGAGTGTCATTGTCGGGCGTGCATTGCCTGACGTTCGCGATGGAATGAAGCCAGTTCATCGTCGCGTCTTGTTCGCGATGAGCGAACTTAAAAATGACTTCAATAAGCCGTACAAAAAGTCGGCACGTGTTGTCGGTGACGTTATCGGTAAGTATCACCCTCACGGTGACTCTGCTGTTTACGACACAATTGTTCGAATGGCTCAGCCTTTCTCACTTCGCTATCCGCTAGTTGATGGTCAGGGTAACTTTGGTTCTATCGATGGCGATAACGCGGCAGCAATGCGTTACACCGAAGTTCGAATGGCTAAGGTGGCACATGAGCTGCTGGCTGATTTGGATAAAGAGACGGTTGATTTCGTGCCTAACTACGACGGCACTGAGCATATTCCTGCTGTACTGCCAACTCGTATTCCTAACTTGCTGGTTAATGGCGCCTCCGGTATCGCGGTGGGCATGGCGACCAATATTCCGCCCCATAACCTAAAGGAAGTCGTTGGAGCCTGTTTGCACCTTATCGAGAATCCTCACGCTACCATCGAAGAATTGATGGAGTTTGTACCGGGTCCTGATTTCCCAACTGCGGCAATCATTAATGGCCGTGCAGGCATCGTTGAGGCTTACCGAACGGGCCGCGGTCGTATTCGAATCCGTGCTCAGGCAGATGTGGAAACGAACGATAAAACGGGTCGTGACACAATTGTTGTTAACGAGATTCCTTACCAGGTTAACAAAGCTCGCTTGATCGAAAAGATCGCGGAGCTGGTGAAGGATAAAAAGCTCGAAGGTATTTCTGAGCTACGCGATGAGTCGGATAAAGACGGCTTACGCATCGTGATTGAGCTGAAGCGCGGTGAGCAGGGCGATATTGTCCTGAATAACCTGTTTAAGCAAACTCAGCTCGAAACGGTATTTGGTATCAACATGGTGGCATTGGCCGACGGCCAACCGCAGACCTTAAACCTCCACCAGATGCTGACGCACTTCATTCGTCACCGCCAAGAAGTCGTCACTCGCCGTACTGTTTACTTGCTTCGTAAAGCCCGCGAACGCGGTCATATCCTGGAAGGTTATGCCGTAGCTTTGGCGAACATAGATCCTATTATCAAGGTGATTCGTAACTCACCATCGCCTGCCGAAGCTAAGGTGTTGTTGCTAGAGCAGCACTGGGATGCAAGTGCTATTAATGCAATGCTTGCGAGCGCCGGTACTACCGATTCACGCCCAGACGGCTTGGCGCCAGAGTTTGGCCTAAGCGAGAAGGGTTATAAGCTATCTCCTGTCCAAGCTCAGGCTATCCTAGAGCTTCGTTTACATCGCTTAACCGGCATGGAACATGACAAGCTTATTGGTGAGTATAAAGAAAAGCTGGCACAGATTGCTCGTTTCCTTGAGATCCTAGGTTCTAAAGAAGAGCTAATGGGTGTTATTCAGCAAGAACTGACAGCCATTACCGAAGAGTACGGTGATGAAAGACGCTCAGTGATTCAAGCCTCTACACATGATTTGAATGTGGAAGACCTTATTGCTCCAGAGGAGCGCGTGGTGACGATCTCTCACCAGGGTTATGCAAAAACGCAATCCTTAGGTGACTACCAAGCGCAGCGTCGAGGCGGTATGGGTAAAAGTGCCACAGCGGTCAAGGATGAAGATTTCGTTCAGCATCTGACCATTGCGAACACGCATACCATGATGCTCTTCTTTACTAACCTGGGTAAGGTTTACTGGCTCAAAGTGTTCCAGATCCCACTGGCGTCCCGTGGCGCGCGTGGCCGTCCAATGGTTAATTTGCTCAACCTTGATGAAGGTGAGCGCGTGACTTCCATGTTGCCAGTCGAAGAGTACACCGAAGATCAGTTTATTTTCTTCGCGACTGCGAATGGTACGGTTAAAAAGACACCGCTAATGGCGTTCTCACGTCAACGTAGTGTCGGTTTGATTGCCATCGATTTGGTAGAAGATGATGTGCTAGTCTCCACCGCCATTACCGATGGTGCTCAGGACGTCATGCTGCTCTCCAGTGAAGGGAAGTCAGTCCGTTTCCGTGAGTCGGATGTTCGTTCTATGGGTCGTACCGCTAAAGGTGTTCGTGGTATTCGTTTGCCAGAAGGACATTCAGTGCTTTCGATGATTATTCCTGAAGAGAACGGCTACATTTTAACCGTTTCTGAGAATGGTTATGGTAAGCGAACTGCAGTGACTGAATACCCCTGTAAGGGACGCGGTGGTAAAGGCGTTATCGCCATGACCTGCAGTGAGCGTAACGGTTCAGTCGTTGGTGCGGTTCAGGTGAAGTCTGGTGACGAGATTATGTTGATTTCAGATCAGGGCACGCTTATTCGTACCCGAACTGATGAGATTTCTCAGTCTGGCCGTAACACTCAGGGTGTTCGTGTTATCCGAGTTAAGGGTGATGAGAATCTTGTCTCAATGGCTCGCATCGATGAATCTCAGATTCAAGAGGAACTACCGCCGGAAGAAGACGCTGACGACTCAGTATCGGCTACGCCAGTGAGTGACTCTGATGCGCCAGCTGCTGACGGTGAATCGTCGAACGAATCAGACGTAAGTTCTGACTAATGCTTTAGCCTGACGGAGGTATCGTGAGGGCGTTTAATTTTTGTGCGGGGCCGGCCTCGCTGCCAACAGCGGTACTCGAACAGGCTCAGGCAGAGCTACTCGACTACCAATCGTCGGGTGTTTCAATCATGGAGGTCAGCCATCGCGGCGACCTTTTCATGTCGGTGTTGGCAAGCGCTAAAGCTCGCCTTCGTCGCCTGATGAAGCTTCCTGAGTCACACGACATCCTCTTTATGCAGGGTGGAGCAACGGCTCAGTTTTCGCTAATTCCCAGTCATTTTCTTCATGGCGTTGGCGCTTATGTCAATTCGGGCCTGTGGTCGATCAAGGCTATTGAGGCCGCGAAGCGTTTCGGTGATGTTGAGGTTTTGGCCTCGAGTGAAGATGCTAACTTCAGTTACATGCCCCCTCAGGCTAGTTGGGATAAGCTTTCAGCGAATGCGGATTATCTTCACTACACGCCGAATGAGACCATTGGAGGGGTGCGAAGCCCGTTCATTCCTCAGGTTGATGTGCCGCTTATTGCCGACTTTTCGTCGTCTATTCTCAGTGAGACTATCGATGCTTCCAAATTCGACTTTATTTATGCAGGTGCGCAGAAGAATATTGGACCTGCGGGCGTTGTAGTCGTAATTGTAAAGCGCGAACTACTCAAGACGGCCAGAGAACAGTCTTCACCAGTCTTCGATTACAGCAAAATGTTGTCGGCTGACTCGATGGTTAATACGCCACCGACCTATAGTATCTATCTAGCAGACTTAGTTTTTAAGTGGTTGGAGGAGCAAGGTGGTGTGAGTGCCATGGAAGCGATTAATAATCAGAAAGCAGCTAGTCTGTATGATTGTATTGATAACTCTGGCTTCTATCGTAATCCCGTTGCGCTCTCGGATCGGTCAAAAATGAATGTGCCATTTATCCTGGCTGATGATCGTCTCGATGCAACCTTCCTTGCGGAATCGGAGGCTGCAGGCCTTAAGAGCCTTGCCGGCCACCGTTCAGTGGGGGGCATGCGTGCAAGTCTTTACAATGCGATGCCGTTATCAGGCGTTAAGGCACTAACAGAATTCATGCGCGACTTTGAACGTCGCTACGGTTAAAAATTATGTCTACGGAAATTGAACTCAAAGGCCTTCGCGAGAATATTGACGCGATTGATAGCCAGCTTATCGACCTAATTAGCGAACGCGCTAAGTGTGCCGAGAAGGTTGCAGAAGTTAAATCAAAGGCGAGCGATAATGAGGTTGCACTGTTTTATCGCCCAGAGCGAGAAGCTCAAGTTCTTCGTTCGGTTATGGAGCGCAATCCAGGCCCGTTTTCTAATGAAGAGATGGCGCGTTTATTTCGCGAAATCATGTCGTCATGCCTAGCATTGGAACAGCCTATTCGCGTGGCATTCTTGGGCCCAGAGGGCACCTTTACTCAGCAGGCCGCCATTAAGCACTTCGGTAAGTCCGCCGTGGCTAAGCCGATGGGTGCCATTGACGAGGTTTTCCGCGAAGTTGCCGCCGGTGCAGTGAACTACGGGGTAGTTCCGGTAGAGAATTCTACTGAAGGTGTTGTTAATCACACCTTAGATAACTTCATTGAGTCGTCAGTGCGAATTTGTGGTGAGGTCGAGCTTCGTATCCACCATCATTTATTAGTCGCTGATACTACCAAGATTAAGCAAATTTCGCGTGTTTATTCGCATGCTCAGTCCTTCGCCCAGTGTCGTAAGTGGTTGGATGCTAATTATCCAACGGTAGAGCGCGTAGCGGTTAATTCGAATGCCGAGGCGGCGAAGCGTATTAAGAGTGAGTGGCATTCAGCTGCTATTGCGGGTGATATGGCTCAGGAGCTCTACGATCTTCAACCTATAGAAGAGAAGATTGAAGACCACCCAGATAACACGACACGCTTCCTAATTATTGGTTCGGAAGCGGTGGCTCCTAGTGGTAACGATAAGACGTCGATTGTCGTGTCCCTGCGCAATAAGCCCGGAGCGCTGCATGATTTGCTGCGCCCGTTCTACGAGAACGGCATTGATCTGACTCGCGTGGAAACCCGACCGTCTCGCAATGCGAAGTGGACGTATATTTTCTTCGTTGACTTCATCGGCCACAGCGAGGATGCGGTGGTGAAGTCTGTACTTGAGTCAATTGCGGCGAACTCCGGCGATCTTCGTATTTTAGGCTCTTACCCAATCGCGGTGCTATGAGCTCAGATCCTACATTGCCTACCGTAGGTGTTCTCGGTCTTGGGATGATGGGGGCGTCGCTAGCAGCGGCGCTTAGTCAACGTGGCTATCGGGTTCTTGGTTTTGATACGCATGCTGAATCACTGCTCGAGGCCGAGCAGATTGGTTTAATTTCAGATCCTCTGGATCTTGCTGCGAAGCAGTTGGAGAAGGGTGATGTGTTCATCATTGCTATTCCAGTTCTAGCGGTTGCGAATTATTCCTCGCTCATTTGTGAACTACTCGAACGCGGTGTGATTGTTACCGATATTTGTTCTACTAAGGGTTATTTGTCCGACCTCTTTGCTGGTGTTCAGGGAAGTGAGAATCTGGTGTTAGGGCATCCTATCGCGGGTTCAGAGCGGGCTGGTGTGGCTAATGCCGAGCCTTCATTGTTTGAAGAACAAAGTGTCATTCTAACCCCCGCAGAAAATACGACCAACGAAGCCTTATCTGTCGTTAGAAAGCTATGGCATCAGATTGGTGCTAAAACCGCCGTGATGACAGTGGAAGAGCACGACCAAATCTTAGCCGCGACGAGTCATTTACCGCATTTCTTGGCGTTTTCGTTGGTCGATACGCTTGCCGGTGATGCGCAAAATCGAAAGATATTTCAATATGCCGCTGGAGGCTTTCGCGATTTTACGCGTATCGCCGCTAGTGATTCGCGCATGTGGCATGACATCGCTCAGACCAATCAGGCCGCATTGCTTCAGGCTCTGGATAGTGCAATTGAAGGCTTTGGCGCATTACGCGCTATGATTGCTGAGGATGATTCAAATAAATTAATGGGTGTACTCACTCGCTCGAAGGTCGCTCGCGATCATTTCGGAGCAGTGTTGCAGCAACGTAGTTACAGACAATATAAAGTGGATTCAATGGATTTTATTGCAAAAGCAGGCGGTGCCGTAGTTGGCGATATTCGCGTTCCTGGTGACAAATCAATGTCACACCGATCAATTATGCTTGGCGCGCTAGCCGATGGTGTTACCCATGTGAGTGGTTTCCTTGAGGGCGAAGATGCGCTCGCCACGCTGCAAGCATTCCGTGACATGGGTGTTGTTATTGAAGGCCCTGAACGTGGTGAAGTGGTCATCCATGGGGTGGGGATTGATGGTCTATCTCCACCGCCAAGTGCGCTGTACGTGGGTAACTCGGGTACCACGATTCGCCTACTATCGGGCTTGCTAGCCGGTCAGCAGTTCAGCACGGAGGTGTCCGGTGATTCATCGTTGGCTAAGCGCCCGATGCGCCGTGTAACAGTACCTCTTGCTGAGATGGGCGCCGCGATTTCCACCGCTGAGGATGGTACGCCACCAGTACGCATCGCAAAGTCCGAACAGGGCTTACAGGGAATTCACTATGAACTACCCATCGCGAGTGCGCAGGTTAAGTCTGCGTTGCTACTTGCTGGGCTGTACGCCCAAAGCACCACGACCGTTGTCGAGCCAGCGCCAACCCGTGATCACACCGAACGTATGTTACGTGGCTTCGGTTACCCGGTAGAAACTAACGGCGACACCATTAGCCTTGTTGGCGGTGGACGTTTGACGGCCTGTGATATCGATGTACCAGCAGATATCTCATCCTCCGCGTTCTTCCTCGTGGCAGCAGCGATTACCCCGGGTTCAGATTTATGGCTGCGACACGTGGGTGTTAACCCAACACGAATTGGCGTGATCAACATTCTGCGCGCAATGGGTGCTAATATTAGTGTTGAAAATGAACGTAGCGTGGGCGGTGAGCCTGTCGCTGATTTACATATCCAATACGCGCCTCTCAAGGGTATTGATATCCCAGAGGACCAAGTACCGCTGGCGATTGATGAATTTCCAGTGCTATTTGTTGCCGCGGCGTGTGCCGAAGGTAAGACCGTATTAACGGGCGCAGAAGAGCTTCGCGTCAAAGAGTCGGACCGGATTCAAGTTATGGCTGACGGACTTCAGGCACTTGGCGTCAACGCCACTGCTACCCCAGACGGAATGATTA
Source organism: Pseudomonadales bacterium (assembly GCA_040119265.1). Taxonomy (GTDB): domain Bacteria; phylum Pseudomonadota; class Gammaproteobacteria; order Pseudomonadales; family DSM-25080; genus Umboniibacter. Next base: position 8,311 of record JBEDTZ010000017.1, on the reverse strand, counting down.
TTCACGGTGGGCCAATTGGCGGCGGCGAAGTGGTGAGTCACGATGATCATCGAATTGCGATGGCATTCTCGGTGGCATCACTCCGTGCGAACGACGATATCGTTATTCGCGACTGCGAAAACGTAGCAACGTCCTTTCCGAATTTCGTTGAACTGTGTGCATCGGTAGGGAAGACAATAGAGATTGAAAAACATGGCTGATTTTCCAGTGGTATGTATTGATGGGCCAAGCGGAGCCGGTAAGGGCACGGCTGCCGTCATGGTGGCGCAGGCGCTGGGTTACCATCTTCTCGATAGTGGCGCGCTGTATCGTGTGGTAGCTATCGCGGCTGAAAAGCGCGGTGTTAGCCCAACGGACGAAGCGGCTGTGGCGGCTATTGCACAAACCATGCGTCTTGATTTCGCGGTGAGCAGTGCAGAAGAGCCGGTTCAGGTTCTGCTTGAAGGTGAAAATATCACTGATGAAGTGCGTTTGGAGTCAACCGGAGCAAAAGCCTCGGTAGTTGCACCCTTAAAGTCAGTGCGGGCGGCGTTATTGGACTATCAGCGCCACTTCGTTAAGTCTCCTGGCTTAGTTGCCGACGGCCGAGATATGGGTACGGTTGTTTTCCCCGAGAGTCCCTACAAGATTTTCCTGACCGCTAGTGCGGAAGAGCGTGCCGATAGGCGCTATAAACAGTTGAAAAATAAAGGCGTTAATGTTAGCCTTGCCGCCGTTTTAGAGGATATCCGAATTCGCGATGATCGTGATATGAATCGAGCGACAGCGCCACTTAAGGCCGCCGCCGATGCATTGACCATCGATTCAACGTCTCTTTCAATCAAAGAAGTCGTTGATTCAATCATTGAATTCGTGCGTTCTCGTTAATTTAACTGTTTTATTTCAGTTGTAGCATGTGCCCTCGTAGTGCCGCTACGACTTTTACTAACCGGACCTTGCAGCGAGGTGCAAGGAAGGGCTAATAACAGCCCGTACAACTATCGTAGGTATACGAATGAGCGAAAATTTCGCTGAGCTTTTTGAAGCGAGCTTGAACGAAGTCAACATGGAACCAGGTTCAATTATCACTGGTGAAATCGTTGCGATTGATAACGACTGGGTAACTGTACACGCTGGCCTTAAGTCAGAAGGTGTCATCCCAAAGAGCCAATTCCTAAACGAAGCTGGTGAATTCACCGCTGTTGTTGGCGAATCAGTTCAAGTCGCATTGGAAGCAGTAGAAGATGGTTGGGGTGAAACCCGCCTATCACGTGAGAAGGCTAAGCGCGCAGAAGCTTGGACTACTCTTGAAGCTGCTTTCGAAGCAAATGAAGTCGTTAAAGGTGTTATTAACGGCAAGGTTAAAGGTGGTTTCACTGTTGACCTAAACTCTATCCGTGCTTTCTTGCCTGGTTCTTTGGTAGACGTTCGCCCAGTACGCGAAACGACTCACCTAGAAGGCAAAGAGCTTGAGTTTAAAGTAATTAAGCTTGATCAGAAGCGTAACAACGTTGTTGTTTCACGTCGTGCTGTACTAGAAAGTTCTAACAGCGAAGAACGTGAAGAGCTACTTGCTTCACTTCAGGAAGGCATGGCTGTTAAAGGTATCGTTAAGAACCTTACCGATTACGGTGCTTTCGTTGATCTAGGCGGCGTTGACGGTCTACTACACATCACTGATATGGCTTGGAAGCGCATTAAGCACCCAAGCGAGATCGTGAATGTTGGTGACGAAATTGACGTTAAAGTTCTTAAGTTTGATCGTGAGCGTAACCGTGTTTCTCTTGGCCTTAAGCAATTGGGTGAAGATCCATGGGTATCAATCACTCAGCGTTACCCTGAAGGCGCGCGTACTACAGCAGTTGTTACTAACCTAACTGACTACGGTTGTTTCGCAGAGCTTGAAGAGGGCGTTGAAGGTCTTATCCACGTTTCTGAAATGGATTGGACTAACAAGAACATTCACCCATCTAAGGTTGTTAACGTAGGCGACGAGCTTAACGTTATGGTTCTTGATATCGACGAAGAACGTCGTCGTATCTCGCTTGGTCTCAAGCAGTGTCAAGAAAACCCATGGGATGCATTTGCTTCTCGTTTCGCTAAGGGCGACAAGATTGCTGGTAAGATCAAGTCGATCACTGACTTCGGTATCTTCATCGGTCTAGACGGCAACATTGACGGTCTAGTTCACTTGTCAGACATCTCTTGGCATGAAGCTGGTGAAGAAGCAGTACGTAGCTTCAAGAAGGGCGACGAGATTGAATCTGTGATTCTAGCTATCGACCCTGAGCGTGAGCGTATTTCTTTAGGCATCAAGCAGCTTGAGTCGGATCCGTTTAGCGAGTACGCTACTAAGAACGACAAAGGCAGCATCGTTACAGGTGAAGTTGTATCTGTAGACGCTAAGGCCGCTACTATCAAGCTAGCTGACGACGTTGAAGGTGTTCTAAAAGCATCTGAACTAAGCCGCGAGAAAGTAGAAGACGCTCGTAACGTTATTAAAGAAGGCGAGTCTCTAGAAGTTAAGATTGTTAGCATCGATCGTAAGAACCGTGCTATCGCTCTCTCTATCAAAGCGAAAGAAGTTGATGACGAGAAAGCAGCAATCAAAGAGCACCGCTCAAGCGGAAGCGATACATTAGCTCCAGCAACTATCGGTGACCTTATCAAGGCACAGATGGCTAGCAAGGACTAATGACTACTTGGGTGCTTCGGCACCCAATGCTAGCGCTCTCGCCCTGAATTCGAAGTAGTTCGTCTAATGAGGGTTAGTGAAATGGCAATGACAAAATCCGAGCTCATCGAGCGGATTGCGGAACGCCAAGCTCAAATGTCTGTTAAAGATGTTGAGTTGGCGGTTAAGACAATCCTTGAGACTATGTCTCAAATGCTTGCTGAGGGAGACCGAATCGAAATTCGCGGCTTTGGTAGCTTTTCGCTCCATTACCGTGCCCCTCGAGTTGGGCGTAATCCTAAGACCGGTGAGGCGGTAAGTTTGTCGGGCAAATTCGTCCCGCACTTTAAGCCAGGTAAGGAAATGCGCGATCGCGTCAATATCATTCAGTGACTAGCTAGTGTCAGATGACCAAAAAAGCGGTATGATTCATTTCATACCGCTTTTTTTATTTTCAGCAAAGAGATTTACTATGCAACGTTTCTTCAAAGCATTACGAAAATGGTTTGTTATATTGGTTTGCATCGCGGCTACCTTATTTGCCGCGGCCGTTGTGATGCTTAACGCAGCCACGGTAGAAATTGTTATTCCGCTATTCCAGCAACCCGTTGAAATATCCCTCGGGGTAGCGCTTATGGGTGTATTCATTTTGGGCTTAGCGGCTAGTCTGTTGCTACTAGGGCTTGCTGGCACCGGTAATCACTACCGGGTTAAACGGTTGCAGCGCGAGCTGGATCGAAAGAAGAAAAGTGAGGCATCTCACTAAATGGATATCCAATCCTTCCTTTTGCTAGCGGTTCTATTTGTCGCAGTAGCCATTGGTTGGGTTATGGGTCGTGGTGCTCGCCATGAGAACGAGAGTGCTGACGATCAAAGTAATTATTTTCGCGGTTTAAACTATCTCATCGACGAGCAGCCAGATAGTGCCGTTGATTCATTCATTGAAGCGCTTGAGGTGAATGATCAAACCCTAGAAACACACTTTGTCCTCGGTCAGCTGTTAAGGCGTCAAGGGCAGCCAGACCGCGCAATACGAATCCATCAGAATCTCTTGGCTCGCCCCGGGCTTGATGCAAGCTATCGCTTTCGTGCGAAGTATGAACTCGCCTTAGACTTTTCATCGTCAGGCTTATTTGATCGTGCCGCACGTATTCTGGATGAGTTGGTCTCGGAAAAGAATGAGTACCGTGACTTAGCTGCGCAAAAGCTACTGGGTATTCATCTGTCGGAACACGAGTGGGAGGCGGGCGTTCAGCTTATCGATAGGCTGAGTTCACGCCGTTTGAGCCTAAGTAATAAAGCACGACCTCTGCGCAGAGTGAAGAGTCATCTCTGTGCGCAGGTTGCTGAGGACGCGATTGCTTCGGGTAACTTCATTAGCGCCCGCGAGTGGTTGAAGCAGGCAAAGGAAGCGGATGGCAACTGTCCGCGGGGTTGGTTTGTTGACGTTCAGCTGGCCCAGGCGGAAGGGAAGTACAGTCAGGCCAAGAAGGCACTGGCCAAGGTGATTGATCATGATAGCGCGCGCGTTCCACACTATTTAAGCTATGCGAATGACCTGTATAGTTCAGATCATGATCTCAATGGCTTTTTGAAGTATTTAGGTGCGGCCATTAAAGACGGGGCGCCCGAGGTATTCCAACTGTTTTACTTGCGCACCCTGGTTACCTTAAAGGGCCCAGGCGATGAGGAAGTAAAGCGTAAGTTAACGGAATTGATGGCCGCTACAGATTCACTTATAGCGACTAAGCTATATCTTGATGTGTTGCGCCAGGAGCCGAAGGGTTTTGGATCTGAGCTCGCGCTGCTGCAGCGTGTGGTGGGCGAGCGAATAGGAAAGCAGAGTTTATTTAAATGCACCAATTGTGGTTTTAAAGGGCAGCAGTTGCACTGGAATTGCCCTAGCTGCAAGGAATGGGAAAGCATTGTTTCGAATTACGATGTAGGAGTTAAGTTTTGATCGACGATAATCGTGTTGTTATTGCGTTAGATTATACGAATGAGGCAAATGTGTTAGCAATGGTGGAGCAGCTTGAGCCTCAGAGCTGCCGTCTTAAGGTTGGTAAAGAGTTGTTTACCTACTGTGGTCCACAACTTGTGCAGAAGCTCGTAGATCGCGGTTTTGACGTCTTTCTAGATCTAAAGTATCACGATATCCCTAATACCGTTGCCGGCGCTGTAAGAGCGTCTGCGGAGCTTGGGGTTTGGATGGTGAATGTGCATGCCAGTGGTGGTTTTGCGATGATGAAGGCCGCCGCAGAGGCTCTGAAATCCTTCGAGAATCCGCCGCTGTTGATTGCCGTAACCGTGCTTACCAGTACCGCGCAATCTGACCTTGATCAATTGAATATTCCGTGGGCTATCGAAGAGCGCGTAGTTCACTATGCAAAGCTTGCTAAGGAAGCCGGTCTAGATGGCGTAGTGTGCTCTGCTCAGGAAGCGAAGCGCCTCAAAGCCGAGTTAGGTTCAGACTTTTTATTGGTGACGCCCGGGATTCGTCCAGTGGGTGCGGATGCTGGCGATCAACACCGTATTGTCACGCCGGCTAAAGCTATTGCCGACGGCAGTGATTATCTGGTTGTGGGTAGGCCAATTACTCAGGCTGCGAAGCCACTGCAAGTTCTCCGTGAAATCAACACAGAAGTGGAGTCGTCACTTCGTTAACACTTCTGTAGCTTAGTGGTACGTAGCGAATTAGCTGCGTACTACTAACTTATATCGGAGTGTTAATATGATTCGTTCTTTATCTTTCGCGTTATTCTTAGTTTTAAATCTAGCTGTTAGTCAACTTTCCATCGCGCAGGCGCAGGCGGAGGGAGAGGGGCGTGTGCCCGAAGTGCTTGTTGTGAACGTTAATGAGGCAAGTGCAGAAGAAATCGCCGCTAAGCTCGTAGGCGTTGGCCTGGTGAAGGCACGTGCAATTATTAAGTATCGAGACGAGTTTGGGCCTTACGAGCACGTAGAGCAGCTCTCAGAGGTGGTTGGGATTGGCCCAAAGACACTGGAGGAAAATAGGGATAGCATTAAACTGACAAGTTAGAAGTGAAGCCGTGTTAGATGGCTCCGCCTGCTGGGCTCGAACCAGCGACCCACGGATTAACAGTCCGTTGCTCTACCAACTGAGCTAAGGCGGAATATCTAAAACTTACTACGGTACTTCTGGTGTTACTTAAAGTGGCTCCGCCTGCTGGGCTCGAACCAGCGACCCACGGATTAACAGTCCGTTGCTCTACCAACTGAGCTAAGGCGGAATCATGAATTGAAGAAATTGGCTCCGCCTGCTGGGCTCGAACCAGCGACCCACGGATTAACAGTCCGTTGCTCTACCAACTGAGCTAAGGCGGAATCTCTTTCAATTCGGCGCGTATAATAACGCAGGTAGTTTTTTCGTCAACACATTTTTTTAAAAAAACGCCGCTAACTAATTGAATCTATTATAAAAAACACCAAGCTATGAAATGTGTTCATGGCTGAGTAAACTATTGGCTCTACTTACAGGTGTTTAGTATGTCCAAATCGTTCGAGTTAGTGTCTAAATATCAGCCATCTGGTGATCAACCTACGGCGATTAAATCCTTGGTTGAAGGCTTTAATAATGGCTTAAGTGCTCAGACCTTAATTGGAGTAACAGGTTCAGGTAAAACCTTTTCAGTGGCCAATATTGTTGCGCAGCTTGATCGCCCCACCATTGTCATGGCGCATAACAAGACACTAGCGGCTCAGCTCTACGGAGAGTTCAAGGAATTCTTCCCCAATAACGCAGTTGAGTACTTCGTCTCTTACTACGATTACTACCAACCTGAGGCCTACGTGGCGGCGTCAGACACCTATATTGAGAAGGACGCTTCGATCAACGAACACATCGAACAGATGCGCTTAAGCGCGACCAAATCACTCATGGAGCGAAGAGACTGTTTGGTGGTCGCTACCGTGAGTGCCATTTACGGCTTAGGTAATCCTGAATCCTACCTAAAGATGGTTCTCATTGTTCGTAAGGGCGATAGAATTGATCAACGTGAAATCCTCCGTCGTTTAGCGGAGCTTCAGTACACCCGTAATGACCAAGTATTTCAACGTTCTACCTTTCGGGTAAAGGGCGACGTCATAGACATCTTCCCTGCGGACTCAGAGCATCAAGCTCTGCGCGTTGAGCTGTTCGACGAGGAGATTGAGCAAATTAGTTGGTTTGACCCACTAACAGGGAAGGTCAACCAGCGAGTCACTCGTGCCACGGTCTATCCAAAGTCTCACTATGTAACACCCCGGGAAACGGTATTAGGTGTCCTAGATGACATTAAGGCGGAGTTAGTTGAACGCTTAGCCTATCTGCGCGAGCACGATCGTCTCGTAGAGGCTCAGCGCTTAGAGCAGCGTACTAAGTACGATTTAGAAATGCTTAATGAACTGGGCTATTGCTCGGGGGTCGAGAACTATTCTCGCTATCTATCCGGCCGACCACCAGGTGCCGCGCCGCCAACACTCTTTGACTACTTGCCGGACGATGCCTTGCTGTTTATTGATGAATCGCACGTTAGTGTGCCGCAGATAGGGGCAATGTATAAGGGCGATAGAAGTCGAAAGGAGAACTTGGTTGAATACGGCTTCCGTTTACCTTCGGCCATGGATAACCGGCCGCTAAAGTTCGAGGAATGGGAAGCCCTAGCTCCTCAGATGTTGTTTATTTCCGCAACGCCCTCAACCTATGAGGCAGAGCATGCGGATAACATCGCCGAAATGGTGGTGCGTCCAACGGGTTTGATTGACCCAGAGCTTGAGGTGAGGCCCGCCACAACCCAGGTGGATGACTTGCTATCGGAAATCCATATTCGCGTAGGGGTGGGCGAGAGGGTTTTGGTTACCGTCTTAACCAAGCGTATGGCCGAAGATTTAACCGACTATCTCTCTGATGCAGGCGTTAAGGTACGCTACTTGCACTCTGACATCGACACCGTAGAGCGGGTAGAGATCATTCGTGATCTCCGTATTGGTGAGTTCGATGTTCTGGTAGGTATCAATCTACTCCGGGAGGGTTTGGATATGCCGGAGGTATCACTGGTTACGATATTGGACGCGGACAAAGAGGGGTTTCTTCGTTCCGACCGTTCGTTAATTCAGACGATTGGTCGAGCTGCTCGTAATGTTAACGGTAAGGCGATCCTTTACGCGGACAAAATTACCGGCTCGATGAAGCGAGCAATCGATGAAACGGAGCGCAGAAGGGCCAAGCAGATTGCCTATAACGAAGAGCATGGTATTACTCCCGTTGGAGTGAAGAAGTCCGTGGAGGATATTCTTGAGGCGGGTACGATTCCAGGTAAATCTAAGCGCCGTGTTAAGGTTGATAACACTCAGGAAATCGTCACCGAAAAGAGTCTTGCTGAAGTGGAGAAGGCGATGTTGCAGGCGGCACAGGATCTTGAATTCGAAAAGGCAGCTCGGTTGCGTGATGAATTAAGTGCGATGCGCGATAAGTTATTTAAGTAGCTGTTATTGTTGCTGTTTTTTCAAAAAGTTCTTGCATCTAAATTGGCGCTCAATATAATGCCCACCTGTTGACGCAAATTCTTGCAAACGACATAGGACTATAGCTCAGTTGGTTAGAGCGCTACCTTGACATGGTAGAGGTCCCCAGTTCGAATCTGGGTAGTCCTACCAATT
>JBEDTZ010000016.1:0-270387 GCA_040119265.1 Pseudomonadales bacterium | reverse complement strand
GATTATATCGAGGGGTTCTACAACTCTCGTCGTAATCATGGTACAAATAACGGACTGTCTCCCGATATCTTCGAGGAGCGGTATTTTAACGAACTAGAAAGTGTCTAGATTTCTAGGACCGTACCAGAAGGAATATCAAAATTATCGCCAATCCTAGTTTAAGAGAGTTCACTATAATCAATCCTCAATAGTAATAACGCCGCCGTTAATCGCGGCCTTGCTTTTAAAGGCCGTCGATTTAGACGGCTTTGTTAGGAAGTACAGAAACCTCAAGTTCCCTACGATAGGAAAATTGTGATCGGTCTTTAACCTCTATTCCTTCTGAACTTAACTTCTCTCGATGGTAAGAGCCACTGTACTCGTAATCTCTACTAAAGAAGGATTTCATCTCACTTTCGCTAAGGCCTAAGGAAGCTGAGACTAGGTAACCATAAACGGCATCATTACATCGATACAATAAGTCCTCCACCTTCACTTGTGGTTGGGTTGGCCCCTCTAAGAAACATTCCACTACTAGTGAATCTTCGAGCGGCGTGACCTCAACATTAAGATCGTACATATAGCGATCATTATGAGTATTCGAGCATGCCGTTGAAATAATACAAGCGAATGCGAGCACTACATATTTCATAATCTCTCCTAACGCCGCCGTTAATCGCGGCCTTGCTTTTAAAGGCCGTCGATTTAGACGGCTTTGTTATATGATTTTTATTCCGCACGATTAAAGAGACCTATGAGGCTGCTTTCAGTATTAAGAACCTTGAATAGCTGGAAGTTCCTTTGGCGGCATCACCACTAGGATAAGTAAATAGAACCAACCCAGCAGAAAAGTAAGACCTAAAAGGAATGCAGCTAAAGCACAGCCGCCCGTCGATCTGCCTTTCTTTTTGGCTACTACGTACGCCAAGATTGACGGTAATATCGAACCAAACAAAAGAACGAATGGCAACAATATGATAAGTTGAAAAAATGACGGTCCCATTATTGCTATCTCCAATGACGCGATTCAGCGTCGTGTTAAATCAAAATAACGCCGCCGTTAATCGCGGCCTTGCTTTTAAAGGCCGTCGATTTAGACGGCTTTGTTAAACGTTAGGCTAAGCCACACAAATACGTATTTGATACGCTGATCCTAACGCCCTACTCCATGCTGGATAACATACAACTTAGTACGCCCAACCGGCGTGTACGTCAGTTGACGCAAGGTCTATCACGTAACAAAACGTTGTGTACGCTAGCTGACGCAAGGTATATCACGCAACAAAACGTTGTCTACTCAACGATATCATCAACATCAGCGACGGACAATCCAAAATGAGAGGAAGTGGGAACCTGGAGTATGAAGTGCGGGTAACCATTCCTTTGGTTGCGTTGTTGCTAACGTCGAAGACGTTTAACGCCGCCGTTAATCGCGGCCTTGCTTTTAAAGGCCGTCGATTTAGACGGCTTTGTTAGATACAGGCTCATCGCTACAGGAGTATGTCACTCGGACATTACCATCTTCAATTGACCTAGCTTCCAATTTAGGGCGACTCACCGTGGGAATGGGTCCTGACTCGCCGCTTTGCTTAAATCGTTCCATTTGTTCCGCTAGCTTATAAAGAGCGACTTGATCATCTGGCTCACAGGCGAGGAGCTGCTGTATACCCAAGAAATATGGAAGTGTAACTACAAGGTCGGAGTCCATTTGTTCTTCAGGAAGAGTAAAAGCAACATACTCCTCTTGAATATCAATATCTGACAATGAGAATTCAATTTCTACTGAACTGGTTCTCCTGATCGTCGATGAGTCATATCGAACTGTGCCACATGCTGCGACGCAAAGTGTACATATAACAATTAGAATTCGCATTGTATTGACTTCCTTGTATCTAACTAATTTAGCCTACGGAATCCCTGATCCCGTTTCGATAACTGAATGGTCTTTATAGTAACGCCACCAGCTTGTTGTTTAGTCTATTAAATCACAAAAAAGAGAATTAAATCAAAAGGATAATTCTAAGGTTTGATTCTTTGTTATCAGATGTCTTGTCCACACTGTCCTGATAGCTCACTAGATCGATAACCTATGCTTTTAGGTAGCTTTATATCATGAAGGTCAGTGTTATCTTGTGACCCACAAAATCAAAGGCGTGAAACGTTATTTTCACTTTGCTGGCTGTTCAGCGGAGGGGAAATTGGCTACCTCGTCGCGTGAAAAGGCGGAATGACGTCTAATTCTAGGTTTGGGGGTTATGAGGAATGGCTAAAAGCAATGGGGTTTGGGGTGCTATTGGGGGTGGCGGGAAACGCAAAACGGTTCAATCGGCTCTTATTGCGAGTTACCTCAGTGATATTGATGAGCATCGCGTTGAAAATGAACCGCCATACTATTCCGGTGGTGAGCCTCGTCTACAAACCCTTTTCCGAAATCGCTGCAGACAACGGGGCTTTTCGCATCGGACGGTGAAAACCTACTGGCATTGGATTCGCCAATATCTTAAATACTTTAACTTCAAGCACCCGCGGGCGTTAAATGAGCGTGATGTTGAGGCGTTTCTATCTCACTTAGCTCAGCATCGGCAGGTATCTAAGGCCACTCAAAACATCGCCTTTAATGCGCTACGCTTTCTCTACCTTGAGGTATTACTACTACCGTTTGATAACGTTCAGGCCATTCGCGTGAAACGCGAGGCCCGCGTTCCTGAGGTGTTCACCCACGAAGAAGCGCTAAGGGTCATCAGTCATTTGGTTGGGCCGTATCAAGTGATGGGGCAACTGATGTATGGCTCAGGGCTACGCCTCAGCGAAGTCTATCGATTACGAATAAAGGACGTCGATATTCAGGCGGGACAAATCGTGATTCGAGCGGGAAAAGGCGAGGTTGATAGAATCACCCTACTTCCTCAATCGGTCATCCCTGCTCTCACTGAGCACTTAACTAAAATACAGGCGCTCCACGATAGCGATGTCGCACAGGGCTTTGGGAAGGTGTCTATGCCGAATGCGCTGGCTAGAAAATACCCGTCTGAACAAAAGTCATTGCATTGGCAGTTCGTATTCCCTGCTAGTCGTCTAGCCAGAGAGCCGATAAGTGGCGAATGGGTTCGCCACCACATCCATGAAACTAGCATTCAGAAATCGGTGCGCAAGGCTATTCGCTCAGCACGTATTGGCAAGCGCTCATCGTCGCACACCTTTCGTCACAGCTTCGCTACCCGGCTCATCCAACGAAGCGTTGATATAACCACGGTGCAAAAGCTTCTCGGTCATAAGGATGTTCGTACCACCCAGATCTATCTTCATACTGCAGGTGGTATCACCAACATCGTTAAGAGCCCCTTAGACTGAATCCTGTGTTCCCGAGCTTATATCTCGCTATCGCTGCCGTGTGCTAGGTCCTTGTTCCGCCAGCGCTTCGTCACCACATACGCTAGAGGTATCACTATGAGCGTAACGAGCATGGCACTAATCATTCCTCCCACCATCGGTGCAGCAATACGCTGCATGGTTTCACTCCCTGAGCCGCTGCTTTGCATAATCGCCAGTAAACTGAAGATTACCGTAGCAGCCGTCATGCAGATAGGCCTCAGTCGGCGTGACGCCCCTTCTAATACAGAAGTTTGCACCAACAGGTTCTCGTTGATCTTAGCCCGCTCTCCAAGCTGCGTTGGGATGGCTGTGTCAGCCTCCAAAGTAGACACAGCCGCCGACGAATTATCCTCGGCGCCATCAACTACAGCCTCCTCGGTCGCCCCTTTAGCCTCTGATAGCTTAAGATAACTGAGCATCAGCACGCCTAATTCAACCACTAAGCCAGCCAGAGCAATAAAACCTACCGCTACGGCAATCGACAGGTTGTAGTTCAACAACCACAGTGCCCACACCCCTCCGCTTACGCCTAAGGGCAAGCACGCGGCAATCAACAGGACATCCGTTGTCGAACGAAAAGCCAAATAGAGCAACACTATGATGATGGTTAACGTCAGAGGAATGATGAGCTGTAAGGTTTGTTTTGCCTCTGCAAGGTATTCAAACTGTCCAGCCCATTGCCAGCTATAACCCGGCGTTACATTTAGCTGTTCGCTTAACAGCGCTTCAGTCCTTGCCACGTAGCCGGCAATATCATCATCTTCCGGTGTGATATACACATAGGCTGTTGGTAGTCCGTTCTCGGTCTTTATCGCCCCAGGACCTTCTTTAATCGTAACGCGAGCTACGTCGCCAAGAGCCACCCGCGCCCCGGAGGCAGTGACAATAGGCAGCGCCGCAAGGCGATCATCCGAGGAGCGATAGTGCTGCGGGTAGCGCAAATTAATGGGGTACCTTGCCACCCCTTCAACGCTGTAACTCACGTTCATACCACCCACGGCATAACGCACAACCTCATGAATATCCCGGATGTTCAAGCCGTATCGTGCGGCTTTGTCTCGATCAATATCTATATCTACGTAACGACCGCCCACCGTTCGCTCGGCATAAACAGATTGCGTTTGCGCATCGCTACTAAGCAGCGTTTCAATCTGTTGGGAAAGCGCTTCAATCTCCGTTAAGTCAGGGCCTGATACCTTCAAACCCACCGGCGTTTTGATACCCGTCGAGAGCATATCGATGCGCGTTTTGATGGGCATCACCCAGGCGTTGCTAAGCCCAGGAAGAGCAACCTGTTGATCGAGTTCAGCAATCAGATCGTCGTAACTTAAGCCAGCGCGCCACTGCTCTCTTGGCTTCAGTTGGATCACGGTTTCTATCATGGTCAACGGTGCCGGATCCGTCGCGGTATTAGCTCTACCCACCTTCCCGAATACCTGTTCTACCTCTGGAATCTGAGCGATCAGCCTATCCGTCTGCTGGAGTAACTGACGTGCCTTACCAATGGATATTCCGGCATCAACCGTGGGCATATAGAGAATATCACCCTCATTTAATGGTGGCATAAACTCCTGACCTAATTGTTGCGCGGGATACCAAGCACTCGCACCGAACGCTAGGAAAGCAAGAATCCACAGTACCGGCGTGCGCAACATTTTTGCTAAGAGCCATTGGTAGCCAGTCACCATTTTATGGCCCAGACCACTGTGTTTTGGCGCCTTGAACTCTCCCCTAATCAAGTACCCCATAAGCACGGGAACCACCGTTATCGCCAGGCCAGCGGCAACCGCCATGGCATAGGTTTTGGTGTACGCTAACGGGGCAAAGAGTTTGCCAGAGGCTCCCTCCAGCGCGAACACAGGCAAAAAGCTAACGGTGATAATCAGCAGCGAAAAGAATAGCGGCGGCCCCACCTCAATGGAAGCATCACGGACGCATGCCCAATGGCTTCGTCCACGTTTCGCGCTGAGGTGACGGTGGAGGTTTTCAACCATCACAATCGCACCATCCACCATCGCCCCAATGGCAATGGCAATACCACTCAAACTCATGATATTCGCGTTAATACCCTGCGCGCTCATGATACCCAGCGCTGCAACAATACCCAGCGGTAAGCTAATCACAATTACCAGTGTTGAACGGAAGTGCCAGAGAAAGATGCCGCAAATCAACGCGACAACAAATAGCTCTTCGCCAAGACGTTCAATCAGATTTTGCTGTGCCCGTTCAATCAGCTGTGAGCGATCATAAACCGGCTTAATCTCAACACCCTCGGGCAAGCTAGGGGCTAACTGTGAAATTGCAGCTTTCACTCCGTTAATGGTGTCTAGCGCATTCTCTCCCGCGCGCATCACCACAATTCCGCCTACCACTTCGCCGGCGCCGTTGAGTTCCGCAACGCCTCGGCGCATTTCCGGCCCTATTCTTAACTGCGCAACATCACCCAGCTGCAGACTCGCACCGTTATGAATTAATCCCAATGGAATGGCACGCAAATCTTCTAGTGACTGCACATAGCCGGAGAGCTTGACCATGTACTCGGCTTCGGCCATTTCAATGACGGATGCCCCAATCTCCTGATTGCCACCCTTAATAGCCTGTTCAACATCCTGCAAACTCAAGTTGTAGGCACGTAGCTGGTTTGGATCAACAATAACCTGATACTGCTGAACCATTCCCCCCACTGTTGCGATCTCGGCGACGCCGTCCACGCTTTGTAGGCGATAGCGAATAAAGTTATCGTGAAGACTGGTGAGTTCGGCGAGTGTGGTTTGCTCCGTTTCGTCAACCAGCGCGTACTGATAAACCCAACCTACCCCACTAGCATCGGGTCCAATTGATGGCGTGACGCCAGCGGGGAGCTCATTGCCCACTTGGGCTAGGCTCTCCAGTACTCGGGATCTGGCCCAGTAGGGATCGGTACCCTCTTCAAAAATCACATAAATGAAGCTATCGCCAAAGAAGCTGAAGCCACGCACGTCTTTCGCCTTCGGTACCGACAGCAATGCCGTGGAGAGCGGATAACTAACTTGTGCCTCTACCACCTCGGGCGATTGCCCCGGGTAGGACGTTTTTACAATCACTTGTACTTCGGATAAATCGGGAATGGCATCCACGGCCAAACGCTGCGCGCCCACTAAGCCGGACACTAACAGCAACACTGCCAACAAAAGGGTGAAGCCTCGGTTGGCAATCGCGATATTGATAATCCACTTAATCATATCGCCACCTATTGCCCATTAAGGCGGTTGGAAGCCGCCGAGATATTGGACTCTGAGTCAATTAAGAACTGTCCCGAAGTCACTACCTGATCACCCTCAGACAAGCCGCGCAGAATAATCACATCGCCATCGGCAGCAAGCCCAGCGCGCACGCGGACACTCCTAAAGCTGCTCTCGCCCACTTTGATAACCACTCTGTCGTTGCGTTCGCCTTTTATGAGCGCTTCCTCAGGCACAATAATCCCCGCCTTGGTCACGCCCGCTTCAATCCGCAGTTGCGTGAACATATTGGGCTTTAATGCACCGTCGTTGTTATCTAACACCACGCGCAGCTGGGCGGTTCGCAGTGCATTACTGACTACCGGGTAAATATAATCTACTTCGCCCTCCCACTGCCTACGTGGCATACCGGCTACCCTTACATTCACTGGCTGCCCCTGCTCAACCCAGGCTTGCTGTTGTTCAAATAACTCAGCGCGAACCCACACTTCGCTTAGATCAGCAATGGATAGCAATTCTAATGATGGCTCTACATACATTCCCTCGCGCGCCATTAAGCTTGTCACTACGCCATCGGAGGGCGCCAAGAAGGCAATCGAATCCACCACTTCGCCACCACGCTTTATGTCGGCAATAGTCTCATCATCTAGGCCCATCAATCTCAACCTTCGTTCCGTCGCCGCAATCAACGCGGTGTTATTGCGCTGCACATTAGCGATAAGTTCGTTCTGCGCTGAGACTACCTCGGGAGAATAGAGCTCAAATAGCGGCTGCCCTCTGCGAACCTCGTCACCAATCGCATAGACATAAACTTTTTCAATCCAACCCTCAACACGCGAGTGCACATGACTCACATCATCTTCGGCATAATCCACGAAACCAACGGTATCCACCGCTAATGCCAATCGCCCCGACTCTGCTGTCACCGTGGTAATGCCAAAGCTCGCCTGAAAACCCGGATCAATTTGCACCAACCCTTCAACGGACTCTTCGTAAACCGGGACTAAGTCCATACCCATGGGGCTCTTACCAGGTTGATCTCTTCGATAGTTACTATCCATGGGTGCTACCCAATAGAGCGGCTGCGGCTCGGCATCGTAGGCTTCAGTACTCATGGAGCTTGGAGAGGCCTCGTGTGAGCTCATTCCGTGATCGTTAATGAGTAGTTGGGCGAACCAACCGGCGGCAAATAAACTAAGGCCAACTAGGGCCGTTACAAGTAGTTTCTTCATAAAAGAACCTGATATTTCTGAACGAGGCTATTAGTTATGAGGGCTCAAAAAGCGGCTATCACCGGAGTGATAATTCGAACAAATTTAAAGCTAGCTCATCAATTTCACGGCTACCTACTCAGCAATTCGTTGCGCTTTCTATTGCGCAATTCATACTACAAGTAGGTGGCGATAAGGGGGCGTGACTTAACGAATCGGAGGACGAAGTCGTTCGGAGGGTATGGAATCTATTGGGGCTGGTACTTCAGTGGCCACAAACGTTTGGCTACTCTGCGTCAGCGGTTGGCTACTGCGCATCACGAGTCCAAAGCCCAGTGCAGAGCAATCCATGAAGCAGCTTAAGGACATCAACTCACCACCGCTTGCGTCAGTCGCGCAGCAGTCGTGATTGGCGGGTGTCATCGCCGGGGAGTTGTCAATTTTAGCCTTAGCCTGGCTACTTAGCGTCAGTCGGCTATGGTGATGGGAAGCTTCGGGCATGCTAGCCGAATGATCAAACATTTGGTGTGTTTGATGACCGTCGCGTTGGCTATCAGTATTAGTCCCTTGTACTTCAAACGGACTGGACTGCAGCGAGTTAGTGGAAGAAACCAAAGAAACATCGTTGAGTTGAGCAACGGTATCAGGCGCCCACGCGAGTGTGATTGGCGAAAAAACTGCCAATACAACGCATAACCAGCTCACTAATACTGTTCTCATTAAACTGCTTCCATATGTATTATCAAGACTTTAGCGCGATCACGATTAATTAGCCAACCCGAACTTACCGAAGTTCAGCGCGATAGACTAGTACCAGCTTCATTTAGGCATTACTTCGCGGTTAATGCGATTGCTCGCCGCTGTAGTAAATCTGCCCCGCCACTACGCACTTTATCTTGCTAGCTGCTATTTTTTGGCTAGTCCTCCGCTGCCTGC
Organism: Pseudomonadales bacterium; assembly: GCA_040119265.1. Taxonomy (GTDB): domain Bacteria; phylum Pseudomonadota; class Gammaproteobacteria; order Pseudomonadales; family DSM-25080; genus Umboniibacter. Next base: position 261,668 of record JBEDTZ010000016.1, on the reverse strand, counting down.
TACAACCGCTATCGAGCAGAGCACCCATAACTGAGTAAAAATACGAGTGGTCATCAACACTGTGAATCGCCAACAATACAGCTAGAGACATGAGTTGGTGGAAATAGTTAGGTAGCTGTGGCCGCAAAGATGATGCGCAACTTTGGCTAGTTAAGGGGCAGTATTTATCAACTGTTTTTCCCTGCTATGACCCAAAGATGACTGCACATTCATAGAGGTTGCGATAAACTCATTTGAAACGTAAACTGCACTGATTAATATATTTTACACCTGTTCGATAAAATCAACTAAAGACCTATTGCGAACATTCGCTAAGCGACTTGAGTTGATAGAACCCTACAATGCTTGGAGGCTAACATGGCACTGCAATTGAAAGATCCCTCACTACTTCAGGGGAAGCTACTCATTAACGGACAGTGGGTTGATGCCGATTCGGGCGAAACCGTTGACGTAACTAACCCCTCAACGGGCGAAATCGTAGCAAAGGTAGCTAAAGGCGGCCAAGCCGAAACTCAACGCGCAATTGAAGCCGCTGACGCAGCACTTCCGGCATGGCGCGGCAAGAGCGCTAAAGAGCGTGCCGTATTATTGCGCAACCTCTTCAATCTGATGATGGAAAATCAAGATGACCTGGGGGCTATTCTCACCGCCGAGCAAGGCAAGCCGCTGGCCGAAGCCAAGGGTGAAATTGCCTACAGTGCAAGCTTCCTAGAGTGGTTCGCCGAGGAAGGTAAGCGTCTCTATGGCGATGTGATCCCAGCTCCTACTCCAGACAAACGAATGGTTGTTATCAAGCAAGGTATCGGTGTGGTCGCAGCAATCACGCCGTGGAACTTCCCATCGGCAATGTTGGGCCGTAAGTTAGGACCGGCTTTGGCTGCTGGTTGTACCGTAGTGTGTAAGCCAGCTAATGCAACGCCATTATCAGCCTACGCTATTGGCGTGCTCGCCCAACGTGCGGGTATCCCAGCCGGTGTGATCAACATGATTACCGGCCGCACGTCGGAAATTGGTGACGAGCTAACGGGTAATACAATTGTTAAGAAAGTCACCTTCACGGGTTCAACACCGGTGGGCAAGCACCTGATGGCTCAGTGCGCTCAGACGGTGAAACGCACCTCAATGGAACTTGGCGGTAACGCACCATTTATTGTCTTTGATGACGCGGATTTAGATGCTGCCGTCGCCGGCGCCATGATGTCGAAGTACCGCAACGCGGGTCAGACCTGCGTGTGTGCTAACCGCCTATTGGTTCAAGAGTCGGTCGCGGAAGAATTTACCGCTAAGCTAGCCGCTGCGGTGGCAGAAATGAAGATGGGTGACGGCTTCGCCGAAGGCGTTACTGTTGGGCCATTGGTTGACGAAAAGGCCGCTCGAACCGTCAAGACATTCATCGATGATGCGGTGAGTAAAGGCGCTACTGTTGCTGCTGGCGGCAATGACGGCGGTCTAGGAGGCTGCTTCGTAGCACCTACCATCTTGACCAATGTGACAACTGACATGAAGGTATTCCGCGAGGAAATTTTCGGCCCAGTGGCACCAATCTTTACCTTTAAAACAGACGAAGAAGCCGTCTCGATGGCTAATGATACTGAGTTTGGCTTGGCGTCGTATTTCTACTCCCGTGATATCGGCCGCGTATGGCGTATCGCTGAGCAGCTGGACTACGGTATTGTCGGCATCAACGAAGGTATCATTTCTACCGAAGTAGCACCGTTCGGCGGTGTGAAGGAGTCTGGTAACGGTCGCGAAGGCTCTAAGTACGGTATGGATGATTACACTGAAATTAAATACCTTTGCATGGGTGGCCTCTAAGCCACTCATCGCAAGCGCTGAGCGCGTAAGCCACAGATTCTCAGACGTATTTGATCCGCTAAAAGCACGCTAATTACTAGCGTGCTTTTTTATGCCTGCTTGAAACGGAGACGTTTGTACCCGACCCCAAGTTATGTACCCGACCCCAGTTGAAGGTGGGCAGAGTGCAAGTTTCGGTTTATCTAACTAGCGCTTCGGTCGCGACAAACTATAGAATGACGAGTAATCATTAGAACAAGAATTTTGGAATCCTATTATGTCGTCGTTTCGTCCTGCTCGCGGACTCAGTAATCCTCATCTTCAGTCTATTTTATCAAGCATGGGGCCGCGCAAGCTTTTAGAGCCGCAGCGGGCTAAGAAACTGACCAAGCACGCCGAAGAAGTTGTCATAGAAACGCCCGAAGGCGTCAAGTTACTGGCACATTTAACTAAGCAGTCTTCGGTCTCTAGCGCCTCAGCTAAAGGCCTTGCCATTATACTTCATGGCTGGGAGGGTTCTTCCGATTCGCTCTATGTACTCTCAACGGGCCGCAAGTTGCTAGCCGCTGGCTATGATGTACTGCGTCTTAACTTGCGTGATCATGGCGACAGCCATCACCTAAACGATGAAGTATTTAACTCCACGCGTCTTCAGGAAGTCATCGACGCCGTAAAACTAGCCTGTGATGCCTGGGGTGGCCAACATAATCTGCTCTGCGGTTACTCCCTGGGTGGTAACTTTAGTGTTCGCGTGGCTCGTTATGCCCAAGAAGCCAATATCAATTTGCATCAGGTAGTGGCCATCTGCCCGGTACTGCACCCGCCCACTACCATGGAAGCACTCAACAACGGAGTTAGCCTTTACGAGCAATACTTTGTCCGTAAGTGGAAGAAATCCCTGAACACCAAGCTCGCTCATTTTCCGAACCTAGACTTCGGTCCAGCGCTTCCTAAACTAAAAACGCTAGATCAAATGAACGATTTCTTTGTGTTGGGTTATACGGACTTTGAGCAGACCAATGATTACTTCGAGGCCTATGCCATCGTTGGTGATTTTTTAGCGGATTTATCAACGCCAACTACCATTATCACCTCTGCGGATGACCCGATGATCCCGCCCGCTCAACTCAAGGAGCTAGCTCCCTCTGATTATCTAACCGTTGAGCTACAGCAATTCGGCGGTCACTGCGCGTTCATCAAAGATTGGAGCTTTGACTCCTGGGCCTCCGATCGCATTGTTGAGATAGCACAAAGTAGCTATTCCGAGCAGTAGACGTCTAGTTAGTTGACTTGCCAGGAGGCTTATACCAAGATTAGGTATAAATTGGTATTAAGGAGTCGAGAGATGGCCAAAAACACAAGTATGACACTTGGTGAGCACTTCGATGGATTTATCGCCAACCAAATTGAAAGCGGTCGCTATAGCTCTGCAAGCGAAGTTGTCCGTGCCGGATTAAGAGCACTTGAAGAGAACGAAAGTAAACTTTCCGCGCTACGCCAAATGCTCACGGATGGTGAAGAGAGTGGCTCGGCGGAATATAGTTACGGGAGCTTTTTAGAAGAGCTTGATAATGAAACCGATCAATGAGTTCATTTACGCTAACGCGGCGAGCAAAAACTGACTTGAAGTCCATCGCTAAATATACTGAAGCTCGCTGGGGAAAAGCTCAACGTAACCGCTACATCAAGCAATTTGATGAAGCGTTTAACATGCTCGCTAACTCCCCGTCTATGGGGAAGAACTGTGATTTCATTAAGCCTGGATACTATAAATTTCCCCAAGGTAGCCACTTAATTTTTTACAGAAAGGCCGCTGCGAATAAACCTCTCGAAATCATCCGAATAATCCATAAAAACATGGATGTCGCGCCAAGGCTGATTGGCTCTTAGCAGAACGATTGGTGGCGGGCGTCAAGCGCGCAAAACCAAAACCAAAACCAAAACCAATACCAATACCAATGCCAGTTCGCCCCTACTCCTATTAAACTTCAAAGAGGGCCAAGTAACGGCAAGCTTTAACCGCCGTACTCGTCGGAATAATATCGTTTAGTTGCGTCGTCTAATGTCCCTACCATCGAGGGAGCGCTGACCTTAACTCGCGATAAAAACTGCTGAGGGGTTTCGCCTTTGCGCGGCTTGATACCTTTTCTTCTTAGCGGCTTTAATGCGCGTTGATAGCGTTTCGCAGCAGCTGAGTAACGCGGACGACTGCGCCAAGTTTGCCAGCCCAGGGACGCGCCAATAAACAGCAAAATTGTGGTCAACAGTGCAGCCGCGCTCTGCCAGATCGACGCGATTCCAATGCCATCTAGCCAACCTTGACGACGCTGCTCATTGAACCCTGACACCCAGTTAGCGAACCGGTAATTCACCGCGTCCAGGCGCAGCGCCAAGCTTCGTAACATCTCATTACTTGAAGACTGCAACCAACCCTGATCGGCCAACCAACTGACGGCTTCACCGTCGCCATCCAAACCGCGTTCTATGCGCTCTGGCGCAACGTAGGCGGTAGGGTCAACCTGAACCCATCCCCGCCCCGCAACAAAGATCTCGGCCCAGGCGTGGGCATCACTCTGCGCCACCCGTAAATAGGGCTCAAATGGAGATTCCTCGCCGCCCTGATAGCCAACCACTACTCGGCTTGGAATACCCGCAGCTCGCATTACAAAGCTGAAGCTCGAGGCAAAATGCTCACAGAAGCCGCGTTGCGTTTGAAACAAAAACTCGTCCACAGAATCATCGCCCAAACCAGGCGGCTCTAGGGTATAGGTGGCATTATAAAAATAGTGTTGTAACACCGCTTCAACCACCGCTTCAGGGCTATCCAACTCTGCTAGCTCTTCGCCCCAAGCCCTTGCCATGGGGTTGTTATCACTTAATCGCAAATAGTAGGCGCGCTGATCCTGCGTTAGAATTCCCTGGCCAAGTTGGCGATCTTGCGCTTCGCAGAGACGATAGCTTAACCGCTGCGCCAGCGGCTGCTCCGCACGTAAGGTTTGATTCGAATAGCGACGTATTTCGGCACTGGGTGAATCAGCTCCCTGAAGCTGAAATAACCAGGGTTGAAAATGCGGTTCGACGGTTACCGTGTATTCGTAACTACTGTGCTCACAATTCGTCATTCCCTGCGGTGCGTAGCCCGACGGTGAGTAACGACCAGTTCGCCATGCACGACCATCAAAATAATCCAATACCAGCGCCCGCCAATAGCGCTCTCGCGGCTGCGGGTAGTCACCACGGACTGTCTCTACCCGAAAGGCGGTAGCATTAGATTGCGCTAACGATGCGATATCACCTGGACTCACTCTATCGCTGAGCCCCGTTACCGCCCTATCGCGCTGCAGCGGGATTTGCCACAGGGAACCGGTGGCGGGGAGTAGCACAAAGAGTATTACCGCTATCAGCAGACTCACTAGCCCAGTTGATGCTGCCCGCGCTAAAGACGAACGGAAGTTATTACTGTGAACGAAGACCAAAATACTTAGCGCATACAAACAAAGTACTAATGCCCAGAGGCTAAACAGCAGGGTCTGGGCGTAAAGTAGGCCACAAAACGCCACGAAGAAGCTTAGCAGGAGTAAAATATAGGCATCGCGCAGACGCTGAGATTCTAAAAACTTAGCGGTCCACATAATGAGTAGCAGGCTAACCATGGCATCAAGCGAAAATACACTACTGTAGCTCGCGGCAATAATACTGATGCCGCCCGCCACCAGCAGCAACTTTTGATATTTACCCAGCGCGTTCAGCCAGCCAAAGCTTACCGCTAATCGGGCGAGCAATAGCAACGGTACCGCAACGTTTACGCCCCAGGCCAACTCAGTAGAAAATGGCAGATAAGCAAAGATAATGACACTTGCCAGTGCTGCTAACTGAAAGCGGTTGATAGGTAATTTAGTCATGCGCATTACCTCGGCCATATAACGCCAGCGCCTTCAGGATCTGCCGATAGTGGAGTTCGCTACTGGCGAGATCAAAGTGTTGCTGCCCGAGGCGAAGCCCCAGCGCTTGCTGGTTAGTTTGCGCTGAGATTACCCAGAAACACAGCACCGAAAGACGCTGTTCTACGTGCCCACTCAAGCGGTCAAAGTCCAAGATCCATGCACCCGCACTGGGCGAGCCATAGTGCTTACTAAACCACTGCTGAGTCTTGGCTAGCGCCTTCCAGTCAACGCGGGACAACGGCTCACCAGGTTGGTACGTCCGCAGCTCATTAAAGTCTTCACCGCAGCCAGTAATAAGCTGTCGACTCGCCTGTTCACTGTCATCACTCGCATGCTGAGAAAGCGGCATGTAAACACTCGCTAGCGGCGCCGGATAGCCAATGCAAGGCTTAGTGAAACGCAGTACCGTCCAACAGCGAAACAGCCCAAAGGGTAAAAGCGTGCGAATCTTAATGGCGGGGAGCGAGTAGTAACCGCGTTTTGGGACCTTAAGCTGGCCACTAAACACCGCCTGACCATCTGGCCAGCGCTGCCACTCACCGTTGTCTATTTGAACCTCAAGCCCCTCATTCACTCCGTCTAGCTGCAGGTTAATTCGAGCGAACTCATCTACCGGCGCCTCGCTGACGGAAAGCAATCGGACCTTGGCACCCTGTAGTTGACGATGCGTCATCCACATCGTCACAAAGAACACACTGAGTAGCCACCACGCCAAAAAGCGCGCTGGGTTGTTGTCGTAGTTGGCTGCGCCTACCCACACTAAGCCAAAAACAGCCAGCCAGAAAAATCCTACAATACTCGGAACAATATAGAGGTTACGGTGTGTTAAACGAATGTGATGATCGGCCGTACTGCGGCGAACAGCCCACCGCTGAAAGCGTTGAGCCAACTTCATTAGGCGGCAATGACGTCAACGCTAGCGAGTAGCTTCGTACTCGCATCGAGCGCTTCGGCGACGCTAGCGTGAGGCAGCAAACGATGCCCTACTACCGCATGAAACACCGCTTGGATATCATCGGGAAGCACTACCTGACGGCCTTCAATAAACGACCACGCTTTCGCAGCTTGAATCAAGGCCAAGCCGCCGCGCGGAGACAGTCCGTGGTGCACCCCGCCTAGCTCTCTACTCGCCCGAATTAATCGCAGTGCATAGTCCGTGACCGCATCACTGGCCTTTACCGCCGTAACCTGCGCTTGCAGTTGCGCAATGGTCTCGGCATCGCCCAGCGAAGCTAAATTAGGAATTTGTAGTCGCGGATTACGTCCCTGGAGCAGTGCTCGCTCTGCTTCAAGGCTGGGATAGCCCAATTCAATACGCATCATGAAGCGATCAAGTTGAGACTCTGGCAAATTAAAGGTGCCATCCTGGGACAGCGGATTTTGACTTGCTACTACAAAGAAGGGCTCCGGTAGTCGATAGCGCTTGCCATCCACGCTGACCTGTCGCTCTTCCATAGCCTCTAGCAGGGCACTTTGGGTCTTTGGGTGAGTTCGATTGATCTCGTCGGCCAACAACATCTGACTAAAAACGGGACCGGGGTGGAACTTAAACGCCTGCTTAGCCGTATCAAAGATTGACACCCCAATAATGTCAGCTGGCAGCATGTCACTGGTGAACTGGGCGCGTTTGAATTTCAGCCCTAGTGTCTTCGCCATCGCCTGTGCAAGTGTGGTCTTTCCCAACCCAGGCAAATCCTCAATCAATAGATGGCCGTTGGCAAGCAGACAACTTAGCGCTAGTTTGGTTTGGCCCGATTTACCCAGCACTACCGCATCAAGCTGTGTTAATACGTTTGCGGCCAACATCTAGGCAACGGCCTCAGCGGCCGCCAAGCCGCGTGCGAAATCTTCACGCAGATCTTCCACATCCTCTAAGCCAACGCACACTCGAATCAGATCATCACTGATTCCCGCGGCATCGCGCTCTGCCTGGCTAATGCGACCATGGGTGGTGGTCGCGGGGTGAACAATCGTAGTTTTCGCATCACCCAAATTGGCGGTGAGCGAACAAATACGGGTGGCATCAATAAACGCCCAAGCGCCAGCTTGCCCGCCGCTAACGGTAAAGCTCATGACACTACCGTAGCCGGACATCTGCGCACTCGCCGCGGCATGTGACGCATGTGATGGCAATCCACAGTAGTTTACTTTACCAACCGAAGGCTGTGCCTCAAGCCACTGCGCTAAATCCATCGCACTCGCTGAATGCGCCTTCATTCGCAAACTCAGTGTTTCTAAACCCTTTAGGAAAACCCAGGCATTGAACGGGCTCATCGTCGGCCCACAGGTGCGTACGTAAACCACTAACTCATCAATCAATTCCTGTTTGCCGCAAACGGCTCCGCCAACAACTCGCCCCTGCCCATCCAAGAACTTAGTAGCGGAGTGCACCACCAGGTCAGCACCGTGTTCAATAGGACGCTGTAGCGCAGGCGTACTAAAACAGTTATCGACGGCCAGTAGCGCACCAACGGATTGAGCAATTGCGGCAATCTCACTAATCGACACGACGTCGTTCGTTGGATTAGACGGCGTTTCCATGAACAACAGCTTGGTGTTGCTATCTACCGCATCACGCCATGCTCGGACATCACACAGATCAACAAACTCTGTGGTAACGCCAAACTTAGTCATATAACGGGTGAATAACGCGGTAGTGGTACCGAATACACTGCGAGAGCAGACAACCTTATCACCGGCCGCCAAAAAGCTCATGCAACAGGCGAGGATGGCCGCCATACCTGAGCTTGTGCCTACCGCAGCATCAGCGCCCTCCATTGCCGCTAATCGCTGCTCAAAGGTACGAACCGTTGGGTTGGTGTAGCGGGAATAAACGTTAGCGTGTCGTTCACCGCTGAAGCGAGCAGCCGCATCGGCGGCACTGTCGAAGATATAGCTAGAGGTAGTGTAAATGGGTTCGCTATGCTCGCCTTCCATGGTTCGCTCATGCCCAGCTCTAACCGCCAGGGTATCTAAGCGGGCCTCTGCTAGGCCCTCCGCCATCTGTTTATTACGATCCATGCTTACCTACCCTACTTTTCATTAAGACGAACACTGACCTCGATCAAACCTCACGGCGAAACTTAGTCAACTTCGTTGTGGATACCAACTACCGCTTCGTCTTCATCGTCTTCTTTTTTACCGTCATCACTCTTCTTCGCGGCATCATTACGTGCCGCATCCAAGCGAAGTAAGTACTCAGCGTCTACATCTCCAGTGACATATTCACCACTAAATACCGAGCACTCAAATTCTTTAATCTCTGGGTTAATACCATCAACACAGGCAATCAGATCATCAAGATCCTGATAAACTAATTTATCAGCGCCAATTTCCACTTCAACCTGCTCAACTGTGCGCCCTGAAGCAATGAGTTCCTCTGCGCTCGGCATATCAATACCGTAGACATTTGGATACTTAACGGCTGGTGCTGCTGAAGCAAGATAAACCTTCTTGGCGCCGGCTTCACGTGCCATTTGAATAATCTGTCGACTAGTCGTACCACGGACAATGGAATCATCCACTAGCATCACATTGCGCCCTTCAAACTCTAACGATACGCAGTTAAGCTTCTGTCGGACTGACTTCTTGCGCTGCGCCTGACCCGGCATAATGAAAGTACGGCCTATGTAGCGGTTCTTAACCAACCCTTCGCAGTACTTAACGCCTAGCGTCTGCGCCATAGCTAAGCCCGATACACGTGAGGTATCTGGGATTGGGATCACCACATCAATATCATGATCCGCCCACTCGCGTTTGATCTTTTCGGCCAATCGCTCGCCCATTCTACGACGCGCTTTATAAACCACCACATCATCCATCACTGAGTCCGGACGAGCGAAGTAAACGTGCTCGAAAATACAGGGCGTGAGCGTTGAGTTCTCAGCGCATTGCTTAGTAAACAGCTTACCCGATTCAGTAATAACCAGCGCTTCGCCTGGGCGAACATCACGCACTAGTTCGAAGCCAAGGACATCCAGGGCAACACTTTCGGAGGCGACCATATACTCAATCTCGCCATTCTCCGCTTCACGCTTACCGTAGACAAGCGGACGAATACCGTTGGGATCACGGAAGGCAAAGATACCGAAGCCGCTAATCATACCTGTTGCCGCATAGGCGCCACGGCAGCGTTTATAAAGCGCGGCTAATGCGGTAAAGACATCATCAGGGGTTGGACGAAGCTTTTTCAGGTCACCTAATTCGTGGGCGAACACGTTGAGTAACACTTCAGAATCAGAGTCAGTGTTGAGGTGGCGCAGATCGGTTCGAAACAGATCTTCCGCTAATTCAGAAGTATTGGTCAGGTTGCCGTTATGAGCCATACCAATACCGTAAGGCGAGTTAACGTAAAACGGCTGAGCCAGTGCCGGTGACGACGAACCCGCGGTTGGGTAGCGAACATGGCCAATACCAATATTACCTTCCAGGCGCTTCATGTGCCGAGTACGGAACACGTCCTTTACTAATCCGTTAGCTTTTTGCAGCTGAAACTTCCCACGCGCGCTAGTCATGATACCGGCGGCATCCTGACCGCGATGCTGCAATAGCGTTAGCGCATCATAGATCTGCGTGTTGACGGGGCTCTGGCCAATAATACCAACGATGCCACACATACTTAACTTCTCCCCATTAGGCTTTGTAGCCAAGAATAAAATTGCTGAAAAATATCACGAGCCCAACCTTCAAATTGTTGGAACTCTGGAATGAGTACTGAGGTCTGCCACCAACCGTCTTGATCAACCGGTACCAAGCCCGGCAGAAATACGACCGCGGCCAAAATCACAATCAGGCCTCGGCCCAAACCAAACACCGCGCCTAGTACACGATCAGTGCCCGATAAGCCCGTGGCCTCAATGAGCAGTGATAACACACCGTTAATTAAGGCAACGGCCACCAAACTGAGTACAAAGATTGCGCCGAAGGCTGCGAGGTATTGCACCGAAGCGGCTTCAATACCCGTAAATAAGGGTGCCAGCTGATCGGCGAAGGTCATCGCCAACACCAAGGACGCAAACCAGCCAACTAGGCTCATAGCCTCTTTAACGAAACCACGATACGCACCAATCAAGGCGGAGAAACCAATCAGACCAACGATTATCCAATCTACTGTCATCATATGTTTATGCTCTACGGTTTAAATTTCATGATAGAAGTCGTCAGCCCGAATTCGTCACTCAGGATATCACGTGTTTCGCTAACGCTTGCAAAGACGATCATCGGTCCCACCATCACTCGATAGGGACCCGGTGCATTACGATTTGGTGTTACAAATACTTTGAGATCTCGTGCTCGCAATAACTGTTCCAGCGCATGCGCGTCCGCAGCCTCGTTAAATTCCTCTACATAGACCACCCAAGCACGAGGCAAATTATCACCTAAGTCATCAATGCTAACTTCATCGGATTCCACGGCCTTAGTATCATCAAGTTGATAAAGGCTGTTGAAATAGTCCTCACTATCTGGACTGGGAATGGTTGGAATGTCGCGTGCTAGGTCACGGTAATCAAGCGGAGGAGGAGGAATATCTAAGGACCCTTGGGTTTGTTCCAACTGGAATCGTTCCCATAGCGCAGGTACCAGAATGACGCCTATGGCGAGGAGAAAAACGAGTTTAAAGCCTAACTTACGCTTTGACTTTTTCATAGGCTCTCTAGCTGATGGTTGCTAACCAATTTAATGCGTCACCGACCGTATAAAACGAGCCGGCCACCAGTATTGTATCCCCATCACGGCTTTCATCCAATGCACATTGCATGGCATCCTTCACACTGGCAAAAGCTTGACTTTCATGCGTGTTTGCGATTAATCGCTGCAATTCTTCGGCATTTGCCTCACGAGCATGGCCGTTTGGGGTTGCAAAGTACCAGTATTTAAAATGGGGTTCAAAGACCTTCAACGTAGCATTCACGTCTTTGTCATGCACCATGCCAAGTACCAAACGATTCACCCGTTGTAAGGCTTTATGCTGTATCAGATAACGCGCTGCGGCGGGGTTATGACCCACGTCCAATAGCCAAACTCGTCCACCGGCCTCAATGCGTTGCAAACGCCCGGCTAAGCTCAAACCGCTTAGCAGCTTGTCTAATCGTCGATCCTTGGGAAGCAACCCCAACCAATGGCAAACCGCTAACGCAGCGGCCACCGAGGGCAACGGTAGCGAAGGAATTGCCAGACCCCGCAAAGCAAGTACTGAGCCATCCCTGGCGGGAAGTTTAAGCGAGAGCGACGGACCTTCTACCTGAAAGCTAAACGCATCATCAATGAAATAGGACTCGGTACACAGCAGCTCTGCATGATCCCGCATTCCCTCGGGTGGGTCTTGTTCGGCAACAAAGAGTGGTCGCGCTGGCCGCGCCACGCCCATCTTTTCACGGGCAATCTGACGGCGATCCGAACCGAGCCACGCTTCGTGATCCACGGCAATGGAGGTCACTACGGCGATATCCGCATCCAGAATATTGACGGCATCAAGCCGACCGCCCAGACCAACTTCTAGCAACCAAAAATCAACTCTGAGTTGATCGAATAACCAAAACGCCGCTAAGGTTCCGGCCTCGAAATAGCTCAGCCCAATGTCCCCGCGCGCGGCCTCAACGGCATCGAACGCAGCAACTAGCGCCTCATCGGAGGCATCCAGCGCATTCAGGCGAACACGTTCATTGTATTTAATCAGGTGAGGAGAGGTATAGGCGCCAGTACTGTAGCCTTGGTCACGAAGCAGGGTTTCAAGTGTACGCACACATGAACCCTTGCCATTAGTACCTGCAACGGTGATTACCGTTCCATGAGGACGGGTTAAGCCCATCCGCTCGGCGACCAGCCGAACGCGGCTTAAACCCATATCGATAGCAGTATGATGACGCTGTTCGAGCGTCAGTAACCACTCGGGAAGCGTCATCTTAGCCGTCATCTAAGCCGAAGGCTCCTCTCGGTGAGTCAACTTGGATAGGATTCCAGCCAACTTATCACGCATTTCCGCGCGATGAACAATCATATCAATCGCGCCGTGCTCCAATAGGAACTCTGCGCGCTGGAAGCCCTTAGGCAACTTCTGACGAATCGTCTGTTCAATAATAGACGGACCGGCAAAGCCAGCACGTGAACCCGGCTCAGCAATATTGAGATCACCCAATAGCGCTAAGGATGCCGACACACCGCCGTAAACCGGATCGGTCATTACACTGATGTACGGGATGCCCTGGGTCTTCATACGCTCGATAACAGCCGAAGTCTTGGCCATCTGCATTAACGAGATCAAGGCTTCCTGCATGCGCGCACCGCCGGTAGCAGAGAAACATACCAAGGGTATTCCCTCGGCAAGGGCAACGTTCGCAGCGCGAGTGAATTTCTCACCTACTGCGTAGCCCATCGAACCACCGTGGAAGGCAAATTCGAACGCGACCGCGACACATGGAACACCCTTTACAGAGCCCTTCATCGCTACGATAGCGTCTTTCTCACCCGTCTGCTTCTGCGCAGCGCTGAGGCGATCTTTGTATTTTTTGACGTCTTTGAACTTAAGACGGTCCTTCGTCTCTAGGTCCGGTTCAATCTCTTCACGCCATTCGGTATCTAGAAAGATATCCAATCGGGCACGAGCGCCAACGCGCATGTGGTGCTCACACTTTGGGCACACATCTAAATTACGTTCGAGTTCCGGACGGTATAACACCGCCTCACACTTGGGACACTTCTTCCACAAGCCTTCAGGAATATTGGCAGCTTCGCGGTCATCTTTACCACGCACTGCAGGGACAATTTTGTCTAACCAACTCATTGATGCAATTCCAACTTTATCTTTAGCTACACAGAAACATAGCCAGCACTTTCGTGACTGGCTAGTCTATTTTCAGCTATTGTAACGCTAAAATTAATCGAATGCTCGGTGCATTTCACCAATTATGTGACCAAGTGCATCACTCAGGTCTTCAATTGACGAACCCGCATGCTCCGCACAGGCATTGACCAATACACTACCTACCACGGCACCATCGGCAACACTGGCAATAGCTCTAGCTGACTCGGCGTCTTTAATGCCAAAGCCTACACACAGAGGTAAGTCACTGTAGCCTCGCAATTGAGTCAAACGCTCGGCAACAGCACCGATGTCCAAGTGCCCAGCACCGGTAACACCCTTGAGTGATACACAGTACACATAGCCAGAGGCCAACGATAGAATTGACTTAGCTCGCTCATCTTCAGTAGTCGGCGAGATCAAGAAAATCGTATCGAGATTATGAGCCTTGAAGATCGCATTTGGCTCAACGGCTTCCTCAGGCGGCAAATCCACCGTTAGTACTCCGTCTACACCCGCTTGAGTCGCTGCCTTGGCAAACACTTCGTAGCCCATTCGCTCAACTGGATTCGCATAGCCCATCAATACCACTGGGGTAATGTTATCGGTCTGACGAAATTCAGCCACCATCTCAAGAACTTTACGCAAACTAACGCGGTTAGCTAGAGCGCGCTCATGTCCCAGTGCGATGGTAGGCCCCTCGGCCATAGGATCGGAGAACGGCACGCCTAACTCGATAATGGTCGCGCCCTGCGCCACCATCCTGTGCATCAGCGGTACCGTTGCGTCAATAGCAGGGTCACCGGCTACGATATAGGGAATAAGAGCCTTTTTACCCTGCGCCTTAAGATCAGCGAGGACACCCGCGATTCGACTCATGATTGCCCCTCCACAGAGATACCATCAATGGCAGCAACCGTCAGAATATCTTTGTCTCCACGACCCGAAAGGTTCACTACAATACTTTGATCAGGTGTCATCGTAGCAGCCAACTTTTCCGCATAGGCTATCGCATGAGCTGACTCGAGTGCCGGCATAATGCCTTCAGTGCGAGTCAGTTTTCGGAATGCAATTAACGCTTCGTCATCATTGATCGCCACATAGTTAGCTCGACCAACATCCTTCAACCAGCTGTGCTCAGGGCCTACGCCCGGATAATCCAATCCTGCTGAGACTGAATGCGTCTCAATGATCTGCCCGTCTTCGTCTTCCATCAGATAGGTACGATTACCGTGCAATACACCCGGAATACCCGCTGACAGTGGCGCGGCATGACGACCGGTTTCAACTCCGTCACCACCGGCTTCGACGCCATACATTTGTACGCCTTCGTCTTCGATAAACGGATAGAACATACCAATAGCATTTGAACCGCCACCCACGCAGGCGACAAGCGCATCGGGCAGCTTGCCGATTTGCTCTAGTGATTGACGGCGTGTCTCTCGGCCGATAATCGACTGGAAATCACGAACCAATTTCGGGTACGGATGAGGGCCTGCGGCCGTGCCGATAATGTAATAGGTATCATCAACGTTAGTCACCCAATCACGCATGGCTTCGTTCATAGCATCTTTAAGGGTCTTTGAACCGCTCTCGACGCTAATCACATTGGCACCCAAAAGCTTCATCCGGTAGACATTAAGCGCCTGACGCTGAATATCCTCTGAGCCCATGAAAACATGACACTCTAAACCCAGACGTGCTGCAACAGTTGCTGACGCAACGCCATGCTGGCCCGCGCCGGTCTCAGCAATGATCCGCGGCTTGCCCATATGTTTCGCCAACAGTGCCTGACCAATGGTGTTGTTG
Organism: Pseudomonadales bacterium; assembly: GCA_040119265.1. Taxonomy (GTDB): domain Bacteria; phylum Pseudomonadota; class Gammaproteobacteria; order Pseudomonadales; family DSM-25080; genus Umboniibacter. The sequence goes on along the minus strand of JBEDTZ010000016.1, from coordinate 246,323 downwards.
ATTTTATGCGCGCCCGTATGGTTCAGGTCTTCGCGTTTGAGATAGATTTGTGCCCCACCCACCTCGTTCGACCATCGCTCGGCATGGTAAAGCGGTGAAGGACGCCCCACGTAATGCGCTAAATCGCGATCAAACTCGGCCCAAAATGCTGGGTCATTCGATAATTGTTCATAAGTATCTCGTAATTCATCAAGCGCTTGAATCAGGGTCTCTGATACAAAGCGGCCTCCGAATTGGCCAAAACGCCCCTGCTCATCGGGGGCTGCAGCAATTTGCTGTAACGACAGGTCTGACAACGACACAGTAGTCTCCTTCACTTTAATAGTTCACTCGCCTTACAAAAACGAGTCATGGCTTCGGGGTCTTTCACCCCGGGTGACGCTTCAACGCCACCGCTAACATCCACCCCAAGAGGGCGAACACTCTGCACGGCTTCTGACACATTTTCTGGAGTCAAACCGCCGGCTAGAATACATTTTGATCGCAGATCTTCAGGAATTAGCGACCAGTTAAAACGCTGACCAGTGCCTCCGGCTACACCCTTTACGTAGGCGTCTAGTAGGATGCCAATTGCGCGCGGATGGTCGGCGAACGCCGCAACGACATCGCGACTAGATTGAACGCGCACGGCTTTGAGATACGGGCGCTGAAATTGTTCACAAAATTCGGCTGTTTCATCACCGTGAAATTGCAGTACCTGAAGTGGCGTCTTTGCGAGTACCGTTCTAATCACCTTGGCGTCCTCGTTAACAAACAGTCCAACCGTGGTGATAAAGGGCCCAATAGCCTGACAGATCTGCGTTGCTAAAGTCGGCTGTACAGCACGTGAACTGGGCGCATAAAACACCAAGCCGATGGCGTCAGCGCCACTCTCTCGAGCCGCCACTGCATCATCAACTGAGGTAATTCCACATATTTTTATTAGCGTGCGCATAGCTTCCCCCTAGCACCCTATCGTAGCGACAATCGGCGCGCTTTACGATAACAGTTTGTGCTAGTTCATCGCACTGTTAATTATAAGTCGCTAAGTGAGGTGAAATGGCCCAATAGGCCCACGCGGTAAGCTGACCCAGCTAGGGTATTCCACGTCCACCAGATACAAGCCTTCCGGTTTTGCAGTCACTCCAGCTTTGTTACGATCTTTGAGCTGAATTAGTTCACCAATCCATTGCGGATCGCGCTGCCCGAAACCCACCGCCATCAAACTGCCAACAAAATTACGCACCATATGCAGTAGGAAGGCATTGGCGGTCACTTCGAAGACAACGAACGGTCCCTGTCGAGAGAAGTGAGCCGCCGTGACATTTCGCATGGGGCTAACGGACTGACAACCGGCGCCACGGAACGAACTAAAGTCCTGTTCGCCCAGGAGCGTTTGACAGGCAGCATTCATGGCTTCGAGGTTTAGCGGCCTGCGCGCCCAAGTGGCTAACCCAGCTGTATGAGTAGGTCGAGTTGCCGCGGTACTAATTAGGTAACGATAGGTTCTAGAGAGCGCACTGTGGCGCGCGTGAAAGCGTTCATCAACAGGTGTAGCCCAACGAACGGCCACATCATCCGGCAGTAGGTTATTAACGCCTTCAACCCACGCCTTAACGGGGCGAACTGATGGCGTGTCGAAATGGACGATTTGCCGTGTAGCATGGACCCCCGTGTCGGTGCGACCGGTACAATGGGAATTCACGGGGTGATTGGCAATGGCAGATAACGCAATCTCTAGCTGCCCCTGCACGGTTCTATCAGTTCGACCGCGTTGAATTTGGTAGCCGTTAAAATGCCGACCATCATACTCAACACATAACGCTAAGCGTGACTCACCCTCGGCTATCTCGTAGCGACGGTTGGTATCTTTAACAAAGGGCTTATTCGCTTGCACAGTTACTCTCTAGCTAGTTTTATTTAGTCATTCATTAAAAAAGCGGCCAAAGCCGCTTTTTTAAGATTAGACAAGTTTTTCGTATTCTAAAATAACTTAAAGCTCGTCACGCATTGCTCGGGCTTCAGCCACTAATGCTTCATCAGTGGCCTCTTCGATCACTTCGTCAAGCAGATCCATGGCGCCCTCAATATCTTCCATATTGATGTAGGCACGGGCAAGGTCAAGCTTCGTAGCAGCCTCGTCTGCACCACCCAATAGTGCGTAGTCTGCGTTCTCATCTTCCGAAGGTTGCGCCGGTTCTTGTTCTGCAGCCGGATCGATAAATTCAAATGTCTCATCAGCCAGCTCAACTTCACCCAGCGACGAATCGAGTGCGTTAAGTTCAGCCTCTAAGTCAGCCATGCCTTCATCGCTGTCTGAATCTTCGCTATCCATCACTGTAACTTCATCGCTGGCAACAGTTTCGCCAACCAACTCAGTCTCTTCGAGACTACTAGCCGCATCTTCTTCTACCGCAGCATCGTCTATCGATAGCTCAATTGTGTCAGCTGGATCTAGGACTGCTTCGACCTCTGAATCTGTCTCTAATTCTGAAGCTGCCGCTAAGGCTGTTTCTGCATCTAGCGTGATCTCGGAACCTAACGCAGCCTCTGCACTAAGACCTTCCTCATCACTATCACTACCGCTAACGCTCAGGTCGTCGCCTGGCGCAAGCAGATCATCTAGCTCCGATAAGCTCGAGTCAAAGTCAAAGTCCGCAACGGCCTCAAGTTCAGTTTCATCAAGTTCTGCGATAGAGTCCAAGTCAATCGCTAGCGCTGGACTGGCATCATCCATTAGCGGCTCAGCAAGGTCGGTTGCTGGCGCCTCAGTGCTTTCAATGGCTTCATTGGCTTCAACAACTTCAATGGTTTCGGCTGCTAGCTCAGTCTCAGTTTCCGATGAAGAGGTGGCTGCATTCTCGTCCACCATCTGAAGGCCATCGTCCTTCGAAAGGTCAAGTAATGGCTCATCGCCTAACTCATCCGAAAGCTCCACTAATGGCTCATCACCTAGGTCATTAGACCCAGCTTCAACCTCTACGACGCCAGCTGTAAACTCGATATCACCTTCAAAATCAGCCTTTAGATCTTCAACCACTAAAGATGCTAGCTCGGCTTCGGAATCATCGTCATCAAGACCCGTTACATAGGCATCATCTGTGGTCCATTCAATCTCTTCCGAAGTAGCCTTATCCGCAACATCGTCGGTGTTAGCACTACCAGCTTCAAGCAGATCATCTAGACCTGGCGCGGCGATAAGGGTATCCGTGGACTCTAAATCCTCAAGATTACCGAATGACGGCTCAAATGGCTCGTCATCGATGGTGCCGAACGCACCCTCAGCACCTAGATCTTCCAAGTCAGAATTAGCTAGCGTCTCGTCTTCGATAACCTCGTCATAGTAAGAAGCAGCCTCGTTATCGTCAGCTTCTACACTCGCAAAAATCGTCGGTAGATCAAGCGTCAGATCTTCTTCAGTTAGCTCAACCTCTGCAACCTCGGCGTCGTCCTCTGCCGCTGGCTGATCATCTGCTGCAAGCGCAGCCGCAGCAACGGCTCCGGCCGCTAATTCAGCCGCAGGAAAGTCTTCTTGATCGTCAGTGACTGCAATTAGCGGTGCTTCGCTCTCGCTCACAAGCTCAATATCAGTGTCTTCCAAGCGAATAAGCTCTGCGTCTTCGCCAGCTTCTTCCAGCGAAACAACTTCAAGCTCTTCGCTGGCAATAGACGTTTCGTCTAACGCTAAAGAATCATCACTAGCAAGCTCTATCTCAAGATCACCGTGATCTAATGTTTCAGAATCCAGTTCAGCGTCTACTTCAGCTTCTACCTCAGCTTCAGCTTCTACCTCAGCTTCAGCTTCTACCTCAGCTTCAGCTTCTACCTCAGCTTCAGCTTCTACTTCAGAATCTAGTTCAACTGATTCGAATTCATCTAAAACTGCTTCGTCATCCGCAATTGAAATACTCTCGCTAACTTCTGGAGCTTCATTAGTACTTGCATCGGTAGTAATTTGCTCCGAACTGAAATCGAAGTCCTCGAGATCTAACTCGAATTCTGCATTAACCTCGTTGCTATCGGTAGTCACCTCAGCAGCAGTTGTGTCCGTAGGTGCTGGCGCAGCTTCCATATCGGCATACAGCGAGTCTAGGTCACCTAGGTCAAAATCAGCCTCGTCAAGCAGCTCTTCGCCTTCGCTCTGAGCTGAACTCGCAGCGCTGGCATCTTCAGTCTCCTCAGTTGGCTCAACAGCAAGCTCATCCGCACTTGCGTCCTCTGGCTCTGCAAAACTCGCCCGCAAGCCATCAATTTGGGTCTGTACGCTTTCGTCGCCTTCTACATTTAAGACATCAGCGTGTTCGTCGAAAGCTTCTTGATCGTCAAGCAGCACCAAAACTTCGAGTAGTTTCAGCCGCGCTGCGGTATCCGCTGCATCTCGCTCAAGCGCGCCTTCAAGCAAATCACGCGCCTGGTCGAATTGATCAAATGCCAAGTATCCTTCCGCTGCAGCGATGGGAGATTCGGCATTAAGCTCTTGGTCATAGGTCGAGTCAACTGACTCCAAATAGTCAACCAACGTGGATTCCAACTTATCGTCATCGATATCAAGGCTTACTTCGCCATCGTTGAAACCTTCTCTGCGAGCCTCAGCGAGTAACTCTTGAACTGCACCACCTTTAGCGGTGTCTTCTGTGTTGACCAGCGGTTCATCAGAATTACCTTCAGCGTTTTGCTGACGGCGACGCCAGAATAGTCCACCTAGTAATAGCACCAACCCACCAAGACCAATACCTTGATAGAGAGGCTGCATGTACCAAGCCGGGGCACTATTTGTTTGAGCTTGCACAAGCGGAGGGGAAACCGGCGGCGTAGTTTCTGTTGGCGCCGTTACACTAGAGTCCTCTTCAGCCGAAGCAGCTAATTCATTCGCTGGCTCCTGAACCACCTCAACTTCGTCGTCTATTGCGGTGGCAGCGTCAGGTTGGTTGGTCGCGGTCTGAATACGTGCCAGCTCCGCGGAACGAAGCTCGACCAGCTCCGACATCACCTCATTTTGTTCTTCTAAGGAATCTACCTGTCTACGTAACTGCTCGTTTTCATTTCGCAGCCCGTCAAGTTCTTCGCCAACCTGGCTATCTAGATCGTCGCCAGCCGTGACTGACAAGGTACCCGCCGCTCCAGCAGCTTGACTACCATTGAGGCTACCTGAAGCCTGAGCACCGGTCTGTGAGCGGACCTGAGACACGGCATCATCCTGATAGATAGCGCGAACCGCGGCTTCGGTAGGCACCGCTAACGTAGCGCCGCGCATCAGGCGATTAATATCACCACCAATAAAGGCATCCGGATTAGTTTGCTGCAGGGCGACAATCATTTGCTGGACACTGATATCAGCAGCAGGCTTGAGGGACTTAGCGATACTCCACAGGGTGTCACCCTCGCGAACCGCTACGGCCGCTGCTGGGACTTCTGCAGGAATAGTTACCGGCTGCTCCGTCACTTGCGGTTGTTCCGCCACGGTTGGACGTTGCACAGGCGCGTTGACTGCGGGACCCGCTAAGGTTGGCAGATCCATTAATAACGTATATTCGCGCATTACTTTGCCTGAGGCCCACTTCGCCTCAACCAAAAAACTTAGATAGGGTTCGCGAACCGGATCGGCACTACTCACCACTACTACCCCACGATCAACATCTAAGCGAAAATTAAGCCTAGAAAGAAAGGGGACTCGTTCCAGCTGGCTGAATTCAAAAGCGCGTTGATCTGCTAGTCGCACAACTAGACTTTCAGCATCAAATGACGAGGCATCGATGAGGCGAATTTCAGCGGCCAACGGCTCATTGAGAGATGAGGTCAAGGTAACCTCACCCAACCCGAGAGAATAACTCAGAGAGGAAGTTAACGAGGCAACAGCAGTTGCAGTAACGAGCACTTTACGCAGCATTATTTATATTATCCTTTATCGCTTTTTTAACTCCATCGGCTTGCTAACAATGCAGCGCTAGACGGAGCTATACTAAAAAGAGTATATCGCGATAACTTCGAACTTTTAAACCCTTAACGAACCCAATGCGAACAAATTAACAGTTTTAGGTGAATAAAAGCCCTAAAAGCACAAAACCACCGCTAGGGTGGTTTTGACAAATAAGACTGAACTGCAGAGCTCGCTTAACTTCGAAGTATACTTAACATCCGTCGAAGCGGCTCCGCTGCACCCCATAAGAGCTGATCACCCACGGTGAACGCTGAGAGGTATTCAGGCCCCATATTCATTTTTCGAACGCGCCCTACTGGGACGTCCAATCCGCCAGTCACCGCAGCCGGCGTTAGTGCCGCCAAACTGGCATCGCGGTCATTATCAATCCATTTCGACCAGGGCGTTGCCGCCTTGATAATGGCTTCAATATCATCCATCGGTACGTTGCGATTGAGCTTGAGCGTCAAACCCTGACTGTGACAACGCATTGCGCCTACGCGCACACAGATTCCATCAAGCGGAATTTCCTGCTTCGACGCCAGTATTTTATTGGTCTCACATTGCGCCTTCCATTCTTCTCGGCTCTGTCCATTGGCCAATTGGGTATCAATGAAAGGCAATAAACTACCTGCTAAGGGGTAGCCAAATTGCTCTTTCGGGTAGCCATCACTGTTGAGTGCTGCCGTAATCTGGCGATCAATATCCAAAATTGAGCTAGCTGGATTTGCCAACGGTTCGGCCACTGCTTCCTTCAAATATCCCATCTGTTGAATGAGCTCGCGCATATTTTTCGCACCAGAGCCACTCGCAGCCTGATAGGTCATTGCCGAACCCCACTCAACTAAGCCCTCTTTGAAGAGCCCACCCACAGCCATCAACATGAGCGAAACCGTGCAGTTACCGCCAATAAAGTCCTTAACACCACTGTTTAGCGATTGGTCAATCACCCCACGATTGATGGGATCCAGAATAATAGCGGCCTCATCACTCATTCGTAATGAGGAGGCAGCATCAATCCAGTAACCATTCCAGCCCGTTGCCCGCAACTTTGCATGCACAGCCTTCGTGTAGTCGCCACCCTGGCAGCTGATAATCGCTTCCTGAGCGCTCAACGCATCAATGTTATAGGCGTCCTCCAAAGCTGGACAGCTAACACCCACATCCGGAGCAGCACCACCTACATTTGAGGTAGTAAAGAATACTGGCTGCAAACCTTTGAAGTCATCTTCCGCTAGCATGCGCTCCAGTAACACTGAGCCCACCATGCCACGCCAACCTACAAATCCTACTTTCACGTGTAATACCTACTTCGACAATTCATTACAGACGGCTTGACCCATTTCAACCGTGCCAATTTTTGTGCAGCCATCAGAATAGATATCCGGAGTGCGCAAACCGCTTTCCAAGACGCGCTCTACGGCTGCTTCAATTTGATCTGCTACCTGCGCCTGACCAAGAGAGTAGCGCAGCATCATCGCTACCGACAGAATAGTCGCCAGCGGATTCGCTAAGTTTTGCCCAGCGATATCGGGAGCCGAGCCATGGCATGGTTCATACATACCGCGCCCCTTCTCGTCCAATGATGCTGACGGCAGCATACCAATCGAACCGGTTAGCATCGCCGCGGCGTCAGACAAAATATCACCGAACATATTTCCCGTGACCATCACGTCAAATTGCTTAGGCGCTTTAACCAACTGCATGGCTGCGTTATCAACATACATATGTGAGAGTTCAACATCTGGATACTGCGGTGAAATTTCATTCAATACTTCACGCCACAACACCGTGACTTCCAGCACGTTCGCCTTATCGACCGAACATAATTTCTTATTGCGCTTCTGCGCCAAGCTAAAGGCCAAATGAGCAATCCGACGAATCTCAGACTCACGATAAACGTAGGTGTTAAAGCCCTCTCGCTCACCATTTTCAAGCTCGCGTACACCGCGTGGCTGACCGAAGTAGATCCCGCCCGTTAGCTCACGGACAATCAATAGGTCCAAGCCCGAGACAATTTCCGGCTTCAGCGAGGAAGCATCGGCTAATTGCGGGTATAACAGCGCGGGACGCAGATTACCGAACAACTCAAGCTCAGAGCGAATGCCTAGCAAGCCCTTTTCTGGGCGCTTTGCCATGGGCAGGTGATCCCACTGAGGACCCCCTACAGCACCTAGCAAAATAGCATCGCTCGCCTTCGCGGCGGTTAATGTGACTTCAGGTAACGGTTCACCCGTTGCTTCAATAGCGGCACCGCCTAACAACCCATCAACCAACTCAATATCCAGATTGTGCTGTTGGATAACTAATTCAAATACTGCTCGGGCTGCACCCATTATCTCAGGGCCAATACCGTCACCGGGGAGAACTAAAACTTGCTGACTCATAAAAATCTCTTAATCTATCGCAACCCATGGGTAACGCTGTAAATGTTGCGCTTCGAAGGCGGCAATTGCCGAGCGATCTTCAAGCGTTAAACCAATATCATCAAGGCCGTTTAGCAAGCAGTGCTGACGGAAATCATCAATCTCAAAATCGAAGCTTTCGCCATCGGTGGTACTCACCGTCTTTGCCGTCAAGTTAACGTCAAGCTTAAAGCCCTCATTAGCCGCTAGCTTTTTGAACAGCGACTCTACGACGTCACTCGGCAACACAATGGCTAATAAGCCGTTTTTAAAACAGTTATTATAGAAGATGTCGGCAAAGCTCGGCGCGATCACCACACGAAAGCCATAATCCTCTAATGCCCATGGCGCATGCTCTCGTGAGGAGCCACAACCGAAGTTCTCTCGTGCCAACAAAATTTCTGCGCCCTGATAGCGGGCAAAGTTCAACGGAAATTCTGGATTTAAGGGTCTGCCTGCACAGTCTTGATCAGGCTGACCTTCATCTAAGTAACGAAGCTCATCAAACAGGTTCTTACCGAACCCAGTCCGTTTAATCGACTTAAGAAACTGCTTCGGGATAATCATATCGGTATCAACGTTGGCTCTGTCCATTGGCGCAACCAACGCATTCAAACGAGTAAATGCCTTCATACTGACACCTCCGTTTTAATAAATTCACGAACGTCAACAAAATGACCGGCAATCGAAGCTGCCGCGGCCATGGCAGGCGATACGAGGTGAGTTCGACCACCCCACCCCTGACGACCTTCGAAGTTACGATTTGAAGTCGAGGCACAGTGTTCACCCGCTCCCAACTTATCCGCATTCATTGCCAAGCACATGGAACAACCTGGCTCGCGCCACTGAAGTCCCGCCGCCACGAAAATCTTGTCCAGACCTTCTGCTTCGGCCTGAGCCTTAACTTGCTGTGATCCGGGTACTACTAGCGCTTCCTTAACGGATGCGGCTACCTGACGTCCTTCAACTACCTTCGCCGCTTCACGCAAATCTTCAATTCGAGAGTTAGTGCATGAACCAATAAATACTTTATCAACGTTGATGGAGGTAATGGCTTGATTAGCACTCAAGCCCATGTAGCTTAACGCCCGTTCAATGGAAGAGCGTTTAACGCTATCCTGCTCGGCAGCAGGATCGGGAACGTTTTGATCCACCGCTAGTGTCATTTCAGGCGACGTTCCCCAGGAGACCTGGGGCTTGATCTCGGCAGCCTGAAGAACGACTTCGTGATCGAATACCGCCTCGCTATCGCTGTGCAACGTAGACCAGTAGCCCAGAGCTTGATTCCAAGCATCACTCTTCGGTGCATATTCTCGACCCTTAACGTAATCCAAGGTCACCGCATCAACCGCTACTAGCCCTGCGCGAGCACCGCCTTCGATGGCCATATTACACAGCGACATCCGCCCTTCCATTGATAGCTGCTCAATCGCAGAACCCGCAAATTCAATGGCGTAGCCATTACCACCTGCAGTACCAATCTTGGCGATGATCGCCAAAGCGATATCTTTACCGGTGATATAGGCAGGAAGATCACCCTCAACGCGAACTCGCATATTCTTCATTTTGCGTTGAATTAGGCACTGCGTAGCCAAGACATGCTCAACTTCAGAGGTACCGATCCCGTGAGCTAGCGCTCCCAATGCACCGTGAGTCGAAGTATGCGAATCACCACACACAACGGTCATACCAGGCAGTGTTGCGCCGGTCTCTGGACCCACAACATGAACAATACCCTGCTTGGCATCGTTAATCTTGAACTCGGTAATACCGAACTCATCACAGTTGTCATCCAATGTTTGCACTTGGATTTTCGACACTGGATCTTGAATCCCCGCAACGCCAAGCTGACGTTCGGTAGTGGTAGTCGGGACGTTATGGTCCGGTGTTGCCACATTGGCAGATACGCGCCACGGCTTACGACCCGCGATACGCAGCCCTTCAAAAGCCTGCGGCGAAGTTACTTCATGGAGGAGATGGCGATCAATGTAGATCAATGCTGTGCCATCTGCGCGCTCTTGAACTAAGTGCGCCTCCCACAATTTGTCGTACAAGGTAGATCCCGCCACCTGTCTCTCCTAACTCTAATGATTGTTGTATGATTGGAGTGTACGCACCAGATCGGATAAAATAAATTCATCTTATGTATCAGTTCGATTACAATAAGTAATCTCTTTTCACTAGGCTCGAGAATTGTTATGGACACGCAAAGTTTAAAAGCTTTTTTATGGGTTGCAGAAACTGGCTCTTTCTCCGAGGCAGCCGAATCATTGCACCTCACTCAACCTGCTGTATCAAAACGTATTGCATCACTGGAAGATCAGTTGAATGTTCGTCTATTTGATCGCATTAACCGCCGTGTCAGCCTAACCGAAAGTGGTCGAGTACTCCTCCCGCGCGCGCAACTCCTCCTCAAAGAAGTGATGGATGCACGTCGCGTACTGCGTGATATGACCGGAGAAATTGAAGGTCCGCTAAAAATGGCGACTAGTCATCACGTTGGCTTGCACCGCTTACCACCCGTGCTGAAGGACTTCGCCAAAAGCTACCCAAAGGTTTCCCCAGACATGGCTTTCATGGACTCAGAGAAAGCCTATGAAGAGGTTCTTGCTGGTCGCCAGGAATTAGCAGTCGTGACGCTAGCACCTACCACTAATTCCAATCTCAACACCTACCCAATTTGGCGAGATGACCTCGTATTTGTGGTAGGTAAAGAGCATGCCTTGGCTGAAGTAGGTGAACTGAATATTGAATCGATGTCAAAATGGCCTGCGATTTTACCCGGTGACGTCACCTATACGGGACGCATTGTTAAACACCTGTTCGAATCCCGTGAAGTACCCTTACACGTGGCGATGTCTACCAACTACTTAGAAACCATCAAGATGCTGGTCAACGTTGGCATGGGCTGGAGCGTACTACCCCGCTGCATGAGCGAAGACCTAATTCAGTTTGAGCTTACCGATGTGGAAATTTCGCGTAATCTGGGCGTTATCTGGCATAAAGCTCGTACACTTTCTAATGCGGCGAAGGCGTTTATCGGTAGCCTGAGTGAGCATCGTGATGAAGGTATCGCGGACATTCCAGCTATCGATTAATCGATACTAGCATTCAGTCGACTCTGATTATTCGTCCGATTTAAACCAATAAGGCCGCTCATTGAGCGGCCTTATTGGTTTAATAACGGGTAAATTACTCCGCCAGAATCATCGGGTTGCTCTTGATCGCTTCAGCACGAGAAAAGGCCGCGCTGGCGGCTCGCTGATTCCCTGCCCGATCAAAAGAAGTGGCCGCTTGATAGTGCTCTGCTACAGCGTCAATTGCAGTTCGACGCTGCTCATTTGGCGTTAGCCCCTTATTCTTGAACAGCGACTCACTCCGTCTAGCCACTTCCTGCCAAACTTCTCCCGAAGCCTGGTAGCGATTGGTCATCGCAAGGAGTTGCGCCTTCATTTGTAGCTGCTCAATTTCCATTGAGGTCAATACATTAACTAGGGCTAACGCCTCTGAACCAGGATTATTCACCGTCTCCTGAAGGCGTCTTAGTTCATTAATTCGTGCATCGACATTAGGAAGGAGTTCCTCAACCCGATCTTCATCCACCGGATCTTCATCAAGTTTGGCCTCGCCGCGAAGTGAATTACTGGTCAACCACCATTCATTCCTCAGCTGATCACGCCAAGCTACGGCACTGACGACCGCCTGATTCCAACTTGCTTCCTGCAACTTACTAACGGTCCAATCACGCGAGCTCGTCATTTGGAAATTGAGCGCTTCTAGCTGACTAGTCGCTTCGTCCATCCAGTCATCGAGCGGATCCTCATCAAGCAGAAAGGTAGGTGTTCGCTCGGCTGAAACGGTTTGTAAGGTTAGCGGCCAAGCCTCGGGCCCAGCTATCGTACAAGCTGAGATTCGCCCGCCACCGCTAGCATTACAACGCGCTTTGATATTACGTTGTCGCGTCTCGCAAGCGTTACGCCAGTCGCCCTGGGTAATTGCGGCACAATCACATTGTATGAGCGCGCATTGGTTAGCGCCCTGAGCATTAACGTTGGCTCCGACTAACCACATCGTGGCGATGATAAAAATTCGGTAAAACATAAAGACCCCGTATTATTGTTATATTGGAGACGTTGTCATTTTAGTGTCGCTGATTTTGAACTAAGTCGCAAGACCCGATCTAAATGGTCAGTTTATCGCTCGCTGGCGGGGCATAAATAACAGCCACAAAACCAACGCAAGGGTCGAGGAGAAGGCCGCGAAAAGAAAGCTTGCCATATTTGAGTAGAGCCAGATTTCTCCACCGATAAAAGCTCCTGATGCACCGCCCAAACCAAAACAGATCGCTGCGTAAAAGGCTTGTGCTTTGTCGGCAGCATTGGCGGGTATCACTCTGGCCAACCAAACCATACAAGCGCCATGGTGTGCGGCAAAGCTAAACGCATGCAGGACCTGAGTAAAAGCCACCCAAGCTGGATCAACAACCCAGTAGGCCAGCACAATCCATCGGACGGCCGATAACAGCAGACAAATTGGCAGCGCGGTTTCAATTGACCAACGATGGAAGAGCTTGGTCATCACCCAAAACATCAATACTTCAGCCACAACAGCCAACGTCCAGAGGTAGGAAATACCTGACCGCGAGAATGAGTTTTCCTCCAGAAACAGGGAAAACAGCGCATAGTAAACACCATGCGATACCTGCAGCAAAAACGCGGCGAGAAAGAACACCAAGACATGGCGCTGTTTGAGGTAATGACTAAACCCCTCGCCTTTATGCTTGTCACCACTCTGAATGGGCTCTGGTACAGAACTTAAGGAGATACCTAGCAGTATTAAGGTAGCGAGCAGCAAAACGGGGACCCAACTACTTGAACCGTTAGCTAAAAGCTCACCCAAGCCCATCACTAACGCAATGAAAGTTAGTGACCCCCAGATACGAATACGCCCATAACGGGCTGGGTCTTCGCGGAGCCAGTCCAGTGTCAACGCCTCTAGAACGGGCAAGATCGCGTTCCAAAAGAAGCTGTATAGGGCCACGCTGAGGAGAATAACCGTTAAGTTAGTAGAAAAAACCAAGGGAATAGCAGACGCTGCGCTCAACCAGGCCAGCCAACGCATCACTTGAACCCTAGACCCCGTTTTCTCAGCAAAGTACGCGGCGAAATATGGACCAAGGATTCGCGCGAGAAAGGAGATGCCAAACACTACACCAATAGTGCGCCCATCAAAGCCAATATCAGCGAGATATAGCCCCCAATAGGGCACCCAAACACCAAGTAGCGCGAAGTAGAAGCTATAAACACCCGAGAGGCGTTTAACCGGTGCCTGGGCGGCCACGCGCCTAGATTTTCGGCGTGATGGTCGTCACGCCCTGATTCTGAGCGCGATGGCGAAGCACATGATCAAGCAGCGTAATCGCCATCATTGCTTCTGCGATAGGCACTGCCCGAATACCCACACAGGGGTCATGGCGTCCCTTAGTGATGAGTTCGGTACTATTGCCCTCAATATCAATCGTCTCGCCCGAAACGGTAATACTCGAGGTGGGCTTCATGGCAATACTGGCGACGATATCCTGTCCCGTGGAAATGCCACCAAGGACGCCGCCGGCGTGATTCGATTTAAAGCCCTGCGGGGTCATTTCATCACGATGTTCAGAGCCGCGTTGCGCAATACAGTCGAAGCCAGCGCCAATCTCGACGCCCTTAACCGCATTGATACTCATGAGACTATGCGCTAATTCAGCATCCAAACGATCGAATACCGGCTCGCCTAAGCCCACTTCAACACCGGTTGCGACTACGGTCACTTTAGCGCCAACGGAATCTCCGTCTCTACGCAACTGAATCATGTAGGCCTCAAGCTCTTCAATTTTGCTGGGGTCGGCACAGAAAAACGGATTATCCTCAACCCCTTCCCACGACACCAAAGGCACTGTAATAGGACCCAGCTGAGACAGATAGGCACGAACTTCGATACCCAATTGCTTTAATACCTGCTTAGCAACAGTTCCGGCGGCAACGCGCATTGCTGTTTCGCGTGCCGAAGAACGACCGCCACCACGGTAGTCACGGATGCCGTACTTTTGCCAATAGGTGTAATCGGCATGTCCCGGGCGAAATTTGTTCTTAATCTCACCATAATCCTTGGAGCGTTGATCCGTGTTCTCGATCACCATCCCAATAGACGTACCGGTGGTTTTACCTTCAAAGACGCCCGAGAGAATACGAACTTCATCCGCTTCGCGACGCTGGGTGGTAAATTTAGACTGTCCTGGCTTGCGACGATCTAGATCAACTTGCAGAATTGCTTCATTCAGCTCAATACCGGGAGGACAGCCGTCAACCACACAGCCCAACGCTACACCATGGCTTTCGCCAAAGGTGCTCACTGAAAATAATTTGCCGATACTGTTGCCGGACATGATCCTTCCTTAATGTCGTAATACTTAGAATAGTTACGCTACCCGTGCGCAAGACTATCGATTAAAGCCATCATAGCGAGGCTATGGCAACGTGCCTAGTCGCGTGGGTTATCGTGTTGAGAAGGCGTCTTTATGTGCCAGTAACTCACCCGCTGTAAGCAGGAACACACCATGTCCACCGCGCTCAAATTCCAACCACGTAAAGGGAATTTCCGGATAGGCATCCTGCAGATGAACCCAGGAATTACCCAACTCACAAATCAGAATACCATCTTCGCTGAGATGTTTCGGCGCTTCAATGAGTATTCGACGAACCAAATCCAAACCATCATTACCCGCAGCTAACGCCAGTTCAGGCTCATGATGATACTCGGCCGGTAGATCCGACATATCCTGAGCATCTACATAGGGAGGATTGGAGACGATGATGTCATACTTACGGCCCGTTAAGCTGTCAAAAAGGTCCGAATTCACCGCTACCACTCGGTGCCCCATCTGGTGCCAGGCAATGTTTTCTGCCGCAACAGCAAGCGCATCGGTGGAAATATCCGCCAAGTCGACCTCGGCATGCGGAAAGGCATCGGCGCAGGCCAAGCCGATACAGCCACTGCCCGTACACAAGTCAAGGATTCGCTTCGGTTCCGACACTAGCCAAGGCTGAAATCCGGATTCAATCAGCTCCGCTATAGGGCTGCGAGGAATTAGTACTCGCTCATCAACCTTAAAGCGCATACCGCAGAACCAGGCATAACCTAATAGGTAAGGCGTAGGCACTCGCTCCTCCGCCCTGCGGGAAAGCAACTTCAGCACCTGCTTTCGCTCACTTGCCACCAAGCGGGCATCTAGCACCATCTGATCGCTCTCGGGAGGGAGGTTCAAGGTGTGAAGAACTATCTGTACCGCGTCATCCCAAGCATTGTCGGTTCCGTGACCGAAATACAAGCCGGCACGCTCGAATGTGGTGGCGCCCCAGCGGATAAAGTCACGAACGGTGATCAACTCCGTTGCTAACGAATCAATTGAATCCTGCATTATTTCCCACTCAACTAGTTATTACCCTATAATACGAAGCATAGATCCTAAACCCAAGTTTTTACGTAAGGATCGTACGAGTTTTTATTCGTGTACCTTTTAACTGACCAAAAAGAGACGACAAATGGAAAAGGCATTTGCCAGTATCATCGAAGCCATTGGTGAAGATTTAAATCGCCCTGGTCTACAAGACACTCCCAAACGTGCTGCCAAGGCGTTTGAGTTCCTCAACCAAGGCTACTCTCAAGATCTCGAGACGGTCATTAACGGTGCGCTATTTCCAAGTGAATCCCGTGAAATGGTTATTGTAAAGGACATCGAGCTGTATTCGCTCTGTGAACATCACCTGCTGCCATTTATTGGTAAGGCACATATTGCTTACCTCCCTACTGGAAAAGTACTGGGCTTGTCGAAGCTGGCACGGATTGTCGATATGTTTGCCCGTCGACTGCAGATTCAAGAGTCACTGACTCACCAGATCGCCACCACCATTCAAGAAGTTACCGGCGCCGACGGTGTAGCCGTGGTGATCGAAGCTAAGCACATGTGCATGATGATGCGCGGTGTGCAGAAACAAAATTCCTCGATGAAAACCTCTGCCATGCTTGGTAAATTCAAAGAGCGCTCCGAAACCCGTGCCGAGTTCCTATCGCTAATTACTAGCTAAACCGCAAAGCCGTTAGGACGCCAGCGATTGATAACTCTGTATCAATCGCTGGGCAATTTCACTCGCCGGCGATTCCATATGTAAATGATGTTCGCCAGTCAAGGCGAAGCTCTCCACCCCTGTTAGCTCACGCAACTTTGCGCGCCAACGATTCATGTCGCTGCGTTCGCATTGCGCATAGAACAGTTGAATATCGCACTCGATGGCGGCCATAGCCTGCTCCATTTGCGAGCGCATTAAGCGCACCGGCGACGCGGCCATTAGTTGCCGGTCAGAAGACCATTCAACGCCTCGCTCCGTTTCGCGCACCCCTCGTTCCGTTAAGGCCACGGCAGCACTTTCGCTCAACTTGAACATTCCTCTTCGACGGGCAATCACCGCACTTTCAAAGCTCGGGAACGCACGTTTTTCACTTTGTTCAGCTAACTGATTCGTTACCGATTCACGTAGCTGAGAGACAAAATCTTGATCGCCTGCCAACATTGGCCAACCACCATCTAACCACGCTAAATGAGCCACTCGCTCTGGCGCCACCGCAGCAATTAAGGTGGCGATGGCAGCGCCCCGCGAGTGCGCCACCAGCGCAAAGCGCTGCCAACCCATCTGATCAGCCACCGCCAGCACTTCACTAATATCGGCCCAGATTGAGTAGCCAGCGGAAGCAGAACGATGATCGCTTCGCCCATGTCCGGCCAGGTCTAAGGCTAAGATCGGATGCGGCGCTAACAGAGGTGCTAGGCGATGAAAGCTCGCGGCATTATCCAGCCAACCGTGCAGCGCAATAACGGGTATAGTCTGCTCATCATGCTGACCATCGTAATAGATTCCCGTCAGCGTGAGATCGGCGCATTTAAACTGTTTTTCATGCATGAAGAGGAGGTCTCAAACGGAGTGATTTAAGGAGCGAAGATCCATACATGATGCGGCCATAACGTCGCCCTCAAGGACCGCCAACGACGCCGGAGACATCGGGCAATCATAGGGCGATAGACCCGATAACTTAGCCACCAATGAACTGACTAATGGCTGATGACTAACGAGGAGTAAGTCCTGTTTTTGCTCGGGTAGCAGATTGAGCAAGCTCACCAACGAGGCCTCAGGCGTGATCAATCTGGTAGTTTGAAAGCTTGCCTCTGCACCCAGTAACACCTTCGCCGTTTGCTGAGTGCGTTGATACGGGCTAACCCAAGTCTCAATCGAAGCCATGGTTGTTCGCCATTGGGGAACTAGCTGTTCAATTTGCGCCACCCCAAAATCTGTCAGTTGGCGATCAAAATCCATACTGTCATTCAGCCAGCGCTCAGCTGTGCCGTGACGGAGAATGTATAATTTCACTCCGCGTCGGGCCAATCCGACAGTGGAAACGGTCGACGGTCCGAACGGTAAACCAAGAAGTCATTAATCTGTAGTACCCAGCGGGCGAGCTGAGATCCCAGCGGAGTTAGCGCCTCAATTGGCTCCTGACGAATCAGCGCGGCCAGCGCCTGAACAATCGACACCACGCCAATAAGAAACTGAATGACCGGTACGACAAGCCAAAAAATGGCCATTAATAGCAACCGCACCCAGTGAGCATCCTCGAAGAAACGATACTTAGATTCTGGTTTCATATTCCCTTCACCTTATGTTCAACATCCGTGGCCTGTTGAGCTGTCATCAACGAAGTAATGATCTCGCTAATTTCAACATGTTCGTAAATGAGTCTGTATAGCCCATCAACTAGTGGCATTCTCACCCCTAATTCATGCGCCTTATCGTACACCGTTTTAAGGGTAGCAACCCCTTCGGCAGTTTGGCCGATTTCCGCAACCGCTTGCTCTAGTGTTTTTCCCTGACCCAATGCCTGCCCTACTCGATAATTACGTGAGAGTGGTGACGTACAGGTTACAAACAGGTCACCAACCCCTGCTAGCCCCATGAAGGTCATCGGTTCGGCACCCAGCTCACTCGCCAGACGACACATTTCAGCCAGTGAACGCGTGATCAACATGCTAACGGTATTTTGCCCTAACTGCATACTGCCGGTGATTCCCGCAATAATGGCGTAGATATTCTTTAAAGCTCCAGCTAGTTCCGCACCGCGCGGGTCATCTCCAGCATAAACTCGGAAAGTGGGCGACGCGAGCGCGGTTTGTGATGCTTCCACGACATCTATTGAGGCGCTAGCTACCAGGGTTGCAGTGTACTGATTATCAGCTATTTCCTTCGCTAAATTAGGGCCTGATAACACGCCAACTGCGTTGTGCGGTAAATGCTCCTGAATAACTTCGCTCATTAAACGAAAGCCGTCAGCACGAATCCCCTTGGCGGTAGACAGGATAAGAGTGTTGCGCGAGATACGCTGCTCTAGCTGACTGCAGACAGTGTCGTAAGCTGATGATGGCACTGCCATGATGATTAACTCAGCGTCTTCAATCGCGGCGTCAAAATCACTCGTAATAGTAAGACGCTTATCTAACATGAATCCTGGGAAGTACTCTTCATTCTCGCGGCTGTTCATGACCGCTTCGGCGCGCTGTTCATTGCGCATCCACAGCGCACAGCTAATACCATTTCCAGCTACCAAATTGGCTAACACCGTTCCGAAGCTTCCACCGCCTAAAACGGCAACTTTTGTTATAGTCTTTGTCATAGTATCCCGTACCGCGAAGGTAGTTATTACCCGCGCTAAACTCTGTATCTCTCAAGCATAGTCAATGCTTAGATTGTTATTTTTATTATTCTAAACCATAAAAAAACGTGCGAATTGCATTCGCCATCCGCACGTTAGTTTAACAGATCTTAATCTAAATGAGGTATGGCAAAGATCAACCATACCTCAGTCTCAGCACTTAATTAGACAACTCAAGTAGCAATTTGTTGAGTCGCGCAACAAATGTTGCTGGATCTTCCAGCTGATCGCCCGCTGCAAGCTTCGCCTGGCCTAGTAAAAGATGGCTGAGCTCAGCAAAACGATCTTCATCGCTCTCGGCATCCATTTTGGCCACTAAAGCGTGCTCAACATTCAACTCTAAGGTTGGCTTAGCTGATGGAACTTCCTGACCTGCCGCCTCCATGAGCTTGCGCATCTGCAGGCCCATCTCGTCGTCCGCAACCACTAGACACGCTGGCGATTCAACCAATCGGGTGGTAGCGCGAACCGCCTCAACCTCATCGGCCAGAACCGTCTGAACGCGTTCAAGTAGCGCCTTATTCGTCTCAGAAGCCTCTTCAGCGGCCTTTTTGTCGGCCTCATCTTCCAACTCACCTAGATCAAGAGAACCCTTCGCAACATCTTTAAAGCTCTTACCATCAAACTCGTTGAGGTGAGCAATAAACCACTCATCCACACGGTCCGTTAGCAGCAATACTTCAATGCCCTTGCGGCGGAATACTTCTAGATGCGGACTGTTCTTGGCGGTATTGAAGTTCTCAGCGCAGACAAAGTAGATGTCCTTTTGGCCTTCCTTCATGCGCGATACATAGGCTTCGAGGCTTTGATCCTGAACCGCTGTTTCACTCTGCGTGGTCGCAAAGCGCAACAGCTTAGCAATCTTTTCTTTGTTGTTAGCGTCTTCGGCAGGACCTTCTTTTAGGACCGAACCAAACTCATTCCAAACCGCTTGGTAGACTTCTGGCTCCTTGTTCGCCAATTTACTCAGCATATCCAAGGAACGTTTGGTCAGGGCATTCTTCATCGAGTCTACCGCTGGGTCCTGCTGGAGAATTTCTCGGGATACGTTCAAGCTCAGGTCATTCGAGTCCACTACACCCTTAATGAAACGCAGGTAAAGTGGCAGGAACTGTTCGGCGTCATCCATGATAAACGTACGCTGAACATACAGCTTCAATCCGCGGCTAGCTTCGCGGTGATAGAGGTCGAACGGAGCCTTCTTCGGCACGAATAGCAAGCTGGTGTACTCCAACTTACCTTCAACGCGATTATGACTCCAACTAGCAGGGTCTTGGAAGTCATTGCTAATGTGCTTATAGAAGGTTTGATACTCCTCATCACTGACTTCCTGGCGTGAACGCGCCCACAGTGCGGTGGCATCGTTCACGGCCTCGTATTCAGGTGTTTCCGGCTGCTCCTCTTCACCATAGTGAGCCTTCTCCATTTCAACCGGAATGGCAATATGATCCGAGTACTTCTTGATAATGCTACGCAGGCGGAAGTTGTCAGCAAATTCTTTGCCCTCTTCCTTCAGCGTCAACACAATGCGTGTGCCGCGCCCAGCCTTTTCTAGCGTCGCAATTTCGAAATCAGCTTCGCCAGTAGAAGACCAGTGCACGCCATTAGCAGACTCTTCGCCCGCTTTACGCGTAAAGACATCAACTTTATCCGCCACAATGAAGGCCGAATAGAAACCAACACCGAACTGACCAATTAGCTGAGAATCCTTCTGCTGGTCGCCACTGAGGTTCTTAATGAACTCAGAGGTACCAGAACGCGCGATGGTACCAAGATTAGCCATAGCCTCTTCACGCGTCATACCAATACCGTTGTCGTCAACGGTTAGGGTGCCGGCATCTGCATCAAAGCTAATGCGAATGCGTAGATTCGGATCGTTTTCGTATAGGGAATCATTACTCAATGCTTCGAAGCGCAGCTTATCCGCTGCATCAGAGGCGTTTGAGATTAACTCGCGAAGGAAAATTTCTTTGTTTGAATACAAAGAATGAATCATTAACTGAAGCAACTGCTTTGCTTCGGTCTGAAAACCATGTTTTTCGTTAGCGGTTTCTGCCGTCATGATGAACTCCTAAGTAGGCGGTTTATTATCTGTCTCAATAAATGGGGGTGCGATGGCAATATTTCAAGGTATCATAGGTCGAAAAATATAATAGGTTTAAAACTATGTGGCACGGCTTCATCAATCAACAATCGGGTAGCGGCGCCTCCCTCTCTAGTAGACTATCTCGCAAATGCACTCAGCACCCCAATATTGAATGGCACCAAACCCACTCCGAACAGGAACAGCGAAAACAGTTGCAGGAACTCGTTGCCCGTGGAGAGCAATACTTTTTGGTCGCCGGTGGCGATGGTACCCTTCACCGCGCCTTAAATGCCCTTCAACCCAGCGAGTCTCAACCGCTCTGCCTGGCACCTGTGCCAAAGGGGTCGGGTAACGACTGGTGTAGATCCCTCGGCGCACCACGCAATTTTTCACGAGCGCTTGGCCTCGCCTTAAGTAATCCCACTCAATGGGTCGACTTCTTCAGAGTGACTGGTGATGACTACTGCGCACTGGGGCTAAATAGCGTGGGCTGCGGTTTTGATACGCAGGTCTTGAGCTATATGCAGGAGAACCCTCATCGACGCTTTAAATATTGGCGTTCACTGCTGGCAATGTTGACGGAACGCAGGAACATAACGCTTAGCTTTGCCGAACAGCGCGTAGCGCGTATTCTGCTTTTAATTGGCAAGGGACGTTTTGCCGGCTCGGGTATGTGTCTGTTGCCTCATGCCAAGTTGAACAGCGGTAGGCTTGCTGTGACCGAAGTTGCGCCGCTGGGCAATGCGGAGCTCTATCGAGAGCTACCACGCTTAAAAACAGGTGGATTTATCAGCAACCCCAATGTGCTTCACTATCAACAGCAACAGGTGGAGTTTGAGTTCGACCAAGCGACAACTATCCAGATTGATGGCGAGCTCTACCCCCCAACCAAGACACTAAAGGTTGAGGTGGTAAAGAATGCCCTGCGCGTGCCCGTTTATGCTTAACTTCGGGCTGCTACTGCTGAGACTGGCTTAATCAAGAAGTGCGCTCGGGCATTAGCAATGGGCGTATCCTCGGAAGTTTGCCAGGCACTGATCGATACATTCACTACGTTTCTACCACGACGCACCACCTCGGCTCGAGCGAAGGTGTCTTGGTCTCGGCCGGCACGGATATAATCAATAGAAAAGTCGACAACCTTGGGAAGCGTGGTAACTTTGGTTTCGTAAAGCACTTCCAACATGGCAACGACTTCCATGAAGCCGCCAATAACCCCACCGTGAATGGCAGGCAGGCTTGGATTACCAATATTGTCAGGGTTTTTGGGAAGCTTAAAGATCAGTTCGCTACCCAACTGCATTCCCTCTACGCCAATAAGCTCCGCGTAGGGTATCGCCGCCACCAAGCTATCAATAGAACCGTATTCCTGCGCCTCAACTAAGGCCGATAAACTCGTTCCCATTACGCTTCCTCCACTTCAAACTGACGCAACCAATCTTCTAGCCCAGCACTTGCCGTCTTATCTAACTGCATGAAGGTCGCCGTGCAGTGAGCAATGGGTTCATCTTCCTCACCCTCGTGAAAAGCGATCCCTCGGGTAAAGATGACGTTAGTCGTTTTGCGGTAAACCTCCGCAAAGCCATACACTGTCTTTCTCGGTTCCGCTGGGCGCATATAATCAATGCGTAAGTCCAACGTTGGCGCAAGCCCCCATGGATCTAACGCGGAGGCCGAAGCAAAACCACAGGTGGTATCTAACAATGTAGTGAGCGCCCCACCGTGAATGATCTCTCTATCCCGATCACCCAACATGTCCTCCTTCCAAGGCATCGCCAATTTTAGCTTACCTGCGGAGGCCTCTACGGTAGATATCCCCAATACTTCACAGTGGCGAATAGTGGGGATTACCGCTTTCATGAGCTGCGTGTAATTGATCTTCATGACAATCAGTCTTTATTAGTTAACATTCGCCTAGTGTAGCGTAAATCACTCTCTGCGCTGTAACTTGGGTGATCAAATAGTTGTCTGGGCACGCCAAGTTCTATTGCTTCTGCCTTCTTATCACCTTGTTAACGCTAGGCAGGCTAAGGAGCCCAAACTCGTAACCTTGCATTAATTTAGCCGGTTCGCTTTTGGCGCAGCGCCTGACCTCGCCAATGGCTCACTACAACTCCTCAGTTACGACGCCGCATTTACAAAGTGGCCTGTAACACTTATAAATAGGGCTGAAGAATAATAATGGAGCGGCCAACGCCATGAAGACTATTGAGCAACAACTTATTAGCTATGCCAGCTATCACCGTAACTTTAAGAACATCCTCACCCATTTCGTGGGTGTGCCACTGATTTACCTATCAGTGGTCAGTCTGTTATCTCGCCCGGTGATCAATCTGGCGAGTGATGCTGTCACCTTTAGCTTCTCTCCCGCCTATCTCCTAGCTGCCATACTTTGCTTCTATTACCTGCGTCTCCACCGTGGCTTAGGCATCTTAATGCTGCTCTTTAACGCAGCATGTTTTGCCATAGCAGGATTATTTGCACAATACAGCACGGGTCTGTGGCTGGCAGTAAGTATTGGTCTATTTGTGATTGGCTGGATCATTCAGTTTATCGGACATTACTTTGAAGGGAAGAAGCCGGCCTTTGTGGACGATATCATGGGCTTGGCGATTGGCCCGCTGTTCGTAGTAGCGGAATGGGCCTTTATGCTCGGCGCTTTTAAATCACTTAACGCGAAAGTCGAAGCACATTTTAATGAGGCTCAAAGTAGTACCAGCGAAGGCTAGCAACGAATAAGTACTAAAAGCTCGGGCGATTTAACAATTGATCCAGAAATCCTCGACCGAGTACTACCTCGGGATAAAACTGCTACCGCCCGATAAAACTGCTTTCTGAGTTGCTCAGAGAGCAGTCTTAGTCCATTACACAGGGTACTTCTCACTGCCCTGCCACTGGTCGCTAGACATCAATTTGACTAGTCCACGGCCACTATCGGCTCCTCGCCAATCTGAAGCCCACATCGGTAAAGGTCGCATCGCGTTGATCGCTATTTCGGTAGGGTGAAGCCACTTGCTCTACCGAGCCCGCCCAGCCACCTCCGCGCATTGAACGGACACTGCAGTCGGCCTTACGAATCCACGCCGAGCCATCATTCGGCGCACCGTTATAATCATTATAGAAGCAGTCTTCTACCCACTCGTTAACGTTGCCAGCCATGTCATAGAGGCCAAAGCTATTTGCTCGATAACTACCCACATCAACCGGGCCACTACCACCGTTATAACAGGCGCCATTTTCTACCTGGCCGTAGCGCGCATCGTCACAATACAGCGTATTACCCGAACTATAACGCGTGCTCGAGCCAGCCCGTGCGGCGTATTCCCATTCAGCCTCAGACGGAAGGCGATAGGATGATCCCGTTTCACGGTTCAGCCAGCTGATAAAGCGTTGAACGTCGTCCCACGAAACACTTCTTACTGGCTCGTCATCGCCAAATGAAGATGAATTCGCCGGTGCTGTGCAGCCATTCGCGTTAACACATTCACGATACTGCTCCCAGCTAACTTCGGTCTTCTGTAATTCAAACGCAGGAACATTAACGCGATGCACAGGCTTCTCGTCCGTGTAGACATCACCGCCCATATTAAAGCGCCCTGCTGGGATCGCCACCATCTGTGCATTGATCTGTGCTATTGGCGTTGCCTGCTCAAGCGTTATCGTCCAATTAGAACCTTGATTCAGATCAATACTGCCCTCAAAGCGTTCATAACCACTTGCGATGACCCGGACTCGATGGGTGCCACGGGGAAGCTGCACCCCAGGGCTATAGGTCACATTCGCTGGTAAGTCGGGTAGGATTACCCGCGCGTTAGACGGTATCAAGGTTAGAGTTAGTGGGACTAAATCTTGGGTTAAGGTGAAGTCAAACTGGCGGTTGTTGCGGTCCACCGAAATACGCTCATCAACATTAGAATAGCCATTCGTGCCACGAACCTGTACTCGATGCTCACCCTGAGTCAGGGCAGTGGCCGCACCGTTGGCAACGCGAGTGCCATTAATAGATATTGAGTCCACCGCTGAGTTTGGCTGCACATTAACCGATACCTGATGTAGTTGAACTTCTTCACTTCCGTCATCATTGCCAATAATAGGATCTGTATTCTTCGCAAAAGGATTAACAATGACTACTGCAATAACGGCGACAGCTACCACACCTAGAATGACTTGAACGACACGCCCTCCTCCACTTATCGGGACCGAGGACGGCGCTGTACTGGAACTCTTCTGCTGTGAGGCGGGGCCCGACTTTGGCGTCGACGCTGCGGAGCCCGACGGGCGAGGAGCTGCAGGCTTAGGTGGCGGAGCAGCTGGCTGCACGGGCTCTTTGGGGTTAACCGACTCCAACGAGGCATTCATCACTTCACGGTAAGCATGTACGTCACGAAGTCGATGCTTACGAATTACCGCCATACCCTGCCAGACCGCGAGAATAAAGCCCGCGGGGAAATTTGGGTAGGACGAGGGGTTTAACGCCGCTACGGGGTCAGGGTCGCCGTCATCCATCTCGTCACGACGAGCCGTTGCCTCGATAGGTTTTACCCCGGTAATACAGCGGTAGAGCGTAGCCGACAGACTATATATATCGGTCCAAGGCCCCTGATTCTTGGTACTCTCTGAGTACTGTTCAATCGGCGAATAACCTGCCGAGATAACACCCGTGATTGACTGTGAAGCCTCCGCAGCAACCCGCCGAGCTGCCCCGAAGTCCAGCAACATCGCGTTGCCGTCCGTACCGATATAAACATTCCCCGGCTTTATGTCACGGTGTAGTAGGCCTGCCTGATGCACTTTTTCCAGGGCCGAGAGCAATTGCTCAGTCCAAGCAACTAGTTGCTCGGGGCCAACCTTACCGCCGCTCTTTTTCATATACTGGGTGAGCGTTTCACCCTCTACAAAACCCATGACCATATAGGCCGTTTGATTGGCTTTCACCAGCCGCTTTACCGGCACTACACCGGGGTGTTGGAACTGGGCCAAGACCCTAGCTTCTTCTACGAAGCTCGTTAAACCCTTCTCATAGGATGACTCATCTTCACGACTAATTGGCCGAATAGAAACACTGTCAGTATTACGGTTGGCCAAATGTTTCGGGAAATATTCCTTAAGCGCCACATAGCACGCAAGCGTGCTATCCCAAGCCTTATAGGTGATGCCAAATCCCCCTTGGCCTAGGACAGCTTGAATCTCGTACTCGCCCAGTTGGGTGCCGATAGGTAGGTGACTAGATTCGTGTTCTCTACTCATAGGACTTCCATTGATACCGTTGAAGAGCGCAACAGCTGACGCTCGAATTTTCGTTTTAACTCAATCTCACCCTGCTCGTCTCGCAGGTCTTGGCACTCACCGGCACGATCTTCTAGTTTCACACGATACTTCCCCGGATGTATCGGTAAGCTGACTACCTGCTCAGAGCCATCGTCAATGGAGGTGAGGACGATTCGAATGCCATCACCTTGAGCTTCGTAAACCTCTTCAATCATGCAGCTTGAGCTGGAATCATGCTGGGTAGACGTTGAACTCACCATCTCGGCATCCTCATCGCTATCTCCACCCCAGACTACCAGTGCGATGACAAACAGAACTAAGGCCAATGCAATAAATCGATCTCTACGTTTATTGATCGACACTGGGGACGTATCTACGGCTTGCCGCTCAGGAGTTAGTTTCGAAGCTGAATTAGGAGAGTCTGAAGTGGTCCGATCCTCACTCGCTAAATTTTCCTCAGAAAGCCCAGCGTCTTTAGAGGCTTGCGCATCGAGGGTAGCGTCCGTGTCTTGAGCTTCTTGAGTCTCGTGGCCTTCTTGAGTCTCGTGGCCTTCTTGAGTCTCCTGGACTTCACTAGTCTCTTGAGCTTCTTGAGTCTCGTGGACTTCACTATTCTTAGTATCGGCTGCGCCGGACGAGCCTTCATCATTCTTCATTAACAGAGTCTCACTCACTTCATTATCATAGGAAATTACAGTGGTATTATCCGCCTTGGGCGACCTGCGCTCACAGGCTTGTTCAACTAACGCATCGAGTAATTGTTGTGAGGGTGCCGAAGCGAAATGTATTAGTTCTTCCTCAGTTACGCCCTCCCAAAAACCATCACTTACTGCTAACACTAGGTCAGTAGGCTGCAGTGATTTATGCGCCACTCTGGGTTTCACTATCTTTTTGGGACCAATACTCTGATATAGTTTGCCCTGCTCTGGATGAGCAGCCATCTCGGTTTCGCTAATCTCACCCTCGTCGAGGAGCATCTGGACAACTGAATGATCTCGGGTACGCCAAAGTGCTTTGCCGCTACAGAGATAGATTCGCGAATCGCCCACGGTCAATGTGAACAGTTGATCCTGTTGGATGATGGCTATCGCCACAGTGGTGTGAGCATCAGTAGCCTGCTCATTGCCCGCTAAGGTTTTTTGAAACTCGCTGACAATCGGCTCAAACCATTCCCTCAGCTGTGCTTTTGCATCACTCGACCTCAACACAGTTAACGCAGCAGCGGCCGAGCTGACGAGTTCAACGATAAGTTTGGCTGCCACATCGCCCGCTGAATGACCGCCTAGACCATCGGCCACAACAAGAAGCTGATGTTGATCAGTCTCAATAGCGGCGAAGCTATCCTCTTGGTAGCTTCGATCTCCCTGTCGTTGCGAATGATAGATAGTCACGTGCTAACTTCCCTCAATTAATGCGAGCAACAGTTTGCCGATAAACGAACCCGAGGAAGACGAATAGAACCCCTCTCCGGTGTCAGCTAGCTGCTCCATGACCCGCGCCGCATCGGGGTTATTCTTCGGGTCCGTTAGTACCACCGAAACGGTCTGACTAGTATCCCCTGACGATCCCGCTACGAACTGACGAACTAAGCCCTCGGCTCTACTCTGATAGGTGGCTACATCGTCCGTAAAGACAACAATTCGGCGCTCTTTTGCCTCGGGTCTAAAGGGCATTGCCACGGCAATTTCTAAACCAGCCGATAGTGCCTCGCCGTCATAGAGGTAATCGCCTCCGCCTATGCCCCAGCCCTCTCGAACCTGATCGACAAAACTATTAAGCGCTTGAATATCCTGCGCGCTAGACATTTCACGGAGATTAAACACTTGGGTAGGTTGATCAAAACCGTAGTCACCAAAGGTCACAATCCCAACCGAAAAGGTAGGCGCAAGTCGCGCCAACAGTGCAACCAGGTCAGAAGTGGTATTTTTCAAACCATCTATCGATTCATCCATACTGCCGGTGACGTCTAGTACGATAACCAGGTCAATATCCTTCAACACGAAGGCCTCTTCGGGAACCGGCGGACAAACTGGGCAAGTTTGTACCACTGAATCTGGGCAAGCCGCCGGTACTGGTACCACGGGCGATGGGTCTGCACAAACGGGTGCCGGCGGATTATCCGACGTCTTCGGAAAAAAGGGCAGCGCAATCACCGCGAGTAGAATAAACGCTCCCATTGCCGAGGCGAATAGATCGACCGCCGACATATTGAAGGCACTGACTTCCCTCTTCTTACGCTTCATAGTTTAATCCAGCAGTTCTACATTAAGGAAGACGCCGCCTAGAGCCAACTTATCGCCTGCTCGCAGTGCAACCACCTGCCCCACCTGAAGCGGAATGTCGTTCACCTGTGTGCCGTTCGAACTGCCTAAGTCTGTTAACTTAAGTCCATTGTCTTCCACCCAGATACGCGCATGTGCACGTGACACTTGAGGATTAGCAATGACAACCTGAGCTTGAGAGGCGTTCTTACCAATTACCATACCATTCTCAGCCTGGCGTAATGCGCCGCCATCAATTCTAACTCGATAGGGGTTACCGCCGCCGTCATGGCCACTCAATAGCACGTCATTAAAACGCGCCTTAGCTTCATCTAATGCCGTCTGACGCTTACGCGAGCGAATGACTACCAGCAACAACACTATCAGCCCGATGACGCCTGCCACGGCTCCCATCAAGGTCAGCTGTTGCTTGCGCGACGCCTCTTGCTCTGCCCGTTCCATAGCCGCTTGACGGGCCTGTTGCTCTTCTTCTAGGGCGGCCGCCGCAGCTTCGAGTTCGACAGCCTGTTCAGCTTCAGCGGCAGCTTGAGCTGCTTCCGCTTCAGTGCGTTGCGCCTCCAGTTCGGCTTCGCGCGCAGCAAGTTCAGCCTCCGCTTCACGAGCCGCAGCAGCGGCAGCTTCCGATTGCTCTCGCTCAGCTTCGGCCTGGGCCGCTGCTTCTTCAGCAGCTTGTCGCTGGACTTCAAGTTCCGCTTGCTGTTCAGCAAGCTCCGCCTCGATACGTTCGAGTTCCGCTTGAGCAGCTTGGCGGGCAGCATCCGCCTCTTCCTCTAAGGTAGGGCAGGCCTCGCTAGCAATTGATATTTTGACGTTGTTAGTCTGCAGTAAAGCCGTTAGCGCACCAAGGCCTTTAGCATTCACTGGTGTCTCCGAGCCACTTAACTCCGAAGCAAAAACACCGGAGAACTGGTCAATGTTCCAGCCTGCTAATTCACCGCAGCGATTCAATACCATCGACCCTACTTCGGCCAATGAGTAGCTCAAGTCATGCTGGAAAACCCCACCCTCTAGCTGCGCTAAAACAAAGCCCGATCGCTGCTCATCTGCTGTTAACAGGGCTACCCGTTCACCTGCCCTCAGTTCACCCGCACTGAACGTCAGCGGCTCGAAGTTCGCGCCATTCACGGAGAGTATCGTAAACCCGGTTTCAGAATCAGCAGCTAGGACATCAGCTTGGAGGCGAGCCCCCGATGTAGGATCAATCACTGCAAACGAGTCACCATTATCAAGTAGGCTCCGGCGAGTGACGACTATCTGTTGCGTGACTGGAATAGCAAGCCCTTCAGCTATCGTGTCACCGCGCTTATTGGATAAAACCTCTAAGGCCGACTGCGCAATAGTTGGTGCGCTCACTAGCGCGGCTAAAACGGCGGTAGCAAAGATGGATTTCATTATGACTCACTCCCTTCCTGTACTTTGATCAACGCAATCGATACGTTGTCCTGTTTCGGATGATTTTCTTTGTGAACAGCACGCATTAGCTGCTCCGTAATAACATTGGCTGGTTCAGTCATCTGTTCGCGAATCATATGGGCAATATGGCCATCACTAAGCGTCTGAATACCATCTGAAGCCAGTAACAGTACATCGTCGTCGCGAAGCACAATGGGGTCATCGGAGATATCATTGACCGTCAGTGACTTTTTACCCTGCAAGACGTTCATTAACTGATGGCGCTTGGGATTAGCCTGAGCTTCTTCCCAAGTGATCAATGCGGACCGCGCCTCTCGGTCAAGGTGACCGCCATAGGACTCATCCACATTAAGCCGAATGAGCTCTCCCTTTCGGAACAACCAAAGTGGCGAATCGCCGATACTTAACCATCTAACGCCCTGTTCATCAGCGAGAACAGATACCAAAGTAGTACCCATTGAAGCTAAGGTCTCGTCCGCTTTAATCGCTCTAGCCAAGGCATTATTAGCCGCTCCGGCAAGTTCTAGCCAATGCGCTGACAGGTCGGTATTCAGCGGGTCAAAGCGACTCACTATGGCTTCCAGTGCAGCCGAGGCTGCTACTTCACCACCAACCGTTCCACCCATACCATCGCAGACTACGGCGAGTAGTTTTCCATCGGCTAGGTGCTGAGCTGTAATACAATCTTGCTGATATGCCCGTCGTCCCTGCCATTGGCTCACACCTACATCAAATGTAAACATTTAGTCCCAACCAAAGCCTTCGCCACAAAGTGCTACAAAGCGAAGTGCTGTAGCACCTAGCTTCAATTCATCTCCGTCAGTCATCGCCGCCGGCATTAAAATGGGCGAGCCATTAAGGTATCCCAATGACTTACCAGTGCCCGGCCCCACATAAAAGGCACGCGCATTCGGGTCGTAAATCACGGTAATATGGGATTCACGAGAGATTTCACCATCACCGAAGTTCAAGTTGATGCGCGCTCCGGATCGGCCTACTGAATTTTGTCCGTAACCAATTGTCGTCACTTCGCCCTTACCAGGACCATCAGTAACCACTAACCAACCAACTGGAGGATCCTGCATCGCGGCAGAATTCTGCTCGGTATCTACGGAACTAGCCGCATCCGCCGAAGCTGCTGACGCTGAAGGTCGCGGCGCTCGATAAACTTGAGTCGCCTCATCATCCTCTTCAACAACGGTACTCGCTGGTGACTGTTTAGCTCCACGAACGTTGACCTCTACCTCTTCAATATCCAATGCACGAGTCGGATCCGCCATGGGTGCGGTCGCGCCTGCCGTGTTGGCAGAAAATGGCGCTGTTGCTTCATCTTCGTCAAAATTACTCGGCGTTCGTCGGTCGGCATTCGGATCATAGGGTGCGGTGGCATCATCATCTTGATAATCCGCCTTGAATGGGACGGTATCTACTACGATCGGCTTTCCATCGGGGCCAATTTTTGCAGGCATAACAATTACCTCTCTTGCGATTCGTACAAACGATTAATGAGATTGTGCAGGCAGTAGCGGCCAATACGATTGACCCCCTCTTCCTCTTTTGCCTGGACAATATGGATAAGAAATACCAATACCGCGGACTGCAGAAGCGCGACTAACGTGGTATTAAAGGCAATGCCTAACTTCGCAGTGAGCAAGCCCATCCAGGCTTTAATGGCATCGCCATCCGTTACCTCCGGCATATTACCCGCTTCGCCCAAAGCCAGTGAGATACCCACTACGGTGCCAATGAAGCCAAGTGTAGGTAATAACCAGCTTATGTAGCGCAGCATATTGTATTTAATATCTAGTTCAGCATGGATGAGATCAAGCGACGTGTTCAATAAACTATCGGCCTGCGCTACCGAGTCATTCAATCGGAACTGCTGAATGGTGCGCATAATTAATTCCTGAAGATAGTAAAGTCGCTGTGAGCCCGCTCCGCGAATAGAAAGCACTATGCTGCCCAAGTCTTTACCGCGTAGCAGCGTTTCTTCGTCCTCGGGTAGTAGTCGCAGGCCAAGCTGCTGCGCTTCAATGTTGCCGCGTTGATTACGGATCCATAACTCGCCCAAGCCAAAGAAGAAGAATATCCACATCAAATTCTGAATGGTGAACGGATAGAGCTCATTCGCTCTATCAAGAAGCACATCCACAATGCGAATGCCCTCGGCTGGCGTATTCAGCGCTAGATCAATCACCAAAATCCATATGGCCGCCAATATCACAGAGATTAACGCTACAGTTACCCTCAAATGACTCTCTTTGATCTCCAAAATATTGGTCACACCCTTTCTCCCTTTAAAAATTCGTTCAATACACCGCTGAGGCGACCAATTTTCACTCGGTCGGTCAATTTCAATTGGGCGTTCTTAACCGCTTCCCACTCGCCATCTCGCTCTACAAAGCAACCGTGGGTTGAGTTCGCGTCAACCAACAAACAGTGCTCGCCATTGACCGTAAGTTCGCAGTGGAAACGAGAGATGCTCGGGTCATCCAGCACCACGGTATTACTAGTGTCCCGCCCAAAAAAATGAGTGTTAAATTTACTCATGACTTACGCTCCAGTTTGACGCGATTTGCGAGTGTTAGCGTGTCGCCCACCTGCCATCGAATGGGTTGCATCTCGGCTATCGCTTGGCCGTTTAGAACAACCCCAGCTTGACTATTTAAATCAGTTACCCAGAGGTCTTCACCTATTAGGCAAACTCGAAGATGGCGTCTAGAAATGGCCGTATTGGCGATAACTATATGACTAAAACTTTGAGATCGACCAAATACCTGACCATCCTTGGTTCGCATTAGCGACTCTTCTAAATACAATTTAGCCCCGTCGATATGGATCTTATAGGATGGCGCAGACCTGTTGACACGTTCTCTTAAAGGCTTCGGCTCTGAGCCATTCCAAGCAGGACTGGCAGCCTGATTGGTGACCTCAGCGAAGGGTTGCCTTCTACTTAACCATAACAAAGCACCACCCGCAGCCAATAGCAGACCGATAAGCCACCAACGTCTACTGTTTGACTCACCACTAGCAACCGGTTCAGTAGGTTGAGGGGCATTCACCACCGGGTCTGGATGCGGGGTTGGCGTCGTCACCACCGGATCTGGCGCGGGTATAGGATCGTTCTGCGGAGGAACTACCACGGGATCTGCTACAGGATCTACCACAGGAGGCGTTTCCGCAGGTTCAGTTGGTTGTGAATTAGAGGCTGGCGCTTGAGGAAGCGGTACAAACTGAATACCCACTGCATCTAAGGCATCTACCAGCGACTGCACCTCAGTACTACCATGGCCGAATAATTCGACCGCAGCGAGCTGAAATTTTTCCCGAGCATCGCGGAAATCGGTATAGGGATGCATCAGTGTGGCGCCACTATGCCAAATTGATAGCGCCCTATACGGACCAATGCCGTTCACGCTAGGCCCTGAACCAAGACGGCGGTGTTGACCACCTTCCGCGAGAAGATAAAAGGCGTGATTAATAATTCCCGAATTATAGTGAACGCCACCCCAGTCACCATCTGGCGTGTTAGGTAACTTGATATATTGATTCATATGATCAGGCTGATCATGATTATTAGGACTAATCATATCGCGCAGCGGCTGCCCGACATCTCGCAGCTGCCAAAGCGCATCGGAACGAACTTGGATGTCAGCGGGGTTGTTGGGTCGACCTGATTCAAGCCACTGCCTAAAGACTACACCAAAGGCATCTGCCAAAGCTTCATTGAGCGCCCCGGACTGGAATTCGTATTCAAGCGCTGAGTTGTAGCCTATAAAAGCATGGTAAGCCTCGTGACCTACCACTTCCTCCAAAGCCATAGTCGTCTTACTAAACGCATCGAAGGACAGCTCATCGCCTTGACGGACGCTCATCGCGTCGAAGACGTCACCATCGCCACACTCGAAGGGTTCACCGTTAGAACCGCGATTCATATTAACGAGTAGATTGTGCCGTAGGCCTCTTCCGTCTACGCCATCCATGCCCATCATCCTGCGGAAGGCATCGTAGTATTGCGCATTTTGGCTAATCGCCATCACCAGCGACTCACCGTTCCCCTCTAGGCGATTTTGATAGACGAGAATATCACCATCCACTCTTCCGGAGAGTGCTACTAAATAGCGCCACCATTGATCTTGGGATGGTCGATTTTTATGTTGCGCGCAGAAACGCTGATAGTCAAAGATATGCGCTACCGGCTGATTCGCGAAGCTCAGGGAGGAGATACCTAACAGGACGAGCACTATCGTTAGTCGAACTAACATAACTAGATTGCTCCTTTCGTTACCTTTCTCACTACTTCGTTACGGTGGGCATCAACCAAAACATCCGTACGAGCGCGCATATCACCGCCACTAAAGACCCACACCAGCTGTGTCTCACCGGCACGGGCGTGAACTTGCAACGCTTCAGGCACCGCGGCTACAACGTTAAAACTAACGCTAGCATTCGCTGTTTCCCAGGCTTCTTCAATGCTTACGGTGGGTTCAACATCTAAGTTAAGATCCACGGCAAGTGCACCATCGAGCTCAACCAGAACGTTATCTCGGCGAAGCACTACCAAATTAGAATCGTAAACGGGCAGGCCATTATGAAATTGCCTTACACGCTCAACTTCAACACTACCCACGGCACCTGAATTAAACAGCTCGACGAGTTCATCCTGCTCACCAAGCCATCCCTGTTCCTGCAACCAACCGGTTAGAATCGCCGCATTTTCCTCAGCGGAGCCACCGGCTGGGAGGTCGAGGGGAATCTGTGTTGTGGTTTGAGTAGAACCGATAGGCTGGTTAGTGGAGTTTTCACTGTTCTCTCGCTCTGGAGCTGGCGTGCCATCGCCGCTAGCAGCATTCGCATCAGTGCTGGGTGCACCGGAAGAAGAACTCGCCGAACCCTGCTCGGAGTCGTCAGTTAAAGTAGGTTCGAAGGTAAGATAAAGCGCTCCCGCAATTAGCAGAGTGCCCATCAGCAGCTGTATAACCCGTTTCATACTCAGCGTCCTGCAGTCAAAGGGTGTATTGTTATGCCACTATTCAAGCACGAAAAGTGCTTTAGCTCAAAGCTTAATAGCACCTAGGCTACAACAGGGTCGTCCAGAGTATCGACTAGTCACTACTAAACACTTCCTTATATTGCCGCTCCTGTGCTGTATTTTGACGAAAAAAAAGGCCGCCTAGGGCGACCTCTTTTCGAACACTTAAAAAACCACTCGCTTACCAGCCAGTAATTTCCTTCAGTGCATCACCGATACCAGCCAAAGAACGTACTGTCTTCACGCCTGCATCTTCTAGTGCCGCAAACTTCTCGTCTGCAGTACCTTTACCGCCAGCAATGATTGCACCAGCGTGGCCCATGCGCTTACCTGCCGGTGCAGTAACACCCGCGATGTAAGAAACAACAGGCTTAGTGACGTTTGCTTTGATGTAAGCAGCCGCTTCTTCTTCAGCAGAACCACCGATTTCACCAATCATAACGATTGCTTCAGTCTTAGGGTCGTTCTCGAACATTTCAAGAATGTCGATGAAGTTAGAGCCTGGGATTGGGTCACCACCAATACCTACACAGGTAGACTGGCCGAAACCGTGATCAGTAGTCTGCTTAACCGCTTCATAGGTCAAGGTACCTGAACGCGATACGATACCAACTTTACCTGGCAAGTGAATGTGACCTGGCATGATACCAATCTTACATTCTCCCGGAGTGATAACGCCCGGACAGTTAGGACCGATTAGACGAACGCCTTGGTTATCACAAACCACCTTCGCTTCAAGCATGTCCAGAGTTGGAATACCTTCAGTGATGGCAACAATTAGCTTAACGCCAGAGTATGCTGCTTCGATAATAGAATCTTTACAGAAAGGCGCTGGTACGTAGATAACCGATGCGTCTGCACCCGTTGCGTCAACCGCTTCTTTAACTGTGTTGAATACCGGTAGGCCTAGGTGAGTAGTACCACCCTTTCCTGGCGTAACACCACCAACCATGTTGGTACCGTAGGCAATTGCTTGCTCAGAGTGGAATGTACCCTGACCACCAGTGAAACCCTGACAGATTACTTTGGTGTCTTTATTAATTAGAACGCTCATTACTTGCCCTCCGCTGCAGCAACAACTTTTTCGGCTGCATCAGTTAAGCTAGTCGCAGCAATTACGCCAAGACCACTTTCTGCCAATACTTTTGCGCCAAGCTCAGCATTGTTACCTTCAAGGCGAACAACAACTGGTACTTCAACGCCAACTTCTTTCACTGCACCAATGATACCGTCCGCAATGAGATCGCAACGTACGATACCACCGAAGATGTTAACCAATACGGCTTTAACACTGGTGTCAGAAAGGATGATTTTGAATGCTTCGGTAACACGCTCTTTCGTTGCGCCGCCACCTACGTCAAGGAAGTTTGCTGGCTCACCACCGTGCAACTTAACGATATCCATGGTACCCATTGCTAGGCCTGCACCGTTAACCATACAGCCGATGTTGCCATCAAGTGCTACGTAGTTAAGTTCGAACTGAGCAGCATGTGCTTCGCGCTCGTCTTCCTGTGAAGGATCGTGCATCTCTTGGATATCTTTGTGACGGTATACTGCGTTGCTATCGATAGATACTTTCGCATCTAGACAGTGCAAGTTGCCTTCATCAGTGATAACCAATGGGTTGATTTCAAGAAGGTCTAAATCCTTCTCAGTGAACATCTTCGCCAAGCCCAAGAAGATCTTGGTGAACTGCTTCATCTGTAGTGGGTTTAAACCCAACTGGAAGCCAAGCTCACGAGCCTGGTATGGCTGAGCGCCACACACTGGATCGATGATCGCCTGAAGAATCTTTTCAGGAGTCTCTTCAGCAACCTTCTCAATCTCTACGCCGCCTTCAGTAGAAGCCATGAAGATAACACGACGAGTTGAACGATCAACAACGGCGCCAAGGTAAAGTTCCTGAGCGATGTCAGTGCAAGTCTCAACAAGGATCTTAGCAACTGGCTGACCGTTTTCATCTGTTTGGTAGGTAACCAAGTTCTTACCTAACCACTTGTCAGCGAATGCGTGGATGTCGTCGAAGTTGTTCAACAACTTAACGCCGCCCGCTTTACCGCGACCACCAGCGTGAACCTGGGCTTTAACAACCCACATATCGCCGCCAATTTTCTTCGCTGCTGCTACTGCTTCTTCTGGGGTGTCACAGGCAATGCCATCTGACACAGGTAGGCCATACTGACGAAACAGCTGCTTACCCTGATACTCGTGCAAGTTCATTTTTTTACCACCTTAATTGTCCCTGGGGGAACACAAGAAAAGCGTCGTAGATAAATGCCCAATCCATGCAGCAAATCATGTACCTATGACGCTTCGATTAAAAACTAAATATGTTACTTACGCTTCTTACGGTTCGCTACGTGAATAGCATGACCGTTCACTGCAAGCGCTGATTCCTTAACAGTCTCGGATAGTGTTGGGTGTGAGAACACAATCATACCGATGTCTTCTGCAGTTGCACCGAACTCCATCGCGATAGCAATCTGCTGGACCAAGTCAGCAGCCGAAGGGCCGATGATGTGGAAACCAACAATGCGATCTGTTTTCGCGTCAGCGATCATCTTCACCGTACCTTTGGCTTCGTTAGCAGCCATAGCACGACCCGATGCAGCAAACGGGAATAAACCGACATTATAGTCGATACCATTCGCTTTCACTTGCTCTTCGGTTAAACCAACCGAAGCAATCTCTGGATGAGTGTAGATAACGTTAGGGATGATATCGTAGTTTACCTGAGCCTTTTGACCCGCAATACGCTCGGCAACCATGACACCCTCTTCAGAACCTTTGTGCGCAAGCATTGGGCCGCGAACTACGTCACCACAGGCGTAAACACCCGGTACCGCAGTAGCACACTGCTCATCGACAAAGACAAAGCCGCGCTCGTCAAGCTCAACGCCCGAGTCAGCAGAGAAAAGGCCTTCAGTGAATGGACGACGACCAACACAAACAATTAGCTTGTCGAAAGTGACTGTCTCTTCTTCACCCTTAGCGTTCTGATAGGTAACTTCAACTTCAGAACCATTTACTTTAGAGCCGGTAACACGTGCGCCCAGACGGATATCTAAGCCCTGCTGAGTGAAGGTCTTCTTCGCTTCCTTCGCAATCTGCTTATCCATCATGAACAGGAAGTCTTCCTGAGCTTCCAAGCAAACTACGTCAGCACCTAGACGAGCCCATACTGAACCCAACTCTAGACCGATAACACCAGCACCAATCACACCAAGGCGCTTAGGTACTTCAGTGAATTCCAGTGCGCCAGTAGAGTCGACAATGACGTCATTATCAACTGGAGCGCTTGGGATATTGATGGGTACCGAACCCGTACTGATAATCACGTTGGCCGCATCGAATGTTTCGACAGCACCATCATTACCTGTGAATTCAACCTGCTTGTTGGCAAGAAGCTTACCTTTACCCGCTAGTGCGTCGACGCCGTTCGCCTTGAACAGTGCCGCAACGCCACCTGTTAGGTTCTTAACGATTTGGCGCTTGCGGCCAATCATCGCTTCGATATCAATCTTAACGTCGCTAGTTGAGATACCGTGCACATCCAATGAATCCTTAGCTTCGTGGTACTTCCACGAAGAATCCAAAAGCGCCTTTGAAGGGATACAACCCACGTTCAAGCAAGTTCCGCCAAGCGTTTGCTTGCCGTCTGCATCAACCATCTTGTCGATACAAGCTGTTTTCAAACCAAGTTGCGCAGCGCGAATAGCAGCAACATAACCCGCTGGACCCGCACCAATTACGATGACATCGTATTTTGTAGACATTGAGTAAAACCTTCCTTTAATTACACACCCAATAGGATGCGAGCTGGATCTTCTAGCAATTCTTTAATTGTAACGAGGAAACCGACCGCTTCTTTACCATCGATCAAACGGTGATCATAAGAAAGCGCAAGATACATCATCGGACGAATTACGACCTGACCATTCTCAGCCATTGGACGATCTTGGATTTTGTGCATTCCCAAGATAGCGGCCTGAGGTGGATTCAGAATCGGTGTGGAGATCAGTGAGCCAAACACACCACCGTTAGTGATAGTGAAGGTTCCGCCTGACATTTCTTCAATCGTCAACTTACCATCGCGACCGCGAAGACCAAGATCGCGAATGGTGTTTTCGATCTGTGCCATGCTCATGTTTTCTGCGTTACGAAGACATGGAACAACTAGCCCCTTCTCCGTAGAAACAGCAACACCCACATCCTGGAAACCATGGTAGACAATATCGTTACCATCAATTGACGCGTTTACCGCTGGATACTTTTTAAGGGCTTCCGTAGCGGCCTTAACAAAGAAGCTCATGAAGCCTAGGCGAGTGCCGCCGTTAACTTTCTCAAACTGATCTTTGTACTTGCTGCGCAATTCCATAACTGGCTGCATGTTAACTTCATTAAACGTAGTGAGCATGGCAGTGCTCTGACTCGCATCAAGTAGACGCTCCGCAATACGCTTACGCATACGTGTCATTGGTACACGCTTCTCAGTACGTTCACCCACTGGAAGTTCAAGCTCTGCCGCAGGTGCCGCTGATTTAGCTGGCGCTGCCTTAGCTGGTGCCGCTTTGAAGTTTACGACGTCTTCTTTCGTAACCAATCCGCCTTTGCCAGTGCCGGTGATAGCTGCTGGGTCAATACCCTTCTCTGCCGCTAACTTACGTGCTGCTGGAGATAACACTTTGTCACCTACGGTTACGGTTGCTTCCTCTGCCGCTTCACCAGCCGGTGCTGCAGCAGCCGGAGCAGCAGCCGCTGCGCCTTCTGCAATCACTGCAATCACTTCGTTGCTCTGAATTGTGTCACCTTCGCCGAACAACTGAGACTCAAGAACGCCGTCTGCAGGTGCGACAACTTCGAGTACTACTTTGTCGGTTTCGATCTCAACGATCAGTTCGTCACGCTCAACTGCTTCACCTGGTTGCTTCAACCATGCCGCAATGCTGCCATCCTGAACTGACTCGGGAAAAGTTGGTGCTTTTATTTCAATAGCCATTGTTTATATGCTCGCTTGTTTTGTGGGACTACCCATCAAGTGTTCAATAATTATACGCTTAGTGCGTCCGCTAGGAAACGCTTCTGTTGTTCAAGGTGCAAACTCATTGAACCTGCTGCCGGTGCGGCCGAAGCCTCACGACCCACATAGCTCAATGCTAATGCCGAATCATGCTCATTAACGGCACGGTGCAAATGGTGCTGACTCGAGTACCAAGCCCCTTGATTCATTGGCTCTTCCTGACACCAAACAACGTCCTTTAGGTTCTTGTAAGGTGCCAACGCTGCGGCTAGCTCTTCATGAGGGAACGGATATAACTGCTCCAGACGAATGAACGCTACATCGTCTTGGCCAGTCTCTTCACGAGCCTCTACCAAATGGTAGTAAACCTTACCGGAACAAAGTACCACGCGTTTCACCTTAGCCGGATCCGCTGCAGGATCTTGCAAGACGTTCTGGAAACCACCTTCAGCTAAGTCTTCCAACGATGACGTAGCCAACGGATGACGAAGAATCCACTTAGGACTCATCACCACTAATGGACGACGCATTGGTCGAACAACCTGGCGGCGCAACATATGGAACACCTGCGCTGGAGTGGTTGGTATACAAACTTGAATGTTGTGCTCTGCACACAACTGGAGGAAACGCTCCAATCGCGCCGACGAGTGCTCAGGCCCCTGACCTTCATAGCCGTGCGGAAGTAGCATAGTTAGACCGCACAAACGGCCCCACTTGTGCTCACCACTG
The DNA here is from genome assembly GCA_040119265.1 of Pseudomonadales bacterium. Lineage (GTDB taxonomy): Bacteria > Pseudomonadota > Gammaproteobacteria > Pseudomonadales > DSM-25080 > Umboniibacter. Next base: position 205,395 of record JBEDTZ010000016.1, on the reverse strand, counting down.
GTGATGAACTGGTCAATAACAACCTGTGCGCCGTTCGCAAAGTCACCAAACTGAGCTTCCCAGATAACTAGCGCATTCGGGCGAGTTGTTGAGTAGCCGTATTCAAACGCCAATACCGCTTCTTCCGACAAGAGTGAGTCGTTAATCGTGAAACGCGGCTGATCTTCGGCTAGGTGCTTCATCGGAATGAATGACGAACCATCCTTTTGCGAATGAACCACTGCATGACGGTGAGAGAAGGTCCCACGACCTACATCCTGTCCAGTTAAACGGACGCTGGCACCATGATCTAGGACGGTTCCGTAAGCGAGTAGCTCGGCCATACCCCAGTTAATTGGAAGTGCGCCAGCCGCCATCTTACGACGATCTTCATAAATCTTGGTAACCTGACGCTGCATCACTACGCCGTCTGGCACTTCACACAGCTTCTGGCCTAACTCTTTGAGCTTGGCAATTGGATAGCTAGTATCGCCTGCTGCGTCCCAGTCATGCCCTAAGTACGGCGTCCAATCAACGAATAAAGTCGAATCTGGCTCAGACACTAGGGCATTCGCTACATCTTTGCCCGAGTCGAGCTTCTCACGATACTCGTTCATTAACTGACGACCAAAGCCAGCAGGAATAATCCCTTCACTCTCAAGCTTTGCCGAGTAGCTGGTAAACGCACTCTTATGCGTTTTAATCACTTTGTACATGAGGGGCTGAGTAGCCGACGGCTCATCAGTTTCGTTGTGACCACGGCGGCGGTAGCACACCAAGTCAATGACCACATCTTTCTTAAATTCGTTACGGTAATCTACTGCTAATTGAGTCACGAAGAGCACCGCTTCTGGATCATCACCATTTACATGTAAGATTGGCGCTTCGATCATCTTAGCCACATCGGTACAGTACATAGTAGAGCGGGCATCTTCACGGTTATTAGTAGTGAAACCAACCTGGTTGTTGAGCACGATGTGAACGGTTCCACCCGTGGTATAAGCACAAGTCTGGGACATTTGGAACGTCTCTTGAACCACACCTTGACCCGCAAACGCCGCATCACCGTGAATAACAATGGGTACAACCGTATTGCGAACTTCATCCTGTCGGCGGTCTTGACGAGCGCGAACCGAACCTTCAACTACCGGGGAAACGATCTCAAGGTGGGAAGGGTTAAACGCCATCGCTAAGTGGACTTCGCCACCGGAGGTCATCACATTGGAAGAAAAACCCTGGTGGTATTTTACGTCACCGGAAGTCTCGACCAGCGTCTTGCCCTCGAACTCATCAAAGAGATCTGCAGGATTCTTGCCCAGAATGTTAACGAGCGTGTTCAAACGGCCTCGGTGCGCCATACCAATAACGATTTCTTTAGCACCGTGTGAGCCTGAGCGCTGAATCATTTCGTCCAGCATCGGAATCAGACTCTCGGCACCTTCAAGACCAAAGCGTTTGGTGCCCGGGTACTTTGAATCAAGATGCTTTTCTAAGCCCTCGGCAGCGCTCATACGCTCTAGAAGATGTTTCTTTACCTCGGCGCTATAAGCCGGCTTCGCACGAACACTTTCGGTGCGCTGCTGCAACCAACGTTTCTCATCAAGATCCGTGATGTGCATCGTCTCAACGCCAACCGGGCCGCAGTAGGTAGCCTCAAGCGCCGAAATAATGTCTTTCAGGCTAGCCTCTTTGAGGTCAAAGAAGGTTGAACCAGTTTGGAACATCGTATCCAAATCAGCATTTGAGAGCTTATGGTAAGCCAACTCTAACCAAGGCACATGTTCTTGCTGAGTAAGGTTTAGCGGGTCGAGCTTGGCCTTTTGATGGCCTCGCGAGCGATAGCCAGCGATGAGCTCCATCACCGCCACCTGTTTGCGTTCATGCTCAATATCAGCACTGCCTTCGCCACGAACAACAAGTGGGCGGCTCTGATTTTTGGCCATTAATTCAAACTGTTGAATAATTTCGGAGTGCGGAACGTCTTGGGCGTGTGAGCCCTCCACGCGAGGGAGTTTTTCGAAGTAACCGCGCCAGTCCTCTGGGACCGCGTTCGGGTCAAGCAAATAGCTTTCGTAAAGTTCTTCAACATAGCTCGCGTTTCCACCTGACAGGTGCGAGGTACGCAGAAGCGCTTCCATAGAGTTATCTTGCATTGCAAGTCCACCACTTATGGGCGTGTAAACCGCCGATTTTTACCACATTTAATCCTCAAAAAGGCCGATGATCCTATTCACCGACCTTTACTACGAGGGATTATCAACGCTAGAGACACAAGTTGCAATGTCAACCTAGGTACGTAATTAGTCGCATACTAAGTTAAGACCATAACTGAAGACTTTGCCGTCCGATGTTTCTCGCGTTTGGAATTTCTACGAATTCCTTAATTAATAACGCGCAGTTTAGACTGCGCGCTGAAGTAACATTGTGCGAATATGACCAATCGCACGCGTTGGGTTCAAACCCTTCGGACATACATTGACGCAATTCTGGATACCATGACAACGGAAAACGCTGAAGGGATCATCTAGCTGAGCAAGGCGCTCTTCGGTGGCTGTATCGCGGCTATCCGCCAAGAAACGATAGGCCTGCAGAAGTCCAGCAGGGCCAATGAACTTGTCTGGATTCCACCAGAACGAAGGACAACTCGTTGAACAACAGGCGCACAGAATACACTCATAGAGACCATCTAGCTTCTCACGATCTTCAGGTGACTGCAGACGCTCGATAGCAGGAGCCGGCGTATTGTTCTGAAGGAACGGCGTAACTTTCTCGTACTGCGCGTAGAACTGACTCATATCAACAATGAGATCGCGTACTACTGGCAAACCAGGTAACGGTCGAATAACCAGCTTGTTACCACGTGAAGCTGAGCTCACGGTAGTAATACATGCCAAGCCATTCTTACCGCCCATGTTCATACCATCTGAACCGCAAACACCTTCACGACACGAACGACGGTAAGTAATGGATTCATCCTGTTCCTTAAGCATGCCTAGCACATCAAGTACCATGACATCCTTACCTTTAAGATCAACCTCAAAGTCTTGCATGTATGGGGCAGCGTCGACTTCTGGGTTGTAGCGATATACGCTTACTTTCAACATCTCTGATCTTCCCCTTAATTAGTAAGTACGTGCTTTTGGCTCGAAGGTTGGAACAGTCTTCGGCTCAAAGTTAACATCGCGCTTAGCAATTGACTTAGTCAGTGGGTTGTACATGGTGTGACACAACCAATTTTCATCATCACGATCTTGGAAATCATCACGTGCGTGAGCACCACGACTTTCGGTACGAGCCTCGGCTGCAACAGCCGTCGCTTCAGCAACTTCAAGTAGATTTTGCAACTCAAGTGCTTCAATACGTGCGGTGTTGAAAGCGTGGGTCTTATCGGCAACGTATACATTTTCGATACGCTCACGAAGATCCTTAAGCTTCTCAATGCCCGTTGCCATGAAGTCACCGCGACGGAATACACCGAAGTAGTTCTGCATAACCGTCTGCAGTTCCTTGCGAAGTGCTGCTGCACCCTCGCCGTTCTCTGAGCCATTAACCTTGTTCAGGCGAGACATTGCGGCATCGATATCACTATCGCGCGCTTCCTTCATCTCAATACCTTCACGCAGAGCCTTCTCAATCGCCAAACCTGACGCACGTCCAAAGACCACCAAATCGAGCAGCGAGTTACCACCTAAGCGGTTCGCGCCGTGTACTGAAACACAAGCCGCTTCACCACAGGCATAAAGACCGCCAATAACTTCTAGCTCGCCGTTGTCACCCATCGCCAAAGCTTGACCATCAATATTGGTCGGAATTCCGCCCATCATGTAGTGACAGGTAGGGACAACTGGAATTGGACCATCTGCTGGATCAATGTGCGCGAAGGTCTTAGAAAGCTCACAAACGCCAGGAAGACGCGAGTAAAGAATATCTTTACCAAGATGATCAAGCTTAAGATAAACGTGATCACCGTCTTCACCACAACCACGACCCTCTAGAATTTCTAGCGTCATTGAGCGTGCAACAACGTCACGCGAGGCAAGATCTTTCGCATTCGGCGCGTAGCGCTCCATGAAACGCTCGCCATCCTTGTTGACTAGATAGCCACCTTCACCGCGACAACCCTCGGTTACTAGCGTACCCGCACCCCAAATTCCGGTTGGGTGGAACTGCCACATCTCAATATCCTGAACCTGGTAACCAGCACGAAGCGCCATGCCGATACCGTCACCGGTGTTGATGTGTGCGTTAGTGGTTGAAGCGTAGATACGACCTGCACCACCGGTAGCCATTACGGTAGCTTTCGCCTTAACGTAAACGGTCTCACCAGTTTCCATACAGATGGCGATAACGCCTGTAGTGTCGCCGTCTTCGTTCTTGACGATATCAACGGCGTACCACTCATTCAGGAAAACAGTTTTGTTTTCCATGTTATTTTGGTAAAGCGTATGCAAAAGAGCGTGACCCGTACGATCCGCTGCTGCGCAGGTACGCGAAGCCTGCTGCTTCACATCATAATTCTTTGACTGGCCACCAAACGGACGCTGGTAAATACGACCATTCTCGGTACGGGAAAATGGCAAACCCATGTGCTCGAGCTCGAAAACTGCTTCCGGTCCAATCTTACACATGTATTCAATTGCGTCCTGGTCACCAATGTAGTCAGACCCCTTTACGGTGTCGTACATGTGCCAGCGCCAATCATCATTCGGATCATCACTTGCGATTGCACAGGTGATACCACCCTGAGCGGAAACCGTGTGCGAACGAGTAGGAAATACCTTCGAGACAACGGCCGTTTTGAAACCCGACTTGGATAGCTCAAGTGCAGCACGCATGCCCGCACCACCGCCACCTACAATGACAGCATCAAAAGAAATAGTACGCATCGTAGTCATCTGTTAACCCCACAAAATCTGGAACGACCAGACCATATAAAAAACAAGAATAATGAAACCAATCAACTGCAGTAACAGGCGAAGAACGGTTGCCTTGGCACCCATCATGCGCTCGGTAACGTAGTCAGACAATACTGCCCACCAACCAATCCATGCATGACCTGCAAGCGAAAGAATTGCCAACAAACTGAACACCTTCACCCATGTAGGTTGGAACGCTGCCGACCACGCTGAGTAAGTTAACTCAGGGGTACAAAGCACAACGAAGCCAACGTAGAGGAAGAAGGCAAGAAGAATTACAGCACTGAGGCGCTGAATAACGAAATCGGCAACGCCGCTGCGACCGAGACTAGTAACTGACTTTACCATAACCAAATCCCCACAACGATTGCTTGCACGATGGCAAGTACGATAACTATACGCGCACCCAGACGACCACCCTCAAGCGTCTCACCCAGACCAAGATCCATTAACAAATGGCGAACACCGGCGATCATGTGGTAACCCAAACCGACCAACACAAACCAAAGAACAGCCTTTGCGATCGGAGATGACAAGCACTCCTTGACCTGATTGAAGCCTTCTTGACTTGATAGTGAAGTGTCGAGCATCCATAACAGGACGGCTACACCAAGGAGCAAAAACACACCGCTAATACGATGCAGGATTGAAGCATACGCAGTTATCGGTAATTTGAGCGTCGAAATATCTAAATTGACTGGTCTATTTTTGTTCACAGCTGAACCTTTTTTTGTTGCATCTATAAGGACTGTACATAGGCAGCAGCAATATCGGATCACTACTAACCATGAAGCGCTTGCACGACGAGATTATATTGACCCGTCAGTCGGCTTACAAACACTCATACGAAACAGTGATGTATGCGGACTATAAGCGGGCTGAATACTAGCAAAAAAAACGAGACTAGAGGTACTAAATTAGCTTTTTTTGCGCAAAAAACACTATTTATACGAGATTGCACCTACTCAGCCCATCTATAAAAATTTGACATGACTCTACGGCTATATATAGTGTCGCTCCAATAGCTGGAGTGACTGTATCTTTAATGAACAGCCATCCAACTCAAGCAAACTATCGTAGAATAGTTGACGCAGCGGGTACTCACCAACAATAGGTGTTTTTTTACCCACTCTCCCGTTCTGGGTCTATACTAATAAGCCCTGCGGACCGAGCGATTAGCTCACTCAAAACCAGATTGATTCAGGAGTCGCTAAATGAGCGAAAAAATGGCACGCCTTACCATCGATGGCATGGACGAAGCATTAGAATTCCCAGTATACAGCGGAACTATCGGACCTGACGTCGTAGACGTCCGAAGCTTAGTGAGCAAAGGTCTCTTCACCTATGACCCAGGTTTCGTTTCAACTGCTGCAACTGATTCAGCAATCACCTTTATCGATGGTGGCAAAGGTACATTGCTACACCGCGGCTACCCAATCGAGCAACTCGCCGAGCAGTCGGACTTTCTTGAAGTTTGCTACCTTCTTCTAAACGGAGAGCTACCTTCAGTTGAAGAAAAAGCCAAGTTTGTTAACACTGTTACTCGTCACACTATGGTGCACGAGTCAATTGCTGACTTCTTCAAAGGCTTCCGTCGTGATGCACACCCAATGGCTATCATGTGTGGTGTGGTTGGTGCGCTATCAGCGTTCTATCACGATTCGCTAGACATCACTAATCCACGTCACCGTGAGATTTCTGCATTCCGTCTAGTCGCTAAGATGCCAACTTTAGCAGCAATGACATACAAGCACGGCATTGGCCAACCATTCATCTTCCCACGTAATGACTTATCATTCGCAGAAAACTTCCTGCATATGATGTTCGCTACACCGGCTGAAGAGTACAAGGTCAACCCAGTACTCGCTAACGCGATGGACAAGATCTTCCTACTCCACGCCGATCACGAGCAAAACGCCTCAACGTCAACCGTGCGCTTGGCCGGCTCTTCGGGTGCTAACCCATTCGCCTGTATTGCTTCAGGTATTGCTGCACTTTGGGGCCCAGCTCACGGCGGCGCTAACGAAGCAGTACTCACAATGCTTGAAGAGATTGGCGATGAGTCTAAGATCGATGAGTTCGTAGCTCGCGCTAAGGACAAGAGCGATCCATTCCGCTTAATGGGCTTCGGTCACCGCGTCTACAAAAACTACGATCCACGCGCTACCGTTATGCGACAGTGCTGTGACGAAGTTCTTGCTGAGCTTGGTTTGGAGAATGATCCACTTCTTAAGATTGCTAAGCGTCTTGAGCAGATTGCCCTGGAAGATCCTTACTTCGTTGAGAAGAAGCTTTACCCGAACGTTGATTTCTACTCTGGTATTATTCTGAAAGCGCTTGGAATCCCAGTAGAAATGTTCACGGTAATTTTCGCGACTGGCCGTACTATCGGTTGGATCTCTCACTGGAATGAAATGATCAGCGGCTCATACAAAATTGGTCGCCCGCGTCAGCTATACACCGGTGCAGCGCCACGTGATTTCGTAGCCTTAGACAAGCGTTAAGCTCCCGTTTAATCTACGAAAAAGAGAAGGCCATCCCCGTTAGGAGATGGCCTTTTTTAATGTCGCAGAAAAAGTAGCAATCGCCACTAATCAGCTATTGAGCTCACCGCTCCAGGTTGGTGCCTACTACTCCCTCTCGGCGCCTAATACTCCACCTCGACGCCTACGACTCAATCGCAACAGCTACTAATCCAGCACTCCACCAACTCGGGTGAATGCTGCCGGCTGACCAATTGGGGCACTAACCGTGATAACTTTTCCCTCCGGGGTGCCCGAATAGACGTCTCCTGTCCACCAGTGACGCCATTCACCGGGCGGAATTATCGCTACGACCTCGTCGACACCTTTATCAAGAACGGGTGCGACTAACAGGTCCGGGCCCAAAAAGAACTGTTCATATCGAAGCCCCCAAAAACGAGCAACACTTGGATACTCAACCAGCGGATGGCGCACGGGTGGTATTCCATTGCCTGCCATCTCATCATAGAGCCCCCGTCGATAGGCCCCAAGCAAGGTAAATATCTCCGTCATCGCTCGAGTACTGGCTAATAACTCTTCATCGTAAATCTGAGCATTAAGATCAGGAATATTCCCTTCGTGCGAACGAAAAATTAACCCAAAGGCATTCAACTCAAGCCAACGCTTTAGTAATTCGGGGCTGCGATGAATGCTAACAAGAGGATGCTTAATGGTGGTATAGCCGCCAATATCGGAGTGATTGACCGCCATACCCGAGAGCGAAGCTGACAGCAGACCCGTGACTGCAGACTTAATACCATCGTGTTCGTCCCAATCAACAAGCTGATCACCTAACCAAAACGCGCTACCACTGCCCGCTGATCCAGTGAAAGCCGAACGATGCCAAATTAAGGGTTCTTCAGCCTGTAGCTGTTGAGCTAACGCTTGATTGAATTGGCTCCATTGGACGGGATAACGGTTATGCTTCGCTAAGCGCTCAGCACTGCCCTCGCCCGGATAGGCTTCGGCAAAATCGGCCATCCAGCCGCTCCACTGCAAACCGTCGACCTGGCTACTAATTTCTCGCTGCAACAATTCACTCGCAGTCGGCTCAAAGAGGTCAACAAGATTCGCTGAAAATGACGAATTGGGAAAGCGTATGGGCTCACCTTGGTCATTGACCACAAACGCATTAGTGGCCTTGAGTCGATGCCACATATCCTCTTCCGGAGTTAATCGGGGAGACTCCACCAGAAATGGATTTAAATAGCCCAAAATCCGAATATCATCTTCAGCCAGCTCATCAACCTGCTGCTGCCAGTTTGGGTAGTGGTCCTTATCCAGTGACCAATTCCACCAAAGTTGCTGCCCGAAACTCGTCTGCCTTTGCCCCATCCAATCCTGGAGCCAAACCCCCGCCAGGGGAACTTCGGCAGCACGAAGACGCTCGATCTTTGGCCATGCGGCAGCGCCGCCCTGCACACCTGCGATCAAACCGCTATCCACCCAGGCTGGAGGAGCTGACATTCGCCCAGTATCTGCGGTAAATTGAGAGATAAACTGCTTTGGCGTATCAGCCAAATAGATCTTCATCGATAGCGTGTTAGCGGCTGCGCTGACAATTGCTCGGTCGGAAGAGCGGAAATCAAACCAACTAGGTTCGTCATTATTCAACCAAAATGCCCTACCTTGCGAGGTAAAGAACCAGGGGATAGGTGCGTAGCTAGAGTGCCATTTACCGCCAGCCCCAGCGGCCCAATCAACCATCGAAGTTAGCGGCTCAAGGCCCCTTCCAATACCTTGCTCGGAAACGATGATCGGCAGCAGGAGGCCGCGCATATTAAGATGACTGAATTGTGCGCCAAAGCCAATTGCAGCCTCATTCTTTGGCATTTCGAACATGACACTGAGGAGCCCCTCGAAAGATGAAACGTCCGTGGAACGCTGCACCAGTTCAAGGCTAAGCTGCTGATCATTGATCGATTGAATGGTTAGATCGTAGGGAAACACCTGCTCACTGCAAACTAGCTGACCGCTAATAGTCATCGATGTAGGCACAGCTATCGATTCAGGTCCGTCACGCGTTTCAGTTACATCTCGCGTTTCAGTTACATCAGCAGACGATTCAGATGCGTCGCTAGCTAGGGAAGCTTGGCTCACCAACTGTTCGCAACTTGACCAAGAAAGATCAACGTCCGCCGAGACCATACCGCGGTGTTCCTGAAGGGTGACTTGCTGAGGGTGAATATCCACGAAGCGCTCACCACGGACATTCTTTAACACAATATCACCGTCGCGATCACGAATAATAAGATGCCAGGGATTGAGTTCAACACTCACTCCGTCAAGCTCCCAGCTGCCCATCACCTCAACGCTTAGGTCATTTCGCTCCCAGGACCACCAGCGCCAATCTTCAAAGAAGACAGCTAGCAGTAATAGCCCTATCAACCCAAAACCCTTAAGAATTTTCATATTTCCTCAACTTAGTGCTAGGCTATGAATATTATTGTTGTATCAATTGATTACTAGACTAGCGCAAAAACGTTAGAACAACTAGGAAGCTCAAATTGAAAAAAGGTGAACTCACCAAACGCGATATAATAGAAGCTACTCTGCGAGTCATCGCAACTCAGGGCGTGCATGGCACGACCTTTCGAGCGGTCGCCGATGAGGCAAACGTCAAGCTTTCGCTCGTTGGCTATCATTTTCCTGATCGTGCTGTTTTACTCAGAAATTCCATCGCAATTTTATTTAGCCGCCAATCGGGCCTGATCAACAACGTCTTTAATGAGATTTTCGGTTTAATCGCTAAATTCAATCAACGAGATTTTCGCCGCTCCATTTCACGCGCTGAAATTGCCCTGCTGCTCTCCGATGCGGTCACCGATGTCATCTACAACTACTATTTGTCCGATCGCGTTGATCCAAAAGTGCTGTTAAACCTTAAATTCGACATACACCCCGATCCAGCGCTGATTCACGTACGTAACCTTGGTCATCGATCACTAAAGGCCTACCTCATTGAACTGTGTCGAAAAATTCACTCCGATAGCCCAGTAAACGATTCAAGGTTGCTGGCCGGAATCTTCACGCTGTTTGAACTAGAGTCCCTGCAGCAGCGGCGACCCGAGTACCGAAAGATTCACAATGCAGTCTGGCAGTGCTTTAGTCATATCTTAAATGTGTCGGGAAGCCTTCATGAGGTATCAGAGCGAGTCAAACGCCATAAAATGACTTCCTACGACGCCCTTTTAGACCACGACGACCTGTTTTCCTCACTATAATCAGTTCCTCGGCTTGCTCCGCTTAGCCCCCTAATTTAAACTCCGCGCAACTAAGGAGTTGCCATGTATATTTTTTCCATAACAGCTGTCGCTCGTATCGACCAAGACGGACTTACGGCTGGTACATCAAGACCTTTCATTGTCTATATCAACTTTGCCGACTTATTCGGTGCTCGAGCGCTCGCGCAAGCCTATCTACTTAAGGCAGGCTTCCATAAGCTCCGATTTGATGACCAGAAGCACTTAAGTGCTGAACAACTGAGTGATCACGCTACGGTTGCGGGTAACAAGCAGATCGTAGAAGCACTAAAGCACGGCTTCTCATTGCAGATGTTCGAAAGCCACTAAGCACTTAGAGAGCCAAGTAAGGAGATTTAGCAAATGAAAACAGAACTTCTCAGTCCAGCCGGCTCGCTTAGGGCTATGCGCTACGCGTTCGCCTACGGCGCCGATGCCGTGTATGCAGGACAGCCGCGTTACAGCTTGAGAGTGCGCGAGAACGAATTTAATAAAATGGATGTGATGGCGGCGGCAATTGAAGAAGCGCACAACCTAGACAAACTGTTTTTCATCGCCAGTAACCTATCTCCACACAACAACAAAGTGAAGACTTACCTTCGCGATATGGCGGATGTCGTCGCCATGAAACCCGACGCATTCATTATGAGTGATCCTGGGCTAATTGCGATGGTAAAGGAAACTTGGCCGGACCAAGAAATACACCTATCTGTTCAGTCCAACGCGGTTAACTTTGCCACGGTAAAGTTCTGGAAGAACATGGGCATTAGCAGAGTCATTCTCAGTCGTGAATTATCCCTTGATGAAATCGCTGAGATTCGTCAGGAATGCCCGGACATTGAACTCGAAGTTTTTGTTCATGGCGCTCTCTGTATGGCCTACTCCGGTCGCTGTCTCCTCTCTGGATATATAAACCATCGTGACTCTAACCAGGGCGCATGCACTAATGCCTGTCGCTGGAAGTATCAGGCCACGCCTGCTGAAGAGACCGCTGAAGGTAATATTCAGGCAAATATGGAAGTAGGTACGTTCGAGCCGAAGCCGTTACAGATGGTTCTGCAAGATGTTACCAAGCCAGACGAAATCATCCCTGCCTATGAGGATGAGACTGGCACCTACTTCATGAACTCTAAGGATCTCCGAGCGATTCAACACGTTGAACGTTTAATGAACATGGGGATCGACAGTTTAAAAATTGAAGGTCGCACCAAAACTTACTTCTATGCCGCTAGAACCGCTCAAGCCTATCGCCGAGCGATTGATGATGCGGCGGCGGGTCGTCCCTTTAACATGGAACTGATGGATGATCTGGAATCTCTTGCTAACCGCGGCTACACCGAAGGCTTCTATCGCCGCCATGTTCCCGGTGAGATGCAAAACTACGAGAACGGTAGCTCCAAAATGCATCAACATCAGTTCGTTGGCGACGTTACCTTTGTTAAGGACGGTTGGGCAACTATTGAGGTCAAGAATAAGTTCTGTGTAGGCGATGTGATTGAGGTAATGACGCCAAAGGGCAATCATAAACTCCGCCTCACAGCGATGCGCGATAAGCGCGGCGATGACTGCCTCGAAGCCAAAGGCTCTGGCCATATAGTAACTATTCCATGGCCGGCTCAGGCACACCCTGAGCATGCGATGATTCTACGAGAGCTACCGATGACTAAAAACAGCTAAGCCATTGCTTTTGTTGTAGAAAACGGTTGACAGGTGTTGAGTAATTGCTAAACTGCGCATCGTCTTTAGGGGCCTTAGCTCAGCTGGGAGAGCGCAACACTGGCAGTGTTGAGGTCAGCGGTTCGATCCCGCTAGGCTCCACCAATTAAAAAAGCCTGATTCTTTGAATCAGGTTTTTTTTCGTCTAGCGTTTACGCACCGTCAACTCCATTACCCCCACTTCTTTAATCCTCAAATTGCTTTACCGGTAGCACGATCAACAACGACATATTTTTACGCGGAGAATTAGTGCTAAAAACCCCTTCTTGATCTATCGTTTAACCACATGGTTTGAAAATTAAGGCACCCTAAATGAAAAAATTGACAATCCTACTCTCGTCTAGCTTCATCCTTTTAATGGCCTGCAGCTCATCTCCTGAACCGAGGGAAGAGACAGCGCTTGATCATCATTTTGACGATCACGAACACCACCACGGTGTAGATGGACATGTTACCGAACATGAGCATCATCACGGCGATGACGGTCATACATCGGAGCATCAGCATCACCACGGCGAGGATGGACACGTTACCGAACATCAGCACCATCATGATGATAGCCTTCACCTTAGCGAGCACGAACATCACCACATGGATGACAGCGACCCTGACGAAGCAGACCATCATCACCATCATCATGACGAATAACTAACTGGCGGAGCTGCGGGGAGTTGGGACTATAATTTTTATCCCAAAGATTCACTACCCTCTGGAATTCAGCTCCGTGTCAGCTCCATATAGGGCGGAAAAGAAAAGTTCCTAGAGCTAGTCGCGATGTCATGGCTCTACGAAACCTCAGTGTGAGAGGGCTTAACGACCCTCGCGTTGTAATACGCGCAGCTTAGCGTAATAGGTGCCGGCACCCTGTGCAGAATCCAGAGCTCTCGCTTCAGCTAAGGTAGTATCCGCCTTGTTCATCCAACCCGCCTTACGATAAAGTGCTGCCAATGAGTATTGGAGCTCCACTACGTGCGGCGATAGTTGGATGGCTCGCTCTAGATGAGCAATCGCCATATCCCAGTCAGCACTGACAATTGCTTGCTCTGCGCGAACCACATGAGTGACCGGCTGAGCTTCCATATAGCTGGAGATCTGCCGTTCTATAAAGCGCGCTCGTCGAGTGTCGCCCTGCTGTTGATAAAAACGAGCTAAAGCGTTTAGCCCTATTTCCGGAGCAATAGTCGCTTGTGCTGCACGAGTGAGTAAGGCCTCTTCTTGAGCCAACAGTGGTTGGTAGAAGTTTGCCAAATTAAGCCATAACCCGGCATGCCCAGGGAAAAGTTCAACCGCCTCTTTTGCCAGTATCGCTGCAGTTGTCAAATCGCCGATGCGCCAAGCAGAGACGGCTTGATTTGACCTCAGTAAGCCTAATGCCTCACTATCTAATAACGGCTGTGATACGAATTCTGTAGCCTGCTGCCCGGTCACATCGAAGCGAAATCTAGACTTCCCCACGGTGACGATAGCTATCACATGATCCGTGCGAACCCACGTATCATCAAGCGTCTCCCAGCCAGAGATGTCGTTAACAAGTTCGAAGTTAGCCGTTAAACCCAACTCGCGAGCCTGAGTGACTACCCAGCTGGCAAAATCTAAACAATTACCGGTAAAAGCCTCAACATCGTAACGATTATCAACCAATGCCTGATAACGCCAGTTAAACCGTTCATCGTTGTAAACGAGTTGTCTGAGGCGAATGGCCATCAGACGATCATCTATTGAGCCTCGCGGGCGTAACCTTGAACCATCTACGCGAATTGGATCTACCGGCAAACGACTAGTCGTAAGCCTTTGGGGAGTATTATGTTCAACCGAAAAATCACCGAACGACTCCGAAACTGCCGTAATTAATTCGTCCGAAATCAAATGCTCCAGCTGAGCCCTAGGACTTTTGGAAGGGGGCAACTCGACTGTTGCCAGTAACTGTTGGTCCGAGATCTGCTGAGATGACTGAGTGCATGCCTGCAGGCAAACCATGACGACCAGTAAAGGGCAGAAAATCATTCGTTTCATAAAGATAAACACTCCCTCTTTCAACTCCAGAACTCATCGGACCATACTTATGATCTAGCTAGCTATCCATTTACCTCTATACCATAGCGCACTTCATAGACTAGACAACTACTAATTGCTCTTTATCGATTTTAGAATGATCGTTGTCTCCATATCATCGATGGCCTCAATAGCAGCTAGCTCGGTTTTTAGCTTGGCTTCAAGGTCCTCCAAACTCTCACTATGAAGGCGCAACATATAGTCATATCTACCGGTAATGGTGCTGCACTCCGTGACATAGTCCATCTGCTGAATGGCTGCTTCAAAGAGTTGAGCTTCGCTGATGCCGTTACGCCGTAATTTTACGGAAACTAATGCGCTGACGTTGCGCCCGGTTAGAGTTGGATTAACTCGAGCATGATAACCAGTAATCACCCCATTCCGTTCCAGCTTTCGAACACGTCTTGAGCACGGTGATGGCGACAGACTTACTGCCTCGGCAAGTTCGGCATTACTTAACCTCGCGTCACGCTGTAAGAGACGAATAATCTTTTGATCAATTAAATCCATATTTAGTTGAAAAAACCCTTTTTAGATAAAAAATAGCTGCATTACATCAATATATAACCATTAAATGATCATAAAACGCAATTATAGCTATTCATAGAATCTGATAATAAAAGAAAAACTTTGAGGCGGTTATGACCCAAAACGCACGTATGTTCGATCATTGGATTCGCAACGATTTCATCGAGATAAATACGCAACTTGAGACGCTCTATTTCAATAACGAAGTCGATCGCGCTCAGGTTGCGGGAATTGGCGATGATCTGAAGCAAACCCTTCTTCAAGATGGTAAAGACCGGTTGATTACCCTGCTTAACGAGGGAAATACCGATGAAGGTTTTGATGCAGGCTTTGATCTCTTGGGGAATATTGGCTTTTACATGGCCGCCTGCCGGCGACATGAGCTCACGGAGCCGTCCAGAGAAACCAAGTCGCCGCTAGTAGAAGCCTCTGCGCTAGCGCTTCAGGTGGGCGCATCAATTGGTATGATCCCCCGATTTAGTACCGCTCATTTAACCACGCATAACCAGGCCATCAACGGCAAGGCTAAGTCATTTACCCATCTTAGCGACGAGGCTATCTTCAACGAGTTCAACACCCGTGCCATTCTTGCCTATCAAGAGGCCGCTGCGGCCCTCATCAAGGTAGTTGATGTAGGGATCAGTTCGCCGGTTGCGGTTGATTTACTGCACACTGCAGAGGTTGCGCTAAAAAAGGTCTACGCCTCTAACCAGCACCTTAATGATCAGCTTGATGTAGACCGGTTTTTCTACTCGGTGCGCCCCTATTACAAGTCACATCGGGTTGGTAATAATGTCTATCGCGGAGCCAATGCCGGTGACTTCGCCGGTATTAACATCATCGATTTACTACTGGGATTGTGTCGCGCGGATGAATCCTACTACTCACAGCTTCTCGTAGATAAAATGCTCTATATGATGCCCGATGATCAAGCGGCGCTCCGAAATGCTATGCGACTGCCCAATCTTCTCGACTCGCTATTGTCATGCCCCCCAGGTAGCTGGAAAACTGATGCTGCTGCGGCACTTATCAAGGTATGCCAGGCTCACGGTGCAACGGCTGAACAGCATCACAATCTCTTGGTTGAACGCTTTATCCGGGTTCCGTCAGAGCAACTGGCAACTCAGCATCATCAGAATCTAACGGCCAGCGGGCCGCCGCTGCCCGTATTGTTGGCCGCCCTAGAGAAGCTAAGAGATCTACGCTGCGCTAACCCGCGTAATGATATTGTCACCGCTGCTACGAAGATGCGACAACTCGAGGAGTTAGTCTAATGGGCGACCAACCGTTTCACCACCTTTCCAATTACTGGTTATCTCACTCGGTAGGCCGCCCGCTGGCCAACGCCTCAGAGGTGTTGGCACAGCACTATCTACAACATTGGCAAGGTTCCGAGCCGTGGCCCCTCTGGCTGGAAACGCTACACGAATTTAAAACCCAGGTTGGTGAATTAATTAACGCGGAAGCCGCTACCGTATGTCCACAACTCAACGTCTCGAGTGGTTTAACAAAGATGTTGAATGCCATTTGTAAAGACCAGCCAAACCCCAAGATATTGCTGTCCGAGGCGGATTTCGCCACTATCAGCTTTGTAGCCAAACAGGTCCCCAACGCAGAACTTAGCTATATCCCTGCCGATGCCGACGTCACTGATGTTAATACTTGGATGGACTACCTTCACGAAGAGTTGGACGTAGCGTTAATTACCCACGTTTTCTCGAATACGGGAATGAGAGCGCCAGTGAAGGCAGTGATTGCTGAGTGCCGAAAGCGCTCCATTCGATGCATTATCGACGTTGCTCAGTCTGTTGGGATCATTCCCATTGACGTCCTTGATTGGCAAGCTGATGTAGTCATCGGCACCTCAGTTAAGTGGCTTTCAGGGGGTCCGGGGGCGGCCTTTATGTATATTGAACCCAACTTTTGCCGCAGCCTTGAACCCAATGATGTAGGCTGGTTTTCCCACCAAGATCCCTTCGAGTTCGACGTCCACAACTTTGAATACGACCAAACGAGCCATCGTTTCCTCGGCGGCACTCCCTCGGTGGCACCCTTTGCCATTGCCGCCGCAAGTGTGGCCGAAATTAATCGAATTAGCGTAACGAAGCTGTTGGCACATAATCAGCAGATTGCGGCGCAGCTTACCGCCGATACCCCTTCCTCTTGGTGGCACTCACCCAAGCTCGCGGCGCAACGCGGTGGAACCTTGGTTTTTAATCCGCCGGAACAGGTCAAGAACAGGCTGCAGCGAGCGTACCAAGAGCAACAGATCTTTCTCGATCAACGGGCTACTGGATTTCGTCTCTCGCCATGCTGGACGAATACTGAAGCGGATATCGCGCAATTCAAGCGAGTAATTAGTGCGGGTTAAAACGACACAATATCCGATACGGGGCTATCGCAGCCACTTAATCACTATCACAGGCTTTGTAGTATGAGAATTACTGCAACAATAATTAACAGGCCATAAACAAGTTGGAGAAATCTGGCCTCATCAACGCGATGGTGCATCCAGTTTCCTACCCAGGCGCCTGCCAAAACAGCGGGCGCCAAGAATGCAATTGTATAGCCCTGCGCGAATAGCCTGCCGTCAATCAAATAGGCAACACTAAGAATACTATTAAGTGATAGCCATACCATTACTAACGTTGCACGAAAGGCAGCCTTGCCCCTAGCGGCTTTTGCCATCGCGTAGACCAACAATGGCCCCCCGGTGGCGTACATACCATGAATAACGCCGGCTACACCAATTAACGAGGCCCGTTTGGCACTCTGGGTTGAGGGCTCACTACCCCCTTCTACTGCATTAGATGATGACCGTTTGATCTTCAGGAGAGCTTGCCCCGAAAGTACTAAAATGAAGCAGGCAAAGATGAGTTTGAGGGTTTCCTCTGGAAATAACTGGGGCAACCAATAACCAATTGCCATACCGCCTACCATAAACGGCAAGATGAGCTTCAACAGCAACCGCCAATCAATATGACTTCGGTTACGCCAAGCTAAGGGCAGATTCATTAGCAGTGTGAGCGGGACCAGAATGACGACCAAGCTTGGTAAGTCGAAAATGAGTGCACCGAGACTCAGTGCCAATACAACACTTCCAAACCCCGTCATTGCACCCACCGCGAAGGCTCCAAATACAATTAACCCTAATAGCAGCATTGTCACGTCTGGACACCATCCTCTAAAAATACATTTCGTGTGAAGTAAATCTTTCTGCTTGGTAACTAGCAAGCAGCTTGATCCAGTTTCTGCCAAACAGCTCAGTGTCAATCAAATTTCGAGAGTGCCGCGCCATTCTCCGCTAAAGCGGTTAACGTGCAAGCGGATCTCATTATAGTTATTTCACTCAACTGTGAAACGACTAACAAGCGGATTAGCAAAAGGAAATAGTGTACTGAACAGCAAACTCCTCTAGTATTATCAAGCAGCTTGACACCAATCATCAAGAAATGATGCGTGGGTCTCATCTTAAGCGAGATCTACTAGAGATTTTTTGACACCGTCGCTACAAATTCATAATGCTGTACTAAATAGATTTTGGATAAAAAATTAACCATGATGTGGGTATCTCGAGTTCTCTTAATTGCCGTCTTTTGCTCTGGCTGTAGCTATCAACAGGCTATGCAAGAGCACATTGACACGAATAATTCTCTGGCAGCCAAAACTGATTCCATTCAAGCTGATATTGCTAAACTCGAAACCAACCTTCAGCAGCAGCAGGAACAATTCCAAGCTATTACCGTTCAGCTTGCGCAAATTAACGAAAGCCTCAACCAGCAACAAACGCAATTACACCAGCATACCCCATTTCCTGAAGAAGTCGTCGCGGAGCCCCCTAGTGAAGCTCGCGTAGCCGCGCAAGTGCCGTCACGGAGTCTGGAGAAAGTAGTACTCGGGGGTAGAGAAAGCATTTTTATTCACGCTGCCAACGAAGAGTTTGTTGCCCGCATAGATACCGGCGCCGAAGTCTCTTCCATCCATGCTACCAATATTGAGTTATTCGAACGAGACGGCAAGGAATGGGTTCGCTTTACGATTGATCACGAAACCGTAAATGAGCTTCGCCACAGTGTGGTGGAGCGGCCAATCAAGCGCCAAGCTCGGATTCGCCAGGCGAATAGCGATGAGGCCCAAGAGCGTTATGTAGTGTCCATGCTAACTCGATTAGGGGAAATTGAACAACGCGCCGAGTTTACCCTAACCGATAGATCGCAACTCAGAAATCCAATTCTGATTGGGCGTGATTACTTTATCGATATCGCGATTGTCGATGTCAGCCGTGAGTTTATTCAATCATCCGCTCCGGGGACCGATTAATGTCTTCTCGCACACCCTTTTATTTTGCTATTGCCGCACTGATTGTTGTTGGCCTGTTCACTAGCTGGAATCGACACGCCCAAAACGGTATCCCGCTGTTACCCGATTATGATCGCGAAGTCTGGGAGGTTGAGGCTCGCATTGAGTTTACCGCACTGGACCGTCCCGTCCTCGCCAGCCTCGCGCTGCCCGAAACGAATCAGCCGGGCTTTCGACTAATCCGCGAGGCTTCTTCGTCACCCGATTTTGGTATGACCTATCAGCAGACCCCCTATGGTCGACGCGCCGAATGGTCCAAGCGCACCGCAGTGGGAGAGCAAACGCTTTTTTACCGAGCGCAATTTTTGGTAGACCCAACCAATCAAGATCTACCGCCGCCAGTGCTCCCACTCGCGGCGCCAAAGCTTAACCTCATTGGCCCGGAGAGACTCGCTGCCGAATCACTCAAGGAGGCAGCCTTCGAACGCTCCTCCAATGCCCTAAGTTTCGGCAGGGAGCTGGTTAAACTCCTCAATGACCCGAACAACCAAAATAGAGCGCTCCTGCGGAGCCGATACTCGCAATTGAACGTGCTCTCTACTCTGCTTACCGAAACACAAATCTCCAATCGTTTAGTGGGTGTTCTGAGCTTGGAGGACGGTCGTCGCCGCCAGCCCATTGAAGGAATGCTTCAATTGTGGACGGGAGCAGAATGGCTGTTATTTGATCCCTCAACCCAGCAGTTTTCCGCGCTGGGACAAGTGTTGGTGTGGGACGCTTCTATTGGCTCATTACTTGACGTCAATGGCGGTCGAAGTAGCCGAGTAAGTTTTTCCATGATATCTCAGGATGTCACCCCTACTGAAGCAGTCGCTAGCGTCAATCAGGCGAGTGAGCCATGGAACCTCTCTATACACAGCCTGCCGCTTGAGCAACAGGCAATGTTTAAGACCATTATGCTGATCCCCGTGGGCGCACTCATCGTCGCCTTCCTGCGTATTATGGTGGGATTAAAGACGTCAGGGACGTTCATGCCGATTCTTATTGCTATGGCCTTCGTGCAAACTGAATTAAAGGTGGGCATCATCGGCTTGGTGGTTATTGTGGGCGTGGGTCTGATCATTCGCGGCTATCTTTCACGGCTCAATTTACTCCTGGTGGCGCGAATATCGGCAGTCATTATTGCCGTCATTCTCATGATCTCCAGCTTTGCGGTACTCGCTTATCACTTAAACCTTTCTCAAGGTCTCTCTATTACGCTCTTCCCCATGATTATTCTGGCGTGGACTATCGAGCGCATGAGTATTCTTTGGGAGGAGGACGGCTGGCGCGAAGTGGCTAGGCAATCAGCCGGCAGTTTATTCACCGCGGTGATTGTCTACCTCGCCATGACTAATGACGTTATTCGCTATCTGAGCTTTAATTTCATTGGCCTTCAGCTCGTCATTCTGGCTTTCATTCTGATGCTGGGTAACTACACCGGCTACCGCCTATCGGAGCTCACCCGTTTCTATCCTCTTGGTGGCAAGTCTTAAATGCAGTGGACCAAGTTCGCCAACCCTAGCCAACTTAAGCATCGCCACGTGCTGGGGATGAATGAGCGCAATATCCATTTTATTGGTCGCTACAACCAGCGCCACCTCTACCCATTGGTAGATAATAAGCTGCTTACTAAAAATATCGCAGAAAAAGCCCATCTCAAGGCGCCGGAACTCATTGGCGTCATTACCACACAGGCTGATATTAAGGTCATCCATGAGTTGGTTAGCAATGGCGACGGCTTTGTCCTCAAACCGGCTCAGGGTAGCGGTGGGAAAGGCATCCTCGTTATCAGCAGCCAAGAGGATGGACTATTTATTAAGCCCTCCGGCGGTTCGCTGACCGCCACCGATATTGAACGTCATATTAGTAATACCATTGCCGGCCTATTCTCCCTCGGCGGGCGTAGCGACGCAGTTATTGTTGAACGACTGATTGAGTGTGACCCACTTTTTAATCGCTACAGCTTCGAGGGTGTGCCCGATATCCGCGTGATTGTATTCAAGGGTTACCCGGTCATGGCGATGGTGAGATTGAGTACTAAGGAATCCGATGGCAAAGCAAACCTCCATCAGGGCGCGGTGGGCGTTGGCTTAGACTTAGCCACTGGCAGAGCACTCCAAGCGGTTCAGTTCGACGAAGTAATCACTCACCACCCCGACACCAACGCTGCCCTTAACGAACTACAGATACCTAACTGGCGGGAGATTTTATGCCTCGCGTCACAGGCCTACGAGATGACCCAACTGGGTTATCTTGGCACGGATATTGTGATTGATGCTCAAGACGGACCCATGGTATTGGAGTTGAATGCACGACCAGGTTTAGCGATTCAAATTGCCAACGGTTTAGGTTTGAAGCAGCGCCTCAAGCATATTGAAAAACTGCAACAGCCATTCTATTACCCCACCTTTGAGCAGCGCGTTGACTACGCAATGAACAGTCTGTCAGCCCTGAAATAACAGGCAACTTTGGCAAACACCACCCGTTAAGCTAGCCAATCGTCCCCAGACTGTTAATCCTAAGTATTATTGATACACTTAGAGGAAATGTTCGTATTACATCTCGTCCCTTGAAGAGAGTTAATTCTTGTATGAAATTTCAAAGTGCCAATCAGTTTAGTCATTCTCAGCAGGATAAAGTAGGCCTGCTACTCGTTAACCTTGGTACTCCCGATGCTCCAACGCCTAAGGCGTTACGCAGTTATCTTCGCGAGTTTCTTTCGGATCCTCGAGTGGTTGAGATTCCCCGCGTGATTTGGATGTGTATTCTCTACTTGATCATTCTGCCTCTGCGGGCACCAAAATCTGCCCACGCCTATGCCTCCGTTTGGAGTGATAAAGGCTCACCGCTCATGGTCAATGCGTTGGCGCAGCGCGATGCGATCCATGCGCTGATGACTGAGCGTCACGGTGGACGCGTAGTAACCGAACTCGCCATGCGCTACAACAAGCCCTCTGTTGCCAGTGTGATTCAAAGCCTTCAAGATCAAGGTGCTACCAAATTGGTCGTTCTGCCGCTCTACCCTCAATATGCGGCGTCAACCGTCGCCTCGGTGTTTGACGCAGTAGCCGCAGATTTTGCCAAACGTAGATGGCTGCCAGATTTTCGCTTCATTACGCATTATCACCGTGATCAAGGTTATCAGCAGGCTATGGCGAAGCGCATCCGCGATCATTGGGATAAAAATGGTCAGGCTCATCTGTTACTCAGTTTCCATGGCATTCCAAAGCGGAGTCTTACCTTGGGAGACCCCTACTTCTGCGAGTGTCACGCTACCGGTAGGTTGTTAGCCGAAGAACTAGGTCTGTCGAAAGATGAGTACACCATTAGCTTCCAAAGTCGCTTCGGCAAGGCCGAATGGCTAAAGCCCTATACCGACGAAACGCTCAAGGGGATGCCACACAAAGGAATTAAAGCCGTAGACGTATTCTGCCCAGGTTTCTCTGCGGACTGTCTGGAAACCATCGAAGAAATCGCCATTGAAAATCGCGACTACTTCCTCGAATCGGGTGGCGAGCAATATCGCTATATTGAAGCACTGAATGACATGCCACAGCATATTAGCGCGCTTGCTGATATTGCCGAACGGGAGATGTCAGGATGGCTAACTCCAGCGATTGATAGCGAAGCACGCAAGCATCATGCAGACGCAATAGCCAAGCAGTTAGCCGACTAGCCACTTAGACGATAAATCACAGCGAATCCCGAGCGCTGGCGATAGCAATATCTCAGCGCTCCTCTCCACTTAGTCTGGCAATTTTATTTCTCCTTAGCGGTTTACATTCCAGTTTTTGCCGCTAACATAGCGCCCTCTTTGAAATACCGTAAGCCAACCAAAAATTAACTCACAGCACCGCTGAAATGAACTAGGCTTAGTTCCTCGATGTTGCCTTGCTATTGGACCTTTTAATGACCACAGCTCAGTTCTCAACTGCCACCTTTTCTTCCGCGCTAACTGCTCACGAAGAGCTCGTCTCGCCAACTCTGGCTCTTGGACTTGTCACGGGTGTCAGTTTGCTCCCCATCGCGCTGCAACCCAATGAATGGTTCAATCTTCTGTGGTGTGGCGAGGAACCAACGGTCGAGGACTCTAAAACCCTAGGCCCCGCTTTCGAAGCAGCGCTTGATTATCAGCAGTGGCTGTTAGCCAACCCAACGGATGACTGGTTCTCACTCATCGATGAAATCAGCTTGAGCGAATATGCCATGGGGCTTGCTATGGCACTTAACTGGGGCCAAACCGCTTGGAGCGATGTCGGTCTGGAAGACGGCAGTGATAATGACAACCTCATTGGTGCTCTGATGCTAGTCGCCGTAACCCTAGCGTGGCCGAACGAGCAGCGCCCTGAAGGGGTAAATCTTCCTACCGCCGCAACCGCCGAAAGTCAGTTTAAAACCGCTATTCACGCCGTCCGACTTATCTCAACGGAATATCGCGAGCAGCAAGAGGCTCAGCAAGACCAGCAGCAAGCGGCTCACTAAAGCTTTTTATATTTTTGCACCGCTGAAATTTCTTGGCGGTGCTAGCTCTAGCCTAGTTCAGTCCAGTTCAGTTCAGTTCAGTTCAGTCCAGTCAATACAGACCCGTATTCAATCTTGCTCCACCCCAAAAATAATTCCACAGCTTGCGAATAGTGCTATACAAGACCATAGTATCGGCCTAAGCGGGCACCGTCCTTGGCGCCATAGGTTCGTCCCTGAAGCCAATAGCTTAAACCTTCCGCATCAATCAGACGCCCCCTATTTGCAGAGTATTCTAGCGTTTTCATCAGTGTCTTCCTTAGTCACGCCGAGCGTTCCTCCGTTGCTAATTAAGTTAAATGATTACGGGTTTAGCAGTCGCAAAAATCGATACTAAATCTAGTGTCGAAGACGATTGTTTCAGTGCTAAACTAATTGTCCAATCAGCCAGGGAAGATTGCTTGTCGTGTTGCATTTACTGTCATCAAATAGCCAAGATGTGCTGGTTGCACAGCTATCGCAAATCCTGAAGATTCAGGCTCCGGCAGATCCCTTTACTAGCACTTCGGTTTTGGTCCAAAGTGACGGCATGGCGAATTGGCTGAAGCTTCAGCTTTCCAGTAAATTGGGGCAATGCAGCCACATAGAGTTTCTGATGCCCAGTAACTTTCTGTGGCAATGCTATCGCAAGACGCTACCTGAGGTGCCCGAGCGCTCGCCCTTTGCCCGAGAGCAGTTACGTTGGCGTATTGCGCAGTATCTGGCTGAACATATTAATCAACCCGAGTATCTGCCGCTTAACGAGTATCTACAAAAAAATCCCGGCGATAACGCCCAAGTACAATTAGCCGAGGCCATTACCGATATTTTCGACCACTATCTCATGTACCGGCCTGATTGGCTGATGGCGTGGGAAAGTGGTGACTTCTCGCTATTCAACGAGTTAGGTGCGGACCTTCGTTGGCAGGGTATGCTCTGGAAAGCCATCGTAACTAGTATTCCAACGGAGCTTCGTTGGCATCGCGCCAATATCGCTGAGGCCTTTATCAATAGCGTCTCGGCAGCAGATTTACCGGAACAACTCTATGTTTTCGGCATCAGTAATATGCCCCCAATTATGCTCCAGCAACTGCATGCAATCAGCGAGCACTGTGAGGTTTATCTATTTTGGCAGAACCCCTGTAGTGAATTTTGGCAGGAGTTAGCTAACCCGAAGTCACGCGCAGCTATCACCGCTGCGCTAGAAAGTGAGTTCCAAGAGGACAACTTTCAATCCGACAACACCCTACTAAGTAATTTGGGGCAGCACGGGCGAGATTTTGTGCACCAGCTTATCGAGCTTGATATTTTCGGCGGCAATCATGATATTCGCTTCAATCTGGACCAGAAGGTCGACTTAGGTCGTGAAACGCTGCTCGCCCATATTCAGCATGATGTCCTTAGCCTGCAACAAACTCGCCACCATTACGATCCCAGCATAAAGCTCTCCACCAGCTATAGCTCAGCGCGCGAAATTCAGGCGCTGCGCGATTATGTCCTCCAACAGCTTGAAGCAGATCCGTCACTAACGCCGGGCGACTTTGTCGTGATGGTGCCGAATATTGAGGACTATGCGCCCTTTTTCGCTACCCTCTTTAACCCTGTTGGCTCGAGTACTTACCTACCTATTGCCATATCGGATAGGGCAGAGATTAGCGAGCAGCCTATTTATCAGGCCATTCAACAACTATTAGGCCTCTCTCGATCTAGAGCAACGCGCACCGACATTTTCAATCTGCTAGAAATTGCCGCCGTTCGGGCTAAATTTTCCATTGCCGAAGAGCAGGTCGCCCAGTTGCGTGACTGGTGTCAACAGGCCAACGTTTACTGGGGTTTCAACGATGAGCATTGGCAACAACATGGCAACCCCGCAACGGGAAGGCACCACTGGGAGTTCGCCATCGAGCGCTGGCTTCAGAGCCTAATTTTCGCCGATAGTGCGGCGCCATTTAATGACGCTGTGGGTGGCATACGTATCAGCGGTACGCAATCAGAACTGTTGAGCAATTTCATCGAATTCCTAGATACCCTAAAGCGGACTTTTGCTATTCAACAGGGAGAAAAATCGCCCGCTGAATGGCATCAGATCATGATAGAAAGCTTCAATAAGTTAATTGCTAGTGATCACGAAGACGCTGAGTATCTCCCGCAGATTTATCGCAAGATTGATGACTACTTTGTCGCCATCAGTAATGCTGAGTTCACCCAAGCTGTTAGTTTTGCTTCGGTGAGTCAACCTCTACTGAGCGAGCTGACAAGTGTCCGAAACAGTCAACGCTTCGCCGCCGGTAGAATAAATATTTGTACTTTCCTGCCAATGCGCTCCATTCCGTTTCGCGTTGTGTGCATGCTCGGCATGGGCAGTGAGCAGATACCGCGGAGAATTGAGGCGCAGCAATTTGACCTAAGTTTGCGACAGCCGCGAATTGGTGACCGTCATCCTACACGCGAAGATCGATACCTGTTCCTCGAGGGTATTTTGGCCGCTGAGGATGCCCTATATATCAGTTGGATTGGACACTCGATCAAGACTAATGAGGAACAACCCCCATCAATTTTAGTATCCGAATTACTCGATACCTTGGTGGAGACAACAGCGTTATCGAGGGCTGAGCTAGAAGCTAAGGCAATTTGCAATCATCCTCTCCAGAGCTTTAATTCAAGCTATTATCTGCCTGATTCGCCGTTATTTAGCTACGATGAGCGCTGGCTACTCACCCCGTCTCGTGCTGAGAACTTCGATTCACAGTCGCTGGAGGTCACTAAGCACGATGAAATAGACATCAATGACTTGGTGACCTTTTACAAGAACCCGCTGCGTACCTTTTTAAAGCACCTAGGAGTGAGCAAACACTACTCTGACTCCGAGCTAAGTGATGACGAACGCTTTGAGATTAACTCCTTAGAGCGTTGGAAGATCTATCAGAAGATAAATGAACAGGGGCTCTCTGGAGCGATAGCACCGGTTCTTCGCCGTTTTGAACTCAGCGGAGAGAGTCCCGCTGCGGCCATCGGCACGAATGTTAGCGCCAACCTATCGCGCGACTTTAACGAATCTATTAAGGACTTGCAGCCACTGCTGCCACTGCACCCAAAGCAGGCAACGCGGCGTCTATCAGTTCCCTCCAGGGAAGGCCGTTGTTCAGCCAATCTGG
Source organism: Pseudomonadales bacterium (assembly GCA_040119265.1). Classification (GTDB taxonomy): domain Bacteria; phylum Pseudomonadota; class Gammaproteobacteria; order Pseudomonadales; family DSM-25080; genus Umboniibacter. Next base: position 178,444 of record JBEDTZ010000016.1, on the reverse strand, counting down.
ACGATGGAGAAATAATCCTCTCGGGAACGCTGCCCTACTACCAAACCGCCAATGGCAATCTAGTCATTCAGTTTGCCAACCATAGTAGTAGCAACAATCCTAAGTACGCCCTACAACTGCGGATTCATCAGGCTTTCCTCTGTGCGGCAAAGTTAAACTGTACAGCTGTCTTGATAGAAAAAGGCGGAGCCAAAAAAGCCGCTGCAATGTCCGCCGAGGAGGCCCTTAAGCTATTGAGTGGATGGGTCGATCTCTACCAATATGGTCTAACACTGCCATTGCCTCTGGACGCGAGCATTGCCTCGAAGGTTGTGCAGGAGAAAAGCGTCAACGAGAGTGATTTTAAGGATGAACTCGAAGCGCGCATTAGCCAATTCACTGACTGGCAGGATGCTATTGTACAGCACGCTGAAACCTTTATGGGTGACACCAATCTCTGCTTCGAAGCGGGGGCCAAACTATGAAGACCTTAGACGCTAACACGCTTCCGCTGAATGGCGTGCAGATCATCGAAGCGAGCGCAGGTACCGGAAAAACCTATACCATTGCTACCTTGTATGTGCGCTTAATTCTTGGCCTCAATGCGCCAACACTTAGCCCCGCGGACATCACGGTAGTCACCTTCACCAAGGCCGCTACGGCAGAGCTACGTGATCGAATTCGGGCTCGCTTACACGAGGAACGAACCGACCTGTCAGCGCAAGTTTATGCGTCCCTAAACGGTGAAGACTTCAATCCCTCGGCACTTTATCAGCAACTTGTGGCCAAACACGGTAGTCCAAGTTCCGCATCCTGGTCACCATTAGTGGCACTAGCGCTCGCCGAGAAACGTATGGATGCGGCGGAAATTCACACTATTCATAGTTTCTGTCTGCGACTGTTAAAACAGTATGCCTTTGACTCTAAATTACCCTTTGGTCTTGAGATCACCCTTGATGAAGATACCCGACTGCGCGCGGTTAACGATTTCTGGCGCCAGCTCTGTTATCGCCGCAGCGCCGTTGAAGTCACGGCCATTCAACAGCAGTTCACAACACCTAATCAGTTGCTTAGTGCCTTAAGAGGCATAGGTAACGCCCGATATGAAGAGTTTGATTGCTCCGAAGATTCCTTCGACGAATCACTGGCGAAGCTCAAAGCGACTCAAGAACAACTGAGTCAGCTGTGGGCGCAGTACGGCAGTGAATTATTAAGCGAAGTTGAAACTGCGATGCTTCAGGATCGGCTTAAGAAAACGAGTTGGAAGATTGAGAAAAAAGAGAGTTTATTCAAGCAGGCTACCTTGATCGCCACTGGCGAAATACCCTATCTCACCGTCCCGAAAGAGCAACTCAGTGATCTTTTGAAATTTTCCACGAGCGGACTGGCAAAAGGGCTTAAGAAGGGCAAAGAGCCGGTCGGCAGCAATCCATTAACGGACTTTTTGGATGAACTCCCACGGGAAAACGAACTTAACATTTTGTTATTACGTGACGCCTACTTCGCCTGTATTGAACTAGAAGACCAGCAGGAACGACTTCATGGCATCATGCGCTCGGATAATATCTTAGCGCACTGCGCGAATTTTATTAGCAACGCTTCGGACGACGTGATCGCCAGTATTCGCTCGCAAATAAAGGTCGCGATGATCGACGAGTTCCAAGATACGGATCCGCAGCAGTTCGCCGTCTTTAGACGCCTTTTTCAGGGCGATGAATCGCAACGAGGCTTGATGCTAATTGGCGATCCTAAGCAGGCAATCTATGGCTTTCGTGGCGCGGACCTCAATGTCTATTTACAAGCTCGCGACGATTTCGCGGGCCTTGATGCGCAATACACCATGGACAAAAATTGGCGTTCTTCTCAGGGCGTTATTGATGCCGTGGATGCCATCTTTACTCACGGTGACACGCCATTCATCAATACAAAAATTGAGTTCCCTCAGGTCAGTGCAGGGAAAAGCGACATTGCATCGCTAACCTTAAAGGGTAAAACACTCGCTCCGTTGGAATGGCAGCACCACGATTTAGGTGATAAACCCAATAAGCCAGTTTGCGTGCGGGCAACCGCCCAAGCCACCGCGAAACGAATTGCCGAGTTTTTAACTCCTGAGAATGGCGCGACCCTAGGCAGCGAGCCTTTACAGGCAAGAGATGTCGCCGTCTTGGTCGATAACAAAGACCAAGCCTTAGCCATGCAGCAGGCCCTATCCGACTTCGGCATCAGCACTAATGCCGCCCTCAAACAATCGGTTTTCCAGAGCCCCGAGGCAACTGCCTATCACTCGCTGCTGCTGTGCCTGTTAGAGCCTAATAATGAACGACTCATTCGCCGTTTTATTGCCGATCCCTGCTTTGGCTATTCTGCCTTCGAACTTCAACAGCGTTTTGACAACGAGGAGCGTTGGCAGCTCTGGACCAGCACCTTAAATCAAGCCTTGTCCCTATGGCAGAGCCGAGGTCCGCTTGCGGCAATAGAATTTGTTGGTCACGAATGGGATCTGTACGCACGGTTACTACGCGATAATCAGGCTAACCGCCGATTGAGTAATTGGCTTCAGCTTGGTCAGCTGCTGCAAAATTACGCCGCTAAGTCGCCAGGTATCGACGGACAGCTTGAGTGGTTTCAACAGTGCTGCTCTGAGGAAATGCTCAACGACGCCAACGAACTTCAATTGGAATCCGACGATAACGTGGTGACCATTAGCACTATCCACAAATCAAAGGGCCTGCAGTATTCAGCGGTATTTATACCCTTCTCGTGGACGGCTAAAACACCCAATTCGAAACAGAAAATTGCCGTAGTGCAAGATAACAAACAGCGCCGTATCGCCCCAACATGGCGCGTCTACGCAGAATTGGCCAAGGATATGAAAGAGGAGTCCATTCGCCTTCTCTATGTAGCCCTAACCCGAGCCGTCAATTATCTCTATGTAGGCACCATCAACTACAAAGACGCGAAGCAGTCTGCACTCGCTCATCTCAGCGGGGTACTTGGTAGTGACGACGTAGAACGAGAAATTGCGCAAACCTTCAGCAGCGATTTAATCCAAGCGTTGCCAACGTTAAAGCAGCAATTACCGCAGCTAAAAATAGCGCCTCAATTAGGTGATCATCAAGCAGAATTAAAAGCCCGAGAATTTACCGCTAAGATTGACGCTACGCGCGGAATCAGTAGCTATTCGGCCCTCGTCAAGGAGCTAAAGCATTCACCGAAAGCGGCAAGCATTACTACCACTGAGTCCGCCGATGACGAAACCCCAACGCCTTTGCGAGAAGAGCGCTTACAAGAAGAAAACTTGCAAGAAGAGAACTCGCGAGAAGAACCCTCGCGTTTTGATCTGGCCAAAGGCGCACATGTGGGTAACTTCCTTCACGACGCACTAGAAACTCTGAACTGGAGTAAGTTAGAGAATACCGAACATGATACCGAGCTGGCCGAACTTATGCTGCGTTATGGTGTTCCGGGCTTTGATGAGCCACCAATTGTGGCGCGCTATCGTGATTGGCTGAGCGATGTCATCAACACCCCATTCTGCAATGGCCTCCGTTTAAAGGATATCCCAGAGCGAGATCGTTTAGCGGAGATGGAGTTCTTTCTTCCCCTGGATCAGCTACTAAGCCCCGAACGCCTTAACCCAATCGTCGCGGAGCATCTAGATAGTCCATTGCAATTTGCGCCAGTGAGCGGCCATCTAAAGGGCTTCATTGACTTGAGTCTGCGCATTGATGGGAAATACTATGTTGCCGACTATAAGTCGAATTTCCTAGGTGGTAGCTTCGCGGAATATCAGCCCGAGGCTCTGAAATTGGCAGTTAAACACAGCGGCTACACCCTGCAATACTTGATCTACGTTGTCGCGCTGCACCGTCACCTTCGCCATCATCTCGCCAACTATGACTATGACACCCACTTTGGTGGGGTGTATTACCTCTACTTACGTGGCATGCATCCGGATGAAGGCACTAGCGGTGTCTACTTTGATCGTCCGCCGCTCGCGCTGGTGAGCCAGCTCGACAGTTTATTCGCACAGGAGCAAATCTAAATGCCTACGACCATCAGTTATTTAGATGAAAAGTTAGGCCGCTATCTCAGTGGCTTCGCCGCACCAGAGCGTCAGTCATTTCTGCAGCAAATTACGACCCTACTCGCGTCAGTTCGATCTCAAGGTCATAGCTGTCTACCCTTAACTGCAGTGGATGAACTAGCGACGGATGTTAATATTGAACTCGCAGCGAACTGGCGCGATCAATGGCGCTCTCTGCTTGAATCTGAGTCCACGCTGCTTGGCTCGGGTGGCGGCGTTCAGCCGCTGCAGTATCGCGATGGTAACTTATATCTACAACGGGATGACCACGCTGAAGAACAGATTGCGAAAATCCTAAGCCAACATGCCAACGGCTCACGACTCTATGCCGAGCGCGACCTGGATGCAGCCTTAGACAGGCTGTTTACGGGCTCTGACGCAGGCACCTTGGGGCAACGTCAAGCGGCACTGGCCGCAGCGACTAACCGTCTAGCGATGATCCTTGGCGGCCCAGGCACCGGTAAGACCACAACCGTGGTTAAACTGCTGGCCGTTATTCTTGAACAGGCACTCACGCTTAAGCCGCTCTACAATGTGCTACTACTTGCGCCTACTGGCAAGGCGGCCGCAAGGCTAGGTCAATCCATTAAAGCGCAGCGGAATTCGCTGGATATTAGTGAGTCGATTCGAGCGGCTATTCCCACCTCGGCCAAGACACTTCATCGAGCGCTGGAATGGCGCGGAGGTGGCTTTGCTCGAAATGCCCGAAATCCGCTGGTCGCTGATCTGATTGTAGTGGATGAGGCCTCAATGATTGATACTCGCTTGATGCTAGGATTGCTAGAGGCGGTGCCGGCACATTGCCAACTCCTGCTGCTCGGTGATGCTCATCAGCTAGCTTCCGTGGAGGCCGGCTCTGTGCTTTCCGATCTTGAGTTAGCCGCCCAGGAAACTAGCTCATTATTACACCCGGGCTATGCCAAACTCACCCATAGCTACCGATTCCACCAAGATAGCGGAATTGGCGCGCTAGCCGGCGCTGTTAAGCAAGGCGACACCGCGGCGATAAATCCTATTTTCGCCAACTTTAACAATGAATTAAGCTGGTCCGAAGTCCTTGATGTGGCTGAACTTAGCCAACCCTACCACCACTATCTCAATGCCCTGAAGCAAGGTTCACCGCCCGAAGAAGTCTATGCCCGTTACAATGATTGGCGCGTGTTATGTGCAATCCGTGAGGGTGAGTTCGGTCTTTCAGGGCTTAATGAGGCCATAGAACAGCACTTAGCTGCAGCCTTTGATCTCAATGTTGACAGTCGTTTCTATAGCGGCCTACCTATCATGATTACTCAAAATGATTACTTACAGGAATTATTCAACGGTGATATTGGCTTGATCTTAGAGGTGAATGGCGAGCTTCGAGCTTTCTTTGAATCCGAGGATGGCTCTATGAAAAGCTTATTAGCAGCGCGCTTGCCGCACGTAGAAAAAGCCTTCGCAATGACCGTACACAAGAGCCAGGGCTCCGAGTTTAGCGATTGCGCATTGGTACTACCAGAAGCTGGGCGAAGTGAACTGATTACCAGAGAGCTAATCTATACCGCAATTACCCGAGCCAAGAAAACCTTCAAACTGATGAGCAGTGAAGCCACGTTGCAGAGAGGCATTAGCGCCTCAACCCAGCGTTTCTCTGGCTTAGCTTCAAGGTTGATTCAGAGGGCAAGCAGTTAGCGGACGCCTCGGCCTTTGGCTGACTCGCGCCTACTTACTACAATTGCGGCTTTAGAGCGAAGAAGAAACGGTCACGATAGCGTTAGTTATCGTGACCGTGTCATCAATTAGCGCGACAGCGCCTGATAGGCTTTCTCAAGCTTTTTCAGCGCCTTCTTTCCTGGCGCACCCAGCACATTAACGGCGTGGCGAACACGAGCACGGGTCAAATCAGCGCCCAATACCGCCATGGCATCAAACAACGGCGGCGTAGTAGCCTGTCCGCTGAGGGCAATGAATAACGGTTGCATCAAATCACGCAGCTTCAATTCCATCTGCTCAGCCAACGTATTCAATTCGTTATACAGCGCGTCCTTGTTCCATTCACGAACCGCATCTAAGCGCCAAGCAACAAACTGTAAGATTTGCTTCACCTGCTCTTCGCTTAATTTCTTGAATTCGAACTGTTGCGGCTCAATGGTAGGAAGCCCCATAAAGAACATCTGCGTCAACGGACCAATGTCACTCAACTTCTCAAGACGAGATCCCACCAACGGTAGGATAGCTTTAAGATAATCTTCATTAAGTGCCCAGGTGGCAATGCGTCCCGCCAATTGATCCTCGGACAGATCTTCACGAATCCAGCGGCCGTTAAGCCAATCAAGTTTCTCGACGTCAAATACCGGACCACCCAGAGACACCTTATTGATATCGAAGTTTTCCTGCATCTGCGCAAGTGAAAACTTCTCTTCCTCATTTGGCATTGACCAACCCATGCGCGCCAAATAGTTCAGCACCGCTTCCGGAAGATAGCCCATGCGCTGATAGAAGTTGATCGAAGTTGGATTCTTACGCTTAGACAGCTTTGATTTATCCGGATTGCGCAGCAACGGCAAATGGCAAAGCACCGGCACATCCCAACCAAAGTACTGATAAAGCAGAATGTGTTTCGGTGCAGAGTTAATCCACTCCTCGCCGCGCATCACGTGGGTAATTTGCATAAGGTGGTCATCCACGACATTGGCAAGGTGGTAGGTAGGCATGCCATCGGCCTTTAGAAGCACCTGCATATCCACCTGGGCGTAATCAATGCTGATTTCGCCACGTAGCATGTCATTAAACACACAGGCTCCTTCAGTTGGAATCTTCATGCGAACGACATAGGGCTCACCCGCAGCGAGCTTCGCCTGTACTTCGTCTTCACTTAGAAGCAGGCCGCGGCCATCATAGCGAGGCGTCTGGCCGTTAGCCATCTGTTCCTTACGCATTTCGTCAAGCTCTTCCGAACTGGCGAAACAGTAAAAGGCGTGGCCTTTATCAATGAGTTCCTGACAGTAACCGGCATAGATATCCATTCGCTCAGATTGACGATACGGGCCATGTGGTCCACCTACGTCAGGGCCCTCGTCCCAATCAAGTCCCAACCAACGGAGGGAGTCCAGAATGGCCTGCTCTGATTCCGCAGTTGAACGTGTTTGGTCTGTATCTTCAATGCGCAGCAGAAACTGCCCACCGTGCTGTTTAGCGAATACCATATTAAAAAGTGCGATATAGGCGGTACCAACGTGCGGATCACCCGTTGGGGATGGCGCGATACGAGTGCGAACTGTCATGTAATCTATTCCAATTTTGAGGTGCGATGGCGATAACAATTATCGACCATTGAATTTGCCTGAAGTATACACGACAAACCCACTTTGCTACCAACAATTAGCCCGATAAAAACTGCCCGAATGGGCCATCAATCGCTATTCGAAGGTTGAGGGTTTAAGTACATTTTCTAACTCTGATTTTTAACTCAACAGGTTATACTAGCTACTAATTAAATGACGAAACGGCTTCCCAATGCCCCCAAACTACACGCTTTCGACCGCGCCGATGATGGAATGGTCAGACCGACACTGCCGCGCTTTTTGGCGAGTGATGACTAAACACAGTTTGATGTATACCGAAATGGTCACCGCTAACGCGGTGATACACGGTAACCGCGACTACCTTATTGGCTACAATGATGTCGAGCACCCTATTGCCCTTCAGCTAGGTGGTAGTGACCCCGCGCAACTCCGTGAAGCCGCTAAAATCGCCGCGGATTACGGTTATGACGAAGTGAATCTCAACTGTGGTTGCCCGTCAGACCGAGTGAAGTCAGGTTTCTTTGGCGCCTGTTTAATGGCCGAACCGGAAACTGTTGCGCGTGGTATGGAAGCTATCATTGAGGCCGCCCCCATCAAAGCTACGGTTAAGAACCGCATTGGTATTGACGACCAAGAGGACTATCCTAGCCTACTTAACTTCATTGATACCGTATCCGCTAGCGGCGTAAAGCACTTTATCGTCCACGCCCGAAAAGCTTGGCTAAATGGACTTTCTCCGAAGGAAAACCGTGAAATCCCGCCGCTGCGCTATGACTTAGTCCACCAGCTAAAGTTAGAGCGCCCAGAGCTAGAAATATCAATCAATGGCGGCATCAATACCCTAGAAGAAGCCGATCATCAGCTTAGCCACGTTGACGGGGTGATGCTGGGCCGAGCCGCCTACCAGAACCCGTGGATTCTCGCGTCGGTGGATCGCCGATTCTTCGGCGCCGGGGCGGATCCTGTAGCAACTCGGCACGAGGCGCTTCGCGCCTACTTCCCCTACATTGAATCGCAGTTGGCTGCGGGGGCAAAATTACATTATATGACACGCCACTTGATGGGGCTGTTTAATGCTCAACCTGGCGGCAAACAATTCCGCCGCTATGTCTCCGAAAACGCCTATAAAGAGGGTGCTGGATTAGCGGTTCTTGAACAAGCGATGGCGTTAGTACCAGAGTGAACTAGGCTATAACAGATGGTTGTTTACGATCATTTTTATTGTCATGGTACCATCATATCAACGTGGTAAACTCGATAGTACATTCAATAACAGAAATCCCTAAGGAAGCAAAAGACATGGCTTCGAAGCTCGATCAACTCAAAGCACAAACAGTGGTTGTCGCCGATACGGGTGACATTGATGCGATAGCGAAATTTACACCCGTTGATGCCACGACCAATCCATCCTTGCTGCTTAAGGCTGCTCAACTCGAGCGTTACCGTCATTTTTTAGATGAAGCCATCCAGACCACTCGCACTGGCGATGTTGCTTCCGCAGTAGATCAACTTGCCGTTAACATTGGTAAAGAAATCCTGGCCATTATCCCCGGCCGAATCTCCACCGAAGTTGACGCCCGCTTAAGCTACGATCAGGAAGCGTCATATCAAAAGGCACATAGTTTAATTCAACGTTACGAGTCGGCGGGTGTTAGTCGAGACCGCGTATTGATTAAACTAGCCTCTACTTGGGAAGGCATCCGCGCCGCAGAGCGCCTGGAGCAGGATGGTATCAATACCAATCTGACCCTACTCTTCAGTTTTGAGCAAGCCGTAGCCTGTGCCGAGGCGGGAGTTTTTCTTATCTCTCCGTTCGTTGGCCGTATCTTAGATTGGTACAAGAAGGCGGAAGGCGTTGAGAGCTACCCTGCTGAGAAGGATCCGGGTGTCGTCTCCGTCAAACGAATCTACGACTACTACAAAACTCACGCCTACCCAACTATCGTCATGGGCGCGTCTTTCCGCAATACAGGCGAAATCGAAGAGCTCGCTGGTTGTGATCGACTAACCATCGGTCCGTCACTGTTGGAAGAACTAGATAATGATTTTGGCGAGTTGCCGCAAAAATTATTCGATCAAGGTGGCTCCGCCGATCAGCGCCCAGATCGACTAACTGAGGCGCAATTCCGCTTCGGCTGTGGTCAAGATGCAATGGCTACTGAGAAACTAGCTGAGGGTATCCGTAACTTCGTTGCCGATCAGATCAAACTGGAAGAGCTCTTACTAAAGGAAGCGAATGTTTAAAGCATTAAAAGCCCTTTTTGAGGCTACAGAAGTCCAACCTACTCCCACGTCTAACGACGTGGAGAGTGCCACTGCGGCACTGATGATCATGCTAGCGATTGCTGACAGTCACTTCGATGATCGCGAGCGTGCTACCGTTGTTCGATTAGTCAAAGAACGCAGTGGCCTCGACGACACAGAATTAGATACGCTAATCAGTGAAGCTGAACAGGCTGCTAAGTCAGCCACCTCCATCTATGAATTTAGCCAACAGCTCAACAAGGTCCTCAGCTACGAGGATAGAGTCAAAGTTGTTCGAGGGATGTGGGAAGTCGCCTATGCGGATGGCGTGATAGACAAATACGAAGAGCATCTCATTCGTCGGGTTTGCGATCTGATGTACATTAGTCATCAAGACTTCATTCAAACTCGAAATTCAGTTCGAGATCAATAACTACAGACTGGTTATTCTTTTAGTTCTTGGCTTTTAGCTTTTGGTTCTTAGCTCTTAGTTCTTAGTTCTTAGTTGTGCGTCGATAGCGCAAGATATTTAGTGCTCTACCATCAGATTTCTCACAAAGCGCTCAACTCCAAAGCGAGTTTTATAGTTCCGCTTCGAGATGCTTCACCAAATCCGAGAACTGCGTTTCATTACCCTCACACAGGGTCATCAATGTCCGATGAGCCTCAAGTACATGATTCTTTGCAGTCTCATCATCACAGCACTCGCTCTCGCACTCAATTGGCGATAAATTAGCCGAATCAACTGGTTGAGACGAACTCAGAACCGATATATTCTCAAAACCCATCGAGTGAAGTAATCGAGTCATATCGGCATGGGGCGTGTAGATTACCGGCAAAACGCCACAGAGCGACTTGGCGCGAATACAGAGCTTCGCCATCAGACCTAAAGTCGTGGAATCGACATTCTCGGCATCACTAAAGTCAATGGTGAGGTGCTTGAAAGGTTCTGCGCAAATCGTCTCGACGCATTCATCGATAGTTTTACACAGCGGTACTCGGACATCACCTACCAGTTTCACCACATAGGTGTCATTGGTATTGGCGGATAGCAACTTGCCTTCATTCATTCTTTATTAGCCTAATTGAAACAACAGAATCGCGATGTCATCCGGTACATCATTTGTTTCATTTAAGCCTAAATTTTCAACAATTTCATCAACTGAATTGGATTTTTCTACAACTTTGAGTAGTTGTGATTCATTTTCCACCAGTTCACCATTTTTCATCAGCTCAAAAACGCCATCAGAACACACTACGATTTGATCGTTAGGCTGAAGCTTAAGGCTCGAATTACGCCACTCATTATCCTCGAGCAGACCTAATGGCATACCACTTCCACGCAAATAGATGGCCTTACCATCGCGATGAAGAATGGGTAACGGTAGATGCCCCGCTACCGAATAATGGAGCGTGCTTCTACGTCTATCCACAATGCCAAAAAACATGGTGGCGTGGCGATCAAGCTTTGCTGAAATTAACTGGCGGTTAATTTCTTCGAGAATATCGCTAGGAGTGTTGAAACGTCGTCGCTGGCCCTTATGTGTTCGATGCGCCTTTAACAGCGTCGTAGACAAGTGCTTGAGGAATACGGTAACAAACGCCGCTGGAGCCCCGTGTCCGGAAACATCCGTTAAATAGAACACGGTGAAGCGATTCTCTACATCGAAGCAATCAAGGAAGTCTCCACTCACATAGAGGGACGGACGCCAGAAGTGGCTCATCATGTCACCCGCTATTTCCAGTGACTGCTGAGGCAACATTGCCCGTTGAATCTGCAAAGCAGCTTTGTGATCCTGACGGAGCGTTTGTAAGCTTCGATTTAGCTCCTCATTGGCGCTCTCAAGCTCGGCTCGATAGCGTTGATTTTGCTCTTTGAGATAGCGTTGCTCAATGGCTCGCTCAATGGAGAGTTCAAGAATCTCCATATCCACAATAGGCTTAACAAAATAATCATGGGCGCCAAGTCGGAGAGCTCTTACTGCCTCGTGCATCTTTCCAGCACCGGAAACTACGATAAAGGGAACGTCTCGTCCCTGCTCGGCAATTGCCTCCAGCACGGAAAGGCCGTCTACATAGGGCATCTTTAAGTCACTAATCACGACATCTGGTAAGTGCTTCGCGAACAACGCTAAGCCTATCTCACCATCTTCCGCCTCTACGATGTTGTAGCCACAGTCGGAAAAGTACAGTGACAAACTATCGCGCACGATATCGTCATCTTCAATAATCAATAGCGTGTATCGGTTGGGCTGACTATCCACGTTGGTCATTGCTTTTCCTTCAGACTATCGGACTGGCAGCTTTTTGGCTCAGCTGCAGAGCTTTAATCGAACTAGTTACTTTGAGGCGGGTTAGCTTCGGTATCCGCGCTTTCATCCACCTGATCAGATGGTGCCTCGCGTTCATCAATAGCTTCCGAGGCATCGTTACTGTTCACGTCACTATAGTCGTCGCTATAGCTTTCACCACCATAGCTTTCGCCACCATAGCTTTCGCCACCATAGCTTTCACCACCATAACTTTCGCCACCATAGCTTTCGCCACCAAATCCGTCTGAGGATGAACCAAAACCACCAAATTCATCAAATTCCTCGTCATCCGGCATCTTGCCATCGAGCACCAGGTACTGTCTACGCTGCAAATAGGCATCGCGAATGAAGGTATAACGATCGCCGGTGATGAAAGCTTCTGCCTGAATCAACTGGCTCCGCACATTGATGGCCTCAACTCCCATTAAAGAATTTCGGGTGGGTACGTGGTCCACATAACTGGTGTAATCAACATAGCTATCAACATAGCGTGCAGGGGCATCTCGAAGCGTACTCGGGCCATAGAATGGCAACATCAAATAAGGTCCTTCGGGAACACCGTAGTAACCAAGCGTCTGTCCAAAGTCCTCTCCCTCTAACCGGCGGATACCTAATTCGCTGGCAACGTCCCAGATCCCCAGTACACCAATGGTGGTGTTAGTTAAAAATCGTCCCGCGTAGACGCCAGCATCAACAACTTTTAACTGCAGGATTGAGTTAGCAGCACTACCAATATCGTCCAAATTGGCGAAGATATTATCAACACTACGCTCAACAGGGTCAGGAGTGATGTATTTGTAACCGGTGACAATCGGAAGGAGAAGATAGCGGTCCGCTACATCATTAAATGACAGCATCGCCCTATTGAGGTCCTCAAATGGGTCGCCATCATAGGGCACCGGTTGAGTTTGTACGAAACCAATGTCACTGCCGTAACTCTCATAAGTGACTTCGGCGTTTTCGCTTTCCTCATTAGCAGGGTTTTCGGCTTCAGCTGCAACAGCTACGGCTGTTTCCCCACCTGAAGGCAACTCTGCTTCGGAATCCTGTGCGCTAGAGACGGCGCTGATAAGGAGTGACGCTAAAGCACTCACTATAACCAAACGTTTTTCCAAAGATCTTTCCATAATCCAAGATTTTGTTTAGGTTAGCATAAACACTCATCTGGGCATTAGTATTTGATGAGTGTATTTACCGAAAAACCCAGCACTTAGGCTGGGTTTTTCAAACTTATCATAGATTTCAAGAAACATATTTCCCTAAAATCTAGCGCTGATACTTAGAACTTGATTTCAAATCCTAGTCCTAGCGTGCTTTCTTCAGCCGTCATTCCAGCTAAATCAGTCGCTTCTAGGTCTGAGTAGTAGGCGTAAAGCTTAGCGGCGCTGCTTAGCTTATAGTCCGCGCCAACTACTAACATTGACGATGAATCAACAGCGGTATCGCCATTGGCGTCAACCCAACCGTCAGCCAAACCTACCGGCTGGAAACCTTCGCCGTATTGACCCCAAGCCTTTACCTTACCGAACTTGTAGCTAGCTGATACGTTGAAGGCGTCACCTAAATCAGCACCCTCTGCAGATTCGGCAGTCTGCCAAATACCACCAAACTGAAGGTCACCCATCGTGTACTGACCAGTACCGCGAAGGATGTTAGCAAAACCTGCATCGGACTTAGTTTCCATGTCGTAAGCAATGGCTGCCATTAAACCGCCTTCGTTAAAGGTCAAAGACAGAGAGTTATGTGCGAACGCGTTATCGTTATCCTCGCCTTGATCAAGGAAAGTCTGTGCGTGTACTTCAAAACCAGAGAACTTAGGAGAGATGTAACCCACTACGTCATCGAAACGCTCTTCACCCAACATAATCTGCTTGATATCGGCACCAGCCAAATCATTCGAGTAGTCAACCTTACCGCCAGCGTACTTAAACGCTGAGTCACGACGACCCGCATATGCGGTACCGAAGCCACCGCGGAAACCCGCGAAGGTGTTACGCTGCTTGAATACGGTATCGTCATCATCAACTGATGCTTCATATTCCAACTGGTAAATAGCTTCAAGGCCATCACCTAGATCAACAGTACCGCGAATACCAATTCGCGAAGCGTTAGAAACAAGATCCCAATTTGCATCGGCACCTTCGTCAACATTAATACCAGCAAGGTTTGCCTTACCGTACCAAGTTGGACCTGTCGTTTCTGCCATAGCCATTGGTGCGATCATCGCTGCTGATACCGCCGTTGCTAGAAGCTTTTTGTTCATAGTTTTACCCTTAAGTTAAAGTTTTGTTAAATTTCAATGACGTTATTATTACGAGGGTTTATTACAACTATGTTACAAACCATTACTTCGGCGAAAATAATCTCGCCGAGGTGTACAAGATGAATAGTTAGGGATAGAAGACCGCGATGAACGTACAAAGTTCGACGCCTGAGAGTGTTACTGGGAGCTTGTTACCATGCTATTTCTAGCTGCTGTGCCAAATGATGAATGACAAGTGATTGGCGGAAAACGCGAGAGATTAATATAGGCTGTAAGCCCTGCCATATAAGACCTTCAACCATTTAGGCACCACCATTGTTTGGGCGAGATACCACCGCTCCTTCACGCTGCAACTCAGCCAACAAATCCATTGCCGGCGCCTCAATGCGATGGCTCTCCACCCCCATTGATGTAGCCAGGGTCAACAGCACCTCACTTAGGTTCTGATCCTGAAGTAGCAAAGCCAGCAAGCTGAAACTTGCTGCATTTAGCAGTTTATAGCGTAATTTATTGTGCGGATTTCGATAAAGTAAGATATATGTTGGCTGTTTCGGTGGAGCAACCCCTTCACTCGCCTCGTAAATGGCATAGTCAAAGGACAACAGTGCAATAGCCGGCGAGAAGTGAACACCATCCGGCCTACTTTCAATCGCAGCTGCTGACGGCCAATCCATGGTCTCTATATCAATAGCAATCCCCGCCCGCTCATACTCAGCAAGCTCGTGCTGCCATTTAGGCGCTTCCTGCTGAACGAACCAACTTAGGAACTCTCCAGATATTTCTGCAAAGTAAGGGGTCTGAGAAACCCCAGACTCAAGAAATGCTCGAACTAGCTTGCGAAACTGTTCATCGCCCATTGCGCGGCGAAGCTTTTTGTAACCACCGCTTAGCAAGCCGAATAAATTATTAAATACTAGGCGCTGATAAATCGCTAAACGACGAGCCTCAACGTCAAGACTTTCATCATGGACCTTAAACCTCACGCTAGCGGCTAATGCACCCTGTAACTCACGAAAGTTCGACAAGAGCTCTCTCCTGAACACGCTTCACATCACTAACTTCCTGCTTCAACTCGGCAAGCGGAGGGAAGTTAAAATCGCGTTCGAGCACAGTAGGGATAGCACCAAATCGACGATAGCAGCCCTGCGCTAAATCCAGAACCGGCTTAATTAGTGGCGCACCGTGCGTATCAACTTTGAGATCTTCAGCTTCATCCGCATGTCCAGCAATATGGGCGTAGGCAATTCGTTCACTGGGTAATTGCGCAATAAAATCGATGGGGTCATAGCAATGATTTACGCTATTCACGTAAACATTATTGATATCTAGCATGAGCCGACAGTTAGCCTCGCGTAATACCGCGTTAACAAACTCAATCTCGGTGAGTTCTTGGCTTGGCGCTAGATAGTAGGAAATATTTTCAACCGCGATGGGCTGTTCGAGAAAATCCTGCACGACACGTATACGCTCCGCGACGTGGGTGACAGCCTCTTCAGTAAAAGGTATGGGAAGCAAATCATAGAGCAAGCCCCCGTGGCCACAGAAACTAAGATGTTCGGAATAGCACTTCACATTATGCATCCGAAGAAACGCTTTCACATCAGCTAACAGTTTGAAGTCCAGCGGATCCTGTCCGCCTAGATTCAGTGACAAACCATGGCAAACAATAGGAAAGCGATCACTAAACCACTTTAACCTATCGGCATAACGACCGCCTAAATTGATCCAGTTTTCCGGGGCAAGTTCGAAAAAATCAATCCCGTCACAGCCACCTGGTGCCTGTAACTGACTTATAAGTGAACGGCGCAGACCTAAACCTACGCCGTTAACCTCAGCAAAGTGTGTCAATGCTTACGCACCGCCGCACTTGCCTTCGCCACAGCTACCCTCTGAATCGTCAGCACCTTCGCCGCCACAGCTTCCTTCGCCACAGCTTCCTTCTGAATCGTCAGCACCTTCGCCACACTTACCTTCGCCACAGCTACCTTCTGAATCATCAGCACCTTCGCCGCCGCACTTACCTTCGCCACAAGAGCCTTCTGAATCGTCAGCACCTTCACCGCAAGAGCCTTCGCCACAGCTACCTTCTGAATCGTCAGCACCTTCACCGCCGCACTTACCTTCGCCACAGCTTCCTTCAGCGAAATTAACGAAATAGCCGTTATCAAGATTCTCAGCAGAGAATGGTTTAGCTTCAAGATCAGCAGCTGAAACGGCAGCCAAAGCGGCACTTAGTGCGGCGACTGCTGGTAGAATTTTATTAGACATTTGGTGTACTCCCAAAAATATTAATGAAGTGCCAGGCCCAAGCAAGCAGCTGTGCACAGGGTGTTATTGTTGACTAACTTCAACCCAAGCTTGCTTTACCCGCTTCTCCGATACAGACATAATTGTCTTCATCGGCTGAGCAAACAACTGGATGCGCCATTCTTCCATCATAAAACGAAAATCAACCAATGCAGCTTCGGATTCCCACATAAGGCCGTCTTCCGCACTCAATTTGTTAATTACGTCCGGTAAATAAGCATCCACCATGCCAATCGCTAGCCGATCCTTCTGGACCTTTCCCTGCACCTGCTCAAGCCGTTTAAAACTAGCCTGCAAGTACCGTGGATATTGGTCTAGCCATTTTCTAGGGGTGCGCCAAAGAAAGCCTGGGCCAAATAGCTCTGCCCACTGATTCTTAATATCGCCAATAGCGAAAGTGAGTGCCAGACTATTGGTTTTCCGTAATACGCCTCTTAGTTCCGCATAGTCGGTTAATAGCTTGGTTAAGAAATTGGCGAGTTCACGACAGTAGAGAAGAAACTCACTTCGATGAGCGCTGACTCGCTGGTTAAACGCCGCTTGATCTTTAGGCCATTCTTGGAGCTGAAATACCTCTCTTGCTGCCACCATCAACAGATCTTCGATAAGCTGGTCCCTAGGGCAAATAGCCGCCAGCGCCAACTTAATCCTGTTGTCTCGGAATACTTCCTTGCGAATATCTCGTGCCTGAGTTGGAAGCTGCAACAGGACCAAGCGGGCTAAGCCACGCACCCCTCTTAACTGGGCCTCTTCACGGCGATCGAATAACTGTAGTGAGGTAGATTCTCCGTCGTCCACCAGCGCTGGGTAAGCCGTAATTTTTACGCCGGACTTGGCAATCATCCGCTCTCGTGGCAAATCCCCGAAGTTCCACTCAACAATAGACTCAACGGTATTGACTTCATCATCCTGAACGGCCGCCAGCGCAGCTTGAATCTTCGCTTTCAACTGCTGGCGCAGCTGATTGAGGTCTCGCCCCATGGCCAAGCGCTTCTTTCGTTCGTCCACCACCACAATATTCAAACGATAGAAGTCATCTAAAGCGGCCTCTTGCCAGTCGGCAGGCTCAAAACGAACATTACTGACATAGGATAATTCGTCAGACAGAGCCTGAGTCAGTGAACGAGCTCCGTTGCGAAGCCTAGGCATCACCCTATCGACAAAATCGGGGACGGGTACAAATGATTTGCGCTTCGCCTTCGGCAGTGCTTTAACTAGCGCGATACACTTATCGCGAAGTAAGCCCGGAACCAACCACTCAAGCTCCGCCGCTTGAACTAGCTCAAGGAACTGCAGCGGAATGACCACGCTGACACCGTCGGCTGCGTGTCCGGGTTCAAAACGATAACGCAACTTAAACTCGGCACCGGCCAAATGAATATGGGTGGGAAACTGAGCTCCGTCAACAGACACATCGCGCTGCGCAAGATCACTTTGACTCATAAACAGCAGTTTAGGCTGTACTGCATCAGATTCCTTTCGCCACGTTTCGAAGCTAACTAGATCGCAAATTTCCGCGGGTATCCGATCATTATAGAATTGGAAAATCGCCTCTTCATCAACCAGTAAATCTCTACGACGCGTCTTTTCCTCGGCTGACTCAATCTGTTTACGAAGCGCGCTATTGTGTTGATAGAACTTCGCTTTCGCTCGATATTCACCATCAACTAGGCAGCCGCGGATAAATAGCTCCCGCGCCACGACAGGGTCTTTGTCGCCATACCCTACACGCTTTTGCTCCACTAAGTTTAAGCCGTAGAGCGTAATCCGCTCAAACGCCATCACTCTGCCCTGCTTCGCAGAATAGTAGGGTTCTGAATAGTGATATTTAACCAAGTGCTTGGCCACTGAGAGAAGCCATTCCGGCTCAATCATCGCCACCTGGTGGGCGAATACCTGTGATGTTTCTAGGAGCTGACCACTGAGAATCCAGTTCGGTTTCTTTTTCCGCATCGACGAACCGGGGAAAATAACAAAGCGACGTTGACGAGCACCTAAATACTCGTCCTTACCGTCACGCATAGCAATCTGGCCTAGTAAGCCCGAGGCCAGTGCAACATGAATATCGTCATAGTTGGCCGCGTCCTGATTCTTCTTCCAACCAATCTCCCTACATACACCCTGAATCTGGGTGTAAAGATCGCGCCATTCACGCATGCGGATATAGGATAAATACTCCTGTTTACAGCGTTTACGTAGCTGACTTTGACTGAGATCCTCCGCCCATTCGTGATAGCTATCCCAAAGGTTCACATAGGCCATAAAATCCGAATTCTCGTGATTCCACTGAGCGTGTTTTTGATCAGCTTGGGCTTTTTTATCAGCCGGTCGCTCACGGGGATCTTGGGCCGCTATCGCACTCACGATAATCAGCACTTCACGCAGCGCATTCTTTTGCTGGGCGGTGAATAGCATTCGCGCTAAATGTGGATCAATGGGGAGCTTCGAGAGCTTTCTTCCTAAGTCAGTCATTTCTCCTGTCGGAGAGACCGCGGCAATTTCTTCTAGGCGTTTAAAGCCGTCATTGATAAAACGATTATCTGGCGCGTTCACAAAGGGAAACTGCTTAATATCGCCCAGCTTCAGGTTTAACATTTGTAGGATGACGGCCGAGAGATTACTGCGCATAATCTCAGGTTCCGTGAACGCCACCCTACCGGCAAAGTCCTCTTCACTGTAGAGGCGAATGCACAATCCATGGGAAAGTCGTCCGCATCGACCTGCGCGTTGATTAGCGCTAGCCTGAGATACCGCTTCTATGGGAAGGCGCTGAACCTTAGACCGATAACTATAGCGACTCAGACGTGCAAGCCCTGGATCAATCACATAGCCAATACCCGGAACCGTTAAGGAGGTTTCGGCGACGTTAGTAGCCAGTACGATTCTCCTGCCCCGATGCGGCGCGAAAACTTTGTTTTGTTCGGCACTGGACAGACGTGCATAGAGTGGCAGCACTTCGGTATGAGCGAACTGCCGAGCCTTAAGTTGCTTGTGGGTTTCACGAATTTCGCGTTCACCCGGCAAGAAAACGAGCACATCACCCTTCGCCGGTGACTCGCCCCGCTTTTCTAGATCAATAATATGTTCTACCGCTTCGCAGATACCATCATAGAGACTGAGATCGGCATCGCTCTCATCGCCAATTAGCGGCCGGTATTCGATATCAACCGGAAAGCTTCGACCAGATACTTCAATAACTGGAGCACCATTAAAATGCTCACTGAATCGCTCTACATCAATGGTCGCCGAGGTAATGACCACCTTCAAGTCCGGGCGTTTGGGTAGCAGCTGCTTAAGGTATCCCAGCAAAAAGTCGATATTAAGACTTCGCTCATGAGCCTCATCAATGATGATGACATCATAGCGTGATAACCATCTATCTCTGGCCATCTCGGCTAGCAAGATGCCATCTGTCATCAGCTTAATCGCCGTATTGGGCCCACTCTGATCATTGAAGCGAACTTGATAGCCAACGCTCTCGCCCAGCGTTTGTCCGAGCTCTTCAGCAATCCGACTGGCCACTGAGCTTGCGGCGAGTCGACGTGGCTGCGTATGCCCGATAAGTCCGCGCGCCCCTAGGCCCAGAGACAGGCAAATTTTAGGTAACTGAGTGGTTTTACCTGAACCCGTTTCGCCCGCCACAACCACTACTTGGTTATCGCGAATAAGCTCGGCAATCTGTTCGCGCTTTTCACTGATTGGTAGCGAGTCATCAAAGCGTGGTTGCGGGAGTTCGGCTAACTTCTGCTCAAGTCGAGCTGGGGCTGAAGCGACTAATTCGCTGCGCTCAGCTGATAAACGTTCAACGGGCTTCTTTTTGCGCTGAAGGTTCTTAATTTTATTCGTCAAGGAACGAAACTTGGCTACATCTACGCGTAGCCACTGGGAAAAGTCTTGCATGCACATACTCTCATTAGATGGCGGTATCATAGCAAAATTATCAGCGCTGGGGGCTTTGGTATAACCGAGTATTGCTTCAAACCAAAGCACTATCCATAAAAAAAGGCGCCACCGTGAAGTGACGCCTCTCTCGTGGATTTAGCGCTTAGCTAATCCGCAACCTAACTCAATACGATAGGTTTATTTCTCGCCTACAGCCTCGTCACGTAACTCACGACGAAGTACTTTACCTACGTTAGTCTTTGGTAGCTCATCACGGAACTCAACAAACTTAGGAACTTTGTATGCTGTTAGGTTCTTGCGCATGAACTGACGAACATCATCGGATGTGAGTGACGCATCACTCGACACAACGAAGATCTTAATCACTTCACCGCTAGTTTCGTCGGGAAGACCCACTGCGGCACACTCTACAACCTTGTCATGAGCCATCAATACATCTTCCAACTCATTCGGGAAAACGTTGAAGCCGGAAACGATGATCATGTCCTTCTTACGGTCAACCAGCTTTACGAAGCCATCTTCCTGAATGACAGCCATATCACCAGTACGAAGCCAACCTTCGGCATCCAGTACCTCTGCCGTAGCGTCTTCGCGCTGCCAGTAGCCCTTCATTACCTGTGGACCTTTGATGCATAACTCGCCGACTTCACCAATTGGTAGATCGTTACCGTCTTCATCAATCGTCTTCACTTCAGTATTGGGAACCGGCAAACCTACCGTACCCAACTGCTCAGCCTTTGGTGGGTTAGCACAGGCTACTGGAGAAGTTTCGGTCATGCCGTAACCTTCAGAAACCGTACAACCTGTCATCTTTTCCCAAGCTTCAGCAACCGAACGAGACAGCGCCATACCACCTGACATAGTCAGTTTGAGCGGCGAGAAGTCCAATTTAGCGAAATCTGGGTTGTTCATTAGACCAATAAACAGAGTATTCAAACCAATGAAGGTTGAGAACTTGTGGGATTTAAGCTCTTTCACAAACCCTGGGATGTCGCGAGGGTTGGCGATAAGTACAGTGTGGCAGCCACGTTGAAAACCAACCATACAATGAATAGTAAAGGCGTAAATATGGTATAGAGGCAGTGGTGCAATCAGCACTTCTTTACCCGGCACCATTCCAGTGGCATCCATCTGCGGTGCGGTTTGCATCATGTTCGCCACAATATTGCCATGGGTTAGCATCGCGCCCTTCGCTACACCCGTAGTACCACCGGTATACTGCAGCACAGCAATGTCATCGGCCGTTGGTGCCTGTTCCTGCATAGGTTTCTGTGCGCCCTTCGCGAGGACATCACGGAACTTCAACGCCGTTGGCAGCTGGTAAGCAGGAACCATTTTCTTAACATGTTTTACGACGGTGTTAACGAGGACACGTTTAACCGGCGACAGCATATCGCCGATCTCGGTCACAACTACATGCTCGATGTTGGTATCCGGAATAACTTCGTCTAACAACGACGCCATATTCGCTAAGATAACGATAGCTTTCGCATTGGAGTCAGTGAACTGGTGCTTCATCTCGCGAGCGGTATAAAGCGGATTAGTGTTCACTACCACTAAACCGGCACGGATTGCACCAAACATTGCGATAGGATACTGAAGAATATTAGGCAGCTGAAGCGCGATACGATCGCCTGGCTGAAGATTGGTATGGTTTTGAATCCATGACGCAAATGCGCCGGATAATTGATCCAATTCCCCGTAAGAAACTTCACGCCCCATTGAAGAAAAGGCCGTGCTGCTACCATATTTTGACACAGCTTCTCGGTAGACCGAGTTAATGTTCTCAAAAGCTGTTACATCAACCTCGGCCGGTAAGCCGTGATTTAATCGTCCCTGGCGTCCTACATCTGTCATGAAAATTACCTATTTTTAGTTTATTTGTTGCTAAAGCAACGTTTTATCACAGTAACGTCAACAAAGTGTACAGAGTTTAGCACTAACTTCATAGTTCCTAACACTGCACGAAATACCTAAGCGAAGAGCTCACTTTACGAGGTTTTGCATGGCCCTCGCTAAGCCGTCGATAGTCAGTGGATACATATCGTCCTCCACCAACTCCCGGACCATTGAAATAGACTGCGTATGTACCCAGTATTTCTCTGGTGTGGGATTTAGCCAGACTAGCTTCGGGAATGCCGCTTTGACCCGTCGCATCCAGGCCTCACCAGATTCTTGATTCCAGTACTCCACGCTGCCACCGGGCGATACGATCTCGTAGGGCGCCATCGCGGCATCGCCCACGAAAATAACCTTGTAGTCCGAGCCATACTTATTGAGCACCTCAGTAAGTGGCTGACTCTGTTCGGCTCGTCGAAGGTTATTTTTCCAAACATGGTCATAGATAAAGTTGTGAAAGTAAAAGTATTCTAAGTGCTTAAACTCAGTTTTGGCCGCAGAGAAAAGTTCCTCCACGGTGCGCACATAGGAGTCCATGGAGCCGCCAACGTCTAAAAACAATAGCACTTTTACGGCATTATGCTTTTCAGGCACCATGGTAATGTCTAGGTACCCAGCATTGTTCGCCGTTTTACGAATGGTGTCATCGATATCTAGTTGGTCGGCGGCTCCGGTGCGAGCGAACTTGCGCAGGCGTTTAAGTGCCACTTTAATATTTCGGGTTCCCAATTGGACATCGTCATCGTAATTACGATACTGCCGCTGGTCCCACACCTTTACCGCCTTGCGTTGACCACCTTGGCCACCAACACGAATTCCCTCAGGATGGAAACCACCGTGGCCAAACGGCGAAGTGCCGCCGGTACCCACCCATTTGTTACCACCTGCATGACGCTCTTTTTGTTCCTCGAGCCGTTTCTTGAAGGCCTCGATAAGTTCCTCCAGACCGCCAAGGCTTTCAATGGCGGCCTTCTCCTCTTCGCTGAGGCTCTTCATAAATTCTTGACGAAGCCACTCATCCGGAATCAACGCTTCGATAAAGTCATCAAGCGATTCGAGTTCTTCGAAGTGAACACCGAAGGCCCTATCGAACTTGTCGTAATACTTCTCATCTTTCACCAGGCACAGGCGCGCCAGCTGATAGAACTCTTCAACATTGGCAAAAACCAGATTTTTGGACATCGCCTCCAACAACACGAGGTGCTCCTTTGGTGTAACCGGAACACCTACCTTGCGGAGGGTGTAGAAAAACTTAAGTAGCATTTACAGGCGCTCTCGACGCGCCATAAAGGCCAGGCGTTCCAACAGCTGGACGTCTTGCTCATTTTTCACTAGGGCACCGTGTAACGGTGGGATAGCAGAACTGCCCTGCTTATTAATGAGCGCGTCAGCGGAGACGTCGTCGGCTAATAGCAGCTTCAACCAGTCGATCAATTCAGAGGTTGACGGTTTCTTTTTCAGCCCAGGCACGTTACGAAGATCAAAGAAGGCTTCAAGTGCTTCGTTCACCAAATCGTTCTTTAGCTCTGGGAAGTGAACGTCAACGATTTGCTGCATAGTTTCTTGGCTTGGGAAGTTAATAAAGTGGAAGAAACAGCGACGCAGGAATGCATCAGGGAGTTCTTTTTCATTGTTCGACGTAATGATTACAATCGGGCGTTTTTTCGCTTTAATGGTCTCGCCAGTTTCATAAACAAAGAATTCCATCTTATCAATCTCTACGAGCAGATCGTTCGGGAACTCGATATCGGCCTTATCGACCTCGTCAATCAATAACACAACCGTTTCTTCGCTCTCGAAGGCCTCCCAAAGCTTGCCCTTCTTGATGTAGTTTTTGATATCGTGAACTCGATCATCACCAAGCTGAGAGTCCCGAAGACGCGAAACAGCGTCATACTCGTAGAGTCCCTGCTGAGCCTTGGTCGTTGACTTAATATGCCACTGGATAAGTCGTAGCCCAAGAGATTCAGCCACCTCTTCGGCCAGCATAGTTTTACCGGTACCCGGCTCGCCTTTAATTAACAGCGGACGTTGGAGTGTGACGGCGGCGTTAACCGCTAAACTCAGTTCACTCGTTGAAACATATCGATCGGTACCAGTAAATTTCACAAACTTTCTCCTAGACACATCAGGTTTATAAATAACGCTTTCGCTAGTTTACGCGCTACGGTTCACTATGCCGTGTCCGCAGGCGACAGCTTTTAGTCTTTTGAGGTGATTCGCAGCATCGCCACAACATCACGTTGCTGACTTAAGCGCTTATATTGCTGCTTAAACCAGTCTGGGCCCTCATCATTCGCCAGTAAAAACCCCCCAGACCGATAGAAGCCCTCTAAATGACTAAAGGGAAAGCAATAAATCTCGTCATTCGGGTATTGCTGGACAACAGCCGCCAAAAATTTGGCACCAATACCCAAGCCTCGAAAATCAGGATGAACCACCATTGCTCGAAGAAAGTAGCCATCATCCTTAGGTTCAAGACGCACGCAAGCTATGAGTTGAGTACTCTCATACCAAGCCCATACCGTCTCCTGACGTCCAGGCGAACCGCCGTAACGAGTGACTTTATAAAACTGCTTTACCAGCGGAAAGCTAACGGGCTCTATCTTCTTCAACATGGGGCATGTCCATTCATACTGGCTACCGCGTGAGCCAAGTAGTTATCATAGTAGCTGCTTCTCCGTTTGCTATGTGCATCATCAACACTCGCTAGGAGTGCTTCAGCAGTACTCAACCCGCCTGTGCGCTGATTCTTCCGAAACGGATATCGGCTAGGCTGATCGGCAACGCTGAGACGCGGCAGTGCAGCGAGCAGCGGTTGCTTTGCTAGCATCTTTGTTGCCTCTTGCCACGTCCCCTCCAACAACCAGAGACGTTGGATATCCACAAGTTCAGAGGAACTTGTATTAGAACGCGTAGCGGAACTTGTATCGGAACTTTTGTCGGATTTTGTATCCGAACTAGCACCCGAACTCGTTGGCGTCTTGTCGTCGGATTGCGGGAAGAGCAACACATCACCGGCTTTCGGCGTTAATAATTCAGTGCGCTGGTAAATATGGAGGCTCACCTGGCTATCCAGTTGAAGGAAAAAGATACTGGATGACGGTCGTTTAAGTTCTAGCGGATGAACTAGCACATGTACTTCGAACGGCAAGTTAAGCGTCTGTACCGCATGACAGAAGCAGGCTACTTCGCGAAGATTACAGCGCGAGCAACGCGGCAATCCAGCCCGATCAATTAATGTCCCAACCATAGCAACCACAACTGAATCACTGAAGCGTTGGCTAAATCCAGAAGCCCCGCGCCAATTAAGGGAATAACAATAAAAGCACGAGTTGACGGGCCGTAACGCTCGGTAATCGAATGCATATTCGCCACGCCAACCGGAGTAGCGCCTAAACCAATACCAGCGAAGCCAGCACTACAGACCGCGGCATCATAATTTTTACCCGCCAAAGGGAAGACAACGAAGACGGCAATACCCACTACCAGAATAATTTGCCCCGTCATCATTACCGCTAGTTGACCTATTTGCGCCCAGAGTCCCATTAAATCCATGGTCATTAGACTCATTGCCAAAAAGAGATTAAGGCAGACGTCGCCGATAACAGTAATAACGCCAAAGCTCACCTGATAGTTTCGACTTCGGGCATAGTTGGCAATCACTACACCAACCAACATCGCTGTGACGAAGCCCGGCAGTAGCAGCCCTCGTGCCGACATCAGTTCGTTTAGAACGCCGCCAACGCCAGTACATATCGCGAAAAATAGCACCGCATTAATAACCCCTGAGGTTGTCATCTCAATCGCTACGGGCGAGTGTTTAGGTAACTTCTCAATGGTGTCGTCATTTGATGAGCTGTTGCGTGCAAAGCGAATGAGGAACTGACCCAGCGGGCCGCCAACTAAACCTCCAGCAATGAGCCCCATCGTGGCGTAGGCGAGACCTAAGTCAGCAGCACCGGGAAAACCCAGTTCGGAAAAGTACTCACCCCAGGATATCGCCGTTCCATGGCCTCCAGCCAGCGAAATACTGCCAGCCATCAAACCGTAGGTGGGCTCAAGATCAAATTGAGTCGTTAACAGGACCGCAACGAGATTCTGGAGAAATAGTAGTGCGATCGTTGCCAGCGCGAGTTTAAAAAGTAATGGTCCACCGCGAAACACATCAGTTAACTTAGCACTGAGTCCAACACTGGCAAAAAATACTAGGAGTAGAGGCTCGCGGGCGCTCAGATCGAATTGGAACTCAATATCAGCAAGCGCAGATATTAATGTAAGCGTAGCGCTAAATAGTAAACCACCAACAACGGCCGGTGGTATCTGCCAGCGTGCTAAAGGTTCTAGACGAGTAATCGCCTGTTGCCCTAGCCACAGGACTGCGATCGAAAATACAATGACCGCACTCGTTGCAAAGCTAACGAGCATTACCGCTAAGTACCTACGTTGTTAAGACGCTTTCTGGTACGCAGGATGGACATCACGACGCCTAATATCGCGCCAATGATCGCACCACTTATTAGCGATTGACCCGCACGCATAAAGCCACCGTCTACACCGTTGAGTAGATCGAATACTGCAGACAAAATTGCTGGAGCCCAGAGATCAGAACCCGGTGACTCTGCAGCGGGTGCCAAAATAAGTCCCAACGTAGCCCACCAGATGATATAAAACATCCACTCCGGTAAGCTGTTTAGTATCCGAGCCCACACAACCAGACAGATCGTACCGCCTACAAGCCAAGCTCCCCACGCAAATAAATAACTATCAATCATCTCAATTCACCCACTGAATAATATGTGTCTCGATGTCATCTTCACTCACATCAAGTTCCGAAACACAGCGATTAGCCACCGACATTCCGGCCGCTTTAATGGAATCCCGATCGCCAGTTAGCAGATGATGCCATTCAGGAAGTGGTAATCCCATGGCGACCAATCGATAACTACAGCTGACGGGTAGCCAATCAAATTGATCGATATCCGCTACGGTCAACTGGGTACAATCGGGAACACGCTGCTTTCGCTGACTGTAATCAGAGCACTGACAACTGGAGCGGTCAAGTAACTGGCAAGCAATATTGGTGTAAACCAACTCATCTGTCTCGTCATCGATAAACTTCTGCAAACAACACTTGCCACAGCCATCACATAATGACTCCCACTGATCTTTAGTCATTTCAGTGAGCGGCGTTGTCTCCCAAAAGGCGCGATTAAGAGCGTTCATCGCTGTAGCTTTGAATTCTTAAGTGCAATTTCTGCCATTTCGTCATCGCGAGGTGGCGGTAGCTGTAGGAAGAATCCATTGTCACGAATGGCGTCGAGTACTTGCTGCGCATCAAAGCGAGCCAGTTTTTTAGTTTCCGTTAACAAAAAAGCCATGCTTTCTTTGGCTGGGCCGAAGCGAGTTAGGAGCGGTTCAGGAACCTTTTTTAGCCCCTGAGCTTTCTCCACGATGAGATACATACCGTCCTCTTTAGCTGAACGATATACCGACACAATACAATGTTGCTTCATACTTCTGACTCTACTTTCTTTTCATGAAAACGCTGTTGGGCACTTTCTAAATAGGGGATTCTCCACTTCGGGAGAGCTGGTAACTGCTGGAAGCTGTTGGTACGAATGAACGCTTGGCCCACCTTCTTCGATGCTAGCATCTCACGAGGGACTTCCAGTGCGTGAGCCTCCTTGTCCACCATCTTCATAAACACTTTATACTGTTTGGTTTGCGACTTCGTTAACAGGCGCGGCATCAACGCTTCAGTGGGCTCGGAAGCGACTACTTCGTTGATGAGCCCAATCCATGTTTCGGCATAGCGCTTTATCTGTCCCGGTGAAAGGTCGACAATGTCAGTCATTGCCGCCGCATGCTGCGGCTTTTGTACCGCTAACTGCACCAACGACGCCTCGGCTAGTACTCGATTGCGGGGCATATCTCGGTCCCGCGCTTGCTGTTCACGCCAGTCACTTAGCGCTTTAGCAACATGTTGAGTTAGCGGATCTCGATCAGCCACCTTGGTGAGACGATCAAAATAGTAGCTGAGGTGGTCATTGGCATGCGAGCTCGCAATGGTAAAGTCGCCCTCTTCCCAAACCCAATCTACGCGCTCTTCTAGGCGCAGCATCAACGCTGGAAATGCCTTGGCAAGCCAGACCACATCGTCTTCAGCATAGCGCAGCTGCGAGTCTCGCAACGGTCTCTGTAGCCAATTACTTCGTGTTTCGCCCTTATCAAGTTTGACATTAAACAAATGCTCAGCCAGTTCGGCAAAACCAATGCCCGAGCGCAAACCACATAAGGCCGCCGCCACCTGAGTATCAAAAATACGCTTTGGTATCGCACCACATAGATGTCGTAGGACCTCTAAGTCCTCACTACAGGAATGCATCACAATGGCGGTGGTTTCCATCAGTTCAACCAATGGTTCCCAGTCGCTCACCGCTAATGCGTCGATAAGCCAGACTTCGTCCACGGTTCCAAGTTGTATTAGGCCCGCCTTGGGGTAGAAGGTAGTTCGTCGCTCGAACTCGGTATCTAACACCAGCCAATCTTGAGCTTCGAGGCGCTGGCAAAGAACCGCCAGCGCCTCATTCGTTTCAATCCAATTTGATGCCGCCATTAATTCATTACCTTGCGCCCACTAAAGGCGTGTGTGAGTGTGCCACCATCAACAAATTCCAGTTCGCCACCAAGCGGAACACCATGGGCAATACGACTGGTTACCACCTGATACTGCTTGGCTTTTTCAGCCACGAAGTGAGCGGTCGCCTCACCTTCTACCGTTGGGTTGGTAGCCAGAATGAGTTCTTTTACATCGCCCTCGGATAAGAGGGTTTCTAACTCGTCAATACCAATATCCTGAGGACCAATGCCATCAATGGGTGAGAGATGGCCCATTAGCACAAAATATCGCCCCGAGTAACCACCTGACATCTCAATTGCCATGACATCGGTTGGCGACTCCACCACGCACAGAATACTTGGATCTCTGCGCGAACTACGGCAAATTCCACACAGCGGTTCTTCAGTTAGATTACGACAACGTGGACAGCGCCCAACCTTTTCTACCGCAAGTTCTACCGAGCTCGCCAATTGTTTGGCGCCCTCTGGGTTGCGTTCCAAAAGATGTAAAGCCATTCGTTGAGCCGTTTTCGGACCAACTCCTGGAAGCACTTTGAGACTGTCGATCAACTGCGTAATTAACGGGCTAAAATTCATCGGCGCAAGCTACCTTAAAATGGCATCTTGAAACCGTCGGGAAGTGGCATACCACCCGTCAACGATTTCATAGCTTCTTGATTAGCCGCTTCAACACGTCTTACCGCATCGTTAACTGCTGCGGCGAGTAGATCTTCCAACAGTTCTTTATCTTCGCTGAGCAACGATGGATCAATTTCTACGTCGCTAACATCGTGACGGCCTGTCATCGTGACCTTAACCATACCTGCACCGGCCTCGCCGATGACCTTAGCGTTAGCAGCTTGCTCTTGCAGGTCTGCCATTTTCTTTTGCATTTCTTTGGCCTGCTTCATCAGGCCACTCATATCACCGAAACTCATTTAAAACTCCTCTGGGGCAAGTGACACAACCGTGTGTGGCAAAACCTTCGCACCCATTTCTTGATTCAAAAACTGTATGACTGGATCATTATTAAGCTGGGCTATTGCCTGCTCTCTGCGCCGAGTATCTATTTCTAACCTACGCAACGACGCGGTAAGTAATCCTGGGTCACCTTCTGCAATATTCAGTAGTACCGGCTCACCAAGCGCAACTGAAAATGCCTCGGTTAGCTGCTCCTGCTGTCGCGCTTTAAGCAGCATGGATTGCGCGCTATCCATGACTAAGTTTAGCTGATTACCCACAACACTCTGGAGCGACATCTGATGAAGTGCGCTTCCTGCTGGGCCCGTCATCTGTAGTCGCAATGCAAATTCGGGAAAACTCTCCTGATTTAGCGAACTCAAACGGTACGAGCGTTCAGGGTGATTAGCTGGCGCCAGCGTAGCAATGTCAGTTTCTCGTTCAAAATTCGAAGCGATAGGCTGTGGCTGCGTATCAACATGATCCGCTAGGTGGGCGTCAGTTGCCCCTGCTGCGTTTGCGTCAGTTATCCGTGCTGCGTTGGCCTCAGCTGCGTCTTCTTCATTGACTTCAGCAAGCCCTGAACGCGAAACGCCTGTGCGCTCGCTCGGCTCGCTAACTCCCTGTGCGGGCGGCATTGCTGATGAAGGTGATGAAGGTGATGAAGGTGATGAAGGTGATAATTCGGTATCCCACGGCGGCTGTTCCATCGATGATGATGGGGCGGGCTCAGACTCGGCCACACCAGTTCGCACCAATTCGTTTGAATTGACTGACCCTTGCGCGGAGATTGTCGCGTCGCCCTGCTCAGCTGCGGATGACATACTCGCCTCAGCGGCTCGTGCTCCTGCATTACTGTCAGCTTGAGATGGGAGAGTATCAGCTATCGTTGGTTCGACCTCAGCTTTCGCCCCAGTCGATGCTACTTCATCCGACTGGGGTAGCGTCTTTTTTGGCGGCGGCGCCGTCTCAGTATCTGGGGCATGCTCAATATCGATCACCCCCTGTGGTCGGAAGGCCAGCATTCTAAGCAAGACCATTTCAAAGCCGACCATCTCATCCGGTGAGCGCTTCAATTCAGCCAATGATTGCACGCCGATCTGATAAAACAGTTGTACATCTTCAGCCGTCACTCGCTTCGCGAGTTCGCCCAGTGCCTTGGCGTCCATGGCGACCGGAATTGGGTAATCCGGAACTACCTGAAGCATTGCCAGTTTATGAAGCGCAAGGGTTAAATCACTTAGTAGCCGAGAAAAATCAGGAGCCTGCTCTGCTAGCTGCGCAACAAAAGTCATTAGTGCTTTGCGCTCACCATCAATCAGCAATTCCAATAACTGCTGCACCACACCGCGATCGATGGTACCGAGCATCGTATTGACGTCGGCACTTTGCACACTGCCATCACCGAAAGCTATCGCTTGATCAGTAAGTGAGAGTGCATCACGCATACTACCGTCTGCCGCTTGAGCAAGGGACCAAAGTGCCTCATCTTCAAAACCTAACGCTTCACTAGCTAATACCGTTTGCAAATGACTCACGATACGATCCGGCGTCATATTCTTCAGCGATAACTGCAGACAACGTGATAATACGGTAATAGGTAACTTCTGCGGATCCGTAGTCGCCAGCAGGAATTTTACATGCGGCGGTGGCTCTTCAAGCGTTTTCAACAGCGCGTTGAAACTGTGATTTGACAGCATGTGTACCTCATCAATGAGGTACACCTTAAAGCGGCCTGCTGTGGGCGCATATTGGATATTGTCGAGGAGTTCGCGGGTGTCCTCTACCTTCGTTCTACTCGCCGCATCCACTTCAATTAAATCAATGAAACGACCCGCTGCAATATCTAGGCAAGCATTACATTCACCGCAGGGTTTAGAGCTCACCCCACGCTCACAGTTGAGGCACTTGGCCAGAATGCGAGCAATCGTTGTCTTACCAACACCACGAGTACCAGTGAACAGATAGGCATGGTGTAGCCGATTGTTGTCGAGCGCATTAATTAACGCCCGCAATACATGCTCCTGCCCCACGGTTTCATGGAAATTAGCTGGGCGGTATTTTCGCGCGAGAACTTGGTATGACATGGGCCTTCCTGAACGAACTGACGAATCAATCCATTATAACCACCAAAAGGGTAGTCTGAATACCGATGAATCCGATTGAGGGAGTTATTTTTTGCCGACTGGCGAAAGAAATTTGGGTGGCCCTATCAGCCACATCCCGGCACATGAGGTCACTGCTACCGTTGCTCCCTTCCGGGCCTGGCGGGGTTTACAGTTGCTCATTGCGAGAGGACCGATAGGACCATAACAAGGGCGCCATTATACGAGAAATTCCCATTGCTTCAATAGCTTAGAACAATTAATTTAGATTCATTACTCAGGAGAGCCACCAATGATCAAAAGTCGTCCATTTATAACTAGTTCAGAAGTCCCAACTAGCGCTCGCTTCATTGATTGCCGGTTCGAGCTGCAGTCAAAGGACGATACTGCCGGTCATACCGCCTTTCTAGCTGGCCATATCCCAGGCGCCGTGTACGCCCACCTCAACGATGACTTATCAGGCCCAATAATGACCAACCGAGCGGGCCGCCATCCCATGGGGCGACACCCACTTCCTCCTGTAAGCACTTGGTGGGCAACACTCAGCAATTGGGGCATCAACACCGATGATGTGATCGTCTGCTACGACGACCATAACGCGGCATTTGCGGCAAGGGCCTGCTGGATGCTTCGTCAATCTGGCTATCAGGCTTACGTATTAAACGGTGGGTTTGCAGCTTGGCGAGCAGCCGGCGGCGCAATAGCTACCGAAGCGGTAGACTATGCCACCTCAGATATCCCCCAACCACAGCCGTTTAAAGCCGTTAGCTTTAAACAGCTGGACTCTGCTGGAAAGCTTATCGACGCGCGCGCCAGTGAGCGCTACCTTGGGAAAACTGAGCCGCTCGACCCTATCGCCGGTCATATCCCAGATGCCATGAATCTGCCCTTCGCCGATAACTTTGACAAAGGCTATCTGAAATCCGAAGAACAACTCGGGTTGATGTGGGAACCAATCATTAGCAAGCATAAGCAGCGAACTCACTACTGCGGTTCGGGCGTTACCGCCTGCGTGAATTTACTGGTGCTGGCACAACTCGGCTATGGCGACGATTCGCTTTATGCTGGGAGTTGGTCCGATTGGTGCAGTCACCAGCCGCTCCATTACGAAGCCTAATCTCGTTCCCTAAGGCTCGTTAACATTGATTGAGGGCTGCTTGAATGATGGTTGAGCGACGGTTGGGCGTGGCTAATTTGACGACTGCTTAGTTTAGCCTATCAACCACGGCAACGGCGTCATCTCGACGCCGTCTCTCGCTCTAAACTATTAGCTAGATCGAGCACATACTGCGCCCGCTCTGCGACAGGTAGTGGGGGTATTCGATGAATGGTGTAGCCGTTCTTACGGTAAACAGCCTGAAGCAGCTCAACCAGCTTAGCCGCCTCTTCTACCGAATCATTGCGACCTGATTCTTGGCGCAGGTCTAAATTATCAAGATTCAATGGCTCTATGAAAAAAATGTGATCGTAGTGATGTGCCGCAAGTTCAACTTTAAAACTTTCCGGCGCATGAGTGTTAAACATTTCTAGGTAAGCCAATCCGTCCAGGGTGCCGCGGTCTAAAAAGCTGCGGCGACTGGGATCCAAAATGGCTTCTAGCTCCGTCTGATGACGATAAATTCGCTGTTGAAAACCCAGCGGATCGCCACGACGCCACTCATCCTGCTCGCTCAGACCCATTTCTTTGACTAACGCCTGAATCACATCAATGGCGGCTTCGGGAACGGTTTGTTCGCCCAGCTCGCCTAGCGTTTCAATTAGCGTTGTTTTGCCGCTTCCCGGCGCACCCGTTAAGACAATCTTCATGACAACTAGATATCCTTAAGTTGTTTCACTAAAAATAATACCTTCGACCGAACATTTAAGTCCTCGAGCGATAGCCCTGCGGTTGGCCTCTGAGGCCAAACGACGACCTGCTTCGATCATTTCATAGTAGCTGGGACTAATTCCCGCTTCTCTAGCAAGTGTAGCAACACTTAGGCCCTTCGACTCACGAATCGCGCGCAACGTCTCGGTACTGATCGCGGCTTTAATTGGTTCGCTCACTGCTTGGCTCTGCGGTTCACTAAGCCCAGCGAGCTGCAGCAATTGTTGATAATCCTCCCAGTTTAATACTGCGAAGGCGGGTTGATCGTCGTGTTTAATAACTTGAACTTGATGCTTCATTACTTCATCCAGTGGCTAATTAGCGCAATAACAAGCGAGAGAGTGATTAGCGGGAACAGCCAAGGGCGAACCTTAGCGATAAACTCTTCGCTGGGCGGTTTCGTGCCCTTGGCGATGGTGACAAAAAGCGCCAATGAGGCGAACAGAACAACCAAAATAATCAATAAATTCATGGGGTACTCTCCTTGGAGATGGGTATACTTACAGAATCAACTATTGATGGATTGATTATGCCTGCAATTATTATCCTTGTTTTCCTAGCCATCATTGGCTATTTCCTACGTTCTAGCTTCTATAAGCAACCTGCTGAGCAACGAACGCGCTGGCTAACCGTTCGAGTTCTTTGGGCGTTAGTGGGTCTTTGTGCCATTGCCGCTGCCACCGGTCGCCTGCATGTCATGGGAGCACTTACCTCACCATTAATTCCCATAGCATGGCAATTATACGCCCGCTTCAACCCACTGAATAAACCCACCGAAAATTCGACACGCGGAAGTCAATCATCCGCTTCAAGTATGACCCGCTCCCAAGCTTTAAAAATCTTGGGTTTAAATGAGGGGGCGACACCTGAAGAGATTAAGTCAGCTCACCGAGAGCTTATGGCCAAATATCACCCAGACCGAGGTGGTAATGAGTTTTTAGCCGCGCAAATCAATGAAGCTCGAGATCAACTTTTAGGCTAGATCAATAAAACTACTGATCCTCTGCCTCTTTAAGCGTTGGATCCTCAGCTTTAGAATAGCTCCACCGACGGTTACTCCAAAGCCAGGTCTCAGGCTGCGCAATAATTGCCTCGCCACCGCGCTTAGCGTAGGCATCTAAGATTTCGCTACCCTCGCTCTTGAAGGGAGGCTCAACTAATATCTCCAGACGAATTTGATAGTGTCCACGGGACACCCTTCGCGGCCAACCATAGACCACCACGGCATCATTCTTCTTGGCGAACAGCTCGGCACCTAGTGGGAATGCCGTATCCTGACCTAACATAGTAGACCAGACCTTTTTCCGCTTTTTAAGCGGCGCTTGGTCCGAAAGCAGCGCCAGTAAAAACGGTTCCTTACGATGATTAAAAATCTGTACCGCTTTTTTGTGCGGCACTAGGATGGAGCCAAAGCGAGCTCGGGTTTCACGAAAATATTCATCAAAGGCCTTGTTATGTAGGGGCTTATAGATAACTTCAAGCGGCGGATCTAAGGTTAGCGTCGCCGAGTGCAACAGCCACTCCCAATTACACTGGTGCAGTGCCATTAACACAATGGACCTACCATCAGCCCACAGATCATTAATAATTTCTGGATTATCCCATTGCACGCGAGTTAAGAAATCTTCGTCGCTAAGGTGGGGTGAACGCAGCACTTCAACAAACATATCACCAAGGAATTGGTAATAGTCCTTGAGAATGACTTCTCGCTCGGCCTCCGTTTTTGCTGGGTAGACTCGAGTAAGATTCTGTCGAGCGATCTTAACGCGGTATTTAAATACCCGAAATAGCAAGAAGCTTAGTAACGGGGCTAGCAGTCTATAGGAGACTGCTAGCGGAATACGACTGAGTAATTTTACAAAGAAAACGCCCATTCGAGCTCCTTAAATTGGACACACTACGCCAGTACCACCTATCCCGCAGTAACCTGCTGGGTTTTTATGAAGATATTGCTGGTGATAATCTTCGGCGAAGTAGAACGGCACCTGAACGGCAATCTCGGTAGCAATAGCGCCGAGTCCCTTCTCGTTAAGCGCCTGTTGGTACGCTGCTTTAGTACTATTAGCCAGTACCGCGTCCGCGTCATCTTCGACATAGATTGCCGAGCGATATTGGGTGCCGACATCGTTACCCTGACGCATCGCCTGTGTAGGATCATGCTTCTCCCAAAACAAGGCTAGTAGCGACTCAAGGGAAATCTGTTCGGGGTCAAAAATTACCTTCACTAATTCAGTGTGGCCAGTGTGACTCGTACACACTTCTTCGTAGGTGGGATTGGGTGTAAAACCCCCACCGTAGCCTACGGCTGTACTGATCACTCCAGGCTGCTGCCAAAAAACGCGCTCAGCACCCCAGAAGCAACCCATTCCAAGGTAAACAACCTTTACGCCATCGGGAGCATCCAACATTGAGCTACCCAATACGGCGTTGGTTGGATTGATGCTAATCGCTTCGCTTCGACCGCTAAGTGCTTCATCTGCACTAATCATTACTGTAGAACGCATTTTTTGCCTCTAATCAATATCTAGAATATAACCGCGGGATGCCGACTGGCTAACATGCCAAGGATATACCGCAGCATCATACTCAGTTTGGCACCACCTCGCTAGTTCGTAAAATGGCGGCCGACCCGGATCCGCAAAAATGACTCTACTCACCTCGGCCTCTTCGCAGCGCAGGAGTAACTCGGATAGCACTTCGGGCATGTGATCCCAAAAGCAAACATCGGCGGCAATCACGAGATCAAAATTTGCCAGCTGCTCTACCGTCAACGCACTAAAATCCATGGTCACCGTATCGAACTGAGTCTCGTTTAAACTTGCAACTAGCTCACTATAACCCACCACATCCGGATCAAGATCTAGGGCCACTACTTGTGCGCGAAAGGTCTTTGCTAAATAGGCCGACAACACACCCCACCCTGCACCAAGCTCTAGAATACGCAAATCGCTGTGGATTGGATTCGCCTGAAGAAAATCAATGAGAACTTGAGTGGAGGCCCACACCTTATTGCCGTGGGCTGAACGCGCCTTATTCTCCCGCTTCAGACGTCGAACAGCAGGATGTGTCGATCGAGGCGCTTTGATGCTTGGCGCAGAAGGTATGTTGAAGAAGTGATCTTTCATGGGAAGAGTGTAGCGAAGATATGACGGGAAGAATAGCTTTGCCGCGGCGTTAGCAAAGCCATCAATACAATTTTTGGCCGGCGAAAAAAACGGCGCCCCCTAGAGGGAACGCCGTTAGCTGAGTTTGAACTACACGGGAGAATTACAAGCCACCAGGCCCACAGTCCTCAGCGAAGTAACTCAACATACGCGTGTAGAACATCTTCTGATGGTCAAACGTCAACGTATTAGAAAAGTGATCGGCGCCGTCTAGCTCCATGTATTCATAGGGAATCGCATTTTCATCCAGTGCTGCTAAATAACGCTTAGCATGCTCTAAAGGCACTCGCTGATCTACGCTTCCGTGAACAACAAACAAAGGAATGTTAACCTTGGCAGCCTCGTCAATTGGCGAAATACTATCGCGCCAGAATCGTTCCTGCTGAATACGAGAAGCACCGGAAAGTTGGCTCACATAGTAATTCAACTGGAGAACGTTATCGGCTACGGCCGCACCAGCAATGGCGCACTGATAGATCTGATCTTCACGTGAAGCAGCTACTAACGCTGCATAACCGCCATATGACCAACCAAACATGGCCATACGATCAGGATCGACCAAGCCCTGCTCTACTAGATACAGTGCACCGTCATCCTTATCATCCTGCATCTCGAAGCCACCTTTACCGCCATTAATGAAGGCGGACATGTAGTGGTCCATACCGTAATTCATTGAACCGCGGTACTGAGGCTGCAATACCATATAACCACTATTAGCGAGAAGCTGCGCCCAGCGATCAAATAGAACAACCTCACCAACGAAAGGACCTCCATGAGGCATTACGACTAATGGGAATGGGCCCTCTCCATCTGGAACAGTTATGAACGCAGGTATGGTTCTACCATCTCGCGACTCATATTGAATATAACGAACGTCAGCCAGGTTTTCGGACTGAAGTAGAGGCTGCTGCTCTCCAACATTACTAAGGCGACCGTTTCGAATAAGATAATAGGTACCAGGGTCGCGAGCTGAAATGTTGCGAACGACTAAAGTGGCGCCATCACTGCTTCTAGATGAGATAGTAACCAACCCTGCATCAGGAACTAGCTGCTGTAACTGGCTGTAAAGTGCCTCTTCTTCTCCGTCGAAGTAGACGTAGTGGAACTTATCTTTGTAAAAGCTAATTGCTGTAATCGCATCCGGGTTACTCCAACCATTGGAATGGTAGCGAACCCCGCGAATATCAACATCAGGTCGACCGTAGATCTTTTCACCAAATTGCTTAGCCTCGGTATTATATTCCCACAGAGAGGCTTTATCTTCGCCGTTCTCGGCGACAACAAACCACAGATGTGGAGCCGCTTCATCAAAGCCCACAACCCCAAAACTCTCATGTGAGTCGTCGCTACTACGATAAACTTCAATCCACTCATCATCAACACGACTCATGAAAAGTGTTTCAGCGTTAATACCGTCTCGGCTTTCTGCATACCACGGCCGGCCGTCACCCGTAAAACGAAAACCACGCACTGAGTCATTTCCACGCATGATCAAACGCTTAGAGCCTCTGCGTAGGTTGTACTCGTAAAACGACTGAGCTCGATAGCCTCCCGCAACCGAACCAGTAGTGCGACTACCACTGTCTTCGGGATAGAACGACAATAGTACTGAATCAGGCTTACCTGGCAGCAAACTGACAATCGATGCACCGGGCTCTCGAAGCTCTCTTACACGCTCCCGTTCTACATCCAATCGTGCAATCGAATATTCAAAAACACCTTGGTTAAAGCCATCGATATCATCACGAACCTGCTGTCGCAAGGTCAAGACAATATCTTTATCAGTGACCCATGAAAAATTCTGAATCTCCATCGGGTCAGCATTCATCCGGTAGGGCTTTGCGTCCAAATCATCGGTTTGGTAGACCTCAATCATTGGATTGGCATCTCGGTTTGATATTTTCAGTAACGCTAGGTATTTACCATCAGGCGATAGTTGCACGTCACTAATCACTGGCCGTAGCGCAAAGTACTCAGGCGGAAGTACTTCAGCATAACTTAGCGTTGTACCAAGTGCTAAACAGGTACCCGCTAATATCGCGCGGAGTTGTTTAAACATAATCATATCCTTGTAAAGCTCAAAAAAAAGGCCCCATAAGTGGGGCCTTATTGTTCGATAAAACTTAGAACTTAACACCAACCTCAAGAGAGATCACACGGCCCATCAGGTCATAACCAGCACCTAACGGCGTGTTGTTACGTCCGAATACCTGAGCGGTATCAATACGTGGTGGAGCTTCGTCAAATACGTTGGAGGCCGTCAAGCTAACACCCCAAGATTCAACGTTGTAGCTCAAGCCTGCACTGTGGAGCATGTATTCATCAGCATAACCAACATCACGACAGTCAGTGCCGCCGTTAGCTACACCAACACATGAGTCAGAGAATACGCCAGTGCCGTTGGTATCAAATACATCGGAGTATGGATCAACACCTGATGGATCTTGAGATACGGCACCAATGAA
This sequence comes from Pseudomonadales bacterium, assembly GCA_040119265.1. Classification (GTDB taxonomy): domain Bacteria; phylum Pseudomonadota; class Gammaproteobacteria; order Pseudomonadales; family DSM-25080; genus Umboniibacter. The sequence continues at coordinate 138,984 of JBEDTZ010000016.1, read as the reverse complement.
GTTAATCCCCCACGTTAGTGACCAATCTTCGTAGCTAACTTGGAATCGACCATTACCGGTCCATTCTGCGTAACCGAAACGTCCTACTGAATCGTAGTACAGCGAGTTACCGCTATCGTCAGAATAAGTCTCTGAAGACTCTAGAACACGCGTTGCGGTAATACCTGCATAGAGACCGAATGGAAGGTCGGCAACGGTAACGTCATGACGGTAATCGAAGGTATAATCCATACCGCGAGCACGTTCTTGGTCACGGTTAGTGAAAAACGCGTTAACTCGATCAATACGGTAATCAGCACCACGACTGATACTGCCACAGAACGATGATGGGCTATTCGGTAATGCGTAGTAACAGCTGTTGGTGATATATGAAGCAGAAGGCTCAATAATTGAGTTTTCTACCTTAATATCGTAGTAGCTGAAGCCAAGCGACATATCAAACTCATTCCAGAACGGCTGATCAAACGAGAAACCGACCGTCAATGACTCTGACGTTTCTTCCTCGATATCTTGAGTACCGCCAGAGAAAACCTCAACAGAGTATGAGTTAAAACCACCGAAACCAGCCTGGTTAACATCCGTTGGGTCAATACCGTTCGCCGCACAATTAGCAAGAACTTCAGGAGCACGAAGATCCAAAGTTGGATCGTAGTTGCCTACCAGGTCAAGTGCGTTATCAGGGATACCACAGGGGTCAAATACTGAGCCAAAGCCCGACTGATCTGCCAAGAAGTTTTCACGCAGATTTGGCGCACGGTAAGACGTACCATAAGTCGCACGAAGCAATAGCGAATCTACTGGACGGTAACCAACTTTAGCACCACCTGTCCAAGCACCACCATAGAACTCATCTTTGGTGTAACGCGTTGACAAGTCAACGGTCAACTCGGTGACCAGAGGTACGTTAGCTAACACCGGAATCGAAACTTCCGCGAATACTTCTGAAGTACCCTTACTACCGGTCGCCCCACCATCCGAGAAGAAACCAAAGAACAAACCATTTCTAGCTACATCATCGGGGATGGATTCAATTTCGTCGTAGCGATATTCAACACCAATCGCACCTGCCAATTCACCGGCTGGCAGTTCGTAGATGGTACCCGCCATGAAGGCGTTGAACACATGCTGATAGTACTTGGTATCGAAATCACGCGAATCGAATAAGTAGTTACGTTCTGCCGCTGTGCCGAAGTCTCCAATTACACCCGCGTACAGAGCTGGGTCATACATATTTACCGGCACACAACCGTCAGTGCCATCCGGCACGCCATCACCATCATTATCCACACCACAGATAAAGCTACCTGGATTGTTTGGGTCTTCAATGGTAGTTGCTAACGATAGATCTAAGCGATCGCCACGGATACCGTAACGATGAGACTTACCCTCAGACATGCTCGAGGAGATCGATGCTTCATATGACCAGTCACTGAATGAACCGAAATTCATGAAAGGTAGATCACCACGAACACCACCCACGAATCGAGCCTGAGCAACTTTTGTGTCACCCGTAGTACGGTCACCACGAACGTTCACAATAGGGGTTGTTTCAACCGCACCTAACGCACCGTCTTTTAGGAAACCGTTAGTGTGGTAGAAGTTCCATGCACCAGGACCATAGGTAGCATCAAACTGTGAAACCCAACCCGGGTTCATATCCATGTTGTCCATGAGCTGATCGAAGGCTAAACCACAATCAATACCGTTTACACCGTTTGGATTACAGAAGTTGAATGGGTTATTGGCCGGTACATCTGGGAAAAGCTGGTAAGCACCCGAGTCAGTGTAGTTCTCACGCTGAGAGTACAGGAATTCACCAAAAACTGTGGTGTTAGACTCACCATCAAAGGTGTACTCACCGTTAGCCAAGAAGCTGATACGTTCTACTTCAGGATATAGGTGTGCGAAACCAGTCTTACCGTTTAGTGAGTAGTCTTTATAACTAACGTCGGCAACACCGTCGCCGTCACTATCAATACCAATACCGAATTGCTCTGATTCAGAGAACCCAGGCCAACCACCGTTGCTCATTCCTGGCGTGTAATAGACAGAACCTGCACGGCTTCCACTTACGAATGCGCGACCGGCTAACGATTGAACCTTACAGCCATCAACTTCCATCCCTCGAGTCAGTGAGTAATAGAGATCTTCACTGTAGAATTTGCCGTCGAGGCCTTCTTCGTAGTTCTTATTACACTGAGCTGTCCAGCTGCGATCATCGAAGCTGACTGATTCCGCCTTGTAATACTCCAAACCCATACCGAAGAAACCTCGGTCATTAGAAGTACCCCAAGTCAGGTTCAAATTACTTGATTCGCCACCCGACTGAGTTGGCATTGACGTATTAGCAATAACCTCGAAACCGTCGAAATCCTTACGAGTAATAACGTTTGCTACACCCGCGATAGCGTCAGAACCGTAAACCGCTGATGCACCATCTAGAAGGATTTCATAAGTCTTAACCATACCCGATGGCAATAGGTTAAGATCTGGTGAACTTGGCGCACCTTCAACACCGGCAGGTGCTAAGCGACGACCATTCAACAGAACCAAAGAGCGATCAGCTCCCAGGCCACGAAGGCTCAAGGTAGAAGCGCCTGGACCATTATCAAGAACAAATCCAGAGAAGGTTGTATCAATCTGCTGACCGCTCGCTGCAGTACTTGATTGAAGTACTGAGGCAGCATCGAAGTTACCAAGACTACGCTCGACGTCTGCATCAATTACCGTTAGCGGTGAAATTGAAGAGAACGAGTCACGACGAAGGCGCGAACCTGTTACAACAACTTCTTCGGTCTGCTGTTTTTCAACAACTTCAGCCGACTCAACGGTTTCTGAATTTATATCTTCCTGGGCATACGCAACGCTAGAAAACGCTGCAACAGACGCCATTGACACCGCAACTGCGAGTGGACGCGCCTTAAATAATGAAGAGATTGTCATGTTTCCCCCTAATCTCTGATAGAACAACAGCTCAGTAGCAACTTCTCTCAACTATTCTGTTGAGTAGAAAAATGGTACGCAAGCAGCTAAAGTTTCGAAGCATTTTTTGATCTAATTGTCGCTTCTTATGTGAGATATCACTTACGTACAATAACTAACTTTTCAGGTAGTAACAAGTGATACCATCGCTAAATTATTAATCCTTTTCAATTATTTATACCTAGGCTCTTGAGCTAAGATAGCCATCCCAAAAAATGACAGATCTGGAGACGAAATTGGCACAAGGAAGATTAGAGTTAATCTATCTCGATGACGACCTAGTAGCGTTCAATAAACCGTCGGGACTGTTAGTTCATCGCTCACCCATTGACCGTCACGAAACGGAGTTTGCCCTGCAAAAGGCACGCGACCTAATAGGTCAGTATGTCTACCCTGTGCATCGTCTGGATAAACCCACTAGTGGGCTTTTACTATTCGCCCTAACGCAATCAGCAGCCAAAAATCTAGCCGAGCAATTTGCAGCGAACGCTATCGCAAAGTCTTACGTTGCCGTGGTTCGTGGTTGGCCTCAGAATCAGTTTATTGATCATCCGCTCAAACTTACTTTGGACGATCGAAAGGGTAAGACTGATCGCGCTATTGATCTCCAGAGCGCGCAAACAGCAATTCAAGTTACTGCCACGGCAGAACTACCCATAGCATTTGATCGATACTCGGCAATTCGTCTTGCGCAAGTTGCGCTAAAACCGGAAACAGGCCGACGACACCAACTAAGACGACACCTAAAGCATATCTCGCACCCCATCATTGGCGACCCCAAGTATGGTAAGGGGGCACTCAACCGCCTGCTGGCCGACGAGCTTAATATCAACCGACTCATGCTGCATTGTGCTAGCATGAGCTTTCGTCATCCAAGCACTACACAGCAAATTACCGTGAGAGCCCAAGAACCGAGTATTTTTGAACAGCTCGGAACTCAACTACCTTGGAAAGCAGTAGAATAATGAATCAAACCAACGTCAGTACTTCAGGACCAGTTAGGCTACTCGACCTTGCACTAATGCTATTTATTAGCTTCGCGCTAACAATGACGTTATCCATGATTGATTCAGGACTACCATCCAATCAAGTTGCTGCCCCAGTGACCTGCGAAGCCTTCAATACAGACGACGCTTTAGCGCGGGAAATTCAATTAGTTAACTGGAATATCGCCAAGGCATCGTTAACGGATGTGCACAGTTCGCTTGAGCATATAGAATTCAATTTGCTGGCCCTTCAGGAAACCCCTGCTGATAACTCGCTGCTCTTTAGCCCCGGTCACACAGGCTTAAATACTACTGGCGTTGCGCTTGGCAGCGAAGTAAGCCCATCAAAAATCTGTCGTTGGCAAAGCCTAGAGCCTATTATGCTAACTCCCAAGGCAGCCATTGCAGCCAGCTTTCCGGTTACTGGCACAAGTAAAGAGTTATTGGTCATTAACCTTCATGGAGTCAATTTCAGCTGGCTGTTAGGAACTTGGAAAACACAAATACGCACTGCAGCTTCTTTGGCAAAGAGCCACAACGGTCCAATCATCCTTGTTGGCGATCTAAATACCTGGCGCTATGAGCGCGCTCGCTTTAGCCAAGAAATCGCCACCGAACTTGGCTTGCAGATCCCTGATTATCACAGTGATCACCGTACGGCTCCATTTGGCTATCCTTTGGACTGGTTGCTGTCACGGGGTATTGAATGGGAGCGCGTGGATGCCCCAAAGAAAGATTTAAGCGACCACAACCCGATCATCGCGACGGGTTACATAATGGATACGGAAAACGCTGAGAACGCTGAGAACGCTGAGAACGCTGAGTAAGTTAATATCCAGATGACCGCAGTAACGAGACACACATCACTCGTCGAGCTTTAACTCATAATTCCGATGAGTACTTCCTTAAACACGAATCCCGCCACGCCGAAGCCAAGCACCAGAAATATGATCGCCCCACCAAATTTACCGGCCTTTGATTCTTTGGTCAGCTTGTACATGATGTAACCCATATACAATATCAGCCCCGTAACCAATATCTTGGTTGCCCAGTCCGCAAATTCAGCTTCGCTCATCTTATTCCCCGCTTGGTTAGAGTCTGCATTATAGGTGACGACCGACCTTGCGACTAGCCCAATCAAAAGCAGTAATAAGTGAGGTGAATAGTTACGCAATAATTGCTTCTTCAACTAGCCTAGGGAATATTTACAGTTATTATCGGCCGCGAAGAGAACTGCTAATATTGCGCGGATTTTCAATTTAAACGCCCTTTGAGGCCTAGGTACTAAACATGCTCGAGAAGCTATTCAAGATTACTGAACATCAGTCATCCGTAAAGACAGAAGTCATTGCTGGCTTAACCACCTTCCTAACAATGGCCTACGTGCTATTCGCCACGCCAGGCATGATGGCCGCAGCGGGCATGCCTGCTGACGCGGTTTTCATTGCTACCGCACTTGCCGCGGCATTAGGTTGTTTACTAATGGGTCTTTGGGCTAACTTCCCTGCTGCCTTGGCACCAGGAATGGGTCTAAACGCCTTCTTCGCGTTTGCTGTGGTTGGCGGTATGGGCTACACCTGGCAGGAAGCACTGGGTGCGGTGTTCGTATCCGGTATCATCTTCTTCCTACTTTCGGCCTTTAAGATTCGCGAGTGGATCATTACTTCTATCCCGAAGAACCTTCGCCACGGTATCACCGTTGGTATTGGTTTATTCCTAACCATCATTGCGTTTAAGCAAGCAGAAGTTGTGGTTGCAAGCCCAGCAACGTTGGTTGCACTGGGTGACTTCACTAAGGCTGGCCCAATTCTTGCCTCGGTTGGTTTCCTAGCAATCATTGCTATGGAGTCCCGGAAAGTTACTGGTAGCGTACTTTGGGGCATTCTAGGTGTTGCGATTGTTGCCTACGCACTAGGCCTCACCGGTGGCGCGCCCGTTGACGCTGCAGCTGAGTCACTCACGATGACTGAGTCGCTTATGCAAATCGCCGGCGCAATGACCTTCGAGAATATCCTGACCTCAGGTATGCTAGCGGTTATCTTTGCCTTCGTCTTCGTTGATCTTTTCGACACTTCGGGCACGCTGATGGCGACCGCCTCGCAAGCAGGTCTTGCTGATGAGAAAGGTAACTTCCCGGGAATGGGCAAAGCGATGATGGCTGACTCAACGGCTACCACCGTTGGCGCAGTGATCGGCGTACCTTCAGTGACCACTTATGTAGAGTCTGCGTCGGGTATTGCAGCGGGTGGTCGTACCGGCCTAACCGCAGTAGTTGCTGGCATCCTGTTCCTATTGGCCTTGCCGCTAGTTGGAATTATCGACTTTGTTCCCGCCTACGCAACTGCGCCAGCACTACTATTTGTTGGTGTACTGATGACTTCGGACATGAAGAACATTGACTGGCATGATCTGACTGAAGCAACACCAGCTTGGATTGCCGCTATCGGCATGCCGCTTTTCTTCTCGATCTCTCACGGCATTGGCATGGGCTTCCTAAGCTACACGCTAATCAAGCTCTTTAGCGGTCGTTACAAAGACCTTAACCCGGCCTTGGTTATCGTCTCAGTGGTTTATGTTTACGTTCTTGCTACTGGCGCTTTCTAAGCGCCCTTAGCTAAGTCAGTAAAGCAAACCTAAAGAAGGGGATTACTAGTGATAGTAATCCCCTTCTTTTTGTTCAGCTAAAGGTGCTTTTTGGTTCCGCTAAAGGTGCCTTGAGCGGAATTTCTCCAGGCTAACTTAGTTGCCCTAGACTCACTTAAAGCAGACTGCTAGTTCACAACTCCCGCGATACGTAGCTTGGCAATATTGTCATCCGACAAGCCCATTTCCTTGAGCAGGCTCTCGCTATCTTCGCCCGCGGCAGGCGGCGCTTTGTGGTAGCTTAGCGGCGTGCGCGAAAACTTTACTGGATTGGCCACCGACTTGATGGATACCCCATCCCCTCGCTGCTGTTCCAACACCATCTCGCGATGCTGTAATTGCTCATCGTTGAAGACCTGATCAAGGGTATTAATTGGACCTACGGGTACCCCAACCGATGACAGCTCGCCCAACCAATTTTTCATCGGACGTGTACTGGTGATTTCAGCAATGAGCGGGACTAGTTCAAGGCGATGCGCGACCCTACTTGGATTAGTTGAAAATCGCTCATCAGAGGCCCACTCCGCCTTACCGAGTTGCTGGCATAACTGCTTAAATTGTTTGTCGTTGCCCACCGCCAACATGAAGTAGCCGTCGCTGGCTGGGAAGGCCTGATAGGGACAGATATTTGGGTGTGCCGTTCCTTCGCGCTGAGGTACAACACCGCCCACCAAGTAGTTCGCCGATTGATTCGCTAACCAGGCAACCTGAGTATCTAAGAGCGCCAAATCAATATACTGCCCTTCACCGGATGTTTCCCGCTCTAATAAGGCCGCCTGAATAGCAGCCACGGCGTACATACCTGTCATCAAATCGGCCACGGCGACTCCTACCTTTTGCGGCCCCGCATCACTTTCGTCATCCCGAGGGCCAGTGATACTCATCAAACCGCCCGAGGCCTGTATCATAGCATCGTAGCCAGCCTGCTGTGCCTTGGGGCCCGTTTGACCGAAACCGGTAATGGAGCAGTAGACCAATTTAGCGTTCAAAGGTTTCACGCTTGGATAGTCTAAATTGTATTTCGCTAACCCGCCGACTTTGTAGTTTTCAATCACTACATCGGCATCGGTAATGAGCTGTTGAATAAGCTTTTGGCCGTCTTCGGTGCGGAAATCTACGCAAATTGAGCGCTTACCTCTGTTCGCGCAGCTAAAATAGGCCGCATCCGTTGAGCCCTCAATCCAAGGAGGACCCCACTTACGCGTGTCATCGCCTTGAAGGCTCTCAATTTTAATAACCTCTGCGCCGAAATCAGCCAGAACTTGGCCCGCCCAGGGCCCTGCCAAAATTCGACTCAAATCTACAACTTTTAATCCGGTAAGTGGTCCGCTCATGATCAACTATCCATTGGTAGGTCCATTATTATCCAAGGAGTGTATCGCGTTAGCGCAATGGTTTCACTAGTTCCCAATTTAGGCGTAAACTATCGCAAAACTTTATGAGGTAAGGGCAATGTCAAAAGGTCGTGAAAAACATCAAGCGCGCTTAAATGAGCTCTCACTATTTGGCAAAGACTTAGCACGTCGCTCCGGGCGAAAGTGTGAATTATGTGAAGCCTCAGGCGTTGCACTCAAGGCCGTAGAGGTTGAACCTGCCCCTAAGGAACCGGATTTCGATTACTGCGTTTTTATCTGCGACACCTGTGATGATCAATTGCGCAGCGCCAAGCGCAGAGATCATAATCACTGGCGTTGCCTAGCTCAGTCCGTCTGGTCAGAGACTCCGGCTATTCAGGCACTCTCCATTTGGTTGGTACGACAAATCCCCGAAGACTGGGCAACTGATACGGTAGAAATGATCTTCGCCGATGACGAGGTTATGCAATGGGCGGACACAATTAGTTTCGAAGGCAAATAACGCAAGGTTGCAATTATGATTGAGCATCAACTAGACCTGACCACGCCGGCACTGCTATTTCCTGCCATTTCTCTACTCTTACTTGCCTACACCAACCGTTTTTTGACCTTGGCTCAACTGCTAAGACAGGTTCGTCGCCAGAGTATCGACTTTTCGCATTTTAGCGGCGCTCAACAGGTAAAGAATCTGCGTTTTCGGGTACTCCTGATTCGCTGGATGCAGTTCCTTGGCGTGGCTGCGTTTCTATTATGTACTGCTACCATGTTGGCGCTCTACCTTTCAGCAGCAACGGTGGCAAGCTTACTTTTTCTCGGCAGCCTCATTACCCTGTGTGGATCGCTGATTTTCTCAATGTGGGAAATTCATATCTCTATGGTGGCTATTAATCTGGAGCTAGAGGGATTAGAGCGTGAAAGTGCTGAAGGCCGCGAAGGCCAGGGGTAACCAGAGCGCAGTTAGTATTGCATTCAAGCCCATACCTAAGGCGCTAAAACCCGCTTCAACGGGGTTATGCTCCAGCAGCTTTGCGGTAGCGAAGGCATGGGCAGTTAGGCCCTGAGAAAGCCCCCGCACTGCAGTATTCTCAACCCCAAGTCTGGCCAAAACATACGGCCCCATAAAAGTCCCCATAGCCCCCGTCAGTGAGACCGACAAGGCCGAAATTGGAGCCAAGGCCCCCATCATTTCAGCCAAGGTATAGGCTACGGGTGTGGTTACGGACTTAGGCGCTAAGCTCAGCCAAACCGTCTCATCCACACCAATCCAGGGTAGCGGCCCAACCGCTAGCATTCCTAACAACACGGAACACACGGCCAGTCCGGCCGCTAATCTTGCAAAACCCGAGGCCAACTGACGAACACTTCGATAGATAGGCAGCGCCAACGCTACAATTGCCAACTCTAAGCAGCGAAGTAGATATTCGCCACCCACCATAAATTGGCCATAGCTTAACGGCGTCAAAATTAGTACGGCAAAGACCATGGCACTCAAAGAAAACACGGGATGGAGAAGCGGCATTGCGCCACTGCGCCGATAGGCCCACAGGCTTAATTGGTAACAGGCCACCAGCGTTAGAATTGTTGCCCCAGCTAAGAACCAACTTGCCATCAGTTCGTCTTCCCCATGGCACGTTGCAAAATCAACGCGACCACGATCAAACTTAGCAACCAACTGACAAGCAAATAGCTAACCAGAAGCAGCCAGCCCCAAGCATCAAGGATATCAATCTGAGTAACGCCAACAATGGCAGGAACGAAGAATAAACTGAGGTGAGGTAGCACCCGGTCAACGGGTTCACCGAGCCAATCGGGAATCCGGCCGATAGCAGTGAGAGCCACCACCAGCAACATCATGCCAATAATAGCTCCTGGAAAGGGAAGCGAAAAGGATGCTTGAAGTAGTTTGCCTACCGCTACGAAAACGCTGAGACAAACTACCATAGCTAGTGCTTTAGCAAGCCACTTTAGTGATTGCATGAACCCTCGAGTGATTTAACTTTCCGACGATATGCATGAAGCAGCGGTTCAGTATAACCACTTGGCTGCTCAGCCCCGAGGAAAATTAAATCACGAGCGGCGGCGAAAGCCAAACTCTCTGAAGGATTCGTTGCCATAGGCTGGTACGCTGAATCATGTGCATTCTGCTGATCAACAATCGCGGCCATCTTGAGCATCGACGCATTAACTTGATCTGGAGTGATTAACTCCTGGGTCAACCAGTTGCAAATGTGTTGACTGGAGATACGCAGTGTTGCCCTATCTTCCATTAGTCCAACGTTGTTAATATCGGGTACTTTCGAACAGCCGACACCCATATCTACCCAACGCACAACGTAACCAAGGATCCCCTGAACGTTATTATCGAGTTCATGTAATCGGGTCTTTTCATCCAATACTGAGGGATCGGCCTGAAGTGGAATCTGAAGAATATCATCTACCGATGCAGGCGTCCGAGTTTGTAGTTCGTCTTGGATGGAAGCAACACTCACTTGGTGATAATGCAAAGCATGGAGAGTCGCTGCAGTGGGCGATGGTACCCACGCGGTATTCGCTCCGGCCTTAGGATGACCAATCTTCTGTTTAAGCATTTCTGCCATTTGATCTGGGATTGGCCACATTCCTTTACCTATCTGAGCACGCCCCTGAAGGCCGCACTGCAGACCGATATCAACATTGGAGTTCTCATAGGCGCCCAGCCAAACCGCCTGCTTAATTTCGGCCTTAGGAAGGAATGCACCCGCTAACATTGAGGTGTGAATTTCGTCTCCCGTACGATCGAGGAAGCCAGTATTGATAAAGGCTACTCGACTCGATGCTGCAGCAATACAATTCTTCAAATTGATAGAAGTACGGCGCTCCTCATCCATGATGCCCATTTTGATAGTACCAGCAGGCAGTTGGTATAAGCGTTCGATAGCAGCGAACAGTGCGTCAGCAAAAGCAACTTCAGCCGAGCCATGCATTTTAGGCTTAACAATGTAGATGCTCCCGCAACGACTATTACCCTCCTCACCGCGACGCAGATCGTAAAGCGAGATGAGGCTGGTCACCACGCCATCGATAATCCCCTCGGGAACTTCGCGACCTTGTGCATCGAGTATTGCATCGTTAGTCATCAGATGACCTACGTTACGGACGAACAGTAAGCTGCGGCCTTTAATCACGATGGTCTCACCATCTCGGCCAATATAACGGCGGTCTTCGTTCAGCTTGCGTTCTATGGTCTTGCCATTTTTCTCAATTTTTTCGACCAAGTTACCCTGCATCAAACCCAACCAGTTTCGATAGCAAAGAACTTTATCCTCGGCATCGACTGCCGCCACGGAGTCTTCGCAATCCATAATGGTAGATAATGCAGATTCCAACAGAATATCACTCATGTTAGCCGAATCGGCTTGGCCAACATTCGTACTGGCATCAAACTGTAACTCAACACTCAGGCGGTTATGCTCCAGCAAAATACGTTCTGGCTGCTGAGGCTCGCCGCTAAAACCCTTCCAGGCTCTGCTATCGCGTAGCCTTACCGAATCGCCACTAGCCAGCACAACAACTAACTCGCCCGACTCCACTCGGTAGCTCACTGCATCCTGGTGAGAACCACTTTGTAACTGAAAGTTGTCGTCTAACCACTTCTTCGCCCAGCTAATCACTTTTTCGCCTCGGGCGGTGTCATAACCCTTGCCTGCAGGTTCACTGATTATCGCGTCGGTACCGTATAGCGCATCATAGAGGCTACCCCAGCGTGCATTGGCCGCATTAAGCGCGTAGCGAGCATTCATAATAGGAACGACGAGCTGAGGGCCAGCTTGCTGAGCAAGTTCGGCATCAACATTGTCTGTGGTAATCTGAAAGTCATCTACCACGGGCTCTAGATAAGCTATTTCCTGCAGGAAGGATTTGTAAAGGTTAAACTCTGGATTGCTATGGTGACGGTGATATTCGCTGATTCGCGCCTGAAGATCATCTCGCTTAATTAATAGCTCGCGATTTTGTGGGGCGAATTCTTCGATAATTTTTTCAAAGCCCGCCCAAAACGCTGCGGACTCAATGGCTAAACCAGGCAGCACATCTCGGTTGATAAAATCGGCAAGAACGCCTGCTACTTGAAGGGTCCCGATGGATTGATACTGTGTCATAAAAGCTACCTCGTTTATTGTGCCACCCTTAATGAATCAAACTCATAGTGGCAAGTCTATGGATTCATCATAACGAGACTAACGCAAACGGCTAGTTACAATCGGGTATTACTCAGATAACTTCTATGAATAGTGTTTAGCTCAGTTCAATGGAATAAATGTAGTCATCCATCACAAAGCCCTTTCCAATATCATTGCACACTGACTCTACCAGAGAAAATCCGTTGCGCTCATAGGCTTTTATGGCTTTAACATTAGCCTTATTGACTGCCAATTTCAGCTGCGTAGCGCCAGCCTGCTGAGCCTCGCGCTTAACCCTACTGAGCAACTGGGAGCCCACTCCTGCTCCAATCTCGTTGGGCAGCAAATAGAGCTTATGGAGGTATGCCGTGTGTGGATCAATGAGTTCCCAGCCAGCAAAACCCACTAATCCCTCACCCTTATAAGCCCCCGCAAACTGAACCCCACGTTCCATATCGCTAAGGAGCTGATCGTGGCTATACATCCAGGCAAGCATGTAGTCTATCTGCTCATGCGAAATAATCCCTGGATAGTGTGCTCGCCACGCTAGCTCAGCAATCCTTTGTACCGCAGAGATATCTTCGGCCTTAAGCAGATGAATGAGGTGTTTTGGGGATTCCGACATAGTTTGAGAGTTAGGCATAGGGGATGGGAACCGATAGGGTTTCTTTAACTTCTTCCATTACAACATAGGAGGTCGACTCTTGCACATCTGGCAGGGTTAGCAAGGTCTCCCCAAGAAAGTGTCGATAGGCGGGCATATCGGCAACTCGTGCTTTAATCAAATAATCAAAGTTACCCGACACCAAGTAACACTCCTGAACTTCTTCTAGTTTAATGGCAGCTTCGCGAAATTCCGAAAAGATACCCTGTGCCTTGCGCGCTAAACGAATTTGCACAAAGACCACCAAACCGGCAGATAAATAGGAAGGGTCTATGACCGCCGTATAGCCCTTGATAACACCCTGCTTCTCTAGACGCTTCACTCGCTCCATACAGGGAGTCGTAGAGAGCCCAACCTGACGAGACAGCTCGGCGTAACTCATCCGTCCATTTTTCTGCAACAGGCGTAAAATATTTTTATCAATTTTACTGAGATTTTTCATGTCACTTTTCATACAAAAACCCAATTTTCAGTTGATTCCACTAATTAAAAATCAATTTACCAAGATAATCACCTTAAATGAATCGTTAATCAGAAAAAAAATCAAACATTGCGCTCTATAATGAATCCAGTTCCTAATAACTATTCCTAAACACGATTCAGTTTTATAAGAGGATTTTCGCCATGTTAATCGGTGTACCTAAAGAAATAAAAAACCACGAATACCGTATTGGTTTAACACCTGCTGGTGTTAAAGAACTTATCGCCAATGGCCATCAAGTGATGGTTGAATTCAATGGTGGTGACGCAATCGGTTTCAGCAACGACCAGTATGTTGCTGCCGGCGCAGAGATTGTTGAACAGGCTAGCGATATTTTCGCTCGCGCTGACATGATCATCAAAGTGAAAGAGCCTCAGCCGGTTGAGTGCGAAATGCTTCGTCCTGGCCAGTTACTTTTCACTTACCTCCACCTTGCTCCAGATCCAAAGCAAACAGAGCTATTGATCAAGTCTGGCTGTACTGCAATTGCCTACGAGACTGTGACCGATAACGCCGGTACGCTTCCACTCCTAGCCCCAATGTCTGAAGTTGCTGGCCGGATGTCTATCCAAGCTGGCGCGCATCACCTTGAAAAAGCTCAAGGCGGTTGTGGTGTTCTTCTTGGCGGCGTTCCTGGTGTTGCGCCAGCTAAAGTATTGATTATCGGTGGTGGTGTCGTAGGTACTCAGGCAGCTCGCATGGCTGTTGGCATGGGTGCTGACGTAACAATCCTTGATCGCTCGCTAACTCGCCTAAAGCAGTTAGACACAGAGTTTGATGGACGTCTTCGTACTATCTACTCTACTGCTGATGCGATTGAAGAGTACTCGTCAGAGGCAGATCTCGTCATTGGTGCGGTATTGATCCCAGGTGCAGCGGCACCGAAGCTAATTACCAAAGAGCATCTAAAAGCGATGAAGAAAGGCGCGGTAGTGGTTGATGTTGCAATTGACCAAGGTGGTTGTTTCGAAACTTCTCGTGCAACGACTCACCAAGAGCCAACTTACGTGGTTGAAGATGTTGTTCACTACTGTGTTGCTAACATGCCAGGTGGTGTTGCGCGTACGTCTACCATGGCGCTAACTAACGCAACGCTTCCGTTCGCTGTAGCGTTGGCAAACAAAGGCGCTGCAAAAGCCATTGCTGATGACAAGCACCTTGCAAATGGTCTTAACATCCATGCGGGCAAGGTAACTTGTGAAGCCGTTTCGGTAGCGCTGGGTTACGACTACGTTGCGCCAAGCGTAGCGCTTGCATAATCTAATTTAAGATTACGCAAACCAAAAAAAAGCCGAGCTAAATAGCTCGGCTTTTTTTATTCGCTAACGGTTATTCATCATCAAGGCGGTAATGAAACTTGATCTTCGTTTCCTTAGCTTCGGCGATTTCTGGATACTGATATCCATCAACTGTTTCGCAAACTGTCCAGTTGAAATCCCTGATCTCCTCACCCGCTACGTCCATTGCCGATTCAATCGCACAATTTGCAGTGGACCCATCGGTGTTGACGACAAAGGTCGCCACCACATCACCCTCTACACCCTCTCGGCGTGCAGAAATTGGATAGCCAGGTTTACTTGGGTTAAGCGGGCGCAGCTCTTCATTCCACGGGTAGCCGTCGTCAGTGTATTCGGGATGAGCGGGCTCCGTCATAGGCACAGGAGCGGGTGCCATTGTGGGCTCCATAGCAGGCTCAGCTTCTGGCTCTGGTGCCGACTCTGAAGTCATTTCACTTCCAGCCATCACAGGGGCTTCCGCGGGTTCAGCCGATGAGCTGTCATGAGTTTGCGTCATTGGTGCTGATTCTTCATTTTGGTCACCTGCGTCGCCACTAAAAACGACATATCCACCAATAAGAACCAGTACTGCGACTAGAGCAATAATCTTTTGATTCATACCTTCAATCCCTCAGTTGAAATGATCACAGCAATGTTCGCTGTCTCATCAAGCGTAGAAGAAACTGACGTTAATGCAAAATTGGGACGCTTAAGCAGACAATCTGAAAATAACGAGCGGTCTTAACTAGTCCAACTATGTGAATTCCGAGCACAAAAAAACGAGCTTGGCATAAACTACCAAGCTCGTTCTAGGATCAACGAAATTTAAACGCCGTTACTCAGGGATCGGGAAACCACGATCACGCATTAGCGGTTCGATACCCGCATCACTACCGCGGAAAAGACGATAAGCTTCAGCTGGGTCCATTGAGTTACGCGGCGCAAACAAATAGTCCACTAGACGCTTTGCTACATCTTCATCGTAGAAACCGCCAGGGGCTTCTGCGAAGGCCTCCGAGGCATCCGAGGTAAGCACATCAGCCCACATGTAACCATAGTATCCCGCCGAATAGCCTTCACCCGAAAAGATGTGACCGAAATGCGGGGTGCGGTGACGCATAACCAGTTCATCTGGCATATTTAGTGCCGCAAGCGTCTCACGTTCGAACGCATCAGGATCAATTCCCGTAGGGTCAACGGTATGGAACTTTAGATCCACCAGGGCACTAGCCAAATATTCAGTTGTCGAGAAGCCCTGATTAAACGTCGAGGCAGCTTGAATCTTCGCAAATAGCTCCGCAGGCATTGGCTCACCAGTTTCTGCATGTACCAGATAGTTGTTAATGACTTCTGGGGTACTTAACCAACGCTCTAGTAGCTGACTCTGGAACTCGGTGTAATCGCGAACACCACCGTTGAGAGACGGATATTCAACGTTCGATGATAACGAGTGCAGTGCATGTCCAAACTCATGGAAGAAAGTTGTCGCATCATCCCACGATACCAACACTGGCTCACCCGGTGAGGCTTTAACGAAGTTTGAGTTGTTAGAACTCAGAACATTGGTAGGCCCTTGGAAGGTGGTATGTGAGCGATAAGACGTTGCCCAAGCACCAGAGCGCTTACCTTGACGAGCGAACGGATCAAGATACCAAAGACCGATATTCTCCCCCGTGGTCTTGTCAGTAACTTCCCAAACATTCACGTCCGGATGGAAGACTGGAACACTGCCTTCTGCAACTGGCGTAAATTCAAAGTTAAACAACTCTCCCGCCACATAGAACATAGCTTGGGTAAGCTTGTCCAATTGGAGGTACTGCTTAACCTCGTCCGAATCAAGGTCATACTTCGCCTTACGCACCTTTTCCGCGTAGTAACGATAATCCCATGGAGCAATGGTAATCTCAGCGCCTTCCGCGTCGGCAATAGCTTGCATATCCGCAACCTCTTCTGCCACACGCCCAATCGCTGCAGGCCATACTGCTTCCATCAACGCCATCGCGTTTTCCGGATTCTTAGCCATGCGATCTTCAAGGCGCCATGAGGCATAGTTTGGATAGCCTAGAAGGTTGACGCGTTCATGACGTAACTGCAGGATCTCTGCAATAATCGCGTTATTATCAAACTCGCCACCGT
Source organism: Pseudomonadales bacterium (assembly GCA_040119265.1). GTDB lineage: Bacteria > Pseudomonadota > Gammaproteobacteria > Pseudomonadales > DSM-25080 > Umboniibacter. The sequence continues at coordinate 122,303 of JBEDTZ010000016.1, read as the reverse complement.
TGTCACCGCGGCTGTAGTAGTTGTTCCACACCTGTTCACGCAACTCACGATTGTCCGAGTAAGTCAGAAACGGAGACATCGACGATCGCGTGTTAGTAATCGCATACTTTCCTGCCTGACCACGAGCTTCAGCAGCCGACGCCGAGGCACTGACGAATGAACCTGGCAAACCGCCTAACTGATCTTCATCCAGATAGACAACGTAACCCTCTTCGTCGGCAAGCACGTTATTACCGAACTTAGTGTGTAGCTCCGCCAAGCGCTGCTGAATCTCAGCGTAGCGTTGCTTCGCCTCACCATCTAAGGTTGCGCCATTACGCGCGAAGCCGTTATAGCTTAGCGTAACCAATCGTTGCTGATCTGGGCGAAGCGAATTCATCTCCTCACCTTCGTAGACCGCTTTAACACGGGCGAAAAGTGCTTCGTTCTGGTTAATCTGTGAGAAGAAGGCACTCATTTTAGGTGCCATTTCCTGCTGTACCGCGCGAAACTCTGGCGAAGACATATTTGAAGACCAAATACCGTAGTAGGTAAATACTCGGCCAAGATCATCACCGGTTGCCTCAAGCGCCACAATCGTATTTTCAAAGGTTGGCGCAGCCTCTTGATTGACGATACGCTCTACCTCAATAAGATTCACGCGCATGCCCTCTTCCAAGGCTGGTTTTAAGTACTCCAATGACATCTGGTCAAATGCTGGAACGCCGCCATAGGGGCCTTCCCACTGAGCGATAAGCGGGTTGTTCATCTCCGCTACGGCGGCAGTTGGCTCATCCATAGCGGTATCATTGGACGGGGAACACGCAATCATCGAACCCATTGCTACGGCAATGGCTAAGGGTTTTAAAGTATGTTTAATCATAGTACTCGCATCTTCTTAACAAGGCGGGTGATACCCACGGTGTTTTCAGGTTAGCAGGAATCTTGTTCCGTTAAAGCTCACGCAGCGATTTTCTAGCTGTTATGGGCAGCGCGGGCAGGATCAAGAAGGTGACAGATGTAATACTCTGTTATCGCTAAAACGAGGGAATTTGGCAACCGTGGAATCTACGAAGTGTTAAATGGCGCAATTGTTGCGGCCAATAATCGAACAGCTCGCTAGTAGCGCCGCTGCTGCAGCGCCCAGACGTTGCCGGTATGAACGCATCTAAATGTAGTTCGGATAATCTAGTTTGTACTAGCCAACATTTACGGCATTGATAATTTCTAAACCAGATTGCCTGTCAATTGCTAAATTAGAGAAATCAAAGAGCTCCGTATCGGCCAATTGGGAGGGCTTAACATTCCGAATCGCACCAAAGATATTCTGAATTCGTCCAGGGTGTTTCACATTCCACTCAGCAAGCATTGCCTTGATATTCTGACGTTGCAAATTTTCCTGAGAGCCACAGAGATTGCAGGGGATAATCGGGAAGTCTTTCGCCTCTGCTAAGGCAATCAAATCTTCCTCTGGGCAGTATGCGAGTGGTCGAATCACCACATTACGTTTGTCATCTGACAACAATTTAGGTGGCATCGCCTTCAGCGTTCCGCCGTAAAACATATTGAGGAACAGAGTCTCAATAATATCGTCTCGGTGATGTCCCAACGCTATTTTGTTCGCACCAATTTCTTCAGCAAAACCATACAGAGAGCCTCTGCGAAGGCGTGAACATAAGCCGCAGGTAGTCTTGCCCTCGGGCACCACTGACTTAACAATTGAATAGGTATCTTTTTCGAGAATATGGTACTCAACACCCACGGTATCAAGATACGCAGGCAGTATATGCTCTGGGAAACCCGGCTGCTTCTGATCCAGATTGACCGCTACGAGCTCGAACTTCACCGGAGCGGTTTTTTGAAGCCTCAGCAAAACGTCTAGCATTGCATAGGAGTCTTTGCCGCCAGAAAGACAGACCATAATTTTATCGCCCTCTTCAATCATGTTGAAGTCAGCAATAGCCTGCCCCACATTTCGACGAATGCGTTTCTGCAGTTTGTCTAGCTCGTGTTTAGTGCGGCGTGAATCGGCGATAGTCATGGAAAGCCCCAGCAAATTATTCAAAACGGGCGCATTATACTGCGAAAACTACCGCTTCCCTAGCGGTAGTTTTTCTTACCAATACTGGCAACTATAGCTATATTCAACGCCCTGTTACTGCCGTGGATTACTCGGTCGAAATCTAATTAACTTCGCGCAATATATCGTTAGGAGCCACCTGAACGACCTGCTTTGACGTCAAGAGCCCAAACAACGCGACAACTAACGCGGAGCCTATGGGTAGAATAATCCACATCGGCCAATGCCAAGCCATTGGCAGGTCGAACTGCTGAGTCTGAATCACTGCTGCCGCACCTTCCGCCATTGCGGCACCCAGAATTCCAGCTGCGAAGCCTAGGAAACCAAATTCGATGAGTAACGCACCGAGCAGACGTTTCTTGGAGGCACCCAGTGCACGAAGGACGGCACTCTCACGAAGACGCCAATCTTGACTCGAGCGTACGGTAGCAAGAAGCACTAAGATTGCTGACACCGCCACCAAGCCTAACACCAACTCCACCGCCCTACTCACCTGGTTAATAACCTGGCGAACCTGCTCAATGATATAACCCACGTCAATGACGGTCACTGTGGCAAACTCGCGCAGAAACGCAGGAATAAAATCGGTTCTCTCTTCCGGGACATAGGCACTAGTCATCCAGCTCGCCCCGAAATTTTCTAGCGCCGGTGGCGATAACAACATAAAGAACGCCGGTCGAAGATCATCCCAGTCGAGCGTTCGAATATTTGCCACCATCACTTTCACTTGAGTGCCACCAATATCAAAAGTGATGGTATCCGCTAGCTTCAGATTCATCCGGGTGGCAACAGACTCTTCAACAGAGACCAACAGCTGATCCGTATCTGGCTCCCACCAGGAACCCACCACTAATTCATTATCTCGCGGAAGCTCAGATGCGTAGCTCAAATTAAGCTCTCGAGAAATGTGGCGATACCCATTTTGCTCTGCACGGGCCTTGGCATCTTCACCATTAATCAGTGCAATTCGCCCGCGAACCATGGCATAAAGCCCTGAATCATCAATATTCTCGTAATCGAAGGTATGGTTAATATTGTCTACCTGATACGGTGCGACATTAGTAAAGAAATGGTTAGGTGCATCCTCTGGAATGGATGCCTGCCAGTCACCAATAAGTGAGCTCCTTACCAATACCGCAGAGGCTAAAAGCGAAAGCGTTAGCGCGAAAGCAACAATTTGCCCTACTGTCAGCCAACGGTGTCGAGCGAGTGAACTCATTGCCAATCGCCAAGGCGATGACGCTTGGACCAACCTGCGCTTTCCACTAAACAGGATAATCGCTAACAGCCAGGCAACTCCTCCACCTAATACTAGGGCGCCTAACAATCCCACGATGACCCAAGGAGTTTCGGTATAAAGCACCAACAGCAAACTAAACGCACTTATGCCAATCACCGAGGCGCTTAGGAGCGATCCTGTACCACCCAATTCCCGGCGAATAACGCGCAGTGGAGGTACCGCTCGAAGCTGATAAATTGGCGGCCCCAAAAACGCAACCATACTAATAAGCGAAGTCAAAATACCAAGCCAAGCGCCAAGTAGTGTCGGCGCTGGCAACTCTGTTTCTAGCCATGCACTGATTAACGCACTAATCCCAGCCTGCACCACTAATGCAATGAGTAATCCGGCCGCAGTGGAGAGCAACCACAGTGCAGCAAGCTTCTCTACCAGTAAGCGAGTGATTCGCTTCGGGGTAGCCCCAAGTGTTTTCTTTACCGCCACAGCATCCAGCAGATAACGGCTATAACGCCTGCCTGCTAACGCCAAGGCAACACCCGCCATCGCCACACCTAAAGCACCGCATAGCAGCAGGAATTGTTTGGCACGAGCTAAGGTGCGAGCTAATTGCGGCTGGCCCTGCTCAAGCGTACGAATAGACACATCATCCTCGTTAACCTCAGCTTCAAGCCAGGTCGCAAAGTCCGAAATTGCCGCCTCATCGCCAGCGTACTGCTGCGCGTAGCTAAGTCGACTGCCTGGTCTCAAAGCCATGGTTGAGTAAACATCAACCATTGAGATCATCACCCGTGGCCCAAGAGAAAATAAACTGAAGCCACCGTCGGGCTCACGGTCAATAATTCCCACCACCTTGACCACTAGCTCGCCAACGTAAATTGAATCACCCACGGAAAGCTGAGCACGATCTAGGTAGGTTTGATCTACTAAGGCGGTGCCTGAAGCAAGAAGCCCATAGTTTGTTAACGGGGGCTCGAATCCCGGCTTATATTCCAACTCACCGCGCAGCGGATAATCACTTGAGACGGCTTTGATCGAGACCAGAATGCCATTCGTATCATCACTCACTGGGTAAGCCATGGTCGGAAATTGAATGGTTTGCGAGGTTTTTAAACCGCGGCTTTGAGCAGCAGTTATTAAGTTATCGGGAAGAGATTTCCCTGAGTTCACGGCAAGGTCGCCGGCTAAATAGGTAGCCGCCTGAGCATCAAGCGCTCGCTCTAGTCGCTCGGCAAACAAACCAATCCCCGCCACGATAGCAACTGACATCGCCAGTGCAACAGCTAAAATACTCAAGTCACCCGAACGCCCACCGCGCCACTCTCGGCGCAACCACTGCCAACCGTTCACGCAGTTGCCTCCGTGACAATTTGACCTGCTTCAATGCGAATTTGTCGTCCGCAGCGATCTGCCAGTTCTTGGTCATGGGTCACCAAGACCAATGTGGTACCCACCTCTCGGTTCAAATCAAACAACAAATCCGCCACTTGCTCGCCCGTGGCCGCATCCAGTGATCCCGTAGGTTCGTCAGCAAACAATACCGCTGGCTGAGCCGCAAAGGCTCTTGCTACGGCGACCCGTTGCTGTTCTCCACCTGAGAGCTTGCTGGGATAGTGATCAATACGGTGCCCCAGACCTACTTTTTCGAGCCATTGCTTAGCCTGGCTCTCAGCCTCGGCACCGCCGGCTAGTTCTAGTGGCAACATGACATTTTCCAATGCCGTCAAACTTTGTAGTAATTGAAAGCTCTGAAATACAAATCCCACATGCTTGGCTCGCAATAGCGCAAGCGCCTCTTCATCAAGGCTTTCCAATCGCTGACCCGCAAAGTTGATAGAACCAGATGATGCATGATCAAGCCCGGCCATTAAGCCCAATAAGGTAGACTTGCCCGAACCAGAGCGACCGACAATGGCAATTGACTCCCCTTTTTCAATTGTGAACGAGAGATCATCAAGTAACACGAGTTCGCCGTCCGCCGCTGGGACAACCTTGGAAACATTTTCAAGTTGCAGAATCATGGATTCACCTTGTTATTCGGCGTTATTAGCACACCGAAATTAAGCAGTAATGTAATTTTAACATTCATTCTACGGTGCTTTACGGGGAATGCGTCTTAGGATAAACCACATGGTAAGCTGGGGCGGCTTTGATTAGCATAATGATATTCTTATGAGGAGCGTAAAATGCGCCAATTTTTCTGCTTAATCGTCCTGTTATCTGCGCTACTAGCACCGACCAGCCATGCGGATCGGTGGATAGTGCTAGGTGATAGTATCAGTGCCGGCTACGGTTTCGACCTTGAACAGGGTTGGGTCAACCTGTTCAGAGAGCGATTATCGGAAAATGGTGATCATGAAGTGATCAACGCCAGTATCAGTGGCGAAACCACTGGCGGAGCGCTAGCGCGATTACCTAACCTTCTTGAACAGCAACCAGCTGACTGGATGATTGTGGAGCTCGGCGGCAACGACGGCCTCCGCGGTTACCCCATCGGCAGTATTCGGCAAAACCTTGATCAAATCGTGGCGCTCGCCGAGGCGAACGGCACCCAAGTCATTCTCGTCAGTATGCAAATCCCACCCAACTATGGCCCGCGATATACTCGCCAGTTCCGCGCCATCTATGATGAGTTAAGCAAGAAATATGAGCTTATTCAGGTGGAAATCTTTTTGGAGACAGTCGCTACCGACCCAGAATTGATGCAGAACGATGGTATTCACCCAAAAGCCGAAGCGCAGGGTGAATTACTGAATAACATTTGGCCCGCCATCGAAACAGCGCTGTTATTACCGGAAGAAAATAGTGCAGAGTAACGTTAACGATTAGCGTTCTGGTAAGTTAAGCTCAAAGCGAGTCCCGTTAACGGTTCTTAAGCTTGCCAATCGCCGAGCGCAGCGCAGTGGCGTTACGATCTCGGATATATCGGCGACCGTTCACCATCAGCGGAATCTCAGTAGCCCAAACCACTAACAGCAAAGCTATGGGCCAAATTACCTGATCAAGATAGGCGAAAGGTAAGTACAGAAACAGGGCAAGTAGGAGCGAGCCGCGCAGTAAATTATTCGCATAGAAATGATGCCATCCCAAGAAGAACAACACCTGCCGTTTGCTAAATTCCTGCGGATCACGCACCACTTCTGAGGCAGCAGTCTCAACGAAACTGCGCTGTGCCTCGGTTAGCTCAGCCAACTTTCGTTCAAGTTTTTGCTCTTCATCAAACAAAAGTTCCTCGCTCAACACAGCCCCATCTCCTTAAAGTTGAATCACGTACTCTTTAGCCGTAGTTTCTACCACTTCCCAAGTACCTTTAAAGCCTGGGCGAATAACAAAGCTATCGCCAGTCTTAAGCGTCTGAACGTCGCCACCTTCACTCGTCAGAATAGAAACACCCTTGAGAATATGACAGAACTCCCACTCATCGTAGCTGACTGTCCATTTCCCAGGCGTTGACTCCCAAACGCCGGCAAAGCGGGTACCATCAACTTCTTCGTAGTTCCAAGTGCGGAATTCAGGATCACCCGCCAACAATTTTTCGGCTGCTGGGCGTTCAATCTCAACCGCTACGGCTGAAGGGTCAAATCGTAAAAACTTCATCAATATTATCCTACTGTTACTTTTGGTTCTGCAGGCTTTTCAATCTGCAATTTTTCTGTTGGCGGCATTGCCAGCGCTTCACCCGTGGCAACTCGCTTACCATGCTGATTTAGTACTTTACAGTTAACGGTAACTTGCTTGCGACGATCGTTCTTCTCGGCGACTTCCAACTCAATGGTCAACGTATCGCCAATAAGCACAGGAGCGCGAAACTTTAAACTTTGCCCCAAATACACTGAACCAGGACCTGGAAGATTCAATGCCAGTGCTGCAGAGACGAGCGCGCCTGTCAGCATACCGTGAGCGATGCGTTCACCGAACTGAGTGGTGGCAGCGTAATCAGCGTCAAGGTGAACGGGATTGGTGTCACCCGATACTGCCGCGAATAGCAGAATATCCTGTTCTGAGACGGTTCGGACATAAGTAGCCGATTGGCCAATCTCAAGTTCATCGTAGGTGTAGTTAACTAAAGTGGTCATTGAATTATCCTCGAATACAGTGCCGAAGATTGTAGCGACTGATCAGTCACGTTTCTAGCTCTGCACGCAAAACAAGTGCTTAACTCGTCATGCTTCCCTAAAGCCGTCCAACAACGCATTAACTGCAGCAAGGCCTACTGTGCTTCGATGACCTCTCGGGTCTTCGCCTCCAAGCGGGTTAACCCCCACTTCTTGCCCTCTTCAATGGCCTCATCTTCACTTGCTCCGGCTTGCGCTGCGGAAATAGCAATCAGCGCTCCCACCCGATTACCGCTAGCACAGTGAACAGCGACGCCCTCATGACCGTACTCTTCTAACAATGCCGTTAGCTGTGCCGCATTATCTACGCTTAGGTCAGCGGCACTGGCGACGGGGATCGAGTGATAGCTCATACCTGCACCCTCTACGACTGACTGTTCGGCGAAGGGTTGTTCTTCTATTGGGCGAAGGTTAATAACGTGCCGTACCCCCTGGCGAGAGAGGTACTCGATTTCGCTCGCAGTAGGTTGCCCGCCAGCGAAGATTCCATCTTCAACTTGGTTGAGGCTGCCAACCCGTAGAATCGAGCCGACCTCGGGCTGATCGGCGATGGGTGCGGCCGTTGATGTAACGCTAGAGGTGTTTGTGCAGCTTGCTAGCAGCACCGTAATACTGACTAGTAGTAAGTTCGCTAGGCGCATGGCTACTCCTCCTACTTGGGTGTAACGGGATCAACGCGCAGCTGTCCCACTTCAAGAACGGGTGACGCATCAATTCGCTCGGCGTCCATCATCGATGCAATACGCTGCATGGTAGCGACCATTTGCGACTGCTCCCACTGTTCCATGGACTCAAAGCGGTTAATGAAATGTTCCTGCAACAGGGTAGGCGAATCTTCAATCGCGGCGCTTCCGGTCTCCGTTAAGAACAGTCCTACTCGGCGTCGATCGTTCTCCGAACGCTGGCGCACTACAAGACCGCGAGCTTCTAGTCGATCTAAAATACTGGTAACAGTAGCTGAACTCAGGGTAATCCGATTGGCGATGTCCTTCACCATCGTACCTTCGTGTTGGCGAATATCTTGAAGAACCAGCAACTGAGAACTCGTTAGTCCGGTTTCTTTATTCAATTTCTTCGAATACAAATCGATGGCCCGAATTACCTGTCGAATGGACACTAATAGCTCTTCGTATCGCTGCATATTCTCAACTCTCTAGTCATTATCGTTAATTGTCGACACGGTAACAAATATCGCCATGCTCGCCAACATCGTTTTGAGTTATCGCGCTAGTAAAATCCGTAGCGATACCGCTACCACGGTCTTCCACCCGTCCTAACTATGGGCTGAAGTGTAGAATAATTAATTAGAACTAAACTAAATAACCACAAAAAACTTAACGGTAATTACACAAGTAAATTGCCATAAAACCTTATCAAATCCTGCTTGAATTGACATTTAACTAAGAAAACGCCTATAATTAATTCGAACACTAATCATTAGTATTCTAATCAAGGCTTATTTATAGCCCTGTCCGACATAGCAAAAGGAGGAACTCAAGTGAATACCACTAACATTTCTAATACGGCAGCCCAGTTAGCTGGGAAGACCTACATCGCCATCGCACTTATTTCTTACATCATCCCCTGGACCATCGTCTGCACGTTAAAACTTCTCCAGCGTACTAAGGCCAAATTTTTCAGCCTAGGTCGTAAGCTCAAGCACCAAAACTAATTCGATTTCCGCCATTGCGGCAGCTTTTAGCATCAAAACCCGACGACTTGCGCAAAACTAGCAAGCACTCGGCTGCGCCAGTTGAACAGGTAAATAGTTCAAGCATTTTCACCCGAAGGTGAATATTGATCAGCCAACTATCTAACTTAATTCATCTATACTTTTCACACCTAAAACGATAATCACAAATAAAGGTGTGTCACTGCATGAATATTCAACGCGGCCTCTTGCTCGCCTCTGCACTCTTAGCATCCTATTCCTTGGCAAATCCTCAGGTGGAACCCTCGTTACCAGCCTGGCAAGATCCAACCGTATTTCGGATCAATAAGCTCCCATCAAGAAGTTTTTTCTACAGTTACCGTAATGCTGAAGAGCTAAACATCACTTCACCCTTTAACAGTAGTAACCACCTCCTATTAAATGGTGAATGGCAATTTAATTGGGTAGAGCAACCTAACGACAGGACCAGCGGCTTCGAGCGTAGCGACTTTGACGACTCTGGATGGGACACAATTCCCGTCCCCGCCAATTGGGAAATCAATGGCTATGGCATCCCCTACTATCACAGCCATAACTGCTTCGCTCCCAACATCACCCCTCCCGAACTACCGCAGACGTACAATCCCGTGGGGCAATATCGCAAGCAATTTACGCTGCCTGACGAGTGGCAGAACGAACGCGTGGTCGCCCATTTCGGCGCGGTTAAGTCGGCGTTCTACGTTTACGTTAATGGTGAACGCGTCGGTTATTCCGAGGATTCAAAGACCCAGGCCGAATTTGATATCAGCGAATATCTGCAAGCTGGCGAGAATACGATTGCCCTAGAGGTCTATCGCTACTCGGACGGCTCCTACTTCGAGTGTCAGGATATGTGGCGACTCAGCGGCATTGAACGAGACGTCTATCTATTCGCTACGCCAAAAGTACATATCGCTGACTATCATAGCGAATCAACCCTAAGCGCGGACTATGAGGATGGTGTTCTCGACCTCTTGGCGCGAATCGCCAATAGCAGTAGCGAAACTGAACGTAATCTATCGCTCAAGGTATCACTATCGGATGAGGGCAAAACCCTGGCTGAGGAAACCTTAGAAATCGGCTCATTGGGGAGTAACTCCGAGGAGCTAGCTAGCTGGCAAGTAAACTTGCCAAACATAGAAGCTTGGAGTGCAGAGAGCCCTAAGCTCTATCAGCTGGATCTAACGCTGGTCGAAAATGACCAAGCCATTGAATTTATCAGCAACCGAATAGGCTTTCGCACCAGTGAGCTTCGTGACGGTCAATTTCTCATCAACGGACAGCCGGTTCTCTTCAAGGGCGTAAACCGCCACGAACATGATCCCGTTACCGGCCACGTTGTTTCGCGAGAATCCATGGAGTTAGATGCTCGCCTGATGAAGGAAAACAACATCAATGCAGTGCGCTTAGCACACTACCCGAATGACCCCTATTGGTATCAACTTGCCGATGAAGTTGGCCTCTACCTTGTCGACGAGGCGAATATCGAGTCACATGGCTTAGGTGCGGCGAATCAGGGCTCTGGTTACAACCCCGCCAACCACATTGTTAATCAACCAGACTGGCACGATGCCTATATCGATCGCATCGAGAATATGTACCAGCGCAGTAAAAATAATCCCTCAGTAGTGATTCGTTCGCTGGGCAATGAAACCGGTGATGGCCCGAATACCGAAGCCAGTTATGACTGGTTAAAGGCTGCATCTGACGAGCCGGTAATTTCAGAGCAAGCTCAGTTGCGTCGCCATACCGATGCCTACGGCCAAATGTACGCGTCTATTGACCAAATCACTCATTATGCGGAGACGGAAATTGATTCACGCCCCGCCATTCTGATTGAGTATGAACATGCGATGGGCAACTCACTCGGGAATTTCAAAGAATACTGGGACACCTTTAAGCAATATGATTCGCTGCAGGGAGGCTTTATTTGGGATTGGGTTGATCAAACCTTTCTCCGCCATACCTCTCAGGGCGAACCTTTCTGGGCCTATGGCGGTGATTTAGAACCACCAGCGGTGATTCACTCCGATAGCTTTTGCGCAAACGGTTTAGTGTATGCCGATAGAAGTGCCTACCCCTACTTACATGAAGTAAAGCGAGTGCAACAAGATATTGCCATCCACTTCAATGCGGACACGCAAGCGCTGACGGTTCATAACGAGTTCTTCTTCATTGATCTAAGCGGCTATGAATTAAGCTGGGAACTTATCGCGGATGGCCAAGCGGTTGCGCAAAGTAGCCAAAGTATTCCGCTCACTGCTCCCGCTCAGAGTGCTCAGATCATTGACCTTAGCAGCCTAAACTTGAGCGAGTTCGACGGTGAATTATTCCTAAATACCGCTGTTCGCCTTGCTGACAATCAGGGATTGCTTAATGCCGGTCATATCGCAGCGGAATCTCAGCACGCCCTAGACTCTGTATTCACGCCTGCTCTTGCCTCTGAGGAAGTACGCTTGCGGCTGCGAGAAAACGACGAGCGTTACCGTTTGAGTAGCAGTGTTGCCGACATCGAATTCAACAAAGCGAGTGGCCTCCTCAGCAAGGTAAGCTATCACGGCGAGGACATTCTTGCCGAAAGCTCACGACCTGAGTTCTGGCGTGCCCCGATTGATAATGACTTCGATATTGCCAAATTCCAGTCCAGCCTTTCAACCTGGCAGTGGGTTGGCCGGTCAATGACACTCGAGTCCTTAGCGGTGGAGCGAATTGACTCGAAACGGGTGAAGGTCTCAACCGTTCATAATTTGCCAAACGTCCAAAGCCAATACCTAAGCGAATATATCGTTCACGGTAATGGTCGAATTGACTTCGACCTATGGTTCTACGCAGCGCCGCATCAAAAGCAGGCTGAATTACCTCGCTTTGGTACCCTATTTCAACTCAACCCTGCGCTGAGCCAAGTTGAATGGTATGGACGCGGACCACATGAAAACTATAGTGATCGCAAGGCTTCTGCGGATGTCGGCCGCTACCAGTCCAACGTTGCGGAACTCTATACTGCTTACGTCAGACCGCAGGAAAATGGCTACCGAACGGATGTGAGAGAGCTTCACTTCATTGACGACAATCAGCACGGTGTTAGTTTTGTTGGGGCGCCATTGTTGAGCTTCGGCGCTCAGTACTACTCAACCGACGACTATGATGCGAGTAAGGATCAGGTCGGTCGCCGCAATCTCCACCCACATGATCTGGTGGCGCGCGATAGGATCTTTTTAAATATTGATTTACGCCAACGCGGTGTAGGCGGAACGGATTCTTGGGGCTCACCACCACTGTTTCGCTATACGCTGCCTTGGTTGGATTATCGCTATCAATTCTCGATGCAACCATTAACGAATGCAGACTAGTTGAGGCAGACAATTAATGGACAATGACAACGCCACATTCAGCGTAAGCGACCACTCACATCGGCGCAGAAACCCGCTGACCGGAGACTATGTGCTGGTATCTCCGCATCGCGCCAAGCGACCTTGGCAAGGTGCCGAGGATTCGCCCGAACCAAGCTCCGGGGAAGGTTATCAACCGGACTGTTTCCTCTGTCCCGGTAATACGCGTATTAGTGGTGACCAAAACCCTCACTACGAACGCTGTTTTGTGTTCACCAATGACTTTGCCGCACTTCAGCCAACCGTTCCCGCACAGAGTAATGCCGACCCGCTCTTCCAATATGAAAGTGCTACGGGAGTTAGCAGGGTAATATGCTATTCGCCCAATCATAGCCGAACCTTAGCCGAGCTTAGCCCTGCAGAAATTGAGCAGATCATTACTACGTGGCAAGTACAGTCCGCAGAGTTGGGTGAACACTATCCTTGGGTACAAATTTTTGAGAACAAAGGCGCCATAATGGGCTGCTCTCAACCCCACCCTCACGGTCAGATTTGGGCGAACAGTTTTTGGCCAAATGAAATTCGTAAAAAGGACGCGAACCAACGGAACTATTTAGCGCAGCAGCAAACAAATTTGTTAATTGATTACGCAAATTCGGAACTGGCGTGCGGATATAGAGTAGTTGTAGACAGTCAGCATTGGTTAACGGTGGTGCCGTTCTGGGCTGCCTGGCCCTTCGAAACACTCCTCATCCCTAAGTCACAGCACCTTAGCGACTTTAGCGCACTGAGTACTGAGCTCCGCACCGACTTAGCCCAGCACCTCAAAGAGCTCACTACGCGCTACGACAACCTGTTTGAGTGCAGCTTCCCCTACTCCATGGGCTGGCATCACGCGCCCTTCGACGTGGCTGATAAATCGCACTGGCAGCTCCATGCAAGCTTCTACCCTCCGCTATTACGTTCGGCGAGCGTTAAAAAGTTTATGGTCGGCTATGAAATGTTAGCGGAATCCCAGCGTGACCTGACTCCCGAACAAGCCGCAGAGCGACTTCGTGCTGTCAGCCGTCAACATTATAAAGATCGAGGCTAAGCGCATGTCCCAAATTGATCAGCTTAAACTGGCCTTTACTGCCAAGTTCGACGTCGAAGCCACCGATATTTATCAGGCCCCCGGACGCGTCAACTTAATTGGCGAACACACCGATTACAATGACGGATTTGTCCTTCCCGCTGCAATCAATTATCAGACTGTCGTGGCCTGTCGACACAACGACAGTAATCGAATTGAAGTACTAGCTTGCGACTTTGACAATGAGACCCACGTTATTGACTTGAATAGCCCCATCACTCACCAAAGCTTGCCCGAGTGGGCCAATTATGTTCGGGGGGTAATCGTTGAATTTCAGCGCCTTGGTGTTCAGCTAGGTGGTCTGTCCATAGCTATTACCGGTAATGTTCCCCAAGGTGCTGGGTTGAGTTCCAGCGCAGCGCTAGAGGTCGCCATCGGCACCGCGCTCAATGATCTGTTTGGCGCCAACCTAAGCCCCAGCGATATCGCCCTGTTATCGCAGCGCGCCGAAAACGACTTTGTGGGCTGTAATTGCGGCATCATGGATCAATTGATTTCCGCTACGGGCGTTGCAGCCGGCGCCCAACTCATTGACTGCCGCGACCTCTCTACCCAAGCCGTTGAGGTGCCTAGCGATTTGCAGATTGTGGTGATCAACTCCAACGTGAAGCGAGGCTTAGTAGATAGCGAATACAATCTCCGGCGCGAGCAATGTGAAGCGGTCGCAAAACACTTCAACGTTAAAGCGCTCAGAGATGTCACCTCAGCAGAACTAAACGCCCGCCGCACTGAGTTAGATCCAGAACTTTTTCGCCGTGCCCGACATGTGATCACGGAGAATGAGCGTACTCTCATTGCTGCCGAAGCCCTGAATAGCGGCGATATTGCTACCGTTAGCCGCCTAATGGCGGCCTCCCATGACTCGATGCGTGATGACTTCAATATCACGGTAGAGCCAATAGATTGGCTTGTGGAAAACATTCACGAACAACTAGGGCTTAAGGGTGGCGTGAGAATGACCGGAGGGGGATTTGGGGGCTGCGTGGTGGCATTGGTACCACAGAGTGTAGTCCCCGTGGTTATTCAGCTAGTTGAACAACACTATCAGGCCGCCACTGGACTGGTTGCCGACATTTATCTATGTAACAGTTCTCAGGGAGCGGGACGAATTGATTGAAGCAACGAGAGAGCAAAGGGAAGCCACTATCACGCCAACCGGATTAATGATTTGTGATCAATCTATTGATCGCATCGAGTTAAGCAATCGGCTAGGCAGTAAGCTAACGCTGCTGAGTTATGGCGCTAGTATCGCCCGCTTGCAAATTGCCCTGAAGTCAGGAGAGCTGCGCGACACCGTATTGTTCTGTGATTCCGCTCGCGAGCATCTTACTCAAGAGATTTACCTTGGCTCCACCATCGGCCGCTATGCCAACCGTATTGCCGATGGCAGGTTCGAGTGTAATTCAACGGCCTATCAAGTAAGTCAAAACGAAGGTTCGAATAGCTTACACGGTGGCACGCTCGGTTTTGATAAACGCGTTTGGCAAATTAAGTCCGTCAACCGCTCCTCGGTGACCTTCCGCCTGCAATCCAATGACGGTGATCAAGGCTTTCCCGGGCGAGTCATTGTCTATGCCCAATTTAGCCTATCCGATGATAACGTCGTTTCCATTGATTATCGCGCTACTGCCAACGCTGATACGCCGTTGAATATCACCGCACATCCCTATTTTAACCTTGCTCGGCAGCACCCAACAATTAGCACTCATCAACTCGAAATTTTTGCCGATCACTATATTCCTGTGAACGCCAACGGAATACCCTTGGCGCAATCCGCTTCAGTTCACGGTAATAGTTTCGACTTTCGCGAACCTCGATGCATTGGTGATGTGTTGCTTCAGGATTCTCATCAGGAGATCACCGCCGGCTACGATCATTCGTTCATTGTTCAGGAAGATATGACGCCAAGTCCGATCCCTATGGCACGACTTAGCTCGCCGCGAGGTGACCTCTCACTCACCGTGCATTCAAATATGCCCGCGGTACAGTGCTACGCCGGCGGCGGTCTAGCTGGTACCTTACTCGGTCGTAATCAGATACTGGAGAACTATGCGGCAGTGGCATTGGAACCTCAGTTTGCGCCAAACTCACCGAACCACCCTAGCTGGCCAAACTGTATATTTGGCCCTCAGCGCAGCTACCACCACCAAATACGCTATGAGTTCAGCGAAGCCTGATATCATCGAATGAGGCAGCAGGCTAGGCCCACAGACAGTTCGCCTCGATAACTAGTTGGCTAAGGAGTAATCGAACGCGAAGTTGTGGACGGCTTCTGCAATGTCGATAGTCATTTCTCCGGTAATCCCCACCAATTCTCCAGTGCCTGAATCCGGAACCACACTAATTCGTAGCGTGGATTCACCACGATTCATCAGCCCCTTGTGCAACAGGACGAAGGTGCCGAATTTATCTTCCACCGATCCTTCAAACAGTTCCATAGCAACATAGCCCGCGGAGCCCTCAACAGTGCTTCTAGAACTCAACATCTGTCCTTTACCAATACCAGCCAAGTCACCCTTGTAGTGCTTGTTGATTAGCATTCGCCCCATTGCTGGTTCATCGCCCTCACAGGGAGTGAGTGCCACATCGAAACTACCGGTTGCTAAATTACTCATGAAGGTCCTTCCTATTGACTGACAATTAGTCCTTTAAATATCGCAGTCATCTACAAATTACGCAATAGAGGTTGAACTGAAAGTTATGCCTTATTACTGTAGGACGGGTATTCACAGTAATTTGAGAAATCTCTATGTACGATAATAATGACTTGCGCGACGTGAAGCAGCTGGGAATGTTTGCCTCAATCGCTAGCTTAAGCTACATCTTTTGGATTGTTGGCGGTATGGAGCTTATCGAGCGCGTGGCCTATTACGGCGTAAAAGCCAGCGCGGGACTCTACACTCAAGCCCCGGTATCTGAAGGCGGCCTGGGCATCACTCTGACTCAATATGGGATTATCGGCAGTATCTGGGCTATCACCCAAACTTTCGTGCCCGTTTTCTCCGGTGGTACCGCCGATCGCATGGGCTATAAGGAAACCATTGCGCTCTCTACGGTTATAAAGATTTTTGGCTATCTTGCCATGGCTATGTTCCCAACCTTCTGGGGATTCCTTCTTGGCGCCGTGTTACTAGCAACCGGTACGGGTATCTTCAAACCCGGTATTCAGGGCACGCTGGTAATGGGGACCAAGCGCGAAAACAGCTCAATGGCTTGGGCACTGTTCTACCAAATCGTTAATATTGGCGGTTTCCTCGGCCCATTAGTGGCAGTTTACATGCGCCAAATGTCCTGGGACTATGTGTTTTACGCCTGTGCGGCCATCATTTCGCTTAACTTCTTACTGCTCTTGATGTACAAGGAGCCCGGTAAAGAGGAGCGTCTAGCTCGGCAGGCAAAAGTGAAAAGCGGCGAAATCCAACAGGAGGCCCTATGGAAAGATGCCTGGCAGGAACTTAAAAAGCCGCTAGTCGTCAACTACATGCTGGTGTTCGCTGCGTTCTGGTTTTTGTTCTTTTCGCTCTTCGATGTTCTACCAATTCACATTAGTGAGTGGGTTGATACCTCGATTATCGTCAGCGACCTCTTTGGCGAGGGCGGAACCGATAACAGCTTTGCGATCTTCTTCCTCGGCATGAACGAGGAAGGCACGCGAATCATGCCTGAGGGTATGTTAAACCTCAACGCCGGCTTGATCATGATCTTCTGCTTCCTAGTTGGCGCGATGGCAGCGAAAGTTCGGGTCACCACCGCCATGCTTGCAGGGTGTATTCTCAGTGTGCTCGCTATCGCCATGGTCGGGGCGTTCAACACCGCTTGGTTAGTCTTCATCGCCATTGCGACCTTCTCGTTGGGTGAAATGATGATCAGCCCCAAAAAGAACGAGTTCATGGGGAATATCGCACCGGAAGGCAAAAAAGCCATGTACCTTGGTTTCGTAATGTTACCGCAAGGTATTGGCTGGGGGCTTGAGGGCTACTTCGGACCTAAACTCTACGAATGGTACGCTTCAAAGGAAGTTTTCTCACGGGAATTCCTCGTGGAACAGGGAATGACCGCCAATGACGTGGCCGCAATCCCTCATGGTGAAGCCTTTAGCCGAGCCGTTGAATTTAGTGGCCAAAGTGCCGATTCGCTTACCCAGTATTTCTATCAGCTGCACAACGTAGGAATGGCTTGGTATATTATTTCCGCCATCGGCATGATCTCGGCCGTAGGTATCTACATCTATGGCAAATGGCTGCTGCGCCTCAAAGAGCAAAACGCCATTTAGTCCGGTTCAATAGCTCTGCTAGTTGTCAGTTTGAAGCTAGCCGAGCTATCTTAACCACTCATTGCGAGATACGCTTCACTGCCACGTCAGCGCTGCTCAATCTGCTTCAACAGCGAAGCAAATCCCTTTGCGCCTTGCGACTCGAACAATGGTTCAAACAGTAGTTTCCCAAAAATTAAAATATCGATGTACCCTCTGGATACCCAATCGACGTGTGTTTTATCGCCATCGGCACGAAGCGTTATCGACCCTTCTTGGTGCTTAAACGGAAGCGGCGTAGATTTCTCGATGAGGTAATCTATACGATTCGGCCGATCGAAGTGAGTGATGCGTTCGGTGAGTTTAACCGAGCCTAAATCGATTAACCGCAGTGCGCCCTCACCGTTGACTTCAGTGTGGCCCTGCTCAAGTAATCGAGATTTTTTAATACCACGAAACGACTGATAGTTAGCGTGATCTGCCAGCAGGTCAAACACTTCGGTTATGGGCTTGTTGAGCGTTTTTGTTACGTGGATGCCAAACATTAGACCACCTTTTGCTGATTGATTAGCGTTTCAGAACGTTAGCATCAGGCGAAGCACCTGCACTAGCAAATTAACTTGGCGGATACGGACCTTCTCAACTCAGAAGTTTCACCGTGCAGTGTGTGACCAATTCAAGCATGAATCTTCGGCCGCAACTGATCGGCCATTAGTAACCCTCTACGCCGCTTTTCGGCCAATTCCCTAAGCGCGCTTTACCGCTCGTTTTGTGGGTTAAACCGAAACCACCATGACCGAGAACGGCGGTAATATCGAGTACGACAAGGCGCGTGCCGATGGTTAAATAACCAGCGGTATCTTAGTTACTCATATCGTCCTTCAATAATTCCGTCTAATCAAGTTTAACTTGAATTTAAACGACCCAACGCTGGAATTATATTAAGCCGCTAAATTGTAACGGCGATCTAACTATTCTAAAGGCTCGTTTTTCGCTTAACTCGCTTAACTAAAGGCTTGTTTTTCGCCCAATTAGCCCTCGATTCGTCTAGCAAGAATATAAGGCTCAATTCAACCTTATCTATAATCAACTCGCTTGAAATGGCTGACTACTCCGATCAATGCCAGCAGTAGAGATATAAATAAACCTAAAGAACGTAGATAAGACTTACCTGAACGACAAATAAACATCAAAAAAAAAGCCGCTGCGGGCAACCACAGCGGCTTTCTTTGGCCCGAACTACAGGGCTTTAACAGAGCAGATTACAGTCCAGCAAGTAATGCGTTAAGCGTTGCCGATGGACGCATTGCTTCGCTAGCCTGAATTGGATCTGGACGGAAGTAACCGCCGATATCCATGGCCACACCCTGAGCTGAGTTAAGCTCTTCAACGATATTCGCCTCAGCCTTAACAAGTTCTTCTGCAAGCGGAGCAAAACGAGCCTGAAGCCCTGCATCCTTAGTTTGAGCCGCGAGTTCCTGCGCCCAATACATTGCTAGATAGAAATGTGAACCACGGTTGTCTAGCTCGTTCACCTTACGTGAAGGAGACTTATTCTCCTCCAAGAACGTTGCCGTAGCCGCGTCGAGTGTCTCACCCAAGATAACTGCTGTCGCGTTATCGAAGGTTGAACCTAGGTGCTCAAGTGAAACAGCTAGAGCCAGGAACTCACCAAGTGAATCCCAACGCAGGTGGTTTTCTTTTTCGAACTGTTGAACGTGCTTCGGTGCAGAGCCACCAGCACCTGTTTCAAACAAGCCACCGCCGTTCATTAACGGAACAATGGATAGCATCTTGGCTGAAGTGCCCAATTCCAAAATTGGGAACAGGTCAGTCAAGTAATCACGCAATACGTTACCTGTAACAGAAATCGTATTCTCACCGGCTTTCAAACGCTTCAACGTGTAGTTAGTGGCTTCAACGGGTGCCATGACCTTGATTTCTAGACCGTCAGTGTCGTGATCAGCAAGGTATTGCTCAACCTTCTTGATCAACTGAGCGTCATGTGCGCGGTTAGCGTCTAGCCAGAAGATTGCCGGCCAGCCCGTAGCGCGAGCACGATTTACCGCTAGCTTGACCCAGTCTTGAACCGGTGCGTCTTTAACCTGACACATACGGAAAATGTCACCAGTCTCTACGGTTTGCTCAAGCAGCACTGCACCGTCAGTATCAATCGCTTTGATTACACCGTTTGTCGGAGCAACGAAGGTCTTGTCATGTGAACCGTATTCTTCGGCTTTCTGAGCCATCAAACCAACGTTTGGTACTGTGCCCATAGTTGTTGGGTCGAAGGCACCATGCTCACGGCAGAAGTTGATCGTTGCATCGTAAACACCGGCATAACAGCGATCTGGAATGACTGCTTTGGTATCCTGAAGCTTGCCTTCAGCGTTCCACATCTGACCAGAAGAACGAATCATTGCCGGCATAGATGCGTCGATGATGACGTCCGAAGGAACATGCAAGTTGGTGATGCCATTGTCAGAGTCAACCATTGCCATATCAGGAGCAGTTTCGTAAACCGCCGCAATGTCTGCTTTGATCTGAGCTTGTACATCTTCATCAAGTGATGTGATTTTGTTGTAAACGTCGCCAATACCGTTGGTTACATCAACACCAATTTCAGCAAAGACCTCAGCGTATTTTGCAAAGACATCTGCATAGAAAACCTCTACACAGTGACCGAAGATGATTGGGTCAGAAACTTTCATCATGGTCGCCTTCATGTGCAGCGAGAATAGAACGCCCTTCGCCTTGGCATCAGCTACCTGCTCAGCAAGAAACTTGCGAAGCTCAGCGACATTAAGCGATGAGCTATCAAGAATCTCGCCAGTCTGAAGCGGAGCAAATTCACGTAACTCAGTTTCTGCGCCATCGGCTGCTACGTGAACAATCTTAAACTCGGTTGCATCAGCAAGGGTCGTAGACGTCTCTGTCTCGTAGAAATCACCCGCTGACATTGAAGCGACATGCGAAGCAGAATCCTTTGACCAAGCGCCCATTGAATGCGGGTGCTTCTTAGCAAACGCTTTAACCGCGTTAGGCGCACGACGATCAGAGTTACCTTCACGTAGTACAGGGTTTACTGCTGAACCCGCTACCTTCAAGTAGCGCGCCTTGATAACTTCTTCTTCCTGCGTCTCTGGATCCGCAGGGAATTCAGGAAGATTGTAACCTTTGCTTTGAAGCTCACGGATGGTGGCAACTAGCTGAGGAATTGAAGCCGAGATATTTGGCAGCTTGACGATGTTCGCGTCAGGTTGCTTGGCTAATTCGCCTAGCTCAGTCAAGGCATCATCAATACGCTGATCTTCACTGAGGTAGTCAGGGAAGTTTGCTAATACACGACCTGATAATGAAATATCACGCGTTTCAACTTCAACACCTGCGGCCTTTGAGAACGCCTGCACGATGGGTAGAAGTGAGTAGGTAGCTAACGCTGGGGCTTCGTCAGTCAGGGTATAGATAATTTTCGAAGTGGTCATAATAATCCCTAGTTGTGTGGTTCTAGCGGCTTTCTGGGAACTATTTTGTAGTTCATTGAATTGCCAGCCATTTTATTGCGGCGAATAATAGCAAATTTGACCTTCATTTACCTAATGAACGGGTAGTAAAACTACATTTTTTTAAGAAATAGTGGTTATAAACTCTGCGGCGTTAAATAAGACTACTCACTAATCAATCTTAAAAAGCCCGTAAGATCAGTGTGTTAAGACTAGCAGCACGCAAGAATACCTGCTGTTATAGTGGAAATTACCGTTGTCGGCTTACTACAAAAAAGGATATTCCTAGGCTACCCAAATTTGTAATGGCTTCGCCCAGTGAAGGAACTACTATGAATCTCAATCAAGTTACTCTCGGCACCCGAGACCTAGCGAGCGCTAAACGTTTCTACCAAACCCTCGGTTTAACACTGATTGTAGATACCGCTCACTATTTGCGGTTCGTAGCGCCTACTGGCGATGCCACCCTCTCAATTAGTTTAGACGCTAACTTTGTTGCCAATGGTAATACCATTTATTTCGAGACTAACGAGTTAGCACACGAGGTAGATCGTCTCCAGCAAGCAGGCTTGGTGTTCGAACAGCTACCGAAGGATGAACCCTACCTCTGGACTGAAGCGATTCTCTTAGACCCAGCGGGTAATCGCATTAAGCTCTACTACGCCGGCGAGAATCGCCTCAACCCGCCGTGGCGAGTCAATAATGGCAACTAAGAGTAGGAACTAAGAGTAGGAACTAAGAGTAGGAACTAAGAGCCAAAATTCAGTTCAGCGGTTAAGGGCTATGAGCTCAGATCAAGTCTGAGCTACTACACCTAATGATTAATGGCTGATAGCTTTAACGTAGCGCACAACCGGTTCCGAATTCCCTGTCACGGGGCTGAGGAAACTTGTTTCGTTGCTAAAGGTCATCCCTAGCTTCTTCATCACACCAATTGACGCGGAGTTTTCTTTATCCGCAATGGCCATGAACTGCTTTAGTTCCGGGTTAAGCGTTGCTACTTCGGCAGCCAAAAACGCTGCAGCCTCGGTTGCATAGCCTTTGCCCCAGGTTGATTTGAAGAAACGCCAACCCAACTCAAGGCTGGTGTCGTCTCGCTGATCATCAAAGAAGCCTTCTGGGCGAACTAACACCCAACCGAGATAGCTATCATCGTCTTTTAGGCTAACGCGCCAAATCCCCCACCCCTTTATTGGTAAGGTATAAGCCATCATGCGCGGAATAAATAACGTCTCAATACGATCCATCGAACTTGTCTCACCTTTGGTAATGAATCGCATCACTTCAGGATCTTGATCCAGCGCCCACAATTCCTCTCGATCGTCCGCAGTGAATAACCGATAGCTTAAGCGTTTGCTTGTGAGTACCATTAAGCCTATTCTCCTTTGCCTAAATTCAGATAGTTCACTTAACCCCCGTGAGTGATCATCCACCCTGTTATTACGGAGTTCATTGTGGCCCTAAAGCCTACCATATATAAGTTTAAGATTGCCCTGTCTAACCTAGACGAGAATTTTTTCGATCAGCTTGAACTTACCGTAGCCCAACATCCTTCCGAGACTCCGCAAAGAATGCTATGCCGAGTTCTTAGCTACGCCCTGTTTGCACATCGAAAAGTGAGCTTCACAAAAGGACTCAGCGATGTAGACGTTCCAGACCTTTGGTCGGTCAGCGACGATGATCGCCTGCTGCTTTGGATTGAAGTAGGTGAGCCTAGCCTAGACCGATTGAAACGCGCCCACAGAAAGGCCGAGGAAGCCGTCGTAGTGTGCTTTAAGGATCGCTCTAAGGGTTGGTGGGAAAGCGTCGAAGCCAAAGCAACGGGACTCAGTCTGTCGGTACTTCAATTTAATGAATCAGCGCTAGAATCCCTCTCCGGAGCGCTTGAGCGAACTACCGAGCTGAGCATCACGATTACTGAAAATACCTTCTATATCGCCACCAACGCTGAACCGATTGAGTTTGCGATCCAGCGACTGAATTAATCGCAACGAACTAAGACCGATGCGTCTTAGCGCGCTCGCCCGCAGCCTCACTTATATTGGCCCGTCCTATTCGCTCCTTTGCTGCCAATAAATGAGCCACAAGATGTGGCTCATAATTACTACAGGAACAGTTTAATCCAAACGAGGCGCCGCAATGTGCTGCGCAATGAAATCCGCATGACTAGGCATCTGATCAACGGTTTGTAGTAGGATTCGGCGAATATCTGCGCTATAGCCCTGCACTTGCTCTCGAGTAAGACTTTTGGCGATAGGATGGCAATCGTCAGGTACAATATTTTGACCTAATAGAACCTGAACCCAACTCATCTGAGTAAATAATTCATCGTCGTTGCGGAAAAAACGGCCATGACTTTGCCAGAGATCAAACTTGTTCTGCAAGGTATCTGGGATTGACATATTTCTGCAGTAATTCCAAAACTCGGAGTCGTCTCGAGTTGTTGCCTTATAGTGCAAAATGAGAAAATCCCGAATAGTGTCATATTCGAAGTGAGTTCGCTGGTTGTACTCAGCAATGTCCGCGGCTGAAAAACTACGTGTTGGGAACAAATCAATAAGCCGACTTAGGGCCGATTGAACTAGATGGATGCTGGTAGACTCCAACGGCTCCATAAACCCGCTTGCCAAACCCAGGGCGATACAGTTCTTCACCCAGAAGTTTTCCCGCTTACCGGTAGTAAATCGCAACTGCTTAGGTTCCATTAACGGCTCAGCATCTAGGTTGCGCAACAGGATGTCAGTGGCTTCCGCATCAGTGATAAAATCACTCGAATACACATGACCATTACCCACTCTGTGCTGCAGCGGGATTCGCCACTGCCAGCCCGCTTTCCTCGCCGTTGCTTTGGTGTAAGGTACCAAAGGCTGAGTGCCTTTGGTTGGGACTGCTTGAGCGCTATTGCATGGTAACCAATGACTCCAGTCAACATAGGGGGTCTCTAGCGCATCGCCTAGCAGCAGGCTTCTGAAGCCAGAGCAGTCAATGAATAAATCACCCTCAACTACCCGCCCATCTTCAAGCTGAACCCCAGTAATGAAACCTGAGTCTGCGTCCTTCAGGACGTGTTTGATATGCCCCTCGGTGCGTTTCACACCGAGTGGTTCTGAGTAGTTGCGCAAATATTTTGCGACCAATGTGGCATCAAAGTGGAAGGCATAGCCCAAACCCAGCAGCCCGGTATTACCAATCTTTTCAACGGGCGCAAACTTATTGGCGCGGGCTGCAATATCATTAAATGACGCGCCCCAAAAATCCTCAGCCAAGCCCAGTTCCCTGCCGCGCAGCCACACCTGGTGATAATCCAGTACACCTAGGCGACGACCGACGTCACCAAAGGTATGAATATAGGAATCACCCAATTGGCCCCAATCATTGAATTCAATACCTAGTTTGTAGGTTCCCTGAACCGCCTTCAAGAAATCCTGCTCAGATATCTGTAACGCATCCGTTAGGTGGCGAATCTGCGGAATGGTTGCCTCACCTACACCAACCGTTCCAATCTGATCGGACTCCACCAGCTCTACGTTAACGAGTTTCCCCATCAACTTACCAAGTAGCGCAGCGGCCATCCAACCTGCGGTACCACCGCCAACAACAACAACTTTTTTAATTGAATTATCTACCACGAGCCGTCCTTATTATTCGACTTATGAACGAAAAAGACCCTCAACGACGCAAGTCCTTGAGGGTCTAGCTTACGTTTTCTTAACCTCTATTAGAAGGTGTAAGACGCGCCTAGCATGTATGACGAACCATAGGTCTGATACTCAGTAGCATAACCGGTATTAACGTCAACCGTGCGGAACGGCTCGTTCGTCAAGTTCAAACCCTGAAGCATGACGGTAAGCCCTTCTAGTGAACCACTGTCAAACGAGTAGCCGATTTGCGCATCAACAATCGTTTCTTCTGCGATATCGGAACCTGTGCGCGCGCCACCGAAGCCTGAGACCTCACCCACGTAGTCCGAGCGATAACGCTGGTTAATACGTGCCGAGAAACCATGATCTTCATAGTACGCAGTGAGGTTGTAAACATCTTCTGACAAACCTGGAAGACGAGAGTTTGAGCCTGGACCGTTTGGTTCAATTTCACTGTCGTTCTTCGAGTAAGTAGCGAAGACACCGAAGCCGCTAAGCGAGTCAGCGAAGAGACCGAAGTTAATCGACGCAGTTAGCTCGTAACCTTCAATTGAACCACCTTCGCCATTAACAGGCTGGTTACTTACACCGGTAAAGATTTGCGGTGCAGGACCCTGTGGAGGTAGACCTGTAAAGTCGAAAAGTACGTTCTGATTAAAGATGTAGCTCTGAAGATCTTTGTAGAACACCGCGCCCGAAACATAGCTTAGACCATCTTCGAAGTAGTACTCGTAGGAAAGATCAATTGCGTCGGCAACCCAAGGTGTTAGCTCAATGTTACCGCCACCGCGACTCCAAGGAGAAAGCTGCTGGTAAGCACTAATTTCAGAGGTTCCCGAGGCAATCAATGCATCAATATCAGCCTGTGTGGTATTTGCATTGTTAGCGTTATAACCATAGGTGCCTGAAGCACGCATTTCATCCATACGCGGGCGAGCTAGTGTGCGCGCCATACCCAAACGAACGATTTGCTCGTCGGTTACCGCCAAGCTCAAGTTTAAGCTTGGTAGGAACTCGGAGTCACTCGCCTCGCCTTCATAGTATTCAGACTGAATACTTGAGCCTGCACCCGTTGCATTCTGACCACGCGAGTCCTGGTCCCAGAATTGATACTGAACACCAAAGTTACCCGTTAATGGCATGTCCCCAATTTCTGCATCAACATCAAACTTAACGTAAACCGTGTTCACGGACTCGTTAACTTCCCATGCCTTTGCAAGAATATCGTTATACAGATATGCGCCCTGCTGAATTACGCCACTAGCGAGCAATGCTGATGGATCGTAAGCCAACATAGAGGTATTTGTGCCACGCAAACCAAAATCGAGAGAGGTCTGGCCGACGATGCCTCCAGGAATTTCCACCTTATCCAAAAGGTCGCCATTAGTACCCGTAACGTTACTAGTGATTACACCTTCATTAGAAACGCGAGTCTTCTCTCGGCTGGTGTAGTTGTAACCCATTTCAACGCCAGTCACTACGCCGAAATCGAGTTCACCGGTAACGGCAGCTCGGAACGCATTGATGTCATCGGAAACGTCAAAGACTTTATTGTAACCAAACTGACCTGCTGGCTGATACGGTGCAAGCGCGCTTGGATCACCCCAACCTGCAGGGCTAGTAACATAAATAGGGTTAGCTGAGTTGTAATCAACGTTAGTGTAATCCAACGCTGTTTCGAACTCAGTGCCATCTGGTGTAGACCAGAAGTGAATAGTATCTAACGCGCCCTGGCCATTCGGTCCAGTACCAGCGTTAGTTTCTAATTCAGCGATATCGCTTCGATCAATACTTGAGTGAGAAACGTCCGCTTCCATACTCCACTGATCATTAAGTTGGAATTCAACATTGAAACCCACTGATAGAGATTCTGCATCACGCTTGAACTGATTGTTCTCTAGGATGTTTTTAACACCGTCGTAGATACCTTCGGTAACTACGCCATCTTTGGTGTCAATAACCGTCATAGTTGCGCCACAAGCCAAACAGAGTGCCATACCATGCTTAATTTGATCTTCAGTGAACTCTGAATAGAAGACGTCCATTGACGCGCTCATGCGGTCCGAAGGTGCAAATTCAACCGTAGTTACAAAGCTATCTCGCTCTAGCATTCCCGCGCGAGCGTATAAGCGGCCACCGCCGATTGCGTTATTACCGTTGCCGTCACCGTTGTAGTAGCCCCACGAGTTGAAGTGCTGACCTTGGTTTGGTGATTTAGTGTGTGAATAACCTAACATCAAGCCAATCGTCTCGTCGGCAAACTGATCGATGTAGGTTGCACTGAAACGGTTACCTGTATTATCGCGGTTCGAAACTAGATCATAATCAAGCGCTTCGTACTTAGCGTTGATAGTAATATTGCGCTCACCGTACTCAAGTGGGCGAACAGTGTGTAGATCAACGGTACCAGAAAGACCCTGACCAATCAGTGCGGCATCCGGCGTCTTGTAAACCACTGCTCCGTGTAATAACTCTGATGGGTATTGATCGAACTCAACGCCACGGTTATCACCAACAGAAACCTGCTCACGACCATTTAGAAGGCCCGTTGAGAAGTCCGGTGACATGCCTCGGACGGCGACGACCTGTCCACGACCGTTCAAACGCTGAACAG
The DNA here is from genome assembly GCA_040119265.1 of Pseudomonadales bacterium. Taxonomy (GTDB): domain Bacteria; phylum Pseudomonadota; class Gammaproteobacteria; order Pseudomonadales; family DSM-25080; genus Umboniibacter. Next base: position 94,731 of record JBEDTZ010000016.1, on the reverse strand, counting down.
TAAGACCCGGTAAGCGACCTAAGCTTTCCGCAATCGAAACGTCCGGTAGCTTACCAATATCTTCCGCGGAGATGGCTTCAACGATGGACGAGCTATCACGCTTAGTTGCTACTGAGTCTTCCAAGCTGGCGCGGAAACCCGTGACAACAACTTCTTCAACTACAGCTTCTTCTTGAGTTTGATCTTGATCTTGCGCGTGCAAAGCACCCGCACTGACACCCCCCAGTATCATTGAAATACTGGCTGCTAGGCGTGAACGACGGAACGTATTCACTGCTGGCATGTTATCTTCCCCTTGTGTAAATAAGTCTGAGACGTATTCAACGTTATTATTATCTCAGCATTGTTGGTGCTGACTTCTTGGTCGGCAACCTGCTTCGTGACAGCTAACAAGTTTAGTAGCTGCTCCCGCTTTTGCGAGTTAGAACATTCTTATACAGTCGAGGCAAGCTTACCTCCCCCACTGGGGGGGGGAGGTACGAAGCTGACAATGCGTAGATCTACTTGGGGTATGTTAGGAACCCCATAATATGGGGAATTACAGGCAATATAGCTAGTTTAATGATCGTTCGAGAGCAGTCTCCGATGGCGCAAAGTAATAGCTACCAGATACTGCATCCGAAAAGGCGAGAATATGATCACTCTCTCCGTCCTCGGTTAAACCGTACATCGAGTCCAGCTGTAGCTGATGACGTTGTTGATCACAGCTAAAACTTAGAAAATAAAGGCCGTGTTTGCTCGGCGTTCCGTAGGGGCTCGACCGACGCCAGACTTTTGTTGGCACCCCATCTAAATCCACATCTGTTCGTGCAACGTGAGAATTGCTCGGCATCGCATCGCCCGTTAACTCTTCATTTGTTGATTTGTCGCGGCCAATCACCGCACTCTGCTCGCGGTCATCCAACGCAAAGAATTTGGCCAATTTGTGAACCCATTGCTGAGTTAGGACAACACTTCCACCTTCGCCAGGCTGCCCCGTTGGCACTAGTGCTGCTTGCTGAATAGCACTTCCCTTAGGATTGGCACTACCATCCTCAAAGGTCATTAAATCCTTGGACTCTCGATAGTCAAAACCGTTGATCTCTCGTTCGATGGACATCGAGCTTCCTAGCGCCTGAACAAGGCGAAAGCTGACTTCGAAGATATCCGAGTCCTCGCCCTGAAGCCAAATAAATAAATCATTCTGAGTTGATGGTGCGGTTGCTCCCGAGGGACTTTCTAGCGCTTGGAAATCACGGAAATTTTCCGGTAAATCAATATCTAAGAGTTGGGACAAACTTCGACCAAAAGCTACCACAACCTCTACATCACGCTGCTGTCGCAACGCAACGATCGCCTTTTTTACGTCTGCCAAGTTGACAGATTCATTCAGGCTGAATTCAAGAAACAGGCGATGATTATGACCATCGCTAAAAATGCTGTGCTGAGGTTTCAACGGTTATCTCCTTGGCGAGTTGCATTGATAATCATAGCTAAACGATGAGCTTAGTGACAATTGGCACTATCCGAAAATTAGCAACAGTTGCACTGGCAGGAGCTATGTTAACAGCCCGCCAAACGAGCTCGGCGCTGGCGCCAATCGGGCATAATACTTTCCACTAACCGCCAGTAGGCAGGGCTATGGTTCATCTCTTTGAGATGGCAGAGTTCATGCACGATAACATAATCAATTTGCTCTATCGCATGGTGAACCAACATAGTGCTAAAGCGAATTCGACCGTCGGCAGAGCAACTCCCCCATCGGCTGCGCATTTTACGCAAGGTCCAGGTTGGTTGCGGGACATCCCAGGTTTCAATCATCGGCAGCCATACATCCCAGCGCTGAGCGATCATAGAGTTTAGTTCGCTACGCAGGAAACGCGCGAGATGCACCTCGTCTGGGGTGGTAATGACTCCCGAACTATAGTGCGTAGGGCCTTGCCCCATGCAAAGCGTAACGGTTTCCGAGAAAAAACGGATCCGATCGTCAGCTTGATGCTTAGCGACTGTTGCACACTTTTGCTTCGCCCACGTTGAATGCTCAGTCAAAAATGCTTCAGCTTGCTGGCTCGTGACCCCAACGGGTGTGCGAATCTCAACATCGCCACTGGGCATAATGACTAGGGCCAATTTTGTCCGCCGAGGATGGGTTTTGTGTTGCCAAGTTACCCCGTTATCAAGCATCCCCGAAGAGGGATAAGTCACCTGCCCCCTGACCTTATTGCGCGCACTAAAACCAAAAAGTCCCACGCGGCTTAACTTTCTTCGGTAGGTAACGGGTGCGCTTCCGGAACCACGCTAATTGGATCCTGATGCACTAATACTTCGGCATTAGGAAATAACGCCATGACACTCGCTTCAACCTGATCAGCTATTTGGTGGGCTTCAATAAGCGGCATCTGATCGGGTAGCTCAAGGTGCATTTGCACAAAGACCACACCACCCGAATCGCGCGTTCTCAGATCATGCAACCCAATAACCTTCGGAACCGAGCGAACCTGCTGGCAAATTCGTTCGCGGGTCTCATCGTCAAGTTCCTTATCTAAAAGCAGATCAATAGCTTCACTCGCGATTTCCCACGCCGAATAAGCAATATAAAAACCAATGAGAACACCCAGCCACGCATCGACGCCTTCAAAACCATAACCCGCTAAAACGAGCGCTACAATCACCGCAATATTGGCGAGAATATCGGATAAATAATGAAGTGAGTCAGCGGATACCACTGTCGAAGCGGTTCGTTTCACGACATAACGTTGAAACATTACCAACGAAATAGTAAGCACTAACGACAACGCCATCACGACAATGGCAATGCTAGCGAAGTTGAGTTCAGCAGGGTTCCTAATTCTATCAATGGCATAAAACAGCAGAAACACCGACGACAAGGCAATGAGAATAGACTGTAGCAAGGAGGCTAAGGCTTCGGCCTTACCATGGCCAAAACGGTGGTCGTCATCGGCTGGTTTAAGGGCATAACGGATGGCCAAGAAGTTAATGAGCGACGCGCCCGCATCCATCACTGAATCGATTAGCGAGGCCATCAGACTGACGGAATCGCTGTACCACCATGCGCCTAACTTCGTCACGACTAAGATAATCGCGACACTAATTGACGCGATAGATACCCAACGTAGTAGTTTCTCTCTTCGCTCCGCAGTGATCAGATGTTCGCCCATGTTTACCTCGCTAACTAACTAGCTCACATCATACGTAACTTTCCTTTAGAAAGGGATACTTCTAGTTTAAATTTTGGGTATAGTTCTGGTACTAAAATTTAAAACAATGAGGTGATAACGTGCGCTCACTCGTGATAGCTCTTTCGTTAGGCTTGCTGCTAATTGGCTGTAACCAGGAAGATAACACTTGGCAACCCGCCGACGGATTTATTGGCTTAACTTCAGACACCACCAGCAATCAATTACACTTGGATGTCCCGAAGGACTTAGGTGAGCTACTTTACTACCCAAGTTTAGCCCGCGGTATAGGCTCTAATGATATCGGGCTGGATCGAGGACTTCTCGGCGACACCAAAATAGTCAGCTTCGTTGCGGCGGGTGAACGCCTCCTTTTGGTGGAGCATAATATGCGCTACCGAAGCACCTCCGCTAACCCCGCGGAAACTCAAGCAGTTGAGGAAGCCTTTCCCGATCATGTAATCTGGTCATTCCCAGTTATCAATGCTAATGATACCCATTGGCGCGTGGATGCCACCAATTTTGCTTTCTCTGACTCAATGGCCGTTAGCGACTGGCTAGCCAGTATGGATCAAGGGTCTTATACCGCTAATCAAGAGCGTTCGATGATTCATTGGGATCGAAGTAAGGCCTTTCCTGAAAACCTCGAAATCGAAGCGGTAGTGAGCTTTACCGGTAACGGTGCTGGATCCTTCCTTAACGACGTAGTAAGCAACACCGATGGCTTTACCGTCTATCTGCATCATTCATTTCTAAAGTTGCCTGAGGACGGTTTCGAAGTTCGTCCGTATCATCCTAATAGCGGCTACTTCTCAGTGGAATGGCAGGATTACACCGTTGGCTTGCACGAGGATCTTACCGTTCGCGTAGTGCCGCGTCATCGTCTAGAAAAGATGAACCCCGATGCGGCCAGCTCGCCGGCAATTGAACCCATTATCTACTACCTTGACCCAGGTGTACCCGAGCCCGTTAAGACCGCGCTATTTGATGGTGGCATGTGGTGGAACCAAGCCTTCGAAGCCATTGGCTATGAGAATGCCTTCCAGATTCGCGAGCTACCCGAGGGTGCTGATCCTATGGATGCGCGCTATAACGTGATCAACTGGGTACACCGAGCCACTCGTGGTTGGTCCTATGGCGCATCAGTGGTCGATCCGCGAACTGGGGAAATCATAAAAGGCCACGTGACGCTGGGTTCGCTGCGTGTTCGCCAGGATATTCTCATTGCGGATGCCCTACTCGACCAAACCAACTCAGCCGAAGCCGAAGCAATGGCCCTCGCCCGTATTCGCCAGCTATCGGCTCACGAAATTGGCCACACCTTAGGAATTGCTCATAACTTCGCGGCCAGTGAACGCAATCGTGCTTCGGTGATGGACTATCCTCATCCGCTCATCGACATCGCCAGTGGCGCCGTCAGCCTTGAGGACGCCTACGATAACGCCATTGGCGAGTGGGACACCTTAGTCGTGGACTACGGCTACGGCGATAATTTCGAGGCCGCCAAGAATGCGCTGCTTCGTTCGGATATTGGCTATGTCAGTGACTACGAGGCACGTCCTCTTGGTGGCGGCTCCGCCAGCGGTCATCTTTGGGATAACGGCGCCGATCCGGTTAACGAGCTTGATAGACTGGTAGCCATCCGTGAGCTTGCACTGTCGCGTCTCAGCTTGAATGCCATAGACAGCTCAGATCCAATCGGTCAGCTTGATAAAGTTGTCGTGCCGGTTTACAACCTCACCCGTTTCCAAGTTGAGGCCGTAGCAAAGCAAATTGGCGGCTATCATCTCATGGCAAACTTGGCGGCTGATCCCGCCGCCTTTATCTGGGTGGATAAGGCCAAGCAACTTTCTGCCGCGGATAGTCTTCTGCAGACTCTAGAAGCGGATTTCCTGCAATTACCGGATTCCTTAGCACAGCAGCTTGCTCCGATGCCCATTGGCTTTAGCCGGGATCGGGAATCGTCACCATCTCAGTTGGGACGCCTAATTGATCAACGCGCAATGGCTGAGGCATACACCCGCCATGTCCTGGCGGCAATGCTTGCACCGCAGCGCTTGAACCGTCTATCACAGGCGATGTCTCCGCTTAGCGCCGAGGAGTATCTTGCTCTGATCTTCGAACGCGTGACGGCGATGCCAAGCAATTCACCATTTAACGAACGTAGCCAATACCTATTGGCGCGCTCACTCGGTGACGTGCTGGCAAATCCAGCGACACGAGAAGAAGTGAAGTCAACGCTCCAATGGCAGCTGAAGGGTTGGATTGAAGAGCTTGATACAACCACTGCTAGCGGCTTCCGTCTGCACCAACTGCTTACTGAAGCAATGGGCAAGATAGCGCCGAGTGAGGCACAGCTACTTCCACCGGGTTCTCCGATCTAGCAGCGCGTGAATAACAAGTCTCGCCGTTCATGAAGTTGGGCGGCGGGGCTCAAGTAGCAACACTTCAGCCCCACCTCAATACTGTTGCGACGCAATATTCAGCAGTAATCAATCGGCTAATAATGATACACTTCAGACATTACTGGAGGCTTACATGCACACCCAAGAAGAACAACTAAAATTCGACGCTGACCACATTTGGCATCCCTATTCATCCGCGACCAATCCGTCTCCCACATTCCTGGTCGAGCGCTGCGAGGGTGTAACCATTGAACTCGCCGATGGCCGAAAACTCATCGACGGCATGAGTTCTTGGTGGTGTACCGTCCATGGCTATAACCATCCCCGTCTCAACCAAGCTATGACCGAGCAAATTGCTAAAATGTCGCATGTGATGTTCGGCGGCTTTACTCACAATCCCGCTGTGGAACTATCGCGTCGTTTAGTTGATTTAACGCCGCAGGGGCTCGAGCGTGTTTTCTTGGCCGATTCAGGCTCGGTATCCGTGGAAGTTGCCATCAAGATGGCCATTCAATACCAGGCGTCTCGAGGGAAACCACAGAAGCATCGTATTATGACCGTGCGCAACGGCTATCACGGCGACACTTTCGGCGCCATGGCTACCTGTGATCCGGTAACAGGCATGCATCACTTGTTTCAGCAGAGTATGCCTCAGCAGCTTTTCGCTGAAGCGCCACCCCTTGGCTTCGAGCGAGCGTTTCAACCTAGTGATTTAGACTCAGTGAGAGATTTACTTGCTCATCATGCAGGGGAAACGGCGGCCTTTATTATCGAGCCCATTACTCAGGGTGCCGGTGGAATGCGATTCTATTCGCCCGATTACCTCGCCGCGCTCGCCGAACTCTGTAAAGCAAACGATGTGCTGTTAATCGCTGACGAAATCGCGACAGGATTTGGTCGTACTGGTAAGTTATTTGCCGTGGAGCACGCTGGCATCTGTCCGGATATTCTCTGCTTGGGTAAAGCGCTCACCGGAGGCACTATGACGCTAGCAGCAACGCTCTGTACTGCAGAGGTTGCTAATGGGATTTCACACGGTGAGGCTGGCGTATTCATGCACGGCCCAACCTTCATGGGCAACCCGCTCGCTTGTCGAGTTGCCTGTGAAAGCATCGATCTGCTCATTGAAAATGATTGGTCGAACCAGGTGAGTGAGATTGAGAGTACCCTGATTGAAGAACTCTCACCACTTAGTGAAAATGATTCGGTGGCAACGATTCGCGTTTTAGGCGCGATGGGTGTGATCGAAATGAAACACCCTGTAGATCTCAACGAAATTCAGCCTCTGCTGGTTGAACAGGGGGTTTGGCTTCGCCCATTTGGCAAGCTGATTTATATGATGCCTCCATTTGTCATTACGAAGACAGAGTTGCAGCAGCTGTGTCGTGCTACTGCAACGGTCATTGAACAACTCCAACAACAATAATAAGTAGGTAAATTATGGAAACGTACACACTCTTTAAACACAGCCATCTTCTATTCGCTGTGATTTCTATTTCACTGTTTATTTTCCGCGCGGCACTTAAATTTCGCGGTTCGAGTATGCTAGAAAAAAAGGTGCTTAAAATAAGCCCTCACGTTAATGACACCCTTCTTCTGGCGTCGGGCATCACCCTTGCGGTGTTGGCTGGCTTTTCGCCGATGGCCCAACCGTGGTTAGCCACCAAGATTATTCTTCTTATTGTTTACATAGGGTTAGGAACCATCGTGATCAAACGAGCAATGTCTAACTCTGCTCGCGCGGCGGTATTTGTTGCGGCACTAGTTTGTTTTGCAGCCATCGGCAGTTCAGCGGTGACCAAAGCGGGTCCGTTTGGACTGTTCTAGCCGCAACGCTGAAGGTGGCTCGCACCGGGAGTACGAGTCATCTTCGCTAAGCATCATTTAGCGGGCAATCGCTAGGTCACTCTGATTCATCCTTTGCAGCGAGTTGATGGCTTAGACTGCGTACCAGAAAACCGTAAATTGGGATATAGACAACTAAGGTAAAGGCTATTTTAGTCAGATAGTCGATAACACCAATTTCCACCCAGTGCGCACCCATCATCGGATCTGTCGAGGCATAGAATGCCACCGTGAAGAACACCGTGGTATCAACCGCGTTACCCAATAAACTAGAGCCCGTTGGTGCTACCCACCAAGATCCCTTGCGGCGTAATTTGTCGAAGACTTTAATATCCAATAGCTGCCCAAAGGCATAGGCAACAAGGCTTGCGAAAGCAATGCGCGCGACAAATGAATCAAAGGTCAGCAGCGCATCCCAATTTTGAAACTCGCCGTGCTCGAATACCATCCCAAACACATAGCTCAACAGCAGCGCTGGAAGCATGGACATCAACACCACCCATTTAGCAAGATTCCAACCTTGCAGGCGAACCGTTAAATCCGACAGTAAATAGAGGATAGGAAAACTAAAGGCCGCCCAGGTGGTATAGTGGCCGCCGAATTCAATGGGGATTTGAATGAGGTAATTAGACGCTGCTATCACCGCAATATGCGCGGTGACGGCAAAGGTCCAGAAACGGACGTTAAAGGGTTGACGGTAGTTCTTCATAATAGCTCTGCTCGAAATCTTCTTTTGAGCTTAGCTGAAAAATGAGCAAGATGAAGGCTAACCCTTCTCAATGGACTATTTCGTTGCACCACTCTGAGAGGCTTCGATAGCGGCACGAATTGCTTGGCCATCCTGCTCACCGACCAACGTGGCGATGAGTTGACCGCTGGGGTTGAACACGAAGGTGGTTGGCAAGATCTCAGGACGAACGAGTGCGAGCTGTTGAAGCGGATCACCATCCGTTACCGGGAAATCTATCCCCATTCGTTCAATATAATCTAAGGTGGTCGCGCGATCATCGCGATCCCAGTTTACCCCAACTACCGAAATATCGGCGCTCAGGTGATCAAATTCGTTGAGTTCGGGTATTTCTCTACGACAGGGCGCACACCAGATTGCCCAATAATTCAGTACGGTATACTTACCCTCTTCGTTGCTCATTGAATGTGAGCCCGACGGTAATAACTGCAGAGAGATCGGTTTTTCTGCACACGCTGATAGGGACATCAGCGCGACAATGATAAATAGCAAACGCATTAACTAACCTTTTCTAGCCACACACTCAGTGGCTGTTTCAATACTACATCCGCGTCCGCTTGGAGACCTCCTAACGAGGCTCGAACTGATTCGGGCAGCTTATCTCGCGTGCGTTGAAGCGTATCGCCCATCAGCACATTTGGCTCCAGTATACGAAGGAAGTCACCAATACTATACCGTGTTAAATCCCTACCTATCGCTAATTCATCCTCATCATTGACTAACAATATTCGCTCGGCAACTAATCGATACCTAAGCGCTAACCAGTCGGCATGCGATTCGAGCGGGAGTGACTTGATCTTACCGCCTATCCACTTGCGCTCGGAGAGACGATATCCTTTATCATGATTCGCCCAAAGCCAGCGAAGCACTGCAATAGCCACCATTAGTCTGCTACTTGAGGTTCTATCGGTGGTGAGATATCGCGGTAAACACCGAGTCAAATTTGCGCCAAACAAAACAACTATCCACGAGGCATAAATCCAAAGTAGAAACAGCGGCACTGCCGCGAACGTGCCATAGATTGCCGAATAGTTAGGACTGAATGCCCCTACTGAAAACACATTTTGAGCCACCATAAATAACGAGGCGGTGACCATGCCGCCTAAAACTGCGTCGCGGGCCGGTACATAGCAGTTAGGAACATACGCCAGTAGCATCGAAAACAGCAGACAATTAAATACCCATGGCAGCGGTGTTAACAACCAACTCAAGCTCTCGGCGTCCAGCCAGCTAATATAGTCCGACTGAGCGACGGCTGCAGAGGCCGCCGCCGCGGACGCGAGAAGGATGGGCCCTAAGCTGATTAGCGTCCAATACAACATCAGCTTGGGACGTAATTTCCGCCGCTGTTTGATACCCCAAATCCGATTAAATGCATCCTCAATGGTGTTGAGTAGGAGCACCACCGTTACGATTAAAAGGAGCACACTGAACCCGGTTAACTTCTTCGCTTCGTTAGTAAACCCTACCAAAGCTGACTGAACCGTATCGGAGCTAGACGGTACTAAGTGGTTCAAAAGTAGTTCCTGGGCCTGCTGAAGTGCTGGTTCAAACGCGGGTACGATGGCAATGATAGTGACCATCACCGTGAGTGTTGGCACAATGGCGAACAGCGAGGTATAGGTTAATGCTGCCGCCGCATGGGCACAGCCATCATCCACAAATCTTCTCAGTACAAACCGACAGAAACGGATGAATTCAAGCATCCGCTTGCGTGTTGTGGTTATAATTGTGTTAGCAACTTTTTCCATTAACAGTTCACACTAGGTTATTAAGTCATTATGACAACCATATACCACAATCCGCGATGCTCAAAGTCGCGACAAACATTGGAACTACTCACCAGCCAAGGAATCAACGCGGATGTTGTTCGCTATCTGGATACCCCCTTGTCTGCACAGCAGCTTTCCACATTGCTAGAACAGCTTGGTTATTCGGCCCATCAACTGCTGCGCAAGGGCGAGGCGATCTACAAATCTTTGGGCTTATCCTCAGCAACTGCCGAAAGCGAGTTGCTCGCCGCAATGGTGGAGAATCCTATTTTAATTGAGCGCCCGATTGTTGTTCACAACGGTCAAGCGAAAATCGGCCGCCCCCCTGAGCAGGTATTGGAGCTCTTCAAGTGAATCGTCCCTTTGTACTCGTACTCTATTACTCAGTGGGAGGCTCCGTTAAGGCCTTAGCAGAGCAGATTGCAATGGGCATTGAGGCTAGCGGCATCGACTCTCGCGTGCGCACGGTTCCGAGTGTGAGTACAACCGTTGAGTCCGTCAGTTCCGCGATACCTGACGACGGTGATCTATACTGTAGCTATGAGGACCTTCGCGATTGCAGTGGTTTAGCGCTTGGAAGCCCAACCCGCTTTGGTAATATGGCTGCCGCATTGAAGTACTTTATTGATGGCAGTTCAGATCTCTGGTTAAGTGGGGATCTCATCGATAAACCCTTTGGCGTATTCACCAGCTCCGCTAGCCTTCATGGCGGCCAAGAAACTACCCTTATGAGCATGGCGATTCCCCTCCTCCACCACGGAATGGTTTGGGCGGGTGTTCCCTACAGCGTGGCGGAGCTGAGTCAGACGCGTACCGGCGGAACCCCATATGGCCCCTCTCATGTAAGTGGCGCTGAAGGCAATACCGAATTAAGTTCCAAAGAACTAACCATCGCCCGCGCTTATGGAAAGCGACTGGGTCAGCTTGCACAACGTTTGGAGACGGGTTCATGATGAAGTATTTTACTCACCCTCGAGTTATCGTCAGCTTTTACCTCCTGCTGATTTTGACGCAAATCGCTGACACCTTTAGCTCTGAACTCACCGCCAGTACTCAGTGGATAGTGGCTCTCGTTCGCGTAGCACCGCTGCTACTCTTGTTCCGTGCACTCACAAACGAAACACCAAGACTGCTCATTTGGCTCTGCTTTTTGTTGCTTGGCTATTTTGTTGGCGCAACACTCGGTAGCTTTTCACCGTCATCAACCTATTGGGATTTTGCCGCGTTAGCGTGCTGTGTCATACTTTTCAATAGTGCGATGTTCAGAGCAAGAATACTGGCAATAGCAGCTCAAACCGAATCACCCAATTCAAAGGACTAGGAAATTCTTCTCATGAAACAGTTTCTACTTGCGCTAGGAAAGGCGTTCAATATTTCCAGAATCATTCTATTGAACGTGCTGTTCTTTGGTGTTTTGATTCTAATTATCGTTGCATCAAGTCAGCAGGATGAACTTGAAACCATAGATGATGAAGGGGTCGTGCGCCTATCATTGAACGGCCTTATCGTGGAGCAAGAAATTGTTTCCGATGAGATTCTTGCGCAACTTCAGAACGATGGCCCGCAGCAGATTCTTCTTTTCGACGTGATTGATACCATCGATCGCGCCGCCAGTGACGATCGCGTAAAGGGTCTGATTCTCCTGCCGTCGGGAATGGGCGCGAGTTTCACGTCCCTCGATGAAATTGGTCAAGCTCTAAGTCGCTTCAAGGAAACTGGTAAGCCAATTATCTCTACATCCCAATCCTACAGTCAATCTGCCTATTATCTCGCTTCCTTTGCCGACGAGATCTACATCGGTGATATGGGTGGTGTGGATTTAATGGGGCTAGCCAGCTATAGACCGTATTTTGGCGAGTTTTTAGAGCGCTATGGCATCGATGTCCACGTGTTCAAAGTCGGTACTTATAAATCAGCGGTAGAACCTTTTATGGGCGGGGCAATGTCTGCGCCTGCTCGCGAAAACGCCGAGCAGTGGATGGGCGACCTGTGGGGTAACTTCACCACTGTCGTAGAGACTAATCGCCACCTCGAAACTGGATTCGTTAACACCTGGTTAGACCACTACCCAGAAACGCTATCAGCCCACGACGGTCATTTTGCCACCATGGCGCTGGAACTTGGTTTAGTTGACGGAATTAAAACCCGCACCGAACGCCTTGCGCGCCTTGCTGAATTCGCCGATGAAGAGGGTGATGACCCTGGTATCTCGTGGAGGAATTATCGTACTCAGCTGCAAATGGAGAATCTTTTCGAAGCTTCAGATTCAGAGCAGAAGATAGCGGTGATTGTTGCCTCGGGTGAAATCGTTGACGGTAGTCAGCCACCAGGCATGATTGGTGGAGACTCTACGGCTGAATTAATTCGTCGCGCTCGCGAGGACAATGAAGTCGATGCGCTAGTGCTTCGTGTTAATAGCCCTGGCGGTTCTGCAAATGCTTCCGAAGTTATCCGCGAACAGATTGTCGCCACTCGCGAGGCTGGCATTCCGGTTGTTATTTCAATGGGTGGACTGGCAGCGTCTGGCGGTTACTGGATTTCAACCAGTGCTGACTATATCTTTGCCAATCCGCAGACAATTACTGGCTCGATCGGCGTGTTCGGCATTGTGCCAACGTTTGACCGCTTAGCCGGTGAATACTCCATCTACTCGGATGGCGTGGCAACCACGCCAATGGCCGGCGGATTCGACCCGTTAAATGGAATAAGCGAGCCGATGGCACGTACCATCCAGCTAAGTATCGAAAATATTTATAGCCAATTCCTAGCGATCGTTGCGGAGGGCAGAAACAGCACCCCCGAAAAAATCAACGAAATAGCCCAGGGTCGAGTTTGGAGCGGGGAACGAGCCCTTGAACTAGGCCTTGTAGATGAATTCGGTACCTTAGATGACGCGGTTAATCACGCAGCAGCGTTAGCTGAACTTGAGGACTACCAAACTATTAATATCACGCAGCCTCTGACGCCAACTCAGCAGTTCTTCCGTGATATGAAACAGAACTCTTCGATAGAAGCTCCAGCAATGACAACAACTGAACGACTGCTAAATGCCTTCCAGCAACAGCTCATTCAGCTCAATCAATTAAATGACCCGCGCCATGTCTACTTGAGTTGTGGTGGCTGTCCAGAGCAGCCTTAACGAGAAGTCTATTCTAACGTTAGCGTCACTTCGATTTACCTCTCACTTTTTAGGGTGAGAGAGAATCAAGTGACGCTGTTTATTTCTTTGCCAATAGACCGTTGAACCTTCGCTCTCTCCAGGAAAACTCACCGTCATACCTCTCACTTAAATAACAATAATCACTTACTAATACGTTAAAAAATAAATCACCAAGAGCAAGAATTAGCACTAAGCTGAAGGTATCTCAAATTTTAGGAGGTCTCTGAGATGAAAACTTTCGCTTTTGTTTTTGTTGTATTCATATTCTCTTCAAGTATGGGCTCAACAGCTCAAGCTCAGGGTGAGCCTTTGTCAGGCTTTCAACTTGGTGTAGCACATGATCTCGGCTGGGGAGCAACGGTCAAGGTAGATCGCTTAGCTCTCTTCGTTGGCGACAACGGCGCGGCAATAGACTATCGAATTCTTACGCGGCCCATAGTAGCTGACATCCCCATTGCATTCTATGTTGAACTCGGCGGGTATTTTGACTGGAAAAGTAATGGAGGCGTGCGCGCTCCAATCGGAGTAGACTTTGTTGTCGCTAAAGGATGGACGGTATATGGCCAAGTGGTCCCAGCGCTTGAAATTTGGGATAACTCAGATTTTGATGCGGATTTTTCCGCCGGCTTCCGTTATCACTTCTAGGTGAACGGGTTTCCAACTTGGATAGCCTCTGCCCCACAATGACCGACCTAGGCTGAAAGTTGGTCATTGTTAGAGGTTTTAAAGGTATCTATGTCGATGGCAGCATTCTGCGACCAACGTACACAGTTTCTGCCAGACGACTTAGCATCATAGAGTGCCCTATCGGCGCTGTTCACTATTTCGTCAGCGGTTAGTCCCGCTGCTAGATCCATTCTATCGACAAATGTTAACCCCACACTTGTCGTAACACGCTGATCACCGATTCCCACATTTGATTGAGAAATAATTAACCTAAGGCGCTCAGCAGTTTCTACAGCCGATTCAAAGTTTGTCCTTGGCATAAGAATAAAGAATTCCTCGCCACCAAAGCGAGCAATCAGCTCTCGACGATGAATAGCTAGCTTGGCAATTCTTGATAACTCCTTCAGTACCCGATCACCGGCATCATGCCCCAGGTTATCGTTGATGGCTTTAAACTTGTCGATATCAAGCAGCAAAACCGCTAAACCAACGCTAGGATCATCAAAAGCCGCCTCGCCGCTTTCAATCGAGCGCATTGCCCTGTCAAGTTCGCTATACGCACGACGGCGATTCGCAATTCCCGTAAGCGTGTCGGTCTGAGATAGCTCTCTGAAGCGATTACGAGAGTAAATCAGGTAGCTTACTAGCAGCACCATAAAGCCAACCAAAACAAAAACGACATTACGCTGCCAGCGCATCTTACTATTCTCAGCTAGGGCTGCAGCATTATTCAACTGCTCAATTTCAAGCTGCTGGCGCGCGATCTCCGCCTGATAACGGACGCCCGCATCGGCCACTCCCTCACCGGAATAGGCTCTAACATCATCGGCTAGCTTATACATCGCATTCGCGTAGTAGTTTTCAAGCGCCACAGTGTAAGCAAGTACATTTTCATAGTCGTTGGTAAAAATGTCATAAAGTATCGCCGCACTCGAATCGTAATCTAGGAAGTCTGGATGCTCGGCAATAAAAGTGGTGAATTCTTCTTTTACAGCATCAACACCGTCAACCAATGCTCTACTAAGCAACCACTGTAGCTCTGTATCGTCAGCGTAATAGGTCTCCGAAGTCGATTCTTTAAGTTGTAGCGCTTGGAAGTAGGCAGCCACCGACTCCTCCGGCTCATTCTGTAGATAAGGGCTAAAGTATAAGCCTTCTAGATACCAACAGAAAAATTCAAAGTCAGCATATCGACGTTCGCCCCCCACCTGCCATAGTTGATCTAAATAGGCGCGAAAAGCGGTGGTATCACGAACAAAAAAGGACTCCACCGTTAAATTAAATAGCATATCGAATTCATGCTGGAGTAGTGACTCTGACCGCGCTAATTGTAGCCCTTGGAGAAATATAGAACGTGCAGTCTCGTGGTCGTAGAGGCGCTGATTAATCTCGCCCAATGATACAAGGAGGTCAATAACGATAGCGGTATCAATCTCAGTTCGTGAGGCAACCTCCATCGCTCCTGCCAAAAGCGATACAGCTTCATTTTCACGACCAATATCATTGGTCAAGCAGCTGACATGACGGCCCGCTGCACGCACATAGAGCACGGGATAGGTCGTATTTTCGGCAACCGTATAGGCCGTCGCAAAATCTCGGCAGTAAGCATCGGACAGCTGGTTGTGTAGTTGATTCACGATGCCTCGCTGAAGGTAAAACTCAATGACAGAAGGGACGCCAACTACCTCGGTCAATGGCGACTGGTCTAATAACGATAAAGCATCGAGGTATTGCGCCTCACTGACAAGATAGTAGGACTGAAGCAACGTAAGCTGAAGTTTTTCTTGCTCGGAGAATTTCGATGGTGACACAAGTTGGCTAGCAATATACGCCCGAGCCTCTTCCGCAGGCAGGGCAGATACCTCTTCCGACAGTCGCAACACTGATTCCTCGAACCAAGCAGGAGTGTCAAAACTTCGTTGTATATTGTTGCTATGCGCTGAGGCTATAGATACTGCTGATAGCAAACACACCGCAAAGAGTTTCCATTCTCTAAGCATGTTGTTTTCCAGATCAATTATTTTAATCTTGATTACTTTAACTGCTATAAAACCATACTAAAGTGTCTACTCACAAGGGAAATGCTACCATTACTTGAGGTTTAAGTGACTAAACTTAGCACCTTGGCTAAATTATTTTTGTTAAACTAAGCCCATCTGATTTGCTTGCTCTAGGAGAGTATTTAATGAAACTTGTTACCGCCATCATCAAACCGCACAAACTCGATAGTGTTCGCGAAGCGCTTTCGGACCGAGGAATTACTGGCTTAACCGCTACTGAGGTAAAGGGTTTTGGCCGTCAAAAGGGGCATACCGAACTCTATCGCGGCGCGGAGTACGTGATTGATTTTCTGCCTAAAATAAAGCTAGAGATTGCAATTTCCTCCCAGATGGTTGAAACCGTCATTGAAACCATCATCGAAGTGGCCAGTAGCGGAAAAATTGGCGATGGGAAGATCTTCGTCTCATCGCTTGAAGAGGTAATCCGTATTCGAACTGGCGAAACGGGCGAGGACGCAATCTAAGGGAAAATTTCCTCCAGCGGGGACGAAACTTAGACCATACTCAAATCATTAGAGCCATTATTTACACTTAAGAGAAGTTAGATGACCTCAGACTATTGGCAAACATTCGAACCCGCGTTTATTACCTTCATCCGAGACATTAAAAGTGCGGACCCTGCACATGATTTCGCTCACATAGAGCGGGTTGTCAGCATGGCCAAGAAATTATCACTAGCCGAATCTGCAGACCTCAACGTCGTCGTCCCCGCCGCGTGGTTCCATGATAGTGTAGCGGTTGCCAAGAATAGTCCAGATCGACCTATTGCCTCGCGACTCGCAGCCGATAAGGCTCGTGCGGCGCTCGAACAGCTCAACTATGAGAGCGCTCTGCTTCCGGCCATCGAGCACGCGATTATCGCCCACAGTTATAGTGCCAACGTAACACCCTGCTCGCTTGAAGCGAAAATTGTGCAAGATGCGGATAGAATGGATGCCCTAGGTGCGGTGGGGGTTGCACGATGCATGCTGGTAGGTGGCTCGATCGGCAGAACGCTCTACGAACCCTCTGATCCGCTGTGCGAACAACGAAAGCCTGAAGATTTGAAATATACCGTTGATCACTTTTTCACTAAGTTACTTCATATCGGCGATACCATGAACACCGAGTCCGCAAAACGCGAAGCCCGGCGGCGCACCGACTACATGCGCGAGTTTTTGCTGCAACTAAAACGCGATATCCAAGCGGAAGATTTAGACATTCAGTTGCGCACTCCGGTGGCGGGGTAGTGATTCAATCGCTGCCAATAACAGTGAGTAGTAATCTTCTAGCTCCGCCATGATCTCGGTGTTCGCCAAGGTAAACCCCCTGCCAAATACCCAGTGCTAACTCCCCATTAGTTATCGGCATAGTCACCGAATGGCCCAGCAAACTAGCCTTTATGTGAGCGGGCATATCATCGGGCCCTTCATCCTGATGCTCGAGATATGAACATCCGTCTGGAATTAGCCGATTAAAAAAACGCTCAAAATCTCTGCGCACCGAACTATCTGCATTTTCATTGATCGTAAGCGATGCGGAAGTATGCTGAACAAACACCTGCACAATCCCCGTCTTCATCTGATGTATCTCAGGGAGTGCTGCAATAACTCGCTGGGTAATTAAATGAAAACCCCGCGGTAGTGGTTCCAGTTGTAGCTGTCGATGAAAGGTATTCATAGGGAGACTCTAGAGGTTTAGGCTAGTTGATGTTGTTCGAACTCGATCAGCGCGGACTTTATATCCTCACCCCAGCGATATCCCGTTAGTGCACCACTTTTGCCAATTACGCGGTGACACGGTAATACGAGTGCGTAGGAATTTTGCGACATTACGCGAGCCACCGCACGCGCTGCTTTCGGGTTACCTGCCAGCTCCGCTAAGTGAGTATAGGAAATAGTAGTACCCGGGCTAAGTGTTCCAAGTGCCTGCCATACTGACGTCGCAAATTCACTGAGCGGACCCTGTAAGGTCAAACTCTGTGGTTTCCCACGCCATAGTTCTTCGATAGACCGAGCAATGCGTCTCTGTTGAGCTGTGAGACTGGACGCAGGTGCTCTGATAGCACTGAGCTCAATACTAATCACCACTTCTCCCGCATGACTCACATGAACCATTGCCATCGGTAGACGGAAACTAAAATGGTCTAGCTGCCCCCGTTTCGCTGGGCGCTCCTCGAAGTTAATTTGACCGCCGTTTGACAGTTTTACTGATTGCACTGATTCTTTCCCTCTGCACCGTTTTCAGGATAATCGCGCCTATCTCTTACAGTAAAATAGTTTATCCGTTATCATCAGCGCAAGCGTTATTAAAGAATGAGGTAGAGTTTTGGGTAAATGGATTGGTGCCGTTATCGGCTTAATAGGTGGCCCTGCAGGTGCGGTCATTGGTTTCTTCATTGGTGCCTTCTTTGACGCTATGTTCAAAGATAGTCCGTCACTGGCGAACCGCCAGCAGCAAGGTGCGATGCAGCAAGTGTTCTTTCAAACACTTTATCAGTGCTTAGGACACCTTGCCAAAGCCGATGGTCAGATCACTGAAGCAGAGGTAAAAACCACTGAAGCACTAATGACTCGGATGGGCCTCAGCCCGGAAAAACGTCGCGAAGCGATTGCTTTATTCAAGTCCGGTGCCAGCGATAGTTTCAACCTAGATTCGACGTTGACAGCGTTCCGCATGGGACCAGGTCAGAGTCGCCAGATGCGTCAATTTCTAATCGTGTCACTCATCAGTTTAGGCATGGCCGATGGCCACATGGACGAAATAGAGAATCGCGTAGTGCAACGGATTGCTCAAGGCATTGGCATGTCTCAGATGCAGCTACAACAGCTGATTATGATGTTAGAAGCCCAGCACAACTTCTTTCGCGGACGCCAACAGGGTGGTTCGTACCAACGCTCGAGTCAAACCTATACTGCTCAGCAGGATGTGGATACAGCCTACCGTGCACTTGGCGTTGATTCTTCGGCTTCGGATGCCGAAATTAAGAAGGTTTATCGAAACCTGATGAAGGAATATCACCCGGATAAACTGATGGCCAAGGGACTTCCTGAGAACATGGTCAAAGTTGCCACGGAGAAAGCTCAGGAGATTCAAGCCGCCTACGACCTGATCAAGAAGCATCGTAAGCGTTAAAGGTGACCCTGGAGCTTTCAAGGAAATCGGAAGCGCTAAAGGTTGTCAGGAACTCTCAAGGACGCCGTTCAAAACTTTGACCTAGTCAAACTTCTCTGCAGTAAACACTGAGTCATTCAACAATAAAGGCCGCTAATACCAAGTACTAGCGGCCTTTTTACAACCACGATAGCCAACCGTTGTGTTAACGGTTTAAGCTAGAAGCGTTACTTCTTAACAAAGTGCGCCGCTGATAAGCCAGCAACCATCGCTACCACAAAACTAATCAATTCGGCATTCATCGTCCATAGCGATGCAACGGCCGGTCCTGGGCAAAGACCATAGATCCCCCAACCAATACCAAATAGCACCGCACCGCTTATCAGCGGGCGATCAATTTGTGTTAATGACGGCCACTGTAAGCTATCGCCAAACCAAGTATTCTGAGCCTTTTTCGACATAAAAAATAACGGTATGGTTACCGCGAGTGCACCACCCATCACAAACATGAGTGATGGGTCCCATTGACCGAAAACATCAAGAAAACCGACAACTTTCGCTGGATTAGTCATACCTGACAGCGCTAAGCCGCCGAATAATAAACCCGATAGGGCAACAATAACTAATCTCATATCAGGCTCCTAAAACGCGAACTAAGAATACGGTGGCAATACCAGATGCCATAAAGACGCAGGTTGCAATAATAGAGCGAGCTGAGAAGCGGCCGATACCACAAATCCCGTGTCCACTTGTGCAGCCACTGCCCACTCCGGTGCCAAAACCAACGAGTAGCCCAGCTGCAATAGGCCAAACCCAGCCCGACTTAATCGGTGCAAAGCTATCAACGCCCATTAACTTTGAAACAATAAACGCGCCTGCAATGACGGCGGCGATGAAAATGATTCGCCAGCGACGTTCGGCTGCCTGCTGCCACAGCACACCCGATGTGATTGAGCTCATTCCCATAATGCGTCCGTAGCCGTACCACATCAACATGGCCGCTACCCCGATCATAATTCCGCCCAAAAGCGGTGTTAAATAGATCATAAATTTTCCCTAATATGCTAATCAACGAGTCAAAAGTAGTCCGCTACAACTATCATGACGTAAGTTTCCACAAACCTATTGAGAGATTTTATCACGATGAACTATCTGATTACAGGCGGTACCGGCTTTGTCGGCACAGAGATCATCGCATCGCTGCCGGATAATTGTGGGATAACCGTGTTGACTCGGCAAGCACCTTCAAAAGCTCGAAACCCCAGGGTTATCTTCATTAACAGCTTAGAGCAAATGACCTCAACCCCGGACGTCGTCATAAATCTTGCCGGTGAGCCTATATTTGGCCTCTGGACTGAGGCTAAGAAGCAAAAAATTATCAATTCTCGGGTAACAGCTACCGAAAACTTAGTTAGCTTTTTGAACCAGTCTGCGCCGCAGGCTACGTTAGTTAACGCCAGTGCAATCGGCTATTACCCCCATAGCTCCCTTGATGAACCCACAGATATCCATAGTCCAGCAACGGCAAACTTTGCAGCAAGCTTATGTAGTAATTGGGAACAGACGGCCAGAAAGTTCAACGGTACCGTTCATATTGCAAGGCTTGGTATCGTTCTTGGGGATGGCGGTTATCTAAAGCAGCTTATGCTGCCCACCAAAATGGGCTTGGCGATGAATTTGGGGAGCGGTGATCAGGGCGTTCCCTGGGTCCACATCGATGATGTCGTTAGCGGCATCCTAGCGCTAGCTCAAAATGCTAGCGAATCTTCCCAGCTGGTCCTTGTTGCGCCTGCTCAGAATAGCCATGCCGACATCAACAATGCCCTTGCCGCGCAGTTAAACAGAAAGGTGCGCTTAAAGCTCCCTACTGCGTTAGTTAAATTCGCAGGGGGTGAGATGGCCAATGAACTTATCTTAAATGGGCACTATTTCCAGCCCGACCAAATAGCCAATCAATCATTTACCTTTAAACACACTAATCTTGAAGATGCTTTATCAACTATTATCAAGAACTAGTAATCTAAAAATGTTTTACTAACGTTAAAGCTGCCATAGTGTATTAAATACCAAGCGTTAATCACGCATGAGCTAGGGCGAAGATTGAACCTCTAGCGAGGCGACAAACAACTTGAGAGCAAACATGAATAAAACTAAAAAATCCATCTTGATACTTTTGACGCTGCTGCTACCCGGAATGCTATTCGCTCAACCTGGTGCTCCTCGAGAGGAAGGTATCTCCGGGGACGCACTTTTTGGCATCGGCTACATCAATAGTGATAGCTTTCTTAGCACCTCAAATGAAGATCCGATTGATGACCTGGAGGGCAACAGCCCTAGCGGCTCGAAAGTTATTCCAACCATCATCGGTCGGGTTACCTACACTTTCGAGGACACCGACCAACAGGTATTTTTAGGCATTAACCGCCAAAAAGCAGTTCGCGGAAGTTTCGCCCCAGAAATTGGCTATCGCCTTCATACCGGCCAGTACCAGTTTTTCGAGATCGCCGTGCTTCCGGGCATTCAGCCCTCTGGAGTTTGGGAGGATCCCTATCTCACAGGAGAGAAACGTCGCGAGACGGACCGTAACTTAACGGCAATTAGAGCTCGAGCAGAACATATTTGGGGTCCTCTGTCGCTCGAAGTTGCTTACGGCAGTTCAGAAATTGATGAGGAACAGAGCGGCGTATTCGGAAACTTGCTGCCAGACGAACTCGCTTCGCTAGACCGAAACTCTACCGTTAGATACCTAGGGGCCGACCTCACCATCCCACTCGGTGGCGGGTTTATTCTTCGCCCTTCAGTCTTCAACTTCCGCAATGATGCCGATGGCGATGCAATGAGCTTCGACACTTACGGTGGTGAACTGGGACTCGTTTATCGGACGGGACGCCATACTATTATTGGAGCCTTAAGTTTTGAGCAACTTGACTATGATGCGCTAAACCCCATTTTTGCTAGCGAAAGAGAGGATAAGGTCAGCAATCTATTTGCAATCTATTCGTTTGCCGAACCGTTCGGATTCGAAGACACAACTTTCACATTAATCCTATCGGACCGAGCTCGGAAGAGTGATATAGGCTTCTATGAAGAGGAGAGTTTTCTCCTCGGTGGTGGTATCCGATTCATTTTCTAGTTCCAAAAATAAATCTGAGCGCTTCGGCAGTTAAATCACCTACCCGTTGGGCTCAGAGTTTCGTATAATGGTTACCATTGAAACCCTAATTTTTTGGAATGTAGAATTATGACCAGTGTAAAAACGCTTTTAGGCGGGTCCGTAGCCGTTGGTTCAACAGTAGAAGTAAAGGGCTGGGTCCGCACCAGACGTGACTCGAAGGCCGGAATTTCTTTCGTTGCCGTTCACGATGGTAGTTGCTTTGACCCAATCCAAGCCGTAGTGCCCAATACACTAAGCAACTACGAAACCGACGTAATGCGCGCCACTACGGGAGCTTCTGTTGTGATTCGTGGGGAACTGGTTGCGTCACAGGGCCAGGGCCAAAGCGTTGAGATTCAAGCTACTGATGTAGAGCTCGTTGGCGAAGTCATCGATTCAGAAACCTATCCTATTGCCAAGAAGCGCCACAGTTTTGAATACCTGCGTTCGGTTGCCCATCTTCGCCCTCGCACCAACTCAATCGGAGCAGTGACGCGTGTTCGCACCGTGTTACAAAACTCCATCCATAACTTCTTTGTAAACGATGGATTTCAGTGGATTAACACGCCAATCATCACCGCCAGCGACTGTGAAGGTGCCGGTGAGCTATTCCGCGTTAGTACACTGGACATGGCCAACCTTCCCCGCACCGACAAGGGCGCTGTTGACTTTGCAGAGGACTTCTTCGGTAAAGAATCATTCCTTACCGTTTCAGGTCAGCTAAACGCCGAAGCCTACGCCCTAGCGAT
The DNA here is from genome assembly GCA_040119265.1 of Pseudomonadales bacterium. Taxonomy (GTDB): domain Bacteria; phylum Pseudomonadota; class Gammaproteobacteria; order Pseudomonadales; family DSM-25080; genus Umboniibacter. Next base: position 71,903 of record JBEDTZ010000016.1, on the reverse strand, counting down.
GAGTAAAGTGTATACCTTTGGCCCCACGTTCCGAGCCGAAAATTCACACACTACCCGTCACCTTGCGGAATTCTGGATGGTCGAGCCCGAGATTGCCTTTGCCGATCTCAATGACGATGCCAACCTAGCTGAAGGCATGCTGCGCTATGCCGTGAAGGAAGTTCTGAATAAGTGTGAAGATGACCTTGGTTTCTTCAATAAAATGGTCGACAAAACATTGATCGAGCGTTTAACCAATGTGTCTGAAACACCCTTTGCTCGAATTCCCTACACCGATGCTATCGATATCCTGCTGAAGTCCGGTAAAAAGTTTGAATATCCCGTGCAATGGGGTATCGATCTTCAGTCCGAACACGAACGTTGGTTGTGTGAGGAGTATGTCAAGGGTCCGGTAGTCATCACCGACTACCCTAAGGATATCAAGGCCTTCTACATGCGTCTTAATGACGATGGTAAGACCGTTGCGGCGATGGACGTATTAGCACCCGGTATCGGTGAAATTATTGGCGGCGCACAGCGAGAGGAACGCCTTGACGTATTGGACGCCCGTATGGCCGAAAGTGGACTCACTGGCCAACTTGAGTGGTATCGCGATCTCCGTAAGTACGGAACGGTTCCTCACGCCGGGTTTGGCTTAGGTTTCGACCGCTTCCTTAACTACGTAACGGGTATGGAGAACATCCGCGATGTAATCCCATTCCCTCGTGTACCGAATCAAGCGGATTTCTAGTTCGCTTCGACAAACAAAAAAGGCTACCGTAGCGGTAGCCTTTTTTTGCCAAACTGGAATGATCAGCTATTTGCGTTAACCAAACTACGCCGTTTGCTTAGCTATGGCGCTTCACAAATTGCATCTTCGCGCAATAACACCATGCTATGCGCCGGCAGCGAGATATCAACATCGCCCCACCACCCCAGAGTTATTGTACTGCCGTGCCCAGCAAGGAGATCGCAGTATTCAGATTCACTAAGATTTGGATCCCAGTTAAGCTCTTTTAGCTCACTCGATAAATTCATTAAGACTCGGCCAGGCCCGTAGCTGAAAGTCACCACTTGATCATCAAGATACTCTATACCCGCCACGTGAACTAACCCCGCGTCACGGCGCAGCTGAACGAATTGACTGACTATAGGATCTCGATGCCAGCAGGTCCAACCTTGGTCGCAGGATATTGCTTGCTGATTGGGTAATTGATCTCGATCTTCAAAGGTGTAGCCTGACAGCACTTTCGGATAGCCATAATTCATAGTGAGTAATAGCGCTTCACCCAATTGCTTCTGAGCAATCGATAATTCCTGAGTGTGACGCTCGGTATCGTGATTATCCACGAAGGTCACTGCCATATCAGCCGCTAACTCTGTCTCTCCCTGCCAATAACGTTCAAGTTCGGCCAAATTGCCATTCATTGCGGCGTAAATTGCTCCCCGCGCTGCAAAGTCAGTGACCGGTGCAATTGAAGCGTATGTAGCGGGTTGTAAGGCCGTTTCGGCGGCTGGGTCACCAATGACCTCAAGAAAGACCTGAGGCCCTCCTGCTAGCTCTAGAATAGCGGCTACATCTGCAGTAGACATATGCTTCGCGGCATCTATCCGCATTCCATCAAAGCCAAGTTCAGTGAGCTTTCGTAAGTAGCCCGCCAGTAATTCACGTACGTAGGGGTTAGCGGTGTCGAGGTCAGGCAATGCACCAAGTCGGCAGTTTTGAACTTCCGTCGCAATAGTATAATCCTCAATCGTACAGATAGGCTGATGGTAGTGACTCTGGTCTAGCCCTGGGTGTTGCATGATTTGCCACGGCGTTCCAGCTGTACCGACGCCTTGCTCACCGTAATCCGCGGTATGGTTGATTACCGCGTCCGCATAGACTTTTATTCCCGCTTCGTGGCAGGTTTCAATCATGGACCTGAGCTCTTCTTCACTCCCACTGAAGGAATTAAACTTTGAGAAATCCACCGGTTGGTATCGTGCCCACCAGCTTGGATAATCTATGTGTTCAATCGCAGGCGATACCTGGATGGCGTCATAGCCCAACTCTGGAAGGTGATCGCGACATTCTGCAGCGATATCATTCCAGCGCCACTCAAAGAGATGAACGAAGGTGTTGGGGTTAAAGTTTGGTGATAGCTCGTCGACCTCTGAATTCGAAACTCCCGGCATCAATCCGGCAGCGATCAAACTCATGAACAGTAGCGATGACTTCATGAACAAATCCTTGATAAAAAAAGGGATGGTAACTTAGCGAAACCATCCCGAAAGCGCTAATGGGAACGTTACGCTAATTTTAGAACAACTGCACCACTTGGGGGGAGCACTACGGCGCTAGGAGATATCTCATGTGCATAGTTGGCAGGTGTCAAATCCTCGGCCCCAGCCGTAAACAGCGGGTAACTTAACTGAGATACTCCCAAATTAAGGATAACAATATAGCGGTGACCGTCGACATCACGATAGAAAGCGAGCAGATCTCCGGTATCTTCAATTAACTCCATATCGGCCAGTTTCAGCCACTGTTGCTGATTCTTCCAATCCACTACGGAGCGGAATCGATGTAGTAGGCTCGAACTATCGGCTTCCATGACATCTACTGAACGCGCGACGTGTTCCGAGACAACCGGCAGCCACGGCTTTCCTGTTGAAAAGCCGGCATGGGGGAGTAACGAGTCCCAGGGCATAGGTGTGCGGCAGCCATCGCGACCTTTGAACTCAGGCCAGAGGTTGATACCGTAGGGGTCCTGCAAGTCCTCAAAGGCAATCTCGGCCTCGCTCAAACCCAGTTCTTCGCCCTGATAGATACAGCTATTCCCTCGCAGGGTGAACTGCATCAGCCAGAATAGTGCCGCTCGATCCTCTTTGGCTGCCTGGCTAAGTGCTTCTGAGTTCCAGCGGGTGATAACCCTGGGAACATCATGGTTTCCAATGCTCCAACAGGCCCAACCCTTAGTAATTAGATCATTAGACTCTCTGATGATTCGGCGGAAGAACTCGGCGTCACAATCTTCTGCAAGCAACTCGAATGAGTAGGCACAGTGCAGACGATTATCGGTAGTGTACTGAGTCATGACATCAATCATGTTGTCATCACCAATCTCACCCACTGCCATCGTACCCGGATACTCATCCAATACGGCGCGAACACGCTGCAGAAATGCGGCAGTCTCCGGCTGGGTTTTGTCGTTGACATGCCATTGATAGTCATACTGGTTCGGCGGAATTTGATCACCGTATTCAGCCAATGTTGCATGTTTGGGAGGGTTATCTTCCAAACTTTGGTTATGGCAGCAGAAGTTAATAGCGTCCAAACGGAATCCGTCCACACCGCGGTCTAACCAAAAACGTAAATCAGCAAGCAGCTGCTCCTGAACTTCTGGGTTATGAACATTCAGGTCCGGCTGTTCAGTCAGAAAATTATGAAGATAGTACTGGTTTCTGCGCGTATCCCACTTCCAGGAAGAACCGCCAAATACTGATACCCAATTATTAGGTGGATTACCATCTGGTTTAGTATCGGCCCAAACATACCAATCTGCCTTCGGGTTATCACGACTCTGACGGCTCTCTTCAAACCACGCATGTTGATCTGAGGTGTGACTGTAGATTTGGTCGATAACAACCTTCAGCCCTTTCGCATGAGCTTCAGCGATAAGTTCATCAAAGTCTGCGAGCGAACCGAACATGGGGTCAACATCGCGGTAATCAGCGACATCGTAGCCGAAATCAACCATTGGTGACTTGTAGAAGGGCGAGAGCCAAACCGCATCAACTCCCAACGAGTCGATATAATCGAGTTTGGCAGTAACGCCTTTGAGATCACCGATACCATCTCCGCTGGTGTCATTAAAACTGCGAGGATAGACCTGATAGATGATGCCATTACGCCACCATTCGGGTGATTGCAGAGCCATACTTGAACCTTTATTAGTTTTCTTCTGAGTGTCACCATAGTAACAACCCGAGTTGCTATCACATCCCCCGCAAGGGGGGGGATAGAGGAAGAAAGTATGGTTTAATTAATCAGCCCTTTCGAAAAAAAATAATTAAGCCTGTTGAACCGCTAGAAGAAGTGTTGCAGCCAATTGCTTGGCTGCGGCCCGATCTTCCACCCCTAGTTTTTGATAGAGACTGCGAATATGTGTTTTGATCGTGCTCGGTGCCACCTCAAAGTGCTCCGCTATCTTCGCATTGGAAAAGTCCAAGTGAATAAGATTAAAAACCTGCCACTCTCGTGGTGTCAGTGGTGACTGCCTTAGGATCTCTGGCAGCTGATCACTCTGTAAAATTTCTTCAATAACACTCGCATCAAGATCGATTCGAATTCGACCATCAAACTCACGATGACGCTGATTAATCCCAATGAGCTGTTCCGCAAGATCGGCTTCGCTGGCCGAGAGTTCGGTATCCTTACTGAGCCCCTTGAGCATCAGGATCAAGGGTTTCCCACAGCGTAAGAAGCTAGCCCGTAAACCCGTACCCAAAGCCATTCCTAAAGCGCCGTGTAATACTTCGATAGATGCCTCTCTATTACCCTGCTGCCATTCGAAGTAAGCTTCGATGATCAGATTTTTATTAAGCTCGGTCACTAGCTTAAATTGCTTGGCGAATCGATTTAGGCGCTTGATCAAACGCCCGGCATCAGCGAAGCGTTGCAGTGCAATCATCGCCCGAACCACATTGCGGCCATGGCGTTGCTCAAAGTGATTGGATGGCGCTTCGTTGACACTCAAAGCCGAATCTAACCACCCTTCAATGGCCTGCGTATCACCAAGAGCTTCCCAAATAGACAGGCGCGCATAGTCGGCGTTAACGATCCAATCGAGATGATAACGCTCCCGACTCAAGAGGTCTCCGAGCTTATCTAGCCAGGTTAAGCAACCTTCTTTATCGGCTTCGGCGAGTGCGATATTCGCCAACAGCGAGTATTCCTGGAGGAGTCTACTTTCGCCAAGGTGCTTGTTGGCTGCAAGTCCTAGGTTAATCCGCTCCTTGGCCCGCTCAAGGTTCAGTGACTCCCAGTCCTGCTGCGCGCCCAAACGAAAAATAAACTCCCCCACCGGCAGCATATGCAGATGATGTTCTGCGATTAATTCACGGGCCTTATTTTGGCACTGGACAGATAAAGTGGGCTTCCCCTGTGCAAAGGCAATCTCCGCCTGTTGACTGAGTGCCCAGACCGCATCGGGGAAGTCCTTTTGCAGTCTAGATCGACGCTCAAGTTCACTCATCCGGGTAAACGCTTCGTTTAGGCGCCCAAGACAAAATGCCGATTCACCCATCACTAACGAGGCAACGGTATGATCAATTTCCGACTCATCGAGTAACTGGAGAGCCTCGTCAGCATATTCTCGCGCTTCTACAAAGTTACCCCTAGCAATAGACATTTGCGCCCTCAAGGTAGCGAAGGCACCCTCTACCGTTTGCCATTGTTCAGGAAGATTTAAGCGAATGTAGCGTTCACCAAGTGTTAGCAGGTGCTCAACTTTATCGTATTCGTATTGAGCTTGAGCGAGTTTGGCACCGAGAACCGTCAAGCTTGGCGACGCCACAATACGTGCTTCACCAATAAATTCAAAGGATCTTGCTAACGTTCGATAGTGCCCCTTAAGCAGTAATGTTGAGGCGTAGCGCTCCATGATTTCCATGACCGAATCTACCGATTTCAGCGCCACCGCATGGGTGAGTGACTCCAGCGGATCCTCAAGGGCCAACCAAGCTTTGAGTGCCGCTTCATGAACCGCAATGCGATCACTCGAGCTAAGAGAGCGTTCAAGAAATTTGGCGAATACCGGATGAAAACGAAACCAGGTTCTGCTGCGGTCAATGGGGGTCAAAAATAGTCCACGGTGATAGGCGGATTCTAAGATCTCTCGCGCCCTTGGGCTTCCACTCACTTGCTCCGCCATATCGCCATCTATGCGCCGAAGCAGACTAACCCGGGCTAATACCTGCCGGGTTTCATCATCAAGTTTATCCAATACCTCTTCAGCCAAATAATCCAATAGATGGCTATGACCACGTTCAAAATCGGCCAAGAAATCGTTAACGTCTGACTCACTATCCACTGACAGTGCGAATAATTGAACTAGCGGTGCCCACCCTTCACTAAGTTCCTGCAATTGCAATAGCGCTGGTTCGGGCAGACGGAAACCTAAACGTTTGAATAGCAGATCCGCGGTCTCATCCGCGGTGAGCGCAAGCGCATTATCATTGATTTCAAGCAAGCGATTGGAAACTCGGTAGCTTGCTAAACCTAGGGCTGGCAAGCTCCTACTCGTAAAGCCGAAGCCAATTCCTGCTGGCGCATGCTTGAGTAAATACTTCACTGCGGCTTCTACTTCCGCGTTATCAATCACATGAAAATCGTCAAACACAATTCTCAGTGGTGAAGTTAGACTGCGTAACTCTTCAAGCATCTCAGCAATCACAGCGCGCAAATCCACTGCAGATTTGGCCTCCACAATAGCTCGGCTACGAGGAATTCCATTACCGGTAGCTCGGTGTATAGACTCAATTAAGTAGGCGAGAAAATGCCGGCCTTCATTATCATTTTCATCCAATGAGTACCAGGCTACTAGCGAGTCAGTTTCCTCAATAAACGATGCCATTAACGTCGTCTTACCAAAACCCGCCGGTGCCACAATGGAGATCACTTGATCATTCGTGGACTGCAGCAATACAGAGGTAAGTCGCTCACGATCCAACATCAGATCGGAAACATCCGGCAAGCTTATTTTTGAGGTCAACAGCATGGATAAATCCTAGGGTACCGATTATTTATTATTCTAGTTATGGATGCGCCCCCATTGGGAGGAGGCAACAAATCAATTTAGCTCATATTATCATAAACCTAACGACAACCAATCTTGAGCTGCCTGCGCAATATAAACAAGCCATAGTGTTTTGGGAAGTCAACTAAAGTGAATGATTAAGTACCGTTACAACTAAGGAACGCTTCATGTTAACTCGCCTCGCCAACTTCAGCTTCGCCGCGATAGTTTTTTTCGTCGCGGCTATCTGTCATGCAGATAGACTCCTTAGTTATGAATTTTCGGCATCCAGTTTATCCCTCTCTACCACTGCCGGGCACTACCACCTCGAGCTTCTCCACGATGACGCCATCCGTGTGGATTTCATGACAACAGTAGAAAGTAGGGCTCAGTCCAGAGCTATTTCTCCCTACCTCAGTCCCGCTCAGGCTCGTTTTAATGAAGAGGGCCACCAGCTAGTCTTCGGTTCGAATACGCTGCAGGCCGTGATCAACTCCGATCCGCTTTCTATCAAGTTCCTGCGTGATGGCGAGGTGATGTTGACCGAAACGCTTAGCATCCATAACGACACCAGCGCCAGTAGCGCCGTCTTTTCTATTACTGATGACGAGATACTCATGGGAGGCGGCTCAAGGGTACTGGGGGTTGATCGGCGTGGTCACAAATTACCGCTGTACAATCGCGCTCACTACGGTTTCGAAACACACAGCGAACAAATGTACTATTCGTTGCCCTTAATCCTCTCAGACAAACACTATGCGATTCTTTGGGATAATCCCTCCTCCGGATGGTTGGACCTAGACAGTAATGCTAACAACAAACTCCAGTTCGCGAGCGATTTTGGTCCAGCCTCCTTTGTCATCGTAGCTGGTGATTCACTGCAATCACTCGTTCGAAACTATGTTAAGACCACTGGGTATCAACCTCTCCCACCTCGCTGGTCACTGGGATTGTATGCATCGCGCTTCGGTTACCACTCAGAGCAGGAGGCGCGTGAGGTAGTGGCAGCCTTCGAGCAGCAAGACTTCCCACTCGACGCGATTGTGCTAGACCTATACTGGTTCGGCAAAGAGATGAAGGGCACCATGGGAAACCTTGAATGGGATACCGACAATTGGCCGTCTCCGGGGAAGATGATCAGCGACTTTGAGGATAGTGGCGTCAATACGGTGCTCATCACCGAGCCCTTCATTCTGACTAGCTCGTCGCAGTGGGACAACGCCGTTGAGGCTGAGGCATTAGCAGTCACTCAAGAGGGTGCCCCTAAGACCTTCGATTTTTACTTTGGCAACACGGGCTTAGTGGATGTCTTTTCGGACTCTGGTCAGGACTGGTTCGCGCAGACTTACCGTCGACTGGCGAGGTATGGCGTCGCTGGATGGTGGGGAGACTTAGGTGAGCCGGAGGTCCATCCCGAGGATAGCTTTCATCAAACGGACGGTAGGATGATTCCCGCTAACTCCCTCCACAATGCCTATGGGCACCAATGGGCAAAATTATTAGACGAAACACTGCGTTCGGAGCAGCCAAATCAACGCCCGTTTATCATGATGAGAGCGGGCTATGCGGGCTCTCAGCGCTTCGGCCTCATTCCCTGGACTGGCGACGTTAATCGCTCCTGGGGTGGTTTGCAATCTCAGGTTGAGTTATCTATCCAGGCCGGGCTTCAGGGACTGGCCTACATGCACTCAGACATTGGTGGGTTTGCCGGTGGCGACATCTTTGATCCTGAACTTTACGTACGCTGGTTCCAGTATGGTGTGTTTCAGCCTGTACTGCGTCCACACGCCCAGGAGAACATCGCCTCGGAGCCAGTGTTTCATGACGCCGCTACCCAGTCGCTTACCCGTCCCTACGCAAAGTTGCGCTATCGTTTACTGCCCTATCTCTACACCCTATCGTACCTCAATAGTACGTTGGGAGATCCAATGATGCGGCCGATGAGTTACCTCACTAACAATCAGAATGACCTATTAAGCACCTCTCAGTACCTCTACGGCGATGCCTTCCTTGTCCACCCTATTGTTGAAGACGGAAAGCGGAACGCCGAGATCAATCTACCTAGTGGCTACCATTGGTATGATTTTTGGTCCAATGACGTTTATACCGGTGGCCAAACTATCAACTACGAGGCTCCCATCAGCCGACTACCCCTGCTAGTTCGGGGTGGTTCTTTCGTGACCATGACCCGAGATGACCTCGCCAACACGGCCGCCTACGAGGGGGACGAGCTGGATGTCCACTTCTATTTTGACGCCAATGTTCCACTAAGCAGTGGTCAGATCTTCGAAGACGATGGACGGGACCCAAATTCCATTACCAATAATCGCTTCGAGCTGATTAACTTAACCGCGGAACACGATGGTTCGATACTTCGTGGAGACATCACTAGCCATGGCGAGGGTTACCCAGGGATGCCAGCGCAACGCGACCTTCGAATCATCCTTCATGGCCTCAGCGAGGCCCCATCAGAACTGCTAGTCAACGGTTCATCCCAGTCAATAGAGTTCGATAGCGAGTCGAAAACGCTGTCATTTACACTAACACATACTTTACGCACCGAAACTCAATGGAAGCTTACACTATGAGCCTCAAGCCCTCGCGTCGAACCCTACGAGCTATTCTCGTCACGCTATTCATCGTTGGTTGCAGCGCAGAACAACCCAGTCAGAATCAAGTCCAAGAAGCCGCCGATGATCAGTCCTCAACAGCGCAAACTAAAGTGGTGATCTATCAGGTTTTCACGCGCCTTTTTGGCAACACTGAGACAGCGAATATCCCCTGGGGGACGATTGAGCAAAATGGCATAGGTAAGTTTAGTGACTTCACACCCGAGGCACTACAGGGTATTCGCGAACTAGGAACTACCCACATTTGGTATACAGGCGTGCCCCACCACGCGGTTATTCACGATTATAGCGCCATCGGAATTAGCCTTGATGACCCCGATGTGGTCAAGGGGCGAGCGGGTTCGCCCTACGCCGTTAAAGACTACTACAACGTCAACCCTGATCTCGCCGACGACCCCAGCATGCGCCTTGAAGAATTTGATGCGCTTATTGCACGCACCCACAGTGCTGAGATGAAGGTCATTATTGATATTGTCCCCAATCATGTCGCTCGCCGCTATGAGTCAATTTCCGCTCCAGTTGGCATCGAGAGCTTTGGCGCTAACGACGACACATCAGTGGAATATGCGCGAGACAACAACTTCTACTACATCCCGGGTGAAGAGTTCGCAGTCCCAGAACTCATCAATGGCTTACTCCCGCTAAATGGAGAGGCTCATTCACTCTCCGACGGGCTCTTCAGTGAGTCACCCGCCAAGTGGACCGGTAATGGCTCTCGACTGGCGCAACCCCACGCTAATGACTGGTATGAGACAGTCAAAATCAATTATGGAGTGCGGCCCGATGGGAGTTATGACTTCCCCACCCTTCCTCAGGAGCTCTATGGTGCTGATTTTCGCGAGCATCTAAGTTTTTGGGATAACGTAGACGTTCCTGATTCGTGGCAGAAGTTTCGCGACATTACCCAATTTTGGTTAGCACGCGGTGTCGATGGTTTCCGCTACGACATGGCCGAAATGGTACCGGTGGAATTCTGGAGTTACCTCAATAGTCATATCAAGGCAACTAACGCTGATGCCTTACTACTAGCCGAAGTGTATAACCCTGATCTTTATCGCAGCTATCTTCATCTAGGACTGATGGATACGCTCTACGACAAGGTCGGCTTCTACGACACCCTAAAGCCGCTGATGCAGGGTGACGGTTCCGTGACGGAACTCTTCGCCAGCCACGAAACCGTGGCAGATATCAGTCCATCGATGCTGCATTTCCTAGAGAATCACGACGAGCAACGCATTGCGAGTAATGAGTTTGCCGGTAGCGCGCTACCTGGGAGACCAGGAATGTTAGTTTCAGCGACCATTTCAAGTTCGCCCACGCTGCTCTATTTCGGCCAAGATGTTGGCGAGGATGGCATGCTAGATGCCGGTTTCGGTCAGCGAACGCGTACCACCATCTTTGACTACTGGGGCGTACCGGCCCATCAGCGATGGATGAATAACGGCGCCTTCGATGGCGATCAATTAAGCGCGGACGAGAAAGCGCTGCGTGAGTTCTACATCTCGCTTATGGATTTTACTACGAATAGCACCGCCGTAATGGGGGATATGATTGAACTCCATTCCTACAATTTGGCCGCCAACACGGGCTACAGTGATCAAGACATGGCTTTTGCGAGAGTTCAGGATAATGAGTGGTTTATAGCGGTAGCAAGTTTTCGCAATGACCCGGCTGTCTATAAGCTCGTTATTCCTAAGGACGTTAGCGCGCTACTTGGCATTAGCGAACAGACCCAATTGATTGATAGGCTTACTAACCAGCCGATTGAATTTACCCTTACGAACGACGGGATTGAAATCCACATCAATTTAGAGGCTTTCAATGGATTGATAGTCAGCCCTCAGCATCACTGAACACTCCCCTCTTCGGTGATTCGCATCGCTTAGCGCTGACCACTTCTCGCTGTCAGCGAGCGTGCACCATTAGGTGAACTCAAAGTAACTCGTTCAAGGGCGTGCCGGCTCATTCCAGACATAAAAAAAGCGAAGTGTTTGACTTCGCTTTTTTAGATTGACGCACTTTGCAGGCTATTTTGCAGAGTGTTGCTCCCGAGCAAAATATACGGCGCCAACTTCCGGTTCTTCAAGAGTAGGTTTCACCGCTGCTTGAACACGCTCATCCATAAACGGCAACACAATTGGGGCCAAGCCACCAACCATCGAGAAGCGCTGAGGTGATTGATCAAGTAAGCGCAGCGCGAGTCTTGAGAGGTAGCTAGCGCCTTCCTGAATAACTTGGAGTGCCACTTCGTCACCCTCTTCGGCCGCCTGGAAGACCACACGGGCTAATTGGGCGAAATTACGCGCCGGCTTATTCGCCATCACTTCCATAATACCTAGGTGATGACTAATAGAATATTTATCTAACAGAATGTCTAGCATTTTAGTGGCTGGCGACAGCTGATCTGCCGAACTTAACGCCAATCTAACCGCCTGCAAGCCAAACCAGGCTCCACTGCCCATATCACCCTGAAGGAAACCATGACCACCTAGGATGAAATGGTCATCGCCCTCAACACTAATTCCGATAGAACCGGTGCCAACAATCATCACCGCGCCGTCACTGCCCTTATGGGCACCGATACAGGCGGTATGAAGATCGGTAGTTAAGTAAAACTCCGCAAAGGGATGGGACCACGCCAACATCTTGTCACGTCCGGCACTAAAGTTAACACCAGCTAACCCGGCACCAGCAATCAGATCAGGCATTAAACTGCGGTCAAGTTTGGCATCATCCAGGGCCAGCTCCACTGATTCAACAATTGAACTAATAGCCGTTTCGTAATCATTCATCGGGTTAGCAGGACCCGAGACGCCAGTCCCTAAAATGTGATTGTGCTCATCAACGATAATGGAACGACATTTACTGCCGCCACCGTCGATGCCTACAAAGAGGGGCTGTGTTGAATTTGTCGACATTTACTACTCCGATATCTTGCTTAGGTCAAAAGCTCACAGGGGCTTACTTAGCCTAGCTTCTTTTTATAGGATGGCAGAAGTTTAACGCTAAACTGACAGCGCTGTCATTTACTTTTTTACAATTGCATGAAATTACTCTACATTGGCTACATATATTGATTTACTGAAAAATATTGGGGATGTTTTGAGAGCTACTATTGATGACGTGGCAGCCTTAGCGGGCGTTTCGATTAAGACGGTTTCACGAGTAATGAACAACGAGGCCTCCGTTAGAGCGACAACAAAAGAGCGCGTTTTGAAGGCGGTAGACGAATTGAAATATCGTCCGAGTGCGGCTGCGCGAAGTTTTGCGTCAAAGCATTCGTTTACTATTGCCTGCCTCTATCAAAACCCCAATGCCTACTATGTCACGGATCTACAAACTGGCTTGCTCAACGTATTAAGAAAGAATAACTACGAACTGGTTATTCACCCTACGTCATTTGAAGATAACTGGCAGGAGCTCATCAGTTCATTAAAGAATCAGGCACGCGTGGCGGGAGTCGTGCTGACCTCACCCTTTTCTGAACACCCCGAATTTTTAGCGGCGTTAGAAGCGGCGAAAATCCACTACGTGAAGATTATCTCCGCGCCACCACCAAGCGAAGAAAGTGCGGATTTAACATCGGTATTCGTTGATGACTTCGATGGCTCGCGTCAGGTAACGAAACATCTTATTGAGTTGGGACATCGTCAGATTGCCTTTATCAAAGGTTCAATGGACCACTATTCAACCCAGCAACGCTACGCGGGCTATTTATCAGCGCTCCGAGATGCGGCGATACCAGAACCGACATCCCTGATTGTCTCCACTGAGTACACCTTTGACTCTGGTCAGAAGACAGCTCTCGAGCTTTTAACACGCAGTCATAAGCCTAGCGCCATTTTGGCGGGTAACGATGAAATGGCAGCTGGGGTCCTCTCCGCGGCTCGAAAAATGGGACTTAATTGCCCTGAAGATCTGGCCATTGCGGGCTTTGAAAATAGCCCATTTTCGAAACAGAGCTGGCCGCGTTTAACGACTGTTCATCAAAACAACATCTACATTGCTGAGCTAGCGGCGCAACGCCTTTTGGATATCGTCTCTCAGTCGAAAAAAGAGCTGCCTACCCTTTGCTATAACCCTAGAATCATCAAACGAGAGTCAACCTTGGGCGAAGATTAATCCACTACGCCAATCAAAAAAGCCTCGATAACTGAATTACCGAGACTTTCGTTGAAGAGCTTACGTTGTAGGGCTTAGATGAACTAGCTAATATGTCTGCTTAGTCCCAGTTAAGGATTACCTTGCCACACTGGCCACTCTCCATCATTTCAAATCCCTGCTGGAAATCATCCACGTGATAGTGATGGGTAATAATTGGGTCAAGATTAAGACCACTTTGCAGCATACTTGCCATTTTATACCAAGTCTCGAACATCTCTCGGCCGTAAATACCCTTGATAAATAGGCCCTTGAAGATAACTTCGTTCCAGTCAATCGCCAGCTCAGAGCTTGGGATTCCCAATAGCGCAACGCGACCACCGTGATTCATCTTTGCCAGCATATCTCGAAATGCATGACCGTTTCCGGACATTTCCAGGCCAACGTCAAAGCCTTCATCCATACCAAGCTCTAGCATCACGTCACTGAGTGACTGAGTGTTGACGTTCACAACACGTGAAGCGCCCATCTTTTGTGCTAGTTCTAGGCGATAGGGATTAATATCGGTGACAACGACATGGCGGGCACCAACGTGACGGGCGATGGCCACGGCCATAATACCAATTGGACCAGCGCCGGTAATCAATACATCTTCACCAACTAAGTCGAAACTCAACGTAGTATGAGCTGCATTACCATAGGGGTCGAAGATTGCTGCCAAATCGTCGGAAATATTATCGGGAATCTTAAAGGCGTTCACCGCAGGAATGGCCAAATACTCAGCGAATGCGCCAGGTATATTCACGCCCACCCCTTCGGTATTACGGCAGAGATGGCGCTTACCAGCTCGGCAGTTACGGCAGTGTCCACAGGTGATATGTCCTTCCCCAGAAACCCTGTCTCCAAGCGCGAAGCCCGAAACTTGAGATCCTAACTCGACCACCTCACCAATGAACTCATGACCCACATTCATACCAACGGGAATGGTCTTCTGCGACCACTCATCCCACTTAAAGATGTGCAGATCAGTACCACAGATTGCCGTCTTGCGGATCTTAATGAGCACCTCATTGGGCCCGCAGCTTGGCTTCTCAATCTGCTGCATCCACAGGCCACGCTCGGCCTTTGCCTTGACCAATGCTTTCATTGTTGTCATTCGATAATCTCCATCTCGCGGCCGACCTCAATGAATGCATCGATTGCCTGGTCGAGCTGCTCTCTTGTATGAATCGCCGACATTTGAGTTCGAATTCTCGCCTCTCCCTTAGGTACAACTGGGAATGAAAAACCAATCACGTAGATACCGCGCTTTAGCAATTCGGCTGACATATCTGCCGCTTTCTTTGCATCACCAATCATCACCGGAACAATGGGGTGATCAGCACCGGCTAGCGTGAAACCAGCAGCTGTCATTCGGGTACGAAAATGAGCTGCGTTAGCCTCTAACTGCGCCCGACGTTCAGCTCCGGCTGCAACCATCCCTAAAACATGGCGAGTTGCCGAGGCGATTGATGGCGCAAGCGAGTTAGAAAACAAATAAGGGCGAGAGCGTTGACGCAAAAGATCAGTGACTGATTTGCTTGCCGCCGTATAACCGCCCGAAGCACCACCCAGCGCTTTACCCAGGGTTCCCGTAATGATATCTACACGATCCAATACATCACAGTACTCGTGGGAGCCCTTGCCATTAGCTCCCAGAAAGCCTACCGCATGCGAATCGTCAACCATCACCATGGCGTTGTACTTGTCCGCCAAATCGCAGATAGACTTAAGATCGGCGATGACCCCATCCATTGAGAAGACGCCATCCGTCGCAATCAGTTTAAATCGTGCGCCCGCTTCGTCAGCAGCAATTAACTGCTCCTCCAACGCTTGCATATCATTGTTTGCGTAGCGAAAGCGCTTGGCTTTACAAAGGCGAACACCGTCGATAATGGAGGCGTGATTGAGCGCGTCGGAGATAATGGCGTCTTCCGGGCCCAAAAGCACCTCGAACAAACCACCATTAGCATCGAAGCAACTGGCGTATAAAACCACGTCTTCGGTACCGAGAAATTTCGCGAGATCCGCCTCGAGTTGTTTATGAATATCCTGTGTACCGCAGATAAAACGAACTGACGCGACCCCGAAGCCGTATTCGGCTAAGCCATTCTGGCCGGCCTTGATCAATTCTGGATCATTCGCTAGTCCCAGATAGTTATTCGCACAAAGATTAATGACTTCGCCGCTGTTGTGAACGTTGATCTCAGCGCTTTGCTGTCCGGTAATAATTCGCTCACCCTTGAATAAGCCTGCCGCTTTTATATCTGCAAGCTCAGTATTTAGATGCTCGTAAAACGCAGATTTCATCATCATCTCCCACTCAATATTATCGCCAATTGCGACTATTTTATCCCCAAGGTAAACAAATAGACAATTAAATAAACGCGTAAATTTACTTATGTAAATATTTTCTTCCGCTAACTGAGATCCCTAAAAAGCCTTTCACAGGGTTTCCATTCAAGCGAAATTAAGCCGCTTAGCCTTAAATGTAGCTTAAAGCGCCGATAAAGCAGAACTGCCACCGAAGTCAAACAATCTGCGCGGACGTGAAAACTTTTCAGAAATAAAAGAAATAATTACTAATTTATTGAACTTTCTAGAGTTACCGCTGTCTTAGAATTCAGATACCCGCTCGAAATGAGTATCTCTCCCCCAAAAAAGAAACGGCCCAGTTAGTTAACTGGGCCGTTTCTTTTTCTATCTGTCCATTTAGTTCTTTATTTGACGCTTACCCATTGGTTAAACACTTAACAACCTACTCGGTGTCCGCCTCAATGGTATCCTCTGGCTGACACACTACCTCCTGAAGTGTAGCCAACAGCGCAACCACTCGATGATCCGCCAAACTATAGTGGACTTCCGTTCCCCTTCGAGTAGTCGACACTAAGCCAGACTGTCTGAGGTTTGCCAAATGCTGAGACAACGCCGACTGTGATAGTGGCAGCATGGACTGGAGCGAACTGACTGACATGGACGCCTCATGGAGGTAGCACAAAATAAGCAACCGATGTCGATTAGCCATCAGCTTCAACAATGCGGCCGCTTCCCCACTGCGCTCTTCCAACAAGCTCGCTTCAATACTCGGCATCTAAAGCACTCCAATATATAACGCCAAACTAATAATTAAGGCATAGGAAAAGGTTTGCCAAATACCCACCGTAAAATAATCCTTTGTTTGATACTCGCCGGAGGCTTGTACAAGGGTGTTGACCTGTGAACTAGAGAGTACAAAGGTATTCGACACTGCAATGGCTACGCCGAGAGCTAGCGAATTCACGTCAAGCTCCATGGCCACCGCTATTTGGGCTGCTACGGGGATCATCACGGTTGCCGCGCCAACATTGGTCATAGCCATGCCCGCAACTAGTGCAAAGAATGAGAGGAATAAACACATTTCGAAAAAGTGCATTCCATAGAAGAAGTGCTGCAGGATATCAGCTAAGTAGGCGGCACTCCCCGAGAAGGAGACCGCCGAGCCAATGGGTATCATTGCCCCCAACAGAGCCACCGTCGACCAGTTAACCTCTCGTATGACATCTTTAAAATTGAACAACTTTGCCGATACCATCCATGCCACACCCAAGCTAAAGGCTAGCGATGAGGGTACTTCGAGTAACAGACCCACTGCCGCAATGGCCAGTCCGATGATTGCATGGGGCGCCTTTTCACGATTATAGGGTGTGGGCGCGGTTCCCAGTAGCCACAGCTCGCGTGGCTTATTAGAGCGCGTGAGATTGTGCCAAGCGGCATAGCCATAAATCATATCACCTTCACGTAGTCGCCGATTTCGAAGGTTATATTGCTTAAGCTTGCCACCCGACGATATGACAAGCGGCGCAACGCCATAATTCTTCCGAATACTAACATTGCGAATACGCTGCCCAGCCAGTGGCGATCCAACGGGGACTAACATCTCAACAAAGTCTGCCGTTCCCGTAGAGAAGGCGCTGGGCTTTAGCTTGCAGCTATTAATGCCCGGTTCTTTAATTAAATCGGCTAGCTCTTCATCGGTAGCGAACACAGCAATGACGGTGGATCGAGGAATAGAATCGTGACGATACGGCGTGTAGATCCATTTTCCATCGCGCAAATAGGCAGCAACCGTAATCCTAAAGATTCGCTCAAATGAACCAAATTTCCGCCCGACAAAGCGACTATGGTTATCCAGTGTCACCCCGCGCAAGCGAGGACGAATGCTGTACTGATCCCCCCGACTGAGGGATTTCAAGACGGATCGACTTGGCAACAGGCGCTGGCCAATTACTAGATGAATGCCAATTGCAGCAAGCAGGATGAACAGACCCGTGGTGAACGGCGCAAGGAAGCCAATATCAAGGTGTTCAACGGGGATTAAGTCCTGTACCAGAATGAGTGGTGCGGTGCCCACTAGCGTCATGGTGCCGCCTGCGGCAGCCGCTATAGCTATCGGCATAGCTAGACGCGAGATAGATATCTTTAGCTGTCGAGAGAGAACCGTCGCCACCGGGAGGAACAAGGCGACTACTGCGGTATTTTGAATGAAAGCGGAGACCATTCCGGCTACCAGCATCAGCAGACCGGTAACCCTGAGCTCCTCATTGCGGCCGTGCTTGGCAATCCAGCGACTAACACTGTCCATTAATCCGGCTGTTTGCAGACCTACCGCAACTAACATCACGGCAATTAACGAAATCACTGCGTTGGATGAATAACCATCCCAAAGGTTGCTGAGACTCGGCAAAAGCTCTAAACCAAAGTAGCTAGCAATCCCCAGTACCAACATTCCCGCTAGGGCCACGGATTCCGAGCGAAATCGGCCCACTAGAAATAACACTAGTAAGCAACTAACTAAAGCAAGTGTGAAAAAAATACTCGGAGTCATCGACGGTCCGCTAAGAAATTACAGCTTTAATTCTAACATTAGCTAAATCTAAAGTATTCGGGGAAGTTTTTATACAAGAAATCACATAGATACAGCGTATTTTCGCGGATAGTACCCAAGTAACAAAATTGAGATTATAAATCCCGCAAGCAGTAGCAATTCTCTCTATGAGAATTTTTCATCCCGGTACTCTCCCCCTTATAGAGCCGGGATTTTTTTTGCCTGTTGAAAACTCAACTACCCGCGGACAGTAGTGGGTGGATTAACGAGTTGATCCTCTGCCCAAAGTCTTCGGCGCATCGCCGCATCAACATTTCCTCCTGAGAGAACAATCAAGATTCGCTGCGGTGAAACTGAGCCCTTAACGTGTTGCAGAACCGCTGACATGGTCATGGCACTGGTTGGCTCGATTTGCAATTTAAGTAGATGATTTAGCCACTGATACCAGTAGACAATATCACTCTCAGAAACCTCGTAGAAGCCGTCTAACTGCTGTAACAATGGAAAGTTGTTTCTCCCAATCCGCAGCGTCATCGCGCCATCAGCCAGTGTTTTCGGAGCCTCCGTCAGCCCACAGATTGTCCCTGCTCGCAATGACTGGGCAGCATCGTTCGCCGCCAGTGGTTCTGCTCCCACCACTTGAGCGCGGTTGCCTGCATTCTTAACGGCAAGTAACGAGCCTGCCAAGAGACCACCGCCGCCACAGGGCGCCGCAATGACATCTAGATCCGCGACTTGCTCTAATGCCTCGGCCACCGCGGTACCCTGTCCAGCAATAATATCCGGATGGTCATAGGGTGGTAGCCAAAGGGTACCTGCTTCCATCGACAGCCGTTTAACCTCGTTATCTACCCAAAACCTATCCTCCCCAAGGATAACTTGAGCGCCATAACCTCGCGTTGCCTGTGCTTTTACTGGGGAGACACTCTTGGGCATTAAAATCGTAGCCGGTAAGCCCGCTTCGCGAGCTGCCCACGCAACCGCCTGAGCATGATTACCTGAGCTGTTTGCTACCACTCGTTGAATACCGTGATTGGGAACAGAAAGCGCCTTCGTCAGCATATTTAAGGCACCTCGCGCTTTGAATGCGCCAACAGACTGAAGACACTCTGCCTTAAAGAAAAACTCATGCCCCAAGTAATCATTAAGTAATTGACTACTAAAAATAGGCGTCCTTTTTACTCTATCTGCTAGGCGAAGCTGAGCCTCGCGAACTTCCCTCGGGTCAATCACTCCATCTCCTCATTCAACGTCTTGCTCAGTGACTCTTTCAACATCTCATTCGAGATATCCGTCGCGTTCTCAGTGAGTGTCTCGCTCAACACCTTGAGGAAAGTCGCGGCGGGAATCAGTCCAGGCAAGGAAATGATCGCCATTAGCTAAGTCCCAACGCCTGTTTCAGCGGAGTGAGTTGCTCTGAGTAGCGTTTCCACGCTGCAACCGATGATTGGTAAATAGGCTGTCTAACCTGCGAGGCACTCGGCGTGCGAACAAGACGTTTTGAAGCGTGAAAATCAAGCACTTCAGCTTCGAACTCTAAGCCAATAAAGCCCAGTAGATGCTTGGCTTGAATCTCTAGATCGACAACCGTTGCCTCATATTCACAGGCGTAAACCCGCCCTGGGAATTGCTGCTGCCAGCCTGCCATGAGGTGTTCGTAACGGCGATAGTATTGCCCTAGTGATGGCAGACTGTGTGCGTAGGATTGTGAGTCACCAAAGGGTAATTTAAAGATAGAAAAACAATTATCTATCGGTTCACGAACACAGTTAACGAACTTCGCGCTTGGAAAAATACGCGCCAATAGCCCAATATACTGAAAGTTTAACGGTGTTTTATCAACAATCACCCTATTGGAAAGTGCTTCTTCACTAAACCTAGCGAGGTACGCCTTTGCTAGAGTCGAAAGTTGATCGGCATTCAGGGAACGCACGCCAGCGGGGTATGCTGCTCCGGTTAAACTCTCTACATAACGCGCAACATCATAGGCATAGGAAACTTCGCCCGCACCAAAGACATCACTGTGGCTCGCCAAAATCTGTTCAGTTAGGGTAGTACCAGAACGAGGCATGCCCAGTACGAATACTAACTGGGGGCTGTCCTTGATTGAGTCTTCGACATTCGCTGAACAGGCTGCTGACTCGCTCAATAGACTGTCTAGGTAACGTTCAGCTTGAGCGTCATCATAGGGATTGTGCTGGGCATTAATCGTATTTCCCGCCGCCAAGAAGGAGAAGGCTTCGTCATACTCGCCCTGCTGCTCAAGTGACTTGAATAAACCAAAGCCTAGGTGCATTCGTTCCTGCTCAGGGATTCCTTCAAGATTCCATAAACGTTTCATTTCTTCAATTTCTTCGAGAGAGGAGCGTCGCCCTTTTAGCTGCGCCAACTGATAATGCGACATGACATTGTTTGGCGCTTCATCAATTGCGCGCAAAAAGTATTCAGCCGCCGAAGTTAAATCGCCTAACTGCTCCGCCAATACCCCTAAACTCGTCAGCGCTTGAGGATTATTCGGGGAAAATTCGAGCACTTTCTCGAGCACCACTTGGGCCTGTTTGGGTTGTTCACTTTCGCGTAGTACATTCGCTAAATTAATATGAGCGTCTGTATAGTGCGGGAGAATCTTAATTGCCGCCCTATAATCCAGAATCGCCTGATTAAAGTTGGCGAAATGACGTGCGATCTCAGCTCGGGTATTGAGTGCCTGGGCGATATTAGCATCCAGTCTCAATGCCCGGTCGCAGGCAATAGCGGCTTCTTTATGCTGGCCTGTCATTAATAATGCTGAGCCAAGGTTAGTCCAGGCCTCAGCGTACTGAGGAGCCTCTGCCAAAGCCCTATCAAACAGGGGAATAGCCTCACCCGGGCGTTGCAATTCCGTAAGTAGGTTCGCGAGGTTGTTCAAGACTACGGGGTTGCGGCCATTCAAACTAAGACTGCGTTTAAAGTGCTTTTCCGCCAGCTCGGCTTGACCCAGTTCACGATATGCTAAGCCAATATTACCATGCGCCTGTGGGTCAGCTTCGCGATATCGAAGCGCTCTTTCAATGTGCTTGGCGGCCTGTTCGACTCTACCCTGCCCCAGTTCAGCAACCCCAAGTAAATTTAACGCCGGAACATTGCTAGCATCCTTATTCAGAACCTTTTTGAAAAGCTTTATCGCCTGATCAACCTGACCTAACTGCTGCGCTTTCAAACCGGCTTTAAGCCACTCGGCTAACTTTGGATTCATTACTTATCCTAAAAACAGATTAACAATAGACTAGCAAAAAAAAGCCCCGCTAGGCGGGGCTTATTTTATCACGAATATTCGTGAGCGTTAGAAGTTGTACGCTACACGAACACCGAAGGTACGCGGTGCGTTGTAATCACCCATTGCACGGCCACGGGAGAATACAGTTGTTTCAGTGAGGTAAACCTCTTCTGTCACGTTCTTAGCGTAAGCCTGTACCGAGACGTCATCTAGCGGCGTGTACCAAGTAGCACGCAAGTCTAGTGTAGTGTAAGCCTCTTGCTTAGCGAAGAAGTACTCTACGTTCTGCGTCTTGTACTCAGCTGAGTGGTAAAGGAATGCACCTGGAACCAACTCACCCATTGAACCTAGTGGGATGCTGTAAGAAGCGCCCAAGGCAATCGTGTAATCAGGCGAGAAACGTGCGTCTTTACCTTCTAGGTAATGGAAACGGTCACCCGATACAGGATCTAGCGTACCGCCTTCGTCGAAACGACTTTCCTGCTCAGAGAACTCATCCAGCTTGGAGAAGTCAAATGATACTCCAGCGTTTAAGAACAGCTGACCAGTTGCCTGCCAGTTCATCTCAATTTCAACACCCTGTGAACTCATGCTGCCGCCCGGAGCCTGCTGCGCCAAGATAGTACCATTCTGCTCTACGAAGACAGTAGTCGAAAGACCATCAAAGTCATTACGGTAGGCCGCTGCGTTCAAGCGCATCGTGCCGTCTAGTAGAGTAGACTTAACACCAATCTCGTATGCGTCAACAGTGTTTGGATCAGTCAATTCGAAGCTACCGCCACCTTTTGGTGAACCACCGATGTAACCTGTAGCCACCGAGCCGTACATCATAACGTCATCGTTTAGGTTGTACTTAAGTGCCAATTTGTAGTCACTGTTGCGTGCCTTACCATTAATCTCTTGACCTTTAACAGTGAACAACGTCGGCCAATCTGACGTGCGATCCGCAACCCACTCTGGGTTGTCGAAGCTTGGTGGCCAAGTGCCCCAGTTTAGTCCTGTATCAAGGTTCATCGTATACGAACGACGCTCGTCTTCTGAGAAACGAAGACCCGCTTCGATAGTCAAGTCATCAGTCAGGTCGTAAGCCGCTTGACCGTAGATAGCCTGAGACTGAGTACCGCCATTACCCTGATATAACCAGTGAGCCCATACTGGGTTTTGCGGTGTAGCCGATGAGGTGTAACCCCAAACGAATTCGCCACTTGTATCACCGTCACCTGAGTCATCATAGAAGTAGTAGCCTACTGTCCACTGTAGTGGGCCTTCGCTGTTTGAGTTCAAGTTAACGTCAGCTTGGATAGCTTTCGAATTAACACGCTGACCTGCTACCAGACCACAGTCTGTTGCTGGGTAGTAGTTCCACCAAGTGCAATCCAACGCCTGTGGACCGCGGTTATCAAGATCTGCAGATGGGTTTGGAGAAAGATCAGAATCCGTCAAACGGTATTCTTCATAGTCAAACAAGGTCGCAGCTGCGTGAAGCGTAGCGAAGTCTAGGTCCCAGTTCAGTGCAGCACTGAAAGAGGTCTCTTTAATGTTTCGGCTAGCACCAAAGTCATTCGAAATACGGTACGGATCTGGATCAGTCGCTGCCGTGAAATCAGTTGGGTATTCGCCGGCCTGTGGACGACCGCCATTAGCGGTAGCACTAGTACCCTGACGAGGTTCCATCACGCCAGTCATACCGTTGGTTCCACCGGTAGCAGGGTTAACTGGCACACCCAATACTTTGTACGCGTAGTCAGCGTTACCGTTAGCGGTATCTTCCCAGTAAGTTGCCGTTAGCGTTAGATCGAAATCATCGCTTGGGTAAAAACCAAGTTGTGCACGAGCATAGGTGTTGTCGGCATCTTTAAGGCCACCATCTTCGTTGAAAGTGTTTACTACGTACGGGTCGCGGAAAGTGTCGCTAGCGGTAATACGAGCAGCGAACATATCGCCCATAGGAATGTTAACAAAACCTTCAACCTTGCGAAGAGAGTAGTTTCCTAGGGTTGCTGCAGCGCCGAACTCGAAATCCTCTGTGCTTGGCTTGTTAGCAATAACGTTAACCAAACCACCTAAGGTGTTACGACCGAACAGTGTACCCTGCGGACCACGAAGAACTTCGACTCGCTCAACGTCAAGGTATGAGGCAAGAGCCTGACCGGCACGTGGGCGGTACTGTCCATCAATGTAAACAGGTACTGAGATATCGTTAGTACCGGCTGCACCAGCACCACGCATGATAATTATTGGATCGTTACCTGAGTTCTTGACCTGCATGCCTGGAACGGTCTTATCGAGATCTAGGATATTGACGATTGATAGCTCAGTTAGCTGATCTCCAGTAACGGCTGTTACTGCGACAGACAAGTCCTGAACACTTGATTCACGTTTGGTAGCGGTAACGACAATTTCCTCAAGCCCTACCGACGACTGGCTTGATGCTTCCTGTGCGATTGCAGTGTTACCTGCAAGTACCGCAGCAATCGATGTCGCTAGGACTGAATGCTTAGCCTTAAAGTTTGTACCCATGCCTGACTCCTCAGATGTACGTATTTGTATAATTATATAATCTGGTCGATAGGTACTAGTAACTACCTATCTAGCGGCATTTTGTACTTCGGATGCAAAAAAAGTCAAGCTTAACTCATAAAAAAGTAGAATTATCTTTCCGTAATAGCTGTAGGCGACTTGCTAGGCGGCTGTTTAAAGCATGTTTCAATCGATTCATTTAAGAGCCAGATCTGACGCGTTATCTTTCAAAAAATCCCATTATCGTTGTTTAGTTAAAGATAGTTAACACAGCTACTATAAAGAAGCATTATTTGCGAATTAACTTCGAATGCAAAATTGTCTATGAAGCAAACAATGCTCTCAGCGCTGCGAGCACCCAAGGAAGCCTTGTCGAAAGCTATTTGACCTCGCTATTAGATACCTTGGAAGTTAAGATAAGCTTACGACTTAAGAACAGGGCTCAGGGAACATGTCGGCAATACGAAACTTCATCAAAAATGCCATCATTGGCGGCGTGGTAGTCATCCTACCTATTATGATTCTAGCACTCTTATTTCGTTGGTTATTCGGCGTGATCTCTGAGTTAATCAGCCCGATTACATTAGTACTTCTGGAGAATTTTGACCTACCACCACTGATCGGGGACATTTTGGCCCTTACGCTGATCTTCGCCCTCTGCTTCCTGCTTGGAACACTCGTTGCCACGAGTATTGGCGCTTGGGCTCATGAACGCTTTGACCGCTATGCCTCGCGATTAGCGCCCGGTTACAATTTAATCAAGGAGATCGTGGGACAATTTTTTGGCGATAAAAGTAATTCACCTTTTGCTAATGGCGAGGTTGCGGTGGTGCAACTTTTTGGCGTCGACTGCCCTACTAAGGTAACCGCGTTAGTGACTTCGAGACACCCCAACGGTGATTTCACTGTCTTTGTTCCCACTGGTCCAAACCCGACTTCTGGACTGATGTATCACCTACCACCGGAAGCCGTAACGTTATACCCTGACATTGGTGTAGAAGATATGATGCGCACGGTTATTGCTTGCGGAGCGGGAACCGGAGCGCTTCTTAGTAACCATGAGGGTATCTCCCAGACAAAGGAAAGTGACTAGTAATCTTCACCCCCGCAGTCATTGCGACGAGTTAGATCTAGAACTATCATAGGCTCATCAATTTTTAATACCTTCAAGGACATACAGCGCTATGCCATCCTCCCTCCAAGACCAATTGCTTGCAGCCGGCCTTATCTCTAAAAAAGACGCCACCCAAGCCAATAAAAAGAAGAGCAAACAAAAGAAACAGCAGCTCAAAAGCAAGCAGCCCGTTGTCGACGAGAATAAGGTCAGACTGGAAGCCGAGCGCGCTGCGGCGGCTGAGCGCGACCGCGAACTAAACCGAGCGAGACAGGAAGAACAGCGTAAGAAAGAGCTTGTAGCTCAGGTTAAGCAACTCATTCTCACCAACCGAATCGCCAAAGACGGCGACGTCGACTACAACTTCAGCTACCAATCTAAAGTCAAAAAGATTTCCGTTAGCGCGAAGCAGTTCACTGCGCTTGAAAAGAAACTCCTGGCGATAGGAATAAATGGTGACCAGTTCGAATTGATTCCAGCCGCCGTGGCATCAAAAATTGAGCAGCGCGTCCCTGACGCCGTATTATTCTGCGAAAACAAGGATGTATTCGAACTGAGCGAAGAAGAGAAGGACTGGTACCAGGACTTTGAAATTCCCGACGATCTCGACTGGTAGCATTCCGGAGATATTTTTTTGCATCCAACTAAGCGGCTCTGCCGTCTATTAAGGTAAGCAAGAAAAATTTATCTTAATAAGGAATGTAATCATGACTGAAGTTATCGCAATTTTAAGTGTCTTCGTAGCCCCGGCACTAGTAATCGCCTATTTTATCCGTTCACGTACTCAGTACCGCCTTGCAATGCAAGAGACGTTGCGCATGGCGATCGACAAAGGCGAGACCTTGACGCCAGAAACACTGGAAAGTCTCAACAGGACTCGTCGAGAGCCTGATGCCGACCGTCGAACCGCCCTGATTCTTCTCAGCTTGGGCGCCGCTGCAATGGCTGTGGGTTTCATGAACGGAGATCTTGAGGGGTTCAAATATGCCGGCATTTTCCCATTCTGTATGGGTATAGCACTCTTGCTTAACTATAAACTCCGCACAACTCAAGTATCCTAAGTCCAACTAAATAAACAATACAAAGCCTCCAGCTTAACGGGGGCTTCGTTGTTTTAGTTGTATCTATCCGCTGCCACTACTATAATCAGCTTGAACCGACGTCATTCATGCAGCTTACTCAGGGAGGGCAAATGAACATAACGTCCTTCAAGCGACTAACTGTTATTGCCGTACTAGCCATTTTGGTTAGTCTGCCTATCCTTTCGTCTTTTCATAACATTGACCACCCTGGGCACACCCACGGAGAAATCTGTGTAAGCTGTGCGGTGATTGATGGTTCGTCGAAGGCGGTTAACACCACTTTAGACTTCGCCCACCGTGTCGTTTCAGACTTATTCGATTGGGCATTCCAGCAAGTAACTCCCACATTCGAACTTGCCGAGCAACCCAAGGCAAGAGCACCACCCTCGTCCACCTCTATTAGCTAAACCAAGATCGCACTCAAAATATATCTAATAGTACTAGTCTGCTGGGAAAATCCCGTGCAGCTTTATGGACGACTTATAAATGAAAACTAAAACATCTAACATCTCAAAAACTACCTCTATCAGCAGCGCAATCGCTTTCGCTTCGTTGGCATCAACACCCGTTCTAGCTCAATCAGACATTAACATTTCTGCGGTCCTTGATGGGTACTACCAAGAGGACGCGTTAAGTGAAGGATTGCGCGAGGACGGATTCAATCTAGGGCACTCTGAACTTGCGCTCTCTGCACCCGTTGATGATTCTTTCTACGGCAAAATGACATTGGTCGTCGCTTCTCACGAAGGTGAAGTTGAGCTTGAGCTGGAGGAAGCCTTCATTCAAACCACGGCATTACCTGCTGGCTTCGGCATTCGAGCTGGACGCATGCTATCGGATATTGGCTACTTAAATAATCAGCATTTACATACTGATTCATTCAGCGAGCGCCCTATCGCCTATCGCGCCATGTTGGGCTCACATTATGCTGACGATGGCATTCGCCTGAACTGGGTAGCACCTACTGAAACTTATATTGCGTTGGGCGCCGAAGTATTTGCGGGTGATGCGCTAGCCTTAGAAGATGCAGAACCGAATGACAGTAGCATTGGCGTTTCCACTCTCTACGCAAAAATGGGCGGAGATATTGGCAACTCAAACAGCTGGCAGCTCGGCGCTGCATACCTGCGTAATGAAAGTGGCCAGCTTCACCCTGAAGAGCACCACGATGCACACGGCGCACATGACGCTGATGCTG
The DNA here is from genome assembly GCA_040119265.1 of Pseudomonadales bacterium. Taxonomy (GTDB): domain Bacteria; phylum Pseudomonadota; class Gammaproteobacteria; order Pseudomonadales; family DSM-25080; genus Umboniibacter. The sequence goes on along the minus strand of JBEDTZ010000016.1, from coordinate 44,338 downwards.
ACCACGGCGCCCATGGCGACGAAGACGGCCATGATGATCATGGTCACGGCCCGGCGTATGGCGGCAAGAACATGGCAATCTTCGATGCCACCTACAAATGGGCGCCTAATGGCAACTACAAGTATCAGAGCCTTACGCTAAGCGCTGAACTACTGATCGCCGACGACCTCTACGAGGAAGTCGATTTAGATGAGCAAAACACCGGTTGGTACGTGTCTGGTATCTACCAGATCAATCCAAATTGGTCAGTTGCGTCGCGCTACGGTAAATTCAAAGGCTGGAGCTTCCATGAATTCCACACTGAAGCTGATGGCACCACCGTTGCTGAATTCGAAGCGGAAGAGACAACTAACACTAGCCTTTCCGTTGGCTGGCATCCGTCGCACTTCTCGGTGATTCGCCTATTTGCGACCAAAGAGGAGACTACCGGAGACTCATCCAGCAGCAACACTATCGTCGGTATCGGCTTTAACACTGCCATAGGAGCTCATGGTGCACACGCCTATTAAAAAAATGGTGTTGGGGGCGGCGCTGTTCGTAGCGTCCGCCACCTCTCAAGCACTGAATATCTTCGCCTGCGAAGCAGAGTGGGCAGCCTTAGCGAAAGAGATTGCGCCGGATGCAAGCATCTATGCTGCCACCAGCGCACTTCAAGATCCTCACCACGTTCAAGCAAGACCAAGCCTGATTGCACAGTTTCGCCGTGCCGATTTGGCGATTTGCTCGGGTGCGGAACTCGAAGTTGGCTGGTTGCCGATGCTGCAGATGAAGGCGAATAATCGCGATCTACGAACGGGCCAACCCGGTATGTTTTTTGCCGCGGAAGCAGTAGAGACTTTGGATAAGCTGGAGCGAGTCGATCGCTCAATGGGTGATGTTCATGCCGCTGGTAACCCTCATTTCCACCTCTCCCCAAGTCGGGTTGAGTTGGTTGCTAAGGAGTTGGCTAAACGCCTTGGTGAGGTCGACGAGGAGAATCGGGCGAGCTACCAGCAAAACCTGAGCGACTTTTTGACGAGATGGTCTACCGCAACGCAGCGCTGGGAAGCCCGTGCCGACGTGCTTAACGGCAATAAATATATTGCCTATCACTCCAGCTTTCGCTATCTCTTCGATTGGCTTTCTTTGGAACAGGTTGGCGATTTGGAGCCTCAACCCGGCCTTCCGCCTACGCCTGCTCACCTCGCTTCGCTGATCGAATTGAGTCGCAATGAAAACGTGACCGCTATCGTCTACACTGGCTATCAAGACAGTCGGGGTGCCCAGTGGTTAAGTGAGCGCACCGATGTTAAGGAGAGCCAGCTAGCCTATACAGCGAGTGAGGCCCATCCAAGCTTATTCGATGTTTATGAATCTCTAATAGATGAGTTAATGCGACTTCACGATGATAAATAGCGATCTCATTGGTATCCTACTGCCCGCTCTCGTAGCGGGCCTTATTGTCTTGGGGACACATATTCCCCTTGGCAAGCAGGTACTAAAGCGCAATATTATCTTCATTGATCTCGCAATCGCTCAGATTGCGGCACTCGGCGCCATCATGGCTGAGCTCCACCACAACGAATGGACTTCAGAACACTGGCATTGGCTACTTCCCATTGCGTTCGCGCTCGCCGGCGCTCTGTTAATCAGTCAGTTGGAGAAGTTGGTGCGTCATGAATTAGAGGCATTTATTGGGTTGCTCTATGTCCTTGCTGCGGTCTGTGGCGTGCTAGTTCTTGCGGACTCACCCCATGGCGATGAATTACTTCAGTCGATGCTGGCGGGACAAATTCTGTGGACCGACTGGGGTGACCTCTTCGTTCCAGCCATTGTTTCTGCAGTGCTAGTAGGCTTATGGATATGGTTTCCACCGCAGCAAAACGCGACCATTTTTTACCTCAGTTTTGCGGTCGCAATCACCCTCAGCGTTCAACTTGTTGGTGTGTATCTCGTCTTTACCAGCTTAATTGTCCCCGCGGTTGCCACCAGCGCACTGAAAAGCTACCGAACAACCATTGCGGTGATCATTGGCGTACTAGGCTACTTCTTGGGCTTGCTGAGTTCTTTACTCTTCGACCTCCCCTCGGGCGCCGCCATCGTGGCAACGCTCATTACGGTTGGGCTATGCAGTAAAGTCATCATCGCGCTCCTATACAAATCAGGAGCCGTTGCTAGATCCTAGCTCATCTAGATCCTGGCTAAGGTTGCCGCTTAGTTGATAACGAAGCAGCAACCTTTTTCCTCTTCTGTATTCCTTCGCGCTAACAAATTCTATTTGCAGTACTTGCAACATATATCATCGTTCTAGGCTCGGAAATTACCCACCATTTTAATCTTGACTAGTTTACTAGGTTATTTATAATGCGCGGCAGTACACGAGGTAAATTTCATGCGCTTAACTACCAAAGGTCGATATGCTGTAACGGCATTGCTAGACCTCGCAATTAATCAAAGTAATGGCACGATTAGCTTGGCAGATATTTCTACACGTCAAGAGATCTCCTTATCCTATCTTGAGCAGTTATTCTCTAAACTACGCAGACGTGGCTTAGTAACCTCCGTGCGCGGTCCAGGTGGCGGCTATCGTTTAGCCGTGGATACCAACGATATCAACATTGCCGATATTGTCGACGCGGTTGATGAAAGCATTGATGCAACGAATTGTAACGGCCGAGGCAACTGCCACGAAGGCAGCATGTGTTTAACACATCACCTATGGATGGACTTGAGCGTACAGATTCGTGACTTCCTAAAAAGTATCTCTCTGGCCGCCCTCATTGAGCGCGAAGAGATCCGACGAATTTCAGTTCAACAACAGCAATTACAGGCTAGCGGCAAGATCCCTCTAACCGCCATCTAGTTTAACAGCTGGGCCTGTTCTGCCGCTGAGTAAGCGGCTTCTGATTTTTAGAGACTTATTATGACTGAACAAATAGATCAAGCCATCCAACGAGAGTACGAAGCGGGCTTCGTTACTGACGTGGAAACCGAAACCTTTGAGCCCGGGCTGAATGAAGATGTCATCCGCCGGATCAGCGCCATGAAGAATGAGCCTGAATGGATGCTTGAATGGCGACTCGACGCTTACCGTGACTGGTGCAAAATGGAAGAGCCTGACTGGGCTCACGTTGAGTATCCGAAGATCGATTTTCAAAAGATCGCCTACTATTCGGCACCAAAGAGTATGGCCGACAAACCTCAAAGTCTTGATGAAGTTGACCCTGAATTATTGCGTACCTATGAGAAGTTGGGTATCCCGCTAGAAGAGCAAAAGATGTTGGCTGGCGTAGCCATGGATGTGGTCTTCGACTCGGTTTCAGTCGTGACAACCTTCAAAGAGAAGCTCTATGAGGCAGGAGTCATCTTCTGCTCAATTTCCGAGGCGCTACAGAAGTATCCAGAACTCGTTAAGCAGTACATCGGTAGCGTAGTCCCCAAGAAAGACAACTACTACGCAGCGCTAAATTGCGCCGTCTTTACCGATGGCAGCTTCGTCTATATCCCTAAGGGCGTTCGCTGCCCTATGGAACTGTCAACCTACTTCCGTATCAACGAGCAGAACACGGGGCAATTCGAGCGAACGCTCATCATTGCCGACGAAGGAAGCCACGTAAGTTACTTAGAAGGTTGTACTGCACCCCAACGCGATGAGAACCAGCTTCACGCTGCAGTCGTTGAACTCGTTGCTTTAGACGATTCGGAAATCAAGTACTCTACCGTACAGAACTGGTACCCCGGCGACGAAGAAGGCCGCGGTGGTATTTATAATTTTGTCACCAAACGTGCCGTCGCCCACACCAATGCAAAGGTTTCATGGACGCAGGTGGAAACAGGTTCGGCTGTCACTTGGAAATACCCAAGCTGCATCCTGCGCGGCGACAATAGTGTTGGTGAATTCTACTCGGTGGCTCTAACTCGGGGCCGTCAGCAAGCTGACACCGGAACTAAGATGATTCACCTTGGCAAAAATACGAAGTCGACGATTATTTCCAAAGGAATTTCCGCCGGCCGATCCAATAATAGTTATCGAGGGCTTGTTCGCATGGGCCCACGCGCCGACGGCGCACGTAACTTCACCCAGTGTGACTCGCTGCTGATTGGCGATCAATGTGGTGCTCATACCTTCCCGTATGTAGAGACTAAGAACCCTACAGCCATTGTCGAGCACGAGGCTACCACCTCGAAGGTCTCCGACGATCAACTGTTCCTCTGTCAGCAACGGGGTCTAGATCCAGAAAAGGCGGTGTCAATGATCGTCAACGGTTTCTGTAAAGAAGTGTTTAAAGAATTACCCATGGAGTTTGCCGTCGAGGCGGGCAAGTTACTTGAAATCAGCCTTGAAGGCTCGGTCGGTTAAGCGTTTAGGAAACAACATGTTATCAATCAAAAATTTACACGCACGCGTAGAAGAAAAAACCATCCTTAAAGGACTTAATCTTGAAGTTAAGCCGGGTGAAGTTCATGCTATTATGGGTCCTAACGGAGCTGGTAAGTCTACCTTAGGTTATGTACTGTCTGGCCGCGAAGGCTACGAAGTGGAGTCTGGTAGCGCCAGCCTAAATGACGCTGACCTCCTCGACTTAGAAGCCGAAGAACGCGCCCATGCTGGACTATTTCTCGCGTTCCAATATCCCGTTGAGATTCCTGGCGTTAGTAATCTGGAGTTCCTCAAGGCGGCAGTTGATGCAAATCGCGCTGCGAAGGGCTTAGAGCCTATGTCGTCAAAGGAACTTCTTAAGACGGCGAAGGAAGTTTGTAAGGAAGTTGATCTTCCCATTGCATTCCTCAAGCGTGGCGTCAACGAAGGCTTCTCTGGTGGTGAAAAGAAACGTAACGAAATCATGCAGATGATGATGTTGAAGCCGTCACTGTGCATTCTAGATGAAACCGACTCCGGTCTTGATATTGACGCGCTGCAGGTCGTTGCGAAAGGCGTCAATAGTCAGCGCAGTCCGGAACGTTCATTTGTAGTGGTCACTCACTATCAACGCCTTCTAGACTTCATTAAGCCGGATTTCGTTCACGTACTTGCGGACGGTAAGATTGTGAAGTCTGGCGGCCCTGAGCTAGCCCTAGAACTTGAGAAACACGGTTACGCATGGTTAGAGGAAAAATCGGCATGAGCCACTGGTTTGATCGCACCCAAGACGCGGCAAAGCGTGGCCCGTTAACCCAATTTCAAGCGAAGCAGCTCCAAGTACTTGCGAATACCGCTTGGCCTTCGCGCAAGACCGAAGCGTGGCGTTACACTAGCCTATTCGGTCTGGCTGAAGAACAGTTCGCTGCACCGAGTCAGCAGTTGTCGAACCCTGACTTCGCCGACATTGAGACCATTGATGTCCTATTCGATGGCGAGGAATGGCAGCTGCCCACTTCGCTACCCAAAGGCTTAAGTATTAGCTTAGAAACAGTTGATACAGCGCTCACCAAGCCTGACCACCATATTTTTGGTTTGATTAATGACACCCGCACTCAGCAGTCACTAACTATCAAAGTAGCTGAGTCGGCTACCATTACTCAGCCTATTCGAATCGCTGTCGCGGCTCAGCTTAACTGCGAGCAATTTGCTCGTGTTACCGCCGAGCTAGGCAATAACTCACAATGCACGGTCATCGAGCAGCTCGCTGGTAACAGCGAAGGACTGAGCTCCCTGTTCTGCGAGTATGACGTTGCCGATTCGGCTCACCTCAACCACTATCGCTTCCAATTACAGGGCGACCTGCATTACAGCATCGGTGGTAACCATATCCGTCTGGGTAACCATTCGCAGCTCGATAGCCATGTGGTAGGGTTTGGCTCAAAGCTAAGCCGCTTAGATATTGACGTGGAGCATGCCGGTGAGCACGCGCAAGCTAATCTCAATGCCATTTTCTTGCTAGATGGAAAAGAACATTTCGATCTCCACACCACCATTGAACATGCGATGCCTAATGGCACCACGGAAGAAAATGTTCGAGGCATTGTGGCAGACCGCTCAAAGGCCACCTTTAACGGTAGAATCCATATTCACCGTGATGCTCAGAAAACCTTGGCCGAGCTAAATAATCGCAACCTATTGATGTCCCGTAATGCGGAGCTCAATACCAAGCCTGAGCTTGAAATTTACGCCGATGATGTTCGCTGTGCACACGGTGCTACGGTGGCTGAACTCGACGAAAAGTCGATGTACTACCTCACCTCTCGCGGAATTTCGCGTCAAGATGCCCAGATTATGTTGAATTTTGGCTTCATCAATGAGTTAGTCGACCAAATGCAACACGAGGCCGTCGCCGAATGGTTGCGCCCTCAACTGCGCCAGCGCTTCGCTCAGATGAAGCAGGTTTAGGAGAAGTCAGTGTTTAACGTTGATGCCATTCGTCAAGAGTTTCCCATTCTTCAACGAGAAGTGCATGGGAAGCCCCTAGTTTATTTAGACAATGCCGCGACTACCCAGAAGCCGCAGTGCGTGATCGACAGCCTGACAGCCTACTACACGTCCACGAATTCAAACGTCCATCGAGGTGCCCACTGTCTTGCTGACGAAGCAACGCGCGCCTATGAAGGGGCACGGACACAAGTGGCAGGCTTTATCAATGCCGCTACTGAGCGAGAAGTTATTTGGACCAGTGGTACCACTGAAGGCATCAATATCATTGCCCGCGGCATGGCTGATCGTTTAGCTCCGCGTCACAACGTTATCGTCTCGGAAATGGAACACCACGCTAACCTCATCCCGTGGCAGCAGGCCTGTCATCGCAGCGGCGCTGAGTTACGCATTGCCCCTATTAATGAAGCCGGTGATATTGACCTTGATGCGCTAGCGAAGCTTATGGATGCCAATACCGCAATTTTGAGTGTGGCACATATTTCAAACGCTCTGGGTACCATCAATCCCGTCAAGAAGATTGGCGAGATGCTAAAGGCGACCAATCCAACTGCCCTGTTTATGATTGATGGCGCCCAAGGAATTGCCCACGGCGACGTTGATGTACAAGCGCTTGGCTGTGATTTTTATGCCTTTTCTGGCCACAAGGTCTTTGGACCAACCGGCGTTGGCGTTCTGTGGGGACGCGAAGCCGTTCTGGCTGACTGGCCGGTCTGGCAAACGGGTGGTGAGATGATCAGCTCCGTTACCTATCAATCGGCCGAGTGGAACGTTCTACCCTCGCGACTCGAGGCAGGTACGCCTAATATCGCGGGTGCAATTGCCCTAGGAACCGCTATTAACTGGCTAGGGCAACAGGATCTCGAAGGCTTACGCGCCCACGAGCAACAACTTATTCGTTATGCAGATGAACGCGCAGCGGCACTGTCCGGCTTTAGACAAATTGGTACCGCCCAACAGCGTATTGGTGTATTAAGCTTCGTCCTGTCTCAGGGTCACGCCGCGGACGTCGGCTTCCTTCTCGATCGCCAGGGAATTGCTATTCGCACCGGTAATCACTGCGCTGAACCATTAATGGAGCGCTTTGGTTTGAATGGCTCTGCACGCGCATCCTTTTCTATTTACAACACCCTCGATGAAATCGATCTGCTGTTTAACGGCATTGAAAAAGCCAAGATGATGCTGGAGTAGACCAATGACCACTGCTTTTGATCCAACTCAGGACCTAATTTCCGTTACCGATGCTGCGGTAGAATTCCTCAGTGCCGCCGCCGCTAAGCAGCCGCAAAAGTCGGTGAGGTTCAGCACCAAACCAGCGGGCTGTAGCGGCTACGCCTATACACTAGATTTCGTCGACGAGACTCACACTAGCGATGTAATCGTTAGCGCCGGTAATGAGCTTAAAATTGCTGTTGATACCGAGTCCATCGCGATGCTGAAGGGCACGATTATTGACGTAGAGCAGCTTGGCTTAAATCGAGTTATTAAATACATTAATCCCAACGTCACGGGCGAGTGTGGCTGTGGCGAAAGCTTCTCCGTAAGCTAAGAGACCGTTATTTTATGCAACAAAAGTTGGTCACAACTGTCAAAGAATGCCCGGCTCGTCGAGTACCAAGTGGTGAGAGCGCCATGATTCCCGCCGGTCAATTTATCACGATCAATCAGAGCCTAGGCGGTAACTTCACGGTTACCTACCTCGGTAACATGTATCGAATTGACGGAACCGATGCCGATGCGATTGGCCAAACCGTAGATGTCGTCAAGTTTGCACAGCACGGTGGTACGCATGTTGATAAGGATCAGGTTTGGCAGGCATTAGATTCAATCTTCGACCCTGAGATCCCTATTTCGCTAGTAGAATTAGGGCTCATCTATAAAGTCGCCATCAACGATAGTGATAATAGTGTGCTGATCGATATGACGCTCACCGCACCAGGCTGCGGCATGGGACCGGTTTTAGTTGGCGACGTGGAATACCGTGTAGCCAAGGTTCCTAATGTGAACAGCGTAATCGTTAACCTCGTTTTCGATCCACCATGGACGCGAGAAATGATGAGTGAAGAAGCACAACTTGAAGCAGGACTCTTTTTCTAATGAATTTGACCACTACCGAGATCATTGAAGATCTAGACTTCTTTGATGATTGGGAAGAACGCTATAAATATATTATTGATTTGGGCAAAGAGCTTCCGCCCTTCGAGGAGCAGTTTCGCCTTGATGAAAATCTCGTAAAGGGCTGTCAATCCAGTGTCTGGCTGCATTCAGAGCGCGATAACAATGTTTTTCGCTTTAGCGTTGATAGTGACGCCATCATTGTTCGGGGGCTACTAGCGCTAGTTTTGGCGGCGTTTGACGAGAAAACTGCCGCGCAGATTACCGACTTCGACATCGACGGCTACTTCGCTGAGATTGACTTGGAAAATCATCTTTCGCCTACGCGCGGAAATGGCTTGAGAGCAATCGTTGCTAAAATTAAGGCGTTAGCTGAGGCCGCTTAGCATTGCCCGCAAACTATCTTGAGTCCCTAAGCGTCCGTTAGTGCGTCGGCGCATAGTTTGATGTGGATGGCCATATGCGCATCGCGCTGTAACTGACGCACAGTATCCTCTAGATAAACAATCCGCGCCTGCGCTTCAGCTGCAATCACCGCGGCCTCTTCAACACTCGCTTCGCCAGAGGCTATGGATTTGAGTTTATCTTTCACTGACATCTTATTCTCTTTATCTAGCAGGATGGGATTGGTATGACTAAGTTATTATCACAAAAAACAAAGCGTTAATGAATGATTAATCTGTGTTTTGATCGGCTAATAATAGCCGCCTGCCTATTAGCCCTACTGACGAGGTATAGCCACGACTCAGATAAAGAATTTCACCCGGATAGTTAATCCAAAGGTATGTAGGCGTTACACTTGCTCCCACTGACTTAAACCAGCGGCCTTCTCGATCATTATAAGCCACAAAGTCATAGCCTTTGCGGCTTATGAAATCCTGTATCTCGCGATCGCTACCAGACTGAACTGCCACGGTTGTGCTGAGATAGTCCCTACCGTAGTCACTAACGTTCGCGGAGCTAATACTACAAACCGAGCACCAGGTGGCCCAGATGTAAACCAGAAGCGGCTCACCGGCCTTAAAACGCTCCAGTTCGTCGGGAGCAAGCTGGGCGATGATAGGGGCGAGCTGAGCCGCACTGAGCTCCGCTCGATCGTTAGTTGACAGGAGCCATCTTTCGAACGCAAACAGTACCGCGATAAATATGAGTATTTGGATGCCCAGCGTCGCGATCAGCTTTGCCGGGCGTTTAGGCCACGCTATTTTTTGAGTGAGGCCACTTGGAAATAGTTTCATTGGTTGAGATTAACAAACTGCGATCAACTTCTCTATTGCGCAGTTACCGAGGCACTTAGCTCTGCATTCGTATCCGCCGTCGAATCTAGCTCCATCATAATTTCATTGCGACGAAAGAACGGGAGTATCCAAGGCGCATCATAGAATGCATACACTGGAGCCCCCTTGACTAGCAATTCGTTGGCTTCAATGTAGGCCATGAGCTCCGCCTGATGTTCGCGCATGTTTGTACTGGTGTTTCTGCCCGAGAATTCAATGGCGACGTAACGTTTAGCCGAGATCGGTTTGATCTCAATACGCTCGTTTACAGGCATAGGAAGTGTGTTCATGGTGTATTCTGAAGGCATAACAAAGCTCACCTGCCAACCTTCGTCGTTAAGCTGTTGCTGAACCGGTGCTGTCATGGCAATCTCGGCACTTTGATTTTGCTGAACTGGAGCCGTCATCGCAATTTCTTGATTAACCGTGTTATTGCCAAAAATGTAGTCTGCGAGAATCCTGAAGCCGTCACCCATGGCATCAGTGCGTTCTCCCGTCATTCTAACCTCGGCAATAAGCATCGGCTGATATTCACGGATCTCGATATTGTCGGCAGAGCGAATAACGTCGTAGCGTGGTATTTCAACGTCACTCACCGCATTCTCCACCAGCATTAGTCCCAAGACCGCTAGGCCCACTAAATTGTATGTCCATTTCGCTATCATCATTCCCTCTCATAACGACCACTAAGATCGAATATCGTTAAGTCTAAATCTATTCGCAAGTAAACAGCTTGCTTGCTGATCACAGATCGAGTTCATAACGTGTTCGATTTGTTAACTAGGTTGGATCAAGGGGCTAATACCTAGTGCTGGGTTATCGAGGAGCTGCTTCCGCCGTAAGCTAACATTGCTGTACTGCCTACCTAGAGTCCTTGCTATAAAGGCTACAAGCTTAAGCGCTCACTTCCTTAATTGCCGATGCTTCGCGATACGGCCGGATACCCGTTTACGCCAAAGTTTAAAACTTGAAGTTTTTAGATGTCCGCGCATCAAGCGTATTGTTTGCCGCTCGCTTAACCCCGTTTCTAACTCAATATCGTCGAATGAAGTTTTATCACACCATGCCATGGCGACCACTTCGCTAACGACAGCGGGGGATAAGCTTTTAGACGGATGGTTTTCTGCTCTCATGCCAATACTCCTGTTAGACGCCTAACGACTTTGTATGCTGAAGTGAAGGCACCTTCTACTCGTCCTCCCTCACACCAGTCGCCGCAAACCGCGAGCTTAAGCGCAGTGTCGACAAAGGCGTCGTGACTCAGCTTATGCCTAGCGTTGTTGGCGTATCTCCAGCTATGCAGAACTTTATGTTGTGCCTTGCTTAAATCATGCCCCGTTATTCGCCCCGCTTCAGCGATCAGCTGAGACATGGCTCCACTGGGATCATCAAGGTGCAAGCGTCCATACTCCTCTGAAGAATGCACGACCAACGAAAACGGCTCGTTTCGTCCTGGTTTAGAACTATTCACTGCAATCCAGCTAATGTCTGACTGACCAATATGAGCGGCATCAAAATTGACGGCTAAGGCGCTTTCAAACCCCAACATTAAAGATATACAGCCCACCATTTCAATGGTTTCAATAGCCCTTCGATGCTCAAAGGAATGGGGAAGTAGCGCAGCTGACTGTGGCGCTGGTGCGCAAAGAATCACCCAGTCATAGTCACCGTAGCGAGTCCCATCCTGATCAACCAAGTACCAGCTATCATCCTGCTGCTCAAGGGATTCAATCCGCGTTCCTGTGATTACTTCGATCCCCGCGGCTATTTGCTTGCAGAGTTGGTTCATCCCACCAACTCCCACATAGCGTGGCTCGCCGACGGTCCAGTCCGACTCTTCGATAACCTCGCTACCGGCAAACTTCTGATAGCGAGCGTTCCAACGCGCGATCACGCCACTTGCGACATAGGGAGATATAAAGGCTTTGAATTCGGCGGTACGGGCGGTGAAGTATTGCGCTCCGTGATCAAACACATAGGGTGAAGCCCGCCGTGTAGCTTGACGCCCCCCTACTCCTCTGGCTTTATCAAATACCGTTACCTCGGCATGATCCTTGAGTAAATTTGCCGCTGTGAGGCCCGCTAAGCCTGCGCCTATTATGGCTATTTTCGTCATTGCCAATCCTTGAGGGTGTTGAATTTTCAATGTCGATGCTGACATCGTATTAGGGCTAGAAGCGCGCTGAATTTTCCAACTTAGTCAGGATACTCAAACACCTGCTTAGCCTGGAAACTAAATAAGCTTCGCTTAACTTAGCTCTTATATCGACTTTGATGTTGTTTGGATCAACGGAAGAAGGTAGATGAGGCTGGGACTTTTGGCAGATAACGCCTAAGACGGCTATCGATAAGCGTTTAGCTGTTCCAGAGCGATAAATAAGACGAAATAGGCTACCTAAGTAAGGTACTAAAAATAAAGGATTGGGGTAAGCAGTTAGGAGCTTTAAATATGGCGGAGAGAGAGGGATTCGAACCCTCGATACGTTTCCGTATACACACTTTCCAGGCGTGCGCCTTCGACCACTCGGCCATCTCTCCAACAGTTATTCTCTAACGTATAGTTCAGTGAACAACGGGCGCAGATGATACTGGGGAGACCTCAATAATGCAAGCAAGAAAGTCATGCCGTGCACTGTTTTCCGCCCGTCTGCCGGGTTTACTAAAATAAGCGGCTCAACCGCGCCAGTAAGCAACGAAATTATCCAAATTAAGCGCCTTGATGGACTTTCTCTTACCCGTAGGTGTGCCCAGATAAATAGCACCTGCGATTGTCTCGTTCTCGGCAATTCCTAAACCTGCTCTCATGGTGGGCTCAAACATCATATTGCCCGTTCGCCACATTCCACCGAGTCCCATCGTTTCGGCCGCTAGGAGAAGATTTTGCACCGCCGCGCCTGTTGAAAGCACCTGCTCAACCTCTGGAACCTTTTCATGAGGTTTGAATACCGTCACCGCAATGATAATGGTGGGGGCTCTGAAGGCATTGTTGTACAAACGCTCTCGCTTGGTGTCGTCTATTTCCGACGTTGCTTCTTTGGCTGCCACCATGAGCTTCCCATAGGCCTCTCTGGCCTCACCCTGAATAACCATAAAGCGCCAGGGTTTTAACTGCATATGATCAGGCGCTCGTCCTGCCGCTTCAAACAATTTTACTAGTTGTTCCGTAGTGGGACCTGGTGCCTCAACTTTAGGGAAGCTGACTCGCTGGGTAAGAAATTCAAGAGCAGACATGATGTAAATCCGAATAGAGTGATTGGCTTATTCTACCGATTAGCATCATCCTCAACAATTAATGACTTCACCTAGTTACCGTATACTGGGATACTTATAATTAAAATGATAATTGGGAAGTACCTGTGCGCAAGGATCATCGGCCCGCGTGGCTAAAACATCTACAACTCTCTCTGAATCGCTTCTATGTGCAGCATTTTGTAGCGCCGGAGTTAGATGATCTTGGAAGTTACCCGCATATTGTTGGCCCGCGGCACCTGAGATTGTTTGGCGCAGGAATTCGTATCGGCAACTGCCTCCATATGGCCTGCGATGCCGATAGAAATGTCCGCCTAATTGCCTGGCCTAGCGCATCGGGTCCCGCGTCTATCCGTATTGGCGATTATTGCCTTATCTCGCCGGGCGTCAAAATTCAGGCGGCGAAATCCGTTACGATTGGTGATAACTGTATGCTCGCTGCCGAGGCATCCATCTCAGACTCCGATTGGCATGGCCTGTACAACCGCCTGAGGCCCTTTGGTAAGGCTACTGCGGCCGTTACCCTTGGCAATAATGTTTGGATAGGTGAGCGAGCCATTGTGACCAAAGGCGTAACGATTGGTGATAACTCAGTAGTGGGTGCCGGCGCTGTGGTGACCAGCGACGTACCCGATAATGTTGTGGTTGCTGGCGTGCCTGCTAAAATTGTAAAGACCTTGAACCCAAGACGTAGAATGTTAAAGCGAGAGGCCATGTTCTCGGACCCACAGCACTTCGAAGCGACGGCTCAGGAGTTGGATCGTTATGTTATGGGCGGAAATTCTCTATTTGGCTGGCTACGTCAGCTTGTAGCACCCAACAAAAAGCGTTAGTCTTTTTGTCTAAGCAATTGTTACTGTCACAACCATAGAATGGATAACCATCAATCTAATGCTAAAAACACGCGAGAACGAGGGCTCGGTTTCAGCCGAATCTACCGCCCGTAACCAGTATTTGTTCCGCACGCTGAGCTGCATTGCCGCTGCAGCAACGCTTTACACTACGGCTGCAGACAGCTTGAACTGGACCATTTACGGCTACGCGTTGTTTATGCTGGTGTATCCTGGAATTAGCTACCAAATTACCAAAGCATTCGAGACGCAATTAAAGAACAGCGTCCAGTGGTTTAATGCTGCCGATGCTGCCTTAATTGGTGGCGCCCTGACGTTAATTGATTTTAGCCTTCTGCCAACCATTATGTTTGTTGCACTGGTGCAATTTAACGCATTGGTGGCCGGCGGTGGTATTAAGTGGCGCAATGACAATATTGCCTTTGTGACGGGTATCGCTACCATGACGCTGTTTCATGAACCCGTGCTGACGTTCACGAACGATTTGGCAATCAGCAAAGCTGCGCTGATTGGTATCACCAGCTATTTCTGTATATATGGCCTCTTCATGCATGATGCCGTTCGCCGTGAGCGGGAAAACAGCAAAGTCTTCAAAGAAGAACACATCGCCCTACAGCGCAATAATTACAAGCTTAGCAAATACATCTCGCCGCAGATTCATCAGCAAATTATGTCGGGTCGAGACGTTCGCTTGGGCACTCAGCGCAAGAAACTCACCGTCTTCTTTTCGGATCTAAAAGAATTCAGTACCTTGGCCGAAGAATTAGAAGCAGAGCCGCTAACAGAGCTCTTGAACACATACCTTACTGAAATGAGTCAAATCGCCCAGCGCTACGACGGTACGATTGATAAATTCATTGGTGATGCGGTGATGGTGTTCTTTGGAGACCCTGAATCTGACGGCGCGAAAATGGATGCAATGAAAGCTGTGGGTATGGCAATTGCGATGCGCAAGCACCTACGTAAGCTGCAGAAGCAATGGCGCCTTCAAGGTGTCTCAAAGCCGCTTGAAATGCGTATTGGCATCAATACGGGTTACTGTACCGTAGGTAACTTCGGTACCGAATCGCGAATGGATTACACCGTATTAGGAACCGAAGTGAACCTAGCTTCAAGATTAGAAGCTGCCGCTCAACCTGGACAAATTCTAGTGAGTCACACTACCTATGCACTCATTAAGGATCGAATCATGTGCCGTAAGGTAGGGCAAATTGAAGTCAAAGGTTTCAGTCAGGCTGTTACGGTGTACGAGGCGATGGATTGGCGAAAGAATTTAGGTGGAAACAAATCTTTCATCGAGCAATACGCAGATGGTTTTAGCCTGCACATGGACCTTGACGAACTCAATCCTAAGGATAGAGCCGAAGCGCTGAAGGCGCTAGAATCGGCTGCTGAGCATCTTAGACATAAAGGCTAGATAGTCACCACGCTAAGACTCGTCTATGAGCTCTAGAGCCGATTGACGAACCGAGCGTAAGCGTGTTGACGAAATAAAACCTGAGTTTTATTGTCCAAGCAAAGCCTGAATCAGCTATCGAAACAACACCTAAACCTATTGTCGAACTAAGCGCGTTTCAATTCGAGGTGCGTCTGCTCGGCTTGAGCGGAATGGATTAATATCCAACCCTCCTCTACGCGTGTACCTCGCCACCACATCCAAGTAGTCAAAGTTAAAGCGATTCATCAAATCCACATACATACGCTCTACACAGTGCTCGTGAAAGTCTTGATGCTCACGGAATGAAATTACATAGGCGAGGAAACTCTCTGGCACAATTTGCGGGCCTTTATAGCGAATAATGACGCTGGCCCAATCCGGCTGACTCGTGACTGGGCAGTTACTTTTAAGTAAATGAGAGCAAAGTGCCTCTTCTACTCGCACGCTATCATTTACGGCCAACAAACTCGCATCAGGCTCATACTGACTAACCGTAATAGGCAAATCATCGACGCAATTTACGCCGGCTAAATCACCAACCTGAAGCGACGTTTCAGCTGCGTCTAAGCGTTCCAAGACCACACTAACCGATTCGCCAGCAGCAGCACTTAAATCCGCCTTCAATTGTTGCTCTACCGCTGCAAACGAGGCGAATTCAGAGCCATTGTATGAGTTTAAGTAGAGCTTAAAGCTCTTTGATTCAATAATGTGCGTGCTGGTGCTAGGGACATAACAGCGCATGACTGCCACAACCGGCACCCCGCCGGGCTTAAGCCAGGACATCTCGTAGGCTGTCCACAGGTCCTCGCCATACATCTCTCGCTGACACGCAGCTAATGTACTCCGAGAGAGCGCTCGGGGAATTGGCGCCAGCAGCGCTGGATTGTAACTAGACTGATACTCGGTGCTCTTGCCAAGCGGAATCTGCTCGTGAATTTTATTAATTTCCGACATTTTCTAAGCTCGCATTCTACTGCTATTGAGCAAGCGTAACGCTGCCCAGACCAAAATAGCCGTTAGACCTAAGGTCATCACAATAGCAATCATAGGTGAGACATCGCTTTCGCCCAGGACTCCGTAGCGGAAGGCATTCACCATATAGAAAATCGGATTGGCCATACTCGCGCTCTGCCAAAAGGCAGGAAGTAGCGTAATCGAGTAAAAAATTCCGCCTAGGTAGGTCAAAGGAGTTAGCACAAAGGTAGGGATGATGGAGATATCATCGAAGGTTCGCGCATACACGGCATTAATAAAGCCAGCCGTAGCGAATAGGATTGCCGTATTGAGAATTACCAGGCAAGTAAGGCCGATATGCGTAACCGACAGGTCAGTAAAGATCAGGGTGAGTACGGTAACCACTGCTGCAACACAGAGGCCTCGGGCGACACCGCCGGAAACCCAACCCGCTAAAATAACCCAGTTAGGGGTTGGCGATACTAATAGTTCCTCAACGGAGTTCTGAAACTTAGCGCTAAAGAAACTTGAGGCAACGTTCGAGTAGGAGTTGGTGATGATGGTCATCATAATCAAACCGGGGGCGACAAACTCAATGTAGTTGAAGCCTCCCATGGGCCCAATCCGCTGACCAATCAAAGCGCCAAATATCACGAAGTAGAGACCGGTCGTTACTGCTGGAGGCAAAATCGTCTGTGGCCAGATGCGGATGAATCGGCGAACTTCTTTCCTAACAATTGTGAGGTAGGCAATCCATAATTCCCGTGAATTCATTACTTCGATTCTCCAGTCAGGCTAATAAATAACTCTTCTAAACGGTTGGCTTTGTTGCGCATTGACGAGACATCTAGGTTAAGTTTAGATATTTCACCAAATAGTTTGCTCAAGCCCTGGGATTTATCTACATCCACTTCAAAGGAGGAGTCGTCAGTCCAGCGCAGTTCGTAGCCTTCAACGGATGGCCGATGTTCTGCCTCACTAGCCAAGTCGAACACGAAGGTTTCCCGTTGAAGTCTCCCGAGAAGGGATTTAACAGTCGTGTTTTCAACAATGATACCGCGATCGATAATAGCGACATTACGGCAGAGACTTTCAGCTTCCTCAAGATAGTGAGTGGTTAAGATGATCGTTACGCCTTCGGCATTCACCTTCTGAAGGAATGCCCACATGCTGCGACGCAGTTCAATATCAACCCCGGCGGTGGGCTCATCCAGAATCAAGATACGCGGTTCGTGAATAAGCGCCCTAGCAATCATTAACCGGCGCTTCATGCCGCCCGATAAATTGCGAGCTACATCATCTCGCTTGTCCCAGAGCCCAAGCTCCTTAAGGTACTTCTCTGCTCGAGGTTTCGCATCGGCCTCGCTAATTCCATAAAAACCCGCTTGGGTGATCAGAATGTTGTAGACCTTTTCAAAGACGTTGAAATTAAATTCCTGAGGCACAACACCAAGAAATTGCTTAGCCTTGGCAAAGTCGTCGTCAATATCCACGCCCATAATCGAAACGCTGCCCGTCGACTTACGCACAAGCGAACTTAACACGCCTATAGTCGTTGATTTACCGGCTCCATTCGGGCCGAGCAGCGCAAAAAAATCGCCCTGCTTTACTTCAAAGTCGATGCCCTTGAGAGCCTCGAAACCGTTTTCGTAAGTCTTTGTTAATTGCTTAATTGACAGCGCACTGGTCATGTTTTATCCAACGGGTTTATAAAAGTTTAAGTATACCGAGCATCGGCATTGCTGCAAAACTGGATTAACCGAAAGCACGTAATATCTGGCACTTTGGTCCTGTTTTCGAACTTCACATATTGTTGAAATTTCAATCAAGAATGGCTATCCACTCGTCCACGCATTCGTTTGGTTGAGGCGTGTTTCGTCTTACTATCCAATCGTTTTCGCTGCGACGATTTAGTGGGTTTAGTCGCTTTGCGTGTCGGCACGACCTTAATCGCCTCCAGGATCAGCTCTTTCAGACGAAGTAGAGCATCCTCGCGGTTCTTTTCCTGAGTCCGATGCTGCTGGGCCTTGATGACGATGACGCCCTCCTTACTAACACGACTATCGCGCAGTTTTAGTAGGCGTTGTTTATGGAACTCTGGGAGTGACGATGCCTTGATATCAAAACGTAGATGGATGGCGGAGTTAAGTTTGTTAACATTTTGCCCACCCGCACCCTGCGCGCGCATGGCATTAAATTCCAGCTCCGCACGGGGTATTTCCACGTTATTAGATAGGCGTAACATTTCTGTATTACTTCAGGAAGGCACGAATGTCGGCATTGAGTTGCTTATCGGAGCTACCCTTGGCACTGACCGCTGCAAATTTACACCGTTCGATCGCCTCCTCCTCACGCCCCATTTCTCGCAATAACACGGCCCAATTGAAATTGATTGATGAGACGTAATCGCGCGTCTCTAAGCGGGTAGCAACCTCAAGTGCGTGCTGGTAACGAGCCAATGCCAACTCTGCATCTTCAGTGAAATCAGCAAGCGCCTCCCACTGAGCAGGGTGATCATTTTCGGAATCTTGATGCTTCTGGCATAACTCATTTAGCTGCTCGAAGAGTCGTCCAAACAACTCTTCATCACCGTCATCTGCGGCCGCCATGAGTTGAACCGCATAGCCATGGATTTGCTTGTATAATCGCTCTTGCATGATATTCGCCTAGGAAAAAACGCCATTGTACTCCTCGCAAGGAGTGACGTCTAACTTGCGAGAACACCTACATGGCCTTACAGATCATCAAAACCCGGATTATGTTGCGCCACCAATCTACGCATGGCCGTATATTCTCGTCGACCTAAGCCCGCCGAGCCAATTTGAGTTTCAAGTAACTGCTCGGTTTTTTCACCAATCTCAGCACTAATGGGAATCACTTCTTGCCCGGTAGCATCGCAGGCTACTTGGATCTCACAGGCGCGCTGAAGCGTCCAAGTGGCAATGAAGGCTTCTTCAATTGTTCCGCCAGCACTTAATAACCCATGATTGCGAAGAATCAATTGCGAGTGATTGCCCAAACTGGTCACGAGCCGCTCTTTCTCTCCCTCATCGACGGTAAGCCCTTCAAAGTCATGGTAGGCAACGCGGTTGTAGAGCATTACCGAATAGAAGTTATCGTGGCGCAGGCCGTTCTTGGAGCAGGCTACCGCCAAACCTTCGTTGGTGTGGAGGTGAGTGATACAGTGCAGATCCGGTCGCGCGGCATGCACCGCACTATGAATCACCATTCCCGCCGGATTTGCGTCGTACTCACTATCGTCAATCTTGTTCCCCGTAATATCTACCTTCAACAGCGAAGATGCCGTGATTTCACTGTAATGTAAGCCGGAGGGGTTAATGAGAAAGTGGTTCGGTGTATCTGGAAGCTTCACCGTTATATGGTTGTAGATCAGCTCATCCCAACCCAGATAGGCGAAAATTCGATAACAGGCCGCAAGCTCAATTCGTAAATTACGTTCAGTCTCTGTCATAGCTCAATGGCCTCCAATGGTTCACCCGCTAAGGTAATTCGATGCATCAGTCTGCGCTCTCCCTGATAGTCGTTATCGGCAAAGTGCCAGGTCATACGATTATCCCAGATAGCAATAGAACCCGGTTCCCAGTTGAATGAACAGGTGTAATCGGGTTGATCGACAAACTGATATAAATACTCTAATAAGGCAAAGGCTTCCGCTTTGTTCCAGCCCTCAATACCCAAAACATGTCCTGGGTTTACGTAAAGCACTTCCGCCCCGGAAACGGGGTGGCGGATAATCACTGGGTGCGTTGCCGATCCCACTTCCGATGAACCGCTCAATACCTCGGCCAAGTCAGTTTGACTATAGAAACCATTCGGTCCGTAGATGTGTTCATTCGAGTGTACCGCCTTAAGCTGCGATAGCGTTTTACGTAGCCCCACCGATAAATCGGCGCAGGCTCTACCCAAATGCGCAAAGCGCGTATTACCGCCCTTCGAAGGTAACTCGCGTGCTACCAAAATAGATCCCAATGCCGGCTCAACATCGTAGGAATGATCGGTGTGCCAGCCACCACCAATGTTCATTTCTTGACTCGCCTCTTTGCGGACCTCGGCAATACTCGGAAATTCGGGGACGGGCTTGAAAAACTTATTATGAACAATGTCACCCAATGCATTCGCTAGATCAATATGGGCAGCTTCGGAGAGCTGTTGTGCGCGAAAGAAAAGTACCCCGTATTCGGCAAGCAGCTTCTTAAGCTCTTGCGCTTCGTCTGCCGAAACTTGGGCCAAATCTATATTTGAGACCACCGCTCCGCAGCCCTTTGAATAAGGTTCTATATGCATTTTACCTCCCACTTTTCGTGGTCAATTATAGTTATCCTAGCAGCTTAAGCTTCTGCTTAAACACAAACTATCACCTAGGAGACATCTATATTTAGTGCCTAGGCCAATGTCCATGATCACCGTATACGGCTGATTCACTCGGGTATCCGTGACTGAGATCACGTTTCGCTCTCGCTGGCTCCATCCATTACAGGGCTTTTGGTCTATTTGGCTCCATATCCGTCGTCCAACTGGCTCTATTCGCCCATAGCCCGATACCGATAACATGACAGAGCTGTATATAAAACAACCAATAAATAAAAGGAAGTGTTCGAAGGCGACTGCATTGAAGTAATCAGTGAAGGTAGGAATGCGCAGTCTCTTGTAGTTAGAACCATTGGATTAACTATCATTGTTTTCAAGGGGGTCCCATGGACTTTAAAACACTATCACTACCACTTTCACTGTCGCTGAGCTTAAGTGTCAGCGCTGTGGTGCAAGCGCAAATCACCGAAGATTTTGAGGACGGCAACCTAGATGGCTGGCAGCTTGCCGGCACCGTTGCTATCAACAGTTTTAAAAGTATCGACAACTACTCAATGCGCCTCAAAGGCGGCGCTGTTGCGATTCGCGAGTTCCCCGCCGATGGCGATGTTAGCTTATCCATGGCTGCAGGTTCACTAGAAAACGGTAACGGTTGTGACGTCTACGTCTCAACCGATGGCGTAAATTGGGGAGAGCCAATTCTATCGCTTTCACCGGCTCAAGATAGAGATGACTTCTACTCAGCTACCACTCAGACATCGGGCGGCAGTACCTTCGTCCGCTATGTGCAAGTTGGCTCAGCTGCAGATTACTGTTACGCCGATAACATTAGTATTTCAGGCGGCGGCGCGCCATCTCCTAACGCTGCGCTGGACGGCAATGGAGCCTTTGGTTCAGTCCAAGTAGGCGACACAGCTGCTAGAACCTTCACGCTGAGCAATACTGGCAACGCGGATTTAGCAGTAGGTGCCATCACTGGCTACTCAGCGCCATTTTCTATCACCGACGACACCTGTTCCAATACTTCCGTTGGAGCGGATTCAAGCTGTAACCTAAGTATGAGCTTTACGCCGGTAGGCGCTGGCTCGGTTAACCAAACTCTATCCATAGCAACCAATGATGGCGAGCAAACACTGGCACTCTCGGGCTTTGGTTCAGACACCACTCCGCCGCCTCCTCCTAGTGGAGACCTGCACCAGTTTAGTGGCAGCGGTGATGTCGCTAGATCAGCCTTAACGCTCTCCGAGCTTCAGGGGTCAAATCTTGCTCTCAATGATTACTCGGCCTATTCGCACGGTGTAACAGAGGCCAATGCCGACCAATCCAACGCCAGAGAACCAAGTAATAACTTCGAAGGTCGCCTGGTTATTAATGGCGGACAGAAAGTCGCACTGAACTTTGACGAGCGAACCTCTGGTAAGGCTCAAGCCGGACTCTATAGCGATCCTAGCAGCTTCCCCGGCTTCGATTTTGAGTTCGTACAATCGGGTTCCCACATCATTCCTAAAGATCGTGGGCTGATCATTACAGGTCACGGAGATTGGAACCTTATCGTAGAGCCTGGGCGCGTTTGGGACGAGAACAACGACAACGGCTTCAGCCGTGTTGCTATCCCATTCTCGCTACAGGAGGTTCAAGCCAACTGTACCCATAATGGCATCATGAGCTTTGCCTTTAAGGATGATGGTTCCATTACCAACGTGGCTATTCAGGTTGGTGCGGAGACGTGTCTCTACTTCCAGTATGACCTTTGGGGACTCGCTGCAGCGGATTATCAATCTCAGAGCGTCACCGGAGCGGCTACATTGATTAGTAATTACGAATCTGAAGTTGCCAGCCGGATACCAACTCGTCCAATCTCTGATCTGGACGACGTTTACAGCGGCGTGATCAGTGCCAACATTGGTTCTGAGCAGGCTTCATCTCCCACCACTCACGGGGTGCTTGTGGATGGTGTCCACTACGCTGCCAGCTGCTCTACGCGCTATGGTGATTACCCCTTCTGTGAAGTGATGGGTCTACCCTCCTACTCCACCGCAAAAACTGCGACAGCGGCTTTTTCTCATGCACTACTCTCTCAGCAGTTTGGTGACAGCGCACGCTACATGAATATTGCCGAACAGGTTGCAGAGTGCCAAGACGGTATTAACGGCACCTCTTCAATTTGGAGTGACGTGACGGTTGAAAACGCGCTAGATATGACGACTGGTAACTACCGCCTAGCGTCCTATGAGGGTGATGAGGGTAGCTCGAATGTACTCAATAACTTCTTCCTAGTGTTTACTCACGATCAGAAGATCAAACATGCCTGCGAGCGCTATATTCGCAAGGCAACTCCAAACAGCCACTTCTCGTATCATTCCTCGGACACCTACATTGCCGGTGTGGCCATGGATAATTACTACGCGAGTGGTGATCTGTTCGAGAAACTGGTGGAAGATGTTTATAAGCCATTGAACTTGAGCCCAGCGACCTACACCACGGTTCGCACTCAGGGTTCGCCAGCAGATCCATTCTGGAGTCATGGTATGACTTGGCACGCCGATGATATGATCAAGCTTGGTCAAGTTATCAATGATGGCGGTGTCATCAACGGTCAACAGGTGCTAGACCCAGCTATTATGAACGACATGTTAGTAAATGGCGGTGACCTGGGCCTTGAGACCTACGGCAGTGAGTCGCGCTACCTGAACAGTGTATGGACCTACGATATGGGTCAGCGCGCTAGTCCACTATGTAGTGCCGGCTCTTGGGTCAGCTATATGTCAGGCTACGGCGGCATTGGGGTTGTGATGTTCCCGAATGGGGCTATCTATTACTATGTTAGTGACAGTAACGCCTTTGCATTCGGCAGTGCGGAAACCGAGCTGAATAAAATCGCTCCTATCTGCGGCAACTAAACTAGTGATGTGAACAGGGTGACTCTTGGTATTCACCTCAAATAAACAAAGCGGTTAGTGATCCATCACTAACCGCTTTTTTATTGGCTAGGCCACTAAGCCTAGGGCAATCCAGCGTTCAGGATTTCGCTAGCTGAAAGGAGGCTAAGCCCGCTTTTTGTTCTTCGTTCATGGGCTCACCGACTTGATTCTGGTAGTCAAAATGAACCATTACAGTACTCCCTTTCGCACAAATTTCCCCATGCTGCAGAACCTGCTGAATCACTACGAACGAGGAATTACCGATTTTACTCACCCACGTTTGAATTTCGACCGGATACTGATAGTGAATTTGAGCAGTGTACTCAACCTCAATTTTGAGCACGATCAAGCGCCATTCAGCAGGGTTTAAATCAGGAGTAAAGATGCGAAACAGTGGCAACCGTGCTTTCTCAAACCATTTCGGCACTACCGTATTATTGATATGCCCTAGGGCATCAGTTTCAAAGAAGCTTGGTTCAATCGCTTCACGTAATAAACTCATTAATTCTGCCTTCCTATTGTTCCAACACTAACGTCGCTTACGCTGCTTCTTTTTCTGGTCCTTGGCTTCCGCTTCGGCCGCCAGTTTCGCTTCAACCTCAGCTTCTTCGGCTTCGGCCATCTGTGGGGTTTCTAAACTCAGTAATCCCAGCGTTGCATCGCGGTATTCGGTAAGGAATATCTTCGCGATCTTTTCAAAATCAATCTGATTACCCCGGCTAATACAGCCGCGTCGCTTACCCGCCTGCTCAAGGAAATCGATTTCATCTCGCGGTGTTTCAGCTAGCTCGTAGCGTTTAACCAAGGCCTCGGGATAGGCGCGTAACAGATATTCGGCTGCCCAAGCGGCAATGTCATCATTACTGACCGCGGTTTCTTTTATCGCGCCTGTGGTAGCAAGGCGATAGGCTGCGGCTTGGTTGTGAAATTTCCCCCAAAGGATTCCCGGCGTGTCCCAAAGGTACAAACCATCCGGTAAATTAATCTTTTGTTGTCCCTTAGTGACCGCCGGTTCGTTGCCCGTTTTAGCAATAATACGTTGAGCTAAAATATTAATAATGGTGGACTTACCCACGTTAGGGATGCCGGTAATCATGATATGAATAGGACGGCCGCGCTCAAAGTTGTCCGCAAAGAGATTACGAATATCATTCAAGATTGCTCGAATTTGATCCGGCTTATGGCTCGTCACGGCCATCGATCTAACGGACTTATCCTGCTCAAAGTGGGCGATCCACTGCTTGGTAACCTCAGGGTCAGCAAGGTCACTCTTATTGAGTAATTTGATACAGGGCTTATCGCCTCGTAACTTTGCAATGACAGGATTAGCACTACTGTAGGGGATTCTTGCATCCAGCACTTCAATAATAAGATCTACGCTGGGTAGACGCTGCTTAATCTCTTTCGTGGCCTTATGCATGTGGCCGGGAAACCAGTTAATTGTCATAGTGAATCCTTTGCGAATTGAGCGCAGTATAACGCATTACCCTACTGAAACGGGTAAAGATCCACGTGCTTTGCGTTCGCCGCTCATAATTTCCGCCAAGCATTTGTATACCGGAGAGAGTGCTCTCTTGGTTTCCGGGTGCACTGACGTGGAATAGTGATAGCTGAAGAGCACAGTAGCTTGCGGCAGAATACGAGGGTTAATATAGGGTGAGCGCATCGCCAAAAAACAATTGCGCCCACCCGCAACACGGTTTCTTGAGAGCACATCAACAATCTCGAAATCTTTGTTCTGAGGAAGTTCAGCTGTCTCACTGAAGTCCGCTCCACCCCAATCTACCGCACTATCGTTGGGTGATAACTCAACCCAAACTAGTTGGCAATTTAAATACTTCGTTAGTTCGTGACGTTGAACCTTAAGACAATCAAAGCCCATTAACTTAAGTTCAGCGGCAATGGCTATGACTAGAGCTACTGAACTACCTGACACAACCACGGACTGACCTCGATCCAAGCTCTCCTCACCTATCGAACAGATTGACAGCTGTGCCAACTCAGTCTCAAGTGCCAGATGGCTAGGACTGCGAATCACAGCTGGGCTTTGAACGGTTGGCGGATAAAGCGCTTCGAGTGCTTCAATGCGCGCAATTGAGGCCGACATTTCCCGTTGAATGCTGGGAAATTCAGCGACGCCAGCCACCAGCTCATCAAGAAACTGTTCAAAGCGGATAAAATCAGCAGGGCCTTCAATACGGAACGGCATGAGCAAAATGTCCGCACCCGCGGCCAAACTTTCGAGCGCAGCCTGCACCAGATCAAAGTTCTCAGCAATGGCGCCCATATCCAGCGCGTCGGTGATAATACAGCCTTGAAAGCCCAGTTTATCGCGCAGCAACTCGTTGAGGATTCTCCGTGATAACGTGGCGGGGCGAATAGCCTCTTGCCCATTCACATCAGTCAACGGCGAGTTGTCTAGAGATGGATACTGGATGTGCGCAGTCATAATAGCAGCGGGGTTTTGGCGAGCAATGAGTTGACGATAGGGAGCTAGGTCTATGGCGAATGCCTCATTCTCATTTCGATCTACGCGAGGAAGGCCAACATGGCTATCGGAATGCGTATCACCGTGACCGGGGAAGTGTTTCAGTACCGCCCCAACGCCACTGGCTTGCAGGCCCGCGGTAAAGGCTCCGCCCTCACTGCATACCAGTTCAACGGACTCTCCGAATGCTCGGACATTGATGACCGGATTGGCCGGATTACTATTCACATCCACGGTGGGGGCGAAATTTAAATTAATACCCAGTGCCTGAAGCTCTAGCCCCATCGCCGCGGCCACCGCTTGGCTGCGCGACATACCGCCTGCCGCGGCTGCCCCCATGGCCATTGGCCCAGCAAAATCAGTACACATGCCACGAGGCGTTCGCATTACCCTACCGCCCTCCTGATCGATGCCAATCAACATCCTTGGATTGCTGCTAGCTTCTCGGAGTGAGGCGGTTAAGGCTACACACTGATCAATCGTGGAAATGTTCTCGGCAAACAGCACCACGCCCGCCAGCGAGTGCAGCTTGAGGAAGTCACGCCACTGTGTTGGCAGCTGAGTCAGGGGAGCGGTTGTCGCCTGAGTTTCCCCAAATAGCCTTAGGTCTAACATCATCCGGCGGCTAAGTTGTTGGCGAAGTGAATTATCTGGGCGCACTAGCGATTCCATTCAAGCTTAATAGAGTAATAAGTGTAACTCAGGGTCGAGGGGCTGTCTCGTGAGTGCTGTTCTGTCAGCGAAGTCCTGTGAGCGAACTCCTGTCAACGAACTCCTGTCAACGAAGTCCTTTCGGAACAGCTTGCTAACTCGCGTTTGACTGACATCAAGCGGATGTCACCCAGTAGTTTCTAATCGCGTAACGCAACTAGCTCTCTGTCCGATAGGGCAGATATTCGGAGCAGGCTTGAAACTCACTGTGTATATCCAACGCTTCACGCTGCAGAAAATCGGCAATCGCAGCCTTGAATTCAGGCTGATAAATAGCGTGGTACGAGTCTGTGAGGACGGGTTCAAAGCCTCGCTTTAGTTTGTGAACCCCCTGTGCTCCCGCGTCAATCCGCTGAAGTCCGTTGGCGATGGCAAATTCTATAGCTTGATAGTAACAGAGCTCAAAATGCAGTTCGTCCACGTCTTCGGAGCAGCCCCAGTAGCGTCCATAGAGCGTCGTACTATCCTGCATAAACCACGCTGCGGCAATCCATTCGCCATCGCGGAACGCCTGCGCCATATGGATTTTCGGGGCTAGCGACTCACCGACACTGCGAAAAAATGCACCATTGAGATAGCCATTATGACCGCTTCGTTTGCGATAGGTGGATTGGTAGAAAAGAGTAAATTGGTCCCAATCGGCTGCGCTCAAATCCGTGCCCTTAACCATTCGACAGCTGACACCTTGCTCACTAACACGTTGTCGAGCCTTACGAATCGCCTTTCGGTTGCGTGATTTCAATTGCCCCAAAAAGGAATCAAAGCTGTCATAGCTTCGATTTAACCAATGAAACTGTATAGAGCTGCGGTGCAGCATGGCTAACTCACTAGCAGGAGGATTCTGAGCAAATAAATAGTGCCAAGAGCTGGGCCGCACGGATTCATCACCAATTTGAAAGGCGAGTTGCTCCATCGTTTGTGTGAAATGTTGCAGGGCGTCTTGCTCGCTAATCGTCGTAGCAAGGCGAATTCTTGGGCCGGTAGAGGGTGTAAAGGGTACTGCGGTCAATAACTTAGGATAGTAGGCCAACCCAGATCGTTCGTAGGCGTCAGCCCATGCGTGATCAAATACATATTCGCCGTAACTGTGCCATTTTAGGTAACAGGGCATAAAGGCGAGCAGCTCGCCGTCTTTGGTAAGCAGTGCAAAGTGGCACACTTGCCAACCAGAATTCCCGCCTACTGAGCCAGAGTGCTCAAGCGCCTGAAGAAACTCAGCGCGAAGGAAGGGATAATCATTAGCGGAGAGCGTGTTGAGTTCACTCGACTCTATTTCATCCACCGAGCTCAACAATTTAACCTGCATGACAGCCTCTCACACTCGCTTACCTGTTAACTGTGCCCGAAGATCGATTGATAACATCGCACTCATCCTATCTTTTATATCGCCAAGACTATAACTTCTCAGTGTGATTCACCAAAGTCTTTGCCTTCTCAAATAAAACACCACTTACTGATGATAACCGAAGTGACCGCAAACGCCCTTTCGCTTTAGACTGAGCTAATAAATCATACAGAGAGCGTTCAATGGATCCCGTTAGTCAAGCTGTCGTCGGCGCAATCGTCCCTCAGTCCGCAGCGAAACCAAAACAAATTATTGCTGCAGGTATCATTGGTGCGCTTGCTGGTATGGCCCCTGACTTAGATGTGCTAATTCGTTCCAGCTCCGATCCACTGTTGTTTCTGGAATATCATCGTCAGTTTAGCCACTCACTCATCTTTATCCCCTTGGGTGGGTTGATCATGGCGCTACTCTTGCACCCCTTATTCGGGAAAAGGAGTGATATGGCCTTCCGCCAAACACTTTTATTTGCCACCTTAGGCTTTGCTACTCATGGCTTACTGGATGCCTGTACAACCTACGGAACACAGTTGCTATGGCCCTTTAGTAATGAGCGGGTATCCTGGAATACCATTGGCATTATTGATCCGCTGTTTACCCTTCCACTGGTGGGTCTAACCCTAGGCGCTGCCATTAGCAGGAATCCGAAGTGGGCACGGATCGCGATTGCGTGGGCGTTGGTGTACCTAGCGCTGGGAGTTGTTCAGCGGGAGCGAGCTGAAGAATTAGCGCATCACGAAGCTGCGCTGCGGGGTCATGTCCCCGCTCAATTGAGCGCCAAGCCAACTATTGGCAACCTTTGGCTGTGGAAGACCGTCTACAAATTCGACGGGCAGTTT
Source organism: Pseudomonadales bacterium (assembly GCA_040119265.1). Taxonomy (GTDB): domain Bacteria; phylum Pseudomonadota; class Gammaproteobacteria; order Pseudomonadales; family DSM-25080; genus Umboniibacter. Next base: position 15,478 of record JBEDTZ010000016.1, on the reverse strand, counting down.
TATATTGATTCTGCGCACTTGGGATTCAAGCAGCTCTGGTATCCCGGCGAGAGTATTCAACGTCTGACGGCGGAACAAATTCCCGAGTGCCTTTCTGAAGCTAGCCAACAACGCCGTGATATAGCTCGCTTTAATTGGTTTTCACAATCCTTTACCGCCGTGCAAAGCGATCCGGAACTCAGAGTTATCGACGTCCGATATTCAATGGTACCCAATGAGATTGAGCCACTATGGGGTATCAATCTAAATTGTGACTCCGATGAAATCTCTCATGTGGAATACTTCACCAGTCGTAATCTCAGTGACGAAAAGAAAGCAGAATTTATGCGTCAGCTATTAGGGGAATGACGAAACCCCGTCCGCCACGACCCTAAATTGGATGTCAGCGTGGTTTTTCTAGAATGAGAAATAGGGTTGAAAAATTATCACCGCGGGCTTCGGTCACACAACGAAGCCCAGCATCGCGCCACAATGACGTTAACTGATCGCTGGTTCGAAAGTTAAGCGTGTGCCCCTTCATAATCCCCAGCTTGCGAATTAGCTTCTCGATAAAGAAGTTGATTCGGCCTCCTAAGCCACTTCCCGTGTCTCTAAAATACAAACGTCCGCCCGGCGAGAGTCGTTCTGCTAACGCTTGCGCTAGAATAGCTTGCTGCGTTGCATCGAGGTAATGTAGTACATCAAAGAGAAATATCGTGTCGAAGACCCCTTCGTTTAACTGGGTAACATCTTCCACCTTAAACTGCCAAGCACGCATCTCCGGTTGTGAGATTTGCGCGCGCTTCAGTGCTCGATTAGCCGCCGCAATTTTCGGCGCATCAAAATCGACTCCTACTAATGCTTCCAATGGCTGAGAAAACGCTGCAAGAATACCGTATTGTCCTCTTCCACAGCCGACGTCCAGTAATCGCCCGAGCGACGGTCGTTGATCTTCCTCTAAGTATTGGGGCAGTTTTAGACTGAGATCATCCCAGCGCAGCTTGCCTTGAACATAGAAACGGTGCCGAGGATGGAGTGCACTGTAGAAATTGATGACTCGCCGGTGAAGCTCATGCTCCATGCCTATTAGCTCCCAGTAAATGAATAATCCCTTACATCTTGAATCAAGCTTGCCATCAATTAGCTTTCAGTCCAAGGGCTGCCTCAAAAATACCAAGCCACCTACACATAGGCACTGGCGACAGAATTAGTTGATAGCGCAGCAAACATTCCGTGTGACATAACATTTCTACCCATCGCCACATTAAAGCGTAAACGGACTAATTTGGCGATTCACGCATTGCAGGTTAGACTCAAAATTCAGTAAGAGGGATTTCACATGTCGCGATCTCGTTCAAATACATTTGTAGCGCTAGTGCTCTCGTTGATTTTCATAACGGGCAGCGCTTCAACTTCCGATGACCTTGAGCAGGCGGGAGATGCAACGGGTGAAGCGCTCAATACCACAGCGGAGAAGACTGGCGAAGCGCTGAGCGATGCTTGGAAGGCTACGTCCAACGCTACCCAGTCGGCCGCTGATTCAGTGAGCGAATCCGTAGATAATGACTAGTTGGCAGTGGAGCTAATTTAATGATTGACCAAGGCCAGCTATTCCATATCCCTAACCCCTGCCGCAATATCTGCGAAGTTAATAGCAAAGGGTTCTGTAAGGGCTGCTATAGAAGCCGTCAAGAGCGGTTTCATTGGAGTGACTTCACCGATTTTCAGAAGCATTTGGTGGTTCAGCATTGCGCCCTGCGGGAACGACGTCTTCAGGCAGCTCTGCGTTTAAAGCGCGAGCAGGAAGCACTCGAACTACAGCGTCAAAAGACTCAGTTCGATCTTTTCGGAGAGCCCATGATCTTTGAAGACCCTGAGATTATTGAAACTGAAGACTTCTCACCACAGATACCGCTACTTTAAGTGCATTATTAGCTATCACTTCGCAAATTCAAACCAATCACCTTGTGAAGCCTTAGATTTGTCGGTTTACTTCCCACTGGGATATCGTCCGTCTCGCTTTTTGGGTGATTTGACCTAGCCTTGTTAAATAATCTAGCAAGGAGATGGACTATGGAACTTGAAGCAATCCTAATTATGTTAGTCATTGGTGGCGTTGCGGGTTGGTTGGCTGGAGCTCTGTTAAAGGGCGGCGGCATGGGGCTGATTGGCAATATCATTGTAGGAATTATTGGGTCAGTATTGGGCGGCGTTATATTTCAGGCCGTGGGTATTAGTATTGGCGGCGGATTAATTGGCGCCATCGTCTCTGCAACCGTAGGCGCTGTAATTCTCCTGCTTGTGTTAGGCGCTATAAAAAAATAACCCGAAAATGCCACAGGTAATAGGTAATAGGTAATAGGTAATAGGCACGTATAGACTTCGTGCCTCAGCTCACCTATTGTCACAATACTTTAACCACTGAGATCATCGTGTGCAGCATCCACCATACAGCCAGCCCTACTATCTAGCTATCTTCCTAATCCTATCAACAGTCGCCATTAGCTTCCTCGCCGCAACACGGCTAGAGGGTGAGCAGTTGGCCTTACTGATTCACGAAGGTGGTATCGTAGAGCTGCTTTCAGCATTGGGGTATTTAGCTTGTCTGGCAATTATTCTGCGCCAAGGTGGTCTTAGCTTCGCCCGTCAGCATTGGTATTTTGTCGTGATCCTAGCGGCCTTCTCAGCTCGCGAGTTTGATTTAGATAAACGCTTTACGGCGGTCGGAATTCTCAAGAGTAAGTTTATAGTGAGCCCTGAGGTAGGACTCTTCGCGAAATTTATTGGTGTTGCTATCGTATGCCTAATACTCCTCGCAATTGGCCAGATTCTTTGGCGCTACTCTCGCCCTTTTTTACTGAAAGTCTGGCGGTTTAAACCTTTGGAATTAGCAATCGGCTTGGCGGGAGCCTTCTTGGTTATCGCCAAAAACCTTGACGGCATTGGCCGGAAATTAGCAGATTTTACTATTTCACTTGGGGTGAATATGCAGGCTAAGCTAATGTATTTAGAAGAGTCACTTGAGTTGGCGATCCCCTATTTACTCTGTCTTGCTGCTAGCTATTACTTTGCTAATAATGAGCGACGGTCACCCATAGAAAATGAGCTATCTTCCTGTGAGTCCATAGCTAATTAGCACGGTTAATACCTCTAACAAAAGAACTTTGACTGAACCCTCCGAGCAAATGCTGAGCGAGTTCGAGGCATAACGCATTATGCCTCGATTTTCGTCATTATGAAGCTAGTTTCTGGGCAATATACTCATCAACAAGTTGCGTTAATAGTGATAACGGAACTGATCCATTGGTGAGGATAACGTCGTGAAACTCGCCCCAATCAAAACGCTCTCCCAGAGAATTTTGAGCCTTACTGCGTAGCTCCCAAATCGTTAGCATGCCCACTTTGTAGGATACCGCTTGCCCTGGCCAAACAATATAACGACGAATCTCCGACTCGATATCACCCTGCGTCATCGGCGTCGCCATCAGCATATAGTCTCTCGCTTCCTGCTCTGTCCAACGCTTGGCATGAATCCCACTATCCACCACCAAACGAGCTGCGCGGAACACTTCGTAGGAGAGCCTGCCAAAATCTTGGTAAGGGTCCGTAAAGAAGCCCATGTCTTTGCCTAGCATTTCCGAATAAAGCGCCCAGCCTTCGCCATACGCCGAGTACCAAGCTAGGCGTTGAAACATCGGCGCATCCGTTAGTTCCTGAGAAATTGAACTTTGGAAATGATGGCCCGGAGAACCTTCGTGGTACGCTAGGGTTTCTAACTGATAGGCGGGTAATTCGCTCATGTCGGACATATTGACGTAGTAGGCGCCTGGACGCGTCCCATCTAATGATCCCGGTTCATAGAAGGCTCCCGTTGCCGTCTTGATGCGATAGGGCTCAACGGGGCGAATTTCTAGATCTGCCTGTGGCAGCGTATTAAAGTACTCGGGCGCTTTGTTTAACATCTCCGTTTGAACTCGGGTTGCCTCAGCGAGATAAGCCTGACGACCTGCCTCATTATCTTCGTAGTAAAATTCTGGACTGGTTCTCAGGTGGGTAAAGAATTCCTGTAGCGAACCTTCAAAACCCACTGAATTCATAATGGCACGCATTTCTGCATGAATTCGGTCTACTTCGGCCAAGCCCAGTTCATGAATAGCATTGGCGTCAAGATCCGTGCGAGTAGTGTACTCCTCAAGTTGCGCTTGATAGAACGCTTCACCGCGCGGTAGTTTCCAAACGCCGTCATCATCCGTGGAGTTGAGAGCGTGCTCGTTCATGGTGGCAATGAGATGCTGGTACGCTGGCAGTAGATCGTATAGGAGCGCATCCTCGGCTTCTGCCAATAAACGTTGCTGTTCTAACTCACTAATCTCAAGTTCCGCGAGCTTCCCTTTAAAGTCAGCCCATAGCGCAGAATCATCACCATCGGAAAACGGCGCACCGCTAATCAGCCCCTGAGCCGTTTCGATGATAATTGGATAGGCAAAGCTCGGTGGTTGAACACCAATCGCTGCAAGATCGTCAGCTCGCTGGGTATGTAGATTCAAGGTTTCGTCAAAGTTGTCTAAACGGGAAACATAAGCCTCGGCATCCGCGATTGAGCTAATAGAATGGTAGCCAATTAATACAGTAGACATATCCGTATGCGGTCCAAAGAATTGGGTGAATACATAACGGTGGTCATTGAATTCAGCTTGGCGAATTGCATTATTCGCAATAGCAATCGCGAAGTCATAACTCACTTTGGCTGCAGGCTCTAATTGCTCACGATTGAACTCGGTCGTTAACACTTCCAGTGTCTGCTCGACACGGAGCAATTGCTGAGCCACAGCTTCATCGGACACGTCATCCCACTGTCCATAGGCCACCTTATCTTCAGTCTGTCCAAGATAGGTTTGGCTTAACGGTGAACGCGCAAGACCGTTCTCGAACTCAGTTGCGAAATAACTGTAAAGACGCTGAGTTTCCGTAATCTCGACCTGCTCTGCGTTAGATCCTGCAGGTTGCTCAGTGGTACTACGCGTGTCACAGGCTGTCAGGACAGCCCCAGATAAAATAGTCGAGATGGCAATAGCAAGTTTCTTTGATGAACGTTTCAATGTCTGCACCTTCAAAGTTAATGTTATAGATCTTAAAGTACCACAATGTGAATTTAAGCGTCGCCTCTTATGCGGCCTGTGTTGAGTAGCTGATGACCACCTCTTCGTTTTAAAACAACGAATTCAACCTCAAACTGTTAGCACAACCTTGCCCATAGTATTGCCACACCTCAACAGTTCGATGGCTGCCGGTGCTTCATTGAATGGGAACTCATGGCCCACATGGGGGGGCTCCGTAGTAAAAGCTTGCATCTCTTCCATCAAACCGGAGAGGTAGGCGACATTTTCATAGAGCCAAATAAGGTTAAAGGCCATGACCGATTTGTTATCACTGATCATATCCATGACATCGTATTTAGGCCGCCTGATATATTTCAGTGCCGCCTTAAAATAATTCGGCCGACGTTTTCCCGGAGTAAATTCCGCGGCACCAAACACAATCAAACGCCCCATTGGATTCAGGGCATCAAAGCATGCCTTTTGGACAGCGCCTCCAACCCCATCTAACACTAAGTCAAGATGGATACGCTCGCGCAGAAGTTGCGCCGAAAAGTCATCTTCACGGACTAAGACCTGCTCATCTCCCCGTGTTGCCAGAAATGCTTGCTTCGCCTCGCTTCGAACCGTCCCGATAGCCGTGGCACCCATCGCTTTGATCAACTGCATAGCCTGAAGCCCCACGCCACCTGCCGCGCTATTCACTAGCACCGAGTGGGAAGGCTTTAGAGCACCCAACTCCTTGAGTGCGTAGTAAGCGGTGAGGGTTTGCACGGGGTAAGCGGCCCCCTGTTGAAAGCTAAAGCCAGTTGGCAAAGGCGAAAGATAGGCGGCTGGCGTATCGATCACTGAGGTGTAGCCGCCAAAACGCGTCACGCCCATGACTTTATCACCCATGGAATAGTCACTCGCCTTCGACTCAGTCACCACACCACTAAACTCCAACCCGGGGGTAAAACCTCCAGAAGGCGTTGCACTATAAAGCCCCGTCAGAGCAAAAATATCGGCAAAGTTAAGACCTACTGCTTTAACCTCAACTCGTACTTCGTTGTCGGCTAGCTCGCCAAGTTGATCATTGACCACAGTGAGTCGAGCTGTGTCGCCAGCTTTAGGTGTATACCATCGTGTTCGTTCCATTTCCGCTCCCTCTAGAAACTTCATCGCTTTGTGTGAGTTGAGGTCATTCGTAAAAAAGCCGCAACATCCGTCGCGGCTTCTCGTCTCTTTACTAGCGTAGTGTTACCTTACCAGCCACAGCTTCGACCAGCATTTTGTTCATCTAACCAATCCTTGAGTGGTTGGAAATATTCGATGACGGCAGTTGCGTCCATTTGCCCAGATTCATCAATCGTAGCAAGTGCCTCCTGCCATGGACGACTCTGACCCATTTCCATCATTTGCATTAGCTTATCGCCCGCCTCTTTATTGTCATAAATTGAACAGCGATGTAATGGACCTTCAAATCCTGAAGCCTCACAGAGTTCACGGTGTAATTGGAACTGGAGGATATGCGCCAAGAAGTAGCGCGAATAAGGTGTATTACCCGGAATATGATATTTTGCACCCGGATCAAAGTCGGTTTCGGCACGTTCAACCGGTGACCTGACACCTTGATATTGTTCGCGAAGCTGCCACCAACCCTCGTTATAAGTCTCCGGGGTCAACTCGCCGCTGAATACCTGCCAACGCCACTTATCTACCATCAGACCAAAGGGTAAAAACGCTACTTTGTCTAACGCCATACGCATCAGATAAGGAAGATCACCCGAGGCATCAGGTTCCTCCTCAATCAAGCCAATGGCCTTCAGATAACTTGGGGTAATAGACAGTGCTACGGTATCACCCAACGCCTCATGGAAGCCATCGTTGGCGCTGCCGCGATACAGCATTGGCTGCGTTAAATTATAGGCGCGCTGATAGTAGTTATGCCCCAGCTCATGATGAATGGTTTGAAAGTCTTCTGCATTCACCTGAATACACATTTTAATTCGATAGTCTTCGGTGGTGACATCCCAGGCACTCGCATGACAAACCGAGTTACGCCCTACCGGTTTTACAAACTGTGAATTCGTCCAAAAGGTATCTGGTAGCTCTTCAATTCCCAAGGAAGTAAAGAAGCTTTCTGCCTGTTCAACCATTTGTACTTCACTATAATCTTCAGCCACTAGGCGCGCTGTTACGTCAACACTCGAACCACCTTCTGGCGCCACACTATCGTAGATATTGCCCCACTGTTGAGCCCACATATTGCCGAGTAGATGAGCTGGAATTGCGCCACTATCCGCAACAACATCCTCACCATATTGCTCGTTCAAGCTTTCGCGAACATGACAGTGGAGTGCTTCATAGAGCGGCTTTACTTGTTCCCAAACACGGTCCATCTCCGCGGCAAAATCATCGGCTGGCATGTCATATTTAGAACGCCACATCGCACCCACATCGGCAAAACCAAGATCCTGAGCGCCGAGGTTAGCAATCTCAACCAGACGCGTGTAGTCCGCTTTCATTTGCGGCGAAACCTTCCGCCAGTCAATCCACGCCTGAAGCATTTCATCCGGATCTGAGGAATCGGCCAAGGTATTTGAGAGGGCGATCAAATCGTGCTGTGCACCCTCGGCATCATACCCAGCGCCATACATCCCACCCAAGCGACTCTCAATACCGGCAAGTTCAGCTGCTAGCTCAGGCTGGGCAACAGGAGCTGGGAGTGTTAGGCCAAGGCGCAGCAAATTGAGCTTTCGCTGCGTATCTTCAGGCAGATCCATACCATTAAATTGTGCAGCACCATTGGCTAACTCAATCCCCAATACTTTGAATTGCTCGTTGGCTAAGGATTCAAGGTACTGAGTGTCTTCATTAATATACGTCTGAGCAACCCAAGAAGCTTTAGCCGTGTACTCATATAAATCCTCAATACGTTGCTCGGCCTCAAGTACGTACGCCTGAGCATCCTCGGCAGTCTTAGGCGGTGCCTCGTCCTGGGATTGCGAGCATCCCGTTACGGCGGTTGCTACGGCAGTAGCCATGATCAGGCGATTGAATAACTTGGTAGTTGTGGCCATTTTGGTTTCCTAGGTAATTATTATCGTGACTCTACATTAATAGGACTGGCAGATGGGTGCAACCCCAAACGAAGGGCTATACTAGGCTCCTCGGCACTCCACATCGCGCAGGAAAAAAGTGCCAACTATGTTTTGCTTTATTGAGCGAAGTTTAATGCCACTGAGTATCATCCACAGGCCGAGAAAGTTACTTTCAAGGGCAAAACCAATTAGAGTAAGCGAACGTAGGATTTACCACTAAACAAACGCGGCGACTACTCTATTTCAGTAATTGCCCAGTCGTCGAGCTGCAGGGACTTTTGACCTAGCTCAGCGCCTACTTACCATCCAGGGGATAAGCAATGTCAGACCAATTTATCAAATCAAAGGCTGCTGTAGCATGGGCAGCCGGTGAACCATTAACCATTGAAGAAGTTGACGTTATGCGCCCACGCGCTGGTGAAGTCATGGTTCAGATCGTTGCCTCTGGGGTGTGTCATACCGATGCGTTTACATTATCCGGCGAAGATCCCGAGGGCGTATTCCCCGCCATTATGGGCCATGAAGGTGGCGGAATCGTGGTTGAGATTGGTGAAGGAGTTACCAGCGTGGCCGTTGGCGACCACGTTATTCCACTCTACACCGCGGAATGTGGCGTCTGTAAATTCTGTACCTCCGGTAAAACCAATCTTTGCCAGGCGGTTCGCGAGACTCAAGGTAAGGGTTTAATGCCCGATGGCACAACTCGCTTCTACAAAGATGGCGAACCCATCTACCACTACATGGGCTGTTCAACCTTCTCTGAGTACACCGTACTGCCAGAAATCTCCCTCGCTGTGGTTAACCCAGAGGCACCGCTTGAGGAAGTTTGTCTGCTAGGTTGCGGCGTTACCACAGGGATGGGCGCTGTGCTAAATACCGCAAAAGTTGAAGCGGGAGATACCGTGGCAATCTTTGGCCTGGGTGGTATTGGTCTATCCGCGATTATTGGAGCCAGAATGGCAGGCGCTAAACGTATTATTGGCGTTGATATCAATGAGTCTAAGTTTGAACTTGCGAAGAAGCTTGGCGCTACCGATTGCATCAATCCGAAAAACTATGACCGCCCCATTCAAGAGGTGATTGTTGAGCTGACCGATGGCGGCGTTGACTACTCCTTCGAGTGTATCGGTAACGTAGATATTATGCGTTCGGCACTTGAATGCTGTCACAAGGGGTGGGGAGAATCCATCATCATTGGCGTTGCCGGAGCAGGCCAAGAGATTTCCACGCGTCCATTCCAATTAGTAACGGGGCGAGTCTGGCGCGGCACCGCCTTTGGCGGGGTAAAAGGCCGTAGTGAACTTCCTGGCATTGTCGAGCAGTACTTGGCAGGCGAGTTCGACCTTGACGACTTCATTACTCACACACTCCCGCTTGAAGGCATTAACGAAGCATTCGAATTAATGCATGAAGGTAAGAGTATCCGTAGCGTGATTCACTTTAATCACACTGCTAAGTAAGCAATTGGCTCCACTAGGAAGAATTTATGACGGACATTAAGCAGCTCTCACAGACCAAGGTATTCGAGGGTTATCACGCTCAATACAGCCACGCATCCAGTGCCCTCAACTGTACTATGCAGTTTGCGATCTTCCTGCCCCCAAGCGCCAGTGAAGATACTCCCGTACCGGTGCTATATTGGCTTTCTGGTCTCACCTGCACTGACGAAAACTTTATGCAAAAAGCAGGCGCCTTGAAACTAGCGGCAGAACTTGGCATTGCTATTGTGGCGCCGGACACCAGTCCGCGTGGTGACGATGTTCCCGATGATCCGGATGAAGCCTATGACTTTGGCAAGGGCGCGGGATTCTATCTAAACGCCACCCAGAAACCTTGGAATACGCATTATCAGATGTACGATTACGTGGTTTCTGAATTACCAAAGATTATTGAAGCTGAGTTCCCAGTAACCAGTAGGAAGTCTATTTCTGGTCACAGTATGGGCGGACATGGGTCGCTTACCATCGCTATCAAAAATCCGGATAGTTACTGTGCAGTGTCAGCTTTAGCGCCCATTGCTAATCCTTCTAATGGCCTTTGGGGGCAAAAAGCCTTTTCCCATTACCTCGGTGAAGACCGCTCAACCTGGAGTGAATATGACGCCACGGCGCTGATTACCCAGCGTGGGTTTGATAAGCCTATTTTGGCTGATGTGGGCACGGATGACAGCTTTGAAGCTGAAGAGTTACACTCTCAGATATTCCTCGACGCTGCTAAAGCTGCTGGGGTAGACATCGAGTTCAACTTTCGCGAAGGCTATGATCATGGTTTCTACTTTGTCGCCAGTTTCATTGATGATCACCTGCGTTTTCATGCCAAATATCTACTCGCCGACTAAGCCTATTACGAGCCCCTTAAGGGGCTCTTTTTTATATCTATAGCGAACTAATAGCAGACCTCTAAACACCTTCAATGGTAGCATTTTTAGGTGTCGTCGCAGCGCTTGCTCGCAGGGATAGACGATAGTCGATTAACGCGACGACCACTGAGATCACTAACAGTATAAATACTTCGCTGCTCACCGAAGAGAACGGTGCTTCGTACAAATGGATTTGAAGGAAATACTGTATACCCGTGGTTGCGGGAAGAGCACTCATCACAAAGTGCCACCAGCCTGGTATTGATTCAACTGGCCAGATAAATCCAGCAGTAAACACCAATGGCAATGATGACATAATGACCATCACCACCACCATTTGCGGATGCGATATCAGGCGCCCAAGCAGCTGACCAATTAACAGGGTCGCGATAAAGAAAATACTAAGGTAGGCCATCACGCCAATGCTGAACGCCGAGATGGGCACGTGGTAGAGCGGTAACAACCCATAAAAATACAGCAACGAAAGTCCGAGAAACACCAACAAAAAAGCGCCTAACCTGGCCGAACTCTCTCTAAACCAGCTCTGTTGGTAACGATTGCTAGCAATCCCCCGCTGATTTTGCACCCAGGTCATCGTGGCCATGCCCATTAAGGCCAGTTGATGCAAAATCAGTAAAAATACGGCAGGAATCACATAGTTACGGTAGCCCAGTTCAGGATTAAACGCATTGACTAGCGCAAGTTCAAAGGGCGTTGATGAATCATTAACAACGGCTGGAGCCCCCCGTAATTGAATCATTTTACTCAGCTCATCGTTGAGCGCCCCCACTGCACCCATTACACCTTCGGCTTGAGTGGCATAGAGCAAGTAGTAAGCCCCATCCCCTCCTAGCGCCAGCATACTGCTCGATCGTCGATACATTGCACGGCTAAAATCCTTGGGTATAACCAGATAGCCTCGTACCGATTGAGCTTCCACAAGCTCTTGAGCTACTAGCTCACTATGTACAGATCGATCGACGGACACTTGGGGTGTAGCATCAATCATGCGAAGTAAACGCCGTGACGCCACTGTCTGATCAAAGTCTACGGCGACAATAGGAATATCAGTCGGCAGCTGATGCTGATAGGGTAAGGGGTATAAAATAGCGTAACCAATGGCTGCGATGAAAACGGTCATTCGGGTATTTTCATGAGCAACCAACGCACGTAACTCAAAGATAAGGTCTCGCCACCAGCTCACGCGTGCCTTCCTTTATACACAAAGTGATAGAGCGCGAGGGTAAGCCAATGATTATAAGCTGACAGCCAATTGCCGTGACGGGATTGAAGGCAATTTCGCCATAGTTGGCTATCGCCAACATCAGCTCGGATGACTGGGCCGCGGGAAGAACATCGCGCCACCACAACGCTAAGCTCGGCATATCACTACTGGGGAAAGTAACGCCCAAAAACGCGAAGCTCGGCGCCGTAATAGCCCCTGTTAAACTTGCAGCCTTTGCCGGGTCAGATGGCACTAACAAACAGATCGACCACGCTAAGGCTTGGCAAGTAACCACAAACAATAGGCTAACTATGACCATCACCAACCAATTACCAAAGAACGGGTAGGCGAAGAACTGAAATAGAATAATGCCCGCGACGAAACCCTGAACCAAGAACCACGGGAGCAGCTCTAATTGTCTTGTTATCATTGCCTTAAGCTGCGGCCCTGTTGAGATCCAACCATCGTCGCTTGCGGCAAGGCCTTCGGGTCTTTGGGTAAAATGAACAACGGTTGTTATAGCGATTAGAATTTGCCAAATAGCGAGAAAAATTGCCGGTAGCAAAAACTGACCATAGCTTCCTGAGCGGTTATAGAGCGAACTCAGCTGTACTTGAACGGGCGCCGCTGCGAACGCTGCATCAGTAGGAGAGAAGGTTAGCCCTAAGGTCTGAAGCCCGCGAGTGATAGCCTGATCAACGCCTAATACCGAGGCCACGGCAGAGCGAATCACTTTGGCAATAAGCACTAACTGACCATTGACTACTGCTCTGACCACGGGCTGTCGACGCGTTAGCACATCACTGCCGAAGTTAGCTGGAATGATTACCAGGCCATAAACTTCACCTCCTTTCATAGCTTGTTCAGCTTCGAGTGCTGAGGCATAGGAAAACAGCTTAATCGACGGCGATGAATCGAGTTGCCTGAATAGCGAGCGTGATGCTGATGAGTGATCATTATCCACCCACGCTACCGGAACATCCCGAACTACCTGCGCGTTAAAGATGACACTCAGTGCGAGAAAAAGAAGCAGAGGGGCTGCTATGAGCAGCCACCAAGTACTAGAACGAATCGAGCGAAACATTAGGGATTACTTGCAGCGCTAAGGTGGACTAAGACACTCATTCCGGCCCGAAGATTATCAAGTTCCTCGACGGGCTCTAGCTCCACTTCAAAGGTTCTCATATCATAACCCTGGCGGCTATCGGTGGCCCGCCACGTTGCATAGTCCCCCATCACCGCGACATGCCGCACTGTAAACTCCTGCTGCGTTAGCCCTAACGCTGGAATATCAGCACTGACCTTGGCACCACTGACAAACTGGGGAAGTTGATCTTCGCGGACAGCGAGTACCGCATAGGCCTGACTCATATCAATCAAAGTCACTACTGGGAATCCCGGTGGAACGATTTCACCCGGACGCATGATGATTTCACTCATCTCCCCCGTCATCCAGCTAAATTTCGGGTATCGGCCTGAAACGCACTCACCTCTGCGACCGCTGCATCAGCCATCGAGAGCTCCGCTCTGGCCGCATCAACAATCTCTTCGCGCGTGCCCTCTTGGACCATGTCGTAAAATGCAGCCGCCGAAGTCGCCGTGAGCTTCGCGGCTTGCCACTGTGCACGAGCTTCGTCACGAAGTTGCAGTGCGACCACGCCGCTATCATACAAAGACTGGATTCGAAGATACGTGTTATGGAACAGTTCTTCCGCTACCTTGGATTTCTCCCACTGTTCCCGTGCTATCGCAATTTCCTGCTCACGAGCCCCCACCTCTGCTTGGCGAGCTAATGCCCCTACGGCGTCTCGCCCGGCCTCGGCCTGTTGCATTTTCGCATCAAGTTCGGGGCTAACGATAGTGAATATAAGGTCATCAACCGCGACTATCTGCCCCTTCTCTACTAGGACCGAACCTATTCGGCCAGGTACTTTGGAGCTGACAATAAATTCACGCGCCTCAAGATGTCCCTGTAAAATTGACTCCGTCGGCTGAAAGAAACTCCAAAGGCTGCGCATTACTAACAATAGAACTAACGCGGCTACGACGATTAGTAACGCTCTTACTGGCTTAGTCATCGAGAGTCTCCACTAGTCCTGATAAACTGATCAATTGACGAACTTAGCGCACATAGCTGCGCATACTGAAAAACGAATGCATAAGCTGCCGCGGCTCTGCGCATTTCTACCACGGTTTTGTAGGTGGTCGCGTCCACGAGATCTCTACTGGTTCCCAAGCCCTCTCTGAATGCCTTTTCGCGGAGCTTTATATTCTCGGCAGCTAATTCAAGCGCCGTGGCTAAACGCTGATATTCAAGTTGTGCCTGTTGGGCTTGTTCATAGGCATGGTTAACCAGTAATTGCAGATCAGTGCGAGTTTGACGAGATAAATTCTGCACCTCTAGCTGCACATTATGCGCAGCCTGAACTCTAGCTGATCGCCCACTATTGCTTATCAAGGGTACCGATACCCCCACTCCCACTTGCCAATCTGGTGTTATATCAGCGAGTAAACTATCCCCCTCGTAAGCTTGATAATCACCGAAGAGAAAGACTGTTGGGGCATATTCACTCTTCTGGAGATCAATAGCTGCGCCGCTTTGCGCAAGTTTTGCATCCAACACATCTAAAGCAGGAAAGGTATTCAATGTTGTTTCGATATAATGCGCAGCAGGGGCTAACTCTACGTCAATAAAAAGCTGAGATTGTAGATTAACGAGATCGCTATTGATCAACTGGTGAAGCGCTAATTCAGCCATCGTTACTTGGCTTTCGGCACGAGCGAGCGCAACCTTGGCATCATCCAACGCAACCAAAGCTTGTAGCGTTTCAACTCGGGCGATCTGTCCCTGCTGCTCCAGCAATGCGGCCGCATCCGCATGCCCCTGGATACTTGCAACCACTTGCTCCTGAAGCTGTTGATTATGACGTGCCAATTGCAGACCGTAGTAACGCTCCACCAGCACTCCAAAACGTTCGGAAACCTTTAGCTGGAATTCGGCCCGAGACTCATCGTATTGAGAATTGATAATATCCTGAGAGGCCGATATTTTCCCACCCGTATAGATAGGCCACATGGCTTGTAATGAGACGGTAGAGAGATTGTCGTCAGTAAAGTCGGTGACCGTAGGTATACCCACTAAGCCTGGCAACGAGGTAATTGCGCCGGGAGCCGACGCAAGCGGTTCAAGATCAAGGATATCTAATTGAATAGGGTCGGCCATCTGAACGTAGGCCATGTTCAGATCTAGTCTCGGCCAATTCAAATCATCAGCTACCTCATTGAGGCTAGTTCTACTATCCAGTTTGGCTCGTTCGGCAGCCAAGACGCTGTCATTGGCAAGCACTTCTTGCCAGGCGGCACTGAATGATTGAGCTGAAATAGTTGGCGCCCAAGACATAGTTGCCAAGGTTACGAATGCGCCAACAGCAAGTCGTCGAGCGCCAAAGTTAACGAAGGCAGCGATAGCAGGTACCTCACTCTGATTAAATTGCATGGTCTACTGTTTCATTATAGACCGTTAATTTATCGAGTAGCGAGGTATTTCTAATCACTCTTTGCCGCTTAGAGCCGATACTTTAGTCCAAAACTAATTGGAAATAATCCGCGAGACATCGATAGTCAAAAATCTCATGGACCCCATTGAACGGGGCCTCAGACCTAGGTCCCGAAAGATTGCGAGCAGCTCATCCGACTCATCCGACTCATCCGACTCATCCGACTCATCCGACTCATC